>NZ_JBIQOI010000007.1:0-236509 GCF_044197065.1 Kluyvera chengduensis
GAGCAGTGCAACACGGCTTTCGCTCACTGTTGCGAGGTGGCGTATATTACGCTTTCCTCTTTCAGAGTCAAGCGTTTAATTTCGCTTTTCTCTGTTGAGATTCTCAGGAGAACCTCGCTGACCCGGCGGCTTGTTTGCCGTTGTTCCGTCTCAGTGGGGCCGCATTATAGGGAGTTTCTTCAGGGCCGCAACCCTTAAATTGCAGAAAAATGACTGACTGCTGCAATCCCCAGCAGAACCCCGCCTTATACCCATTTACACACAGAGTTATCCACAAAATTCATCTATTCATATGATCTCCGCGTATCCCCCCTTCTTTATATAGAGGGAAAATGGCTTATCTCAGCCACCACTATTCGACAATACGCCCTGACTCGAGCTTGATAATCCGGTCCGCAAGGTGGAAATAGCGATCGTCATGGGTAACAGCGATAATGGTTTTCCCCTCAGCCTTCAGCGCCGGCAGGATTTCCTGGTAAAATACCGCTTTGAATTCCGGGTCCTGATCGGCAGCCCACTCATCGAACAGGTAGATTGGCCGCGCTTCCAGCCAGGCCTGCAACAAAGCCAGCCGTTTGCGCTGCCCTTGCGAGAGCGCCGTCGTCGAGAATCGCCCATCGGCAAAACGGACCTTATGGCTGAGCTTCAGCCGTTCGAGTAACTCCCCCACCTGTTCCGCCGTGCGCTCATGCACAAACGCCACGTTATCGAAAAGGAAGAAATCATTGAACACCACCGAGAAGCATTGCCGATATGCCTCCTGTTGGTCATCGGTAACCCGCTGGCCGTTTAAGCGCAGCGTTCCGCTATCGGGCGGATAGATCCCCACCAGCAGATTCGCCAGCGTCGTTTTCCCGCTGCCGTTGCCGCCGACGATAAAAACCAGCTCGCCAGGATTAAACGTCAGGTCGAGTGGCCCCAGGGTAAAGCGTTCACCATCTTCCCCCTGATACTGATAGCTCACCTGCTCCAGCGCCAACGAGGTGAATAGCCCCTCTGGCAACGGACGCTGCGCCTGCTCCGGCGGTAGCGCTCCCTGAAGTTGCTGTACCCGCTGCACCGCCACCCGCGCGCTGGCGATCGTCGGTAGCGACGACAGCACACCTTCGACGGGCACAATCATATAAAGGAAGATCATCACGTAGCCGGTAATCGCCGCCGGTTGCAGCGTTAGCGCTTCGCGCAGGCCAAACAGTACCAGGCCGATAAACACAAAGAACAGAATGCTGCCCCAGCTCGTCGCCAGACCATACAGGATGTAGCCCCGCGTCCGCTCCCGACGCACCGCCTCAATATTCTCCGCCAGTTCGCCATCCACAAAATGCCGCCGACGCGCGGCGTTAAGCCGATATTCGCGCCCGCCGTCGAACAACGTTTTGCACTGTTGAATCAATGTATCTTCCCGTCGCCGGGATTGTCGCAACAGCCCAAGCGCGCGCCCGTGTGCCGCCTGATATCCCAGCGTACCGAGCACAATAGCCAGCATCGCCAGCCCCAGCACGCTAAAAGAGAGCGTCGCCAGGTAAATCAGACACCCGAGGATCACCGCGCTATAGATGAAGAGATTCGGCAGGTTGACGAAAAAGACCACCAGCGTATCGAGATCCTGCGTCAGCACCGAGATAGTCCGCGCCATTCCAGAACGCTCCAGCTGCAGCCAGCGGGTTTCACTCACCCGATGCGTCAGCTCACTACGCAGCCGCGCCTTTACCTTCTGCCCAAGATACATAAAGGTGGTTTGTGAGATAACGCGGGTTGCCAGCATCAAGCACGCCAGCAGCGCAAACTGTATTCCCGGTGCCAGCCAGCCGTGCGCTGGCGGCAGATTCAGGCTGTGGTTAATCATCGCCAACAGCGACGCATTGCTCAGCCCGCTAATCAGCCCGGCAACCACGGCCAGCAGTAGCCAGCCGCCGACCATCCGAAACAACATCAACAACAACGACATGCTCATTCCTTTTTTATAGTTTGCTTCTTTATTACGTCTGATGAGATGACGGCCTATTTCTGCCACGAATCAACGGCCAGACCAGCAGCGGCACGCCGATGAGCGATGCCACCAGCCCCACCGGCAGCTGGCGCGGATAGAGCGCATTGCGTCCCAGCCAATCGGCAACGGTCATGATGCAGGCGGAAAGCAGCACCGCGGTGTAGAGCTGCGCCAATACGCCCTTCACGCCAACCCGGCGCGCCAGATGCGGGCCCAGAAGCCCGATAAACGACACCGGCCCCACTAATAAGGTGGCAAGCCCAGTCATCAGCGCCGCCAGCGCTAGCACACTGAAGCGGGCACGCGGCAGCGAGACGCCTAGCGAACCGGCCACGCTGCCCATCGGCAGCAGTACCAGCCAACGACGAAACAGCGGGGTGATGACCAGCAGCACCAGCGTGGCGATAAACAGCACCTGCGCCAGAGAGGCGCTGATGTAGTAGGTACTGCCGGTCATCAGCGGCAGCAGCACCGCGCTGGCGGAGAGGTTATTGAGCATCACGATGCTCACGGCCGCCTGGCATAACGCATTCAGCGCCAGCCCGTTAAGCAACACGTGCTGAGGATTAAACGCGCTGCGTCGGCTATTCCACATCGTCAGTAACAAGCTGATCAGCGCCCCCGCCAGGCTGCTTAATAGAAGAAAGGCGCTGCCCTGAGTGGGAAACAGCAGGATATAGACGGTGACGCCCATCGCCGCGCCGCCGCCGATGCCCAGCACTTCAGGGCTCGCCAGCGGGTTGCCGCTTACGCGTTGCATCAGTACCCCCGCGCCCGCTAACAGCGCCCCGGCGCTGATGGCGGCCAGCAAGCGAGGCACCCTGAGCGGCAGCAACTGCGTCAGCTCCTCATGGCTTGCCCAATGCCAGTGGCCGAGGCCCAGCCCAAGACAGAGTGAAACCACAATGGCGATAAGCAGTACGGCAGCGGCGAGCCACGGCACCCAGCGGTGGGTTGAGGCATCCGCCGTCAGTGGCGACGGGGAAGTATCCGGAACAGGTTGTCGGGCATGACGCGCCAGCAGGATCAACAGCGGCCCGCCGGTCAGTGCAGTCAACATACCCACCGGCAGCAACTGACCGTTCAATAGCGACACCCGGGACACGCAGAGGTCGGTAAACCACAGCAGCCCCGCCCCGGTGAGCGCACTGTGCAGTATCAGTTGGCGCGACGTGCGCGCACCGCCAAAGCGGGCAAGATGCGGCGCGGCCAGGCCGATAAAACCAATCACGCCGACGGCATTGACCACCAGCGCGCTCATCACCAGCGCCAGCAGCACCGCCGCACTGCGAATTTTCAGCGGCGAGGCCCCCAGGCTACTGACCATGGTTTCCGGCAGTTGCAGCAGCTCCAGCGGTCGCCACAAAAAAGCCAACGCCAGCAGGCAAAGCGCCAGCCAGGGCAGCAGCGACATCAGCAGATGGCTATCCTCCTGCGCCAGCGAACCGCCGCCCCACATCAACACGGTCAACAGAAAACGGTCATTGATGATGGCAATAAGCATCGTCAGCGCGCCGCACCACAGGTTGATCATCATCCCGGCCTGGATCATCACTAAAGGCGAGAGCCGCTGCCGCCAGCTCAGCGCCAGCACCAGCAGCAGCGCGGCCAGTTCTCCCACGACCACCACCGCCATTTTGGCTTCGGTCAGGAGTAGTGGAAACCAGAGCGATGCTAGCCCCAGCGCCAGCGTCGCGCCGGAAGTCATCCCAAGCGTAATCGGCTCCGCCAGCGGATTGCGCAGCGCCCGCTGCATCAACCAGCCGCAGAGCCCGAGCGTCGCCCCGCCGACAATCGCCATACCCTGCCGTGGCAGCCACATGCTGTGCAGAATAATCGCCGTAGGTTGGAGGTTATTGGCATACAGCAGTGCGCACAGGCCACCTTCGCGTAGCACGTCGCTACCGGCGAGCAACAGCGCCGCCAGCCACAGCAGCGTGATGAGCCCCCATGAGAGACAGCGGGAATAGGGTTCATGCATCGCGCCACCCCGCAACAAAGGGATAGAGGATATCGGCGAAGCGCCCGGCGGTGATCAGCGCACCGGTATCGCTAATCGGCTGTTCAATCACTGCTATCGGATACCGCGACGTCACCGGCAGGCGCTGCCACAGCGCGCTCTGCCGCCAGCGGGCAACGGCATCACGCTTGTCGTCATCGACCAGCAGGATAAGCCGGGCGTTCACCGTGGCAATGCTGGTCAACTCCACCAGCACCGTCCCTTCCGCCCCACGGCTCCCCTGCCAGGCATGACGCAGGCCGCAGGCGGCCAGCACATCGCCAGGCAAACTTCCCGGGGTGTAGAGCCGCAGATGCAGCGCATCAACAGGCGTGGCGCAGAACACCGGTTGCCGCACCGTCTGGGCAACCTTGCGCACGCGGGCTAGTTGCGATTGCAGATTGTTGAGCAACACCTGCGCCTGCGTTTCTCGTCCGAAAACATCACCAAGCTGGCGCGTGGCGTCGATAAAGGAGGCAAGCCCATGGGTTGGCAGCGTCAGCGTCGGCGCGATTTTTTCCAGCGCGGGCTTCAGCAACGTATGTTGAGGGGTTATCACAATGCGGTCAGGCTTTAAGGCGTACAGCGTTTCGAGGTTCGGCTGGAACAGCAGCCCTAAATCCTGCACCGTTGAAGGCAGCACGGGCTGCGGGATCAGTTTGCGATACCAGTCAGGCGCCGAGACGCCAGCAGGCGTAATACCGAGCGCGAGGATCATCTCAGCCAGCCCCCAGTCCAGCACCGCCAGCTTCTGCGGGACCGCAGCACTCCCGGCCCACGACATCGCGGGAACGAGCAGTGCTGCGGTTAATAACGTGCGTCGTGAGAGCATCGTTACCACTTGTAGCTAACGGTCGCCGTCAGCTGACGTTTCATCGCGTATTCACAGCCGTTGTTCTGGCAGGTGGCGAGGTAGGTTTTGTTGGTCAGGTTCGCCGCGTTCAGCGCAACGCCCCATTCACGCCAGTCGTAGCCCAGACGCGCGTCGTAGACCGTGGCCGCCGGTACCTTCAGGCTGTTGTCGGTGTTGGCATAGCTGCTGCCGACATAGCGCACGCCGCCGCCGATGGAGAAACCGTCCAGCGGGCCACTCAGCGCATACTGCGTCCACAGCTTGGCGCTGTTGCGCGCAATACCAACCGGATGTTTACCTTCGGTGCCGTCGTTTGCGCTGATCACTTCCGGATCGGTCAACGCGTAGGACGCCAGAACAGACCAGGCCGGGGTGATATTGATCTTGCCATCCAGCTCGATCCCGCGCGATCGGATCTCACCGGTCTGCACGCTGTAGTTGGCGTGATCCGGATCCGGCGTCGCCACGTTAGTTTCCCGCAGGTTAAACAGCGCCAGCGTAAACAGCGCATCCAGCCCAACCGGGTCGTACTTCAGGCCCATTTCCGTCTGCTTGCCTTCCGTCGGCTTAAAGCCGTGACCATAAAAATCGGTCGTGCTGCTCGGCACAAACGAGGTCGAGTAGCTGACGTACGGCGCTAAACCGTTATCGAAGTGATACAGCAGCCCGGCGCGTCCGGTGGTCGCATAGTCGTTGCTTTCGGTACGCGCGTCGGTCAGCAGGTTGGTGCTCTTGGTTTTCGCCGCATCGTAACGCCCGGCCAGATTCATTATCCAGTTTGCCCATTCAAGCTGATCCTGCAGGTAGAACCCGGTTTGATCGAGCGTGGAGTGGGTGCTGCTGGTGAAGGCTGGCACTTTAACCGGCGTACTGTAATCCGGGTTGAGGTAGTTGATCGGGCTCGCATCACCGTAGCCTGCGCGGCTGCGCACCGAGCTATGCATCCGGTCAATCCCGGCCAGCAGCGTATGCTGTACCGGGCCGGTTTGCAGATGGAACTCCGCCTGGTTATCCACGGCGAAGTTGACCATGGTCTCCTGCAGGTTCATCGAGTAGCGGTCGATCAGCGGCGCATCCGCATGAACGCCCCACGGGTAGACCATCAGGTAATCGCCGGTGCTGCTGATATAGCGCAGGTTCTGGCGGAAGGTCACCGTGTCGTTAAAGTCGTGGCGGAACTGATAGCCGATGCTGCCCTGCTTGCGCTCATAGCTGTCAAAGCCAGGCTGGCCACCGTAGAACTTACTGGAGATCTGCCCGTTCGGGTTATAGGTCAGCGTGCCGGAGGTGGGCATCTGGTTGTAGAAGCCGCTGTCCGGATCTTTACGCAACTGCGCCAGCACCGTCAGGCTGGTGCGATCGCTCGGCTGCCAGGTGAAGGATGGCGCAATGTCGTAATGCTGATAGCGAGTGTGGTCGACCTGCGTTTCGGTATCGAAGAAGGTCCCCGCTACGCGGCCAAGCAGCGTGTTGTCGTCGGTCAGCGGGCCGGTGACATCAAAGCCGGTGCCAAACAGGTTGTTGTTGCCGGTGGACATATACACTTCCCCGCCAGGCTGGGCCTGCGGAGTTTTGCTCACCATATTGACCACCCCACCCGGGTTGGCTTGGCCGTACAGCACCGACGATGGGCCTTTCACCACCTCAATACGCGACAGCAGGAACGGGTCCCACGCCGGACGACTCCACCAGGCTTCGCGCGGCAGGCGCAGGCCATCGAGATATTCGTCGGCTTCAAAACCGCGCACCACGATAGTGTCGAAACGGGTATCCGGCCCGGCGTTTTCCGATGCCACGCCGGAGACATAGCGCAGCGCCTCCGGAATGGTTTTCGCCGCCTGCGCCGCGATTTGCGCCTGTGTAACGACGGCGATACTTTGCGATGTGCGGCTGATCGGCTGGCTGGATTTCGTTCCGGCAGCCGCGTTGTGCGCCACCAGTGAACTCTCATCATCCTGCCCCTGCGACGGTGCCGCGGCGGTGACCACTATTGTCTGTTCTTTTGTGCTATCGTGACCGTTATCCGCAGTGAACGCTTGCCCGCTGTACCCTGCGATGATCGTACATGCCAGTACTTTCAACGGTTTATCCCTGAAAAACTTGCCAACCAGATTCATAGCATTTCCGACTGTTATTAGAATTGGATGGAAATGATAATTATTCAAGTTTAAAAGAGAAGCCCTTCCATGGCAGAATGGCGTTACTGGCCATCAGGATGTCGCCATCCGGACAAAAGTTGTCTCTAAACGCAGCAGTAAGCATAAATGGTGAGAATCAGACAGAGGGCAGGTGAAGATGACCATTCCACACGCGATTGAAGGGCTGCGCCAGCTCAAATACGCTCCGGGCAGCGAAGAGCCGGTTCACCAGCACGAGCAGGGGCAGCTGATTTATCCGCTCAGCGGCGTGGCGAAAATCGTCACCCCGCAGCATATCTGGCTGCTGTCGCCCGGCCGCGCAATCTGGCTACCCGGCGGGCTGCCGCACGGGCTTCAGGCCGTGGATCGCGTGGTGACGCAGAACCTGTACCTTAGCCCGCAGGCTTCCCGCCTGTTTGGTAATCAGTGCCGCGGCCTGACCGCCACTCCCCTACTCCACACCTTGATTGATGCCGGGCTTGAAGATGCCATTCCCCCAGAGCGGATGGCCCTGCTTCAGGCGCTGCTGACCGACGAGCTACAGCGTTTACCCGCCGCCGCGCTGTGCCACGTGATCCTCCCCAGCGACCGCCGGGTGCGCCAGATCTGCGATACGCTGTGCCGCGAGTTGGATCACACCGCGACCCTCGCCTGGTGGGGGCAAAAGGTCGGAGCCAGCGAACGCACGCTGGCACGCCTGTTCCGCGAAGAGACGCACCTGAGTTTTTCCGAATGGCGGCAGCAGATTCGGCTGCTGGAAGCGGTGTGTAATCTGGCGCGCGGCGTGGCGGTGAATACGCTGGCGCAGGAGCTGGGTTATGCCAGCGCGAGCGCGTTTATTGCGATGTTCAGGAAGAAGCTGGGGGTGTCGCCGCAGCGGTATATTCAGGCGGCGATGGTGATGTCGTGATTTTATGGTTATCTATTTTTATTATTAATACGGGGACTGTTTTTAATAGATAATATTAATAATGGTTTCCGGTTTTATATTTAATAGCGTTTATTACGTTTTATTTTCGGCTGGCTTTTATTTTCTGTACTGGGTATATTTACAGGTATTATTTTGCGCGATGCGGGTGTGCGCCAACACGCCCGCATCGCTAATCACACCTACTATTTCACGAGAATAGCAACTATGACTAATACCGATTGTATTGTAGATTCGTTTGAACCAGAAGTAGCCGAAGGAAATAAGCGGAATTTAACCGTGAGTTATGTGAGCCGCGCGCCAGATTACCATCGCGTTCCAGCGGTGATGATGAAGGGGCAATGGCTGGAAGCGGCGGGGTTTGCCACCGGCACGAAGGTTGAGGTGCGGGTGATGAAGGGGTGTATGGTACTGACGGCGGTGGAAGATGAAGCTGACGAGGTGCTGGAGACGGCGCGGGTGGTGGGGAAGTTGTCGGTGCGGAAGCGGAGGCAGGTTAGGACGTTTATTGAGGTGATTGAGGGGAAAGGGAGTCGGGGGTGAAGGGGTAAGATTAGGCGCTGAGAGGCGCCTTTTTTGTTGGCTGTTTATTTAGGGTGAAACTGTATTTATGGGTGTTTGGCACTGGAATATTTATCACTCTCTTCCCGTACTATGAGTTAGGGTACAATTATCAGCGTGTGGAATATATTATGATACCTATTCAGACGACTATAAAGAATAAAATAATTGGGAGGAGCGCGCGCCCTTTACTTGTTGTTACAAAACATCATTTAGCTTAAGTCTAATAATTATTGCTCATGTGGTGATTGTTTTTAAAATGACCGCAGCGATTATTTCCATAATAGATAAAGGGAATTATGTCTGTAAAACTAAAAGTCATTACCGTTGGGGATAAAACCACCACAGGGGGAACGGTAAAAAACGGTGCTCTGACGGTGTTTTGCCAAGGCCGACCTGTTGCTCTTATTGATTCCGAATCTTTTTGCCCTCAATGCAAAACTCTCGGAGTTATCCGGCAGACCAGGCCATTCAACGTTTTCACTGAAAACAAACAAGTTTGTCTTGAAAACGATGTGGTTGAATGTGGCTGTCCGATAGGTACTAACCGCCTGATTGCTTCCCCTGATGCCTATGAGTTTATTGGTTACGATGATGGTTCGGTCAGTTCCACCATTTCTTATAAAGAGGTACCCGACTTTATCCAGAACGGGGGAAACACTCTGTTCAGCACGGGGGAGAAAGAACCAGAACAGCACGCACAGGTAGCGAAAAAACAAAATAGCTTTGCTGACATCTGTAAGCCAAAAGATAACCAGCTACTGAACGGCGTTTACCTCTGGACTGAAACGACAAGTGCAGGTCATGTTTTCGTTTCGGTGCATGACAATAACAGCATCTGCCTCTACACCTATGGACGATATGGACGCACTGATAAAAGTACCTTCACCGGGGATGGGATTTTAGATTTTTTCCAGGATGAAGATGCGCGTAAGTATTACCGATACGAACTTTATGAAATGGGTGCTCGCGCTTTCCGCATTGATGATGCAGATCCTAAAATAACCCGTAACTTCTTCGAAAGCCTTTGGAATAGCGGTGTAACCCCCATTCAAACGCCAAACATGCAAGACGGTACAAAGCGAAGAGGCCGCACAATTGATAAGTATGATGTGACCGATAGTAACTGTACCACCCACTCAGTTGAGGGGATCAAGTTTGCTGGCTCAAAGTTATTCGATCACGGTTACACATCCACGACAACACAGCTACCAATCGACATAGAAGACGATTTTACTATTCCGGTATCACTGCAAAGTTACCTTGAATCAAAGAGTGTAGGTGACACCTCAATTCTTGTTGTCGAAATGACGAATATACTCAAACAGCAGTACCCTAACACCGAGAACAAAAGCCCTCAACCCATGGGAGGGAGTGCAAAAATTCAACAACCTGCTGCCGATTCCGCTGCAGTTGCTGGCTCAACATCCCCATACTCAGGTGGTACGGTAGGCGGTTCATTGGGAAGTACTTACGATGATGAATAAGAAATTCTGGATCAGGTGGGCGAGTATCGCACTGATCTGTCTGGCGTATTACGTTATCGTGCTTTATTTCGACCTGGTCTTCGCTCTTAACTTTTCAGAGACAATGAGCCAAGGCGGAGCATTTACACCTTCTCAATGCACCTGGTTTGTTAAGGAGCTATCGCAAAATCACTCTGATTCGGCTTTAGCTTCTATCATTGGTTTCGCTGTTTGCGTCCCTCTGATTCTGCTCATCTTCAAGAAAGTGAGATGACCGTCAAAGGCTGGGAGATCCAGCCTTTGACCTTATCCCTGATTTTAGACAATAAAAACCTAGTGCCCCCTGGTGGTAAGACAACGCGCGGAGCCATTAGGCGACAACATCAGGGTATGTCAGACAGTGAAGTTTATCAGGATGACCATTCCCCAAAAAAGCGAGGCCGAACCGCTGGCTGAGCATGCATTTCGTGTGTAGGTGCTGCATTAGGGATGATGGACAAATTCTGGATTATAAGCACAAAAAAAAGACGTTCGTTGACGTCTATTGATGTTCCGATGGTGCGAAGGCCGGACTCGAATTTAACACCCAAAATACTGATATCAATAGATTTTATAAATTGGCATAAACAACCATACCCACACTTGTACCCACAAGTTAAAATCCGTACAAAAAATAGACATTGTGAGTGGGTATAAAGCCATATCAGTAGAACACCGATATGGCTATCAAAGCAAGATTCAGGCAGGTAGGAAAGTTTTCTTTAGGGGCACTAAAATCTTGGTCTCGATGTCGACTTGCTCATAGTTTTCAATCAATGTTCTGACAAGATCTTCAAGTGTCCATAGAGTCAGCGGGATATTCGAACGATCGGCTTCATAGCGAGCATCCTTAGTAAAACCGCCAGTGCTAACGTAAAGGCCGCGATCGTCTTTATGACGACCACCAATAAAACTTCGAATCTCCGGGCTTCCCATCTGTCCTTTACGGTGTTTTACCTCAACCACAATACGCGGGTTTTCAAACCCAAACCCATCTGGCGAGGCAATAATATCCTTCCCACGATCTGGCCCCACGGGAGATACTTGTGTTTTATACCCCATACTGCGTAAAACGCCAGCTACCAGATACTCCATTTCTTTCGGTTCGAGTGCATTAACTCGATCTTTGATGCCTTCACGCGCCAACGATTCCATATCACGAAGTAGATCAGGGGTGCCTTCATCTTCATCCATAGTAATTGGATTCTGAGTAATGACATCTATAGTGGGTTTCTTATCCTGCAAAAGCTCCTCTAACGCATACTCTGGAAGCTGGAAAACCGTCAGCGTAGAACCCAATGTATTCTTGGTAGCAACAGACAGTCTATCGCGGTCGATTTCTTGAGTATTCCATTTAACCTGCCGAGCGATACCCATCCCCTCTTCCACCCATTCAGGATGATATTGGAAGTCTGAAGTAACTTTGCCTAGCAAATAAGTACGGTTGGCTGGCGAATAGGTAATAACCCAATCACCCTTTTGGATCTCATTCACAAAACGCCAGACCTGCGATGCACCAGAACGCGCAGTTCCCAGCTTTGTTAAGGGATCTGCCTCCTGGTATAAGGCGAGTAACTGGGCTCGGGACAGGCCGGGTTTGACTAATGGAGCCAGCTGAGACCAGCCAATGCCAACAATTTGCTTATCGCGAAAATCGTCATAGAGCTTACCGCCGTCACCGCGGATCATCCACATTCTGTTGCCCATACTCGTCCCTTCATGAGGAAAAGAAATTAAGCTGGATCATAAGCTTGTTAGCCGTAGGCGTCAAAACTCTCCAAAATTACTTCGCTAACATTCCTGGGTAGTGTTTAGCGATAATATCGTTCATCCTCTCGACCAAATCCAGGCGCTTAAAAGTCAAGTGCGCAGTGCCCTTCTGAAAGTAGCGAACGCGGAAGAACTCATCCTCATAAACATCCTTATCCGGGTTATCTCGAATATGCGCCATCAACCGAGTAGTTATATCGCTACGGTTGTCAGGTATTGATTTACCACTCAGCAAAAACAGCATTCGCTCTAAGTCAGCCAACTGATCCCTCCGCCAACCCCAGTTAAGGCTAAAACCCCAGCGGTTATGAATTACCAAATTGTTAATGATTATCTTCTTACCAAATCTGCAGGGACTATTGGTTTTGTAATCCCACGACAGGCCTTTGAAGACATTAATGATCCCGCGCTCAAAGACATCCATTTTGTTCAGATGTAACTGTTCAAAAGTACTGAGAATGTTCGCCTCACTGATAGCTGGAAGATCGCCCTCCTCCAGGTTCTTGTGCCACTGGTCGCGAGCCTGTGCATCCATCAAGACCATCATGCCTGATTTCAGCATCAAATCGCGCCAGATACTACTGTCGATATTGCGGGTGACTGCAGGCATCGCTTTATCAGCCTTCTCAGTCAGCCAACTATCGTAGCGGTGCCCAGGCTTCATCGCCCAGTCTTGCGCTGTACCACCGCCAATTTCTGAGGTTAACCCTGAAATGGCATCAAGCTGCTCAATGAGTTGTTCTATCTGTTTTAATGCGGAATCGCGTCCAGTGACTACACGTTCGATACTGGTCGAAAGAATGAGCTCATTGTGTTCCGTCAACACGTCGTGTTCTGTTTGCATCGTTAATCGTCCATAAAAGCAAACACGCCTGCCGGGAGTGGCAGGCGCATTATGCGATGAATAAAAAAGGTGGGAAGTTCAGATGTAAAAATCAGGAATGGGGCTCGAAGAAATCAAGTATTTATTAATCCGGTAGCTCGCCTGGCTCTGAGAATATCGGTGGCGGTCAGGAATGGTGTTTGATCTTGCCAAGTGAATCCCTTACGGTCAGTGCGTACCAGTTCATAGCGTTCCACCAGGAAATTCACTGCATCAGCAAGTGTAATACCAGCTTCAATATGCTCTTGGATGGCCTCGTCGTCGTGAAATGGCGTGTCGTTAAGTGTCAGGCCGTAATGGTGTTCCAGCAGATACGTTAACAGTTGCTGCCAGACCTGTACGGGCGACAGGCGTGACGAAACCGGCACCGTGGCCGGTACAGTTGAAATGTGCATAATTTGGGTCCTGATAAAAGAAGAGAGAAGACGTTATTGGGTGGGATAAACAGTGAGGTAAACGTAGCCGCAGCTACTAAGGGTATCAGCTATACAAGTTAGACCTGTAAGCTGAATGGTCATCTGATGTTGCTGCTGTGGATTTAGCTCACCGGAACGCAACATATTTTCTAACTGCTCTATAAACAGTGGGAAAGCATTTTCCAGGCTTTGTAGCTGCTCTGGGCTAAAGCTTCCCATCAAACCAGCCCTGTCAGCCAGGTAATGCAGCCGGTTGCCTTCCTGAACTAATCTTGCGCCAAATCGTGGGGTGATATCGCTTTGTAGCCCCCATTCATGGGATAGTGTGAATGGCATGAAAACCTCCGTTTAAAGCAACCCCTGCTCAGCAAAAGAAACCACTTCATTCCCAACAACCAAATGATCCAACACTCGCACTTCTACCAGTGCTAACGCTTTCACTATCCGCTGAGTGATATGTTTATCCTGCTGACTGATTTCTGTCGTACCTGACGGATGGTTATGAGCCAGAATGACTGCAGCAGCATTGTGCTTCAGTGCCAATTTAACCACTTCGCGGGGATGAACTTCGGTTTGGCTGAGTGTGCCGGTAAACAGTGTTTCGCATCCCAGCAGGCAGTGCTGATTGTCGAGATACAACACCATAAAAACTTCACGCTCCTGATGAGCCATCTGTAATTGCAGCCAGGTTTTAGTGACGCTGGTGGAAGTAAATGACTCACTCGGTTGACGCTGATATTTCTCCACCAGTCGTAACGCCCGACGAATGATGCGTTGCTCTCTTGCAGGAAATACCGGGGATAAATTGAATACAGACATATTTGCTCCTTAAAACAAAAAGACTCGCCGATTTATTGGCAAGACCTTAGGGAAGGGATAATAGAAAGGCTCACGAAGCAAGCTGCAGCATATTCTCGGCCATCACCCACAGAGCGCGATTGAGCTTTACATCCCCGTCAATACCTTTGACGGCGCGGGTTTGAGCACGTTTACCTTTCATCGTTCGTCCCGACAGTCCACCTTTAATCAGGTTCTCCTGAATGCGCTGATAAGTGGTCCACAGGTCATTACTCTCATCCTGCCAGCGCCGCGGGATAAGGATCTGCGATTCCGTCACCGGCTGATGCTCTTCACCAAAGCGATAGGTTAATGCCGCTTTTGCCATTGCTAGTTGGGCCGGTGGGGGGAGTAGCAGCGACTGCATCGCATCTCGCTTCTCTTCAACCCGGTCAAATATCCCCAGTACCTCATAAGCCCCTTCAATGACTTTCTCCACCACGTTACCCTTATGGGGAACACGCACTTCACCAAAGCTCTCACCGCAAATCAGCCCATTTTGGCAAACCGATCTAAAAAGTCCCGGCAGCATCTGGTATGAGCTGGAACCGTCATGGCTATTAAGCAGAATAATTTCCGGCACTTGCTTGCCAGTGATTTGGCCTTCGCGGCGCAGGCGCAGCATATGTTTAGTGTGTTCACGCTTGCTCTGATCCCGCACACGAGTCTGGCAGGCAAAGAACGGCTGGAAGCCTTCTCGCTGCAGGTTATCGAGAAGGGTTATGGTCGGGATGTAGGTGTATCGGTCGCTACGTGATTCATGCTTTTCTTCACTAAAGACACTCGGTACGTAATGCGCCAGTTCATCATGGGTTAGAGGACGGTCGCGGCGAACCAGGTTGACCGCACCAAAGCGGCTGGCTAATTTCATGATAATTTCCTTAGGTTTTGGGGCATAAAAACAGAAGCCCCTGCTCCGTGAGGAGGCAGGGGCTATGTGCAGGTTCAGTGATCCTTGCAGCAGAAGGTGGCTCAGAAGTTGTCCAGGATCCGTAATATCTGCGCCATCAGGGCAGTTATCAGCGCGGTCACCAGCAGCGTGGCTGCTTCTCTGGCTGCATCTATGCTGTCGTCATCGCGACCGGCCTGACGAAAGCGGATTTCAATAAATTGTCGGGCTTGCTGACCGCCGTACCAGGTCAGAACCTGACCCAAAGCGGTCACTAGCATTTTCAGAAAAATCATAGGGTTTGCTCCGGACTGCCTGACGGCAGTCCGTTGGTGATGTGACGTCTTTTATGGAGGGAGATGAAACAGAGAGACTACTCAGTTATAGGTGTAGCGCCACGCCCCTCTGTCGGTGGTGACTACCACTTCCGAAGCCACGCACTCATTATAAAAATTCACTTTGACGGACTGCCCGTAGCGCAGAGTGATCGGCAGAATGGTTTCCTTGTTAACGGAGGACATAAACTTTTTGTTGTCGATGCGGCAGTTGCCCCGATTAACGTCAATGTTTTCAACTTTCACACTGTCATCCAGCGAGGTGACCACTACAGTGGCGTAGCGTGTTCCGGCAGGATGAACATAATCACTGGTCTCCACTTTTATTGGAGAAGTTGGCTCGGCCAGCGCCGAAGCAGACAGTAAAAATAGTGCGGGTATCAACCATTGTTTGATTTTCACAGCAAATTCCTTTTAAGAGTAACGTATCGCCGGAGCACGAATATCATCATTCATTACCAGCAACAGACGGTAAAAACATGTACAAATCAGAGTGAGGCCTTTGCCACACAGCCGTGTGTGCCAAACTCTGGCAGCACCTTCGCAGCCCCGGCTAGCGTGAAAGTTGCGGGCTTGACCCCTTCACCGGATACCGAGACCTGTTTGCCGTTACGCAACTGTGTCCAGGCCAGCACCAGGTTATTGCTGCCGACACGACTGTCAGACTCACTGATATCAATGGACTCCCCACCGTCAATGCTGACCTGGAGGTTTCTATCCTCATCCATACTGACTTCATGCCCGTTAGCGTCCGTAAATATGACCGTGGCTGGCTGTGAGCCGTAATCCTCACAGGACAGATATAACTGCGACTGACCTTTCCCCTTAATAACAAACTCTGATACGCCTTGGCCCCAACCACTGGACCAGGTGTCCTTATTTCCAAAAGCCTGCGCCATGACCGGAACTAGGCCACAGACCAGCACGAACGCGCTGAGTGATGAATTGTTCATGAATGTATCCTTTTATGAGTAAAGCAAATTGTCCTGACGGACGGGAATACGGGCTCATTCCTTGATGAGTCCGCTGATATATTGATAATGCGGCAGGGCCTGAATGAATCTCGGGTCCTGAAAAATGCGAGTGATATGGCTGTTTCGCACAAAACCGCTGAGGGTCATCACCACATCAGTGATGGCTGAAAGGGTGAACACCTGAATGCGATCTTTCGATACGGCCACCAAGTACCACTCCCCGTCCAGACAGATAAGCCGGTAAGGGGCCACTGCTGACTGCTGATGACCCTGATGCAGAAAGTGAACACGGCGATTACGGATGATGGCCTGAACGATAGCCTGGAAACCACCAAACAACGCAGGTGCCTGACGTGGCGGGGCATTCCAGATAATGCAGGGAGAATCCTGACCACTGTCGAGCAACACCGACAGCAGCCTGGGATCCAGGGTAGGAAAGTAATGTGCCACGCTGGTTATCCGGGCAAAGCGGAGAATGTCGCTGTTGGTGCGAAAGGGCCCTCGGGCATCCAGGAGTCGGAAGCTTCCACGGGAATATTCGATGTCGAGATAACGCAGACGCTCACGCAAGTCGCGCTGAACGGTGCGCTCAGAAACGCCAAACTCCTGAGCCAATTGTCTGACGCTGAGTGATTCGCCCATAAAGAGGCGACTGACCAGGATGGCGAGACGGTTGGCCAAACGATCATAGCGGTGTCCCTGTTCAGGCATGGAGTGTACTCCCAGCAGAAAATATTGGTACCAGTCATCTGCTGGCAGTGAAAAATGGATTAACGGGAAAGACGTTGCTGCCGGAGCCAGGCTACGATGATGCAGGCCGGTATGGTGACCCGGTAAGCCGGACCCGCAATATCGGAAATCATCCACGCCGAACTGAGCGCAATGGCTACGGGACCGGCGATAACGGACAGCACTCTGGATGCCACCACCACAGTGCCCCAAGTGGCAATCCCCCCCAGTGATGTAATGACGCTGGCGGACAGCACGGTGGCGAGTTCTAGGGCGGCCAGCGAGGAGGTACGTATGGCTGCCTGTACTGCCATCAGAATGAGCTGAGGGGTGGGGTTGGTCAGGTCGAGTTGCATATTGCGAGAAAAAGTAGCCAGTTCTTCCGGTGTCATCTGGTCCAGGCTTTTCTCCAGCACCTTCATCAACAGGCACAACTCAATGGTCTCGGTGGTGCTTTTCAGGTTGTAGTTCACATTAAGCTTATCGCAAACATCCTCGAGGATTTCCCGGTAGGTCACGCCCTGCCCCAGCCGAATCAAACTTACCAGCGTATTGGCCCCGTAACGCTGAAATTCAGCCGCTATCAGTTGCCAGTAGCGCCGGTGTTCCGGTGCCAACAGACGGTATTCAGGGGTACTGGTCAGGCTCTCTGTCCAGCGGGTGTCGCCGTCACGAGGGTCAGTGATCAGAATAGAAACCAACAGTTGCAGCTCTTCATTGCTGCACTGGCCCAGCAGGTTTAAATCGGGGTCGTTACGGTAGACAGCCATTGTTCTTCCTCAGTCAATGTGGTGAGAGGTCACACTGTAAGGGGGGCTGTTGCACAGATAGGTCTTATGAAATGGTGAATTTTTACGCGGATGGAGTTGAATGCGACACTGAGTGTCATAGTCCCGTGACAACTACGACTAAAACATACACACTGAGGTTGGGAGCTGCCATCATCCATTATGATAATATATGTCTGATTTTATGATGAATTACTGCATTTGTTCGAACAAAGACTGTATAGCCAGATCCATCAGTTCTGAGTGGTCCATACTGTGTTTTTTTGATAATTCCTTAAGCATCCTGATGCTTTCTTTGCTCAAGCCGAGAAGTTTGGCAGTCTGTTTTTTATCCGTCTCTTTTCTTTTTTCACGTACCTTCTTTTGTGACCAAGCTTTAGTCAACGAGGTGACTAACTCTTTAAAATTGTCTTCTCTTGTAAGCAGATAAAGCTGTGTGATTAATACGTATTTATTATCACTCTCCGTGAGAGGTTCTAAATCAGCCAGGAACTTATTCTTTTTCTTTAAGTAAAAAATTGAAAAAGAAACCGACTCCTTGCTTTTCATCAAAGAGGTGATATTGACCTCACGCCTGCATATCTCTTTACCTCTCTTGTAGTTACAGGATAAATGTGAAATCAGAAGATTTATTTCAGTATTTTTGAATGGCAACAAACTTAATAAGATCAAAATTGATTTGTAGCGTTCTTTATGCCCGCCTACTGCCCTGGGCAGACAAAATGTATCAGAAACGTATTGAACTTGCGGGTTATCCCCCACATCACTATAGCGATGTATATTATCCGCTCTAAGTAGTTTAAACACATCTCTCCATCCGAGCTGCATCAGATTCCACCAGAAATAGTGGCATGCCTCGATATCATTTTTAAGCCATACAATACAACCATCGGAGAAAGCGTCACTTCCTACATCTTTTACAATTTTATTTACCTTATCAAAAGGAGATATTATCTTATCAGAAGCAACACCAGAACAAATAAAACTTATTAATTTCGAGTCATCATTGGCTATTTGAGGGAAAATTGAGTTTGCTACCGTTATATCGAGCGAAATTAATATCCGCCTCAGTAGGGGCAATGGAAAGGTTGAAAGGTATTCCCTTATCAGCATTGGATCATCTCCTGCCAATTCCTGCGCAGATTTAATTCTCATCCTTTTTATACACTCATCATTCATGTCCAGTTCCTTCTATCAAACCTCCTTTTAGGATAACTTAAACCAAGGTATTAATGAAGATTATTCGTGTTAAAAACGATTCTTCATAGAGGAAAAAACAAGGAAAAAACGTTCCATTCATAGCGAACAGACCCCTGTAAATACTGGGACAAATGGTACTTTAGTGACATAGTTAAGCAACTTCCCCATACAACGTTAACTCCAGAGCGACTGAAGGACCAGCCAGGAGCACGCTGATGGTGCATGGCCCCCCGGATGCACACACTTTACATGGCTCAAACTGTCGGATTGGTAATATATACCTGACACATCCTTTCTCTCTGTTACGCTTAAAGCTATGGGTTACCTTCATAACCCTTCTGTAATCAGAAATGATTTAATCAAGATAGGTTGAAACATCAAATCTCAGTTTTAATTACCTGAAGCATTATTTTTAAGAGTATTTTTTTACAGCTCCAGTCATTGATGTGAAAAACAAACCACTGGAGATTTCAACAATGAACAACACCTTTAATCCTTTCTGGCAACAACGTATTACCGACACCTTACTGAACGCCCTTAAGGCTTATCCGCGAGTATTAATGTTGAGGGTTGATCTACGACTACCCAATGCTCCTGCATCTACAGATGCTGCTGTTATTTCCCGATTTATAGACTCTCTGAAAGTAAAGATTGCAGTATACCTGCTTCGTAAACACCGCGAGGGCAACCGAAAACGCATGACCGACCTGCGTTATATCTGGGCAAGGGAATATGGAGAACGCAATGGTAAAAAGCACTACCACGTGGTGTTGTTGCTTAATCGCGAAGTCTGGTGTTCCGCAGGTAACTATAACGATCCGGCTTCACTGGCAGGGTTAATCAAACAGGCGTGGTGTAGCGCCTTACGGGTGGGTACTTCGGAGTATGCAACGCTGGCACACTTTCCGGAAAGCCCGGTGTACTGGATTGACCGCGGGAATAATGAGCAACTACAGGAGGCATTAGTACGGGCTTCATATCTTGCAAAAGACCATACCAAAGTCACCGGTGATGGCGAACGTAATTTTGGATGCAGTCAGCGCTGATTTTCCCGTCAAGATTCACCCCAGCCTATCGGGGCCGATAAGGCTCTCAGGTATTTTTTTACTGGCAATCCCTATCCTCTGAAGGAGTACTGGCGTGCAATAGAACTCAACCACGCCGGACTCCTCCCATCATTAATTTTCAGAGGGAGAGATTCCATGGCTACTATCAATAACCCCATTCTTAGTGCTGAAGACCCGCTTATCGATATGACATTCATCACCACATACACCGGCATGACAGATAAGTGGTTCTACAAGCTTATTCAGGATGGCGAATTCCCGAAACCCATCAAACTGGGACGGAGTTCCCGTTGGTATAAAAGCGAAGTGGAAATCTGGATGCTACAGCGTATTGCTGACTCGCGGCGGATAGAAAAAATATGAAACGTACTACAGTACGAAAACTGGGATTATTTATCCCTTCCAGACAGAGGTAACCATAAGCGTCAATACGGTGTGTATTGACGCTTATGCAGAACTAATATTTACTTTCTATGGAAGCAGAACGACGACAGCTGCAAGACTGCTTTGTGCTCATCCTGCACATGTACCCTCAACCGGGCTGCCCATTTCCTGCACAAGTAACCAGTACAGTGTCAGGTTTTGGAAACGGTATCCGCGTCATGCATCAGCGTATCTACCAGTGATTTAAAGAAGGACGGCAGGGGGAGTGGCTCACCTTCTTCATCCACATTGTGACAGTCAAACCAGACTCCGTTCTCATGTGCGATAAAGAACGTTTCCTCTTCACTTACCGTAAGCTCTATACATGGCCATTCATCACCATAGACTGAGTGATAGGTCACGGCAGTGAAAGGCGCGTTTCCATCCTCTCTGCGAAGAAGGGCCAACAACCTTTTCGAGAGCACCCAACTGTGCAGCTCCCGGAAATAGCCGCGAAGGTTTGTCTTACTTAGCAGATACACCTGGTTATCTAATTTGTCGATAATCTTTTCCGAACAGTAGCGAATGGTCTCAGGGTCTTTCACGACCAGTTCGCGCCAGCCGCCCGGGTTTGATTCCTGAATAATTTCTCGGAGTGTATTCGACATATCTTCTTTTTTATTCAGCTTATCCAGCAGCTCAATAAACACATTTTTCTCTGTCACCCTCAGCCAGTTCTCATTACGCTCACGCCAAGACTGATGTAAAGGAAGGCAAAAGGTGTACCGTTGTCCTTTCTGCCATATCAGATAATCTCCCAGTGACAGCAGCGCACGTTCAAGTAAGTGCTCGTAGTTATGCAGAACCTGTTCGTTAAGCACCCAATAGGTTTTCTCTGTCAGAGATATAAATCGGGTAAGATCGTAACCGCTATTATCAGCAGTTTTGGCCCCCTTGAGCAGCCCCCTTACTCGACCTTTAAGATGAGGGTGAGATTCTGCCCGAATTAAGGCAGGCTCCCATTCACTATCCAAAGTAATCAGCTTTGCTTTAAGGGCTTCCTCATCCCACTGCTCGTTAAAACCCAGTCGAACGTCAACTGTACTCATATAGCTGTAAATGTTACCAGCATATGGAGCCAGTTCATCCAGAGAACGAATAACCCCCACTGCAACCTGATTGCTGTCAATACGCATAGTGTACAGGAAGTTATCGGTGACACGACTCCATTGAGCGTGCTGCTCAGCGAAGTAGGCGTGGCTGGACGATTTCTTATAAGTAATAAATGCGCAGAGTGCATAAAAACGACATGCTCCAAGTAAGTCAGAGCCCGTTAGAAACTCCATCAGCAAGCTGCGGTGTTCACGGGTTGCATGCTGGGAGCAAAGGAAATCTAGTACGGATGAGATGATTTCGATGTTACTGGGGTTGAAGGTATCCTTCGCTTCGAATTCTGAGGAACTAAAACCTTCACGGGTGCTTCTCAGGGCGCTGAACCAGGTCGCATTTAGGTTTGCCAGCAGATATGCAGGTTCAGATGACTGACTGCATTCAAGAAGAAACGCCATCCGCTTAAAAAAGCGCAGAAAAAGGGTATCAAAGCTTTCGGCCCTTTTTTTGCTCAGATTCCAGAACATATCAGTCCAGGCCTGATCGATTTTCTCTCCAAATTTCACGGCACCAGGCTGCTGGCTCATTCTGCCTGAGAGCCAGGCTTTGAAGTTTTCGAAATCGGTAAGCGCTTTCCCCCGCGAATTCATTTTGATATAGAGATCGTCAGAAAGTCCAAATGAGGACAGGTTTAAATATTGGAATACCACAGGCTGCGAGTCAGAACTGCACAGTTTGAAATAAAGCCCACTCGGTGCGTCATCGAAGCATGATTGAATCGCATTCAGCATCGTCAAGCAGGCTGAAACCGTAGGGTCCTGAAGCCAGGAGTGATAAAACCAGCGGCTGTCCGTTATCTGTTCCCTAAGGTCAGGGGCATTCTCTGCAAACTGTAGACCACTGTTGTCGGCTCGCACCAGCGCATGGAAAAACTCCGTTGCGGCGGTGCGGGTCTGATATGTGAAACGGGATTTGCCCAAATGAGTGAATCGCTCAATGAAATCAGCATATTTACCCTCTTTGTTCGCCAGATACCAGTGAAGCAAGAAGAGAGTTGTAAGGCGCTGCTGGCCATCAAGGACCGAAAGGGTGGGACGCTCCTCAGTGCTGAGGTTTCCATAAATAAAATCGAGATCAAGCGGTAGTGTGCCAACAGGAGCTGTTAACGCCTGACTGAGCGACAGGAGAAACTGATCGCGAATCTCCCATGCGTCCTCGCGCCCCTGAGCATAGTCACGCTGTATGATGGGGATCTCAACGTTGCTTACTTCGCTGAATAAACTGGCGAATGTGATGACTTTACCTTGCTGCATACATTGCTCCATCAAAAAATACGGTCAGGGCGTCTGTAATTGCGCGCCGGTAGCTATCCTGATCCTGGCTACTCCAGAAAGTCATTTCGTGGACATTACTGCTGTAGTATTTAAGAAATACGTTTCTTGTACCGGGAGGGACAAAAGTTGACGCTTTGTCCGCTTCAATAATGCGATTACGCTTCACCGGAAAGATGGCGTTGCGATAGCTTCTGTTAGTTGACTGATCCAGTAGCGTAAGGTTTCCAATGCTGTCATCCCTGTCCAGTAGAGGCATCTGACTATACTCATGCAGAATGTCGCTGAAATAGACTTCAAATTTTTCACTGTCAAAGGGTTCTTCCAGAAGCAAAGCTTTTGCACGCTCAAACAGTACCTGTTGTGCTGAACTTACCTTATCAGTTCCTTCTTCCGATAAATTGTAAGGACGAAAATGCTCACGCATCACTTCTGTCCAGGCCTTCTGTCCGCTGATATTTTCCGGCATTTGTGAGCTGACTGAAGTAATGTGCTCAATATCCCAGGCGTCGAGCTTGTAATGCCGGAATGGGAATCGGGTAGATGAATTTTTGTTAGCCAGCAAAATGGCAATATTAAAAAGCAGAAGCACAGGACGCAGCGAACGCTCAGGATACGTCAGAGCAGAGAGTGTGGCGTCAATCTGGCTGCTGCGCTCGCCCCGTCCCTGGCTCAACGGGCCCGCGAGTCCTGGCAGGGCAATACGTAGTATTCTTTGCTTCAGTACGGCAATGAATTTCGATTTAGTCTCACAGCTTTCAGATTCGCTGATAAGCTGAGGAATGACGCTCTCACTATTACTAATGAGGTAACCGACAAGATGATAAGTCATGCGGCCTTGGTACCACTCATCGAGTAACATAAAACGCTGTTTGATCCGCAGCCACACTTTCTCTATACGCTCCGGATCCTGATGCGTTTCCTCCAAGTAATGAGCGAACGACAGGAATATGTAGTGTGGATCCTGGCGGGAAACACCAGACTTCAGTGAATCTGCGACCAGTCCGAGTATAAACTCTATGCGGTTGCTCTCACGGGGATGATTACTGATGAAATACCAGAAGTCCTCTTGCTGAAGACGGCGTTCTGTTTCATCCCACTCCTGCGCAATCCTGAGTTGGTGAAAGCGAACGTTGAGATCTGTTGCATGGCTGAAGTTCCCGGCATTAAGCAGCAGTGCTTTAACCAGCTCTGAGTTGGTTAGCGGGATTTTTCCACGATTAAGCCGGGAAAATACCTCAGTCACGTTTGCCTGCTCGCTTAGCTGATACCAGATCACTTTTACATTTTTACCAGCCTCATCATCATTGAGCAGAGTCTGCAAAAAGCTGAACTTATAGACAGGCGGTCGTGAACTGAACCATGCGTCTATTACTTCCCGAGCCTGATTCATATGATAAAAATCAATATTATCATCTGCGTGATCGCTATTGATATTGCTAAGGAAACTTGCACTCTCAGGACGGGTTTCGTAGCGCAGAGAGTACCCTGAATGTCCAAGCATAGCGGCAATGTCCTTCAGATAATGAAGGATAATGCAGATAGTTGTCAGGCGCTGCTGACCATCAACCAATTCCCATTCTTCGCCACACTGCTTAATAACAACAGGCTGTAGGCAGTAGAAGGCTTTGCGGGAACTTGACTCGCTGTTTTTCTGAAATTCCGCGATGTCATCCAGCAGATCTGTTACCTGCCTTTGCGTCCAGCGGTAGCCCCGCTGGTATGAGGGTATGAAAAAACGCTGTTTCATCAGGTCGCTAATTGGCCTAAGGAGAAGTTCATTGCTCGTGGTCATGTGCCTCCCTGCATGCCTGATTTTTCCGGCCGCATGTTAAGTAGTTTAAGTCAGTTATAACAGTAATTGGCCTGCTTCGCTTTTTGCACATGGTGCGCAGCGGTACATTATCTTTTTCCCAAGGAAGGTAAACCGCCGGATACAACAATTCTACGCCCGCCAATGTATTGGTCCATGATATCTCGAGAACTGGCATTTCTGTTTTTTTTACTCTTTGCCGTTACTTTCTTGTTTTTGCTGGATTTGCTTTTTGCAGCAAGTCTTTTCTTGGCATGGGCAAGCAGAATGAGCCGCCCTGACATCAAACTCTGTCTGGAAGTATCCGCCGCATCATAGCCATTCACGATGGTCATTATTTCTTTTTCAATTTCAGATAACGTTTTTTCAGCAACGAATTTCTCTACTACAGCGGAGTATTTTTTATCGAGCGGTTGAGTTATCGCCCATTGATAGGAAATCGTCGTTACACTGTTTTTCTTTGTAGGGTTGCTACTGATGGGAGAAGAGCTTGGTCTTTCTGAATGGGCTTTATTTATATGCTTTTCTAATCTTTTCGCGTCCTTGAGAGAGACGTTACATACTGGACATTTGCAGGTTTGACGGGCAATAAGCGATGCCTCAGCTACCGGCTTAGCCGGATGAGGTACCATCTTCCAGCCATGATTGGTTAGCAAATGGCTGGACAGCACCGTCACCTCAACTGCGGTATTACACAGAGCACATATGATTTTTTCCATATTCTCCTCCCTCAAGCGATGGATGCTGCAGGACAGAAGCATCGCACGCCATTATGTTTAGCTTGTCATTATCATCCCAGCCATCCCGTCCAAACGCTTCTTGATCTTCTCCCAGTCAGGCATTACCTGCCCCATGAGCCGGTAGAAGCGTTCACTATGGTTATGCTCAGCCAGATGACATAGCTCATGCAAAATAACGTAATCGATGCACTCACGCGGGGCCTTTACCAGATTGGGATTCAGGGTCACCCTTCCATTGGGGGAACAACTTCCCCACTGAGTCTGCATGGTAAGAATACGCAATGGCGGTGAGTCACTGACCCATAACGCTTGCTCCAGCATAGCGCTCAGCCTTTTGGCGAAGACTTCGCGGGCTCGAGCCTTATACCAGTCAGTCAGCAACTGCAGAACCTTTTCAGCGCTCTTATGGCGTAAGGTGACTTCCAGCTTGCCACGCAACATTTTTACGCCCTGAGCGTCAGAGGGAGCCACTATCACCTTAAGCATGTACTGTTTGCCCAGGTAATAGTGGCTCTCACCGCTGATATACTGTCGTGGAGTTATATATTCCAGCTGCTTACGGAAGTCCCGTAGCTGCTGATAGATCCAGCGCCCACGCTTTTCAACAGCATTCAGAACCTGTTGGTCATCGGTATCCTGCGGCGCGGATACTACAACCCGGCAGTCGGGATGAACTTTTATCAGGATGCGTCCATTCACCAACGGTCGGGGTTTACACTCGAAGGTAATACGTTCATCACCGTAAATGAAGCTCATTGCTCTTTCGCCCACAATTTAGACTCCGCTCAGCCCTACACGGGTAATCTGGACGATCATTTCCACAATCTTTTTCGCCTGATCCATTCCGCCACCTATTGCCTTACACTCTTTAAACATCATCGGCAGAAGCTTCTTACGAATATCAGCCTCGATATTTTGCGGATTGATCGAGTTCTCAGCCACTGAGATATCAACAGCCTGGTCTACTTCAAAAGCAAGCTTCACCCACTTATCGATAACTTGAGAATCGGTAATGGCAAAAACCTCCGGCAGTACTTTTTTGTACACACCGAAGTAAGCCTGTGCATGGTGATTACCAGCAAATACGTCGGGTATTTCGTTCAGCCGCCGATCCTGTACTTGCTCCTCAAACTCACGAAATAGCATGTACTGCTTGAGAGGATGCTCAAACAGTTTTTCCGCCTCTTCAATAGCCAGACGCAGTAACTTCGAGAAGGCTTCCTGGGCATAAGGATCATCACGTAAATCCTGCTCAATCATCCGGGTTACGCGGGTTTTAATAATATCCGTTTCGTTGCGAGTTTTATCCTCACTCCACTCTTCGGGTCGTTGTCCCATTTTGCTGACTTCATACACTCCATCAGACTCGCGGACTTCTACGCCAACAACGTGTTTATCCAACAGCTTTTTAACCTGTTCTGTGTACTGATCATAATCTACTGTCTCACCGGCATCCTGCTTCACCAGCTGGCGCAAGCTAGTAAATTGCCTCAGCGTCTCTTTATAGTGCTGGCGATCCTCTTCGCTGAAACTCTTATCCTCAAAGAAGGTAGCCGACTGCAACGCCACTTTCAGGCAGCTGGCAAATTGCGTGAGTGCCTCATAAAAGTCCTCACGGACTTTAAGATGCACATCAACCATTTCTCCATGCTTTTCTTCCGTGCGCGGCACCAGCACCTGACGGAGCTGCTCAATATCGTTTTTGTTTTTTACACCTGCGAAAATCGCCCACAGATTTTTATACAGCTGGGGAAGGCGCTTGTACTCCGTACTCATCTGGCCGTACAGCCCCACCAGATCGTCAATATCAAACCCGCCCTGCGTGCGTGATGCCAACTTTTGGTAATCCTCAATGGTGGTATCCAACTCTTTGAGGATGCCCCGATAATCGATTAACAGACCAAATTTTTTCTTAGGATGAAGGCGGTTAACACGGGCTATGGCCTGAATCAGGTTATGCCCCTTAAGAGGCTTATCGATGTAAAGCACGGCGTTTTTGGGTTCATCAAATCCGGTAAGTAACTTATCGACCACAATAAGTAGCTTCAGCGAATCATCTTTATCAAAACGCTCAATGACATTACGCGTGTAAACCTGCTCATCCTGAGAGCCGACATTATCTTTCCACCATTTGGTCACATCAGGGATACCAGATTCATCCACCTCGGTATTTCCTTCACGCGTGTCAGGAGAACTAATGACCACTGCAGACTCAAACAGTCCGGCTTCATCAAGATACTTTTTGTATTTTATCGCTGCAGCTTTACTGTCACAGGCGAGCTGCCCCTTCAAGCCATCGTCGATGTTTTTGACAAAATGGTTGGCGATATCCAGTGCAATAAGGTGGATGCGATCGTCAGCGTTATACACCTGCCCTTTATTAGCAAACTTACGCTTCAAGTCGGCTTTTTGTTTATCCGTTAACCCCTCGGTGATACGGTCAAACCAACTATCTATAGCTCGTTCATTAACATTCAGCTCGGGCGGCCTCTCTTCGTAGAGAAGCGGAGTGACTGTCTTGTCCTCTACCGCACGCTGCATGGTGTAAGCATGAACGATGGGACCAAATTTATTAGTGGTCTTATCATCTTTCAGCAACGGCGTACCGGTGAAAGCAACAAAGGCCGCGTTGGGTAGAGCCAGCTTCATGCGTTGATGACTCTCACCGCCATGACTACGGTGGCCTTCATCGATCAACACAATGATATCGGGGCTGGTATTCACGCACTCGGGCAGGCGGGTGGCCGTGTTAAATTTCTGAATCAACGAGAAGAGAATGCGCTCAGTACCCTTGCCAATCTGTTCGGCTAAACGTCTGCCAGAGGTGGCAATGGCATCGGCTTTATCCCTTTTACCGGCCAGCTCCCCGGTTGAGATAAAGGTGCGACTGAGCTGGTTTTCCAAATCGACGCGATCGGTTACGACGATGATGCGGCACTGCTTGAGAGTTTCACTCAGAATCAGCGCCTTGCTGAGGAAAACCATCGTCAGCGACTTACCTGAACCCGTGGTATGCCAGATAACCCCACCGTTGCGGCTACCATCAGGGTTCTTCGTTTCTATCCGCTGTAGCAGCCGTTTGATACTGAATACCTGCTGATATCGGGCAATGACCTTACCGGCTTTCTTATCAAACAGCGTGAAGAAACGTGCCATATCCAGTAGACGTTCAGGTAAAAGCAGACTGATAAGTAGCTGGTCCTGGCCCGTTAAAGCTAGTTCACCCGCTGCAATCAGGTTCTGATACCATTTCAGGCAGCCAACCGGACGATGGCTGAAGATTGACTCCATCTGCTGTGCTGTGAGCTTGCGGTTTTTGACGGCAAGCATCTCCAGATCGGAGATATCTTCTTCCCGCCATGTCGCCCAAAACTTGGCTGGTGTTCCGCAAGTCCCATAACGCCCATCATGACCGTTTATCGACAGTAAGATCTGACTGTAGGCAAACAGTCTCGGAATTTCATCATGGCGCTGGTTGCGCAGACTTTGAGATATCCCTTCATCAATAGTCGGCCCTTTTTTAGCATTGCCATCCGGGCGCTTAGCCTCGATGACCACCAACGGAATACCATTCACAAAGCAGACAATATCTGGCCTGCGCACCTCAATGCCGTTAGCGCGTGTCACGCTGAATTCTTCGGTGAAAACAAAGCTGTTATTTTGCGGGTTGTTCCAGTCAATCAACGAGATTGTTGGGTTCACCCGCTTGCCATCGATAAATTCCGTCACTGAAATGCCGTACAACAAGTGGTTGTACAAGTGTTCATTGGCGGTAATCAATCCCTGGTTTAATGCCGGGCTGTTAACTTCGGCAATTAGGCTTTCAATCGCTTTGTCGGAAATGACATGCTCTTTACCGGCAAAGATAAACGTTCTCTTGGCTAACTGTTCACGCAAAATCTGGTTTAAGACCACCTGATCTGCCTTGCCTGCTCGCGCAGATAAGGCTTGCTGAGGTGAAATATATGTCCAGCCTAAATTACTCAAGAGGGCCAGCGCCGGGAGCTTGGCGCTGTACTCTTCCTGGAATTTTGGCGCGATCTGCATGCTCATGATGTTCCCTTATCTTTATCGGCTTTCCAGTGCAGTAGCTCGGTAATATCCTTTTCACCCTCGGCCTCTTTTAACAAACGCCGCTGTTCTGCAAATCTTGCATATTCACCCTGAGCTTTTTCATCTGCCATTTTCTTACTGACAGTGCCAGCGCCCTGTAGCACATTACGGTCGTTGAACTGCAGGAATTGATCCAGCTTCTCCTGCCAGTCCTGCAAAAAAACCTGCTGACGTCGCAGCGCCTGATCTTCGGCATAGTCCAGCCACATATTCACTACACGGTTCAGCTCACTGACCTCTTTTTGGGTCAGGTAATTCTTAGCAACCGTGACATCGCCTTTTCGAACGTCATTGCCTTTATAGCTGGTGAGCCCCATATGAGGCTGGCTGGCATCTGCCCGCTGGTGGATCAGCTCAGCGGCTGTACGCCCAGTGCAGGCAAAGTGCAGTTTGTTCTGGATGGTTTGAAAGAAGAGGGTGGTCTCTTTCAGAGTCGGCTGATAATCAGCAGCCAGCGCGAAAATCTCCCGCACACGCAGATAGACGCGCCGCTCGCTGGCACGAATATCACGGATACGTTCCAGCATCTCGTCAAAGTAGTCGGGCACCACAGAAGAGCCAACGGGCGGATTCTTCAGCCGCTCATCATCCATCACAAACCCTTTAATCAGATATTCCTGCAGGGTTTGCGTGGCCCACTGACGGAACTGAGTCCCCCGAACTGAGCGGACACGATAGCCAACAGCTAGTATGGCTTCGAGGCTGTAATGCTCTATCTCTCTGGAAACCTGACGTTTTCCTTCCTGGCGAACTATCCGGAATTTCCGGATAGTTGAATTTTGACCAAGTTCGCCTTCTGAAAAGATGTTGATAAGGTGCTCATTGATGGTACGAACATCCTTATCATATAGCTCAGCCATGGATGCCTGAGTGAGCCAAAGCGTATCTGACTGAAAGCGACACTCAACGCGTGCGCGACCATCTTCGCTTTGGAACAGCAGGAATTCACCTGCTGGAGGTTGAGGTAAGTGTTTATCAGTCATGCGGCGTCCACCTCCACACGGCGTTTACCGGTAAGAAGTTGCTGCATCAGGGCTTTTTTTTCTTGTTTTAGGTGATTTAGTTTTTGTTGTAAGAGCTCAATTTCTTGATCTGCCAAGGAAAGAACTTTAGCGATTTTTTTCTGTTCCTGTGAGCTTGGTACTCTAATTTGTAATTTCTTTATATCGTCGCTATTTATGGATTCAAATGTACTGCCTTGGGATAAGGAACACCATCTTGGTTCGAACCAAATCAACCACTGATAAAGATAAGCTTGATTAAATGCTGTTTTTGCTCTTATCGCGGCAATTCCTCTTCCTATGCATGCTTTATGGTTTGATATCGCAATCGTTCCCACTGGGGCTCTAACACTTAACAGAATATCATCAGGGTGACATTCTTTAGTTATCTCTGCAGTGAAAATACGTGGTGCAGATTTTCTATTTTTAATGTCAGCATTGCCTTGGATCAAGGGAAGACCAATCCCATTTTCATTATAGGCTCCAGATTTTGGTGAGGATCCCATTGTAATAACGGCGATTTTTGATAAATGATAAAACTTACATTCATCATTAAATTTCGGAAAACGGTTATTGCCGGTAAGCAATTTTTGCATTAGTGCTTTTTTCTGCTTCTTACTATTGACAAGCATTTCTTCAGTAGTAGCGATCGCCTTCACCCAGGCTGTAAGAATTTGAGCTATTTTCTTTTGCTCTCTGACAGGAGGTACCAAAATTCTAACTTTAGATAAGTCTTTTTGCCCAATATTCGCTCGAACAGCACCTTGGCCTAACTTAATTACTTGTGTTCTATAGCCAGACGCCTGAAACAAAAAAACTGAAAAGTCAGGATGAATTTCATCTACCTTAGGTCGCCCTCTTATTACAAAACCACCAAAGGTAGCAACAACATTATCTAAATAGACTGCCGCCATTGCTATTTCGTCAAATGTTTCTGAAGTGCGATTAAAGAGCACATCACCATACTTCAACTTATAGTCGCCCAGTTGTTTATCTGACATCTGAACTCGACCAATTATCTTGGACTCTGTGAGGATGTCATTTCTAAAAACATCCATAACATTTACAAACTTATATCCAATACCATATTGTTCCTTTTCAGCATTTAAACCATTCTTAAACTCAAACAGATTCCCTAAAATATCTATCTTCCATCCATCAGGCACCATAACCTAACTCCTCCAGATATTTCGCCATCTCCAATTCCAGCTCAACTAACTGTGCTTGCAGTTGCTTACGCTCGGTACGTAGCGCCATCAGATCAATTACCTCTTCTTCTTCAAAGGTATCGACATAGCGAGGAATATTCAGGTTGTAGTCGTTATCGCGGATCTCCTGCAGACTGGCAAGATAAGCATATTTTTCGACGTTATCACCTTCACGGTAGGTTTTAACGATTTTGGTAATATTTTCCGGGCTTAGCTGGTTTTGGTTTTTGCCTGATTTAAACTCACGACTGGCGTCGATAAACAACACGTTATCGTCCACTTTACTCTTTTTAAAGATCAGGATTGCAGCAGGTATACCTGTACCGAAGAATAACTTTTCTGGCAAACCAATCACCGCATCAAGGAGATTTTCTTCAATCAACTTCTGCCGGATTTTTCCCTCACTGGAACCGCGGAACAACACTCCATGGGGAACCACCACCCCCATACGTCCGGTTTTCGGCTTCATGGTTTCGATCATATGCAGGATAAATGCATAGTCGCCCTTGGTTTTAGGCGGCAGACCACGACGAAAACGGCTGAACTGGTCGTCAGAAATATCTTCAAGCCCCCATTTCTCCAGTGAGAAAGGTGGATTAGCGGTAACCACATCAAACAGCATCAGATTGGCATTTTTATCGAGTAGCTTGGGATTGCGGATCGTATCACCCCACTCGATTTTATGGTTATCCTCGCCGTGCAGAAACATGTTCATTTTAGCCAGAGACCAGGTTGAGCCAATTGCCTCCTGCCCATAAAGCTCATAGTTCTTACTATGGTGCTGTTGAGCCACCCACTTGCCACATTTCATCAAAAGCGAAGCAGAACCACAGGTTGGGTCACAGATCGATTCCCCTGGCTGTGGGTCAAGCAAAGCCGCGAGCAGATCCGACACTTCAGGTGGCGTATAGTACTCTCCGGCTTTCTGACCGCTGTTCGCGGCAAACTTACCAATCAAATACTCATAAGCGTTACCAATTACATCTAATCCCCCCACCCGACTGGGCTTAAGATTCAGCTCCGGATGAGTAAAATCTTCGAGTAGCTGCTTCAAAATCAGATTCTTTTGTTTTTCATCACCAAGCTTATTGGTATTAAATGAAATTTCTTGGAACACGCTCTTGCTACCATCTTTCAGCTTGGTGCCGTTAGCTTCTTCAATTGCGTGTAGAGCAACATCGATACGTTCACCGTTACCCGCCTCACTTCGACGCTTATAAAGAGCATAAAAGCTAGCATCTTTAGGTAGAACAAAGCGTTCATTCTTCATCATCTCTTCAATCAGCTCTGGTTCATCGCCATACTGGGCTTTGTAGCCATCATAGTGATCCTGCCAGACATCCGAGATGTACTTCAGAAACAGCATAGTAAGAATAAAATCTTTGTAGGTATCAGGGCTGATGGTGCCACGGAAAGTGTCACATACGCCCCATAGCACGCGATTGATGCGGTCCTGATCGATCATATTGCTCATAACAAGTTAATCCTTAAGTAATTTTTGCAAAATACCAAGCTCAAGCTGATGGCGATTTTTCTGTAACCTATTGATAAGTTCATCTTCTTTCTGCCATATATGCTGGAGCTCGATAAGCTGTAATTGAGTTTCAATAGGCGGTACCGGGATAGCGACATCCAGCAGCGCTGATTTCGTTATTAACTGAATATTGGTGCCACTCCGATGGAACCACTGCTGAATCGTCGGATGGTTTAAAAGCCAGCACACGTATTCAGGGGCAATCTCACTCTCTTTTCTTTTGATACTAACAATCAGGAACTGGCTGGTAGGAACCACAGGAACCTGGCCACGATATACAATTGCCAGATTACGATTCCCCCTGGCCGCAACAACAATCTCCCCCTGTTCAAGGAATGGAGGAGCGATGCGTTGTTCCCATACGACAGTAGGCAGTACTTTGTGGTTGAACTGCCAGTCCTGATCGAGGTCTTTAATCTGCAACAGACGCACATCTCCTTCAGGGTCAGGCGTGATTGCTCCCCTCAGAGTGTGGCCTGAACGGATGCCTGCAATTTGGCCTAACTTTCTTAAAGGTGTTGGCATACGGACCCCTGATTCATTGCACCATCCCTGGCGCATCTGTTCTTAAGCGTGGCGATTATAAGTTGTTTTTAAGCCATTGAGAGATATTGTCAGAAAGCCCATACCACGCACCATCTCCCCGCAAACCAGTAACGAGTAAACCATCATCGTTATCCATAACGGCTTTGAGATAATCGCGAACCTGAGTTGCCGTTTGCTCGGTGACAATAATCCAGGTTGATTCCAGAGGATGACACCAGGTCCCATAAGACTTGATGCGCACAATGAGCGGGGCATAATCTTTCTGCTTTCGCAGATCGTAAGAAATTTGATAAGCTGGCATAGATTTGATCTCCTAATTTAGACGTTTGGGTTTGAGTCAACGCGACAGATTGCAGTCTGTCGCACCTCATCACTCAAATCTGTAGATCGTGTACAGAGTTAAAAGTGATTTGGTGAAGCTATGATTGAGCAAAAAGATCAGAATGTAAACTAAAAAATAATGCAGTAGCGGACCTACAGAGATGCATATTCGTAAATTAGGTGCAAAAAAACAAACTTCTTACGACACAAGCGATTGATTTTAAATCAATAAAAAATAATCGAGCATGAATGAAACATGCGCAAATATTTTTATAACTTGCGCACTTTTATGCATTTTTGTTAAATGATCTGTGTAATATCATTCAACATTGACGCAAGATTATCCCATACACGTGCACCATCTCCCGTCTTCCCTCCAGGTAGGCCGCATATTTATACATGCCACAAATGGCTTTCCGTTTGGTGGATACCAAATCGTTCTCGTTTGCTAAATTTACTTAGTCTTCAACTTAGCAAAGTCAAACGGACTAATTGATTTTTCTCGATTAATATCCAGATAATCAGCCCACCACTGCAACATCAGTCTCCTCTCTCCCAGATGCTCCGCCTTATGGATATAAGCCGCCCGCACAGAGCTACGCTCCTGATGGCTCATCTGCCTTTCTACCGCATCCCTCGACCACAATCCTGACTCAATAAGTGAACTACACGCCATCGTCCTGAAACCATGCCCACAGACTTCCGTTTTGGTGTCATACCCCATCACTCGCAAAGCCTTGTTAACCGTATTCTCACTCATCGGCTTACGGGGATCGTGATCGCCAACGAAGATCAGCTCTCGGTTCCCATTCATGCTTTTGATCTTTTCCAGAATAGCTAAGGCCTGACGCGATAAGGGAACAAGATGGGGCGTCCGCATCTTTGAACCACGCTGCGAATGTTTAACACCGTCCAGCAGTTCACGCTCACCGGGGATCGTCCACATGGCCGTTTCAAAATCGACTTCTGACCAGCGGGCAAACCGCAGTTCACTTGAACGGATAAAGACTAACAAGGTAAGTTCGACAGCAAGTCGGGTTAATGGTCTTCCGGAATAGTGATCAATACGATGAAGTAATTCAGGTATGCGGTTAAGCTCCAGAGCAGCACGGTGCTGTCTTTTAGCCGTAGCAACTGCACCGGCAATTTCTTGCGCAGGGTTGTAGTCGATTAACCCGCTCTGCACAGCAAAGCGCATAATCGCGGTAGTTCTCTGTTGCAAACGAGCCGCAACTTCGAGACGCCCGGATGACTCCACCGCTTTGATGGGTACAAGCAAATCCCGTGTCTTCAACTCAGCAATGTTCCGCTTACCGATAGCAGCGAAGAGATTATCTTCCAGGCTTTTCAATACACGAGCACTGTGCGATGCCGACCATTTCTGGTTGCTGTTATGCCAGTCTCTGGCAACCACTTCAAACGTTATTGCCTCTTGCTCCTGCTCTACCTTAACGGCTTTCTTGTTCTCACTGGGATCGACGCCATTAGCTAACAGCTTACGGGCTTCGTCCCGGCGTGCCCGAGCATCCGCCAACGACACTTCAGGGTATTTCCCCAGCGCCAGCATTTTCTCTTTACCACCGAAGCGATAACGTAGCCGCCAATATTTGGAGCCGTTGGGGTGAACCAGCAAAACCATGCCATCACCGTCAGTCAGTTTGTAGGCTTTTGCTTCAGGCTTTGCCGAACGAACCTTCACATCACTCAGAGCCATGATGAGTATCCTTTCAAGGGTTCTGTGTGGGTACAAACATTATCGAACCGGGATATACCCGCAGTTGTACCCGCATCAGTAAGTTGATGTAGATTGAATCAGGTTGACTTAGGTTGAGTGAAAAAGCGAGGAAAGCCTTGCAGATACTGGATTTCAGGCACAAAAAAAGACGTCCGTTGACGTCTATTGATGTTCCGATGGTGCCGAAGGCCGGACTCGAACCGGCACGTATTTCTACGGTTGATTTTGAATCAACTGCGTCTACCGATTTCGCCACTCCGGCACTGGAAAGGTATGCGGAAAACGTTGAGGATTATACCTGTAGCGCGCCACCATGCAAGCACCAGCGCAAGCATAACTCGCTAAGTGTCGAAAAAATCAGCACAACTCTAATCTTGGTCACGTTTTCGCAGGCAACCCATAATCCCCCCTTCCGCCAAGCGCCCCGCCCCCACATGCTCTACACTCTCAGTTCAACACCACACTGAGAGATACACGATGTCCATAATAAAAAGCTACGCCGCGAAAAATGCCGGGGCAGAACTGGAAGTCTGGGAATACGATGCCGGAGAGCTGCTGCCGGAAGACGTTGAGGTGAAAGTGGATTACTGCGGGATCTGCCACTCGGACCTGTCGATGATCGACAACGAATGGGGGTTCTCTCAATATCCGCTGGTTGCTGGCCACGAGGTGATTGGTCACGTGGTGGCGCTGGGCAGCGCGGCGCAGAGTAAGGGGCTGAAGATTGGTCAGCGCGTGGGCATTGGCTGGACGGCGCGAAGCTGCGGCCACTGCGATGCCTGTATCGATGGCAACCAGATTAACTGTACCGAAGGCTCGGTGCCGACCATCCTCAACCACGGCGGCTTTGCCGATAAGCTGCGCGCCGACTGGCAATGGGTTATTCCACTGCCGGACAACATTGATATCGAAACCGCAGGCCCGATGCTGTGCGGCGGGATCACCGTCTTTAAACCGCTGCTGATGCATCACGTTACCGCCACCAGCCGCGTAGGGGTGATTGGGATTGGTGGTCTGGGGCATATCGCTATTAAACTGCTGCGCGCGATGGGTGCTGAAGTTACAGCATTCAGCTCCAATCCGTCGAAAGAGCAGGAAGTGCGGGCGATGGGTGCGGACCACGTGGTTAACAGCCGTTCGCCGGAAGCGCTCAAAGCGCTGGCGGGTCAGTTTGACCTGATCATCAACACCGTCAACGTCGACCTGAACTGGCAGCCGTACTTCGAAGCGCTGGCCTCAGGGGGGAACTTCCACACCGTCGGCGCGGTGCTGACGCCGCTGCCGGTACCGGCGTTTACCCTGATTGGCGGCGACCGCAGCGTCTCTGGTTCGGCGACGGGTAACCCGTTTGAACTGCGCAAGCTGATGAAGTTTGCCGGTCGTAGCAAAGTCGCGCCAATTACTGAGCTGTTCCCGATGTCAAAAATCAACGATGCCATCCAGCATGTGCGTGACGGTAAAGCCCGTTACCGCGTGGTGCTGAAGGCTGATTTCTGATGTTTATCCGGCGGCGTTCTGCCGCCGGTTCTTCTCTTAGTCGTTAAGCTTTTGCAAAAGCCGCGAAGACTTCCGCTACGGCCACGGCACCTGGGTCCGGCACGCCGTTCAGGTTATCGCTGTTCACGTATGACGCGCGCCCCGCTTTCGCTTTTTGCATCGTCGCCGTGCTTTCGGCACCCTGCTGTGCTGCCGCAATCGCCTCTGCCAGCCCCTTATCACGCAGCGCTTCCAGCGCCGGTTGCAGGGCATCGATTAACGTACGGTCGCCGGGTGCGGCACCACCGTAGAACTTCATCTGCTTTAGCCCAGCCAGTAGCGCATTGGCTAGCGGTTCGCCCTGCGCCAGCGCCTGCCCGGCGGCGGTGAAGAACAGCGACATCAGCACGCCGCTGGAGCCGCCCATCACCGTTGCCAGACGTTCGCCAATCAGCTGTAGAAGCTGCGCCGGGTTGTTCAGCGGCAGCGCGTTCTGCTTGAGCAGCGTGGCGATATCCTGCGCCCCCAGCGCAAAGGTCGAGCCGGTATCGCCGTCGCCTACTTTGGCATCCAGCGCGTTCAGGCGGCTCTCTAAACCCAACAGCGTCTGAGTAGCTTGTGCCACCAGCGCATGCACCTGCGGATTCTCTGACGGTTGTACCTCCAGCGCGTCGTGTACTTTGGCATGCGCCAGGGTTCTCAGCGGCGCAAAGGCCACGGCTTTTACCCATCCGCTGGTCTCAACGTCGGCCAGCAGCGCCTCTTCAATGGCCTGATTCATAACGATCAGCGAGAGCGAGAAGCCCTTCATATCGAGCGAGCTGACCAGCGTCGCCGGGCCAATCAGATAGGCTATCTGCTCACGCAGCGCGGAGTGCGCAAGCTCTTTGGCGAGCAGCGCCATCTCAAGCTCCGACACGCCGCCCAGGTTGTTGATTAACACCGCCACGCGGTTATCACCCACAGAGGCTTTCAGGGTCTCAACCAGCGTGCCGATCAGCTGTTGGCTGTTATGGCTGCTGACCGTCGAAGCGCCGGGCTCACCGTGGATACCAAGCCCCAGTTCCACCTGACCGGGCTTGATGCGATCTTCGGTCTCACCGCCGGGTAAATTGCAGGTTTCCATCGCCAGCCCCAGGCTGAACACGCCGCGGCTGGCCTGTTGGGCTATCTCGTGTACTTCGCTGAGCGATTTCCCCTGTTCCGCAGCAAAGCCCGCCACTTTATGCACCAGCGCCGTGCCCGCAATGCCGCGCGGCTGTTTGTTATCCGGCAGCGCAACGTCGTCGGCGACAATCACCATCTCGACCTTCAGGCCGTAGCGTTTGGCCTTTTCGGCGGCGAGGCCAAAGTTGAGGCGGTCGCCGGTGTAGTTTTTGACGATCAGCAGGCAGCCGCGATCGCCCGTAACCGCTACAATGGCGTTCAGCACCGCATCAACGCTCGGTGAGGCAAAGAGATCGCCACATACAGCAGCGGTGAGCATGCCCCTGCCGACAAAACCTGCGTGCGCCGGTTCATGGCCGGAGCCGCCGCCGGAGATTATCGCCACCCGGCTTTTATCCCAGTCGCTGCGGGCGACGATACGAATCGCCGGGTCGATATCCAATCGCACCAGGTTCGCGTGAGGTGCGGACAACACTAAGCCTTCAAGCGCATCATCCACAAGATGTTTGCGCTCGTTAAAGAAGAATCTGGACATAACATTCCAAAAAAAAGAAAACCGTATGCAAAGCATAGTCCGCACTGGATAAAGCGCCGCAAAACAGACAATTTACCGCCGCGAGATGTCGTTGTTTTGCCTATACTCGACGCAGAATAAATGGAGGATTACCCATGAGCGCACCTTTGCTTATCGCACGCACCCAGGACAAGCAGCTTGAACTGCTGCCCAATATGGCCAACCGTCACGGGCTGATTACCGGCGCCACCGGTACCGGGAAAACCGTCACCCTGCAAAAGATGGCCGAATCGTTCTCGGAGATTGGCGTGCCGGTCTTTATGGCGGATGTGAAAGGCGACCTGACCGGCGTAGCGGAGGAAGGCCAGGCCTCTGAGAAGCTGATGACGCGCCTGAACAATATCGGAGTGACCGACTGGGAGCCGCATGCTAACCCGGTAGTGGTGTGGGATATCTTCGGCGAGAAAGGCCACCCGGTTCGCGCCACGGTCTCAGACCTCGGCCCGCTGCTGCTGGCTCGCCTGCTGAACCTCAACGAGGTGCAGTCCGGGGTGCTGAATATTATCTTCCGCATCGCCGACGATCAGGGTCTGCTGTTACTGGATTTCAAAGACCTGCGGGCCATCACCCAGTACATCGGTGATAACGCCAAATCGTTCCAGAATCAGTACGGCAATATCAGCACCGCTTCTGTCGGCGCCATCCAGCGCGGGCTGCTGACGCTGGAACAACAAGGTGCCGAGCACTTCTTCGGTGAGCCGATGCTCGACATCAAAGACTGGATGCGTACCGACAGCAACGGTAAAGGCGTCATTAATATCCTCAGCGCAGAGAAGCTCTACCAGATGCCGAAGCTCTACGCTGCCAGCCTGCTGTGGATGCTCTCAGAGCTGTACGAGCAGTTGCCGGAAGCGGGCGACCTCGAAAAACCGAAGCTGGTCTTCTTCTTCGATGAAGCGCACCTGCTGTTTAGCGATGCGCCGCAGGTGCTGCTGGATAAAATCGAGCAGGTGATCCGTCTGATTCGCTCTAAGGGCGTGGGCGTCTACTTTGTGTCACAGAACCCGTCGGATATTCCCGATGCGGTGCTGGGCCAGCTAGGTAACCGCGTGCAGCACGCGCTACGCGCTTTTACACCGAAAGATCAGAAAGCGGTGAAGACGGCGGCGCAAACCATGCGCGCTAACCCGGCGTTTAATACCGAGCAGGCGATTCAGGAACTGGGCACCGGCGAGGCGCTTATCTCGTTCCTTGATGCCAAAGGCAGCCCGTCCATTGTTGAACGGGCGACGGTTATCGCGCCGTGTTCTCGTATGGGGCCAGTAACTGACGACGAGCGCAACGGCCTTATTAATAACTCGCCACTGTACGGTAAATACGAAGATGAGATTGACCGCGAGTCGGCGTTCGAGATGCTGCAAAAAGGGGTGCAGAACAGTGCCGGTCAGGCAGATGCCCCGCCCGCGAAAGGCCAGCAGGGCGCTGATGACGGCATCCTTGGCGGGCTGAAAGATATTATCTTCGGCACCACCGGGCCGCGCGGCGGCAAGCACGATGGTCTGGTGCAAACGGCGGCGAAAAGCGCCGTGCGTCAGGTGACAAACCAGATTGTGCGTGGGATGTTGGGTAGCCTGCTGGGTGGGCGGAAGCGTTAGTTCGTCATCGCCGGTTTGCCGGATGGCGGCTTCGCCTTATCCGGCCTACACCAATCGGTAGCCCGGGCGAGCGTCAGCGACCCCGGGGATAACACCGATGTTCCAAGAAATTTCGGGCATAAAAAACCCGGCGTCGCTATCGCTCGGCCGGGCTACAAGTGGGTTAGGCTTTTCGCATCATTAGCCAGAGGCTTATCAGGAAGAAGCTGGCGCTTGGCAGCAACGCCCCGATAATCGGCGGGATACCGTATACCAGCGTCAGTGGACCGAAGATCTGGTCGAGGACGTAGAACACAAAGCCGAAGCTAATCCCCGTCACCACACGCACACCCATCGGCACGCTACGCAGCGGGCCAAAGATAAACGACAGCGCCATCAGCATCATCACCGCCACGGACAGCGGCTGGAAGATTTTGCTCCACATGTTGAGCTGGTAGCGGCCTGGGTCCTGGCCGCTGGCCTTCAGATACTTCACATACTTATACAGACCGCTGATAGACAGCGCATCCGGGTCCAGTGCCACCACGCCAAGCTTATCTGGCGTCAGCGTGGTTTTCCAGGTCCCGCTCACGGTCTGCGAACCGGTCACCTGTTTCGGGTCAGTAAGGTTAGATTCATCAACCTGTGACAGACGCCATTCCTTCAGTTCCGGATCAAACTTCGCGCTGGCGGCATAGCGCACAGACTGCAAACGACGTTCGTTATTGAAGGCGTAAATACTCACGCCGCCGAGTTCATCGGTGCCCTTCAGACGTTCGATATAGACAAAGCTGTGGCCATCTTTCGCCCACATGCCCTGCTGTGTAGAAAGCAAAGAACCGCCGTACATCTGCTGAGCACGGTAGTTACGCGCCATCTGCTCACCCTGCGGTGCGACCCACTCGCCCATCGCCATGGTCAACAGCACCAGCGGGATAGCGGTTTTCATCACCGACAGCGCCACCTGCAGACGGGTAAAGCCGGAAGCCTGCATCACCACCAGCTCGCTACGCTGAGCCAGCATCCCCAGGCCCAGCAGTGCGCCAAGCAGCGCCGCCATCGGGAAGAAGATCTGCACGTCTTTCGGTACGCTAAGCAGGGTATAAATGCCCGCGCCTAATGCGTCATAGCTCCCCTGCCCGGCTTTCTTCAACTGGTCAACGAACTTGATAATGCCGGACAGCGACACCAGCATGAACAGCGTCATCATGATGGTGGTGAAAATGGTTTTGCCGATATAGCGGTCAAGTACACCAAATGGCTGCATTATACCGCTCCTTTATGCATGAAACGGGCGCGGAAACGGCGCATCGGCACGGTATCCCAGACATTAAGCACCACGGCCAACGCGATATACGCCAGGTTGACCGTCCACATCCATATTGCCGGGTCGATTTTGCCCTTGCCCGCATTCGACTTCAGCGAGGTCTGCAGCAGGAAGAACACCAGATACAGCAGCATGGCTGGCAGCATAGAGAGTACGCGGCCCTGACGTGGGTTTACCACGCTGAGCGGCACGACCATCAACGCCATGATAAAGACCGTCAATATCAACGTGATGCGCCAGTGCAGCTCCGCGCGGGCACGGTCGGTATCCGTGTTCCACAGCGTACTCATGCTCATCTGCTCGGTGTCGGTCGGGTCGGCGGCTACGGCCTGATGGCCCACGATCGCCTGGTAATTTTTGAAATCGGTAATGCGGAAGTCCCGCAGCATAGCGGTCCCTTCAAAGCGCGTGCCCTGATTTAAGGTCACCACCTGGGAGCCGTCTTTACGCTGAGAGAGCTGGCCAGTATCAGCCACCACGACGGAGGGGCGCGCAGAGCCTTTCGGGCGAAGCTGCGCCAGGAAGACGTCGTGGAAGTTTGCACCATTGACGCCTTCAATGAATAACACTGCGTTACCGTCGGTAGACTGCTGGAACTGACCCTGCGCCAGTGCCGCCATGCCGGGGTTCGCTTTAGCCTCAGCCAGAACTTCATCCTGATGGCGAGACGACCACGGCCCCGCCCACATCACGTTGACGGCCGCCACAATACCGGTAAAGAGCGCGAGTACCATCGCCGCTTTCACCAGCACCGCTTTACTCAGGCCGCAGGCGTGCATTACCGTGATTTCACTTTCGGTATACAGTTTACCCAGTGTCATCAGGAGACCGAGGAACAGGCTCAGCGGCAGAATAAGCTGCGCCATTTCAGGCACGCCGAGCCCGAGCAATGAGAGCACGAGGTTTGTCGGGATATCACCATCGACCGCCGCGCCGAGGATCCTCACCAGTTTCTGACAGAAAAAGATCAAAAGCAGGATGAAGAGGATGGCAAGCTGGCTTTTTAGCGTCTCCCGCACCAGATATCGTATGATTATCACTATAAATACGCCCGTAAAAACCCGTCTTATTGCAGGAAAATAGCTTGTTTCATGGCTTAAACGTCATTTATTCTCTTGAGTCGTCGAAAACATCGCTAAGATTAAATGACTCAGCGGTTTCACGTTTCAGGACATCGTCTGACGTGCCAGGACCGTAATAACGTTAAGATTAACACGAAGTCACCGCAACAGCGGAAATGAGTTACGTAAGCTTGCAATTCTATCCGTAGCCACCGCCGTTGTCTTTAAGATTCAGGAGCGTAGTGCATGGAGTTCAGTGTAAAAAGTGGTAGCCCGGAGAAGCAGCGGAGTGCCTGTATCGTCGTGGGCGTATTCGAACCACGCCGCCTTTCTCCCATCGCCGAACAGCTCGATAAAATCAGCGACGGCTATATCAGTGCGCTGCTGCGTCGCGGCGAACTGGAAGGCAAACCGGGGCAGACCTTATTGCTGCACCACGTACCGAACGTGCTGTCAGAACGCATTCTGCTGATTGGCTGCGGCAAAGAGCGCGAGCTCGACGAACGCCAGTACAAGCAGGTTATTCAGAAAACCATCAACACCCTGAATGACACCGGTTCAATGGAAGCCGTCTGCTTCCTGACCGAACTGCACGTTAAAGGCCGCAATAACTACTGGAAAGTACGCCAGGCGGTTGAGACAGCAAAAGAGACGCTGTACAGCTTCGACCAGCTCAAAACCAACAAAAGCGAACCGCGTCGCCCGCTGCGTAAAATGGTCTTCAACGTGCCAACTCGCCGTGAGCTGACCAGCGGCGAACGTGCTATCCAGCACGGCCTGGCGATTGCTGCCGGTATCAAAGCAGCTAAAGATCTCGGCAACATGCCGCCAAACATCTGTAACGCGGCTTACCTGGCCTCTCAGGCGCGTCAGCTTGCGGACAGCTACAGCAAAAACGTCATTACCCGCGTCATCGGTGAACAGCAGATGAAAGAGCTGGGTATGCACTCCTACCTAGCGGTCGGCAACGGTTCGCAGAACGAATCGCTGATGTCGGTCATCGAGTATAAAGGTGTGGCTTCCGAAGACGTTCGCCCCATCGTGCTGGTGGGTAAAGGCCTGACCTTCGACTCCGGCGGTATTTCCATCAAGCCTGCCGAAGGCATGGACGAGATGAAGTACGACATGTGCGGCGCAGCGGCGGTGTACGGCGTGATGCGGATGGTTGCGGAACTGCAATTGCCAATCAACGTGATCGGCGTGCTGGCGGGCTGTGAAAACATGCCTGGTGGACGCGCGTATCGTCCGGGCGATGTGCTGACCACCATGTCCGGACAGACCGTTGAAGTGCTGAACACCGATGCCGAAGGCCGTCTGGTGCTGTGCGACGTCCTGACCTACGTTGAGCGCTTCGAGCCGGAAGCGGTTATCGACGTGGCGACGCTGACCGGTGCCTGCGTGATTGCCCTGGGCCATCACATCACTGGCCTGATGTCGAACCACAACCCGCTGGCGCACGAGCTGATTGGCGCGTCCGAGCAGGCTGGCGACCGCGCGTGGCGTCTGCCGCTGGGCGATGAGTATCAGGAACAACTGGAGTCTAACTTCGCGGATATGGCGAACATCGGCGGCCGTCCTGGCGGTGCTATCACCGCGGGCTGCTTCCTGGCGCGCTTTACCCGTAAGTACAACTGGGCGCACCTGGACATCGCCGGCACCGCATGGCGTTCCGGCAAAGCCAAAGGCGCAACCGGTCGTCCGGTGGCGCTGCTGTCGCAGTTCCTGCTGAACCGCGCTGGCTTTAACGGCGAAGAGTAAAGCTGAAATGCCGGATGGCGCTGCGTTTATCCGACCTACAAGACGGTGTGCTGTAGGCCTGATAAGACGCGCCAGCGTCGCCATCAGGCAATAAGGCCGGGTCACCCGGCCTTGTATTTAAATCCATCACAAGAAGCCCCATATATGAAGAATGCGACGTTCTATCTTCTGGACAATGACACCACCGTCGACGACCTCAGCGCCGTCGAGCAACTGGTGTGTGAAATTGCCGCAGAACGTTGGCGCGCTGGCAAGCGCGTGCTGATCGCCTGCGAAGACGAGCAGCAGGCCATTCGCCTGGATGAAGCCCTGTGGAGCCGTCCTCCGGACAGTTTTGTGCCGCATAATCTGGCGGGCGAAGGCCCAAGAGGCGGTGCGCCGGTGGAGATAGCCTGGCCTGCCAAACGCAACAGCAGCCCACGGGATATACTGATAAGTCTGCGGGTAAACTTTGCAGATTTTGCCACCGCTTTCACAGAAGTGGTAGACTTCGTCCCTTACGAAGAAACTCTGAAACAACTCGCACGCGATCGCTACAAAGCCTACCGCGTGGCTGGTTTTAACCTGAATACGGCAACCTGGAAATAATGGAAAAGACATATAACCCGCAAGATATCGAACAGCCGCTTTACGAGCACTGGGAACAGCAGGGCTATTTCAAGCCTAACGGCGACGAAAGCAAAGAGTCCTTCTGCATCATGATCCCGCCGCCGAACGTCACCGGCAGTTTGCATATGGGTCATGCTTTCCAGCAAACCATCATGGACACCATGATTCGCTACCAGCGCATGCAGGGCAAAAATACCCTGTGGCAGGCGGGTACCGACCACGCGGGTATCGCAACCCAGATGGTGGTTGAGCGTAAGATTGCCGCTGAAGAAGGTAAAACTCGTCACGACTACGGTCGCGATGCCTTCATCGACAAAATCTGGCAGTGGAAAGCGGAATCCGGCGGCACCATTACCCGTCAGATGCGCCGTCTCGGCAACTCGGTTGACTGGGAGCGCGAGCGCTTCACCATGGACGAAGGCCTTTCCAATGCCGTGAAAGAAGTCTTTGTTCGCCTGTACAAAGAAGACCTGATTTATCGTGGCAAACGCCTGGTAAACTGGGACCCGAAACTGCGCACCGCCATCTCTGACCTGGAAGTGGAAAACCGCGAGTCTAAAGGCTCAATGTGGCACATCCGCTATCCGCTGGCCGACGGCGCGAAAACCGCAGACGGTAAAGATTACCTGGTCGTCGCGACCACCCGTCCGGAAACCATTCTGGGCGATACCGGCGTGGCCGTGAACCCGGAAGATCCGCGTTATAAAGATCTGATCGGCAAGTTCGTTATTCTGCCGCTGGTTGACCGCCGTATTCCGATCGTGGGCGATGAACATGCCGATATGGAAAAAGGCACCGGCTGCGTGAAGATCACCCCTGCGCACGACTTTAACGACTATGAAGTCGGCCGTCGTCACGCGCTGCCAATGATCAACATTCTGACCTTTGATGGCGACATCCGCGAAACCGCGGAAGTTTATGACACCAAGGGCGAAGAGTCTGACGTTTACTCCAACGCTATCCCGGCTGAATTCCAGAAGCTGGAACGCTTTGCCGCGCGTAAAGCGATCGTGGCTGCCATCGATGCGATGGGCCTGCTGGAAGAGATCAAACCTCACGATCTGACCGTTCCTTACGGCGACCGTGGCGGCGTGGTTATCGAGCCAATGCTGACCGACCAGTGGTACGTCCGTGCCGACGTGCTGGCGAAACCGGCGGTTGAAGCGGTTGAGAACGGCGACATTCAGTTCGTACCGAAACAGTACGAAAACATGTACTTCTCCTGGATGCGCGATATTCAGGACTGGTGTATCTCCCGTCAGCTGTGGTGGGGTCACCGTATCCCGGCATGGTATGACAACGACGGCAACGTCTACGTTGGCCGCACCGAAGACGAAGTGCGTCAGGAAAACAACCTCGGCGCCGACGTTCAGCTTCGTCAGGACGAAGACGTTCTGGATACCTGGTTCTCCTCCGCGCTGTGGACCTTCTCTACCCTTGGCTGGCCGGAAAACACCGACGCGCTGCGTCAGTTCCACCCAACCAGCGTGATGGTTTCCGGCTTCGACATCATCTTCTTCTGGATTGCCCGCATGATCATGATGACCATGCACTTCATCAAAGATGGAAACGGCAAGCCACAGGTTCCGTTCAAGACCGTCTACATGACCGGTCTGATTCGTGACGACGAAGGCCAGAAGATGTCCAAGTCCAAAGGTAACGTTATCGACCCGCTGGATATGGTCGACGGTATCTCGCTGGCAGACCTGCTGGAAAAACGTACCGGCAACATGATGCAGCCGCAGTTGGCTGAGAAAATTGCTAAACGTACCGAGAAACAGTTCCCGGACGGCATCGAGCCGCACGGCACCGACGCCCTGCGCTTCACCCTGGCAGCGCTGGCCTCTACCGGCCGCGACATCAACTGGGATATGAAGCGTCTGGAAGGTTACCGTAACTTCTGTAACAAGCTGTGGAACGCCAGTCGCTTCGTGCTGATGAACACCGAAGATCAGGATTGCGGCTTCAATGGCGGCGAAATGACCCTGTCTCTGGCGGATCGCTGGATCCTGGCTGAATTCAACCAGACCGTGAAAGCGTACCGTGAAGCGCTGGATAACTTCCGCTTCGACATCGCTGCGGGCATCCTGTACGAGTTCACCTGGAACCAGTTCTGTGACTGGTATCTGGAGCTGACTAAGCCAGTAATGACCGGTGGTTCCGAGTCTGAACTGCGCGGCACCCGCAATACGCTGGTCACCGTGCTGGAAGGTCTGCTGCGCCTGGCGCACCCGATCATTCCATTCATCACCGAGACCATCTGGCAGCGCGTGAAAGTCATTTGCGGCAACACCGCAGATACCATCATGCTGCAACCGTTCCCGGAATATAACGCTGCACAGGTTGATGAAGCCGCGCTGGCCGATACCGAGTGGCTGAAGCAGGCGATCGTTGCCGTACGTAACATCCGTGCGGAAATGAACATCGCTCCAGGCAAGCCGCTGGAGCTGCTGCTGCGTGGTTGCAGCGCTGACGCGATGCGTCGCGTGAACGACAACCGTAGCTTCCTGCTGAACCTGGCACGTCTGGAAAGCATCACCGTACTGCCAGCCGATGACAAAGGTCCGGTTTCCGTGACCAAAATCATCGACGGCGCCGAGCTGCTGATCCCGATGGCTGGCCTCATCAACAAAGAAGATGAGCTGGCGCGCCTGGCAAAAGAAGTGGCGAAAATCGAAGGTGAGATTGCCCGTATCGAAGGCAAGCTCTCCAACGAAGGTTTCGTTGCTCGCGCACCGGAAGCGGTCATTGCGAAAGAGCGTGAGAAGCTGGACGGTTACGCCGAAGCGAAAGCGAAGCTGATTGAGCAGCAGGCGGTCATCGCCGCGCTGTAATGTTATGGAAACGCCGGAGATCTTCTCCGGCGTTTTATTTTATGCGCCTTTTATTCTCACAAGTTTCCCATCCGGCATTGTCATCCAGTAATACTCACTGTCACCGAAAGAAAATTGCTCATAAAAACCCTCATCAAAATCAACCTGCAGAAGCATATTTTTTTCGATACAATTTTTTTTCGTATCTTTTTTTGGGGAGAAACAGAACAAGTCACCATCACCTGACTTATCAATATCGATAAACCCGCTACCAATACCCATAAAAGCAATACTGTATGAGGTACTCATTGGTATACGATATTTTTTCTTGAGCTCAACTTTGTGGTCTAAATACCAGTGAATCCTCCCCCATTCAGTTAATGCCAGGTGGTCAACCGCAATAGCGTACCATTCCTTACCAATAAATCCTCGAATACTACTGGCATAAAGACCATGTACATACTTAGGATCATATTCAAATTGAATCTCTGCCCGAAGGATAGTCACCGGTCTTTGAGTCCAGAGCAGATAACCGCAAACCAATGTTATCAAGCTAGTGATAACCACTTTATGTTTCGCTCTCATACTCTCCCCTTAATGAGGGCATGAGTACTCAAATTTGTCATGAACGGTTTGTAAGCATAATCGCGATGACGTTGTAGAAAAAACCAGATACGAAAAAAACGAAATGTTTCATAGAGAGTATTAGTAATATCTTCTTTACCAAGACCAAAATGATCCTGTCCTTTAAAAAAAAGCAACCCTTCCCATGACTTCGCATAACGCTGTAATCGAACAAGACTAATTTGTTGCGCATAAATATCATGTACGCTTATCCCTAATCCATTAAATCTATCGATAAAGCGGTTGAATTTTGGCAATCTTAAATCCCTTTTAATCACTGAATTTAGCTCCATAAAAAATCCGTAGTCGAGGATCACCTGTCGTTTAGAATAAAAATGTTTATTCATTGCCTCCTGAATTTTGACCAACACATCATTCGTCCCAACACCACTAATGACCTCTGCATATGCGCGATTCAGAAGTTCGTCAGTCCATGCCCGCACGTTGCCATAATGAAAATGATCAATCAACTTACCAATAAGAGGCGCATACCGCCCGCTGGCGAATTGCGTAGATAGCTCCTTCATCTCATCAAACATAATATCTGCACATTGCTGACGATTAATCGGTCTCCCTTGCCGTTGCTGATGAGCGAAGTCCATGGTGTATGCGTTAAATGAAGACATCTTTTCAAATTGCAAGCACTTGAATGGGTCAACCCGTGCCGAGATATCCATCAATCCCAATTGCTGAAAGTCCCAATCATCCATATCACCATATTGCATATCATCAATATAATAATTTTCGAAGCGATGGAATGTAGAGAAAATCTCACAGGGCAAACTCATTGATAAATAAATATCATTATTCATAACACATCACCCTAATAAATAACACTTCACGTTTATGTTGCATAAATAAATTAAGGTAATTTCAAATGATGAAAATTGATCAAAATAACGAAAATAACAGCTTAATGATGAAAAATCCCCCCACAGATAATATCTACCTTGCATGTTCGAAAAGAGGATGGTATCAAATATAACTATGATGATTTATCGTTTGATTGAGTAATAAAATGAGTTCTACGCAATTCTCCCCTACGCTACGCCGAATCTCTGCTAGCGACAACGCCGCCATCGCCAACGTTATCCGCCAGGTTTCCGCCGAATACGGCCTGACCGCCGATAAAGGCTACACGGTGGCCGACCCCAATCTGGACGAACTTTTCCAGGTTTACAGTCAGCCGGGCGCGGCCTACTGGGTCGTTGAGCAGAATGGTCAGGTGGTCGGTGGCGGCGGTGTCGCGCCGTTAGGCTGTAGCGAGCCGGATATTTGCGAACTGCAAAAGATGTATTTCCTGCCGAGCGTACGCGGTCAGGGGCTGGCGAAAAAGCTGGCGCTGATGGCGCTTGAGCACGCCCGCGAGCAGGGGTTTAAACAGTGTTATCTGGAAACGACGGCGTTTCTGACCGAGGCCATCAAGCTTTACGAACGTCTGGGATTTGCGCATATCACTGAAGCGCTGGGCTGCACCGGACATGTCGATTGTGAAGTGCGGATGTTAAAGCCCCTCTGAGAAGGATCAGAAGGGCTCCGTTTATCTTATTGCATCTCGGCAGAGAGTGCGAAGCGAATCACGCCGGCGGCGCGCGCGGTCGGCAGTTTGAGAACCTGAGTCCAGAGATCCTGAACCATTTCACAGGCCACTTTCTCTTTACCCATGCCTTTGCTCGGGTCAGCCATAATCTGAATATCCGGCCCGTAGCGCTGTACCAGTCCAGGGCTGATAGCTTGCAAATCTTCCAGCGCTAACTTTTTCTCTTCCGCCGTGACCGTATGTTTATCTGGGCCATAGGCGGCATGCATCATCGCCATATCGCTCGCCATACGCCGCTCCATAATTTCGCGCGGAATGAGACGAACCGGGTTAATTCCCCCTTTTACCGCAGGGAAAAGAAAACGAAAACATTCGTCGTCGCCCACGTTCTTCACCGCAGCAATCTGCTCGAGGTTAATCTTCATGTACTCGATAACATTGGTATCAGGCGCCTGCTGCAAACGCGCCATCTGAAGTTGAAGAATCTGCGGCTGGATGGCATCAATGATCTGCTGCTCGCTTTTCCCCGACTCTTTCATCTGCGCAGCCTGATTACGAATACGCTCCCAAAGCTCGGGTTCCTGCGCTTTAAGCACCTGATAAACCGGCATCGCCAGCATCGCATTTTCAAACTTCTGTGCTTCGCTCAGACCATAGTCCGGATTTTCTCGCGGGATCAGATAGTGCACATCGAACAGATTCCAGCCGACGATTGCAACGACAAAAATCACCCCGCCCGCGACCTTGCCAATCCAGCCTTTTTTGCGAAAGACACCAACGATGATGGCGATAACCGCCCCGATATACCCTGCCAGTAATACGTGTGCCCAGTTCATTGATTATCCTTAGCCAAATCGATAAATATGCCGGGAATTATGCTTTCCCGTACGGTATGTCGATTATTACGGCAAAGGTGGGGTATTTCCAGCCACCAGATTTTTCTACCGAACTATGCGGCACACCGCTGTGGAAGCGGAACTCGTCATCTGATGAAGTGATGAGCGAGGCTTCCACTTCACCGAAGAAACGCACTCGCTCGCTGATATCACCGTCAGCGATTTGCTGCGCCAGCGTGAGGTAATCCTGATAGTGCCGCGCTTCAGAACGCAGTAGCGATAGGTAAAACGCCTGCAGATCGTCATCCAGATACGGCGCCAGCGCGGCAAACCGTTCGCAGGATCGGGCCTCGATGTACGCGCCACAAATCAGCTTATCAATCAGCGTCAGCGGCTCATGCGTACGCACCTCTTTGAGCATCCCTTTGGCGTAGCGACTGGCGGTGATTTTCACGTACGGAATATGGCGCTTTAGCATCGCTTCGCGCACCTGCGAGAAGTGGTGCAGCTCCTCTTTAATCAACAACACCATGCTGTCGATAAGCTGCCGTCCCCACGGGTCGTCGGTCTGCGGCATCATGCTTTTGTTAATCTGCTTATTCAGCGCGGCGAAATCCGGCTCCTCGCCTTCGCGAAAGGTAAAGGCCTCATACGGTTTCAGCCAGTCGAGCAGCGCCTGCGCGCCGTCTTTATCCGCCACATATTTACGCACCAGCAGCATCGCGGTTTGCGCCGCTTTCAGCTCACAAACTAAATGGTCGGTCAGCAGCAAAGGAAGGTTGGCCGGATCGCGGGCTGTATCGAGCCATGCCTGGGGCGTTTTGCAATGCAGGAAGTTAAGAACCGGGGAGAGTATTTGCGGGTAATCCATGCCAAAATCCTTGCCCGACGGCAGCGGGCGCTGCCGTCGGATATATGATGACTTAGTGACGTACGCCGTCGTCTTCTTCGTCGACAAAATCTTCGTCGTCGTCATCGCCTTCTTCGCCGTTCGGGTCTTCGTAGTAGGTTCCCCAACCGTCGTATTCCACTTCGAACTTCTCAGCCAGGTTCATCAGTTGTTCAACCTGCGCGTCGATAAGCTCAGCATTCAGCGCGCTTTCGCTCAGGATATCGCAGCAGATCACGGTGTCGCCTTCTTCCACTTCCAGCTCTTCCGGTTCCGTCACTTCGTAGCCCAGCTTGAACGCTTCTACCGCTGCTTTCTCCAGACTTTCGAAATCGTCCGCGGAGAGGTGATGTTCGATGGTGTACAGCGCATCAGGATCGCTACCGTCTTCCAGCAGTTCTTCAATGATCAGACGGGTCTCTTCGCGCTGTTCTTCCAGATGTTCAGGGTTTGCCATGGCTCGTTCCTCATAATGTGGCTGATACTCTTATTGTCACATACCGTTGCCATTGCCTCCACCTTTCCGATAAAGATTTGTTATTGGGGTTGCAAATGAATATTCATCCATATAAAGTGAATTTTAATTCAATAAGTGGCTTGAGCCAGGTGAGGGAATTATGTCTACTCTGTATAAAAAGAACTTCTTAAAATTACTCGATTTTACCCCTGCAGAAATCACCACGCTGCTGCAGCTCGCAGCAAAGCTAAAAGCGGATAAAAAAAGCGGCGCGGAGTCGCCGAACCTGACCGGTAAAAACATCGCGCTCATCTTCGAAAAAGACTCAACCCGTACACGATGCTCTTTCGAAGTTGCCGCATACGATCAGGGTGCTCGCGTCACTTATCTTGGATCCAGCGGCAGCCAAATTGGCCACAAAGAATCGATTAAAGACACCGCTCGCGTGCTGGGCCGTATGTACGATGGCATCCAGTACCGTGGCTACGGCCAGGAAGTGGTGGAAACATTGGCTGAATACTCCGGCGTGCCGGTGTGGAACGGTCTGACCGATGAGTTCCATCCGACCCAACTGCTGGCGGATCTGCTCACCATGCAGGAACACCTGCCGGGCAAAGCGTTCAATGAAATGACGCTGGTTTATGCAGGCGATGCGCGTAATAACATGGGTAACTCCATGCTGGAAGCGGCGGCGTTAACCGGTCTCGACCTGCGTCTTGTCGCACCGCAGGAATGCTGGCCGGAAGCGAGCCTGGTGGCGGAATGCAAAGCGCTGGCGCAGAAGAACGGCGGCAACGTTACGCTAACGGAAGATATTGCCGCAGGCGTGAAGGGCGCGGACTTTATCTACACCGACGTGTGGGTATCGATGGGCGAAGCCAAAGAGAAGTGGGCGGAGCGTATTGCGCTGCTGCGCGGCTATCAGGTAAACAGCGCCATGATGAAGCTGACCGGCAATCCGCAGGTGAAATTCCTGCACTGCCTGCCTGCGTTCCACGATGACCAGACCACGCTGGGTAAGAAAATGGCCGCTGAATACGGCATGCACGGTGGAATGGAAGTGACCGACGAGGTCTTTGAATCTCCGGCCAGCATCGTATTCGATCAGGCGGAAAACCGGATGCACACCATCAAAGCGGTGATGGTCGCGACGCTAAGCAAATAACGACAACCTTAACGTTGTGCCTGATGGCGCTTCGCTTATCAGGCCTACGCACCATGTAGGCCGGATAAGGAGAAGCCGCCATCCGGCAATCTGTTTATTACTCAACCAGCAGCTTAATAACCGCTTTACGCACTTTCGCAGGCTGCCCTACCGCGCACAGCGGCTTGTGGACTTCGCCCGGGTAGAAGACCACGAAGTCACCTTCGCTCATCACTACCATCTTTTCCTGTACGCCTTCCGGCAGAAACGCGATGTCTTTGTCCGCCAGCCAGTCGGTGTCCGGCTCGCCCGCAGGCTGGGTGCTGAACGCCATCCCTTCCTGACCTTTCAGCACCACCTGGATATCCAGATAGCGCGCATGATACTCCGCACGACGGTCAGCATACGGCTCGGTCATGTTCTCAGAGATCATATAGAACAGGCGGTTGCCGTCGATGTCATATTTCCCTTCTGGGGTGGCATCGGTAACGTTCGCCATAAGGTGGATGATGGCCTGACGCAGCTCTTCCGGCAGCCAGGACTGAAGGTGATGGATGTTGCCAATAATCATGATGACTCCACGAATAAAACAATGTTTCAATTTTCAGTTGTTATACGTAAATTCGCGTTACCATACCAGTACTTTTTATCATGATTCTGCCGCCCTGCCGGTTTAGCGCACACTTTACGCGGCTTGCGTAAACGTCGAATTTAAATTCATAAAAAGCGAATACTCATTCTATAAGAATCGTTTTCGTTGATTAAAATGTGAATCAGACGCTTGATTGCCGGATAAAGCTGCGTATAATGCCACCCGTTTTGCCGGGAGGAATTATGGTTCAGTGTGTACGACATCGCGTCTTACCGCGTCTGAAAACAGACGCTGGCCTGCCGTTTTTCCTTTCCGTAGCATCCGTATTCATAAAGCCCCTTATTTAAGGGGCTTTTTTTTTGCGCCGTCGTCAGGAGATAACCATGGCTAATCCGCTGTATCAAAAACACATCATTTCCATAAACGATCTCAGCCGCGAAGACCTTGAACTGGTTTTGGCGACCGCCGCTAGCCTGAAAGCGAACCCACAACCGGAACTGCTGAAGCACAAGGTTATCGCCAGCTGTTTCTTCGAGGCCTCGACGCGCACCCGTCTCTCTTTTGAAACCTCCATGCACCGCCTTGGCGCCAGCGTGGTCGGCTTCTCCGACAGCGCCAATACCTCGCTCGGCAAGAAAGGCGAAACGCTGGCCGACACCATTTCGGTCATCAGCACCTACGTCGACGCCATCGTGATGCGTCACCCGCAGGAAGGTGCGGCGCGTCTGGCGACCGAGTTCTCCGGCAACATTCCGGTCCTGAACGCCGGCGACGGTGCCAACCAGCACCCTACCCAGACCCTGCTGGATCTGTTCACCATTCAGGAGACCCAAGGTCGCCTGGAGAACCTGAACATCGCAATGGTCGGCGACCTGAAGTACGGCCGCACCGTCCACTCGCTGACCCAGGCGCTGGCGAAATTTAACGGCAACCGCTTCTACTTTATCGCCCCGGACGCGCTGGCGATGCCGCAGTACATCCTCGATATGCTGGACGAGAAAGGCATTGTCTGGAGCCTGCATAGCGCCATCGACGAAGTGATGGCGGAGGTCGATATCCTCTACATGACCCGCGTGCAGAAAGAGCGCCTCGACCCGTCCGAATACGCCAACGTCAAAGCGCAGTTTGTCCTGCGCGCGGCGGATCTGGTCGGCGCACGCGATAACATGAAGGTGCTGCACCCGCTGCCGCGCATTGATGAGATCACCACCGATGTCGATAAAACGCCCCACGCCTGGTATTTCCAGCAGGCCGGCAACGGCATCTTCGCCCGCCAGGCGTTACTGGCACTGGTACTGAATAGCGAACTGGCTCTGTAAGGGGAAAATGACGATGACACACGATAACAAATTACAAGTAGAAGCCATCAAACGCGGCACCGTAATCGACCATATCCCGGCGCAGATTGGCTTTAAGCTGCTGACCCTGTTCAAGCTGACCGAGACCGACCAACGCATCACCATCGGCCTGAACCTGCCGTCCGGCGAGATGGGGCGTAAAGACCTGATTAAAATCGAAAACACCTTCCTGACCGACGAGCAGGTGAACCAACTGTCGCTGTACGCGCCAGAAGCGACCGTTAACCGCATCGATAACTACGAAGTGGTCGGCAAATCCCGCCCAAGCCTGCCGGAGCGCATTGAAAGCGTGCTGGTGTGCCCGAACAGCAACTGTATCAGCCACGCAGAACCGGTTTCCTCTAGCTTTGCAGTGAAAAAACGCGCCGATGACGTTGCACTCAAATGCAAATACTGTGAAAAAGAGTTTTCTCATTATGTGGTGCTGGCCAACTAATTGCGGTTGGTATTGAAATGTGGCCTCTCTATAATGGCTAACACCTTAATACTGCAGTTCATCTGGAGATATCATGAGCAAAACTATTGCGACGGAAAATGCACCAGCAGCTATCGGTCCATACGTTCAGGGCGTTGACCTGGGCAGCATGGTAATCACTTCCGGTCAGATCCCGGTAGACCCGAAAACCGGCAGCGTGGCGGAAGACGTATCCGCTCAGGCGCGTCAGTCGCTGGAAAACGTGAAAGCTATCGTTGAGGCCGCTGGCCTGAAAGTGGGCGATATCGTGAAAACCACCGTATTCGTTAAAGATCTCAACGATTTCGCGACCGTTAACGCCACTTACGAAGCATTCTTCACCGAGCACAATGCCACCTTCCCAGCGCGTTCTTGCGTCGAAGTGGCGCGTCTGCCGAAAGACGTGAAGATTGAAATCGAAGCGATTGCCGTTCGTCGCTGATAGCACGCAGTATGAAGAAAAGGCAGCCAATGGCTGCCTTTTTTTGTTTTAGTGCGACGTTTTCAACATCCACCATGTAGGCCGGATAAGGCGAAGCCGCCATCCGGCAACCTGCGCCATTCTGCCTGATGGCGCTTCGCTTATCAGGCCTACAATCAAGATTACTGCCAGCCGTAGCGGCGGGTGAAGAACCCTTTCACCATCTGCGTGAAGGTCATATACCCCACCAGAATCGCCACCAGCCATGGGAAGTAGCTCAGCGGCAGCGCTTCTAATTGCAGATAGCTTGCCAGCGGCGAGAACGGCAGCGCGATACCAATCGCCATCACCAGCAGCGTCATGGCGAACAGCGGCCACGCGGCGCGACTCTGCACAAACGGAATGCGGCGGGTACGAATCATATGCACAATCAGCGTCTGCGACAGCAGCCCTTCAATGAACCAGCCGGACTGGAACAGAGTCTGCATTTCTGGCGTGTTGGCTTTGAATACCCACCACATCAGGCAGAAGGTCAGAATGTCAAAGATGGAGCTGATTGGCCCGAAGAACACCATAAAGCGGCCCAGATCGGCCGGGTTCCAGCGCTGTGGTTTACGAATCTGTTCGTCATCGACGTTATCGAACGGCAGCGCCACCTGGGATACATCGTACAGCAGGTTCTGAATCAGCAAGTGTAACGGCAGCATTGGCAGGAACGGCAGGAAGGCGCTGGCCACCAGCACGCTGAAGACGTTACCGAAGTTAGAGCTGGCGGTCATCTTGATGTACTTCAGCATGTTCGAGAAAGTGCGGCGACCTTCGATCACGCCCTCTTCCAACACCATCAGGCTCTTTTCCAGCAGGATAATATCAGCCGCTTCACGGGCGATATCCACCGCGCCGTCGACTGAAATACCGATATCCGCCGCGCGCAGCGCTGGCGCATCGTTGATGCCGTCGCCCATAAAGCCCACCACGTGCCCTTCGCGTTTCAGCAGGGTCACGATGCGCTCTTTATGCATCGGCGTCAGGCGAGCAAACAGCGTGGTGCGCTGGGCAAGCTTCGCCAGCTCGTCGTCGCTCAGGTGCTCAATATCACTACCGACAATCACGTCGCCCGCATCCAGCCCCACTTCATGGCACACTTTCGCCGCCACCAGCTCGCTGTCGCCGGTGAGGATTTTCACGGTGATACCGCTTGCTTTCAGCGCTTTCAGCGCCGGCGCGGTAGTCTCTTTCGGCGGATCGAGGAAGGCGATATAGCCTTCGAGGATCAGGTCAGACTCATCAATGCGCTGATAATCCCCTTCACGCGCTGGCAGGAACTTGCTCGCCACCGCCACGACGCGCAGCCCCTGACGGTTCAGAGTATCGGTCACGCGTTTGATGCGGCGCAGCATGGTCTCGTCCAACGGCACGATTTCACCGTTGTGGTAGACCTGCGTACAGACGTTGAGGATCTCCTGCAGCGCCCCTTTGCAAATCAGCTTATGCACATCCGGCTTTTCGCTGACCACCACCGACATACGGCGGCGTTCAAAATCAAACGGGATCTCATCGACTTTCTGCCAGGCAGTCGACAGCTCGCGGGCCACCATTTCATCCACGCCTTCCAGCACCGCGGTATCCAGCAGGTTTTTCAGCCCGGTCTGGTAGTGGCTGTTGAGCCACGCGGTTTGCAGCACGCGTTCGCTCACTTTGCCGGAAACATCGGTGTGGTTTTCCAGCACGATTTTATCCTGAGTCAGCGTACCGGTTTTGTCGGTGCAGAGAATGTCCATCGCGCCAAAGTTCTGAATCGCGTCGAGGTGCTTAACAATAACCTTCTGTTTTGACAGTTTCACCGCCCCGCGCGCCAGCGTCGAGGTGACGATCATCGGCAGCATTTCCGGGGTCAGGCCTACCGCCACGGAGAGGGCGAACAGCGCCGCTTCCCACCAGTCGCCTTTGGTATAGCCGTTGATAACCAACACGATAGGCGCCATCACCAGCATAAAGCGGATCAGCAGCATGCTGACGCGGCTAATGCCTTTCTGGAAGGCGTTTGGCTCGCTCTCCTGCTCGCTCACGCGCCCAGCCAGTTGCCCAAACCAGGTGTTGGCCCCAGTGGAAATCACCATTGCCTGCGCGGTGCCGCTTACCACGTTAGTGCCCATAAAGCACAGGGTGTCGCATTCAAGCGGGTTAGTCTGTTCTGGCTCGCGGGTGTGCGCCACCTTCTCCACCGGCAAGGATTCGCCGGTCAGCGACGCCTGCGCCACGAACAGGTCGCGCGCCTGAAGCACGCGCAGGTCCGCCGGGATCATGTCGCCCGCCGCCAGTTTGATGATATCGCCCGGCACCAGCTGGTCGATAGGCAGTTCCACCCAGCTACTCTCACCCTTGTCATTGATGACGCGCAGCACCGTCGCGGTGTTGCTCACCATCGCTTTCAGGGTGTCCGCCGCCTTGGTCGAACGGGCTTCCTGGACAAAGTTCAGCAGTGTGGAAATGCCCACCATCAGCACGATAACGACCGCAGCAAAGAGATCTTCGGTGGCGTAAGAGACGGCAGCCAGCACAGTCAGCAGGATGTTGAACGGGTTACGGTAGCAGAGCCACAGATGCACCCACCACGGCTGCGGCTGTTGCGCGGGCAGTTTGTTTTCGCCGTGCGTGGTGCGCGCCAGCTCGACTTCCGCGGCGTTCAACCCTTCTGGATGGGTGTTAAAGGTTTCCCACAGCGCCTGTTCGCTGAGGTGCGCCATTTTCAGGCACTGTTCGCTGAGCGATGGCGGGATCGGGGTATTGGTGACGCTTTGCTGAGAAGGCATCGGGTCGCGCTGGACCAGACGGCGCGGCAAATGGCGGCCAAGCTGCGCGAACAGCTGCCGGGTTAAATTTTTCAGCATACAAAAGTCCTCCGCAGTCGCCGGGGGCAACCACAGACAGGCCTACGGGCACAGTCAATCTGTACCGTAAAGGCACTTCATTTTTATTGCAGGGACATTAAGACGTGTCACTGCCTCACATCATCGGCAAGGCAGCGAAAAGCTGGCTTACCGGAAAGTTACTCTCCAGATGGAGAGACGGGTGGGATCGGGATCCATACAGCCTCCGGTAAGATTGATAGTAGAAAACGCCGCGGATTATACGCAGAAATTCATAAGGTTTGTGGCAATTAGAGCGATATAATAACGTCAGGCAATTCAACGGTACGTCAACCATCAGGTTGGCGGCATAAAATATTCACGCGGGGCAACTATTATGGAAAATCGGCTGACTATTAAAGATATCGCTCGTCTGAGCGGTGTCGGGAAATCAACCGTCTCCCGCGTGCTGAATAATGAAAGCGGCGTTAGCGACCGCACCCGTGAACGGGTCGAAGCCGTCATGGTGCAGCACGGCTTCTCCCCTTCCCGCTCTGCGCGCGCCATGCGTGGGCAAAGCGATAAGGTGGTGGCGATTATCGTCACTCGTCTGGACTCGCTGTCGGAAAATCTGGCGGTACAGACTATGCTGCCCGCCTTCTACGAGCAGGGCTATGACCCCATCATGATGGAAAGCCAGTTCTCGCCGGAGAAAGTGGTCGAGCATCTGGCGATGCTCAAACGCCGCAATATCGACGGCGTGATCCTGTTCGGCTTTACCGGCGTGACCGAGGCAATTCTCGGCGACTGGCACTCCACGCTGGTGCTGATGGCCCGCGATGCTAAAGGTTTTGCTTCCGTCTGTTATGACGATACCGGCGCCATCACGCAGCTCATGCATCGCCTGTTCGAACTGGGTCATCGCCACATCAGCTTCCTCGGCGTTCCCCCTGCCGACGTCACCACCGGGCAACGTCGTCACGATGCCTATCAGGCGTTCTGCAAACGCCACAAGCTCACGCCAGTTGCCGCATTGCCGGGCCTGGCCATGAAGCAGGGCTACGACTTCGCAAGCCAGGTGATTACCCCCGAGACCACCGCGCTTATCTGCGCGACGGACACCCTCGCCCTTGGCGTCAGCAAATATCTTCAGGAGCAGCGCATCGACAACGTACAGTTGGCGAGCGTCGGTAACACACCGCTGACCAAGTTCCTGCACCCGGAAATTATCACCGTCGATCCCGGCTACGCCGAGGCTGGACACCGCGCCGCTGAGCAGCTTATCGCCCAAATCAGCGGTAAGAGCGAACCGCATCAGATCGTGATCCCCGCCATTCTGTCCTAAGCTTAACATCAGCTTTAATGTGATCGCCGCAGCGTTTCGGGAACGTTCCCATTTTCCCGAAACCGCAAACCCGTTAGGCTAATATTCAGCATATTAATAACGGTTCGATCCTGTGTCCGTCAGATAGCTCGCTTAAAAGAGCCTCTGAAGTGGCGGTATCGGGGAGATCTCACCTCTGTTTTAAGGCCCAATCATGAGCAAAAAAATAGACCAAAAGAACATCGATAAACTTATCGAGCTGGTTGGCGGGCGCGAGAACATCGCCACCGTCAGCCACTGCATCACGCGCCTGCGCTTCGTGCTCAACGACCCGGCCAAGGCCTCCCCGAAAGCCATTGAAGAGCTGCCGATGGTCAAAGGCTGCTTCACCAACGCCGGGCAGTTCCAGGTGGTTATCGGCACGGAAGTGGGCGACTACTACCAGGCCCTGCTCGCCACCACCGGTCAGACCGGCGCGGACAAAGAGCAGGCTAAAACGGCGGCGCGCCAGAATATGAAATGGCACGAGCAGATGATTTCTCACTTCGCGGAGATCTTCTTCCCGCTGCTGCCAGCGCTTATCAGCGGGGGTTTGATCTTAGGCTTCCGCAACGTGATCGGCGACCTGCCGATGAGCAACGGCCAGACCCTGGCGCAGATGCACCCGTCGCTGCAAACCATCTATGACTTCCTGTGGTTGATTGGCGAGGCCATTTTCTTCTATCTGCCGGTCGGTATCTGCTGGTCTGCGGTGAAGAAAATGGGCGGTACGCCAATTCTCGGTATCGTACTCGGCGTGACGCTAGTTTCCCCACAGCTGATGAACGCCTACCTGCTGGGTCAGCAGGTGCCGGAAGTGTGGAACTTCGGCCTGTTTACCATCGCTAAAGTCGGCTACCAGGCGCAGGTTATCCCGGCGCTGCTGGCGGGTCTGACCCTTGGCTTTATTGAGACGCGCCTTAAGCGCATCGTGCCAGACTACCTGTATCTCGTTATCGTACCGGTGTGCTCGCTGATTCTGGCGGTATTCCTTGCTCACGCGATTATCGGGCCATTTGGCCGCCTGATTGGCGATGGCGTTGCCTTCGCCGTGCGTCACCTGCTGACCGGCAGCTTCGCGCCGATTGGCGCCGCGCTGTTCGGCTTCCTGTATGCGCCGCTGGTCATTACCGGCGTGCACCAGACCACGCTGGCTATTGATATGCAGATGATTCAGAGCATGGGCGGCACCCCGGTGTGGCCGATGATTGCCCTATCAAACATCGCACAGGCCTCTGCCGTCGTCGGCATTATCATTTGCAGCCGCAAGGCCAAAGAGCGTGAAATCTCCGTGCCTGCGGCAATCTCCGCTTACCTCGGCGTGACCGAACCGGCGATGTACGGGATCAACCTCAAGTACCGCTTCCCGATGCTCTGCGCGATGATCGGTTCCGGCATCGCGGGCCTGCTGTGCGGCCTGTACGGCGTGCTGGCGAACGGTATCGGCGTCGGCGGCCTGCCGGGCATCCTGTCGATTAAGCCAACCTTCTGGGGCGTCTACAGCATCGCCATGATCATCACCATCGTGGTGCCGATTCTCCTGACGGTGATGGTCTACAAACGCAAAGAGCGTCAGGGCACGCTGCCCGTCATGTAACCCACCTTCTTCGGGGCGCAATTGCGCCCCTGATTCTTATTAGAGGACAACCAAATGAATACACTACCTCACTGGTGGCAAAACGGCGTGATTTACCAGATCTACCCAAAAAGCTTCCAGGACACGACCGGCAGCGGAACGGGAGATCTGCGCGGCGTCACCTCACGTCTCGACTATCTGCAAAAGCTCGGCGTTGATGCCCTCTGGATAACGCCGTTCTACGTTTCTCCGCAGGTCGATAACGGCTACGACATTGCCAACTACACCGAGATCGACCCCTCTTACGGCACGATCGATGATTTCGATACGCTGGTTGCCGAGGCGCATCAGCGCGGCATTCGCATCGTGCTGGACATGGTGCTCAACCACACCTCCACCCATCACGCATGGTTTAAAGAATCGCTGAACAAAGAGAGCCCGTACCGCCAGTTCTATATCTGGCGCGACGGCACGCCGGACACGCCGCCGAACAACTGGCGCTCGAAGTTTGGCGGCAACGCCTGGCAGTGGGACGCGGCCAGCGGCCAGTACTATCTGCACCTGTTCGCCACCGAGCAGGCGGATCTCAACTGGGAAAATGAAACGGTCCGCGCCGAGCTGAAAAAGGTCTGCGAGTTCTGGGCCGATCGCGGCGTTGATGGCCTGCGCCTCGACGTTATCAACCTGATCTCCAAAGACCAGAGCTTCCCGGACGACCATCAGGGCGATGGTCGACGTTTCTACACCGACGGCCCGCGCGCCCACGAGTTCCTGCAGGAGTTCAGCCGCGATGTCTTTACGCCGCGCGGTCTGATGACCGTTGGCGAGATGTCCTCGACCACGCTCGAAAACTGCCAGCAGTACGCCTCTCTCGACGGCAAAGAGCTGTCGATGACCTTTAACTTCCACCACCTGAAAGTGGACTACCCTGGCGGCGAGAAATGGACGCTGGCGCGTCCGGACTTCGTGGCGCTGAAATCGCTGTTCAACCACTGGCAGCAAGGGATGCACAACCGCGCGTGGAACGCGCTGTTCTGGTGTAACCACGATCAGCCGCGTATCGTTTCGCGCTTTGGCGACGAAGGCGAACATCGCGTCACCGCGGCGAAGATGCTGGCGATGGTGCTGCACGGGATGCAGGGCACGCCGTACATCTATCAAGGTGAAGAGATTGGCATGACCAACCCGCACTTCACGACGATAGAGCAGTACCGCGACGTTGAGAGCCACAATATGTACAACGAGCTGCTGGCGCAGGGGCGTGATGCCGATGAGCTGCTGGCGATCCTTGCCAGCAAATCCCGCGACAACAGCCGTACGCCGATGCAGTGGGACGCCAGCCCTAACGCCGGTTTTAGCGAAGGCAATCCGTGGATTGGCGTCAGCCATAACTATGCGGAGATCAACGCCGAACGCGCGCTGGCGGAGCCTGATTCGGTGTTTTACGCCTATCAGCAGCTGATTGCTCTGCGTAAATCCGAGCCGGTGCTGACCTGGGGCGACTATGAGGATCTGTTGCCTGAACACCCGTCGCTGTGGTGCTACCGTCGTCAGTGGCAGGGGCAGACGCTGTTGGTCGCCGCCAACCTCAGCGGCGAGCCGCAGGCCTGGGAACCTCCGACGGGCTCCACCGATGGCGAAGTATTGATGAGCAACTACGATACCCCTGCGGGTATGACGTTGCGTCCGTTTGAAGCTATCTGGTGGCTTCAGCGTTAACCCTCCGGCCCGACAGCGCCCTGCTGCCGGGCTTCCTCGCATCACGCTGTTTTTTGGTCCTTTTTCGTACATTTATTGCACAATAAAATTTACATTATCTATAACGCCTGCCATATGTACTCTCGCATTTTTACTTTGTCCTGAATCAATAAAAGCGCAAACATGTTTGATGCAAATCACTACATATAGAACTTAAAATGCGTCCCGGCCCAACATATGGTATTTATCGTCTATCATTGCAACAACGATAATCACGAAAAAGATAGTCGGTATGTGGATAACCTGGGCCACACACGAGGGAAAGTATTGGTTAATGGAGCTATTAAGCCAATCGTCGTTTTCCCGCCTCTGTGGATAACCTGTTCTTATAACGTAATGATAAAATTGGAGTGATCATGACACCGCATGTGATGAAACGAGATGGCTGTAAAGTGCCGTTCAAGTCAGAGCGCATCAAAGAAGCAATTCTGCGTGCAGCTAAAGCAGCGGGAGTCGATGACGCAGACTATTGCGCCACCGTCGCAGCAATCGTTAGCCAACAAATGCAAGGTCAGGCGCAGGTTGATATCAACGTGATTCAGACCGCCGTTGAGAACCAGTTGATGTCCGGGCCGTACAAGCAGCTCGCCCGTGCCTATATTGAATATCGTCACGACCGTGACAGCCAGCGCGAAAAACGCGGCCGCCTGAACCAGGAAATTCGCGGCCTGGTTGAGCAAACCAACTCGGCGCTGCTGAACGAGAACGCCAACAAAGACAGTAAAGTGATCCCGACCCAGCGCGACCTGCTGGCCGGTATCGTCGCTAAGCACTACGCTCGTCAGCACCTGCTGCCGCATGACGTGGTGATGGCGCACGAGCGCGGTGTTATCCACTACCACGACCTCGACTACTCGCCGTTCTTCCCGATGTTCAACTGTATGCTGATCGACCTGAAAGGTATGCTGACTCAGGGCTTTAAGATGGGCAACGCGGAGATTGAGCCGCCAAAATCCATCTCTACCGCGACTGCGGTGACCGCGCAGATTATCGCGCAGGTAGCCAGCCACATTTACGGCGGCACCACCATCAACCGTATCGATGAAGTGCTGGCGCCGTTCGTTGCCGCCAGCTTCAACAAGCATCGTCAAACCGCCGACGAGTGGCAGATCCCGAATGCGGAAGAGTATGCCCGTTCTCGTACCGAGAAAGAGTGCTACGACGCGTTCCAGTCGCTGGAGTATGAAGTGAACACGCTGCATACCGCCAACGGCCAGACCCCGTTTGTGACCTTTGGTTTCGGTCTCGGCACCAGTTGGGAGTCCCGCCTGATTCAGCAGTCCATTCTGCGTAATCGTATCGCGGGCCTCGGCAAAAACCGCAAAACCGCGGTGTTCCCGAAACTGGTCTTCGCCATTCGCGACGGCCTGAACCACAAGCCGGGCGATGCCAACTACGACATCAAACAGCTGGCGCTGGAGTGCGCGAGCAAGCGCATGTACCCGGACATTCTCAACTACGATCAGGTGGTGAAAGTCACCGGTTCGTTTAAAACCCCAATGGGCTGCCGCAGCTTCCTCGGCGTGTGGGAAAACGAGGACGGCGAGCAGGTTCACGATGGCCGTAACAACCTCGGCGTTATCAGCCTCAACCTGCCGCGCATCGCGCTGGAAGCGAAAGGCGACGAAGCCGCGTTCTGGTCATTGCTGGACGAACGTCTGGTGCTGGCGCGTAAAGCGCTGATGACCCGTATCGCCCGTCTGGAAGGGGTAAAAGCCCGCGTGGCGCCAATCCTCTATATGGAAGGGGCCTGCGGTGTGCGTCTGAAAGCGGACGACGACGTTTCTGAGATCTTCAAAAACGGTCGTGCGTCTATCTCTCTGGGCTACATCGGTATCCACGAGACCATCAACGCACTGTTCGGCAACCAGCATATGTACGACAGCGAGATGCTGCGTGAAAAAGGCGTGGCGATTGTTCAGCGTCTGCGCGACGCCGTTGACCAGTGGAAAGATGAAACCGGCTACGGCTTCAGCCTGTACAGCACGCCAAGCGAAAACCTGTGCGACCGCTTCTGCCGTCTGGACACCGCCGAGTTCGGCCTCGTTGAAGGCGTGACCGATAAGGGCTACTACACCAACAGCTTCCACCTCGACGTGGAGAAGAAGGTGAACCCGTACGACAAGATTGATTTCGAAGCGGCCTACCCGCCAATCGCCAACGGCGGCTTCATCTGCTACGGCGAATACCCGAACATTCAGCACAACCTGAAGGCGCTGGAAGACGTGTGGGATTACAGCTATCAGCACGTGCCGTACTACGGCACCAACACGCCAATCGACGAATGTTACGAGTGCGGCTTTACCGGTGAGTTCGAGTGCACCAGCAAAGGCTTCACCTGCCCGAAATGCGGCAACCACGACGCCGCGCGCGTCTCCGTGACGCGCCGCGTGTGCGGCTATCTCGGCAGCCCGGATGCACGTCCGTTCAACGCCGGTAAGCAGGAAGAAGTGAAGCGCCGCGTGAAGCACCTGGGTAACGGGCAGCTCGGTTAAGTTCGAGCGGTTTATCCCCTCACCCTAACCCTCTCCCCCCCGGGGGAGAGGGAACCGTTCACTGCACCATCGTACCACCGTAGCCCGGCCGAGCGTAGCGACGCCAGGGCCGTCCCGGAGTCGGCGTACCGCCTCGTCCGGGCTACGATGGTTGCTAATCTGGAACGCGAACATGAATTACCATCAATACTACCCCGTCGACATCGTTAACGGGCCGGGTACACGCTGCACGCTGTTTGTTTCCGGCTGCGTTCACGAATGCCCCGGCTGCTACAACAAGAGCACCTGGCGCGTGAATTCCGGCCAGCCGTTTACCGCCGAGATGGCCGACCGCATCATCGCCGACCTGAACGACACCCGTGTAAAACGCCAGGGGATTTCCCTCTCCGGCGGCGACCCGCTGCATCCACAGAACGTACCGGAAATTCTCAAGCTGGTTCAACGCATTCGCGCCGAATGCCCCGGCAAAGATATCTGGGTCTGGACCGGCTACAAGATAGACGAACTGAACGCCGCACAGATGGAGGTCGTCGACCTTATCAACGTGCTGGTCGACGGTAAGTTTGTGCAGGATTTAAAAGACCCGGCGCTTATCTGGCGCGGCAGCAGTAATCAGGTGGTGCACCACCTGCGTTAACCCCCTACGTCAGCCGCTCAAAACCGGCTGACGCACTCCATCGCCACCGCTTTAAATTCATCAAAGCTGCGGGTTGCCGACAGGCGCGTCATGGCGCGCTCGCGAAGGAAAGTGACGAAAATATCGTAGATGGCCATCGCCTCTTCATACTCGCTTTTGCTGATCGCCAGCAGGAAGATGAGGTGGGCGGTTTCGTCGCCCCAGGCGATGCCCTGTGGGGCAATGACGGTGTAGACCACCGTTTTTTGCGCCAGCAGCCCCAGGGCGTGCGGCAGCGCGATGCCGTCGCCCAGCATGGTGCTGACAATGGCTTCACGTTCCACCACCGAGGCATGGAACGCTTCGTCGACAAACCCTTCCTGCTCAAGCTGCTGGCAGAGTTCGGCAAACAGTGTCTGCTGGTCCGTCGGCCCATCGATAACCCGAAAATGGGCAGCGTCGAAGAACTTATTCAGCATCCACGGGCGCGTGCGGTCGACTAGCACCAGCTTGCCAATCTGGTCCAGTTGGTAATCCGTGGGGAACGGTGAAATGGTGACGACCGGCTTCTCTTTTTCGCTGATGCGCACCGTGGAAATGACGAAATCCTCGCTCACGCTTTCCCGCTGTTCGTACTCGCGCTGGGACAAGGTGGCGGCAATTTCCACCTGCGGGTATTTGCGCTGCAAAATGGCTTCAATCACTCGCACCATGGCGTTACCAGCATCGCACACCAGCAGCACCTTCGGCTGGCGCTGATAGCCGATATTGTAATGACGTTCTAGCCCCACGCCGATGTGCAGCACCAGAAAACCGATTTCGTTTTCGCTGATGGTGTACGGCGTATATTTCCCCCAGCTTGAAACCGCCGCCAGCGTCATATCCCACGCCATCGGGTAGTGCTGCTTGATGTTATCGAGCAACGGGTTGGGGATCATAATCTGGTAGCGCACGCGGGTGATCATGGTTTTGATGTGGGTCAGCAGATCCGCGTGCAGCTGCGCGTCCTCCAGCAGGTTGTAGTTATACTGCTGATTGATATAGCGCAGGATGTAATTCACCAGCGCTTCGTCATCGTCGGCGCTGATGGTTTCCGGATCGACGTCCTGCACCTGCCGAGCAGCAAGGTGTACGCACAGCCAGGCCTCTTCGGCCTGGGAGAACGGCTTTCCGGTGAGTTTTTGTAGCGCGCTGGCCACGTCATGAGCCACATCACGCACATTTTGCGCGACCTCTTCGGCGCTGAAGTCCGCCAGTGGATAGCCGTCACTCACGCGTCGTGCCGCCACCGCGCCGTACAGACAGATAAATCGCTCACCCACGTCGGTGAGGCGCACACGATGGCGCACCAGCGTTTCTTCCAGTACGGCTTCCAGCATGGCTGGCACGGTGTCATCAAACGCTTCCTGGCGAATCATCGGGTTCAGCGGCCCCTGCTGGCTGAGTTCCCACAGCAGATCAGTTAAGCAGGCGCGCACCGATACCTCGCTGCCAAACAGCTTCATACCGTGGCGCGGGCGGGTCTCGAGCGTCAGTTGATAGCGCTGAAAGCGCTCACGCACTTCCACCATATCGCCCTGCAGCGTCGCGCGGCTGACAAACCACTCGTCAGCGAGATCCTCAAGCTTGATAGAGAACGCCGAAGTCAGAAAGCGCACTAGCAGAAAGTGAATGCGATCCTGCGCGGTGCGGGGAATGTGCTGCGGCTTAGGCGCGCTCTCTTCCAGCGTCTGATAGCGGGAAGGATCGTCAATCTTCAACTGATAGCCGCTGCCGCGGGCTAATACAAACTGCGCGCCGTAGTTCATCAGCAGCTCGTTCAAAGCGGTGATATCGGCGCGTACGGTACGGGTCGAAACCGACAAGCGCTGCGCCAGTTCATCCTGCGGCAGCGTTTCGTTTTGCAGCAGAGTAAAGAGTTGCGCTAAACGTTGATTGGGAAATCTCATGTCAGTTCCTTGCTGTTACGGCTTAGGGTTGGGCAGAAATCACCATCTGCGACGGGCTGCCAACCGGGGTGTAGTCCGGAGAGAACGTCAGTTTTCCGTCCTTCGGCGCGACGCTAAAGCGGGTGATATTGTCGCTACGCTGATTCATCACATAGAGCCAGTGCCCCTGCTTATCCAGCGTTAACGTTCGCGGATAGTCGCCACGTGTCCAGATGTCATCCTGATGCTTCAGGCTGCCATCGGCCATCACGGTAAAGTGGGCGATACTGTTGTGTAAGCGGTTAGCGACGTACAGCTGTTTGCCGTCATGGCTTAATACCAGACCGGCGGCAAAGCTGGTGCCTTTGTACTCTTTCGGCAAGGCAGAGACCGTTTTCCCTTCGCGCAGCAGTCCGCTCTGTTTATCGAGGTGATAAAAGGTCAGCGTGGAAGCTTCTTCATTGATCAACCATAGTCCATCCCCGGCAGGGGTGAAGACAAAATGCCGCGGCCCCGCCCCGGCGGACGATGCGGCGATAAACGGCGGATCGTTCGGCGTCAGCTTGCCGCTGGCGCTGTCCATTCGGTACTGATAGATCCGGTCGAGCCCCAGATCGGTGGAGAAAACAAACTGCCCGCTCGGATCGGCCGAGATCATATGGGCATGCGGGCCGTTGTGATCGCTGACGGCAAAGCTGCCTTCAGCCGCCGCAGCCGGTCGCGCTGCGCCCGCGGGACCTTGATCCTGATGCACATCGACCGCCTCACCCAGGCTGCCGTCCTCTTTCACCGGTAATACGGCAATCGACCCGCTCACGTAGTTGGCGACCAACAGATGGCGACCATCTGGCGTCAGCGAGAGATAGACCGGGCCCGCGCCGCCGGAAGCCACCTGATTCAGCTCGCTAAGCTCGCCGCTCGCGGCAATGCGCCACGCCTGCACTACGCCTTTTTCTGCTTCACTGGCGGCGTACAGGGTTTTGCCATCCTGGCTGACGGTCAGCTGCGCGACATTCGGCAGCGAACTGACGAGCGCTTTATCGCGCAGCTCGCCGGTTTGGCCATCGACGGTAAAACGGTACAGACCTTCGCCGTTAGGGTTGTAAGTACCCACCCAGGCATACTGGGTTTGCGCGACGGCGCTGGCGGCAAGCAGAGAGAGTGAAGCAACAAGCAGGTGACGAGCGGTTAGCATGGTGACTCCTTGATGGTTCGGTGGGGTTTTCCCCTCACCCCGGCCCTCTCCCCATAGGGGCGAGGGAGAAAACCGGGCGGTCCCCTCTCCCCTATGGGGAGAGGGTTAGGGTGAGGGGGTTAATCGCACTACTTAACAAGCTGTTTCGTCATATCCAGCAACTGACGCACATCTGCCGGACGCGTATTCCCGCTCGCCTTATCAATAATCGAGCTATAGATATGGGGGATAATTTTGCTAACTCCAGCATCCAGCGCAATTTTCAGGATTTCACCGTAGTTATCGAGGTCAATGCCGCCGGTTGGCTCCAGCCAGAAATCATGGCGCGCGCAGGCTTCCGCCACCGCGACAAACTCATCGCGATGCTTCAGGCCGCCCATCGGGAAGTATTTAATCGAGCTACCGCCCATATCTTTCAGCAGGGCAATCGCCGTTTCCAGCGGCACAATGCCGTCCGGCGCATTGCTGGACAGCGGACCGGTGGAGATTTTGACCCTGCCGACGGTGCCGGTTGGCGACACCAGGCCGTTGACCACGGTCTCGTTCTGCCCCAGCAGCGCGCGGCTGGTGGCTACACCCGTGAAGACCTGGTTTACGTGCTGCGGCTGCACCTGACGGGAGATTTCGCTGACCATCGCCGACTGGTTCGGGTCGCCCGCGCCAAGACCAACGGAGAGCGCGTTATCAATCAGCTTGGCGTATTCGCGCATATCGGCCACCGCGCTGGCGATGTCCGGATAGTTTTTGGAGAGCACGCCCACCAGCACATGACCTTCTGCCGCTGCGTAAATCTCGCTGGCGTTCTGCTTGCTGCCTGCCAGAACGTTCAGGCAGACACGGTCACGGTAAAAGTTTGGGGTCAGTTTCATGCTTTTTTCTCCTGGTTTAAGACTTCAGCAATACGACGGGAGACAATCTCCAGCTGCTGCGCATCCACGCTGCGGACATCGGCTTCGATAATGCCTTCATTGGCCTTGTAGCCGCGGAAGTAAATGGCGTATTCGCCCTGCTTCAGTGCCGCCACCAGGTCACCGGTGTGAACGCCGGTCGCGGCTTCATCAAATTTAATCTCGGCGCGCGCAATATCGCGGCCTGCGCTGTCCCACACCACGCGGGCGGTTACGCCGTTGAGCGTATTAAGCTGATTGATGAATGGGGTCATTTTCGCCACCATCTCTTCGCCGCTCTCTTTGGTCGCCGTCAGGTAATGTTCAATGGCACAGGTCAGCCCAAGAATGCCCTCTTTACCCACCTTCATGGCACGGCCAATGCCGTTCGACTGACGTTTGACCCACTCCACGTACTGGGTTTTACCGATAACCAGCCCGCTGGTTGGCCCTTCAATGGCCTTCGCGCCGCTGTAGATAACCAGGTCCGCACCCGCGCGGTAGTAGGCCTGTAAATCTTCTTCCGCCGCTGCATCGACAATCAGCGGCAGATTGTGGCTACGCGCGACCACCGCGGCCTGCGCCACGTTGAGCATGCTTTTCTGCACGCAGTGGTGGGATTTAATGTACAGAATGGCTGCGGTACGCGGGGTAATCGCCGCGGCCAGCTGGTCGGCAGAGCATTCGTTGGCGTAGCCCGCTTCCACCAGCTTGCCGCCGCCCAGCGCCACCATGGTGCCGACCGGCGCGCCGAAGTTAACGTTGTGGCCTTTCGGCAGCACGATTTCGTTGTTTTCAATCGGGGTGACGTGCAGGTTTTCCAGCAGCCAGTCGCTGTCTTTTACCAGCACCGCCGCCACCGACTGCGCAATCCCGGCAGAGGCGCAGGAGACAACGGTCGCCCCTTCTACGTCCAGTAGCTTCGCGATGTAGGCACCGGTTTTATTCACCAGATCTTTCATCTCGAAGTACTGGTTCATGCCCGCCATCGCGGCTTCCACCACTTCCGGGCGCGGCGTAGAAACACCGAGGATCGTCATACGGCCGGAGGTGTTAATCACCTGTTTTAAATCATATTTCTCAAAAATCGAAGGCATTTTCCGCACTCCCTTGTTCGGTCAGATAGCCCTTGCCCGCACGAATCGCGGCAAGCGGCAGCAAAATCTTGTCAGCCTGAAGGCTCTCTTTTTCCGCATCCACCAGCACCGTTGGCGTCTGGGCAACGGTAAACAGCGTCAGGTCGGCGTCATACCCCACCGCCAGTTGCCCTTTACGGCTCAGGCGCAGGCCGTCGGCGGCATGGGCGGTGACGCAGTCAATGACCTGCGGCAGCGACATGCCGATGGCGAGAAACTTCGACATCACCAGCGCCAGCGAGCGTACCGGGCCGTCAATGCGGTTACGGCAGTAAATATCGGAGCTGATGGTGTGCGGCAGAATGCCCATCGCAATCGCCCGGCGGGCCACTTCAAAGCTGAAGCTGGCGGTGCCGTGGCCGACGTCGAGACGCACGCCGCGCTTTAAGGCGCGCACGATGGAGCCACGCAGTTCGCCTTCCGGCGTCAGAATACGGTTCGGTTTACCGTTGTAGCAGTGGGTGATGATGTCGCCGGAACTCAGCAGTTCAGCGATTTCATCGAGGTTTGGCGGGTTGTTGCCAATGTGCACCATCAGCGGCAGGTCGCCATTTTCTTTCTGGATGGCTTTGCCGCGCTCCAGCGGCGTAATGCCGTTTTCGCCGACTACGCTGCTGCTCATGCGCGCTTTCAGGCCGACGATAAAATCCGGGTGGCGCGCTACCGCCTGCTTCACCGCTTCCGCATCGATATTGGCCATATTGGCCAGTTCGTTCTGGGCAATCAGCCCGACGCGGGAGATATTGAGCAGCGCATACACCTCGGTCGCGGCTTTGCGGGTCAACTGGTAGAAATCATCCACATCATCGGCACCGGTACTGCCAGCATCAATCACGGTGGTCACGCCGGTGGCGATACCGACGCTGTCCGGTTCGTCGTGGTAAATCGGTGAGTTCGGGTAGCAGTGGACGTGGGAGTCAATCCAGCCAGCGCTGGCGTAGTATTTGCCGTCAAGGTCGATGGTTTTCAGGGCAGGCGCGCTAATCTCGCCCAGCGCCGCGATTGAACCGTCCTTGATGGCGATATCAGTCAGGGTATCGTCGACGAGGCGCGCACGGCGCAGGAGTAAATCAAACATATCTCTCTCCTGTTGGAATGGGGGCGTGTAGGCCTGATAAGCGCAGCGCCATCAGGCGGCGTTGCCGGATGGCGGCTACGCCTTATCCGGCCTACAACGAAACGCTATCAACTAATAGCCACCGGGAAGATAGAGCCCAGCAGCATCGCACCCAGAATGGCGCCGCCGGTAATCGGCTTCTGCCAGACATAGAAAATCAGCGCGCCAATCAGTGAGCCCACACCGATGGGAATCGAAGCGGTCATGGCGCTGAGGATAATCAACGGGCCGAGGAAGCGACCGGAGGCGTTACCCGCGCCCATCATCACGTCGGCCCCGTAGGTGGAATCGCTCTGATTGATGGTGAACTTACGCGCCAGGATGATGATGTAGCCAATCGCCAGACCAATCACCAGCCCGGTAATCAGGGAGGCGATAAAGTTGGTCACCGGGAACATGATGCCCGCCCCCAGCAGCAGCGCTGGAACCCCCAGGCCAACCCCGGTCTGGATAGCACCGCCGATGTCGAGTATCCCCACCAGCGAACCTTCGATGATACGGGCGAACAGGAAGCTCGCGCCGAACGCGGCAACGGCGCCGTAAGCCCCGGTATCAATCCCGGCTTTCAGCATCGCCACGAAAGCCACTTCGTTAAAGGCGCCGATGCCGTAGAGGTAGTACATATGCGTCCCGGCGAACACGCCGGAGGAGAGCAGGCCAACGAAGATCGGGAACGACCAGTCGGCATACCAAAAACCTTTATTTTGTTCCATGTCAGGCTCCCGTTATTTGCCGCTGATTGAGCTGTGGATCAGATCCAGCCAGTTCGGTACGGTCAGGTGGAAGGATTCAATCATCTTCATGTCGAAGCCGCGGAAGAAGGCGCTCAGGACGAATAGCGCAACGATAGCGCCCATCATCACTTTAGTGACGCGATGCCAGCCGCTCTCTTCAACGCCCTTACCAATCAGAATACCCAGCACCAGGCCCGGTACGGCGTTACCCATAATCAGCTGCGCTGCGCCGCCGAAGATGGTGGCCCAGAAGCCTGATTTCTTACCGGCATCAATCGCCGCCAGCCAGAAGATAACCGGCATCACGGTGTTCACCAGCAGATTGGCCGCCGGAACCAGCACCTTAACGGCGGTCACCTGCAGCGCCTGCGGTACGGAAGAGGCCGTCAGGTTAAGGAAGGCCACCACAATCATGCCGATAATGCCGCAGGCAATCGCCATTTTGCGTGGGTCATGCAGCGTCTCGCCGACGTTGCGATTTTTCACCATCAGTGCCGCCGCGCCCCAGTTCGGGATAATGCGGTGGTCAACATCCTGGGTGAAGGAACCTGCTGCGACGGAAGAAGCCCAAGCGTTAAAGAAGAAGCCGAGGCCAAAGGAGAAGTGGGAAGCCGGATCGCCTTCACAGGAGTTCAGCTCGCCCAACGTACGAAACGCCCCCATCCCCTGCGTGGTGGGCGCGTGAAACATGCGTGCCGCTCCGGCGCCCACGCCGACGCCAACCAGGCCGCCGATAATGAGCGATTTTATTAAAATTATCAGGAACATAGTCTGACCCTTTGGTGAAAATCAGGTGTGCGTGACGAAATCCACTTTATCGATATCAATGGCGGTCACGTTGACGGTCACGTCCAGCTCCACGCTGTACGCTCGTCGTTCACGGCGTAAAAAGAAGAATAAGAACGCCTCTTTTCGTACCGCTTCGCGCGCATGAACAACCTGCACATCCTGTGGCTCAATACGCAGTAAGATGCGCGATGATGTTTTCATCACCGCTGCCTGCACGTGGTTCAGGGCATCGGCGAACGCCCGTGTTTTGCTCTCGCCTTTGCCCGTGACCCTCACCGTGGTGGTGAATTGCTCTTTCATACTCAAGCGCCGTACTTCTTCTTCCAGGCCTCTACCAGGCGTTCACCCAGCTCTTCTTTGTCCATAAAGCCGAAGCCCAGCACGTTGCAGCCTTCGTTGATGGCGGTAACGCCCTCTTCCACCGAACGCATGCCGTATTTCGCTTTGTAGCCATATTTGGTCTGCGCGGTGATAGCACCCGCACCGCCGCTGCCGCAGAAGGAGATACCGAAGGTCGCGTTCTCAGCCTTCATCATGTCGCCCAGCTTCATGTCGGCGGCGACGCCCGGTACCACAACTGCACGAGCACCGGCTTTTTCCGCGCCAGCGGCAACTTTTTGTCCTTTACCCAGGCGGTCGCCAATTACTACGGTGATCTGTTCCATTTGTTGCTCCTTACAGGTTGTCTTTTGCTACTTCGAAGTGAACGGACAGCAGCCAGGCCTCTTCATCAGGCAGGTTGCCAAAATCCGCGACCACTTCGCGGGCAAGCATCATTGAATCGTCAGAAATTTCTTCAAACAGGCTTTCATCCACTTCCGGCAGCGGCTCGCCGCTGATGGACCGGTGGGCCATGGCCCGCACGTGGGAGGTCAGCATTTGCTCCTGCACGTCGTTAGGGGTGATACCGCGGCGGCGTAACAGTGCGAACACCTGCTGCAACATCTTGTCGGCCAACCGTTCGGTCTGTAGCGCCTGCTCCCCTGCGTCGTGTATTACCGCTCCGTTATTCACTCGTGTTACCCCGCTAATGTCTCTGGGGATAAACCTAACGCCGGGGGATGGGAGTTTGTAGCGAGTTGTTTTCCACTTCGAAGTGGAAAGGTAGACGGCTTGAGTGATCGGATTCACACATTCATCACGAAAATAACGATTTCGATATATTCGCGTGATGAATGTCACGTCTGGGGAGAAAGGTCATTGGAAAGGCGAATGGTAAAACGAAGGTAAAAAGTGTGATATCGGTGGAGTTTTCGGGGGGAGAAAGACGGAAGGCGTCAGGCGACACCTTCCGGAGATAGGATTAGCGGAACTTCTTGTGGTTCTCGTTGCGGGTAGTTTTGAAATCTTCCGCAGCGGCCTGGGCTTCTTTCACTTTGCCCTCGTTCGCCAGCTTCAGCGCACCGTCAATCTGACCAATCAGCGTATCCATACCATGACGATAGTCTTTCATTTCTGCGCTGTCAGCCGCTTTGCCTTCCAGCTTCGGCGGGGTCTCTTTTTTGGCGTCTTCCGCCGCGGTACGCATTTTCGTCAGCGCCGCTTTCAGCTCACCCGCATCGGAGGTCTTCTGCACCACCTGCAGATTTTCCGCCAGAGTGTCCATATCTTCGCCCAGATCGGCGAAGGCAGAAGCCGAACCCAGCGCCAGCGCGGAGACCGCCAGCATCGCAACCAGTTTTTTACGCATTGCTCACTTCCTTTTTATTATTTAAGCGAACGGGCGCAGCAGGATGCGCCCAATACGTGATTACTGTCCGGCGATTTTCATCTCCGGAAGCAGTACGGAACCACATTGAATGTTACTGCGTGTCTCAATATCGTCGGCGATGGTGACCATATTGCGCCACATGTCTTTCAGGTTGCCAGCGATGGTGATTTCACTCACCGGATATTGAATTTCGCCGTTCTCAACCCAGAAGCCGGATGCACCGCGAGAGTAATCGCCGGTGATGCCGCTAACACCCTGCCCCATCAGTTCTGTCACGACAAGACCCGTGCCCATCTCTTTAAGCAACTTTTCAAAACTCAGGCCGCGACCGGCAATACGCCAGTTGTGAATGCCGCCCGCGTGACCGGTGCTCTTCAGGCCCAGCTTACGCGCGGAGTAGTTGGTCAGCAGCCACTGGGTCAGCACGCCGTCTTTAATGATGTCGCGACGTTCGGTGCGCACGCCTTCGCCGTCAAACGGCGTAGACGCCAGCCCTTTCAGCAGATGCGGATGCTCTTCAATGGTCAGCCATTCAGGCAGAATTTGCTTGCCGAGAGAGTCCAGCAGGAAGGTGGATTTACGGTACACCGAACCACCGGCAATCGCGCCCACCAGGTGGCCAAACAGCCCGGTCGCCACTTCATTCGCGAAAATCACCGGCGCTTTCATGGTAGAGAGCTTACGCGGCTCCAGGCGAGACAGGGTGCGACGCGCACACTCTTCACCGACCCACTCAGGGGATTTCAGATCGCCCAGCGCGCGGCCAATGGTATAGGCGTAGTCACGCTCCATGTCACCGTTCACTTCGGCAATCACGCAGCTGGACAGGGAATGACGGGTAGAGCAGTAGCTTTGCAGCATGCCGTGGCTGTTGCCGAAGACTTTAATGCCGTAATGGCTGTTGAAGCTGCCGCCTTCGGTGTTGGTAATGCGTTTGTCAGCCTTCAGGGAAGCCTGCTCGGCGCGGGCCGCCATTTCGATGGCTTCATCCGGGGAGACTTCCGCCGGGTGGAACAGGTCAAGATCCGGGGCGTCAAAGGCCAGCAGCTCTTTGTCTGCCACGCCAGCACACGGGTCCGGCGAGGTGTAGCGCGCAATGTCTAACGCCGCCTGTACGGTACGGGCGATCGCATCCGGGCTCAGGTCGGTGGACGATGCGCTGCCTTTGCGGTTCTGGTGATACACGGTGATCCCCAGCGCCCCGTCGCTATTAAATTCGACGTTTTCGACTTCACCATAACGGGTGCTTACGCCGATACCGGTGGTCTTGCTGACCGCCACTTCCGCGCCGTCTGATTGACTGGCTGCCAGTTCCAGCGCCATAGAGACCGCTTTTTCCAGCGCAATACGTTGTTGTGCAACTTGTGTGATCACTTTCATCGTCTAAGCCATAATCTGAGGTAAAGTTAAATGAAGTCTAACAGAGAACCCTTTCTCAGTATGCGCTCAAGCTGTTAGTATTAGCCTCTTTTTTAAGGAGCCTGAAATGACAAAGCAGCCCGAAGACTGGCTCGACGACGTCCCCGGTGATGATATCGAAGACGAAGATGATGAAATTATCTGGGTCAGCAAGAGTGAAATTAAACGTGATGCCGAAGAGCTGAAGAAGCTTGGGGTAGAACTGGTTGAGCTCGGTAAGAACGCGCTGGATAAAATCCCGCTGGACGCCGACCTGCGCGCCGCCATTGAACTGGCGCAGCGTATTAAGATGGAAGGCCGCCGCCGCCAGCTGCAGCTGATTGGTAAAATGCTGCGTCAGCGTGACGTAGAACCTTTCCGCCAGGCGCTGGATAAGCTGAAAAACCGCCACAACCAGCAGGTTGTTGTTTTCCACAAGCTGGAACAACTGCGTGACCGTATGGTTGACGGTAGCGATGAAGCCATCGAAGAAGTGATGAACCTGTGGCCTGACGCCGACCGTCAGCAACTGCGTTCGCTGGTGCGTAACGCCAGGAAAGAAAAAGCCGGTAATAAGCCGCCGAAATCTTCCCGCCAGATCTTCCAGTATCTGCGCGAGCTGTCCGAAAACCAGGACTAAGCGTTGAGAAAATGCCCTCTTCGTGAGGGTATTTTTTTATCTGCGTGTGACCGCCTGATGGCGCTTCGCTTATCAGGCCTACAATTGGCACCGAATGTAGGCCGGATAAGGCGTTTACGCCGCCATCCGGCAATGATGCCTCGTTATGCCATCACAATCCGGCACAAATCATCGTTGAAGCGCTGGTACTGCGCCTCGTCAATCGGCTGCGGGTAGCTCAGCACGATCAGTTCGTGATCGGCGATACCGGGATGATAGGTCGGGTGCGCGTGCGGCCACGGGTTGGCGAAGAATCCCATGCTTTCATAGAAACGCAGGCGCTTGTGGGCTATCTCGGTGGTCAGCGGGTCGATTTCCAGAATGGTTTTCGCCGCACGTTCAAGGATTTGCCCCAGCAGGCGTTTGCCGTAGCCCTGCGAACGCAGGCTGCTGTCGACCGCCAGATGTTCAATGTAGACGTAGCCGTCGAACGCCCAGCATCCGCTCATGCCGATAAACTGTTCGCCGTCGAACCACGCTTCCAGCGCGTAGTGCGGGGAGTTGAGCGCGCGCTGCTTGGCGGGGAGTTCGCGCTGTTCGTGCCAGGGGAAGGCGTGGGTGTAAAGCGTGTCTAGTGGGGGGAATAGGACGGAGTCGGTTGAGGTGATTTTTTTAGCGGTGAGCATTTTTGGGTTCCGGGGAAAGGGCTGGATCGAGCGAGCTCCCCTCACCCCGGCCCTCTCCCCAAAGGGGCGAGGGAGAAAACCGTCCGGTCCCCTCTCCCCCGTGGGGAGAGGGTTAGGGTGAGGGGAAACCCGCTCAGCGCAAAAACAGGCGAATTATTCCTGCTGCGCTTTCTTCGCCAGCCCGTCGAGCAGCTTCTGATGAATGCCGCCGAAGCCGCCGTTACTCATCACCAGAATATGGTCGCCAGGCTCGGCGCTCTTCACAATCATATCGGCCAGCGTATCCACGTCGGCGCTCCAGTGCGCAGGCTGCACGCAGGCTTCCGCCACTTCCGCGACCTGCCACGGAATATGCTGAGGCTGCAGCAGGAACACTTCATCCGCGCGGCCCAGAGACGGCGCCAGGTCGTCTTTGCAGACGCCCATTTTCATGGTGTTCGAACGTGGCTCCAGCACGGCGATGATTTTCGCGGTACCGCCAACTTTGCCACGCAGCGCTTGCAGCGTCGCGAGGATAGCCGTTGGGTGGTGCGCGAAGTCGTCGTAAACGCAAACGCCGTTGGCTTCGCCGCGAAGCTCCAGACGACGACGGGCGTTGATAAAGCTGCCCAGCGCGTTGGCGGCATCGGCTGGGGTCACACCCACATGACGCGCGGCGGCAATCGCCATCAGACCGTTATGCATGTTGTGCTCGCCCACCAGGCCCCACTTCACTTCACCCACTTTCTCACCGTCGAGCAGCACTTCCCACTCGGAGGCGTCAGTGTTGAGCTTTTTCGCCTGCCAGTGGCCCTGTTCGCCCACCAGCTCCTGCTCGCTCCAGCAGCCCATCGCCATCACCTGTTTCAGGTTCGCGTCGTTTTCCGGCAGGATGATGCGACCTTGACCCGGAACGATACGCACCAGATGGTGGAACTGTTTCTGGATTGCTTTCAGATCGTCGAAGATGTCCGCGTGATCGAACTCAAGGTTGTTGAGGATCAGCGTGCGCGGGCAGTAATGCACGAATTTGGAACGCTTATCGAAGAAGGCGCAGTCGTATTCATCGGCTTCAATCACGAAGAACGGGCTGTCGCCCAGACGCGCGGAAACCTCGAAGTTACCCGGTACGCCGCCGATCACGAAGCCCGGCTTGTAGCCGCACTCTTCGAGGATCCAGGTCGCCATACCGGCGGTGGTGGTTTTACCGTGGGTACCGGCAACCGCCACAACCCAGCGGTCGCGAAGCACGAAGTCGTGCAGCCACTGCGGGCCGGACATGTACGGAATGTTCTTCTCCAGCACCGCTTCTACACACGGATTACCGCGCGTCATCGCGTTGCCGATGATCACCAGGTCCGGCTGAGGGTCGAGCTGACTTGCGTCATATCCCTGAATTAAATCAATACCTTGCTTTTCAAGCAGCGTGCTCATCGGGGGATACACATTGGCATCCGAACCCGTGACTTCGTGACCCAGCGAACGGGCCAGCATCGCCAGACCGCCCATGAAGGTGCCACAAATACCCAAAATATGAATGCGCATACGTCACTATCCTTTTTTTATCTGCTTCGCATTTTACCCATATGTTTGCCGTCATAGAAATGCATTTCAGGATATTCCGTAGTTTGCTGGCGCGATTCACCTGTGCGTATTTTTTTTATTCTTTGTTAAGATTGTTGCAGTCGTTTTACTCAACATCCACTGTCAGGGAAAGTGTTATGAAAACGTTAGGTGAATTTATTGTCGAAAAGCAGCACGAGTTCTCTCATGCTACCGGTGAGCTCACTGCTTTGTTGTCGGCAATAAAGTTAGGTGCCAAGATCATCCACCGCGATATCAATAAGGCCGGTCTGGTCGATATCCTGGGTGCCAGCGGCGCAGAAAACGTACAGGGAGAAGTACAACAAAAGCTCGATTTGTTCGCCAACGAGAAGCTGAAAGCCGCGCTGCGCGCCCGTGACATCGTCGCTGGTATCGCCTCCGAAGAAGAAGACGAAATTGTCGTATTCGACGGCTGCGAACATGCGAAGTATGTGGTCCTGATGGACCCGCTGGATGGCTCATCTAATATCGACGTTAACGTCTCTGTCGGTACTATCTTCTCTATCTACCGCCGCGTGACCCCAGTGGGTACGCCGGTCACCGAAGAAGATTTCCTGCAGCCGGGTAACCGTCAGGTGGCCGCGGGTTACGTGGTTTACGGCTCCTCCACCATGCTGGTGTACACCACCGGCTGCGGCGTGCATGCCTTTACCTACGACCCGTCGCTCGGCGTGTTCTGCCTGTGCCAGGAACGTATGCGCTTCCCGCAGCGCGGCAGCACCTACTCCATCAACGAAGGCAACTACATCAAGTTCCCGAACGGGGTGAAGAAGTACATTAAGTTCTGCCAGGAAGAAGATAAGTCCACGCAGCGCCCGTACACCTCACGCTACATCGGTTCTCTGGTTGCCGATTTCCACCGCAACCTGCTGAAAGGCGGGATCTACCTGTACCCAAGCACCGCCAGCCACCCGGAAGGGAAGCTGCGTCTGCTGTATGAGTGCAACCCGATGGCGTTCCTCGCGGAACAGGCCGGCGGAAAGGCCAGCGATGGGAAAGAGCGTATTCTGGATATCGTGCCGGAAACGCTGCACCAGCGTCGTTCGTTCTTCGTGGGGAACGACCATATGGTGGAAGACGTGGAACGTCTGATTCGCGAGTTCCCGGACGCGTAATCGCAGTATCCCGGCCTACATCACGTAGTAGGCCGGATAAGCGAAGCGCCATCCGGCACGATGCGGTGATATTGCCGGATGGCGGCGTAAACGCCTTATCCGGCCTACAAAATCGGTAACCCGATTACGATACCTGCAACCGGAACGAAGACATCGCCGCCACCAGCGCCTGCGACTGTTCTTCCAGCGAACGGGTTGCCGCCGACGACTGCTGTACCAGCGCCGCGTTCTGCTGCGCCGTCTCATCCATCTGACTCACCGCAATATTCACCTGCTCAATGCCGCGACTCTGCTCCTGTGACGCGCTGGCAATCTCGCGCATCAGTTTGGTCATGCGCATCACTTCGCTGGCAATCTCATCCATGGTCTCCCCCGCCTGCTGCGCAAGGTCGCTGCCTTCGCTGACGTGGGTTTGTGAGGCGGAAATCAGCTGACGAATCTCTTTGGCGGCATCCGCGCTGCGGCTTGCCAGATTACGTACCTCCCCGGCAACAACGGCGAACCCACGCCCCTGTTCGCCCGCGCGCGCCGCTTCTACCGAGGCGTTCAGCGCCAGAATGTTAGTCTGGAAGGCAATGCCGTCAATCACGCCGAGGATATCGGCGATGCGGTTGGCGCTTCCGGCAATATCCTGCATTTTTTCAATCACGTAGCAGACCATTTCGCTGCCGCGATCGGCGGTATCGGAAACCTCCTGCGCCAGCTTGTGCGCCTGGTCGGCATTATCGGCGTTTTGCTTCACGGTGGCGGTGATCTCTTCCATGCTGGCTGCGGTTTGCTCAAGCGACGTCGCCGTCGACTCGGTGCGCTGCGCCAGATGGTTGTTGCCCGCGGTCAGTTCACGGCTGCCTACGTCAATCTGCGAGCTGGCGTCGCGCACGCGCATGACCGAGTTCATCATCGATTCGCGCATGCCGGTAATCGCCACGTTCAGGCGCTTAATCTCCGCGCTGCGCGCCTTCAGCGGTGAATGGGTTAAGTCCCCCGCCGCTACCTGCTCCAGTTGGCCAATCGCTGCCGCCAGCGGTTTAAGCAGCAGATGACGCAGCTGCAGCCAGCCCAGCGCCATCACGCCTGCGGTCAGGAGAATGGCGATAATCATCAGCACCAGCACGCGGTTTTTGGTACTGTGCACCGCTGCGATTTCAATCTGGCCGCGAGACTCGCCCCAGTCCTGGAACGCGTGGATCGCCTCATCAAACTGGCGGGAGACCGGGATCATGGTCTTTTCCAGCAGATCGTAATAAGCATCGACGTTTTGTTGATTCAGCGCCGCCAGCATCGGCACGATCCCTTGCGTGTTGTAGGCTTCGAAGCTTTTCGTCACGTTCGCCAGCAGCAGTGCACCGTCGGCGTCATCCATTGAAGACTGGCCCACGTCGGCAATAATCTTTTGCCCCTGAGCCACTTCACCGTTGAGGATTTTTACCGCTTTCGTCGCATCGTCCAGCATGCCGATTTCCATCAGCCGAACAGCCTGGCTGGCTTCGTTACGCGCACGCAATAGCAGCGTGTAACCTTCGTTAAGCTGAGTCATCTGGTCACTTTGCAGATGGTCGATACGTTGCAGAGAAGTGGAGCTTTTGGTGAGGGCATAAATGCCGATGCCGCTGACTAAAACCAGCAGCAGGGTCATCACGGCGAGCAGGGACAGCAGGCCGGTACGGATAGAGAGCGTTTTTAGCATCATTGTGTTGTCCGGTAGCAGGGGTACTGTTTGGCGTAAAAGGTTAGTATCGGCTGCTACCGGAAAAACATTAGTGTTTCAGTGTGTTAGTCCTTTGTTACTGCTGGGCTAACGCGGGTCACCGCCGCGTTCTGGCGGTTCTCCCACAGCACCGTCAGCGCACGCTGGAGCGCGATGAAAATAAACAGCAAAATGCCGATGGCGATTTTCGTCCACCAGGAACTTAGCGTGCCGTCGAAGTTGATGTAGGTCTGAATCAGCCCCTGAATGCCAACGCCGAACAGCGTACCGAGCACCGTACCGACACCGCCGCTCAGCAGCGTGCCGCCAATCACCACCGAAGCAATGGCATCCAGCTCAACCCCAACGCCTGCCAGCGCATAGCCCGCCTGGGTATAGATGGAGAAGACGATACCGGCGAGCGTCGCCAGCCCGGTCGACAGCATATAAATACGCACGATGGTGCTGCGGGTCGGAATGCCCATCAGATTCGCCGAGATGGCGTTGCCGCCGATGGCATACACCTGATTACCAAAGCGCGTGCGGTGAGCCAGGAAGATCCCCAGAATCACCACCAACAGCATCAGCAGCCCCATTGCGCTCAGGCGACCACCGCCGGGAATGGTCCACGCCAGCCCGGAGAGGGTATCGTAGAGCGGATGATCGATAGGAATCGACTCCTCGGAAACCAGATAGCTGACGCCGCGCAGGAAGAACATCCCGGCAAGGGTAATGATAAACGCCGGGATCTTCAGGGCATCAATCAGCCAGCCCATAAACGCGCCGAAGGCGCAGCCCATTACCAACACCAGCGGGAAGGCCACCATCGGCGACAGCCCCCAGAAGCCAATGGCTTTCGCTAAGAAGACGCCGGTAAAAGCGATCACCGAACCGACGGAGAGATCGATCCCGCCGGAGAGGATCACAAAGGTCATACCTACCGCCACGATGCCCAAAAAGGCGTTGTCGGTCAGGATATTGCAAATCACCCGCGTGGACGCGAAGCCGGGAAACTGGGTCAGGCAGTAGAGATAGCCGAGGATGAACACGCCCAGGGTGATCATCAACGGTAAATTACGTTTTATCATCGCGGCGAACCCTCTTCAGCATCTGAATAAAGCGCGGCGATTGGACAATCAGCACGCACATTACCACCACCGCCTTCACGACCTGATTCAGCTCAGGTGGGAAACCGGAGAGCAAAATACCGGTGTTCATACCCTGAATAATCAGCGCGCCGACCACCGACAGCAGCAGGTTAAAGCGCCCGCCCATCAGCGAGCCGCCGCCTATCACCACCGCCAGAATGGCGTCGAGCTCCAGCCATAGCCCGGCGTTGTTGGCATCGGCACCACGAATGTCCGCCGCCACAATGGTGCCGGCAATCGCCGCGCAGACACCGCTCAGCACGTAGGCCAGCATCACCACAATGCGGGTATTTACCCCAGCGTTTTTTGCCGCGCGGATGTTGATCCCTACCGCTTCGATAAACATGCCGAGGGCGGTTTTACGCGCCAGCAGCCAGAAAATCACCAGCGTCACCAGCGCAATAATCACCGGCGTCGGGAACAGCAGAAACTTGCCGCTGCCAATCCACGCCAGCGACGGCGAGTCGAAGGTAACGATTTGCCCGGAGGTGATGAGCTGCGCCACCCCGCGTCCGGCCACCATCAAAATCAACGTTGCCACAAAGGGCTGAATTTTGAGGATGGCGACCAGAATGCCGTTCCACAGCCCTGCCAGCACGCCGGAGCCCAGCGCCGCCAGCAGCACCACCGGCAGGCTATGTCCGGCCACGGTCATTGAGGCGGCGGTCGCCCCGGCAATCGCCATGACCGCGCCCACGGAAAGATCGATACCGCCGGTAGCAATCACCAGCGTCATGCCAATCGCCAGCAGCGCCACCGGGGCGGCGCGGTTGAGGATATCAATCGGGCTACCGAACAGGCGGCCATCCTGTAGCGTTATCTGGAAAAAGTGCGGCGCGACAAGGCTATCCACCAGCAGCACCAGAATCAGCGCCGCAATCTGCGGCATACCCGGCGGCCAGCGAAAACGTCGCGCGGGCTGGCCGGGTTGAGGAACGGATCGAGGCATCACGGTGTACTCCTTAGGCCGCAATAGCGTTCATGATGGCAGGGACGGAGAGCTTATCGAGCGGGATCTCCGCCACCTGTTGGCGATCGCGCATGATGATCACCCGGTCGGCGTAGCCCACCAGCTCTTCCAGTTCAGATGAGATAACCAGCAGCGCCAGACCATCCGCGCAGAGCGTTTCGATAAGACGAATGATCTCCGCGTGAGCGCCCACGTCGATCCCGCGGGTCGGTTCGTCGAGGATCAGGAACTGCGGGCGCGTCAGCAGCCAGCGGGAGAGCAGCACCTTCTGCTGGTTGCCGCCGGAGAGAAACTCCACCGGCTGCTCGGCGCTGGGGGTGCGGATCGCCAGTTGGCGGATAAAGCGTTCGGCAATATCGTTCTGCTCTTTGCGCGGAATTGGCCGCAGCCAGCCGCGCTGCGCCTGTAGCGCGAGGATGATATTTTCCCGCACAGAAGCGGCGGCAATAATGCCGTCAGTTTTCCTGTCCTCCGGGCAGAAGCCGATCCCGAGGCAGGAGGCCTGATGCGGCGAGCGCAGGGTTTGCGGTTTGCCTTTGATCGTCGCCTGGCCGCTGTCGGCAGGATGAATACCGAAGATCACTTCGGCGGTTTCGGTACGCCCCGATCCCAGCAGCCCCGCCAGGCCGACGATCTCGCCGGGCCGGATATGCAGATCGAACGGGGCGATAGTACCTTTTTTGCCGTATCCCTCGAACGAGGCGACCGGTTTATCGCTCAGTAACGTGCGCCCGGCGCGTTGAAGCGCCTGATGCTCCAGCTCACGGCCAAGCATCATTTTGACCAGTTCAATCTGCGGTAGCTCGGCGGTTTCCCGGCAGCCAACGAACGATCCGTTGCGCAGCACGGTGATCCGGTCGCTGACCGCATAGACCTGATCGAGGAAGTGGGTGACGAAGATCAGGCTGACGCCCTGATCGCGCAGCTGGCGCATCAGGGTGAAGAGCATTTCCACTTCTTTGGTGTCGAGGCTGGCGGTAGGTTCATCGAGGATCAGCACTTTTGCCGAGAGATCGATGGCCCGGCAGACAGCGACGATTTGCTGCATCGCGACAGAAAAGCGGTTTAGCGGCTCGCGCACATCGAGGGAGAAGCCGTAGGAGGCCATCAGCGCGGTGGCGCGCTTTTCCATCTCTTTGCGCTGGATAAAACCAAAGCGTTTGGGTTCACGGCCGATAAACAGATTGTCCGCCACCGACATGTTCGGCAGCAGGTTCACTTCCTGGTAGACGGTGCCAATACCCAACTGTTGGGCATGGGCGGTATTTTTCGGGTTGATTTGCTGGCCTTCCAGCCAGATGCTGCCGCTGTTGGCATGGTAGACGCCGGTCAGCGCTTTGATGAGCGTGGATTTTCCCGCGCCGTTTTCGCCGAGCAGCGCCATAATTTCACCGCGCCGCAGGCTAAAGTTGACGTTATCCAGCGCTTTCACGCCGGGGAAGTACTGGCAGAGCCCCTCGGTGCGGAGGATTTCCGGGTTGGTTTCAGTGGTCATGTGCGCTCCCCCTCACCCCTTATATTGTACCCAACTTGCAACCCACACTGCCTGGTGAGGGTATCAGTCCTGTAGGCCGGATAAGGCAAAGCCGCCATCCGGCACCGTGCGCCGAACTGCCTGATGGCGCTTCGCTTATCAGGCCTACCGATATGCAGGTCCGATATGTGAAGCGTCACCAGGCGGGGTTACGCCTTAATAGCCCATATTTTTCTTCTTCTCTAACTCCTCTTTCGCCGTATCCGGCAGATACAGCGTGGACTTGGTCAGCGTCACTTTCTCCGGCATGGTGCCGTCTTTCTTGAATTTTTCGAGCGCATCAAACGCCGGACCCGCCATGTTCGGGGTCAGCTCGACGCTGGCGTTCGCTTCCCCGGCGATCATCGCTTTATAGATATCCGGTACGCCATCAATTGAACCGGTCAGAATATCTTTGCCCGGCTTGAGCCCGGCCTCTTTGATAGCCTGGATAGCGCCGATCACCATGTCGTCGTTATGGGCGTAAACCATGCAAATGTTCTTGCCGTTGTTCTCCGCCTTGATAAAGCTCTCCATCACCTCTTTACCCTTACTGCGGGTAAAGTCGCCGGACTGGGAGCGAATAATCTTGATATTGGAGGCTTTTGAAATCGCGTCGGCGAAGCCTTTCTTACGGTCAATCGCCACGCTCGCGCCGACGGTGCCTTGCAGCTCAACGACGTTACACGGCTTGCCGTCGACGGTTTTAATCAGCCACTCGCCAATCAGCTGGCCTTCCAGCACGTTGTTAGCGGTGACCGTGGTCATGTAGAGGGATTTGTCTTTGACATCAATGGAGCGGTCGAGCAGGAAGACCGGGATCTTGGCTTCTTTGGCTTCCTTCAGCACCGGTTCCCAGCCAGTGGCCACCACCGGCGCGATAAAGATGGCATCCACCCCCTGAGCGATAAACGAACGCACCGCTTTAATCTGGTTTTCCTGCTTTTGCTGCCCGTCGGCAATCTTCAGGGTGATACCGCGTTTTTCCGCTTCCTGCTTCGCGACGTTAGTTTCCGCCGCGCGCCAGCCGGATTCAGATCCGACCTGCGAAAATCCCACCGTTAATGGAGCAGCCATGACCATAGACGACATGGCTGCGGAAACTGCTGTGACAAGAAGTAAGCGCTTCCACATAGAGAAATCCTCGTAGGGTTATTGTTGGTCAAATATTCATCTGCGGAAAAACTATAGACAATAGGATATGTAACGGAATGCGTTACATCACAATTCAAAAAAGTAAATTATTTGTTAATTAGAAGTCAGCATCAGAGATTAGGAAGGAGTAGGTGTCGCGCACCCATTGATGGCAATCGGTTTTGTGTTTTTTTTAACCGCATCACCGTCATTTTTTATCGTGATGTAAACGGTTTCATGATTTTATTCATGATGCGGCTGTGTTTATGGATTTTTCTGCTTTAAGAAGGCGCTGAAAAGGCCGGGTTCCAAAGGGAGGGACGTAAAACAGGCCAAGACTTTCCCGGCGAGTTGGCTATAATACCGGGCACTAGTTTGCCATACATTCTAAAGGAAACAGACATGAGCTTACTCAACGTCCCTGCGGGTAAAGATCTGCCGGAAGATATCTACGTTGTCATTGAAATCCCAGCTAACGCAGATCCTATCAAATACGAAGTCGACAAAGAGAGCGGCGCGCTGTTCGTAGACCGTTTCATGTCCACCGCGATGTTCTATCCGTGCAACTACGGTTACATCAACCACACCCTGTCTCTGGACGGTGACCCGGTAGACGTTCTGGTCCCAACGCCATACCCACTGGAGCCAGGCTCCGTCATTCGCTGCCGCCCAGTTGGCGTGCTGAAAATGACCGACGAATCCGGTGAAGATGCGAAACTGGTTGCGGTACCGCACACCAAGCTGAGCAAAGAATACGATCACATCAAAGATGTGAACGACCTGCCAGACCTGCTGAAAGCGCAGATCACCCACTTCTTCGAGCACTACAAAGACCTCGAAGCGGGCAAATGGGTTAAAGTTGACGGTTGGGACAACGCTGAAGCGGCTAAAGCTGAAATCGTTGCTTCCTTCGAACGTGCGAAAAAATAATATTTTTCAAGCGTGACAAAACACCGCCTTCGGGCGGTGTTTTTGTTTGTGCGGGCCCCGGTATCAGAATACAAAAAAACAACGCCACCCGAAGGTGGCGTTGCCGTATTCAATACTGGTCTTTATCCAACCAGTTACCGCTTTCTATCAGCTTCAGCCCGTCGACCGGGCGCTGATAGACATACATCCAGGCACTACCGTAAGGCGTCTGGATGAGGTGACGTGCATACTCACCCGCTTTGGTGCGCAGCGCATCCAGTTCGGCCAGCGTCGATGCGTCAATTCGATAAACTTCACCGTGTACCGTGCCTTCACCTGGCACCGCGCCTGGATAGTGGCCCAGGCTGTACAGTTGATAATCGAAAACGCTGTGATCGCCCAGCCACTGGGCGTTCGTCATCCAGTGGCTGTTGCCTTGTTTGCGCCGTAAACTGCCGTACACAAATATTCGCATTGCTAAAACTCAAACTGATAGAGCAAATCGAGCGCCTGGTCTACGCCAGACACCGCTTCCAGATACAGCTTAGGCATCAGGCGATAGCGTAACGTGAGCGTCGCTAGCGAGTCAAAGATCCCAACGCCATATTTCACCTGCAGACCTGGCAATACGTAACCACTGACCACCACCTGGGAGGAATCACCCACCCCTTGTGTATCCAGAGCCAGATTACTTACGCCAAACGTCTCGCCGATTTTACCCACAAGCTGACCACTTTGTGCAACCCCCATACCAATAAGCATAGATGTCATTGCCGCACTGTCACTCTGACCGCTATCCAGCCCCTGTCCACGAACGAGGTAAGAGAGCGCTTCCTGCTGCGACATCGCCGGGTCGGAGAAAACTTCCGCCTTAGGCTGATCGGCGCTGCCGGTGACGCGAACGCCGGCAATAACATCGTTTTCCGTCGATTCTGGGTTACGAATCGCTTCGATGTTGAGCAGCGGCTGATCCGGCGGGCCGGAGAACAACAGCTCGCCTTTACGCACGATCAGGTCCTGGCCATAAGCGTGGAAACGCCCTTCCGGAATATTAATCTGGCCGTTCAGGCCCAGCCCCTGTTTATCCTGCGCCACCTTCAGGTCGCCGGTCAGGCGCGCTTTCAGCCCAAAGGCTTCCAGACGGACGTTGTTGCCGACATGAATATTCAGGTTGCTGTTGATAGGAATCGACGCAGACTGCGTTTTCTCCGGTTTGAGGTCACTGTTGAGCATCACCTCGTCGCTGGAGACGCCCACGGCGCTCTCCGGCACGTCTTTCACGATAATACGCGCCCACGGGATATCGACGTTACCGTCCAGCGTAAACAGGCTTGGCGTGGCGTTAAAGACAATATCCGGCGACACATCAAGTCGCACCATCGGCGGCACGGTAATACGTACCCGGCTGCCTTGCGCGGCGATACGCGCCCGCCAGTTGTCAATTTGCCGCCAGTCCGCGTCGCCGTTCAGGCTGATTTGCCCCTGCTGGGTGCGAATATCACCCAGCAACGTCGAGCTAGCGCCGTTGAAGTTCATGGTTATCTGGCTTGGCTGCATATCAAACGGCATAAAGTTGCCGTCGACGTCGATACCGTTCAACTGCATTTGCCCGAAGAGCAGCGGGCTCTGCGCGTTGCCGCCGAGACGCAGGTTCGCGTTGAGCTTACCCTCCGCCTTTTCGCCGCGAGAGAAGATAGGGTTAATCATCGCCAACGAGAAGTTGCGGATATTAACGTTACCGCCGAGGTTGCGACGCCCCTGTGGGTCGGTTACCTGCACCTGACCGTCCAGTTGGCCGTTATTGGTCAGACGGATAAGCCAGCCCAGCTCCGCGCGGTTGTTATGCAGGTCTGCGTTCAGGTTCAGCGTGTCAAAGGCCACCGGCAGCGGCGCATTGTTGACGATTTGCGTCACTTTGACGTTGCGCCCGGAGAGCGTCACTTTGCCCTGCGGCAGCCCCTCTTTGGTGGTGTCCCACGTCACATCGGCGTTACCGCTGAACACGCCGCTCGCCTGCGTCGCTTCCGGCATAAACGGTTTGAGCATGGCGAGATCGAAGCGGTTAAGGTTCACTATCGCATGGCCTGCGGCACCGGCATCAATCGTCTGCGGCACGCACAGCTCGGCGTTCGGGTTCACCCAACAATGTGGCCCGATGCTGATTTTCTGCTCGAGGTTGCGGTAGTCCAGCGCGATATCGCGGTTAACCGACCACGGGCCAACCGGGGTCTGGAAGCGCGTATTGCTGAGCGCCCCCTTCCAGCGTTCTTCTTTGCGGTCGAAGCTGCCCGACAGCGCCAGTTGGCCGGAGACCGGCTCGCCCTGAATCTGCAACTGCAAGGAATGCTGCTTCTCGTTACCTTTGGCCGCCAGATGCACCAGGCCGATATTCACGCCCGGCTGCGCAATGCGTTCCACGCGCACATCGAGCTTCCCGGCAATCTGATCGGTCGAATTGACCTCACCGTCCACGCGCACCTGGGCAATCGACAGTTCCTGCCAGCGCAGGCCCCGCGCGGTGATATCCGCCAGTAACTGCGGCGCTTCGACGGTGCCACGAATTTTCACCAGCCCTTTCGCCGTGCCGCCAAGACCCGGCAGCATGTTGTCGAGCTTCGGCGCATCAATGTTGGCATCCAGGTTGAGGTCTTTCACCCCCAGCTCGCCCTTCACGTCGGCAGTATTGTTACCCAGCGCCACGTGCAGGCCGGGAATGGTCCACTGCATATAGCTGTTGCCACGCAGGGAGCCATCGACGTTCACCTTGTTCTGCTTCACGTTGCCGGTGATTTTCACCTCCGGTACGTTCATCTGCCAGGTGCCGCCGTAAAGGCTACCGTTGGTTTTAATCAGGCCGTCCAGCTTCGATGGCCAGTCCGGCGCCACTTTAGCGGTGTTGATGCCGCGAAGCGCCAGTTCGCCGCGCCAGCTTATCGCCTGTTGCCAGTCGAGCAGCGCGGTTAGTTCGGTTTTGCCTTCCAGCGCCGCCACGGTGAGCTTATCAAGACTCACCTGCCGTTCATTGCCTTTTGCGTCAAGGGTGATATCCGCTGGCGGCACGCCCTGCCCCTTCACCGCGGTACGGAATGAGAGCGTATAGTCAGTCATCTTGCCGCCGAGCTTCAGCTTCAGGTCATCGGCCTGGAACTGTTTCTCGCCGGTAAACGGCCAGTAAAGCTGTTTGCTGTTGATTTCAACGTTGAACGGCAGGCCAGCTTCCGCCAGCTGCGCCTGAGCGCGGAGGGAAACGTCTACCGGGCCAGAGAGATTGACCCCAACCTCAAGCTGCTTGCGCACCTCACCGCCCACTTTCAGCTTCACTTTCTCGCCCTTCAGCGGGTCCATGTTCAGCGTACTGTTCAGCGTGATGTCGACCGGCCAATCGTTGATAAGCGTGGCGGTGCCGCTGGCGTTCACCGTTCCCTGGCTGGAGTCGACGTCCAGCGCATCGAGCTTCATGTTGCCGTCGATGCTGCTCACCTTCAGCAGCATTTTGTAGACCGTCAGGTCGGTGTCGCCGGTAATACGCAGCTGTTCACCGCTAAAGGACTCAACGTTCAGGTTTAGCGGCAGATGAACATCGGCCATTTCCGGCAGCACCGGCTTGGAGAACAGCTCGGTCATGGTTTCGCCGAGCGGTTTTTCCTGCGGTTGCGGGTTGTCGATTTTCGGCTCAACCACCTCTTTTTGTGCCACGTCGGCCACTTTCGGTAGGGCAATCAGCAGCCCTTGCAGCGTGGTTGGCGTGAGGGTCAGGTTTTTCTCCTGCCACTGAAGGCCACTGGTGAAATCCATCACCGACACCGTGGTGTCATCAATCTTGATATTGACGTTGTTCAGCGCGAAGCGCTTGAGGGTAATCGGGTACGGCGTGGAGAGGTTCAGCGGGCCGCTGTCCTCCTCTTTAACCGGCGCGGCAGGCGGCATTTTGCTGCTGTCGATAGCCACGTTGATGTTGCTGAGCGCAATGTCGTTCACGCACACGCTGCTGTGCCACAGACAATTGAGATCCACCGCCAGGTGGAATTCCCCGGCATCTACCGCCACGCCCGGCTGGGTATAACGGACGTTTTTCAGCGTCAGATCCCGCCAGCCGCCGGTGACCTTGCCAATTTCCAGCCCCGGCACCCAGCGGTTCGCCGCGTTAAACAGCAGATGTAACCCTGTCGTCGTGCCGACGAGGAATCCGACGATCCCCACCAGCAGCACGAGAAAAATCAGCACACCGAGGCTTATTTTCTTCCATAACGTCATAGTTCAGGCCCCAGTCCAATGTAAAACTGCAATCCATGTTCATCTTTGTCGCCCACTGGAACGGCGAAATCGAGCTTGATTGGCCCAACCGGCGACTGCCAGCGTACGCCAACGCCCGCGCCTTTTTTCCAGTCGCTCTGGCGAATATCGCTGACCGCTTCACCGCCGTCGACAAACACCGCGCCCCACCACTTCCCGGTCACGTTGTACTGATACTCCAGCGAGCCGGTGGCCAGTTTCGATGCACCAATCAGCTTGCCTTTATCGTCACGTGGAGCCACCGATTTGTACTTATAGCCGCGAATACTGCGGTCGCCACCGGCGAAGAAACGCAGATCCGGCGGTACGCGGTCGAAATCACCGGTTTCAATCCAGCCGAGGTTGCCGCGCATCACGAAGCGATGGCGGTCATAGAGCGTGCGGATCCAGACGTTTTGCGCCTGAAACACGGAGAAGTCGACGTCCGAACCCCAGGCGGTGTTGGAGTAGTCAATCGAGTAGCGCTGAGAATCACCCCAGGTTGGCATCAGGCCGCCGCGCGAGCGGGTTCGGCTAATAGAGACGCCAGGATAGAACAGCATGGTGGTGTTGGTGACATCGGCCTGGGTAAAGTGGTCGAGGCTCCAGCGCAGGTTAATGGCGCGCTGCCAGCCGCTCGACAAGTCCCAGAAGCGCGAGACAGCAAGCGTCGTGGAGTCAGCTTTGGTGTCGTTGAGATCGGTGCTTTTGAAACCGCCCTGCACCAGATAATACTGTTCCAGCGGGTTTTTCAGCAGCGGTACCTTATAGCTGAAGTCCAGCTGCTGTTCCGGTGCCGACACGCTAACGCTGGTCGTCAGGCTATGGCCGTAGGAGTTCACCCACGGTTTTCGCCACGAGGCTTTCACCCGTGGCCCGACGTCAGTGGAGAATCCGCCCCCTAGTTCAACGGTGTTTTCGCTGCGCGGCGAGACGACGCCATGCAGCGGTAGCACCTTCGTTTTCCGGGATTTAGCGAACTCCGGCGCGACGACCACCGAGTTAAACCAGCCGGTGGCGGAAAGACGGCGGTTGAGTTCAGCCAGGTCGCTGGACTGGTAGTAATCGCCCTTTTTGAACGGCACCAGGCGCTGCAAATACTCTTCGCGGATCTGCGAGCCTTCGAAGGTGACATCACCAAAACGGTAGCGCTCGCCGCTGTCGTAGTCGATATCCCAGAATGCCTGATGACGGTCGAGCGACACACCGAGCTGGCTCTTGTTAAACTCGCTATCAAAGTAGCCTTTACGCAGCGCCACGCTGGTTAGCGAACTTTTGAAATGATCGTAATCGCCGTGGTTCAGGACGGTACCAATTTTAGGCCGGGTTTGCAGCAGCGACAGATAATCGCTGTCGGTTCGCGCACCGCCGCGCAGAATCACATCAGTACCGCCAATCAGCACCGGCTCGCCCGGCGTCACTTTTGCCAGCAGCACCTGACGGCCTTTGGCCGGCGGTGGCTTAAGTTCGAAATCGATAGTCGGCTCGTAGTAGCCGAGGGCCTTCAGCCCTTCACGAATAGCATCATCTACGCGCGCGCGAAAGCGACGATCGGGCGTCACCTCATCGCTGCCAATAGTGGAAAGCTGCGCACGTACGTTTTTTTGTAGCTCGCCTGAGAGCCCTTCAACCTGCAGACGGATGTTTGCTGCACTGGCAACACCGCTGGTCAGCAGCAAGCTCACCAAACATAACTGGCGGATTTGTCGCACATTTTCTCCTGAATATCCTTGTTCCCACCCCAACGGGAAACGAAAGTCCGCTCCGCGGCCACGACTGCGTTTTCGCCAAAATTGCGCCTTGAGGACGCACGGCATTCAACGTCAGCTCAAAAAACCCACTCTTTGTCGGGTTGAAATAAAGACAGAGCCCCAAATTATTCTTATGTTTAAATTTAGACGTATTCGGCGTGTTTATTGTGTTAAAAGACGCGCCCGGTTACAACCTTAACGGAAATTACCGTACACCGGAGGCCTGGCCCATGAGTCTAGTTGATAAGAAAAACCTTGTATCTCAATCGGATGCATTACCCGGGCGAAATACGCCAATGCCGGTTGCCACGCTCAATGTTGTGACCGAACACTCAATGACGAACGTTCCGGAGGGGATGGAAGTCGCCTTATTCGCCATGGGCTGCTTCTGGGGCGTCGAACGTCTGTACTGGCAGATCCCTGGTGTTTACAGCACCGCAGCAGGCTATACCGGCGGCTATACGCCGAATCCAACCTACCGCGAAGTGTGTAGCGGGCTGACCGGACATGCGGAAGCGGTACGCGTGGTTTATGACCCTGCGGTGGTCAGCTATAGCGCCCTGCTAAAAGTGTTCTGGGAAAACCACGACCCGGCGCAGGGGATGAGACAGGGCAACGATCAGGGCACGCAGTACCGCTCGGCGATTTACCCCGTCACGCCGGAACAAGAGCAGGAAGCACATGCCAGCCTGAAACAGTTCCAGGACGCGATGAGGAGCTCGGGAGATGCGCGTACCATCACCACCGAAATCGCCAATGCGAAGCCGTTCTACTACGCCGAAGATGAGCACCAGCAGTATCTGTACAAAAATCCGCACGGCTACTGCGGCATCGGCGGGATTGGCGTGTGTCTGCCCCCTCAGTTGCAGGGTTAACCGTCCAACGCCACGCGCGCGGCATGGCGCGTGGCATTCGCCACCGTCCCGTAGTCCATGACTTTCCCCTGCAGTAACAGGTTATAGACCGGCGAATGGGGCCGGTTAAGCCGCGTTTGCAGCAAATGCACGGCCTCAATGCCCAGGTCACGGCAAGGCACGCGAATGCCGGTCACCGGCGCGGTCAGGCTATTTTCCAGATTCCACGTAAAATCGGTGGTGATAAGCGAGATATCCTGCGGCACGCGCAGCCCGTGGCGCTGCAACGCCTTCATCACCCCCTCGGTCATGCTGGTGCTGTTGGGGAAAATAACATCCGGCCACTGCGCGCGATCGTGCGTTTCCAGCCATGTATTCAGCGCCCGCTCGGCCTCCTCCGCCGTGAACCACTCGGTGACTAACAGGTCGTGCTGAGGGTTGAAAGGCACATGGTGATAGCGATAGGCCTCTTTAATTCCGTCCAGCCGCGCGTACAGCGTCTCCCTACGCAGACAGGTCATCGTCAGCACCCGCCGATGCCCTTGTTCAAAGAGATAGCGCATCGCGGTAAAGCCGATAGCCCGGTGGTCAGGCGAGACGCAATCCAGCGACATTTCCCGGTCAATCGAGTTAATCAGCACGCAGGGCTTATTCAGCGTACTGGCCAGCTTGAGGATCGTGGGGTCGTCCGTGCCGATGATGACCACGGCATTGATGCTCTTCTGATTGGCTTTTTCGAGGAACAATTTTACGTCTGCATGCTGTTCTTCCAGCGCACAGTGGCTGATCCAGACATCATGCGGCGCGCTGGCTTCGGCAATCCCTTTGGTGACCTCCAGATAAAAGGTATCGCCGCGCCCCTGGAACGTGCGCTCCGGCGCAAACACGGCAATGCCGTTAATCAGCAGTCGTCCGTTGGCCAGTGAGTCCAGTACCCCTAGCTGGCGAGCGCATTGCACAATCGCCTCTCGCGCCTTTTCGCTGGTGTAGGATTTGCCGCTCAGCACCCGGGAGACGGTGCTGATGGAGTAGCCGGTTCGGGCGGCAATTTCATCCATTTTTAGCTTGCCTGGCATTGTGTGACCTCGCTCGCAATCATATTTTGCAAATTTTTGCAGATGCAGTTTGCTGATTTTAAAACGCATTTTCACTTTCCCGCCCATATTCCTGCTTGGCCTGCGAGCATTCTCACAAATTCCGTTTGTCCGCGTTATCCGCCTTCCCTATTTTCAGACTTCAGTCATTCCTATCACGGTTAAGGTGCAACATGGATAAGGTGCGTTTCGGCATTATTGGCGTGGGTAACATTGGTACCCTTCACGCCCGTTACCTGATGGCAGGTACGGTGAAAGAGGCCTGCCTGACGGCAGTGTGCGATAACGATCTCAGCAAGCATCCGGCTATTCGCCAGCTGGTTGGCGACGGCATCACCCTATTCGACGATGCCGAAACCATGCTGAAAAGCGGGCTGATCGACGCGGTTATCGTCTCAACCCCGCACTACGATCATCCGGGCCTGTCGATGATGGCGATGCGCCACGGCATCCATACCCTTTGCGAAAAACCGGCCGGGGTTTACACCGCCCAGGTGCGTGAAATGAACGAATACGCCCGCGGCTGCAACGTGGTGTTCGGCATGATGTTCAACCAGCGTCCTAACCCGCTGTATCAGAAAGTGAAAGATCTGATCGACAGCGGCGAGCTGGGCGAACTGCGCCGCTCCAACTGGATTATCACCAACTGGTATCGCTCCCAGAGCTACTACAACTCCGGCGGCTGGCGCGCCACCTGGAAGGGCGAAGGCGGCGGCGTGCTGCTCAATCAGGACCCGCATCAGCTCGACCTGTGGCAGTGGCTGGTCGGTATGCCGGTGCGCATGCGCGCGTTTTGCCAGTTCGGTAAGCATCGCGATATTGAAGTGGAAAACGACGTCACCGCCTACGCCGAATACGCCAACGGCGCAACCGGGGTCTTTATTACCACCACCGCGGAAGCGCCGGGCACCAACCGCCTGGAGATCACCGGCGATCGCGGCAAGGTGGTGGTCGAGGAAGGTCGCCTGCGATTCTGGCGTCTGCGCGAGTCTGAACCCGAATTCAACGCCCGCTGGCAGAACGGCTTTGGCGAGCCGGAATGTTGGGAAGTCATCATCCCTACTCCGCCGGAAAGCAGCGAGCACCACGTGGTCACCGCCAACTTCTGCGACGCCGTGCTGCACGGTAAACCGCTGATTGCCCCCGGCACCGACGGGATTCGCGGCCTGACGCTTTCCAACGCCATGCACCTCTCCACCTGGACCGACGACTGGGTCAACCTGCCGTTTGACGAGGCGCTGTTTAAAAAGCTGCTGGACGAGCGCATCGCCACCTCCGTTGAAAAACAGGTCGAAAGTAAAACGCTGGATGCCTCCGGCACCTGGTAATCCGCATCAGGAGAGACACATGTTACGCATTGCTATCGTGGGAACCGGGAACATCTCCCACAACCATATTCAGGGATATCAGGAGTTTGCCGACCGCTGCCAGATAGTCGCGCTGGTCGATATCTACCCAGAGAAAGCGCAGGAGAAGAAAGAACGTTACGGGCTGACCAACGCTACGGTGTTCAGCAGCCACCAGGCCCTGCTGGAATCGGGTCTTGAGGTGGATATTGTTGATGTCTGCACCCCGCCGTATGTCCACGCCCAAATCAGTATTGATGCGCTAAACGCCGGTAAGCACGTGCTGTGCGAGAAGCCGATGGCGGCATCATTAGAGGAGTGCGACGCGATGATCGCCGCCCAACGCGCCAGCGGCAAAATCCTCTCGATCATCGCCCAGAACCGCTTCACCGACGCCTTCTGGCGTTTAAAGCAGGTGGTCGATTCCGGCGAGCTGGGGAAAATCTGCCACGCGCAGGTGGACTCATTCTGGTGGCGCGGCCACTGCTATTACGACCTGTGGTGGCGCGGCACCTGGGAAAAAGAGGGCGGCGGCTGCACCCTGAATCATGCGGTGCACCATATCGACGCTATCCAGTGGATGCTCGGCTTCCCCACCGAGGTGGTGGCGATGATGACCAACGTCGCCCACGATAACGCCGAGGTTGAAGACCTCTCCGCCGCCATTTTCCGCTACAGCAGCGGCGCGCTGACGCAGTTGACCGCCTCGGTGGTGCATCACGGCGAAGACCAGAAGATTGTGATTCAGGGCGAAAAAGCGCGAATCTCCGCGCCATGGGACGTGTGGGCCAGCGTCTCCGCCGATAACGGCTTCCCGCAGGAGCAGCATAACGACGCGCTGGAAGCACGACTGGACTCACTTTTCCGCAATACGCCAAAGCTCAAATACACGCTGCATACCGGGCAGATCAACGACCTGCTGAACGCGGTGGAGCAGCGCGGCGAACCGCTGATTGACGGCGTGCAGGGTAAACGCTCGCTCGAGCTGATTACCGCCATCTATCAATCTTCCATTACCGGGCGCGTGGTAACGCTGCCCGTCAGCCCGGACGAGCCCTGGTATAAAACCGGTGGCCTGGTTTCCCTCGCCCCGCACTTCTACGAGAAGGCGGCATCGGTCGAGAACTTCAGCGAAGTGGGCGCGATTCCGTTGGGTAAAGATTTGGACAAAGGAGCATAAACATGAGCATCAAAGACGGTATGAACTACGCCCCGGTGGGCAAACCACAGCCGGTTGTTGGCCAGGGTGAGTTTATTATTGCGGCGGCGGCGTTAGACCACGGTCATATCTACGGGATGTGTAACGGTCTGATTGAAGCCGGTGCGACGCTGAAATGGGTTTATGACCCGGACCCGGCGAAGGTCGACAAGTTTGTGCAGCAGTACCCGCAGGCGCAGGTTGCGCCGACGCTAGAAACGATTTTAAACGACGCCAGCGTCCATCTCGTGGCTGGGGCGGCGATCCCGTCCGAGCGCTGCGCGCTAGGGCTGAAGGTGATGGATGCCGGGAAAGACTACTTCACCGATAAAGCCCCGCTGACCACGCTGGCGCAACTGGAAGCCGCGAAACGTAAAGTGGCGGAAACCGGCCGCAAATACGCGGTGTACTACAGCGAGCGCCTGCACGTAGAAAGCGCGGTCTTTGCCGGGCAGTTAGTTGCTGAGGGCGCCATTGGCCGCGTCATGCAGACGCTGGGCGTCGGCCCGCACCGCGAAGGCACCGGTCGCCCGGACTGGTTCTACGAGAAAGAATTCTTCGGCGGCATCCTGTGCGACATCGGCAGTCACCAGATTGAGCAGTTCCTGTTTTATACCGGCAACAGCGATGCGCGCATCGTGGCAAGCCAGGTTCGCAACGTGAACCATCCGCAGTATCCGCAGTTCGAAGATTTCGGCGATGCCATGCTGGCGGGCGACAACGGCGCCACCGGCTATTTCCGCTGCGACTGGTTTACACCGGATGGCCTCTCCAGTTGGGGCGACGGTCGCTTAACCCTGCTCGGCACCGACGGCTATATCGAAATCCGTAAGTACGTCGACATCACCCACGGCGAGCAGGACGTGGTTTACCTGGTCAACAAAGAGGGCGAGTTCCGCTATCCGGTGGCGGGCAAAGTGGGCTTCCCTTATTTCGGCGAGCTGATTCGGGACTGCATGAATCGCACCGAAAACGCCATGACCCAGGCACACACCTTTAAAGCAGCCGAGCTTTGCGTCAAAGCGCAGATGCTGGCGAACGCGGTGGAATAACGGGAGGCGGAAATGAACACACGTCATGTCGCCATTATCGGCTGCGGCGCCATCCATACCTGCCACGTGGACGCGCTGCGCCATGTGCCGGGCGTTGTCCTGCGGGCGATTGTGGATATCGATAGCGCCAAAGGAAGCCAGCTTGCGGCCGACTATGGCTGTCACTTTTATCAGGACTACCGCGAGATGCTGCTGGATGACGCCATTGACGTGGTGCATATCTGCACGCCGCACTACCTGCATAAACCGATGATCCTTGCCGCGCTGGCGGCAGGGAAACAGGTTTTCTGCGAAAAACCGGTGGTGATGAATCCACAGGAGGTGGAGGAGATTCAGGCCGCGGCAGAGCGCTTCCAGCGCCGCGTCGGCGTCTGCTATCAAAACCGCCTGAACCCCACCAGCCTGGCCATTGAGCGCTGTATTGCCGACGGTACGCTGGGCGGCCTGCGCGCCATCAAGGCGGTGCTCACCTGGTCACGCTCTGGGGATTACTATGCCGCCAGCCCGTGGCGCGGTAGTTTCGCGACTGAAGGCGGCAGTCTGTTGATTAATCAGGCGATTCATACGCTGGATCTGATGCAGTGGTATGGCGAGGGGGTCAAGAGCCTGAAAGGGGTCGTCGACAGCGCACTGTTGGCCGACGAGATTGAAACCGAAGACAGCGCGATGGTCACTCTGCGCTTTCACAACGGCGCACGCGGGCTGTTTTACGCCAGCAACTGCCATATCAGCGACTCGCCACTGCTGCTGGAGTTGGAGTTTGAACGGGGAATGCTGCGCCTGGCGGACAACGTACTGTGGCAGTTCTGCGGTGATGAACGCACGCAGCTTGCCAGCGACGCTGCGCCCGACGGCATCGGCAAAAGCTACTGGGGAATCGGCCATCGGCTGGCCATTCTCCATTTTTACCAAGCGTTAAACGATCCCGCCAGTGCAGACTACTGCGATATTGCTGAGGCGGCCAAATCATTACAGATGGTTAATGCCATTTACCAATCGTCACTATTGAGGAAATGGGTGAATATAGACTAGCGATCGTCATCCGATTTTTCCTGCTGTCAATAAGATACAGTGCAGGGGTCACTCTGCACTGACACCCTACCAGTACAGGAATAATAATATTATGGTTAAACCAACTGAACGTCGCGTTGGCTATGGTACCGCTATTGGCTACGGCGTCACTGATTTATTTGGCGGCGGCGCCTTTGCCGTTATAGGAACCTGGCTTTTATTTTTTTACACCACCTATTGTGGCCTGAGCGTTTTAGAAGCGGGGTCAATATTTGCTATCGCTCGTATTATTGATGCCATTTTGAGTCCGGTGATGGGCTATATCACGGATAACTTTGGTAATACCTGGCTTGGCCGCAAGTTTGGCCGTCGCCGTTTTTTCCTGTTGATAAGCTCGCCGCTGATGTTTCTCTACGCGCTGGTGTGGATTACCGACATGAACTATTGGTACTACCTGGGCACCTATCTTTCCATCGAGCTGCTCTCTGCAATGGTACTGGTGCCGTGGGAAACCTTATCCGCCGAAATGACCAACCGCTTTAGCGAGCGTACGCGTCTTTCCGGCGTGCGCATGATGTGCTCCGCACTCGGCGGTTTTTTAGCGGTTTCCGTACCGGGTATTATTATGCAGTACACCGGTAAAGATAATTCATTCACCTACACCTTAACCGGGATTGTTTTTGCGACCATTTATTGCGTCGCGGTATTTACCACCTGGGCTTGTACCTGGGAAGCGAAAGACGTTCGCGAAGAATATGAATTCCAGTCGGATAATCAACGCGGCGGCGGCCTATTTAACCATTTAAAATACCTGGTTATTGATCTTATATCTTCATTCAAAATAAGAATATTTCGTCAGCACATTCTGATTTATATTTGTTCATTTACCGCCATGGATGTTTTTGGTTCGGTATTTACCTATTACGTGGTTTACGCATTACACCACGATACCGAAATGGTTTCCGGGCTATTAAGTATTGCCGCTTTTGTTTCGATTCCCGGCACCTTCGGCTTTATGATGCTGATGAATAGATTTAACCTCACGCCTTCCGCGGCGCTAAGGCTTTCCTATGGCAGTATTATGGTGGTGCTGGCGTTCCTGTTTATCATTTATATCGGTAATTTGCAGGTGCCGACGCTGCTGTTCTCCGCCGTGTTTGTGTTGCTGGGGCTGGCAAAAGCCGGGCTGTACTACATTCCCTGGAACATCTACAGCTTTATCCCTGATGTGGATGAGATTGTCACCCGCCAGCGCCGTGAGGGGATCTTTGCGGGCGTGATGGTACTGACGCGTAAAAGCACCGTCGCGCTGGCGATTATGCTGATTGGTATTGTGCTCGAGGAGAGCGGCTTCGTGAAAGGCGGCGGCGCACAGCCTGCCAGCGCGCTACACGCGATCATCGGCCTGATGGTGTTCGCCACCGCCGGGATGCTGGCCGTGAGCTTCTACATGACCTATCGCTTTAAGCTGACGCAAAAAACGCACAGCCTGCTGATTAAAGAGGTGGCGCGGCGCAAGCTCGGCGGGAATGCCGAGGACTGCGATCCGGAGACGCGTCAGGTGATTATGGCATTGACGGGATATGCGTATAACGAGGTCTGGGACGCAAAGCCGAAAGGGCACGAGAAGAGTAAATCGCTCGCCACCAGCGGATAACCTCAGTCACACCGTAGGCCGGATAAGCGAAGCGCCATCCGGCAGAACCCGCGTGCATTGCCGGATGGCGCTTCGCTTATCCGGCCTACCGCTCTCCCCACCTAAACAAAATGTGACCTCTGGCGGCTTTACAGTGCTTTACGCTATACTAACCGCTGAAATTGTCGCCCCATCACCTACGGGGCGGTTTTCAATGTGTATTCCACACGGATTTATAAACTTCCCCTTCCGAGGATCTGGCCCGACGGGCTGGATAAGATATGTTAAACAGTATATTAATCATACTCTGTCTGATCGCTGTAAGTGCGTTCTTCTCTATCTCTGAGATCTCACTTGCGGCATCACGCAAGATCAAACTGAAACTGCTTTCTGATGAAGGCAATATCAACGCCCTACGTGTTTTAAAAATGCAGGAAAACCCCGGTATGTTCTTTACCGTGGTGCAAATCGGCCTTAACGCCGTTGCCATTCTCGGCGGTATCGTCGGCGACGCCGCTTTCTCTCCCGCTTTCCACTCCTTGTTCTCAAAATACATGTCAGCGGAACTCTCCGAGCAGCTGAGCTTTATCCTCTCCTTCTCGCTGGTGACCGGGATGTTTATCCTGTTCGCGGATTTAACCCCGAAACGCATCGGTATGATTGCGCCTGAAGCCGTGGCTTTGCGTATCATCAACCCGATGCGCTTCTGCCTGGCGGTCTTCCGGCCGCTGGTGTGGTTCTTCAACGGCATGGCCAACATCATCTTCCGCATCTTCAAGCTGCCGATGGTGCGTAAAGACGACATTACCTCCGATGATATCTACGCGGTGGTCGAGGCCGGCGCGCTGGCTGGCGTGCTGCGTAAGCAAGAGCACGAGCTGATTGAAAACGTATTCGAGCTGGAATCCCGTACCGTGCCGTCGTCCATGACCCCGCGCGAGAACGTTATCTGGTTCGATCTGCACGAAGACGAACAAAGCCTGAAAAACAAAGTCGCCGAACATCCGCACTCCAAGTTCCTGGTGTGTAATGAAGACATTGACCACATCATTGGCTACGTCGACTCCAAAGACCTGCTGAACCGCGTGCTGGCTAACCAGAGCATGGCGCTGAACAGCGGCGTGCAGATCCGCAATACGCTGATTGTACCGGACACCCTCACCCTCTCTGAGGCGCTGGAAAGTTTCAAAACCGCCGGGGAAGACTTCGCGGTTATCATGAACGAATACGCGCTGGTGGTAGGGATCATCACTCTTAACGACGTGATGACAACCCTGATGGGCGACCTGGTGGGTCAGGGGCTGGAAGAGCAAATCGTTGCCCGTGACGAGAACTCCTGGCTGATTGACGGCGGTACGCCGATTGATGACGTGATGCGCGTGCTGGATATCGACGACTTCCCGCAGTCGGACAACTATGAAACCATCGGCGGCTTCATGATGTTTATGCTGCGCAAAATCCCGAAACGTACCGACGCAGTGAAGTTCTCCGGCTACAAGTTTGAAGTGGTGGATATCGATAACTACCGCATCGACCAGCTGCTGGTGACGCGCATTGATAACAAGCCGACGGTACTGGTGCCGAAGCAGTCGGATATCACTGAAAGCGAACAGCACGGCGCGTAAAACGGCGGTGCCAGAAACATCAACGGCTCCCATTGGGAGCCGTTTTTAATTCTGCCGCATCGTGTTCTGATTACGCCATGTCAGTCTGTAGGCGTAACACGTGGCGGTTAACTTCAGACATCACAGAAAGGTGCTGAATGTCTCTGACTTTTGGGATAAGAATTTTGCCCTTATCAAATTCAAAAGCGCCAACGTCCTTGATGTACAACCGTCCACGGAACAGGGTCTTAACGTATTTGGCTACCTGAAACGGGTTGTAGCGTTGGAAAATTTTCATTCTAATCTCCTGCAAGTACTACGCCCTTGTTGTCCACATTTGGCTCAACGCTCCGGGGCGCAAAGTGAAGTACTTGTTAACTATAGTCCATAACAACAGAGGACCTCTATCATAGAGGCCCTTATTTACCTTTTTATTACAATAATTCAGAACTTTCTTTTCAGCTATACGACGAACACAGTATAAGCCTTCGATTTCGGGAGATTGTGTGCGTTCCTCCACAAACTGGCACCGCCTTTGCGGGAAAAAAACATAGATCGCACATATGATTAAAGCTATCGGCCAAGTGGTCGGATCACCTGCATATAAAAAGGAAAAACCATGACCCTACGAACCCTTCTGGCGGTTTCATTCCTGTTAATGCCGTTAATGGCAACCGCACATAACTTTACAAACGGACAGCGCGTTTCGCCGGTTGGCGTGGCGGATCGCGGCGAACTCATTCTCGATAATGATAAGTTTAGCTATAAAAACTGGAACAGCGCGCAGCTACCTGGGAAAGTGAGAGTCGTGCAACATATTGCCGGGCGTTCATCGGCAAAAGAGAAAAATGCGACGCTGGTCGAGGCGATAAAAGCCGCTAAGTTGCCGCATGACCGCTACCAGACCACCACAATTGTTAACACTGATGATGCGATTCCGGGCTCCTCTATCTTCGTGCGCAGCAGCATCGAAAGTAATAAGAAGCTCTACCCTTGGTCACAGTTTATTGTCGACAGCGATGGTCTGGTGCGCAAAGCCTGGCAGTTGGATGAAGGCAGTTCGGCGATTGTGGTACTGGACAAAGAGGGACGGGTTCAGTGGGCCAAAGATGGCGCGCTGACGCAGGAAGAAGTGCAGCAGGTGGTTGCCCTGCTGCATAAGCTACTGAATTAAAAAATAGAGACGCGGAAGCCGGGGTTCAGGAACGATTCACGCGGGGTGTAATCCAGCGTTTTGCCCTGCCAGTCGTTGACGTGTGCACCGGCAGCAGCAGCCACCGCGTGCCCTGCGGCGGTATCCCAGATATTAGTTGGCCCGAAGCGCGGGTAAAGCTGCGCTTCGCCTTCCGCCACCAGGCAGAACTTCAGCGACGAGCCGATAGACGCGGTGTCGTGTTCACCCAACTGCTGCAGATACTCTTTCAGTTCGTCATCGTTGGCGTAGTGCGAACGGCTCACCACTACTTTCGGCGGGTTCGCGTCACGCACCTGAATCTGCTTACGCACGCCGCATTCTTCTTTCCACGCTTTGCCGTTTTCCGCGCTGTACATCACCTTGAGTACCGGTGCGAATACTACGCCCAGCACCGCTTTACCGTTTTCAATCAGCGCAATGTTAACCGTGAACTCACCGTTGCGCTTGATGAACTCTTTGGTGCCGTCGAGCGGGTCCACCAGCCAATAGCGCTGCCAGTGCTGGCGTACATCCCAGCCCGGCGGGTCCTCTTCAGAAAGAATCGGCACGTCGGGCGTCAGCGCCTTCAGCCCTTTGATAATGACATGGTGCGCCGCGATATCGGCCGCCGTCACCGGGGAATCATCTTTCTTGCTGGTGACGTCCAGCGGCTGCTTTCCGTCATACACCTGCATAATGGCATCACCCGCGTCGCGCGCGAGTTGACAGACTTGTTCTAACATTCTCCACCTCGTTGAGATTACAGTGGCGTTAACTTATTGTTTTATTTATATCGCATCGCCGTTAATTCTGCTATTCCCATCATCGTCCGGATATCTGTGAACCGTTACCGATTTCCTGTCACGCTTTTCTGGCATGATTCACATCCTCGTAAGTAACAGAATACAAATACATTTAAATCTGTGTGTCAGATCTAAAAAAAGGATGCCTCTGATGATCAAGTTTAGCGCAACGCTTCTGGCGACGCTGATTGCCGCCAGCGTGAATGCCGCCACGGTGGATCTCCGCATTATGGAAACCACTGATTTACATAGCAACATGATGGATTTTGATTACTACAAAGATACCGCCACCGAGAAGTTCGGCCTGGTGCGCACCGCGAGCCTGATTAATGCCGCTCGCGACGAAGTGAAAAACAGCGTACTGGTCGATAACGGTGACGTTATTCAGGGCAGCCCAATGGGCGATTACATGGCGGCCAAAGGGTTGAAACAGGGCGACGTTCACCCGGTTTATAAAGCCATGAACCTGCTCGATTACAGCGTCGGCAACCTCGGTAACCACGAATTCAACTACGGGCTGGATTACCTGCACAAAGCGCTAGCGGGAGCTAAATTCCCGTACGTTAACGCCAATATCATCGACGTTAAGACCAAAAAGCCGCTGTTTACGCCATATCTGATTAAAGAGACAGAGGTTGTCGATAAAGACGGTCACAAGCAAACGCTGAAGATTGGCTATATCGGCTTTGTGCCGCCGCAGATCATGACCTGGGATAAGGCCAATCTAAGCGGTAAAGTGACGGTGAACGACATCACCGAAACCGCGCGTCACTACGTGCCGGAGATGCGCGCCAAGGGTGCCGACGTGGTGGTGGTGATTGCCCACTCCGGCCTCTCCGCTGATCCGTATCAGGCAATGGCGGAGAACTCCGTCTATTACTTAAGCCAGGTGCCGGGCGTCGATGCCATTATGTTTGGCCACGCGCATGCAGTTTTCCCGAGCAAAGATTTCGCCAGCATCAAAGGGGCGGATATCGAAAAAGGCACGCTTAACGGTATTCCAGCGGTGATGCCGGGGATGTGGGGCGACCATCTTGGCGTGGTTGACCTGGTGCTGAACAACGACAGCGGCAAGTGGCAGGTGACTTCCGCGCAGGCTCAGGCTCGCCCAATCTATGACGCCGTCGCGAAAAAATCACTGGCAGCGGAAGACCACAAACTGGTTGATGCGCTGAAGGCCGATCACGACGCCACCCGCGAGTTCGTCAGCAAGCCGATTGGCAAGTCCTCCGACAATATGTACAGCTACCTGGCGCTGGTGCAGGACGACCCAACCGTGCAGGTGGTCAACATGGCGCAGAAGGCCTACGTTGAGCACTTTATTCAGGGCGACCCGGATCTGGCAAAACTGCCGGTGCTGTCTGCCGCCGCACCGTTTAAAGTCGGCGGACGTAAGAACGACCCGGCAAGCTACGTTGAAGTGGAAAAAGGTCAACTGACCTTCCGCAACGCCGCCGACCTCTATCTCTATCCAAACACCCTGGTGGTGGTGAAAGCCAGCGGTAAAGAAGTGAAAGAGTGGCTGGAGTGCTCGGCCGGGCAGTTCAACCAGATTGACCCACACAGCAGCAAGCCACAATCGCTGATTAACTGGGACGGTTTCCGCACCTATAACTTCGACATTATCGATGGCGTAGATTATCAGGTCGATGTGACCCAACCGGCGCGCTACGACGGCGAATGCCAGAGCCTTAATCCGAAATCCGAGCGCATCAAGAATCTGACCTTTAACGGCAAGCCTATCGATCCGAACGCCACGTTCCTCGTCGCCACCAACAACTATCGCGCTTACGGCGGTAAGTTCGCGGGCACCGGCGATGCGCATATTGCCTTTGCGTCACCGGATGAAAACCGTTCGGTACTGGCGGCATGGATTGGCGAGCAGTCGAAGAAAGCCGGAGAAATTCACCCAGCGGCGGACAACAACTGGCGTCTGGCACCGATTCACAGCGATACCAAACTGGATATCCGCTTTGAAACCTCACCGTCAGAAAAAGCCGCGGCGTTTATCAAAGAGAAAGCGCAGTATCCGATGAAGCAGGTAGCGACGGATGATATTGGGTTTGCGATTTATCAGCTCGATTTGAGTAAGTAAAAGACCTGCCGGGTGGCGGCTACGCCTTACCCGGCCTACGCGCGAGTTAGCATGGTAGGCCGGATAAGCGCAGCGCCATCCGGCAAACGAAGCCCGGCCGAGGCGTTTACGCCGACGCCGGGTTCTGCTGCGCCATCACCGTCGGCAAATTCACCTCAATCCAGTCCGCCAGCGCCGCCACCTTCTCACTCACCTCTTCCCCCAGCGGCGTCAGGCTATACTCAACGTGCGGCGGGACCACCGGGTAAGAGATGCGGTTGAGGAAACCATCCTGCTCCAGCGCCTGCAGCGACTGGGCGAGCATTTTTTCGCTGACCCCGCCCATCTTGCGGCGCAGGTCGCTAAAGCGATGCGTACCTTCACGCAGCGCCACCAGAATCAGTACGCCCCAACGGCTGGTCACGTGTTTGAGCACGTCCCGCGAAGGGCAGCTTTCGGCAAACAGATTGCCGTTGCGCAGCTTTTGCGTCAGCGTCGGATTTATTTCTTTCATACTTACCTTTTTGTACGTACTTACTAAAAGTTAGTTAAGGTGTTAGCTTACCACAACACCATACGAATACGAAGGAGAAGCCCCATGATCGCCATTACCGGAGCCACCGGCCAACTCGGCCAGCACGTCATTACTAACCTGCTCAACACCACCGCCGCTAACCAGTTGGTTGCCGTCGTCCGCAACCCGGCGAAAGCCGAAGCGCTGAGCCAGAAAGGGATCGTCGTTCGTCAGGCCGATTACGGCGACGAAGCGGCGCTGACCAAAGCCCTGCAGGGCGTGGACAAGCTGCTGATTATCTCCTCCAGCGAAGTCGGCCAGCGCGCACCGCAGCACCGTAATATCATCAATGCCGCCAAAGCTGCGGGCGTGAAATTCATCGCCTACACCAGCCTGCTGCACGCTGATAAATCCCCGCTGGGCCTGCACGTAGAACACGTTGAAACCGAGAAGATGCTGGCTGATTCCGGCATTCCTTATGCGCTGCTGCGTAACGGCTGGTACACCGAAAACTACCTGGCGAGCGCACCGCCTGCGCTGGAACACGGCGTGTTTATCGGTGCGGCCGGTGAAGGCAAAATTGCCTCAGCTACCCGCGCTGACTACGCCGCTGCCGCCGCGCGCGTCATCGCTGAAGAAGGTCATGCTGGGAAGGTTTACGAGCTGGCGGGCGACCACGGCTGGACGCTCAGCGAACTGGCCGCTGAGCTGGCAAAACAGAGCGGTAAAAAAGTAGTGTATCAGAACCTGAGCCAGGCCGATTTCGCCGCCGCGCTCAAAAGCGTTGGCCTGCCTGCCGGTCTGGCTGACATGCTGGCGGACTCTGACGTTGGCGCGTCAAAAGGCGGCCTGTTCGACGACAGTCACACCCTGAGCAAACTGATTGGCCGCCCAACCACGCCGCTTGCTGAGAGCGTCAAAGGCATCCTGTAATCGTTAAAAATCGGTTAAATGTGGTAGCGCCCCCGCGGGCCATCTCTGATAATAAAAGAATGGTCCAGGGGGAAACATCACGTGCAAGGCGTACCAGAACAGTTCAGCGATGAGAAAGACAGCGCCCGCTTTCGCCATCTGGCGCAGGTGCCGGGCGTTGAGCTTTATCATGCGCATATCTCCCGTTACGCCTTTGAACCCCACACCCACGAAGCGTTTGGCATCGGCGTCATTGAAGCCGGAGCCGAGCGTTTTCGCTATCGCGGTACCCAGCACGTTGCACCGGTCCACTCGGTTGTCACTATGAACCCTGACGAACTGCACACCGGCGAGGCGGAAACCGCCGACGGCTGGCGTTATCGGATGATTTATCTTCAGCCCGACCTGCTCGAAGAGGTCATCGGCATTCGCCACTGGTGGTTTGACGACGTCACCCGCCACGACCCGCAGCGCTCGTTGTTGATTGGCCGCCAGATCCACGCCCTGTGGCATACCGACGACCCACTCGCGCAAAAAGGGCTACTGCTCGATATGATAGACACCTTCCAGCCGCTGGCCTGTCATGCACCGGTGCTGGCGGAAGGGGCGCACCGCTTTGCCCACGTGCGCGACTATCTCTATGACAACTACATGCACCCGATTACCCTCGACGAACTGGCGAACGTCGCGGCGCTGAGCCCGTGGCATTTCCAGCGCCAGTTCAAAGCCCATTTCCACGTTACACCGCACCAGATGCTGATGGCCGTACGCTTATGGCGCGCTAAAGAGTTTCTGACCCACGGCATGCCCGCCGCTGAAGTCGCCGCCGCAACCGGGCTGACCGACCAGTCGCACCTCACCCGCGCCTTTACCCAGCGCTATGGCATTACCCCGGTGCGCTACCAAAAACAGGTTGTCCGTCGCTAATCAGCAATCTCATACAATACTGCACGCTTTTCCCCTCCTACACTTTTGTGCATGTTTAACAGAAGTGGAAGTCATGATGATTAGCGGTGTGCTGTATGCCCTGTTAGCGGGTTTGATGTGGGGGCTGATTTTTGTCGGGCCGTTAATCGTGCCGGATTACCCGGCGGTGTTGCAGTCGATGGGGCGCTATCTGGCGCTGGGGCTGATTGCCCTGCCGCTGGCGTGGCTTGGCCGCGTGCGTTTGCGCCAGTTAACGCGTCAGGACTGGTGGACGGCGCTGGGGTTGACCATGGTCGGCAACCTTATCTATTACGTCTGCCTTGCCAGCGCAATTCAGCGCACCGGTGCGCCGGTTTCAACAATGATCATCGCCACGCTGCCGGTGGTGATCCCGATTTTCGCCAACCTGCTCTATAGCCAGCGCGACGGTAAGCTGTCGTGGATGCGGCTGATGCCCGCGCTGGTGCTGATTGGCATCGGGCTGCTGTGCGTGAATATCGCCGAGCTGCGCCAGGGTTTGCCGGATTTCAGCGGCTGGCGCTACGGCTCCGGGATTGCGCTGGCGAGCGTGTCGGTGGTGTGCTGGGCATGGTATGCCCTACGTAACGCCCGCTGGCTGCGAGAAAACCCGCACCAGCCGCCGCTGATGTGGGCCACCGCACAGGCGCTGGTGACGCTGCCGGTTTCCGTTATCGGCTATGTCGCTGCCTGCCTGTGGCTCAACGTCCAGACGCCGGATTTCGCGCTGCCTTTCGGCCCGCGACCGGCGGTATTTATCGGGCTGATGATTGCGATTGCCGTGCTCTGTTCGTGGGTGGGCGCGCTGTGCTGGAACGTGGCGAGCCAGCGGCTGCCGACGGTGATCCTTGGGCCATTGATTGTCTTTGAAACGCTGGCGGGGTTGCTGTACACCTTCCTGCTGCGCCAGGAGATGCCGCCAATGTTGACGCTGAGCGGGATTACGCTGCTGGTAATCGGCGTGGTGATTGCGGTGCGGTCAAAACCGCAGAAACCGGCGGTGATGCCGGTTTCGGGGGATGCCTGATGGCGCTGCGCTTATCAGGCCTACAGGGGCAGAGCCGTTTGTAGGCCGGATAAGGCGTTCACGCCGCCATCCGGCAATGTGCTCGCGGTGACTTAAAAGGTTTCCCAGTTCGCTTCGTTGAGCGGCGCGGCTTTCGCCGTTGGCACGGAGGCTTTCTTCACTGGCGCTTTCTGCATCGACTGCTGGCGGGAGATTTTAAATACCGCCACCGTCTCGTTCAGGCGCGCTGCCTGCTCTTCCAGCGCTGATGCGGCGCTGGCGGACTCTTCCACCAGCGAGGCGTTCTGCTGGGTGACGCGGTCCATCTCGGCAACCGCCTGGCCCACCTGGTCAATGCCGCGGCTTTGCTCATCGGAGGCGGAAGCGATTTCGCCCATAATGTCGCTGACGCGGGTAACGGCGTTGACGATCTCTGCCATTGTTTCACCGGCTTCGTGCACCAGCGCAGAACCGGCGCTGACGCGGTTGCCCGAGTCATCAATCAGCCCTTTAATCTCTTTCGCGGCCTGCGCGCTGCGCTGCGCCAGCGTGCGGACTTCACCGGCAACCACGGCAAAGCCGCGCCCCTGTTCACCGGCTCGCGCCGCTTCTACCGCCGCGTTCAGCGCCAGAATGTTGGTCTGGAAGGCGATGCCGTCGATGACGTTGGTGATCTGGGCAATTTTGCTGGAGCTGGCGGCAATCTCGTCCATGGTACGCACCACGCCGTCGACCACGTTTCCGCCCTTCTGCGCGGTTTCAGAGGCGTTCTGCGCCAGTTGAGTGGCCTGACGCGCGTTGTCGGCGTTTTGTTTCACCGTCGCGGTCAACTGCTCCATGCTGGCGGCAGTCTGCTCCAGCGAGGCCGCCTGCTGCTCGGTGCGCGAAGAAAGATCGTTACTGCCTGCAGAAATTTCGCCCGCACCGGTGTAGATGGTGTCCGCTCCTTCGCGAACCACGCCGACCGTCTTCGCCAGCGACTGCTGCATGTCGTTGACGTTACGCGCCAGCAGCGCCATTTCGTTGCTGCCTTCGGTGTTGATATTGTTGGTCAGGTCGCCTTCGGCAATATGACGAATGTGGTCCATCACCTGATGCAGCGGCTTCAGCAGCACGCGCTGCATCGCCACCCAGCTCACCACAATAACCGCCAGCGCCAGCGCCAGCATCACCCCAAGGCTCCAAAGAATCCGCACGTAGTCGCTTTCGTTTTGTTTAACCCCTGCGGTGGTCAGCGCGGCCTGCGCCGCACGCCAGTCCAGATAAACCGCCTGCATCGCCTGCTGTTTCTGCTCGGCATTTTGCTTGAACATCTCTTCCAGCTTGCCTTCCGCCAGCAGTTCATTCATGCGCGCAAGCGTCGCGGAATAGATGCCGTACTGTTTCTCAAGGCTATCCGACAAATGGCCGTCCAGCCCTGGGGTTTCCGGCAGCGCGTAATATTTGTCGTAGTGACGCTTCGCGTCAGCCAAAAGATTATTCGCCGTGTCCACCAGCGTTTTCAGTTCGCCGCCGTTGACGCTGCTTGCCATGGTCCCCTGCAGACGCAGCATGCCGCGGTTGAGGGTAACACGGGCCTGGTTGAGGCTAATCCACGCATCGGTAAACTCCGCCACGTTCTGGCTGGAGAGCTGCGAAACGTTAAAATTCTGTTTGTCGTTATTCAGCGCACGGACGAATACGCCCGCCGAAATCAGCTGCATCGCGCCCAGCGCGACCAGCACGACAATCAGTACGGTAATCACTTTTATTCTTTTAAACATCTTTTGCCTTTAAGTGCAGGTGGTCTGAAGTCTCACTATCGGCAGCGCCACGCGCTTGTTTAATCGATTCAGGTCTTACCAGAGGCATTCTTAATAAGATTCAGCACGTTAAAGCGGAATAATTTTTTGTGACAGCCATCACTTAATTCCACTGCCTATAAAGGGGTATATCTTCGATTTAAAGATGCATTTAAAATACATCTTATATTATTGATGACGAGGTAACTGCTATGGCCTTTCGCGACCAACCATTAGGCGAGCTGGCGCTCTCCATCCCACGCGCATCCGCGCTGTTCCGTAAATACGATATGGATTACTGCTGCGGCGGTAAGCAGACTCTAGCCCGTGCGGCGGACCGCAAAGCGCTGGACGTTGCCGTGATTGAAGCTGAACTGGCAAAACTGGCCGAACAGCCTGTGGAAAAAGACTGGCGCGTTGCACCGCTGGCCGAAATCATCGACCACATCATCGTGCGTTACCACGACCGTCACCGCGAGCAACTGCCGGAGCTGATTCTGCAAGCCACCAAAGTCGAACGTGTACACGCCGACAAACCGAATGTGCCAAAAGGCCTGGCGAAATACCTGACCATGCTGCATCAGGAGCTTTCCAGCCACATGATGAAAGAGGAGCAGATCCTGTTCCCGATGATCAAACAGGGCATGGGCAGCCAGGCGATGGGGCCTATCAGCGTGATGGAAAGCGAGCATGACGAGGCAGGTGAACTGCTGGAAGTGATCAAGCACACCACGCAGAACGTCACCATTCCACCGGAAGCCTGCACCACCTGGAAAGCGATGTATAACGGCATCAACGAGATGATCGACGACCTGATGGAGCACATCAGCCTCGAGAATAACGTGCTGTTCCCACGCGCGCTCAAAGGCGAATAAGATGGCTAAGCGCCTCCCTGCGGGAGGCGTTTTTTTTACAGCAGCCCTTTCTGGCGGAAGGTTTCTCGCGTAGCGACGTTGAGATCCATGTCGGCCAGCGCTTCGGGTTTTACCCAGGCGACCTCCTGAAACTCCTCGTTAAACGTAATATCCCGGTTGGCGCTCACGCAGTCGAAGATGAGATAAATCATGTAGATTTGCTCGGTGGTTCCGTCGGCGTAGGTTTTCACCCGCACGTCATCGCGAAAGGTCCACGGTTTCACTTCGATAATCTCCAGCGCGTCACCCAGCTCTTCTTTTATTTCGCGTCTCAGCGCTGCTTCCATGGTTTCACCCGGCTCCATGCCGCCACCGGAAATCGCCCACTGCCCTGGGAAAACGCCGCGGTCATCGGCCATTTTGCACAGCAGGTATTCGCCCTCGTTTTGAATCACCGGGCAGACTATCGTTCTCTGACGCATTTCATCTCCATACGCTTTTTGTTTGTGGCGGGGAAAGTAGCACGTAAAGAAAGCGGGGACGTAGAGGTGGGGCTCAAAAACGAAGAAAGCGCCACGATGGGCGCTTTGTGTCGTTTCCCCTCACCCCGGCCCTCTCCGCAGAGGGGCGAGGGAGAAAACCGCACCGAGCGGTCCCCTCTCCCCCTTGGGGAGAGGGTTAGGGTGAGGGGGAAATTCTCTTACTTAGCCAGCTTGTTCTTACGCAGGAACATCCAACCCAGCCCCAGCACGATGAACCAGATTGGCGTTACCATCAGCGCTTCGCGGGTATCCGCTTCCAGGGTCAGCAGTACCAGAACGAAGGCGAAGAACGCCATGCAGACCCAGCACATCACTTTGCCCAGCGGCATTTTGTAGATCGATTTTTCATGCAGGTGCGGACGCTTCTTACGGTAGACCAGGTAAGAACACAGAATAATCGTCCAGACGAACATAAACAGAATCGCCGATACGGTGGTGATCATGGTGAAGGCCGCAATCACGCTTGGGTTCACCATCAGCATCACCACGCCGCCCAGCAGGCAGATACAGGAGAAGGTCAGCCCTTTTGCCGGTACTGCACGCTTGGAAAGCTTCGCGAACAGGCTTGGTGCTACGCCGTCCTGCGCCAGACCGAACAGCATACGGCTGGTTGAGAACACGCCGCTGTTGGCGGAGGAAGTCGCAGAAGTCAGCACCACGAAGTTGATGATGCTCGCCGCCGCCGGCAGACCGACCAGCATGAACAGTTCAACAAATGGGCTCTTATCAGGCACGATTGAGCTCCACGGGGTCACGGACATAATCACAATCAGCGCGAACACGTAGAACATAATGATACGGATGGGAATCGAGTTAATCGCGCGTGGCAGGGATTTCTCAGGGTCTTTAGTTTCCGCCGCGGTGGTGCCCACCAGCTCAATCCCCACGAAGGCGAAGACCGCTATCTGGAAGCCCGCAAAGAAGCCGCTGATGCCTTTCGGGAACCAGCCGCCATCATTCCACAGGTGGGCAAACGAGGCTTCTACGCCGGTCGGTGATTTGAAGTGCATCAGCACCATCACCAGGCCGACAACAATCAGCGCCACAATCGCGACGATTTTGATCATCGCAAACCAGAACTCCATCTCACCGAACATCTTCACGGTGGCAAGGTTCAGGCTCAGCAGTAGGACAACCACCGCCAGCGAAGCCACCCAATCGGATAGTCCGGGGAACCAGAACTGCGCGTAGGCGGTAATGGCGACGACGTCCGCCATGCCGGTCACCACCCAACAGAACCAGTAGGTCCAGCCGGTAAAATACCCGGCCCATGGGCCAAGCAGGTCGGCCGCAAAGTCACTAAACGATTTGTACTCGAGGTTGGAGAGCAGCAGCTCACCCATCGCGCGCATCACGAAGAAAAGCATAAAACCGATGATCATATAAACGAAGATGATCGAGGGCCCAGCGAGACTGATAGTTTTGCCCGATCCCATAAACAGCCCGGTGCCGATGGCCCCGCCGATAGCAATAAGCTGAATATGTCGGTTTGTGAGGTTTCGCCGTAGCGATTGTTCAGCCGGCTCCTGCCCTTCGGCAGCAGCGACCTTGATCTGATCAACCATGTGATTTTCTTCCTGTTGTTTCTGTCTGTGTTGTGCGGGCTCTACTGGCCCTTTATGTCGTCATGCAAGACGATCCTATCAATAGGATGCCTCGATATTAGGTAAGAATCGGAGGGATGAATACTATGATTTAAATATAATGTTAATTTTATGTTTAAAGTGAGTGTTATATCACCTCACCTATGGGAAACAGCTCACAAAAATACACGCAATTGCTGTATTTGCAAGATTAAATCCCAACATATATCTAACTTCAGGAGTTTGTATCCTCTCCCCGGACGAAGAGAGGATAAGTGCGAGGATTACAGGATTTCCAGTAACTCGACTTCGAACACCAGGGTGCTGAACGGAGGGATGGAAGCACCCGCGCCGCGCTCGCCGTAGGCCAGGCTATGAGGGATAGTCAGTTCCCACTTAGAACCAACCGGCATCAGGGTCAGTGCTTCAATCCAGCCAGCGATAACGCCGTTAACCGGGAATTCTGCTGGTTCGCCGCGCGCAACGGAGCTGTCGAATACGGTGCCGTCAATCAGCTTACCGGTGTAGTGCACACGAACGTGATCGGTACGCGCTGGGATTGCGCCTTCGCCCTGGGTCAGAACGCGGAACTGCAGACCGGATTCGGTGCTGTTTACGCCTTCTTTCTCACGGTTTTCTTCCAGATATTTCACGCCGTCTTCGGCCATCGCCGCAAAACGCTCACGACGTACTGCATCAGCACGTTCGTGGATTTCACGCAGCGCGCGATGAACAACGTCTACCGGCACAGCAGGCTGTTTGCCTTCCAGCGCATCGGCGATACCGGCAACCAGTGCTTCCGGCAGTAAACCCTGCAAACCGGACTCGCTCAGTTGCTGCCCTACCTGCAGGCCGATACCGTAGCTTGCCTGTGCTTCAATAGTGTCAAAAGTCGGGGTGGCCATCGTCTTTCCTTTCTTCGGGTATAAAGTAGCGGGCAGCATAGCAGCCACGCCGCACAGGGTAAAACTTTGTGTCAGGAAAGATGACAAATTACCGGGAAAAAGAAACAATAAGTTTTGCCTATAGGATATGATGAAAGTGCGCTTTGCCACGTTCATCAGGCAGTTAGCCATCTATACTGGATAGCATCGACACGGAGCAGGAGGAGAGCCATGCCCGCGAGATTTGAAATTAAACCTTTGCTGGTGAAAATCTGGCATGCGCCGGACGATCTTCGCATCCTGGACCCGCTGCCGCCAGCCCACCGTCGCGGCGTGATTGTTGCGGCACTGGCTATTATCATCGGCTTCCTGCTGCCTTCCGCTGACGACAGCCCCCCACCTCAGGTGACTCGCTCCGCACAGCTGGACTTCCAGTCACAGTCGCAAACGCCACAGCCTGACGCTCAGCCATTGCACGCCCAGTTGGTCACGCCGTCTAACGATTTAGATCAGGTTGCCCCTGTTGCGCCGGAACCGGTGCAGGAAGAGCAGCAGAGCGAACAGCAGGCCGCGCCGTCGCGAACTCAGCCCTATCAGGAGAGCCGCAGCAGCAGCGACTGGCGCACCTATCAGGTTGAAGCCGGTAAAACGCTGGCGCAGCTTTTCCGCGACAATAATCTGCCGCCAACCGATGTCTATGCCATGGCGCAGGTTGAGGGGGCTGGTAAACCGCTGAGTAACCTGAAGAACGGCCAGAAAGTGCAGATTCGTAAGAACGCCAACGGTGTGGTTACCGGGTTAACCATCGAATCTGACAACGGTCAGGTGCTGTTCACTCGCCAGCAGGACGGTAGTTTTATTCGCGCGCGTTAAGCGCGCAAATTGCCGGATGGAGGCTCCGCCTTATCCGGCCTACAAAAACGTGAACGCAGGCCTGATAAGCGCAGCGCCATCAGGCATTACCGCTTCACCTTGTTCACCCACCAAATCCCCGAACAGACCAGCACCAGCGCCAGCGCGTATTTCCACTCGAGAATATTTTCCCCAAGGAAAATCGCCGACAGTACCGAACCGGATACCGGGATCAGGAAGTTAAACGGCGCAATCATTCCCACGCGGTTGTACTTGAGCAGAATACTCCACAGCGCAAAGGCCACCGACGACAGCAGCGTCAGATAGCCAAGAATCGCCACCGACGAGAAGCCGTGGAAGGTGAGTGTGCCGCCACTCAGGTAGCCACCAACCACCAATGCCAAACCGCCCAGCGCCAGTTGGTAACCGGTCATCACCGTCGGGTCGACCGTTTGGGAGATGCGCTTGCCGTACAGCGAAGCCGCCGACAGGATAAACGCCGCCAGCACCACTGAGCCATCGCCCAGGCTAAAGCTGAAGTCCAGCAGCCCGCTGTTGAAGTTCACCACCATCACCCCGACAAAGCCGAGAATACAGCCCAGCGTCTTGTTATAGCTCAGCCGATCGTTCTGATAGATAAAGTGCGCCAGCAGGACGCTAAAGAAGGTACCCGTGGCATTCATAATTGACCCTTTCACCCCGGTGGTGAAAGCAAGGCCAATGTAGAAGAAGATGTACTGTAGCGAGGTCTGGGTGAGTCCCAGCAGGCTTAGCTGGCCAAACTGACGCGCGCTCAGGCGAGCAATAGGCTTGCGCTGTGCCATCGCCAGCAGGAGCAATATCAGCCCGGCAAACAGGAAACGGTAGCCCGCAAAGACGATTTTGGTCGGAATATCATCAGTGGCAATCTGAAACAGTTCATATCCGCTCTTAATCGCCGGGTAAGCACTTCCCCAAAGTAGACAGCAGAACGCAGCGCAGAGATAAACGATGTTTTTGCGGGAAAACAGAGGATGCTGGCGCAGAGTTTCCATTCTTTTACCAAAAATTAAAATATTGTTTTAATTTTTTGATTATCGCGAAAAGGATGAAAGATAGCCAGTCGAAAAGTGGTGGGCCTAAAAAGCAAAACGCCGGCACAAGGCCGGCGGTTTGTTGTTATCAAAACGTGGATTGCTGATTAAGCAGCAACAACGTTGATGATAACTTTAGCGAATACTTCGCTGTGAACCTGGAAGTCCACTTCGTGCTCGCCAACAGTACGCAGAACGCCGTTCGGCAGACGAACTTCGCTCTTAGCAACTTTAACGCCAGCTGCAGTAACTGCATCAGCGATGTCGCGAGTACCGATGGAACCGAACAGTTTACCTTCGTCGCCAGCTTTAGACGCGATGGTTACTGATTCCAGTGCTACGATCTGTGCAGCACGAGCTTCTGCAGCGCCCAGAACGTCAGCCAGTTTGGCTTCCAGTTCTGCACGACGTGCTTCGAAGAATTCAACGTTTTTCTTGGTAGCAGGAACAGCTTTGCCCTGTGGTACCAGGAAGTTACGAGCGTAGCCCGCTTTAACGTTAACTTGATCACCCAGGGTGCCCAGGTTTGCTACTTTATCAAGCAGAATAACTTGCATTACCTTATCCTCTTAAAGTCGTTAATAGACGGCGGCCGATTACTGATGACGATCGGTATACGGCAGCAGGGACAGGTAGCGAGCGCGCTTGATGCAGCGAGCCAGCTGACGCTGGTATTTTGCACGAGTACCGGTGATACGGCTCGGGACAATTTTACCGCTTTCGGTAATGTAGTTTTTCAACGTTGCGATGTCTTTGTAATCGATCTCAACAACGCCTTCCGCGGTGAAACGGCAGAACTTGCGACGACGGAAATAACGTGCCATATGGCTAGTCTCCAGAATCTATCAATTCAATCTGCTCGGCATGCAGAACCATTTTGCTCAGGCCATTCTTTGCTTTGTGGCAACAGATAAAACCCTGAACGGTGACTGCACTACCGACCGTTATACTGTGAGTAATGGCTTGGTTCTCTTGTCCGCTAATAATAACGGGCATTTGGCACCACGCCTGCCGGTGAAAGCCGGCTTCCTCCTGCACAGAACGATGCTCAAGCACGAACTGGCAATGAGGAATTCCTGATGGGCTGACCTTGCGAAGCGGTGTTCTGCACACTGTGCCGGATAACACCAGACGATTGGTCATCAGAAATTACTCTTCAGAATCCCCAGCTTCAGCATCATCTGAGGTTTCGTTTGCGAAATCATCGCGACGTTCACGACGCTCGTCTTTCGCTTTAACCATCGGAGACGCTTCGGTAACAGCGTGCTTAGTACGCATAACCATGCTGCGGATAACGGCATCGTTGAAGCGGAAGTTAGTTTCCAGCTCATCGATCACTTCCTGCGGCGCTTCAACGTTCAGCAGAACGTAGTGAGCTTTGTGCAGTTTGTTGATCGGGTAAGCCAGCTGACGACGGCCCCAGTCTTCCAGACGGTGGATCGTGCCTTCTGCTGCAGTGATTGCACCAGTGTAGCGCTCGATCATACCCGGAACCTGTTCGCTCTGGTCAGGATGGACCATAAAAACGATTTCGTAATGACGCATCGAATTGCTCCTTACGGATTATTCAGCCTCCTGTCTGGGTCAGCCGAGGCCCATGGAGGCAAGGAACGTGTTAAAGGTCGGCTGAAAAATGACGCGTAATAATACTTGCCCCCCCCAGGAAACTCAAGTGAATTGCACAAAAAGTTCACACAAAAGGCAAAGTCGGTCTAAGTCAGTGATTTAAAATTAAACAGCCCCAAATGCGGCATTTTTTTGAACAACAGCATCAGAAAAGGTCGCCATACAGCAGTCAAAAACCGATTACAATTACATCAGTAGTCAACCACAACAAGAGGAGAGCCCCCGCGTTAGCGTCAGGACTGTCAGTAAGGAGTCGAGTATGAAAACTATCGTCATTGCCGCATTGGCTGCGCTACTGGTTAGCGTCAGCGCACAGGCCGCCATTAAGATCGATGGCCATCAGGCACGTAACATGGACGATGTACAGAGCCTGGGGGTTATCTATATCAACCATAATATCGCCACTGAGCAAGAGGCCGATAAGGCGCTCAGTCAGGAGAGCGATGCTCAGGGGGCAAAATACTTCCAGCCTATCCTGATACATGAACCCGGAAGCAACGGTTTGATCCACGCGAGCGCTGCGCTGTATCGCTAATCCCGTGCATCGTTCTTCGCCCCCACCCCGAGGGCGAAGAACGCCTGCCGTAAAAAGGCTCCGGAATCAGACCAGTAACATCCCGAAGGTGTACAAATCCCGGAGCACATTTTTGGTAGCCGACTCCGGGGAGAACCCGGCGGCGCTTCGCTTGGCCGGGCTACGTTCCAGGTCCTGTAGGCCTGATAAGCGTAGCGCCATCAGGCATTATCAGGCTTCTAGATCACTGCCCGTAATAGGCATTCGGCCCATGCTTACGCATAAAGTGTTTATTCATCAGGTAGCTGTCAATCGAGCTAAGCGCTGGGTTGATACCGCGCGCAATCCACGCCATTTTCGCCACCTCTTCCATCACCACCGCGTTATGCACCGCGTCGTGCGCATCTTTCCCCCAGGCGAATGGGCCATGCTGGTACACCACAATTCCCGGCGTATGCAGCGGTTCGACATCACCCAGCGTCTCGATGATCACCTTGCCGGTATTCAGCTCATATTCCCCCTGAACTTCAGCCTCTGTTAACGCGCGGGTGCAGGGAATATCGCCAAAGAAGTAGTCCGCATGGGTAGTGCCGAGCGCGGGGATCGCCAGACCGGCCTGCGCCCACGCTGTCGCATGAGTCGAGTGGGTATGCACTACGCCGCCGAGCGATGGGTAACGGCGGTACATCGCCAGATGCGTCGCGGTATCGGAGGAAGGACGATAGTGCCCTTCCACCACGTTACCGTCCATATCCACGACCACCATGTCATCCACGGTCATAGCCTCATACGCTACGCCGCTCGGTTTAATCACTACCCGACCGCGTTCACGGTCGATAGCGCTGACGTTGCCCCAGGTAAAGGTCACCAGACCGTAGCGCGGCAAATCCATATTGGCGTCGAATACCTGCTGTTTTAGCTGTAGCATTATGCCGCCTCCACCAGTCCAGCGCGGGCCATTCTGGCCTTCACCCAATCGCGCGCTTTTGCCACTTCACGCACCGGGTCGTCTGAGGTTTCACTCCACATCTCAATCAGATACGGGCCGCAGTAGCCACTCTCGCGCAGCGTTTCAAAACAGCGCTCGAAGTCGACAACACCTTCACCGAAGGGGACGTTTTTAAAGACGCCGGGCTTCGTGTCTTTTACGTGTACGGCAACGATATGCCCCATCCCTGCCTGTAGCTCCATCTGTACGTCGTTATCCCACGCTGACAGGTTGCCAATATCTGGATAAAGCTGGAACCACGGGTTATTCAGATAGTGCGCATAGCCAAGCGCCTTACTGATGGAGTTCATCAGCGGGTAATCCATGATCTCCATCGCCAGCGTGACCTGCGCACGGCTGGCCATTTCCACGCTCTCCTTCAGGCCATCGCGAAAGCGTCGACGCGTTTCGTCATTCGCCTGCTGGTAATAGACGTCATATCCCGCCAGTTGGATCACCCGGATGCCGATGTCCTGCGCAAAGCGGATAGCTTTACGCATAATCTCCAGCCCCTGATTGCGAACGTCGTTATCTTCGCAACCCAAAGGGAAGCGGCGATGCGCGCTCAGACACATCGACGGCACGCGTACGCCGGTTTCCGCAATCGCGCCCACCAGCGCTAAACGCTGCTCGCGACTCCAGTCGAGACGCGACAGCCGTTCGTCGGTCTCATCCACCGACATTTCAACGAAATCAAAACCCAGCTCTTTTGCCAGACGCAGGCGTTCCAGCCAGCACTCCCCGGCGGGGAGCGCTTTTTCATAGATGCCAAGCGGTGTCTGTTTCGACAACATAACCGCTCCTTAGCCCCAAAGCTGAGCAATAGAGCGCTTGAACTGACGCGCGGCTTCCACTGGAGATGCTGCATCACGAATGCTACGGCCCGCGATAAAGACGTGGATTGGGATTCCCGCAAACAGCGGCAGATCTTCCAGCGCCAGCCCGCCGGTGACGGTCACTTTAAAGCCCATATCCGCCAGACGTTTGATGGCGCTAATGTCCGCCTCCCCCCACGCCACACCGGCTGCCTGCGCATCGCGGCTGCGGTGATAGACCACCTGCCCAATGCCCGCATCGCGCCACTCTTTGGCCTGTTCCCAGGTCCAGTAGCCGGTCAGCTCAATCTGCACGTCGCCGTTAAACTCTTTTGCTACGTCCAGCGCGCCTTTGGCGGTGTTGATATCCGCACAGCAGATGACGGTGACCCAGTCAGCGTTGGCTTCAAAGCACATGCGGGAAAGGATTTTACCCGCGTCGGCAATTTTGGCGTCTGCCAGCACGATTTTATGCGGATACAGCGCCTTCAGGTCGCGCACTGCGCGCACGCCTTCACCGACGCAAAGGATGGTGCCGACTTCAATGATATCAACCTCTTCCGCAATCAGGCGGGTGGTTTCATAGGCGCTGTCCATGGTCTGGTTATCCAGCGCAACCTGCAACATTGGTAATGACATGTTCAATTCCTTCTTAAGCTGTCGCCGCCTGAGTGGCGCTATCGATTAAATCCAGCACGTCCTGCTCGGTACGGCAGGCGCGTAAACGGTCGAAATTGGCTTCATCTTCAAACAGGTTGACGATCTGCATGATGCCGTCTTCCTGATGAGTGCGTGCATCCACCGCCGCCAGGGTGATGAGGATATCGACCGGGTCGTTGTCTTCGTGGTTAAACACCATCGGGGTTTTCAGGGTGACTAATGCAAAACCGTTTTTCTTCACCCCTTCTTCAGGGCGGCCATGCGGCATCGCCAAGCCAGGGGCAATGACGAAGTACGGGCCGAAACGTTCAACACCATCCAGAATCGCCTGGAAGTAGCGCGGCTCGACAACCTCTGCCTCCACCAGCAGGTCAACGCCAAGCTTGACCGCTTCCTGCCAGGTATTAGCTTCCTCCTGCAGGCGGATGGATTTATTTTCCGCCAATGAATCACGTAGCTTCATGGGTTGTCCTTACTTCATGTCTTTCGGGAAATGCGCGCTGATGACTTCCATCAGCTTCGGACCGAAGTCGGCCGCCGAGAGCATATTGCGTACGCCCACCACGTATTTGTTGCCGGAGACGGTGATTTCGCTCGCAACATGGGTGGAGGCGATAATGATGTCGGCCCCGCTCAGCTCGCTTTTGTACTCGCCCACCGCGCAGCTGTTTACCGTGTGATCAACGCCCTGCTCTTTGAGGAACTGGTCGACTTTCATCTTCATAATCATGGAGCTGCCTTGCCCACAACCACATACAGCCAGAATACGTACGGTCATAATCAACACTCCTTAGTGAGCAGAAACTTCTGCCATTTGTTTTTCCGCATCTTCTTCAGCGCGCAGGGTGCGGCCAGCGAAGAACATATAAGCCAGGGCAATCACGATGATGACGGCCATGAAAATCAGCCCGATGGAGGCAAAGCCCTGCATCATCGGCGGTGCCAGAATTGACCAGTCGGCCATCCCCATCCAGGCGCTCATGCCGGTCAGTTTCACCGCCCATACGCAGCCGAAGATTTCGATCATCCCCATCACCAGACAAATCTTGAGCGCCGCGCGCCAGCCGCCGAAGTGGTTAGCAAAGACGCCGATGGTGGCGTTGGAGAAGAACATCGGGATAAAGCCTGGAATAATCAGGATGGAAGAGCCGCAGCCGACCAGAATGCCCACGGCAATCAATTGACCGATGGTGCCCCACATAAAGCCCCATACCACGGCGTTTGGCGCGAAGCTATAAATCGCGGCGCAATCAATCGCTAGCACGGCACCGGGGATCAGGCGCTGAGAGATACCGTTAAAGGCTTCAGACAGCTCGGCGACGAACATGCGTACGCCCTGAGTGATGATGAAAATGGCCACCGCAAACGAGAAGCCGGTTTGCAGGATGTAGATAGTCCAGTGGGTCTTACCGGCCATCGCCTGTACCACATCCAGACCGAACGACAGCAGAATCGCACCGAAGAAGACCGTCATTACGATGGCAGTAGAGACGATGTTGTCATGGAAGATATTGAGCCAGCCCGGCAGCTTCAGGTCCTCTACGCTCTCCTCTTTCTTACCCAGGAACGGCGCCACCTTGTAGGCAATCCACGACGCAAACTGCTGCTGGTGACCGATGGAGAAACCGCAGTTATCCGTCACTTCCTGCGTCGGTTTGTACATCATGTTGGAGGTAATCCCCCAGTAGAGCGACACCAGCACTGCCGTGCAGATAATGGTGGTCCACATGGAGTAACCGCAGATATAGAAGAACACCGCAATCAACCCGGCCTGCTGGAACATGATGTGACCGGTGAGCATGATGGTGCGGATCCCCGTGATACGCCGCAGCAGCACGTAGCAAATGTTCAATGCCAACGCGAGCAGCACCGCATAGCCCACCCAGCTATAGGCATCGCCCATGCGTTCGATGGTCGCCATCATTGAGGCGTAGGTATCAGAAATGGCGCCGTTGATGCCGTAAACCTCAGACATCTTTGCCACTACCGGTTTGAAGGTGCTGGTCAGGATGCCCGACCCCGCCTGCAGAAGCATAAAGCCGATAATCGTCTTGATGGTGCCTTTGATAATCACGCTAACGCTTTTGCGCAGCAGGATATAACCAAGACAGGTCACGATACCCAGCAGCAGCGGGGCGTTGGTCATCACCTGATTAAAAAAGACGGTAAAGATGTTGTAGAGGATCTCCATAACGCTCTCCGATAAATGAAGTGGCTGAACCAGCAACCCTGCTCAGCGGTGGTGTGACACACTCTAATAATCAAAAATAATCACAACAAGATTCAATTTGATTAAATGTGACGCGCGCCGCAATAATAAGCACATTTAAAGAATGGAATTAATAACCATTCAATAAATATAAAAATAAACCAACAAAATCAATAAAATGAAATAAAAACATAGGTTAACAATTATTGATTTATCGTTACCTTGCATTGAGATCGTCCTCTCACACGCCAAAATACATCATTGCAATAATGAAAAAACGGTGACAATATCAATCACAACAAATCACAATGTGATTACTTATGACGATTTAAGAGGAAAACACGATGAGTAAAGTTGAAACCATTTCGCGAGAATCCTGGATCCTGAGCACCTTTCCAGAGTGGGGTAGCTGGCTGAATGAAGAGATCGAGCAAGAGCAGGTCGCACCGGGTACTTTTGCGATGTGGTGGCTGGGTTGCACCGGTATCTGGCTGAAATCAGAAGGCGGTACTAACGTCTGTGTCGATTTCTGGTGCGGCACAGGCAAACAAAGCCACGGCAATCCGCTGATGAAACAAGGTCATCAGATGCAGCGCATGGCGGGGGTGAAAAAATTACAGCCAAACCTGCGCACCACGCCGTTTGTGCTGGATCCGTTCGCCATCCGTCAGATCGACGCCGTGCTGGCAACTCACGATCATAACGATCATATCGACGTGAACGTTGCGGCCGCCGTCATGCAGAACTGCGCGGACGATGTGCCGTTTATCGGGCCACAAACCTGCGTTGACCTATGGGTAGGCTGGGGCGTGCCGAAAGAACGCTGCATCGTGGTGAAACCAGGCGATGTGGTTAAGGTAAAAGATATTGAAATTCATGCGCTTGATGCTTTCGATCGCACCGCGTTGATTACGCTGCCAGCCGATCAAAAAGCCGCTGGCGTACTGCCGGACGGTATGGACGCACGCGCGGTAAACTACCTGTTCAAAACGCCGGGCGGCACCCTGTATCACAGCGGTGACTCCCACTACTCTAACTACTACGCCAAGCACGGCAACGAGCATCACATCGACGTGGCGCTGGGATCCTACGGCGAGAACCCGCGCGGGATCACCGACAAAATGACCAGCGCCGATATGCTGCGTATGGCCGAGGCGCTGAACACCAAAGTGGTGATCCCTTTCCACCACGATATCTGGTCAAACTTCCAGGCGGACCCGCAGGAAATCCGCGTGCTGTGGGAGATGAAAAAAGACCGCCTGAAATACGGATTTAAGCCGTTTATCTGGCAGGTTGGCGGCAAGTTTACCTGGCCGCTGGATAAAGATAACTTCGAGTATCACTATCCGCGTGGCTTCGACGATTGCTTTACCATTGAGCCGGATCTGCCGTTTAAATCGTTCCTGTAAATTTAGGGGGCGAGCGAACCTTTGTAGGCCGGATAAGGCGTTACGCCACCATCCGGCATCTTGCTCCGTGTTGCCTGATGGCGCTGCGCTTATCAGGCCTACCCCCACTCCGTAGCCCGGGCGAGATGCCTCAACATCGACCCCGGGAAATAGCCCATATACTTTTAGTATTTTGGCGATTTTTCAAATATCATCTTTAATCATCATTTTTTTTCGGATTAGCTCATGACGGAAGCGCAAAGACATCAGATTCTACTGGACCTGCTGGCGCAAGCGGGTTTTATAACAGTAGAGCAGGTGATTTCCCGTCTGGGGATCTCACCCGCTACGGCCCGCAGGGACATCAACAAGCTTGATGAAAGCGGCAAGCTGAAAAAAGTGCGCAACGGCGCCGAGGCCGTTAACCAGCAGCGCCCGCGCTGGTCACCAATGAACATTCATCAGGCACAAAATCACGACGAGAAAGTCCGTATCGCGAAAGCGGCGGCGCAGCTGGTGATGCCCGGTGAAAGCGTGGTGATCAACTGCGGATCGACGGCTTTTCTGGTCGGCCAGGAGATCTGCGGCAAACCGGTTCAGATCATCACTAACTACCTGCCGCTGGCTAACTACCTTATCGATCAAGAACATGACAGCGTGATCATTATGGGCGGGCAGTACAACCGCAGCCACGCCATCACGCTCAGCCCACAGGGCAGCGAAAACAGCCTGTACGCCGGGCACTGGATGTTTACCAGCGGCAAAGGGCTGACGGCAGAAGGGTTGTATAAAACCGACATGCTCACCGCCATGGCAGAACAGAAAATGCTGAACGTAGTGGGTAAGCTTGTGGTACTGGTCGATAGCAGCAAGGTCGGCGAGCGAGCGGGAATGCTGTTCAGCCGCGCCGATGAAATCGATCTGCTGATCACCGGCAAACAGGCTGACCCGGAGATCCTCAAGAAGCTTGAGGATCAGGGGGTGAAGGTCATCCGCGTTTAAAGATGCTGGCGGAAAAAGGCCACCGTACTGTCCAGCGCTTCAGGCGTAATACGGTGGCGAACACCCGCCTGCCAGACACAGGTGAGATGCTCATCGAGTTCGGCCTCCCGCAACGCTTGCTGGAGTCGGAACGTCTCGCCCGGCGGCACCACGTCATCCTCTTCCCCATGCCACAGCAGCAGCGGCCTGTCCGCCAGACGCACCAGCTGATGTCCAACATCCCACTTCGCCAGCGGTGCCAATAGGCGTGCCTTCTCAATAGGATTTGCTGCTGACGGTGGGAATAGCGTCTCGGAAAGCGAAGTGAAATAACCCGACCCCATCAGGCTCGCCACGCATTTCAGCTCCGGATGCTGCGCCATCAGCCCCAGCGCGGTCATGCCGCCCATCGAGGCACCGGCCACCGCTAACCGCCCTTCGCTCACCAGCCCGCTTGCCAGCAGCGCATCGCGTAGCGCTGGGAACTCGGTAAAGTTCTGCACCAGAATCTGCCAGAAGTGCTGCAGACGCTCGGCCCCATCGCCATTGAAGCGTTCTCCATGCTCGGCGGCGTTAGGCATCACCACCCGAAAACCTGCCTGGGCCAGCGCCACGGCAAAATAGCTATAAACAACGTTCGACGAGGTAAAACCGTGATAAAACACTATGCTGGGAAGCGCCTTTTCACTACATCCCCTTGGGTAAGCGTGCAAAATCTGCTGTCCTGCCAGGGTGCGCATTTCCAGTTCAACCATGAGTTATCTCCTTTAGCTATGCTGAGATGGCATACGAAAATTGATGCAGTATGATGACGACAATACCCCTGATTTATAACATTGAGAACCCGGTTACGAAATCGTGATATTTTCATTCGAAAATAGCGCTATGGTTAACAAATCAGGAACATTCGCCTAAAGCGAAATGCTTTCCCCACTACACTATGACTATCAGGAAACGGGAAATGGCTAAACGACGGTTTATCCCACTGTTGCTGGCGCTCTTGTTGAGCGGTTGTACCATCCTGGAAGGCACGCCTGAAGCGCCTCCACCGGTCACCGACCATCCACAGGAAATACGCCGCAACCAGACGGCAGGCTTGCAGCGCATAGGCACGGTTAGCTCGCTGGTGTACGGTTCGCCGATGGATGTTGAAGCGTCTATCAAAGAGAAAGTCGCCGCGCAGAAAGCGGACTACTACGTGATAGTCATGATTGATGACACCGTAGTGCCGGGCCAGTGGTACTCGCAGGCAATTCTCTACCGTAAGTAGTTTTATTAGCTTTACGCAGCTTTGCACCGTTTCACGTTTCCCTGATGCACAATGGCGCCTCTGTCTGGATACAGGATATGCGTCTGCTATGGATTGCCCCCACTGGGTTATGTGAAATGGAGCTGACGATGAAACAAACACTTACCTTATCTACCCTGCTTTTGCCAGGCGGCAGTCATGCCGCGGCGGCGCAATCTGCAGAGTTCGCCAGCGCAGACTGCGTCACCGGGCTGAATGAGATCGGGCTGATTTCGGTGAATAACATCACCGGGAGCCTGGAAGATGTCGAACAGGTCATCGCACGCAAAGCGGATGAACAGGGCGCATCCTGGTATCGCATCGTTCAGATGTATGAAGAACCCCAGCAGGACAATTGGCGAGCACAGGCGATTCTCTATGCTTGATACCCGCCCCTAGTGGAAGAAGCGTTACGCTTGTTGCGCCTCTTCCACCCGCTTCTATTGCCTATCTTCCCCCGCCCGTCGCCCGACACAGCAGGTCATTAATCGCGGGTTCACTCAGTAACGTTCCGCCTCGCGAGTCCAGCATCATTCGACACCAGGCCTGAGCCATCGGCGGCGACGCATGACGCAGCATCTGCGCACCCACGCCCAGCAGGTAAAGCTGAAACGTTATCTCGCGCCCCAGAGATTCAGAAGGCTTGCGCAGCCGTTGCTGTAGCTGCCGCCAGTGCCGATCAAAGTGGCGATCCTGCCCCTTAACCTCGTTACATTCCGCCAACAGCAGCGCCACAGCGTCCGGTTGCTTCATCAACACGCGCAGTACATCGAGGCACATGATGTTACCCGAGCCTTCCCAGATGCTGTTCACCGGCATCTCCCGATACAGGCGCGGTAGTTCGCTCTCTTCACAGTAGCCAATCCCGCCCAGCACCTCCATCGCCTCCGCCACGAACGGGATGCCCGCTTTGCAGATAGCAAATTTGGCTGCAGGGGTGAAAAGACGCGCCCACAGTGCTTCCTGCGGCTGATGATTCTGCCCCCAGGCGCTCGCAAGACGAAACATAAACGCGGTCTGCCCTTCAAGCTGGAGAGCCATTTTCCCCAGCACCTGACGCATCAGCGGCAAGTCGACCAGATTATGGCCGAAGGCCTGACGCTGGAAGGCATGGTATAGCGCCACCGACAGCGCGCGACGCATCAGGCTGTGGCTGCCCAGCGCGCAGTCAAAGCGCGTCAGCCCGCCCATTTTGAGGATTTGCCGGATACCGTCGCCCTCTTCACCCAGCGGCCAGCCGAGCGCCTGCTGGAACTCCACTTCGCTGCTGGCGTTGGCGCGGTTGCCGAGCTTGTCTTTTAGCCGTTCGATGCGAATCGCATTGCGGGTACCGTCGGGCAGCAGGCGCGGCACAAAGAAGCAGGTTAATCCGCCATTAGCCTGCGCCAGCACCAGATGTGCGTCGCTCTGCGGCACCGAATAGAACCATTTGTGCCCGGTAAGCTGATAGCTGCCGTCCTCCAGCCGTTCCGCCCGCGTGCTATTGCTCAGGACGTCCGAGCCGCCCTGTTTTTCGGTCATCCCCATGCCAATCAGGAGTCCGCGCTTCTGCACGCCGGGTAGCTGATGGGGGTCATAGCGATCGCTAAGCAGGGCCGAACGCCAATCGGCAAAAAGCGGCGGCAGCGTTTTTAGCAGCAGCGGCGTGGCGGCAAAGGTCATGGTGATGGGGCACAGCGTGCCGGCTTCCACCTGCGCATGAAGCATAAAGCGCGCGGCACGGGCAACGAATGCGCCGCTGCGCGCCTCTTCCTCCCAGGGAAGGTTATGTACCCGGTTGGCGCAAAGTCCCTGCATCAACAGGTGCCAGGCGGGGTGAAAGCGAACATCGTCGAGCCGCTGCCCCTGCGGGTCATAGCGTAATAGTTCAGGGGGATGAGCGTTGGCGAGCCTGCCGAGCTCCAGCGATTCGGCGGTGCCGAGCTGTTGGCCGATGCTTGCCAGCAGTTCGCTGTCCCAACCGGCGTCATAGCGGGTCACCGCGTCACGCAGCGCAACGTCAGATAGAAACAGGTTGCTGTTATGTAAGGGAATAGGTTGATTAAAAACGGTATGTGTTTGCCAGTTCATTGTGTCTCCCTCCGTCAATGGGCAACCTGTTAAGTATGGATGGTCAGGGGAGATGCACAATAAAAAAGCCACCCGAAAGGGTGGCTTAGATGCAGAACCCGGCGGCGCTTCGCTTGGCCGGGCTACAAAATCGTAGCCCGGGAGAGGCGTTTACGCCGACCCCGGGAACGGAGCGTTAGCTGCGCTGACGCACCGCTTCAAACAGGCAGATGCCGGTTGCTACGGAAACGTTCAGCGACGACACGGTACCCGCCATCGGAATGCTGATCAGTTCGTCGCAGTGTTCACGAGTCAGACGGCGCATACCTTCGCCTTCCGCGCCCATCACCAGCGCCATTGCGCCGGTCATTTTGCTCTGATACAGGGTATGGGTTGCTTCACCAGCGGTGCCGACAATCCAGACGCTCTCTTCCTGTAGCATACGCATGGTACGCGCCAGGTTGGTCACGCGGATTAGCGGTACGCTCTCGGCGGCGCCACAGGCCACTTTCTTCGCCGTGGCGTTCAACTGCGCAGAACGGTCTTTCGGTACGATAACCGCGTGTACGCCAGCGGCATCGGCGCTACGCAGGCAGGCGCCGAGGTTGTGTGGGTCGGTCACGCCGTCGAGGATCAGCAGGAACGGGCTGTCGAGCGAAGCGATCAGATCCGGCAGATCGTTTTCCTGATACTGACGGCCCGGCTTCACGCGCGCAATAATGCCCTGGTGCACGGCACCTTCGCTTTTCTCATCCAGGAACTGACGGTTCGCTAACTGAATCACCACGCCCTGCGCTTCAAGCGCATGGATCAGCGGCATCAGACGCTTATCGTCGCGGCCTTTCAGAATAAAAACTTCCTGAAAACGTTCAGGCGCGCGCTCCAGCAGTGCCTGCACTGCGTGGATGCCGTAAATCATTTCACTCATGAATATACTCGTTGTTAATTCTACGTTGTGATTACCCTCACCCTAGCCCTCTCCCTGGAAGGGAGAGAGAACCGTCCTCTCTCGCCACTAAGGGGAGAGGGTCGCGGTGAGGGGAATGAGGTTATTCCGCTGCTTTCTTCTTCGCGGCGCGCTTAGCTTTGGTCGCCGCCGCGATTTTCTGCGTCTTGGTTGAAGGCTTTTTGGCCTTCTTCGCCGCCCCTTTCTCGGTAGAAGCCGGTTTAGCTTTCGCCTTCCCTTTCTTCTCGCCGCGGAAGGCGCTGTCCGGTTCGAAGTTCACGCGCTTGCCAACCTGACGGCGTTTACCGCCCGGCTTGGCCCCCGCTTCTTTCCTCGTTCTTTCACGCTCGGTTTTACCGACGTTGCGCGGCGCACGTTCGCTGGAAATCAGGGAGAAGTCAATTTTACGCTCGTCCATGTTGACCGCTTCCACGCGAACTTCCACGCGGTCGCCCAGACGATAGGTCTGACCGCCGGATTCACCAATCAGGCGCTGACCGATCTGATCAAAACGATAGTAGTCGTTGTCCAGCGAGGAGACGTGGACCAGGCCATCGATGAACAGCTCGTCCAGACGTACGAAGAAGCCAAAGCCGGTCACGCTCGCGATAACGCCTTTAAAGACGTTACCCACCTGATCCTGCATGAAGTCACATTTCAGCCAGTCAGCGACATCGCGAGTGGCTTCATCAGCACGACGTTCAGTCATCGAACAGTGCTGACCCAGTTGCAGCATCTCTTCCATCGAATAATGGTAGCCGCCGGTGTCGGTGCTGTTGCCCTTATGACCCTGCTCTTTCGCCAGCAGATACTTGATAGCGCGGTGCAGCGACAGGTCAGGATAACGACGAATCGGCGAGGTGAAGTGCGCATAGGACTGCAGCGCCAGGCCAAAGTGACCGCGATTTTCCGGGTCATAGATAGCCTGCTTCATCGAACGCAGCAGCATGGTTTGCAGCATTTCGGCGTCAGGACGGTCGGCGACGGATTCCAGCAGCTCGGCGTAGTCGCGTGGCTCCGGTTTGTTGCCGCCTGGCAGTTCAAGACCGAGTTCAGATAACACCGAACGGAACGCGGTAATCGCTTCGGTCGTTGGCTTGTCGTGAATACGGAACAGCGCAGGTTCCTGGGCTTTCTCGACAAAACGCGCCGCCGAGATGTTGGCCATGATCATGCACTCTTCAATCAGTTTGTGCGCGTCGTTACGCTGGGTCTGTTCGATACGCTCAATGCGGCGTTCGGCGTTGAAGATGAATTTCGCTTCTTCGCTCTCAAACGAGATCCCGCCGCGTTCGGCGCGAGCTTGATCCAGCACTTTGTAGAGGTTATGCAGCTCTTCAATGTGTTTCACCAGCGGCGCGTACTGTTCACGCAGCTCCTGGTCGCCCTGCAGCATATGCCAGACCTTGGTATAGGTCAGACGCGCGTGGGAGCTCATTACCGCTTCGTAGAATTTAAAGCCGGTTAAGCGCCCCTTCGACGAAATAGTCATTTCGCAGACCATACACAGGCGGTCAACCTGCGGGTTCAGCGAGCACAGGCCGTTGGAGAGCACTTCCGGCAGCATCGGTACAACCTGCGTTGGGAAGTAGACCGAGGTACCGCGGTTACGCGCTTCGCCGTCCAGCGGCGTTGGCGGACGCACATAGTAGCTCACGTCAGCGATGGCAACCCACAGGCGCCAGCCGCCGCCGCGCTTTTTCTCGCAGTAGACCGCGTCATCAAAGTCACGGGCGTCTTCGCCATCAATGGTGACCAGCGGCAGGTCGCGCAGGTCGACACGACCCACTTTTGCCTCTTCAGGCACCTGCTCTTTCAGCCCGGCAACCTGCGCTTCAACCGCTGGCGGCCAGACGTAGGGAATTTCGTGGGTGCGTAGCGCCATCTCAACGGCCATGCCGGTACCCATGTTGTCGCCCAGTACTTCGACGATTTTACCAATCGCCTTGGTGCGGCGGGTTGGGCGCTGGGTCAGTTCGACCACCACCACAAAGCCCATGCGCGCGCCCATCACCGACTCAGGCGGGATGAGGATATCAAAGCTCAGGCGGCTGTCATCCGGGACCACAAAGCCTACGCCAGCGTCGGTAAAGTAGCGACCGACGATCTGCGCATTGCGCGGCACCAGTACGCGAACGATACGCGCTTCGCGACGGCCTTTACGGTCCGCGCCCAGCGGCTGTGCCAGCACTTCATCGCCGTGCATGCACATTTTCATCTGTTCGCTCGACAGATACAGGTCGTCTTTACGGCCTTCAACGCGTAGGAAGCCGAAGCCATCGCGGTGACCGATGACCATGCCTTTCAGCAGGTCGAGACGTTCCGGCAGCGCATAGCACTGGCGGCGGGTAAAGACCAATTGCCCATCGCGCTCCATGGCGCGCAGGCGACGGCGCAGCGCTTCAACCTGCTCTTCGCCTTCAATATTGAGTTCGACGGCCAGTTCTTCTCGGTTGGCCGGTTTTTCGCGTTTTGTTAAGTGTTCGAGGATAAATTCCCGGCTCGGGATAGGATTCGAATATTTTTCTGCTTCGCGTTCCAGGAAAGGATCTTTTGACATGTCGGTTCCTCCGTCATCATCGCTGCTGGCGGGAGTCGTTACTCCACCAGCAATAATTTATATAGCGGTTGATTCTTTTCAACCAAATCAGCCAGTGTGTAGTTATCCAACTCCTTGAGAAAACATTGCACGGCTTGAGCAAGCGCCTGTTTCAAACGACAGGCGGGCGTAATATGGCAAAATTCGCTGCTGCAGTTCACCAGCGATAACGGTTCGAGTTCGCGCACCACGTCTCCGACGCGGATGTCCTTTGCTGGTTTACCCAGACGGATCCCGCCATTTTTTCCCCGCACGGCCATCACGTATCCGGCGCGACTGAGCTGGTTGATAATTTTAACCATATGGTTACGCGACACGCCGTAGACCTCGGTAACCTCCGAGATGCTGGTCATGTTGCCTTCCGGCAGCGACGCCATATAGATCAGCGCACGTAGCCCATAATCGGTAAAACTTGTTAACTGCACATCAACCTCAGGAAAAAGGGGAAAAACAGGGTGAGCCTGTTGATATTAATTATATTGATGATAAACCAGCCAGCGACTGAGCCGCTAATTTATTTCAGTTCGGGAAGGAAAAAGCGAGGATTTAACGCACGATTAAGCCGGATGGTGACGCTTTGCGCCTTATCCGGCCTACAGAGTGAGTAGGCCTGATAAGCGCAGCGCCTGATAGCGCTGCACAACGAACCAGAATTATGCGTCGAACGGGTCGCGCAGGATCATGGTTTCGGTACGGTCTGGGCCAGTCGAAATAATATCGATCGGCACGCCGGTCAGTTCTTCAATACGCTTGATGTAGTCCAGCGCTGCCTGTGGCAGGCCGCTACGTTCCTTCACGCCAAAGGTGGTTTCAGACCAGCCCGGCATGGTTTCATAGATTGGCTCAATACCTTCCCAATCATCAGCTGCCAGCGGAGTGGTCGTCACTTCGCGGCCATCTGGCATGCGGTAGCCTACGCAGATTTTCACTTCTTTCAGGCCGTCCAGAACGTCCAGCTTGGTCAGGCAGAAGCCAGACAGGGAGTTGATCTGTACAGCACGACGCACGGCAACGGAGTCCAGCCAGCCGGTACGACGACGACGACCGGTAGTGGCGCCGAATTCGTTACCCTGCTTGCACAAGAACTCACCGGTTTCATCAAACAGTTCGGTCGGGAATGGACCGGCACCCACGCGAGTGGAGTACGCTTTGATGATGCCCAGTACGTAGTCAACATAGCGCGGGCCGAGGCCTGAACCGGTTGCTACGCCACCCGCTGTGGTGTTGGAAGAGGTCACGTACGGATAGGTACCGTGGTCGATATCCAGCAGCGTACCCTGCGCGCCTTCGAACATCACGAAGTCACCGCGCTGACGAGCCTGATCCAGCAGGTCAGAAACGTCAACTACCATGCTGGTCAGGATGTCGGCAACGGCCATTACATCGTCCAGCACTTTCTGATAGTCAACCGCGTCAACTTTGTAGAAGTTCACCAGCTGGAAGTTGTGATATTCCATCACTTCTTTCAGTTTGTCGGCGAAGGTGGCTTTATCGAAGAGGTCACCCACGCGCAGACCGCGACGAGCCACTTTATCTTCGTAAGCAGGACCGATACCACGACCGGTAGTACCGATAGCTTTCGCGCCGCGCGCTTTTTCGCGAGCGTTATCCAGCGCGACGTGATAGTCGAGGATTAACGGGCATGCTTCGGAAAGCAGCAGACGTTCGCGAACCGGGATACCACGGTCTTCCAGGCCTTTCATCTCTTTCATCAGCGCAGCCGGAGACAGCACAACACCGTTACCGATGATGCTGGTTACATTCTCACGGAGAATACCTGATGGAATAAGATGGAGGACGGTTTTTTCACCGTTGATTACGAGAGTATGGCCTGCGTTGTGACCACCCTGATAGCGAACAACATATTTTGCACGCTCAGTAAGAAGATCGACGATCTTCCCTTTACCTTCGTCACCCCATTGGGTGCCCAGTACGACGACGTTGTTACCCATTTTTCAAAATCACCGATTGCTTAAAAATGGATTCTACCATCGCTTTTTCAGATATACAGCACTTTTTACCCACAAAATCGCGCTTTAATGTTCTCTTTTTAATCAGCCAATCGTTTTCGTCAACATGTAGTAGATCACGACACCTGCCACCACAAGACCGCCGCCAAATCGACGTAACATCGTATCCGGTAATTGGGTCATCGTAGCAATCATCTTGCGCCAGGCTTTCGGATAAAGCATCGGCCCCAGGCCTTCAAACACTAAAACCAGCGCAAGCGCCAGCCAGATGGTGGAGTTCATTCATCGTCCTTATAAAAAGAAAACCACCGACTCCCTGAGGAGGCGGTGGTTTTGTTCAGGCTTTCGCGCGATTAACGCGTCGTGGTACCCGGGTTTTTCATGTAGCGGAAGAAGTCGCTATCCGGGCTCAGCACCATCACGTCCTGGTTGCTATCGAAGCTCGCTTCGTACGCACGCAGGCTACGGATAAAGGCATAGAAGTCTGGATCCTGGCTGAAGGCATCGGCAAACAGCTTAGCGGCTTCAGCATCACCTTCACCGCGCATGATACGACCCTGACGTTCGGCTTCTGCCAGCGTCTTCGTCACTTCATAGTCAGCGGTAGCGCGCAGTTTTTCTGCCTCTTCCTGACCCTGTGAACGGTGACGACGGGCAACGGCTTCACGCTCGGCACGCATACGGTTGTAGATAGCTTCGGAAACCTCAGCAGGCAGGTTGATCTGCTTAATACGCACATCGACCACTTCAATCCCTAACGCCGCCATACTGTTCGGGTTAATGGTTGGCCCTTTGATGTTAGCCTGCTGCTCTACGCGCTCTGCGGCTTCGGCAATCGCGTTATCTGCGGCTGGCGTAGCGACTTCGTCTTCAGCACCGGAAGAACCGGAGTTCAGCGCGTCACGAACTTCCAGCGTCAGACGACCACGGGAGTCGGTAACGATGTCTTTCACGTCCAGACGACCAATCTCAGAACGCAGACGGTCAGAGAACTTACGTTTCAGCAGTACTTCGGCCTGGGAGACGTCACCGCCGCCGGTCGCCAGGAAGTAACGGCTGAAATCGCTGATACGCCACTTGATATAGGAGTCGACGATCAGGTCTTTTTTCTCTTTGGTCACGAAACGGTCGGCCTGGTTATCCATGGTCTGGATACGGGCATCGAGCATTTTCACTGACTGAATGAACGGAACCTTGAAGTGCAGGCCCGGCTCATAAATCAGCGGCTTCTTGTCGCCGTCACGCACGACGCTGCTGAACTGGAACTTGATCCCACGCTCGCCTTCTTTAACCACGAAGATAGAGGTGTAAAGCACTACCAGCACGATGATGATAATCGCAATAACTGACTTACGCATCGTTATTCCCCCTGACGCTGGTAGTCGTTACGCTGCGCGTTAGCGCGGCGTTGGTCCATGATATTGCCCTGACTGGCAGACGACGTGTTGCTTGCGCTGCTGCTGGAAGAGGACGCAGGCGGCAGGCGCAACAGGTTGTTCGCACCACTGCTATCGCTCTTTGCTGCCGGGGCGTTGCCGCCTTTCAGCATTTGATCCAGCGGCAGTACCATCAGGTTGCCATTCTTGTTGTCGCTAACCAGCACTTTGCGGGTATGGCTCAGTACTTTTTCCATGGTCTCGATATAGAGACGCTCGCGAGTGATCTGCGGTGCGGCTTTATATTCCGGCAGGATTTTCGCAAAGCGAGCCACTTCACCCTGTGCTTCCAGGACGGTCTGGGTCTTATACGCACGCGCTTCTTCCAGAATACGCTGCGCCTGACCGTTCGCACGTGGCTGCACTTCGTTGGTATACGCTTCCGCTTCACGGATGTACTGCTGCTCGTTTTCGCGTGCGGCAATCGCATCGTCAAACGCGGCTTTTACCTCTTCCGGCGGACGAGCGGCCTGGAAGTTGACGTCCAGCAGGGTGATACCCATGTTGTATGGACGAATGGTCTCTTCCAGCTCGCGCTGGGTATCGCTACGAATAACGGTACGACCTTCGGTCAGAATACGGTCCATGGTGTATTTACCGATAACACCACGCAGGGCGCTGTCGGTTGCCTGACGCAGACTGTCGTCAGCGCTGGTGACGCTGAACAGGTATTTCTGCGGGTCGGTCACGCGGTACTGCACGTTCATTTCTACGCGCACTACGTTTTCATCGGAGGTCAGCATCACGCCAGACGCGGCCAGTTCGCGTACGGCTTCAACGTTCACCGGAGTGACTTCGTCAACGAAGGTCGGCTTCCAGTTCAGACCCGGTTCAACCAGGTGGCTGAACTTACCAAAGCGCGTGACTACACCGCGCTCGGCTTCTTTAATGGTATAGAACCCGCTAGCCGCCCAGATAACCACAACGGCTGCGGCAGCGATACCGACAATGCGTCCGCCCATAGGGCTACGCGGCCCCTGGGTTGAACTACCGTTGCCGGAGCCCCCTTTACCGCCCCCAAATCCACCGAGCTTTTTGCTCAGCTTGCGGAAGATATCATCCAAATCCGGCGGCCCCTGATCGCGACCGCCTTTATTTCCATTCCCCCCGGAGTTGCCGCCTTGATTATTGCTGCTTCCCCACGGGTCGCGGTCTTGTCCGTTATTACCGGGCTGATTCCACGCCATGTTTATGCTCCATATTTGTTATGCGGTGATATACCTTTTCCCAGTCCAGATTTTTTCGCGGTTAACCGTCCTACCCTCCTGGTGGCGACGGTCGCGTTGAGGCAATCTGAACCGCTGGGTGCCCAAAGGGCTAATGTTCAGGCAAGCTGCACGGTCAGACCACGTAGTCTGCCAGTGTCGGTTCTTGTTTACAGAGGCGACGCCAGTCGACAATTGGCATACGAACCTGCAAATTGACGCAGCCGTCCTCCTCCATCCACTCTTTTTCAATTGCCTGAAGCTGATAAAAGCGGCTACGCAAACGCCCGGCCTGCGGAGGTAACCGCAGCGTGTGCTGCGCGACTTCGCCGGCTAGCCGTTCGGTTAACGCCTGAAAAAGCAGTGGTATGCCTACCCCGGTTTGTGCAGACAGCCACACCCGGATAGGTTTGTTCTCTTCATCACGGTCGATACGCGGCTCGAAATCGTCCAGCATATCGATTTTGTTCATCACCAGCAGGGTTGGGATCTCGTGCGCGTCGATCTCTTCGAGAACTGTGTTCACCGCGTCGATGTTTTCCTGTACCCGAACGTCCGCTGCATCAATCACGTGAAGCAACAGCGTCGCTTCGCGGGTTTCCTGCAAGGTGGCTTTAAAAGCCGCCACCAGATCGTGCGGCAGATGGCGAATAAAGCCTACGGTATCGGCCAGCACGGTTTCACCCACATCCGCCACGTCAATACGACGCAGGGTAGGATCCAGGGTCGCGAACAGCTGATCGGCAGCGTAAACCTCTGCCTGCGTAATATGGTTGAACAGCGTCGATTTGCCGGCGTTGGTGTAACCCACCAGCGATACCGTTGGCACATCGGCCTTTACACGGGCGCGACGCCCCTGCTCACGCTGTTTCTCCACTCGCTCAATACGCGAGAGGATCTGCATAATACGGTTACGCAGTAAACGACGGTCGGTTTCGAGCTGGGTTTCACCCGGGCCGCGCAAACCAATACCGCCTTTTTGTCTTTCAAGGTGCGTCCAGCCGCGCACCAGGCGCGTGGCCAGATGGCGCAGTTGCGCCAGCTCAACCTGCAGCTTACCTTCATGGGTACGCGCACGCTGGGCGAAAATATCTAAGATCAGACCGGTACGGTCGATAACCCGGCATTGACACAGGGCTTCAAGGTTTCGCTCCTGCGCGGGGCTTAGTGCATGATCGAACAGCACAACGGAAGCACCTGTCGCTTTGACGGCTTCCGCAATCTCGACAGCCTTACCTTCACCAACAAAATATTTTGGGTGCGGCGCTTTACGGCTACCAGTAATCACCTGCATTGCTTCGACACCGGCGGAAGAGACCAGAGATTCAAACTCCTGGAGGTCTTCCATATCTTTGTCTTGCGTAAAATAGATGTGTACCAGCACCGCCTGCTCACCGGCGTCATAACGGTCAAACAAGCGTTATATCTCCTGAAATACCAGCGGGGAACCTGGATAATCCGGCTCCCCGACATGGATAAACAGCCATCAACCTTATTCGGTTTCTTCGCTGTCTTGCGGCGCAGAACCCTGCGCGTTGCTACTGTGGTGGTAGTTGCTGCCAGTGCCGCCGCCAGCATTGTTGCTGTGATGGGAAACTGGACGAGACGGAACTACGGTAGAAATTGCGTGCTTATAGACCATCTGGCTGACCGTGTTTTTCAACAGGATCACGAACTGGTCAAAAGACTCAATTTGCCCTTGCAGCTTAATACCATTCACCAAATAAATAGAAACTGGAACACGTTCCCGACGCAGTGCGTTCAGGAACGGATCTTGTAAAGATTGCCCCTTAGCCATTCTCTCTTTTCCTTATATGCTTATTTGTACTTATACACTTCGTCTTTCAAGCCGCATTGCGGCAACTTGAGCGATGTTGCGTATGAACCTTACGATTCTGAAAATTGCGCACGATACGACTCAATTGTACACATTCAGTCTACACTAGCACCCACTACCTGTAATAGTTGGTTAAACGCCTGCTCCGGCTGCTCACTATCTAACCAGTGAACGTCTTCCCAACCGCGTAACCACGTCACCTGGCGTTTCGCTAGCTGTCTCGTGGCACAAACTCCTCTATAAACCATTTCATCATATGAAATCTCGCCTTCAAGGTATGACCACATCTGGCGGTATCCCACACAACGAATGGAAGGCATATCCGTATGCAAATCTCCACGGGCAAATAGCGCCCGCACTTCTGCTTCAAAACCTGAAGCTAACATCTGATGAAAACGCTGCTCAATGCGCTGATGGAGCAGTTCACGGCTCGCCGGGGCGATGGCGAACTGATGCACCTTGTAGGGCAGAGCGTCTCCTGACGTTTGTGTCAGCTCCGTTAAAGTTTTACCCGAAATGAAAAAAACTTCCAGTGCTCGGGAAAGTCTTTGCGGATCATTCGGATGAATACGCTCGGCCGCGACGGGGTCAATTTCCCGCAGTTGCTGATGCAGCGCCATCCATCCTTGCTCTGCCGCCTGCTGCTCAATCCGCGCCCGAACTTCTGGGTCGGCTGAGGGCAGCGGTGATAAACCTTCAAGCAACGCTTTGAAATACAACATCGTACCACCGACCAGCAGCGGAATTTTCCCTGCTGCGGTGATTTCCGCCATCTGCGCAAGCGCATCGCGGCGGAAGTCCGCCGCAGAGTATGCCTGCGACGGATCGAGAATATCTAACAGTCGATGCGGCGCGGCTTCTAGCTCTTCCGCACTCGGCTTAGCGGTGCCGATATCCATTCCCCGATAGATGAGGGCAGAATCAACACTAATCAACTCTACTGGCAAAACTTTACGTAATTCAATCGCCAGCGCCGTCTTGCCCGAAGCGGTTGGCCCCATCAAAAAAATTGCCTTAGGCAGGCTCACCTCGGTTACGTCACTCATGTCTCAGGGCGTTCATCGCAGAATCTAAATCAACGGGTTGTAACAGACCACCCGGCGGAGCTTTAACCAGCTGTGGGCAAAGACGTTCAACGTCTGCCAGCATGGAAATTGCCTGCGCCATGTTCCACTGCGCGTGATCGCTTGCCAGATTTCGGGCCAGCCACTGCGCAACATTCCCGGCGTCAACGACACTTTGTTCCACCAGGTAGCCTATCAGTTCAGGAATCAAGATTTGTAAATTTTGTTGTCGTAAGGGTAAAGGCACGGCGCGGATCGTGGCGTGTTGCCCTTCGAGCAATATTTCAATGCCGAGCAGGTTCAGCGTTTCCTGCGCGCGCTCCAGCGTTTGACGCTCGCCGTCGGTCACTTTCAGACGCAGCGGGATCAGCAGCGGCTGCGCGCAAATGGACGCCTCACCCGGCGTCAACTGTGCCTGGCGCAGCCAGCGTTCCGCCACCGGCAACGCCAGCAGGCTTACCTTACCGCCGCGCTCCAGCAGAGCACAGGTATCGGCGACAATCGCCAACACACGCCCAAAGCTTTGACTATGTCCGGCAAGATTATCCACCGCTGGTGCTTTCACCGGTTCCGGCGTTTTCTCTGGCGTATTTAACAACTGGCGATAAAGCGCCCCCTGCTGTTTCTGATAGCCCGGCTGAGCATTCGGCCAGCTACCGTTGGCACCACCACCGCTGATCCGCCCAGCGCTACCGCCGCCGGTTGGCGTTTGATAGCGCGGCATATCAGGCTCACGCGCCACCGCGGGTTCCGCAAACTGGTTGCGCCCCGCAGCAACGCGGTTCTCCGGCAGGACGCGCGGCGCGGGCTCGTCATCTTCCGCCAATGGCAGAGGCGCATCCAACTGCTGTTGCAGCACGCTGAGCACCCCTTGATAGATAAAGTCATGCACCAGACGGGACTGATGGAAACGCACCTCGTGCTTCGCCGGGTGAACGTTCACGTCCACCTGGTGCGGGTCAATCTCGAGATAAAGAACAAACGCTGGCTGCTGGTCAGCGCCAAGCTTATCTTCACACGCCTGACGAATCGCATGGTTGATGAGCCTATCGCGCATCATGCGTCCGTTCACGTAACAGTACTGAATTTCAGCCAGCGCAGGCGTGGTGTGTTTCGGGTCCGCCACCCAGCCGTGCAGCGCCAGGTCGCCGTGCTGCCACTCAATGGCCAGCGCGTGCTCAAGGAACGGCACGCCGCAAATCGCCCCCAGTCGGCGCTCTTTCGGTGCGCCTTCGGCTACCGCACGATACTGGCGAACCGCTTTGCCATTGTGGGTCAGGTTAATGCTCACATCGAAGCGCGCCAGCGCAATGCGGCGGATAATCTCATCGATATGGTTGAATTCGGTTTTCTCGGTGCGCATAAACTTGCGCCGCGCTGGGGTGTTGTAGAACAGGTCCAACACTTCCAGCGTGGTCCCTACTGGGTGCGCCGCTGGTTTCACCGTCACGTCCTGATCGCGCCCTTCCGCGTAGGCCTGCCACGCTTCTTGTTGCTCAGCGGTTCGTGAGGTGATGGTCAGACGCGAGACCGAGCTGATACTCGCCAGCGCTTCGCCGCGAAAACCCAGACTGATGATCGCCTCAAGGTCATCAAGCGAGGCGATTTTACTGGTGGCGTGACGAGCCAGCGAGAGCGCCAGCTCGTCTTTTTTGATGCCGCAGCCGTTATCACGAATGCGGATAAGCTTGGCGCCGCCGCGTTCAATATCAATATCAATGCGGGTGGCTCCCGCATCGAGACTGTTCTCCACCAGCTCTTTCACTACCGATGCAGGCCGCTCAACCACTTCACCCGCGGCAATCTGGTTCGCAAGCTGCGGCGGTAAAACCTGTATCGGCATGAAAACTCCTTAGTTAACGAGCGTCCTGGATGCTGACGCGGCGCTGGCGGTCTGCGACTGTTCGTCACGAGGGCCGGATTGTATCGGATGCGCCGTGAAATAGTTACGTAAACCGTTATAAATGGCTTCCGCGATCTTCTGCTGATAATCGTCGCTGCCCAGCAGGCGCTCTTCGCTGCTGTTACTGATAAAGCCGGTCTCGACCAGAATGGACGGAATATCCGGCGAACGCAGCACGCCAAGGCTGGCATGTTCAGGACGACGCTTATGCAAGTTACCCACCTGCTGAAGCTGGCTAATCACGCTGGTCGCCACATCATACCCTACGCGCTGGGAATGACCGAACTGCAGATCCAGCACCGCCTGGCTCAGGTACGGGTCGGCCTGGCTGTTGGCCAGTACGTCGCCCGCGCCGCCCAGCAGCTCAGACTGTTTCTCATGCTGTTCGAGCCAGCCCGCCATTTCGCTGTTTGCGCGACGGTTAGAGAGCACCCACACGGACGCACCGGTCGCATCGCGGTTCGGCGCAGCATCGGCGTGAATCGACACCAGGAAAGAGGCGTTCTGCTTACGCGCCACGTCGGAACGGCCCATCACCGAAATAAAATAATCGCCGTCGCGAGTCAGCACGCCTTTGAACATCGGATCATCATTCAGCAAGGCACGCAGCTTGCGCGCAATGGCAATGGTGACGTTTTTCTCACGCGTGCCGCCAGGGCCAATCGCCCCAGGGTCCTGACCGCCGTGACCGGCATCAATAGCGATAATCACTTTATCCCCCGAGACGCTGCGCGCGCGGGAAGACGGACGCGGGGTTGGCGTCACGGTGCTGGCAATTGCCGGCTGGCGTTCACTGCTGAAACTACCGCTACTGCCGTTCGTGGTACTGCCGCCGCTGAACGGGTTACGCCCAGGCTGCACCGGCGCAGTCGTCACGACTGGCGTTTCCACTCGCTTAGCCACTACCGGCGGTGGCGGAGGAGGCGGTGGAACGTCAGCGTTAATGGTGAACACCACGGTATAGTTGGCACCGTTCTGCTGCTTCACCGCCCGGGTTTTGCCATTTTCGGTCAGATCGACCACCAGTCGTAAGGTCTGATCGTCTTTCGGCGTGCCCGAGCGAATCGCTTTCACCAGGTTATTACCGCTAAAACGCAACGGTAATCCCTGAAGCACCCCGGTTTGTTTGATATCCAGCACGACGCTACGCTTGTCGTCCTGGGTAAAGTTGTACTCCGGATCGCCCATAAAGCTGAGCGTGATCCGCGCCTGCGTTTCGCCGTTCGCCACCTGAATATCGGACAAACTTGCCGCCATTGCCGGTACGCCGACCAGCATCAGTGCGGCCATTAACCACCCTTTTGCGCGAAAAATCATCCTGGGATCCCTTAAATTAACCGGCAAACCGCGCCAGCAGAGACTCACCTAATGAGGAGACCGCGCTGATGCGCGCCTCACGCCCTTGCGCCTGGTAATCTAAGTGTATTTCGATATCCGGCTCGGGCAGAACACCTGCGCCCTGTTGCGGCCATTCCACCAGGCAAATGGCATCGTTAGCAAAGTAATCGCGGATCCCCATAAATTCGAGCTCCTCGGGATCGGCAAGGCGGTACAGATCAAAGTGATAAACCATCAGGTCGGCGAGCTGATAAGGCTCAACCAGGGTATAAGTGGGGCTTTTGACGTTGCCGTTATGACCTAACGCCTGCAGGAATCCACGGCTAAAGGTGGTTTTCCCGGCGCCCAGATCGCCGTACAGATAGATGACGGTTGCACCGACACAGGCTTTCGCCACTCGGTTGCCAAGGTCCAGGGTTGCCTGCTCGTCAGATAAAGGAATCACTCGATTAGTCATGGTTTACGTCAATCACATCCGGGTTAACAACACGCCGTAGCGTGGAAAAGAGGTCTGTCGCGAGCATACCGCGGGTGCCATAGCGCGCCGCCAGTTCATCGGCGGCGGCACCGTGGGCGATACACCCTGCGCACGCTGCATCATACGGCGATAATGCCTGCCCCAGCAATGCGCCGATGATGCCCGAAAGCACATCGCCCATTCCGCCGCTGGCCATGCCGGCATTTCCCGCATCAATAATTCCGATCGCGCCCTGGTCATCTGCCACGACCGTACCGGCGCCTTTTAGCACCACCGCGCCGCCGTACCGTTTTACCAGACGCTGCGCGGAAAGTAAGCGATCGTTCTCGATGTCTGCCACCCGACAATTGAGCAGCCGTGCGGCTTCGCCGGGGTGCGGCGTGATCACGCGATTGTGACGTTTATCCGGATTGATTGCCAGCAGGTTAAGCGCATCGGCATCCCACAGAGTGGGTTTGCGGAAATTGTCGATTTTCCGCAGCGCCTGCTTGCCCCATTCGGCTTGCCCCAGACCGGGGCCTATCACCACCGCATCCGCCCACTCCAGTGCTTCATCGAGCGTCTGCGGCGTCAGTTCATGCACCATCAGCTCAGGCCGGGCGGTAATAATCGGCGCAACGTTTTCAGCACGCGTTAATACCCGCACCAGCCCCGCACCGGCTCGCAGCGCCGCTTCACCGGTCATGCGAATCGCCCCGGCGGTACCGTGGTCGCCACCGATCACCACCAGGCGGCCGTGATCGCCTTTATGTGAGGTAGGACGACGCGGCGTGAACCACTGTCCTAGCTGCGAAGCATCAAATCGATGAATGTTTGTGTTCTGGGTTGCCAGCCAGGCGTCGAGACCGAGCGCATCGTGGTGCAGATGCCCAACAACGTCACGCGCCTTGCCGGTCAGTAAACCGGGTTTGAGGGCGATAAAGGTGATGGTGTGAGCCGCCTGAATAACCGCACCGGGCGTCGTGCCCGTTTGCGCATTCAGCCCGGAGGGAATATCCAGCGCGATAATCGGTGCCGGGAAGGCGTTAGCCCGCTCAATCAGGTACGCTACGTTCTCGCGCGGCGCGCTTTGTAGCCCGGTACCGAGCAGGCCATCAATAATCAGGTCTGCGTCCTGTGGCCAATGCGCATTCGCCGGGTAAATCTCGCCGCCCACCGCGTGCCACGCCTCACGAGCAGCCTGCGCCTCTTCCGGCAGCGGCTTATCGCTGGCGATTGCCAGCAGCGTCACCTGAATACCGGCAGCCTTCGCCAGACGCGCGACCTCGTAGCCATCACCGCCGTTATTGCCGTGCCCGCAAAGGACAATCCAGCGGCGGGTAGCAGGATACGCGGCTCGCGCGAGGTTAAATGCCGCTTCGCCCGCGCGCTGCATTAAGGAGTAAAGGGAAAGCCCAAGGCTCTGTGCCGCTGTTTTTTCAGCGCGACGCAGGTCATCCGCAGGCCAAATGGAGTGTGGTATACTTTGGGGGTTACTCGTCAATGTATGGTCCGTCATGTCACAGCCCCTCGATCTCAATCAATTAGCGCAACAAATCAAACAATGGGGCACCGAACTGGGTTTTCAGCAGGTCGGCATCACCGATACCGATCTCAGCGCCTCCGAGCCCAAACTGCAGGCATGGCTGGATAAACAATACCACGGCGAGATGGAATGGATGGCGCGTCACGGTATGATGCGCGCGCGTCCGCACGAACTGCAGCCCGGTACGCTCCGGGTGATTAGCGTTCGCATGAACTATCTTCCCGCCAATGCGGCCTTTGCCAGCACGCTGAAAAATCCCGAGCTAGGTTACGTCAGCCGTTATGCCCTGGGGCGTGATTATCATAAGCTGTTGCGTAACCGCCTTAAAAAGCTCGGCGAAATGATTCAGGAACAGTGTGTCTCGCTGAATTTTAGACCGTTTGTCGACTCTGCGCCTATTCTTGAGCGTCCGCTAGCGGAAAAAGCCGGGATTGGCTGGACGGGGAAGCACTCACTTATCCTCAACCGCGATGCCGGATCGTTCTTTTTCCTCGGCGAGCTGCTGGTTGATATCCCCCTGCCCATCGATCAACCGGTAGCCGAAGAGTGCGGGCGCTGCGTGGCCTGCATGACCATCTGCCCCACCGGTGCGATTGTCGAACCTTACACCGTCGACGCCCGCCGCTGTATCTCGTATCTGACCATCGAGCTTGAAGGCGCCATTCCGGAAGAATTTCGTCCACTATTGGGCAATCGTATTTACGGCTGCGACGACTGCCAGCTAATCTGCCCGTGGAATCGCTTCTCACAGCTGACTGATGAAGCCGACTTTAGTCCGCGCAAAGCGCTGCATGCGCCCGAACTTATCGAGCTATTTGCCTGGAACGAAGCCCATTTCCTGAAAGTGACGGAAGGTTCAGCCATTCGCCGTATCGGCCACCTGCGCTGGCTGCGAAATATCGCCGTTGCGCTGGGTAATGCACCGTGGAGCGAAGCGGCGCTAAACGCGCTGGAAAGTCGCCGAGGTGAGCACCCACTACTCGATGAACACATTGAATGGGCGGTGGCGCAGCAAATCACTCGTCGAAATGAAAATGTGGTTGAGGTGCAGTTACCGAAGAAACAGCGTCTGGTGAGAGTGGTGGAAAAAGGGCTACCGCGCGACGCCTGATATATTCACAGCCTGTGAGTAAAAATAAAAAGACATTGCGTTTCAACACGCCAAAGTTCGTCAAGCGATCCCGCTAACATTTTGAAATGATATATCTCATTAAATTTCAACAAGTTAAGAAAAACTGTAAAAATCCAGAAAACATTAGTGCGCGAAGAACGTGATAACAGCCTGTGGATAACTCTGTTTACAAGAGTATTTCAGAAACGAAAAAAACAACCTCAATGACTTAACGCATTGTGGAAGTATTTTTGTTTTGGAAGAAAATTTGGAGCGGGAAACGAGACTCGAACTCGCGACCCCGACCTTGGCAAGGTCGTGCTCTACCAACTGAGCTATTCCCGCTTGGGTGTGTCTACTGCGACTACTTTCAAATTTTGGAGCGGGAAACGAGACTCGAACTCGCGACCCCGACCTTGGCAAGGTCGTGCTCTACCAACTGAGCTATTCCCGCTTGGGTGCTTGGTACTGCTTTCAAATTTTTGGAGCGGGAAACGAGACTCGAACTCGCGACCCCGACCTTGGCAAGGTCGTGCTCTACCAACTGAGCTATTCCCGCAAAATCTGGCAATTTTTGTTGCTGTCGTAATTCGCATTTCTGCTTCGTTACGGGAGGCGCATTATACGAGAATTCTTTCCCCCTGCAACCCCCCCTGAAGCGATTTTTTAAAAAAACCGTTCAAGTGCTGGATAAATCGGCAAGTTGACTATTTTAGCGCCAATTCATCCCGTTAGCACGTTAAAGCTGAATAAAATGTTCGCGGTAGTAGGCCAGTTCCGCCACCGACTCACGAATATCATCCATCGCCTGGTGAGTCCCCTGCTTTTTAAAGCCAGGCAGAATTTCTGGTTTCCAGCGACGCGCCAGCTCTTTGAGCGTGCTGACATCCAGATAACGATAGTGGAAGTAGGATTCCAGCTCCGGCATGTATTTAAACAGGAAGCGACGATCCTGACCGATACTGTTCCCACAAATTGGTGATTTACCTTCCGGCACCCATTGCTTTAAGAATTCCAGCGTCGCCAGCTCCGCTTCGCGGTCCCCCATGGTGCTCGCCTTCACGCGCTCAACCAGGCCGCTACCGGTGTGGGTACGCACGTTCCAGTCATCCATCAGCGCCAGCTGCGCGTCAGATTGGTGAACAGCAATGGTCGGCCCTTCCGCCAGAATATTCAGCTGTGCATCGGTCACCAGCGTGGCGATTTCAATAATGCGATCGCGCTCGGGATCCAAACCCGTCATCTCCAGATCGATCCAAATCAGGTTGTTTTCATCTGCACTCATGCTATTTTCCACCCTTCTTGTCTAACCTGCCGCTGCGGGTTAACTAGTATTAATTAGCGTGTATCATAGAGGTTTTGCCCGATATGGGCGACCAGGAGTCAGCACGATTGAGTAAAAATAAACTCTCCAAAGGTCAGCAGCGCCGCGTTAAGGCGAACCACCAGCGCCGCCTCACAACAGCCGCGGAGAAGCCAGATTATGACGACAACCTGTTTGGCGAAGCCGCCGAAGGGGTGGTCATCAGCCGCTTTGGCATGCATGCCGACGTGGAATCCGCCGACGGCGAAACCCACCGCTGCAACATTCGCCGCACCATCCGTTCGCTGGTTACCGGCGACCGCGTCGTGTGGCGTCCGGGTAAAACCGCCGCTGAAGGGGTAAACGTTAAAGGTATCGTTGAAGCGGTACACGAGCGCACCTCGGTACTGACGCGCCCTGACTTTTACGACGGCGTGAAGCCGATTGCCGCCAACATCGATCAAATCGTTATTGTTTCGGCCATTTTGCCCGAGCTGTCGCTGAATATTATCGACCGTTATCTCGTCGCCTGCGAAACGCTAAGCGTTGAGCCGCTGTTGGTACTGAATAAAATCGACCTGCTGGACGATGAAGGCATGGCGTTCGTCAACGAGCAGATGGATATTTACCGCAACATCGGCTACACCGTACTGATGGCCTCAAGCCACACCCAGGATGGCTTAAAGCCGCTAGAAGCCGCGCTGACCAACCGTGTAAGCATCTTTGCCGGTCAGTCTGGCGTAGGTAAATCCAGCTTGCTGAACGCGCTGTTGGGGCTTAACGACGACCGCATTCTGACCAACGACGTTTCCGATGTCTCCGGTCTGGGTCAGCACACCACCACCGCCGCGCGTCTGTACCACTTCCCGCACGGTGGCGACGTCATCGACTCCCCAGGCGTTCGCGAATTCGGCCTGTGGCACCTCGAACCGGAACAAATTACCAATGGTTTTGTCGAATTCCACGACTACCTTGGACACTGTAAGTATCGCGACTGTAAACATGATACTGACCCAGGCTGCGCTATCCGTGCAGCCGTAGAGGAAGGGAAGATTGCCGAGACTCGTTTCGAAAATTATCACCGCATCCTGGAAACCATGGCGCAGGTAAAAACGCGTAAAAACTTTTCAGACATAGATAATTGAGAACTATGATTTTGCCGACTGACATTTACGTCAACAGTCGCTAGAATCGGCCGCTTTTCTTTTTAAGATCCGACGCCCGTCGTCGGATCAGGATCGACACATAATGGCCTGGAGGCTACCTTGTTAAACTCGTTTAAACTTTCACTGCAATACATTCTGCCTAAACTGTGGCTTACGCGTCTCGCAGGCTGGGGTGCGAGCAAACGAGCGGGATGGCTGACGAAACTGGTTATCGATCTGTTCGTGAAGTTCTACAAGGTCGATATGAAAGAAGCGCAGAAGCCGGACACCGCTAGCTACCGCACTTTCAACGACTTCTTCGTTCGTCCGCTGCGTGAAGATGTCCGCCCGGTCAATACCGACCCAAACGTGCTGGTGATGCCAGCCGACGGCGTGATTAGCCAACTTGGCGCGATTGAAGACGACAAAATTCTGCAGGCCAAAGGCCATAACTACTCGCTCGAAGCGCTGCTCGCGGGTAACTACATCATGGCTGACCTGTTCCGTAACGGCAGTTTCGCGACGACCTATCTGTCGCCGCGCGACTACCACCGCGTACATATGCCATGCAACGGTATCCTGCGTGAAATGATTTACGTCCCGGGCGATCTGTTCTCTGTGAACCACCTGACCGCGCAGAACGTACCTAATCTGTTTGCCCGTAACGAACGCGTCATCTGCCTGTTTGATACTGAATTTGGTCCAATGGCGCAAATTCTGGTGGGTGCGACTATCGTGGGTAGCATCGAAACCGTCTGGGCGGGTACCGTCACGCCACCGCGTGAAGGCGTGATTAAGCGCTGGACTTACCCAGCGGGCGATCAGGAAGGCTCCGTAGCACTGCTGAAAGGCCAGGAGATGGGCCGCTTCAAGCTGGGCTCAACGGTCATCAACCTGTTTGCCGCGGGTAAAGTCACGCTGATGGAGCAGTTGAAAAATCTGTCCGTGACGAAGCTTGGCGAACCGCTGGCCGTTTCCACCGAAGCCGTTGCCGAACCTGAGGCTGCGCCGGTTGTTGAGCCTGTCGTTGAGCCGGTTATTGAACCTGTTGCTGAACCACAGGTCGAAGCGGTTGTTGAACCGGTTGTAGAGCAGGATGTCGCCCCAAAGGCTGACAACGCGCAAGAAAAAAGTTAACAACGAATAAGGGTCTGACGTGCGCCTGATTATCACTTTACTGATGGCCTGGTGCCTCAGCCAGGGGGCGTACGCAGCGACGGCCCCCAACGCTCGACAAATCGCCCAGGAACTGGAACAGGCAAAGGCGGCAAAGCCCGCCCAGCCTGAAACCGTCGAAGCGTTACAAAATGCCCTGACCGCGCTCGAAGAGCAGAAAGGCTCTCTTGAGCGCGCCGCGCAGTACCAGCAGGCCATCGACAACTTCCCCAAACTCTCCCAGACGCTGCGTAATCAGCTCAACAATCTGCGCGATGACCCGCGTCAGGTACCTGAGGGCATGAGCACCGATGCGTTGAATCAGGAGATTTTGCAGGTTAGCAGCCAACTGCTGGAAAAAACCCGCCTTGCTCAACAGGAGCAGGAGCGCGCCCGCGATATCGCGGATTCCCTGAACCAGCTTCCCCAGCAGCAGACCGACGCGCGCCGCCAGTTAAACGATGTGGAACGTCGGCTCGGCACACAAACAGGCAATACGCCGCTGGCACAGGCACAAAGTCTCAATTTGCAGGCGGATTCCAGCAAACTCAAAGCGCTGGTTGATGAACTGGAGCTCGCACAGCTCTCTGCCAATAACCGCCAGGAACTGGCGCGCATGCGCTCTGAGCTCGCACAAAAGCAAAGCGAGCAGTTGGATGCGTATCTGCAAGCGCTGCGAAACCAGCTCAATAGCCAACGTCAACGTGAAGCGGAACAAGCGCTGGAAAGCACCGAACTGCTGGCGGAAAACAGCGAAAACCTGCCATCGGGTATCGTTGACCAGTTTAAGATTAACCGCGAACTTTCTCAGGCACTGAATCAACAGGCCCAGCGTATGGATCTGGTTGCCTCGCAGCAGCGTCAGGCGGCCAATCAGACGCTGCAGGTGCGTCAGGCTCTGAACACGCTGCGCGAGCAGTCACAGTGGCTGGGTTCATCGAATCTGCTCGGTGAAGCGCTGCGCGCGCAGGTCGCCCGTCTGCCGGAGATGCCAAAACCGCAGCAGTTGGATACCGAAATGGCCCAGCTGCGCGTGCATCGTCTGCGCTATGAAGACCTGCTGAACAAGCAGCCGCAGCTGCGCCAGATTCGCCAGGCCGACGGTCAGCCGCTCACCAGCGAAGAGAACCGCATTCTTGAAGCCCAGCTTCGCACTCAGCGCGAACTGCTGAATTCGCTGCTGCAAGGCGGCGATACGTTGATCCTAGAGCTGACCAAGCTGAAAGTCTCCAACAGCCAGTTGGAAGACGCGCTAAAAGAGGTCAACGAAGCGACCCACCGCTACCTGTTCTGGACCTCCGACGTACGGCCTATCGACTTCAGTTGGCCGCTTGAAATTGTCCAGGACCTGCGCCGCCTGATCTCGCTCGATACGTTCAGTCAGCTCGGCAAAGCCAGCATGATGATGCTGACCAGCCGTCAAACGCTGTTCCCGCTGTTTGGCGCCCTGCTGCTGGTTGGCTTCAGCATCAGCTCACGTAAACACTTCACGCGCTTCCTGGAGCGTTCCAGCGCCCGTGTAGGCAAAGTCACCCAGGATCACTTCTGGCTGACGCTACGCACGGTTTTCTGGTCTATCCTGGTCGCCTCACCGCTGCCGGTGCTGTGGGCAACCCTTGGCTATGGTTTACAGGAAGCGTGGCCCTTCCCGCTCGCCGTCGCCGTCGGCGATGGCGTCACCGCTACCGTACCACTGCTATGGGTGGTGATGATTTGCGCGGCATTCGCCCGCACCAACGGCCTGTTTATCGTACACTTTGGCTGGCCGCAGCACCGCGTGGCGCGCGCGATGCGCTACTACCTGATGAGCATCGGGCTTATCGTGCCGCTGATTATGGCGCTGATCATGTTCGATAATCTCAACGACCGTGAGTTCTCCGCCTCGCTCGGCAGGCTGTGCTTTATCCTGATCTGCGGCGCGCTGGCAATAGTCACGTTGAGCCTGAAACGCGCCGGGATCCCGCTCTATCTCGATAAAAGCGGCAGTGGTGAAAACCGCGTTAACCTGCTGCTGTGGAACCTGATGATTGGCGCGCCGCTGCTGGCGATTTTCACCGCGGCGGTGGGCTATCTTGCCACCTCGCAGGCGCTGCTGGCGCGTCTGGAAACCTCTGTCGCTATCTGGTTCCTGCTGCTGGTGATTTACCACGTCATCCGCCGCTGGATGCTGATTCAGCGCCGCCGTCTGGCCTTTGACCGCGCCAAACACAAGCGTGCCGAAATGCTGGCGCACCGCGCCCGCGGCGAGGAAGAAGCGCACGCCAGCAGTCTGGAAGGGTCGGTCGAGCAGGAGGTGAGCGAAGTCAACCTCGATACCATCAGCGAGCAGTCGCTACGCCTGGTGCGCTCGATTCTGATGCTGATTGCGCTGGTGTCGGTGATTATCCTGTGGTCGGAAATTCACTCGGCGTTTGGCTTCCTCGAGAACATTTCGCTGTGGGACGTCACCTCAACGGTTCAGGGCGTTGAAAGCATCGAGCCGATTACCCTCGGCGCCGTGCTGATCGCGATTCTGGTGCTAATCATCACCACCCAGTTGGTGCGTAATCTGCCCGCGTTGCTGGAGCTGGCCATTCTGCAACACCTGGATTTAACGCCGGGCACCGGCTATGCCATCACCACCATCACCAAATATCTGCTGCTGCTGATAGGCGGGCTGGTTGGATTCTCGATGATTGGCATTGAATGGTCGAAGCTGCAATGGCTGGTCGCCGCACTCGGTGTCGGTCTCGGTTTTGGTTTGCAGGAGATTTTCGCCAACTTCATCTCCGGCCTGATTATTCTGTTTGAGAAACCGATTCGTATTGGCGATACGGTCACCATTCGGGACCTGACCGGCAGCGTGACCAAAATCAACACCCGCGCCACCACCATCAGCGACTGGGACCGCAAAGAGATTATCGTGCCGAACAAGGCGTTTATCACCGAGCAGTTCATCAACTGGTCACTGTCGGATTCGGTCACGCGCGTGGTGTTAAGCATTCCCGCGCCGTCGGACGCCAACAGCGAAGAGGTGGCGCAGATCCTGTTGACCGCCGCGCACCGTTGCTCGCTGGTGATTGATAATCCAGCGCCGGAAGCGTTCCTTGTCGATTTACAGCAGGGGATTCAGATTTTCGAGCTGCGTATCTACGCCGCCGAGATGGGTCACCGTATGCCGCTGCGTCATGAATTACACCAGTTGATTCTGGCAGGCTTCCGCCAGCACGGTATCGATATGCCGTTCCCACCGTTCCAGATGCGTCTGGAGACCCTGGATGGCCGGAAAACGGGAAGAACGCTGACCTCTGCAGGCAAACGCCAGCCGGGAAGTCTGTAACAACCTCGGCCGGGCTACGGTGTGGGTCTTGTAGGCCTGATAAGCGTAGCGCCATCAGGCAATCGGTGCTGATTGCCGGATGGCGGCGTTGCCTTATCCGGCCTACAACGGCCCTATTTACTCTGCCACCAGAATGGGCTGACGGTTAATACGGCGATGATAGTTCTCATAAATCGCCATCGCCAGCAGCGAGAAGAAGATTGGCCCGCCAACCATCCACATTGCGCTGCTCCAGTCCCCAGCTTCAATCACCGGCTGAATAATGGTGAAGATATTGGCGAAGGTCACCACCAGTACAACCACGCTGGTTGCCAGCCATGTTGAGCCTTTGGTTTTGAAAATCACAAACGGACGTTCGAGATCCATTTTGGCCTTAAAGAACGGGAAGGCCAGCGCCAGGAACAGGTATGGCAGGGTCATCGACACGTTCGCCATCAGCGTCAGCTTGTTGTAGAACGCCGAGGCAGTATCACCACCAAACGACACCAGCAGGATGAACGCGCTCACCAGCAGACACTGCATCCACATCGCGGTGGACGGCATGCCGTTGGCATTCAGACGGGTCATCGACGCTGGCCACAGCGCTTTTGGCGTACCCTGAATAATTGCTTTCAGCGGCGAGTAGCTCAGAGTGAAGAACGCCCCGGTGTAGGCAAGGAACATCGACAGGCCGGTGATGCGCGCAAACCACACGCCCACCGTCGCCGACACTTCCGGTGACAGGTGCATAGCGTTGCCGAGCGTTGAGCCCAGGCTGGTCATCAGGACATAAGTAATGTTGCCAAGGTTCACTGAACGGTCGCTCAGAATTTGCTGCCAGTTGGTGCTCACGCCCCACAGGAAGATAGCTAACGAATAACCGATTGAGATAACAATCGCCGCAAAAACAATTCCTTTGGCGAAGTTCTTTTCTGGTTTATCGGTTTTATCCACCAGGCCGCCGACGGCTTCAATACCGCCATAGGCAAAAATAGCAAATACCACAAACGATAATACCGCCAGACCGGATTGATAACCTGGGTTTGGCAAAGTGGTGAAATTAAGAGGTTGTGCGAAGTGGCCGCCATTTAATAACAAAATGGCAATACTCACTAACAATAAAACTAAATTCAGACACATTACCGAAATACCGCCAACGGCGGTAATGCGGGCAATTTTATTAATTCCCTTAGAGGCAACCGTGGTGACCAGCACCATCCAGACGACGGCCAGCAGACCCACAACCTGCGTCGATTGCAGTCCCGCCACGCCCCAGTGCTGCGTCATATCAGAGCCAAACAGGAAGGTGGAGAACGGCACCCACACCTTGGCAGAGGTACTCACCATCCAGACCACGTAAGAGGAGAACCACATAAAGGTGCCAATAAACGCATAGCGTGGGCCCACACTATTATTCATCCAGGAATAGATCCCGCCCTCTTCTTTACGATACGCCGAACCCATTTCAGCCATCATTAAGGCGAATGGGATAAAGAATAAAAGCGCGGAAAATATATACCAGGTTATCGCACTATAGCCCATCAGATAAAAAGCTGAGGGGCTATTAGCAAAGCCAAATACTGACGTGAATATCATCAGGATGAGTCCTATCAGGCTCATCTTTTTAATTGATTGGGTCATATGACCATCCCTTATTTTAGAACATTTTTTTTACACATCGACAGGGCACCGCGCGGCATACTTGCGAGAGCAAGGCAACGGAAAATCGACGCGAGAAATTGCTGGCTGGATGATAGCAAATAACCAGACGAATCTTGTGACCTTAAGAGGGAATTTGAAAATATATGACTAAAAATGGCGCATAAAGCGCCATTTTATCTTATCGGATAGTGGGTTACGCGCGATCGACGCTAAAGGCCAGCACCTCGGACAAGGTTTCCGCCCCCAGCGCCAGCATGATCAGACGGTCAACGCCCAGCGCCACGCCGGAACAGTCCGGCAGGCCAGCGGCCAGCGCGTCCAGCAGGTTTTGATCGATAGGCTGCTGCGGTAGGCCGCGTGCCGCACGTTTACGGTTATCCTGCTCAAAACGCTGCTGCTGTTCGCGGGCATCGGTCAGCTCATGGAAACCGTTCGCCAGTTCAATTCCCTTAAAGTAAACCTCAAAGCGTTCAGCCACGCGGTGGTCTTCAGCGCTAATCTGCGCCAACGACGCCTGGCTTGCCGGGAAGTGATAAACGAAGGTCGGGCGATCTTTACCAATGTGCGGCTCTACGCCAAAGGCAAACAGCAGCTGCAGCAGCGTATCCCTATCTTCTTCGGTCTCGGCCACGTTGCTCAAGTCAAGCTTCGCCGCCGCTTCACGCAGCTGCGTTTTATCCGCCGACAGCGGGTCAATTTCCAGATGGCGCTGGAAAGCCTGCTGATAGGAGAGGCTTTCTGCCGGTTGGGTTTCCAGTACCTGCTGTAGCAGGTCGTCCACTTCGTTAATGAGGCGATACATATCGAAGTGCGGGCGATACCACTCCAGCATGGTGAATTCCGGGTTATGGTGGCGCCCCATCTCTTCGTTGCGGAAGCTACGGCAAAGCTGGAACACCGGGCCACACCCTGCCGCCAGCAGGCGCTTCATGTGGTATTCCGGGCTGGTCATCAGATACAGGTTCATTCCCTCGGAATGCCCTGGGCCAACAAAGCGAGTCTCAAACGGAACCAAATGGACGTCAGTTACCGTTGCCTGGCTCATACAAGGCGTCTCCACCTCCAGTACTCCACGGTCAGCGAAGAAACGACGAATTTCCGCCATCAGTGCCGCACGCTTTAACAGGTTAGGGATGGATGCGCTCGGCTGCCAGGTTGCCGTCTCGCTCATGTTTTTTTCTCCGATTTCAGACAAGGGCACGAAGTCTACCCGCAAGTGATACACGACACAAATATTGCTCAGTAATTTCCCGAATAGCCGGAAAGAAGATTTCTCCAATTAATTCCACAACGTAATTCATCAGCTACAGTGATAAATAAACCGCACAGAACGACAAAAAAATCGAACACATCAAATTTCCCCCACAACCCTACGGGTATACTGCTTTACCCATAAAGGAGCAGTGGAAACGTTTTTGCGCAGGCCACGTGATATCCCCCCACGCAGCCTGTTGTGAAATAACAAAAATCTGGAGGAATGTCGTGCAAACCTTTCAAGCCGATCTAGCCATTATTGGCGCAGGCGGGGCCGGATTACGCGCTGCTATCGCAGCCGCCCAGGCCAACCCAAAAGCCAAAATCGCATTGATCTCAAAAGTTTATCCTATGCGCAGCCACACGGTGGCCGCTGAAGGTGGCTCCGCCGCCGTCGCACAGGACCATGATAGCTTCGAATACCATTTTCACGACACCGTCGCCGGCGGCGACTGGCTTTGCGAGCAGGATGTCGTCGATTACTTCGTCCATCATTGCCCAACCGAAATGACCCAGCTCGAACAGTGGGGCTGTCCGTGGAGCCGTCGGCCAGACGGTAGCGTCAACGTTCGCCGCTTCGGCGGAATGAAGATTGAACGCACCTGGTTTGCCGCCGATAAAACCGGCTTCCACATGCTGCATACCCTGTTCCAGACCTCCCTTCAGTTCCCACAAATTCAACGCTTTGACGAACACTTCGTCCTCGACATTCTGGTCGATGACGGTCAGGCCCGTGGCCTGGTGGCGATGAACATGATGGAAGGCTCGCTGGTGCAAATTCGCGCCAACGCGGTGGTAATGGCCACCGGCGGTGCAGGCCGCGTCTACCGCTACAACACCAACGGCGGCATCGTCACCGGTGACGGCATGGGTATGGCGCTGAGTCACGGCGTTCCATTGCGCGACATGGAATTTGTTCAGTATCACCCGACCGGCCTACCGGGCTCGGGCATCCTGATGACCGAAGGTTGTCGTGGTGAAGGCGGTATTCTGGTCAACAAAAACGGCTATCGCTACCTGCAGGATTACGGCATGGGCCCGGAAACCCCACTCGGCGAGCCGAAAAACAAATACATGGAGCTGGGCCCGCGCGACAAAGTCTCCCAGGCCTTCTGGCACGAATGGCGCAAAGGCAATACCGTGCCAACGCCACGCGGCGACGTGGTCTACCTCGACCTGCGCCACCTCGGCGAGAAAAAACTGCTGGAACGTTTGCCGTTCATCTGCGAACTGGCGAAAGCCTACGTGGGCGTGGATCCGGTCAAAGAGCCAATTCCGGTTCGCCCAACCGCGCACTACACCATGGGCGGCATCGAAACCGACCAGCAGTGTGAAACCCGCATTAAAGGCCTGTTTGCCGTCGGCGAATGTTCTTCCGTCGGTCTGCACGGTGCCAACCGTCTGGGCTCCAACTCGCTGGCAGAATTGGTGGTATTTGGCCGCATGGCCGGTGAGCAGGCGATGGCTCGCGCGGCAACCGCCGGCGAAGCTAACGGCAGCGCGCTGGACGCGCAGGTCAGCGATATCGAAAACCGCCTGAAAGCGCTGGTGAATCAGGAAGGCAGCGAAAACTGGTCGAAGATCCGCGACGAGATGGGCCTGTCGATGGAAGAAGGCTGCGGTATTTACCGTACGCCGGAGCTGATGCAGAAAACCATCGATAAGCTGGCTGAACTGCAGGAACGCTTCAAGCGCGTACGCGTGACCGATACCTCCAGCGTCTTCAACACCGACCTGCTGTACACCATCGAACTGGGCCACGGCCTGAACGTTGCCGAATGTATGGCGCACTCCGCCATGGCGCGTAAAGAGTCCCGCGGCGCGCACCAGCGTCTGGACGAAGGCTGCACCGAACGTGACGACGTCAATTTCCTCAAGCATACCCTCGCCTTCCGCGACGCCGACGGCACTACGCGCCTCGACTACAGCGATGTGAAGATAACGACCCTGCCACCGGCAAAACGCGTCTACGGCGCGGAAGCCGAAGCGGCCGAGAAGAAGGAGACGGCGAATGGCTGAGATGCAGAATTTAAAAATTGAGATTGTGCGCTACAACCCGGAAGTGGATAGCGCACCGCACAGCGCCTTCTATGAAGTGCCTTACGATGAGCAGACTTCGCTGCTCGATGCCCTGGGCTACATCAAAGATAACCTCGCGCCGGATCTCAGCTATCGCTGGTCCTGCCGTATGGCTATCTGCGGCTCCTGCGGCATGATGGTCAACAAGGTGCCGAAGCTTGCCTGTAAAACCTTCCTGCGTGAATACACCAAGGGAATCAAGGTCGAGGCGCTGGCAAATTTCCCTATCGAGCGCGATCTGGTGGTCGATATGACCCACTTTATCGAAAGTCTGGAAGCGATTAAGCCGTACATTATCGGCAACCCGCGCACGCCGGATCAGGGGCCAAATACCCAGACTCCGGCGCAGATGGCGAAGTATCACCAGTTCTCCGGCTGCATCAACTGCGGTCTGTGCTATGCCGCCTGCCCGCAGTTTGGCCTGAACCCAGAGTTTATCGGCCCAGCGGCAATTACCCTGGCGCATCGCTACAACGAAGACAGCCGCGACCACGGTAAGAAAGAGCGTATGGCGCAGTTGAACGGCCAGAATGGCGTCTGGACCTGTACGTTTGTTGGCTACTGTTCCGAAGTGTGTCCGAAACACGTCGACCCGGCAGCCGCTATTCAGCAGGGCAAAGTGGAAAGTTCGAAAGACTTTCTTATTGCCACCCTGAAACCACGCTAAGGAGTGCATGATGACGACTAAACGCAAACCCTATGTACGGCCAATGCCGTCCACCTGGTGGAAAAATCTGCCGTTTTATCGCTTCTATATGCTGCGTGAAGGGACGGCAGTACCGACGGTGTGGTTCAGCATCGTGCTGATTTACGGCCTGTTTGCGCTGAAGCACGGCGCGGAAAGCTGGGCGGGCTACGTTGGTTTCCTGCAAAACCCGGTGGTGGTGGTGCTGAACCTGATTACCCTGGCCGCCGCGCTGCTGCATACCAAGACCTGGTTTGAGCTGGCGCCAAAGGCCGCCAACATCATCGTTAAAAGCGAAAAAATGGGGCCAGAGCCGATTATCAAAGGGCTTTGGGTGGTTACCGCGCTAGTCAGCGTGGTGATTCTGCTTGTCGCGTTGTTCTGGTAAGGAGACTGGTATGATTAACCCGAACCCAAAACGTTCCGATGAACCGGTATTCTGGGGTCTATTTGGCGCAGGCGGCATGTGGGGCGCGATTATTGCGCCGGTCATCGTGTTGCTGGTTGGCGTGCTGCTGCCGTTAGGCCTGGCACCGGCCGATGCCTTCAGCTACGAACGCGTGCTGAGCTTTGCCCACAGCCTGATTGGCCGCGCGTTTATCTTCCTGATGATCGTGCTGCCGCTGTGGTGCGGCCTGCACCGTATTCACCATGCGATGCATGACCTGAAAATCCATGTTCCGAACGGGAAGTGGGTGTTCTACGGTCTGGCAGCGATTCTAACGGTGGTGACGCTGGTCGGCGTGCTGTTTATTTAACCTCATTGGCGCTGCGCAGGGTCTGTAGGCCTGATAAGCGCAGCGCCATCAGGCGCATTGCCGGATGGCGGCTACGCCTTATCCGGCCTACGGTTCCACACGGAATTAATGCGCACTCATCTTTAATCCAATAATTCCCATCACAATCAGCGCCAGGCTGGCGATGCGCATCGGACTTGCCGACTCGCCCAGCAGAAGAATGCCGGTAATTGCCGCGCCGACCGCGCCAATCCCCGTCCATACCGCATAGGCCGTTCCTATCGGCAGGCTTTTCATCGCCCACGACAGCAGCGCCATGCTGGCAACCATCGCCACGATGGTAATCACGCTCGGCACCAGGCGGCTAAAACCGTGAGTGTATTTGAGGCCAACGGCCCAGACGACTTCCAGCAGGCCAGCAATAAAGAGAATTAACCAGGACATATCAGGCTCCATAACGATGGGGCCGTCCCCGGTTGAGATACGCTTACGGGTCGTCCCGCAAGGTGTTGGAAAGCATAACGGGGGGATTATAGGCGTTGAAAAACGGCGGTACAACCGCTTGTTGTACCGCCAGATTCAATTTACTGCTGCGCTTTGGTTGCGGCTCCAGAAATGGCATTACCGCCATCTGAAATATCCTGACCCACTCCGCGAGTGGTGTTACAGGCAGTCAACGCTGAGGAGAGAACCAGAACCGTAAAAAATGCTGCAATCGCTTTTTTCACCATAATGTCATCCTTAAGAGTCAGTTTTAATTATCTTGCTCCATAAGCATAGACAACTTCGGTCAGGATGTTGGAGGTAAGCGTTTTTTTCGGAAGAAGACGAAGCGGGATAAACAGAAGGTTGGAACGGACGGGGAAAAGGCTGGCGCAGCATCGCTGCTGCGCCGGGCGATCAAAGCATGAATTACTTCACGCGAGATACGTATTCGCCGGAGCGGGTATCCACTTTGATCACTTCGCCAATCTGGACGAACAGTGGAACTTTAACCACAGCGCCAGTTGACAGGGTAGCTGGTTTGCCGCCAGTACCTGCGGTATCACCTTTCAGGCCTGGATCGGTTTCAATGATTTCCAGCTCAACGAAGTTCGGTGGGGTCACGGCGATAGGCTGGCCGTTCCACAGGGTCACGATGCACTCAGCCTGATCCAGCAGCCATTTAGCGTTATCGCCAACCGCTTTCTCATCGGCAGCCAGCTGCTCGAAGGTTTCGTTGTTCATGAAGTGCCAGAATTCACCGTCGGTATACAGGAAGGTGAGGTTCATGTCGGCAACGTCTGCGCCTTCAGCGGAGTCAGTAGACTTGAAGGTTTTCTCTACGCGAGTACCGGTCAGCAGGCGGCGCAGCTTAACGCGTGCGAATGCCTGGCCTTTACCCGGTTTAACGAATTCACTGGCTTCAACCGCGTACGGTTCGCCGTCCATCATGATTTTAAGACCAGCACGAAAATCGTTGCTATAGTAAGTCGCCATAAGGCCCTCTGAAATTGTTAAATGGTAGCTAAGCCACAAAATGGCGCATATTGTAACCCTAAATACCCCATCCAGAGAAGATTGGTTGATGCAACTTGCCGATGTTCTCACCGATCCGGATGAACTATTACGTCTTCTGAATATAGACGCTGATGAAAATTTGCTCGCTGGCCGTGAGGCTAAGCGCCTGTTTGCCCTGCGCGTTCCGCGTGCGTTTGTGGCGCGAATGGAGAAAGGCAACCCGAACGATCCGCTTTTGCGTCAGGTACTTACCTCACAGGAAGAATTTATCGCCGCGCCCGGTTTTTCCACCGATCCGCTGGAAGAGCAGCACAGCGTGGTCCCCGGACTGCTGCATAAATACCGCAATCGCGCGCTATTGCTGGTAAAAGGCGGTTGTGCGGTGAATTGTCGTTATTGCTTCCGCCGTCACTTCCCGTATGCCGACAATCAGGGCAATAAGCGGAACTGGCAGGCCGCGCTGGACTACGTGAGTGCGCATCCGGAACTGGACGAAATCATTTTCTCCGGCGGCGATCCGCTAATGGCAAAAGATCACGAACTGGATTGGCTGCTCACCCAGCTTGAGGCCATTCCACATATCAAGCGCCTGCGTATTCATAGCCGCTTGCCGATCGTTATTCCAGCGCGCATCACCGACACGCTGACGTCACGCTTTGAGCGTTCATCGTTGCAGATCCTGCTGGTGAACCATATCAACCACGCCAATGAGATTGACGATGAATTCCGTCAGGCCATGGCACGCTTGCGCCAGGCAGGGGTAACGTTGCTCAACCAGAGCGTATTACTGCGCGGCGTGAACGATAACGCACAAACCCTGGCGAACCTCAGCAATGCGCTGTTTGATGCCGGTGTGATGCCTTATTACCTGCACGTGCTGGATAAAGTTCAGGGCGCGGCCCATTTCCTTGTCAGCGATGACGAAGCGCGCGAAATCATGCGCGAACTGCTCACACTGGTCTCCGGCTATATGGTGCCGAGGCTGGCGCGGGAAATTGGCGGCGAACCAAGTAAAACGCCGCTGGATCTTCAGCTACGTCAGCGGTAAACGAAATTTAAAGGCAGACTTCGGTCTGCCTCTTTTTTTGGACATCATAGTGGCCTGTGTTATTTTAACCATTAATACCCATATAAAAATAATTTAAATCAATAGGTTAATAAAATACATTTAACCTAAAAATGGTAAAGGAGAACCGTTTGTCTATTTCCATCAAAGGCATTAACGCAGGTGTTATTCGTCAGGAAAATAACTTCATTGCGCTGGCCCTGAAAGTGAAAGAGCCGCGTAACAAAGCGTCGCTCTTTTTCCTGCCCGCTATCGTCCTGAAAGATCTGTTTATTGCCCTCGAATACCGCCTTGCGCAGATCCCGCAGCTCAGCGCCGACGAACGTAGCCGCTACGAAAAAGCGCGTGATAAGGCCGCCGCGAAAATGCATCAGAATATCCCGGCACTTCAGCGTGAAACGCTGGAGCATGCCGACGTGAATCTGCGCGTCAACGCCATCTCACTTACGCATGATGACCATGAAACCCTGACGTTTACCCTGACGCTGCACTCCGGAAAAAAGGTCGAGCTGGTCGTTGATCTGCTACAAATCGAGCTGATGGTGACCGTGATGGTCCATGCCATCAATAACGCGGGAATGAACGAGTTGTCACTGCGTATCTCTTCGATGCTGGACTTCCTGCCGCTGTACGATGTGGACTGCCAGACAGGCGGTAATCTGGAATACGACACTTACGACCATCCAACCTGGAAACGAAACCTGTTCGTTCACCATCTGGCGGTTATCTATCGTTATACCGATACCGAAGGGAAAACGCAGTTTAGCGGAACGGTGATTAAAACACGCAGCAAACCGGGTACCAAAGACGTCGAAGCCGTCACCCGTCGACTGTTAGATTGCAGCCCAAGGCTGAAGAAAATAGCGGGCTTACCGTGTCAGGTTTTTGTCAGAGCGCTCTCTTCTGACAAACGTAAAACCTTCACGGCTGATGCCTACATGCAGGCGCTGTATCAGCTACAGCAAAGCGTGGAAAAAAACGCAGAAAAAGCCTGACGCACTACGCCCCCGGAATACTAGCGGGGGCGCTACGCGTGAATCAGTTCGGGCACTTATAAACCTGACCGTTCATTTCGCTGTCTGTCGGCACAAAGCTCGAGAGTACGCCTTGCGTCGGGCTGCTTACGCCATAAATGACGTTGCCACCCATCTCTGCGGCATGGTTACGCAGCGCATTGGCCGCACCACGCAGAGAACCGCCTTCCGCACCCTGCTGGCCAGAAAGCCAGTTACCCTGAGTGCCCGTCGCGGTGCCCAGCAGCTGACACTCCGCGCCCGGTTTATCTTCTACAAAGCGTACGTTCTGGCCGCCAGAGGTCAGCTCCGTAGTTGAGCTACAGCCGGCCAGCAGCAGCGCCGCGCCAACGATCCCTGCCAAATATTTTACCTGCATGTTATTCCCCATAATCAATGAGCTGGACGCATGTCGTCCGTGTGTAAACCTTATACCTAAAAGATGACCAAAAGAAAAACCCCCGAACATTTCTGCTCGGGGGTTTCTTGATGCTATGGGGTATAGCGCACGATTACATCATGCCGCCCATACCGCCCATACCACCCATGCCGCCAGCTGCGCCTAAATCAGGAGCATCGCTTTTTGGAAGGTCGGTCACCATGCACTCGGTGGTGATCATCAGGCCCGCAACGGATGCCGCGTACTGCAGAGCAGAACGGGTCACTTTAGTTGGGTCCAGGATACCGAAGTCGATCATGTTGCCGTATTCTTCAGTTGCTGCGTTGTAACCGTAGTTACCTTCGCCCGCTTTCACGTTGTTCGCAACAACAGATGGCTCTTCACCGGCGTTGGAAACGATCTGACGCAGTGGCGCTTCCATCGCGCGCAGCGCAACTTTGATACCGACGTTCTGATCTTCGTTCTGAGCGGTCAGGCCAGCCAGTTTAGCGGCTACACGAACCAGCGCAACACCACCACCAGCAACCACGCCTTCTTCTACCGCAGCACGGGTCGCGTGCAGGGCATCGTCAACGCGTGCTTTTTTCTCTTTCATTTCAACTTCGGTAGCCGCACCGACTTTGATTACCGCAACGCCGCCAGCCAGTTTCGCTACGCGTTCTTGCAGTTTTTCACGGTCGTAGTCAGAAGTTGCTTCTTCAATCTGTTTGCGGATCTGAGCAACGCGGCCCTGAATCGCAGCTTCTTCACCCACGCCATCGATGATGGTGGTGGTGTCTTTGTTGATCACAACGCGTTTAGCCTGACCCAGGTCTTCCAGGGTTGCTTTTTCCAGCTCCATACCGATCTCTTCAGAGATAACGGTACCGCCGGTCAGGGTTGCGATGTCCTGCAGCATAGCTTTACGACGGTCGCCGAAGCCAGGTGCTTTAACAGCAGCGACTTTCACGATACCGCGCATGGTGTTAACCACCAGGGTAGCCAGCGCTTCGCCTTCAACGTCTTCAGCGATGATAACCAGTGGTTTACCTGCTTTCGCAACGGCTTCCAGAACTGGCAGCATTTCGCGGATGTTGGAAACTTTTTTGTCAGCCAGCAGGATGAACGGGCTTTCCAGCTCAACAGCACCAGTCTCTGGTTTGTTGATGAAGTATGGGGACAGGTAGCCACGGTCGAACTGCATACCTTCAACCACGTCCAGCTCATCTTCCAGACCAGTACCGTCTTCAACGGTGATCACGCCTTCTTTACCGACTTTATCCATCGCTTCAGCGATCAGTTTACCTACGGTTTCGTCGGAGTTAGCGGAGATGGTACCAACCTGAGCAATCGCTTTAGAGTCGGAGCAAGGTACGGACAGCGCTTTCAGTTCTTCAACTGCAGCCAGAACGGCTTTGTCGATACCGCGCTTCAGGTCCATTGGGTTCATGCCCGCAGCAACGGCTTTCAGGCCTTCTGCGATAATAGCCTGAGCCAGTACGGTCGCGGTGGTGGTACCGTCGCCTGCAGCGTCGTTCGCTTTAGAGGCAACTTCTTTCACCATCTGTGCACCCATGTTTTCGAACTTGTCTTCCAGTTCGATTTCACGTGCTACAGATACGCCATCTTTAGTGATGGTCGGTGCGCCGAAAGATTTGTCCAGAACAACGTTACGGCCTTTAGGGCCCAGGGTAACTTTAACTGCGTCTGCCAGTACGTTAACGCCGCGCAGCATTTTTACACGAGCGTCGTTACCAAATTTTACGTCTTTAGCTGCCATTTCTTCTATTCCTCAAATTCGTTCGCGCGTTGCTTACGCTTCAACAATTGCCAGGATGTCGCTTTCAGACATGATCAACACTTCTTCATTGTCGATCTTCTCAGATTTCACGCCGTAGCCATCGTTGAAAATCACGATGTCACCAACTTTAACGTCCAGCGGCTGCACGGTCCCGTTTTCCAGGATGCGGCCCTTACCGACAGCGATGATTTCGCCACGAGTTGATTTTGCTGCCGCAGAACCGGTCAGAACGATGCCGCCAGCAGATTTGGTTTCAACTTCTTTGCGTTTGACGATCACACGATCATGTAACGGACGAATACTCATTGATAGCTCTCCTTTGAGAAAGTCATTATCAGTTATGGGTGATGCCGGGCCGTAAGCGGTTTTCCGGCTAGTGCCTGAGAGATGGGGATGGTTATTTTGCCCTTCAAGGGGGCACCCTAAAAAAAATTTTGTTCGGCGATGCAATCGCGATAAATCGCTGTATTGCCAGCGTAGAACAGCACAATGACGCGGGGCCGCCGGGAGAGGGGATGTGGTAATATTTTGCTCTTTTTGCAAGGGTGTGGACGAGGGACATGGCAGGACTTAAACAGGAGCTCGGGTTAGCTCAGGGAGTAGGATTACTATCGACGTCGCTGCTCGGCACCGGCGTCTTTGCCGTCCCGGCGCTGGGGGCGCTGGTTGCTGGCGACAACAGCCTGTGGGCGTGGCCCGCGTTAATCGTGCTGGTCTTTCCGGTCGCTATCGTTTTTGCCCTCCTCGGCCGACACTTCCCCAGCGCAGGCGGCGTGGCGCACTTCGTCGAGATGGCCTTTGGCCCTCGTCTCGCCCGCGTCACCGGCTGGCTGTTCCTCTCGGTTATCCCGGTTGGCCTGCCCGCCGCGCTGCATATTGCTTCGGGTTTTACCCAGGCGCTGTTCGGCTGGCATGGCTGGCAGCTGCTAATGGCGGAAGTGGCAACGCTGGCAATCGTCTGGTGGTTGGGCTCACGCGGCGCCAGCTCCAGCGCTAATTTGCAGACGCTGGTCGCCATTTTGATCGTTGCCCTGCTGGCCGCCATTTGGGTCTACGGCGATATCTCGGTAAAAGCGATCCCCTTCCCAGCCCTGCCTGATATCGACAGTTCACAGCTTTTCGCCGCGCTGTCGGTGATGTTCTGGTGCTTTGTCGGCCTGGAGGCGTTTGCCCATATGGCCTCGGAATTCCGCAACCCGGAGCGCGACTTCCCGCGCGCGCTGATTATCGGCCTGCTGCTGGCGGGCGTGGTCTACTGGGCCTGTACCGTACTGGTACTGCACTTCCATGCCTACGGCGCCGCTAATACCGCTGCGGCCTCGCTACCAACCATCGTGGTACAGCTTTTCGGCGTGAAAGCGCTGTGGGTGGCGAGCGTCGTCGGCTTCCTTGCCTGCTTCGCCAGCCTCAATATCTATATTCAGAGCTTCGCCCGGCTGGTGTGGTCGCAGGCGCAGTCCACGCCGGATAGCTATCTGGCGCGCCTGTCGCCGGGGCTGGTACCGCGCAATGCGCTGAGCGTGGTGATTGGTAGTTGCATGGTGAGCACGCTTGCCAGCTACTGGCTGAACATCAATCTCGACGCGCTGATCGTCTACGCCAACGGCATCTTTATTATGATTTATCTGCTGTGCATGCTGGCGGGATGCCGGTTGCTGAGCGGGCGCTACCGCGCATTATCCGTCGTGGGCGTAGCGCTGTGCGTGCTGTTGCTGTCGATGGTGGGATGGAAGAGCCTGTACGCGATCGTGATGCTGGCGGCGCTGTGGGTGCTGCTGCCGAAAAGGAAGGCCTAGCGACAGAGTTGCCGGATGGCGGCGTTGCCTTATCCGGCCTACGCGCCATTTGTAGGCCTGATAAGCGTAGCGCCATCAGGCAATAAAAAAGCCGGAGGCTCAACGCGTTCCGGCTTTTTATTATCGCCACCACTTACGGGCGATTATCGTCTTTGTGATCCAACTGGTCTGGTCGCTCGTCCTTACGCTGATACTCACCGTCAAACGTCTGCCCGCCCGTGGTACCGCCCGCAAACCCGCCGCCCGGCATCCGATTAAAGTGCAGATACGGCATCAACTTCACGGTGAGGTGTTTCTGCACCGGCGGCAGCAACAGCACCAGACCTAAGAAGTCGGTAAAGAACCCTGGCAACAGCAGCAGCAAACCGGCGAGGATCAGCGACACGCTTTTGATCATCTCGGCCGCCGGGCTTTCGCCCGCCTGCATTTTTTCCTGCATCAGCATCAGGTTTTTGAAGCCCTGATTGCGCACCAGCGACATGCCGATGACGGAGGTAAAAATAACCAGCACTAACGTCAGCAGGACGCCAAACACATGGGCGACCTGGATAAAAATCGATATCTCAATGTAAACATAGAGAAAAATGGCAATTAACGGTATCCAGCGCACTGGCATCTCCTGTTCGAAAAATCACGCGATTCGCGCGTTTGCAGCGATTCACAGCCCGCTGCACTACTTTTAGATGGTGGTGATTCGCCGTATTTCAATCAGCGCCTATCCATATTTTTGTCAACGATGGTCAAGCGGTGACTCATTTCACAAATCAATAATTCTTATCCGCTCCGTCTGATAATAAGTGATCCAGATTACTGCAATCCGCTATTATCAGCATATGATCATGGACACCGGGCCGATTAAGGAAATAATCTGCGGTCATAAAACGCATAACCATTCAGATTATGCGCATTTGGTGAAATCATTGGCAGCTCGCAAATAGAAGGTTCACATGCTAAACAACATTCGTATCGAAGAAGATCTGTTGGGTACCAGGGAAGTTCCGGCTGACGCTTACTACGGCGTTCATACTCTGAGAGCGATTGAAAACTTTTACATCAGTAACAGCAAAATCAGCGACATCCCGGAATTTGTCCGTGGGATGGTGATGGTGAAAAAAGCAGCGGCCCTGGCGAACAAAGAACTGCAAACAATCCCTAAAGGCGTGGCGAATGCCATTATTGCTGCCTGTGATGAAGTCCTGAATAACGGCAAATGCATGGATCAGTTCCCGGTAGACGTTTACCAGGGCGGTGCCGGCACCTCCGTTAACATGAACACCAACGAGGTACTGGCAAACATTGGCCTGGAGCTGATGGGTCACCAGAAAGGCGAATACCAGTATCTGAACCCGAACGACCACGTCAACAAATGCCAGTCCACCAACGATGCCTACCCAACCGGTTTCCGCATCGCGGTGTACACCTCTATTCTGAAGCTGATTGATGCGATTAATCAGTTGGGCGAAGGCTTCCAGCGCAAAGCGGCGGAATTCCAGGACATCCTGAAAATGGGTCGTACCCAGCTGCAGGACGCGGTACCGATGACTCTGGGCCAGGAGTTCCACGCGTTCAACGTGCTGCTGACCGAAGAAACCAAAAACCTGCTGCGCACCGCAGAACTGCTGCTGGAAGTGAACCTCGGCGCGACCGCTATCGGTACCCGCCTGAACACCCCGGACGGCTATCAGCAACTGGCAGTGCAGAAGCTGGCGGAAGTCAGTAACCTGGCGGTTGTCCCGGCGGAAGACCTGATTGAAGCGACCTCCGACTGCGGCGCCTACGTGATGGTGCACAGCTCGCTGAAACGCCTGGCGGTGAAAATGTCGAAGATCTGTAACGACCTTCGCCTGCTCTCCTCCGGCCCACGCGCTGGCCTGAACGAAATCAACCTGCCGGAACTGCAAGCGGGCTCGTCCATCATGCCAGCCAAAGTGAACCCAGTGGTGCCAGAAGTGGTGAACCAGGTCTGCTTCAAGGTTATTGGCAACGACACCACCGTCACCATGGCGTCTGAAGCCGGTCAGCTGCAGCTGAACGTGATGGAGCCAGTCATTGGCCAGGCGCTGTTTGAGTCTATCCACATCCTGACCAACGCCTGCTACAACCTGCTGGAAAAATGTATCGACGGCATCACCGCGAACAAAGAAGTGTGCGAAAGCTACGTCTATAACTCAATTGGTATCGTCACCTACCTCAACCCGTTCATCGGCCACCACAACGGCGACATCGTCGGTAAAATCTGTGCCGAAACCGGTAAGAGCGTGCGTGAAGTGGTGCTGGAGCGCGGCCTGCTGACGGAAACGGAGCTGGACGATATCTTCTCTCCGCAGAACCTGATGCATCCGGCCTATAAAGCGAAGCGCTATACCGATGAAAGCGAACAGTAGTCTTTCTAACTAATAAACTGAGGCATGTCATGATGACATGCCTTTTTTGTTTCTATAATTCACGAAAACACAACAATTACATATCAACTTGTTAAACAAGGAAGGCTACTATGTTTGGAGCAGAACTGGTCATTGTGCTTCTTGCCATTTATCTGGGGGCAAGACTTGGCGGCATTGGTATCGGCTTCGCCGGCGGTTTCGGCGTGCTGGTGCTGACGCTCATCTTTCAAATTAAACCCGGTGCGATACCCTTTGACGTTATTGAAATCATCATGGCGGTTATCGCTGCCATTGCCGCGATGCAAATCGCCGGCGGGATGGATTATCTCGTCAGTCTGGCCGAGCGACTGCTCCGCCGCCACCCTAAATACATCACCTTCTTAGCGCCGCTGGTCACCTGGTTTATGACCATTCTGGCGGGTACCGGGCACACCGCGTTCTCCACGCTGCCGGTCATCACCGAAGTGGCCAAAGAGCAGGGTATCCGCCCTTCTCGCCCACTCTCTATTGCCGTGGTGGCCTCGCAGATTGCGATTACCGCCTCACCCATCTCTGCGGCGGTGGTGTTCTTCGCCGGTATCCTCGAACCGATGGGCGTAAGCTACCTGACGCTGCTGGCTATCTGTATTCCGGTCACGCTGATTGCCGTCATGCTCACCGCCGTTGTCTGTAACTTCCTCGGCTGCGAGCTGAAAGATGACCCGGTGTATCAGGAACGTCTGGCAAAAGGCGAAGTGCGCCTGCGCGGCAGCAAAGTGTTTGAGCTGAAGCCGCATGCGAAACGCTCCGTCCTGCTGTTCCTGATTGGTATTGTGGCGGTGATGTTCTACGCCACCGCCATCAGCGACACCGTTGGGCTGATTCAGAACCCGATACTGCCGCGTAACGAAGCGATTGTGGTATTCATGCTGACCATCGCCACGCTGATTTGCATCACTTGTAAAGTCGATACCGGCGAGATCCTCAACGCCAGCACCTTTAAGTCCGGCATGAGCGCCTGCGTGTGCGTACTGGGCGTCGCATGGCTGGGTGATACCTTCGTGAAAGCGCATATCACCGACATTCAGGCGGTAGCGGGCGACCTGCTGCATAACTACCCGTGGCTGCTGGCGGTGGTGCTGTTCTTTGCCGCCACCCTGCTTTACTCCCAGGCGGCGACCACCAAAGCGCTGATGCCTGCGGCGCTGATGCTCGGCGTCACCCCATTAACAGCCATTGCCTCTTTTGCGGCGGTTTCCGCGCTGTTCGTGCTGCCAACCTACCCAACGCTGCTGGCGGCGGTAGAAATGGATGACACCGGCTCCACCCGTATCGGCAAATACGTGTTTAACCACGCCTTCCTGATCCCGGGCGTTATCGCCATTACGCTGTGCGTGATCTTCGGTTTTATCTTCGGCGGCCTGATGCTCTAATCCGCTGTAAAAATCATTAAAGTCGGGCCGCGCTGCGGCCCGATTCATTCAAACCCCATTCCCCACCGTGCTATAGTGCCTCTTTTCATCGATACGAGGTTTGCAATGAGTATTCCCGACGCTGTTGTGGTTCTCTGTACTGCTCCTGATGAAGCCACCGCCCAGGATCTGGCGGCGAAAGTGCTGGCGGAAAAGCTGGCGGCCTGCGCCACGCTGCTGCCCGGCGCAACATCGCTCTACTACTGGGAGGGGAAACTCGAACAGGAGTATGAAGTGCAGATGCTGCTGAAAACCGACCACGCGCACCAGCAAGCGCTGCTCGATTGTCTGAAGACTCACCACCCGTATCAAACGCCCGAACTTCTGGTTTTACCCGTTACTCACGCAGATACTGATTACCTCTCATGGCTCAACGCTTCCTTACGCTGATTCTGCTGCTGTGCAGCACCTCAGCCTTTGCCGGGCTGTTCGACGCGCCCGGCCGCACTCATTTCGTTCCTGCTGATCAGGCCTTCGCCTTTGATTTTCAGCAAAACCAGCACGATGTGAACCTCACCTGGCAGGTGAAAGACGGCTACTACCTCTACCGCAAACAGGTGCAGGTGACCCCGGCTAACGCCAGCATCGCCCCGCTTCAGATGCCCAACGGCGAGTGGCATAGCGACGAGTTTTACGGCAAAAGCGAAATCTATCGCCACAGCCTGACCGTGCCGGTGACGCTAACCCAAGCGAACGCCGGCGCGACGCTCACCGTCACCTACCAGGGCTGTGCCGATGCGGGCTTCTGCTACCCGCCGGAAACCAAAACCGTACCATTGAGCGCGGTCGCCCAAGCCGCGCAGACACCTCCCCCTCTCCCCTCCGGGGAGAGGGCCGGGGTGAGGGGCAACACCAGCGCGGACTTACCGTTCTCCGCCCTCTGGGCCCTATTAATCGGCATCGGCATCGCCTTCACCCCCTGCGTGTTACCGATGTACCCGCTGATCTCCGGCATGGTCCTCGGCGGTAAACAGCGCCTCTCCACCGCCCGCGCGCTGCTGCTGGCCTTTATCTACGTGCAGGGCATGGCGCTCACCTACACCGCGCTCGGCCTGGTGGTGGCCGCTGCCGGGATGCAGTTCCAGGCGGCGCTTCAACATCCGTACGTGCTGATTGGTCTGTCGGCAGTATTTATCCTGCTGGCGCTGTCGATGTTTGGTGCCTTCTCGCTGCAATTGCCATCGTCGCTGCAAACCCGCCTCACCCTGATGAGCAATCGCCAGCAGGGCGGCTCGATGGGCGGCGTATTTGCCATGGGGGCAATTGCCGGGCTTATCTGCTCGCCGTGCACCACCGCGCCGCTGAGCGCCATTCTGCTGTACATCGCCCAAAGCGGTAATCTGTGGCTCGGCGGCGGTACGCTGTACCTTTACGCGCTGGGGATGGGTCTGCCGCTGATTCTGGTGACGGTATTCGGCAACCGCCTGCTGCCAAAAAGCGGGCCGTGGATGGCGCACGTCAAAACCGCCTTTGGCTTTGTGATCCTCGCCCTGCCGGTGTTCCTGCTGGAACGCATTATTGGCGACGTCTGGGGGCTACGGCTGTGGTCGATGCTCGGCGTGGCGTTCTTCGGCTGGGCGTTTATTACTAGCCTGGGTTTGCAAAAACCGTGGCAGCGCATTGGGCAAATACTCCTGCTCGCTGCCGCGCTGATTAGCGTGCGCCCGTTACAGGATTGGGCCTTTGGCACCACCGTGGCGCAAAGCCAATCGCACCTCAACTTTACCCGCATCAGCAATGTTGAAACACTGAACGCGGCGCTCGCCAACGCTCAGGGTAAGCCGGTGATGCTCGACCTGTACGCCGACTGGTGCGTGGCCTGCAAAGAGTTTGAGAAGTACACCTTCAGCGACCCGCAGGTACAGCAGGCGCTGCAAAACACGGTACTGCTACAGGCGGACGTGACCGCCAACAGCGCCGAGGACGTGGCGCTGCTAAAACATTTACAGGTTCTGGGCCTGCCGACCATTCTCTTCTTTGACGAGAACGGCAACGAGCAGCCCGCACTACGGGTGACCGGATTCAAGGATGCCGCCGCGTTCCGCGCACATTTGCGCGATCGCCAACCGTAGACAACACTTTTAGACGGGAAACTGTCAGGAACGGAGGAGAAACACCGTGCAACGCGAAGACGTACTGGGAGAAGCTCTACAGCTCCTTGAGCAAGAAGGGATTGCGAGCACCACGCTGGAGATGGTTGCCGAACGCGTAGATCGCCCGCTGGACGAACTGCGCCGTTTCTGGCCGGACAGCGAAGCGCTGCTGTATGACGCGCTGCGCTACCTGAGCCAGCAGGTGGAGACCTGGCGTCGCCAGTTGATGCTTAATGAGGAACTGACCCCCGAGCAAAAACTGCTGGCCCGCTACACCGCGCTGACCGAATGCGTGGCGAAAAACCGCTATCCTGGCTGCCTGTTTATCGCCGCCTGTACCTTCTACCCGGAGGCGGATCACCCGATTCACCAGCTCGCCGAGCAGCAGAAGCAGGCCGCCTATGAGTACAGCCATCAGCTGTTAAGTCAGCTGGAAGTGGATGACCCGCCAATGGTCGCCAAACAGATGCAACTGGTGCTGGAAGGCTGCCTGAGCCGCATGCTGGTCAGCCGCAGCCAGGCCGACGTGGACACCGCGCACCGTCTTGCCGAAGACATCCTGCGCTTTGCCCAGTGCCGCCAGAACGGCGCGCTGACCTAAGCCAGCATCCCCGCCCACGCGGAGACCAACAGGCACAGCGCCATCAGCCGCTGAAACCGCACCATCGCTACGGTGGTGCGGAACACCCGGTTCACCGCTTTCCCCAGCCACGCCCAGCACATCAGACACGCCACCGAGATCAGCAAAAACCACAGCGCCATCAGCGCCACCTCACGTACCGCGTGTTCGCCCGCCGGAGCAAACAGGCTCACCACCGCCAGCGCCATCATCCAGGTTTTCGGGTTTATCACCTGCAACAGCGCCGCCGCTTTCGCGGTAAAGCGATGATGTGACTGCCCGGCAATATTCGCCGCCGGCGCGCAGAACAGCTGCCAGCTCATCCACGTCAGCCACAGCACGCCCGCCCAGCTCATCACCAGGCGCACCAGCGGATACTGGCGCAATAGCTCACCCGCGCCCGCGCCGGAGACCAGAACAATTAAACTTGCCGCTACGCAGCCGCTGACGAGCGCCGGAATAGTCGCCCGCACGCCATAGTGCTGGCTATTGGTCAGAACAAGGATATTGGTCGGCCCCGGCGTTATCGACGCGACAAAAGCAAACAGCAGAAACGGCATGATATTCACAGGTGACTCCTTATTATTAGAGCCCCGACTGTGCCGTTATTTATTGGAAACGTCTGGAAGGTTTGTGCACAACCGACGGTAGTGGGCCGGTGAGATGCGATACGCCCGCTGGAACCAGCGTCCGAGGTGGCTCTGGTCGGCAAAGCCGAGCGTCGCCGCCACGTCCACCGGCTGCTCGCCCAGCGACAGCAGCTGGCGCGCTTTCGCCAACCGCAGCTGGATCAACCACGCGTGTGGGGCCAGGTTGAACTCACGCTTAAAGCTGCGCGTGAGGGTAAAACGGTCGGTACCCGTCTCCCGCGCTAAATCAGACAGCCCGATATTGTCGCCCATATGCGCATGCAGATAATCCCGCGCCCGATGGGCAATCGCCGAGCTTTGAATCGCCGACGGCAGTCGCTTGCGCCACTGGCAGTGCGCGGTCAGCTGCGCCAGCAGGCCGTCCATGCTGCTCTGCTGCACAATGCGCATCTCATCGGTATGCAGCGTGCTGAACGTCTCGCCAATCGCCCGTACCAGCTGCGGTTCGCGGGTGAGCGTTTGGTTAAAGTGCAGCGAATAGCTGTCCGGCGTGGCGTCATACAGCCCGCGCAACGTGTTGGTCAGCCAGCGTTCGTCGAGGTAAAAGGTGAGATAGGTAAAGCCACCGGCCACCGGCGCTTCACCGTCGTGAATTTCCCCCGGCTCCAGCAGAAAGGCATCGCCCGGCACGCTATGGTGACGCTCGCGACGACAGTGAAACTGCTGGGTGCCAGACAGCGTGATCCCCACCAGATAGCTATCATGCCAGTGCGGGTCAAACGCGTACCCTTCAAAGTGCGCTTTGATTGTCTCAATGCCCGTATCGGCATGCTGTCGCAGCTCAAGCCAGTCTTTCGTTGCCATACCGCCCCCCTCTCACCGCCAGCATTGCCCGATTGCCGCGCCGATGTCTGGAAGATTTGTGCAATCCCCCGACGCAAACGCGTAGATTGCCGCAATAGTAAGCAGTTGAACAGCTTTTCGGTGAATTTGGTTGACGTGAAGGAGCGACTACGGTTTAATGCGCCTCGTTGCCCGGATAGCTCAGTCGGTAGAGCAGGGGATTGAAAATCCCCGTGTCCTTGGTTCGATTCCGAGTCCGGGCACCAAATTCATATCAACGGACCTCCACGGAGGTCCGTTTTTGCATTCTAAGCCCGCAAAAATCAACCCTTCTACAATCCCTTAACTCCACCCAACTCAATCAACTTCAACCCGCATCAAGTCCCTTGCGAGGGTACAACTGAGGGTATAGTCTGATTCGATAAAATTTATACCCCTTTTACTATCAGGAGATACCGCCAATGGCGCTCACTGACGCTAAAATCCGTGCAGCTAAACCGGATGAAAAACCTTATAAACTTGCAGACAGCGGCAACATGTTTTTGCTCGTTCACCCTAACGGCTCGCGCTACTGGCGGCTCCGCTACCGGTTTCTGGGCAAAGAGAAAACGCTCGCTCTGGGTATCTATCCTGAAGTCTCGTTATCAGAGGCAAGGGAAAAACGCGATACGGCGAGGAAGCTGATAGCTGAGGGAACTGACCCGTGCGAACATAAACGGATCAAAAAGTCTGTGCCTGAAACAGCTCAGACATTCGAAGGCATCGCAAGGCAGTGGCATAAGAGCAACAAAAAATGGTCAGCTTCACACAGTGAGAAGATACTTAAAAGCCTCGAAACTCATGTGTTTCCCTTTATTGGCTCACGTGACATTACCACCCTCAGAACTCCCGATTTACTTGTTCCAGTAAAGGCAGCCGAAGCCAAAGAGATCTATGAGATTGCAGCGCGCCTTCAGCAGCGTATCACTGCAATCATGCGCTATGCTGCCCAGTCAGGCATTATCACCTATAACCCCGCCGTTGATATGGCTGGCGCTTTAACGACAGTGAAACGCCAGCACCGCCCTGCCCTCGCCTTAAATCGCATTTCAGAGCTACTTGAACGATTGGATGCATACAGAGGGCAACCTCTCACCCGACTGACAACTAAACTTACCCTGCTCATCTTCATCCGTTCCAGTGAACTACGCTTTGCCAGGTGGTCTGAGATCGACGTTAAGAAAGCCATGTGGACCATTCCTCCTGAGCGGGAACCTATTGAAGGGGTCAAGTATTCCCATCGTGGCTCAAAAATGCGAACAGAGCATCTTGTGCCACTCTCTACTCAGGCGCTGAATATACTGCAGCAGATCCACACGATCAGCGGAGAACATGAACTGATTTTCACCGGCGATCACAATCCATGGAAACCCATGAGTGAAAATACCGTGAATAACGCACTGCGACTGATGGGCTACGATACAAAGGTCGATGTCTGTGGTCACGGATTCCGGGCAATGGCCTGCAGTTCGTTGATTGAATCAGGATTATGGTCGAGAGATGCGGTTGAACGTCAGATGAGCCATCAGGAGCGTAATGGCGTACGGGCGGCTTACATTCACAAGGCGGAGTTTCTGGATGAACGAAGACTGATGCTGCAATGGTGGGGGGATTTTATCGACGCAAACATTCACGAGGTTGTTTCTCCTTTTGACTACGCCAGAGTCAATAATCCACTGAGATAATCAGGATTTCACTTATAAGCCTCGTAATCAGCCATCCAGCCTTTACGGTTGGCTGGCTTCACCTTCTGGATTTTTTTTTGTAAAGACTGACAGCAAACCGTACGAAACAGAATCAGATAAATACCCGGCTTTCCATTAACCATTTAAATTAAAACAACAAACATATAATGTTATATTTACAGAATTTTATAATTTAGTAAAATCTGTAAATTGTGCAGTATCTGATATCAATCCAGAGGCTACTGACCATGAAGATCCCCGTTTATCTGAAACATAAACCTGTCATTACTGTCGAAAATTATGATCGTATTGATGGTCCATACGCTGACGACAGCGATGCCAAAGGCCTGTCAGTCGGCATCGCGCAGTGGAATTCCCCCGGCTGGACAGAGTTGTCAGCTAAAGTCTGGCGCAATACCGGAGAAAAATGGTCAAGGCAGTCAGAAGAACTTCCTCTGCACAGGGTGATAGACCTTGCAACCCTAGTCTGTATCGTGATGGATTACAGCAGGAATGGGCGTCTGTCTTCTGATGATGATTTTCCGGTCAGTCGGGCGGGAGATAACCCGGACCTGGAACATCACACGGAACTAATGAAAAAAGAACTAAAGCAGAATCACAGATATCTGGATGAGAGTCTTAAACGACTTGCTGTCGAATTAAAAAGGGCCGGCTACTGACCGTTGTGGAAGCATCCGGCTGGTTAAACACCTTCCCGGTTGTCATCAAATATTGGTAAGATGTGAGTTTCCCCACAGGTTAGGAGGTAAAATGACCCCAAGGCTGCCGTTTGCGTTTGCTGTATTTCTGGGCTCATATTTGCCACTTAGTATGATCCTGCTCATTCAGGATTTTGATGACAGTAAATATAAAAGGCATCTTTGCTTTGATTTACTGACATCTGACTCCTGTAACCTGCCGTTTAAGGAACCATTACTGTCCGTCAGTTTATTTCTCATCTGCCTGGTATGTTTTCTTATTTCATGGCTTATATTAAAACTGGCTAAAAGCGATGAGCAAAAAATCAGGATTCTGGAAGTAAAGTATACGCCGTCAGACCTGATGAACTATGTTCTCCCTTACATTGTTTCGTTCATGAGCATTAATTACCAAGAAACCAACAAATTTTTTGGGTTTATTGTATTTCTTCTCTGGCTCTTCTGGCTGTCTTATAAGACCGGACAAATAATACTCAACCCTATACTTATCGTATTCAACTGGAAAATGTATGAAGTAACTTATCGACATCCAGGTAGCAAAAACACACACTCAGGTGTGGTATTATCAAACCTGAGTATTTCCCCTGATTCTGATTACGAATATCAGACAATACAGTCTGTCATTATTATTAGTGGAGATAAGGATGAAACTTAAAGAATTACAGGATTTTGATATCCAGAGTGCAACACTTTCTGTCTGGGTGTTCAGGAAACAGACAGTAAAAAGTAACCCGGTATACAGGGGGAAATGGATCACTGTTGTTCCTGAACTCAAAACTGAACTGACGGAATTTATTTGTGCTGAAAGAGGAAAATACACGGAGACTATTGAGTATTCACTGCTGGCCCAGAACAATGAAGCCAGCCTGATGCTGATTGGTTCCGGAGAAACCTCTGCGGTTGCAATTACAGCACTATCTGCGGACCAGACACAGGCCAGAAAAGTAAAAGAAATCAAAGAACTGGTGAACTGTGATTTTTACTCTGTGAAACTGGTGTCCGGAGATACTGTACTACATTGTGTCAAAAAAACAGATCCATCATGGGCAACGAAAAAACAATCCGGATTACGATCTGTTGTTTTCAAAAACAATAAATTAAAAATAGATGACACCCCTCGTTTTAACATAGCAAAAGATTTCGATTTTTATATTCTTGGTGACAATGTTTTCATCAAAAACAAAAAAACGTTTGAATCCCTTCTGAGTTATAAAAAAGCTCACCTTACTAACTTTAACGATCTCGTTGATGAACCAGAATTCAGTCAGCTCTTTACTGATGCCGGGCCACTAAAAAGATATGTCGGAACAAACGCAATGCAGCTAAGAAGAGCATCGGCCATAAAAGAAAAAGGATTCTATAAGTTACCGGAGTTTATGGCAAGCCTCAGGGAACATGCCTCGCGGTTCCGGCTGAATCTTCAGTTTGATGAACAGGGCAGGATTATTGCCAGTGATGCCTGCTGTTCCGATATATTTCAGGCCCTGCTTGACCATCGCCTGCAGTCACACTTTGCCGCACATATCTACGATGTTCCGAATGCGTCACCAATTCAGTAAAAAAGTCAGGGATGAATTTTCCATCATCCCTGATTCAATACCTGCTAAATCAACCCCCACCTCATTTTTCTACGGATATATCAGTTATAATACCTGTCTCAGCCTCACGGAATCCTTCCTGTATCATTCTTTTATATCTGGCCAGTGCCCTATCCCTGCGTTCTTCTTTACTCAATGTGGGAACGCCATAATGAATAACATCGCCATCAAACCGGAAATCTTTCAGGTCTTTCCAGGCAAATTGAGTCCAGAAAGTAACGACATAACCATGGACAACCCCCACCTCTCCCAGGGTCTTTTTAAGAGGGACTTTTTTGCCATCAAAGACCAAAGAATGATTAAGCGATACCTGAATGTTTTCGTCTGAAAATGTCGCTGGTTTCGGAAGGCGGAAAAAATTCCGCAGAATGTTGATTACATCTCCCGCAGTAAAGCTCCCCGCCACAGGGATCCGAAACACGGAATCCTGTCGACTGGAATACAAAAAAATATCAAAAGGTGAATCTTCCAGTTGTTGCCGGAGCTCTTCGGTATAGCGTACTGAAAAGGTATTACTAATGGCTGAAACAAATTTGTTTTGAGGAACATCGAGAAACTTTCTGAAATTACGTTCTGAATCGCCACGGATAATCTAAATAACTGTTCGGAATAGTAGATCACTTTGAGGGAACTCAGCCCGAATTGTGCGATCTGATCAATCGCTGAATATCCCAAATCACCAACCGGACTGAGCGATGCCGATCATAGCACCAATTCCCCGTGACGAACGACGCCTGATGCAGAAAGCTATCCATAAAACGCGTGATAAAAATTATGCCCGCAGACTGACCGCCATGCTGATGTTGCACCGGGGCGAGCGCGTCAGTCATGTGGCCAGAACACTCTGCTGTGCCCGCTCATCGATTGGTCGCTGGATTAACTGGTTCACTCTGTCTGGTGCTGAAGGCCTGAAGTCATTACCGTCAGGACGTGGCAGGCGCTGGCCGTTCGAACATATTTGCGCATTGCTGCGTGAGCTTGTGAAGCATTCTCCCGGCGATTTCGGTTATCAGCGTTCCCGCTGGAGTACCGAACTGCTGGCGATAAAAATCCGTGATGTCACCGGTTGTCCGCTACATGCCTCAACCATCCGGAGATGGTTACCTGCTGCCGGGCTGGTATGGCGCAGAGCAGCGCCGACACTGCGTATCCGTGACCCACACAAAGAAGAAAAAATGGTCGCTATCCATGAAGCACTGGCGAAATGCAGTGCGGAAAATCCCGTGTTTTACGAAGCTGAAGTGGATATTCATCTCAACCCGAAAATCGGTGCTGACTGGCAGTTACGCGGGCAGCAAAAACGTGTTGTCACACCGGGCCAGAATGAAAAGTACTATCTTGCCGGTGCGCTGCACAGCGGTACGGGAAAAGTCAGCTACGTAGGTGGAAACAGTAAAGGTTCATCTTTATTTATCAGACTGTTAAAACATCTTAAGGCGACATACCGGCGGGCAAAAACGATTACGCTCATTGTCGATAACTACATTATCCACAAAAGCCGTGAAACGTTGCGCTGGCTGAAAGCAAACCAGAAGTTCAGGGTCATTTATCAGCCGGTTTACTCGCCATGGGTCAATCATGTCGAACGGTTGTGGCAGGCGCTTCATGAGACAATAACCCGAAATCACCAGTGCCGTTCAATGTGGCAACTGTTGAAAAAGGTTCATCACTTTATGGATACCGTCAGCCCATTCCCCGGTGGAAAACACGGGCTGGATAAAGTGTAGCGGTATTAGGATCAGTTATTTAGCCCTGTACTAAAAAGTCTTCCAATTTAATCGTGCGCGGAATCGATTCATAAAATGATTTTAACAAACATTGATGGATGGACAAAACCACATTGTATATTCCGTTAGAAAAAATTCACTACACCCTTTTTTAGATTCATAGATACTTGCATCAGATCACGGACATATAATCAAGAAGGTGATAGTGAATGAAAATTTCATGCATATTAAATTAAAAACACTCCTATCTCCAAAAAGTATATTTCAAGGTTTCCATTAACATTCCCGCCTGCCACTTTACGTACACTCATCCTTCCACGCATACACAAAACACTGCAACTAATAAACAACTACATTAAGGTATCAAATACAGATTACATCGGCGAAAACAAGAACTGTAACCCTACCTACATCACAAGTAAAGACGGCAGCATACTTGTGATTTATCGGCATTTCTGGCATGATCTTTAGTGTGTTAAATACAGATTAATCAGTTGAATCAACATTCTAATTGTACACACTGGAAAAATGTCAGACGCTGAGATACATTCACGGAATGTATGTTTTATGTGGAGATATCCTCCCATGTTTCATGGTAAGGCCTACGAATTCGAAAATGTCGATTATTTTTGAAAAAGATGTGTTTCAGCAGCAAGGCCAACATAAAGTGATACGAAAACACAAAATTGCATAAGCTGTCAGTGCGGGATACCTACGAACACATAATAACGCATTGCAATTAATTTATTGCTTATTATTTAAATACTCTTTGAATAGCTCTTTTGACATCTTATAACTAATACAATAATCAGTAATGTCGGACAAAATCATTACTAATTCTAAATTTTTAGTTGATACAGCTTGCTTGTCGTTACTTAATTATTTTTAAGGAAAAAGATTGTGAATACATTTAACCGAACTACCACATGCATCGTGATTTCCGCAGCATTGTTACTTGGAGGCTGTGCCAATACCGGAAGCTCTCTCCTGTCTGGGACAAAGCCGGATCCTCGCCTTACCACCACAGAACAATCACAGTTCTTTAGCGCTTCTGGTGCACAAGGTTGTGGCGTAGGCGCCGTATCCGGCGCAGCTCTCGGCGCGTTAGTAGGGGCGCTAGCAGGTGACTCGAAGAAAGCGCTTGCCGGCGCTGCAATTGGTGGCGCAGCTGGCTGTGCTGCAGGTATGACCGCTAACTACTATCTTGATGGCCTGAAAAAAGATTATGCCTCTACAGCCGATCGTCTGCAGGCTATGGATAATGACATCAGCAAAGATACCGCAGCGGTTGAAAAATCGACGCTGGCGATGAAACAAGTTATTAGCGAAAACCAGGCCACCTTAACCAAAATCAGCATCCAAAAAGATAAAGCTGGATTTGATAAAGTCGGTGCGAAAACCCAGCTGGCGCAAATTGATGCCAACATCAGCAAGATGAAAGAGACCATGAAAGGCATGAAGGATAAAGAATCTGCCTATAAGGTCGCTTTACAAGGTCAAACGACCACCACAAGTGCAGAGAAAAGCAAGCTGGCAAATTTGAACAAAGAATATGCCAATCTCAATAGCAAGATTGCTGCTCTGGAACAAGAAACCAACGAGCTGTATGAACAGCGCCAGGCGATCTCCCTTGGTTAACCCTTTCGGCCGATAGCATTATCGGCCGGTTTAAGACTGCTTAAAGCAGCGTTATTCGACGCTAATGATGGATTATTTGATGAGAAAATACGCACTTCTTGCCGCCCTTGTCCTTACGGGTTGTACTACGTCCCCCCAGGACTGTGATTTACACGCACAAGATCCAAGCTTTATTACCAAACTGAGCTGCGCCACGTCGGGTGGTTATCGTCAGCAGGTTGATCAAAAAGAACAGCAGGTTCGCCTGAGCCAATATCAAAATGAATCGGCCAGGCAACAGCAGGATTATACCCAAAACAGACAGCAGACCTTAAATCAAAAGCTGGCAGATGAACAAGCAAGGCTAAATGCCGTGCGTTCGGATCTGTCGCAGACTCTCGCAAAACTGAAATCAAGCAAGATTCAAAGCCGCGAACGCCAGCAGGAAATTGCCAAATTGCAGGAGCTGCAGCGCCAGTCACAAGCGGCAACGAGCGCCAGCGAAATTTCAGCGATTGAGAAAAAGGTCGCCGAAGCCAAGCACAAAATTAAAGTTCTCGAAGAAGCAAATACGCTCCGCTAAAAGCGCAGAAAACGTTCCGGCTGTCTGAGATGCGATGATACACATCTCATGCATATCACCCACAACAATAATGATTTGCTTATGCAACGATTAACAACTGCCGCGCCGATTGATGAAGCAACGCTGACAACCTATGAAGAGACGGTCGGTATCATACATCGTCATCTTCCTCCTTCACTGGCGCTGCTGTATGCCACCGCGCGTCGCAATGCCGAAGGACGCCTGGAGTGGTGGACAGCACGTCAGGGGCTGGCTAAACCTTTTTCCGCACTGAATGACGCCGAACGGCTGACTGTTGAGAATAAACGTCAGCAATATCAGGACATTCTGGCGGGGTTAATCAGCCAGCTGGCCGCGCGCGGCGAAGATAAGTCAGCACATGCGTTGCAAACGCTGCTCACCCAATCACACCACCTCGACGGCTATAGCGTCGGCGGCGAACCGGTGTTGGTCAATTGGGCCACAGCCAGCACAGCGGCACCCCTCCATACAGTAGTGGTTATCCCCTGGTGGCGCGGTTTTCTTCCTTGGCTGGCATTATTGCTACTGCTGCTCCTGCTCGTCGGTGTCTGGTGGTGGTTTACACATCGCCCGGCCGTGAAGCTCCCCGTTGTTACACCAACCCATACCGAATTAACTGACACCAATCCCAGCGTGAAGCTTGAGAAACGTCAGGATTTTGGCCGGATAAAAATCAATCTGCAGTGGAAGCAGGGGGACCACAAAGAGCCTGTCGATCTCGATATTGCCGCCTTTGTGCGCTTAAAAAACGGTGAAATCAGCGGCGCTGAGGCGCTGAGTCATTTGCCCGGCAACTATGACCAGCCACCGTATCTGCTGCTGCAGGAAGATCTGCGTGAAGGCAATGACGTGGATGGCGAATGGCTTTTCGTCAACGGCAGCCACTGGCAGGACATTGATGAGGTGCTGATTTATAGCTTCATTTACGCTGGCACCGATAACTGGCAAGGGACAAACGCCTCCGTCACCCTCTATGTCCCCGAACAGCAGCCGATTACATCCATGCTCACGGATAGCGACCAGCGTAATAATGTCGCCGCCATCGCCAGGCTCAAAAATGTCGATGGCAATATTCAGGTTGAACGCCTTGACCGTTTCTTCCCCGACCGCGAGTCGATGGATAAGCACTATGGCTGGGGTTTCAAATGGACGCCCGGCGCGACCAAAAATTAGCCTGTACCACTGTGGCTTTAGTCAAATTACAGCCTTTAAGGGTTAGATAATGCGAAATTCGATTCAGGGACCACTACTTCGTACCGGAAATAACTCTTCATTCAAGGCGCTGGGTGAAACGGGCTATCCTGTTTTCAAGATGGCCTTCCAGCTACGCGAAGCCATCTATCGTCTTGATGCAGGGCGCGATCTGGCCCGTCATCTGGCTATCCCGCAAAACGATCAGGGCGGTGACAGAACCGACTGGTACAGCAGTTTTCCCGGCGATGTTATCCCGTGGAGCGGCGCAAGCGAAGCGGAGCGAGAATCGGCGCGCCAGCAATTTAATGCGTTTCAAATGGCAGTGCAGTCACTAAGCGAACAGCTGCTCAACGCGGAGCAAAGCGGAACCGGCGGCGATCGTCGGGTCTTTGCCCAGTTGCTTAAATCTGTGACCCATTTCCCCGATTATGAGTTTGTCTATCTCGTTAATGGAACGCTGGTGATCACCTTTTGGGGGTTTGTCCACCCGGAAGGGGAACAACGTCACCCGATGCATTGGCTGAGTTCATCGTCCGTTCCCGCCGCCGCCCTCGCGGCCGTTCCGCCGCAGGCCAGCGCCACGGAAAAAACCGTCGAACCCGCTCCCGCGCCCTTTGTTGATATTCGAACGCGCCGCTGGCGCTGGCGTTGGTTGCTATGGCTACTTTTGGCGTTACTGCTGCTGGCGCTGCTGTTAGGGCTGCTCCGCGGCTGCGCTCCTTCTCTTTCCCTGCCGGGCCTCCCTGGCCTTTCTGCGGATAAAACCACGGCCACCGCTGAACCTGTGGCTACGCACCCGGCCACCAGCACCCATGACGTGGCGATCAGGGAGTCAGAAACCGCCGTTGGCGCTCGCGCCGTACCCGGCATTGTGGAAGGGTCAACCGCGGACGCGCATCCTGCGCTGGATTCAACGGTGCCCGCGATGCCTGCCGACACATCTGACAGAGCGGTAGACGGCGATGCGCCGCCGCCGGCTAACGCAAATGAAGCCAGCGTAGAACCGCCACTGCCGCCCGGCGTACAGGATACCCACGACGAGCAGACGCCTCCGGGCGTGACTCCGGTAACCGCCCCGCCGCTCGTTGCGCCGCAGGGCGAACCGTTAACCCTCCCGGCCACGCTGCCGGACGGCCCGGCGAAGTTTCTTAACGGCGAATGGCGCGTGAATGGCGGTATTCAGGACAAGCACACCGGACGCCCGCTCCAGCTGCAATATAATTTTGACCAGGGCAACGGCACCGTCAGCGTCCGCCAGTCCAGCGGCGTAACGTGCCGTGGCCCAGCCAACGGTAACGTGCAGCAGGGGGCGCTCAACATTACCAACCCTGAGCAAATGATCTGCAGCGATGGCTCAAACTTTATTGTGCCGACCATCGAGTGCAAATCACCTTCCGCGGGTCATGCCGATTGTATTGGCAGCAACGATGGGGAAAAAACCTTCCCGATTCGTATGCTTCAACCTAATTCCTGAACAGGGACGAGATAACTATGTTGCCCGAGATTGTATCTTTTGATCGTCAAGTAACCCTGGTAGGCGACTCCGGGATCCAGTTTATGGATTTTGGTTTGTCTCCAGGACGTTTGCCCGCCGGTGAATTTGTTAAATTAGCCAATGGCGTATTGACCCGTTTAATCTACAACGAACAGCGTGATTACTATTTTTATCAGCCCAGCCCGGCAAATATCGAGAAGGCTAAAAGCCAGTACGATATTCCCGTTGAGCAGAGTCTTAAGCTGTTTGACGGGACATGGTTGCCGCTTCCCCTACTCCGTTTCAGCCCGCCTGACGTCTATCAGGAAGGGCCGCTAAACTGGGCGCGTTTTCGTATCGTCAAGCTGGACAAGCCTGATATGGATGGGCATAGCCATCGAATGACGTTGGCTATCGATACTCGCGTAATGGCCAAACAGCAGGCCGCCGCCGACCTCAGCCCGAACCAGGAAGATGTCAATGCCGGGGCAACCTTTGCGGTGGCGACAGCCACTTATGCCCTTAACTGGTATCTCACGCAAGAGTGGATTGTCGACTGGCTGAAAGAGGTATTTAAAGAGGCGAGCAAAGGCCGGGATATCGACGAACGCGAGCAGGAGCTTAACCAGCAGTATCCGCTGGCGCACTACCTTAACCTTCTTTCACTGATGGCGATTCCCGTCGAAGGTTTGCAAAGTCAGACCGCCCCCATCATTGAATTGCCGCAGTTCAGGGTCATCGCCAATCGGGAAACTAACGCTATCAAGCCTATTCCCGTTGATTTGATCCTCGATGTCGGTAACTCACGCACCTGCGGTATTCTCATTGAAGATCATGGGCAATCAGGTTCAGGTATGCAGCACAACTATGTGCTCAAATTGCGCGATCTTAGCGCGCCGGAACATGTTTATACCGAACCCTTTGAAAGCCGGGTCGAATTTTCACAGGCCTTCTTCGGCAAAGATCACTGCTCGGTGCGTAGCGGCCGCCACGATGCCTTCCAGTGGCCGACGATCGCTCGTATCGGCGGAGAAGCGGGTCGTTTAGCGGCGCGCCGAAAAGGCAGCGAAGGTTCAACCGGCCTCTCCAGCCCTAAACGTTATCTTTGGGATGAAAAATATTACGGTCAGGGCTGGCGATTTAACGGTAGCTACGTGCAGGACAGTAATCCACTCGCCACCGCTGCGCCGTTCGCGAATCTGATCGATGAACGGGGCGAGGCGTTACACACCATCGAAGATGAGATGGATCGCATCCCGGTCTTTACGCCACGCTATTCTCGCAGTTCTCTGATGACCTTTATGCTCGCGGAAGTATTAACCCAGGCGATTAGTCAGATTAATAGCCCGGAACAGCGCATACGTCAGGGACACGCAGGTATTCCGCGTCAGCTACGCCATATTATTCTGACCGTGCCGCCCGGTATGCCGATGGCTGAACGTTGCGTACTGGATGACCGTATGCGTCAGGCGGTCGGTTTAGTCTGGAAAGCGCTACGCTGGCACAACGGCGAAAACGATCCTTATGAGGATGAGCAAGAAGATCATAGTCAGACAAACATTAAAATTCCGCTGCCAAAAATCAGGGTCGAGTGGGATGAAGCGTCCTGCGCGCAGTTGGTTTATCTCTACACCGAGATAAACCAAAACTTTGCCGGTCACCCGGAGTCGTTTTTCGACGCCCTTAGCCGACCCGACAGCACGCAACGTGAAAGAATATCCATCGCATCTATCGATATCGGCGGCGGCACCACCGATCTGGTCATCACCGATTATCATCTCGATCGCAATGGTCATAGTGGGGGCGGCGCTAACGTCCATATCATCCCGCAGCAGCGTTTTCGCGACAGTTTTAAAATTGCCGGCGACGATATTCTGCTAGATGTCATCCAGTCCTATGTGCTTCCAGCCTTTGAGCAGGCGCTGCGTGAAACGGGGGTCATATCCGTTGAGACGCTGATGTCTCAACTGTGCGGCTCGCAAAATATTAGCGCGGCGGAATCCGTGCTGCGCCAGCAGCTCACCCTGCAACTCTTCGTTCCCCTCGCGTTGCACATTCTGGGTAAATACGAGCAATTCGATCCGCTGGACGAGCAAACGCATATCGTGATTAACCAACGTGTCGGCGATCTACTGCCGGTAGGTTCTCTGCGTGATGAAGTCGAGGGCTTTGTTCGCCGCGAAGTACAAAAAGCTGGTGGCCCGACCGATTTCAAACTGGCGGAGGTAATGCTCACTCTGCCGCTCGCCAGAGTGCATAACGATTTGTGCTCGGGTAAGTTCAACATTGATAAAGTGCTAACCGCGCTGTGCGAAGTGCTGAGCTATTATCATTGCGACCTGCTACTGCTGACGGGCCGCCCTTCGCAGCTGCCGGGCATTCAGGCAATTATCCGTCGCAACCTGCCGTTGCCGCCGGGGCGTATTTTACCGCTGCACGGTTATCAGACCGGCACCTGGTATCCGTTCCATAAAAATGGCCATATCGACGATCCGAAGAGCACCGCCTCCGTTGGCGCGATGCTCACACAGCTGTGCGCAAATCACAGCATTCCTAACTTCCATTTCCGTACCTCGGCGCTGAAGCCTTACTCAACGATTCGCCATATTGGCACCATTGATATGGATAACCTGATTCGCAGTGCCGATATCGTTTATCGCCATATCGAATCGGAGAACGGGCAGATAAAACTGCCGACATTCACCGACGAAAATGGCGAGAACACCACGCAAAGTATCATCATGCGTGGCGATTTGCGGCTGGGTTATCGTCAACTGGATGCCGAACGTTGGGCCGCCGCACCGCTTTATACCTTACGTTTTAGCGAAGAAGGCCGTAAGAAGTTTTCCGCCGCCTTCTCCGTGGATAACGGTTCACCGTACCTGAAAGTGAGACTGGCTATCGACAAAGGCAAACGGGCGCGCCAACTGGGCTTAATCAGCGATCGGTTGATGATTGCGGATATCACCAGCAACACCGATAAGTCATTCAGCAAGCGTGATGTAGATCTGGAACTCAATACTATGCCCGATACGGGGCTCATTGATAGCCGACACTGGCTCGATAGCGGGAGTGTTAAAAAATAATGAATAGCGATCAAAAATCTCTCACTCAGGGTTGGGCAGCTATCGCTCAGGGCTGTCAGGACGCACTTGGCTGGGTTGATGCAGTGCGTTCCGGTTCACGTCGCCTCGACAACGAGGCGGATAAACTCAACCTTAGCTTGCTCCGCACGCGTAACCAGGCCAATAGCCTGACGTTGGTCGCCAGAACGCCAATGACCGTCGGTTTTTTTGGCATTTCTCAGGCCGGGAAATCCTATCTAATCTCCGCGCTGGCAGCGGGCAGCAATGGTTCACTGGAAGCCCTTTATGGCGAACGGCGCGTCGACTTTATCAAAGAAGTGAATCCCGTCGGCGGCGGTAAAGAGGCCACCGGCCTGGTCACCCGCTTCACCCGCCAGGCCCCCGCTGCGCCTGCGGGCTATCCTGTGCCTCTGCGCCTGTTCAGTGAAATCGATCTGGCCAAAATTCTGGCAAACGCCTGGTTTAATGATTTCAACCACGAGCAGCTGAGCTTTCAACTTGATGAAGCCAGGGTTGAAGAGCGACTGCGCCCCTTCCTACAACGCGCCACACAAGCAAAAAGCTATAACGGCGTGAGCCAGGAAGATGTGGTTGCCTTATGGGATTACCTGAACGCCTCGTTCAGAAAATCGGTTGAAAAACTTGAACACGCCTATTGGCCGCAGGTGTTGAAAATTGCCCCTGCGCTGAGTCCTGGTGAACGCGCAGAGCTATTTTCTTTATTGTGGGGAGAACTGCCGGCCCTCACCGAGACCTATCGTTCATTAGCCAATGTGCTGACCAAACTCAATCATGCCCGGACGGTGTTCGCCCCGCTGGAGACGCTGATCGATCACAGTAATGGCAGCATTATGAACGTCGACAGCCTTAACCGGCTAGGCTCCAGCCAGGATCGCCACGTGGAGATCCGCTACTGGAAAGAGGAACAGCAAATCGGCAGCGCCAGCTTAACCCAGGCGGAACTGGCAGCGTTAACCACCGAGCTTATCTTCCCGTTAGCGGAAGTCGAGGCCGACAGCGTCGTGGAGCAGGTCGATCTGCTTGACTTCCCTGGGTATCGCGGGCGTCTTAAAATTACCGCACTGGAAGAGGCCGGTAGAGAGGGGCTTAATCCCATTTGCCAGCTTCTGCTGCGCGGTAAAGTCGCCTATCTGTTTGAACGTTACACCGATAATCAAGAGATGAACGCGCTGGTCGTGTGCGCCAGCTCCGCCAAACAGAGCGATGTTGCTGACGTCGGTCCGGTATTAAACCGCTGGGTAGAAAAAACGCAGGGTAAAAGCGCCGAAGAACGTCAGGGCCGTAACCCTGGGCTGTTCTGGGCCATCACCATGTGCGATATGCGCATCAACAGCAGTCTGCAACTCACCACCGAACAGTTAAAAGAAGGCTGGGAAGGTATGCTGCACATGACCTTGCTGGAGCGTTTCGCCCAATATGATTGGCTGCAGCAATGGGCGCCCGGCCAGGCGTTTAATAACTGTTTCCTGGTGCGAAAACCGGGGCTGGATAATCCGTTCATCGACCTAAAAGACGGTGCAGAACAGGAGCGAAACAAGGAAGCGTGCATCACCGAGCGCTATCGCCAGAAGCTCGACGAAATGGGCAGCACCTTCATTAGCGCTAAAAACGTGCTGCAACACGTCACCGAGCCGAGCAAAGCCTGGCACGCGATGCTCGAGCTCAACGATGGCGGCATGGGACGCTTAACCAAAGCGCTGCGCGGCGTCGCGCATCTGGAATTCAAGCTGGCACGTTTGCAGCAACAACTTGAGCAGTGTCGCGAGGAGACCGGCAATCGCCGCCTGGGCCGCTGGTACGAAAAAGACGGCGACGGGCAGCTCGTGAAAAAACAGGCCATCGCGAAAGAGCTATGGCAGGGGCTGTCCGCCTGCTCCCACAGTATGGGAGAGCTAATTAATCGTCTGGATCTGCCGACGCAGGAGCTTAATAACATCTATTTAAGCATTCGCGACCGCAACCCGGAACCGTCAAGCGATGGCGACAGCCTGGCGGCAAACGCGTTTACCGCCAGCCCATTTGGCAACAACCCCTTCGGTGATAACCCGTTTGGCAGCGATCCATTCGCCGCCGCACCGGCTGAAATCGCCGTGGATGACGCGCCAGCGTCAACTGCCCAGGAAAGAGTCGGCCAGGACGATGATTTCGCCCATCAGGCGTTTAAAGCCTGGGTCGCGCATCTGCGTGAACTGCCGCAGCAAGCGCCGCAGTGGCGTCAGTTGGGGATGAACAGCGAACTGATTAATCATCTCAGCGAAGAATTGATCACCGCAGCCACGCGCCTCGATCTGGAAGGCACGCTGAAACGCGCGCTGGCGGGTCAGGAGCAAGCGGGTACGCGGCGTGAACATCTTATGGCACGCCAGGTTCTGCGAGCCCAACTGACTATGCGTGATTTTATCGCCTGGTTTGGTTATCTCACTCTACCGCCTGAAAAGGTGCCCAACAGCTACGTTGGCGAGAAAAATAAAGTCTTCCTGCGCCAGAAACCGCTGATGAACGACGAGCTGCCGCAGCTCGCCGCCGTTGCGCCGCAGCCGGGTGTCTCTTATCTGGGAGACTGGCTATCCGCCCTGATGAGCGTCGTACTTGATAACGCTGGTCATAGCGCCACGCGCGATATTTCCGTCGAACATAATCGCCAACTTGGTCAGATTATCAGCCAATTAAAACAAGAGAACATGCCATGCTAGCTAAAATCATCACCTGCCAACCGGCAGAGCCGGGTACCGCACAATTGATGGTTCGCCTGCGCGGCGAAACTGCGGTGCTGCCCGATCTGACCTTTACGCTTTGTAATAACGAGCAGAACTATCTGCAGCCCGATGGCAGCTGGAGCCCTGCACAGCACTGGTTTACTGTCAACGGCGGTTACTCCCTGGCCAACGGCAGCGGCTTTCGTATCGGCCCTACTTTACTTGACCCTTTGCTGGCAAACGCAAGCCAGGTCCAGATTCAGATCAAGCTGGCTTCAGGAGAAGTGCGCAATACCACCCTCCAATTGGTGCGTGATGAGTTGCTCTCTTCTGAAGCCAGGGGCGCGACGGGTAATTACAGCAGCAGCAGTATGCTGGCAACCCCAGAAACCGACTCCGCACCAGTGGCCATCGTAGAAGCGCCCGTCGCAGAATCTGAAACCATTGCGCCGACCATTCATGCCGAGCCGCAGCCGCAACAAAAACCTGCGGCTTCCCGCCTCCCGCTCATCATCGCCGCCATCCTGCTTTTAGTGGTGATTGCTGGCGCGCTTTGGTGGTTCATGGGCCGGGACAAAGGTCAGGAGGTGGTCCCGGCGGTACAAGCTCAGCAAGCCCCCGCCGCCGCCGCCCCTGAAGCGACGAACACCGAGCCTAAAGCCCCGGCTGGCTGTTCCGCACAGAGTTTAGACACGCTGAGCGAGCTTGAATTCGTGCAGACGTGCGTTCAGGAAAAACTCGATAGCGATAAACTGCTGGCCATTATCCAGTCAGCGAAAGAGGCGAAGAAATGCGGCGTCGCCCAGCGCCTGTACGCAAATCGCGCGCAGGGCGGCGATACCAAAATCGCCCTGATTTACGCCGGTGAGTACGATCCGAAATACCATCAGGCAAGCGAATGTTTCAAAGAGGCGGATAAAGATACCGCGGCCTATTGGTACGAAACGGTACTACAATCAGAACCCGAGAACCAAACGGCTAAGCAGCACCTTGAGGAGCTAGCAAAATGACCCGGACTTTTTTTTGCCGTCTGGCGCTGCCATTATGCGGCCTGTTGTTCAGCGGGCACCTCTTTGCCGCCGAGGGCGATAAACCGCTGCTTCAGGAAGGGAAGAAAACGCTATACCAGCGCATCCTGACGACGCCAGGCTGTAAGCTTAGCGACAACGCCGGGGATGAAAATGGGCAGCTTCAGCCTGCCTTTAGCAGCCTTTATGTTTATCAAAAGGAAGAGGCTAAGGGGCAAAGCTGGCTTAAAGTCGGGCCGGATAGCTATGGCAAAACCCTTGGCTGGTTGCCGAAATCCTGTACCGTAGACTGGAAAATGCAGCTGACGCTGGCGTTTACCAACCCGGCCAACCGCGATCGGTTACTCTTTTTCAAAGAGAAAGAAAGTCTGGATAACATTCTTTCTGCCCCCGATCCTGTCTCTCTGGTGGCGCCGCTGCGCGCCAAATTGAAGCGTGACGGCCACGCTGAAGGTATTCAGGCCCAGGAGCCGGAATATTTTGTCGATCTGCAAAAGCAATTTTATCTGCTGCCAATCCTGAGCGGCGAAGAGGTCATGACCGAAGATGGCTTCTATACGCGCCTGCTCAACGTGGCCTCCGTCAGCAAGGCGGATGATAACGCAGCGGCAAAACAAGATAACGACGTAAACCAGTTGAAAGGCTTTAACGCTTCGGTGGTGTTCGTTATCGATTCAACCATTTCAATGGGGCCGTATATTGAGCGCACTAAAGAGGCGGTCAATAAGATCTACGACAAAATTAAACAAGAGCATCTGGATGGGCAGGTCAAGTTTGGTTTGGTCTCTTATCGTTCAAATACCAAAGCCGTACCGGGACTTGAATATAACACCCGCATTTTCGCCGACCCTAACCAGGTCAAGGACGGCGCGGATTTTCTGCAGAAAGTCGCCGATCTTAAAGAAGCGAAGGTCTCAAGCTCTTTATACGACGAGGATGCCTATTCCGGCGTGTTATCAGCTATTGATGACATTGACTGGAGTCCATTCGGCGCCCGCTATATGGTGCTGATTACCGATGCTGGCGCGATTGAGGGCAGCAATAAACTTTCAGGAACCGGCCTTGATGCCAGCCAGCTCCGTCTGGAAGCCGGTAACCGCGGCATTGCTATTTATACGTTGCACCTGAAAACCGCCAGCGGCAAAGCAAACCATACCAAAGCCGAGGGCCAGTACCGCGATCTCTCCAATTTTGATAGCACGCAATCTAACCTTTATCAGGCGGTGAATGCAGGCGATATCAAAATGTTCGGTCAGCAGGTTGATGCCCTGGCGTCAGCCATTACGGAACAGGTGAAAGCCGCCTATATGGGGGATGCCGCCATTGGCAGCGCGCTGTATGCCAAAGATGAGGGGCAAAAGCTCACGGCGGAGCAGAAATTGCTCCAGGATACGGCGTTAATCGGGCATGCGATGCAGTTAGCCTATTTGGGCAAACGCAACAGCACCCAAGCCCCGCTGGTGTTCCAGGCCTGGATTAGCGATCGCGATCTGATTAAGCAGAACATCCCCACAACAGATGTTCGCGTGCTCTTAACCAAGGGACAGCTGAGCGATTTAAGCGATGCCGTCAGCCAGATTCTGAAAGCCGCTAATGAAGGGATGATCTCGCCCACTAAGATGTTTGAACAACTGCGCACCGTTGCGGCAACAATGGGGACCGATCCTAACCAGTTGAAACAGCAAGACAGCGCGAGCATCGGCGATCTTGGCGTGCTGGGCGAGTATCTGGCCGATCTTCCCTACAAAAGCGATGTGCTGAATCTCGATGAAGAAACGTGGAAAAGCTGGGATGGGCTGTCACAGGAGAAATTTATCCGCACACTGTCATCCAAGCTGCGTCACTATCAAAAATATAATGCAGATGTCGACCGCTGGGTCGAGCTGGCGCAAGGTAGCGATCCGCGCGATCGCGTGTATCCCATCCCACTGGAAATGATGCCCTGATGCTGCACATTGAAGACTTGTGCGTGGTTCGTGGTCAGGATCATCAGGCTCACCGTGTTTACCTGCCGCAGCTTTCGCTGCGGCCAGGCGAGGTGGTGGCGGTAACGGGTGAAAGCGGCTGCGGTAAAAGCACGCTTCTGGAAGCCATTGGTTTAGTGTTGCATCCCAGCAAAATTGGGCGTTTCACGCTCAGCAAAGGGACACAGCAGCAGGATATTGCCGCGTTGCTTCTGGGCGAGCGACATAATACACTCGCTGCGATTCGGGCACGCGAACTTGGCTTTGTATTACAAAACGGTGGCCTCCTTCCCTACCTGAACGTCAAAGATAATATTCTCTTGCCGTGCCAGCTGCTGGGAGCCCGCCCTGACAGCACCATGCTGGATAGGGTCATCGACACGCTAAAACTGTCGCCACTACTGGCAAAATATCCTACCCAGCTCTCCTTTGGCGAACGGCAGCGCACCGCTTTTGCGCGCGCGATATTACATCGCCCGGCGCTGGTACTGGCAGATGAACCGACGGCGGCGCTCGATCCCTACAATGCCCAGAAACTATTTAGCCTGTTTATCGAACTAGTCCGTCAGGAAGACATGATGGCGCTGGTCGTTTGCCATGACTGGCCTCTGGTCAAACACTTCAATTTACCCTGTTTAGCTGCGCAGCCAGAATCGCTGACGGCGTCATCACAGAGCGAACGGGGAGGTACTTACTTTGTCCTTTAATCGTGCAAGACTGCTCGGTCGCCTTGCAATGCAAGACCTGTGGCACGATCGCATCATCTCTTTTTGCATCGTCTCCTCTCTTGTTGCGGTCATCGCCCCTTTACTGCTCCTTTTTGGCCTGCGCTTTGGCATTGTGAACCAGTTACAAAACGATCTGGCCAACGATCCCCGCAATCTGGAGATCCGCATGTTGAGCAGCGGAAGCTACGATCAGCACTGGATCACGCAGCTACGGCAGCGGCCTGATGTCGGCTTCGCCATCGGGCAAACGCGCTCGCTCAATACGCTGACTGACTTGCAGACGGACAGCACACATTTTATTGAAAATGCGGAAGTCATTCCGACAGAGGCTGGCGATCCTTTGCTCGGCACGCAGGTGCTCCATCATGACCATGAAGTTGTTATTACTCAGGAAGCGGCACGCAAGCTGGCGGTGAAAACCGGTGATACGCTCACGCTACGCGTGAGTCGTATGCTCGATGAACGCCGCGAATGGGGACGTAAGCGCGTGACCGTGGTGGGGATTTTGCCAGCCACCTATTTTAATCGCCCCGCTATCTTTACCCGCCCCGCGTTATTAATGGCTCTTGAACATTTTCGCGATGGCTATGCGGTAACAGCGTTAGGGGTCGCCAGCGGCGCTCAGCTTAACGGTAACGCGCCGCGCTACGCCCGCGCAAGGTTGTACGCACGCGATATTGACCATGTCGCCAGCCTTGAACGCGATTTGCGCGCCCAACGCATCGAAACCACCAGTCGGCTGGCGGATATTGAGAATGTAAAAAGCATTAACCGAGTGTTGGGCATCATCTTTAACACGATCGCCATCACCGCGCTCATTGGCTGTATCGCCTCGTTAATCGGCTCGTTTATCGCCAATGTCGATCGTAAACGTAAGCATATTGCTGTACTTCGTCTGCTGGGCTTCACGCGACCAGCCGTAGGCGTTTACGTCATTAGTCAGGGCGCTTTGCTCAGCCTGATGGCCTATATCGGCGGTTTTGGCATCTATTTTTTAGCCAGCCAGATATTTAACCGGGCGCTGTCCACAAGCCAGGCCACCGGTCAGATGATTTGCAAGATAACGCCCTTACACGGCCTTATCGCACTCTTACTGACGCTGGTTGTGGCGACGCTGGTTGCCGGTATCGGTGCCTGGCGCGCGATCCATATTGAACCTGCGCAGAGCCTGCGCGAGGCATAACCCTTATTTTTTTAATTTGCCCTAAGCTCTATTTTAGCGGAGATCGTTCATGGCCTTTACTCCTTCCACATTATCGCGCTGCCTGGCGCTAGCCCTGCTGGTGAAGATCTCCCCCGCGCTGGCAGAACCGTGGGCAGAGAAAACCTATAATCCGAAGCCGGATAGCGATGACGTGATTTTGCCTATGCCCTGCGAAGGTTCGATGGTATTTCGTCGGGTAGAAATTCCAGTAGCCGGTCCTCTGGATGATATTCCCATCACCTTAGGGGAAGATGGCGGTGAATGGGGCTTTGTGGAACACAGTTATCCCACGTTTATCGCCGGTAGCTTTACTGAAACGCCCCAAAATAAAGGCCGTTATTATTTAATGGCGAAATATGAGCTGACGGCATTGCAATATCAGGCATTAACTTCCGATACTTGCCCGACACCATCGCGTAAACTTAGCCTCCCTCAAACCAGCATCAGTTGGTTTGAGGCCGTTAATTTCTCCGATAAATATAACCAGTGGTTACGCGCAAACGCGCTCGACAAGCTGCCGAAAGAAGATAACAAGCCAGGTTTTTTACGACTGCCCACCGAAGTAGAGTGGGAGTTTGCCGCGCGCGGCGGTCTGAAAGTGGATACCGCACAGTTTCGTGATTCCCGTTATCCGATGGACGACATCAAAAATTATGAGTGGTATTCCGGTTCGCAGTCCTCAAACGGGAAACTTCAGCTCATCGGTCTGTTAAATCCTAACCCGCTCGGCCTGTACGATATGTTAGGCAACGTCTCTGAGATGATGTTTACCCCCTTCTACCTCAATAAAATTAATCGATTGCATGGCCAGGCTGGCGGTTTTGTGGTGCGTGGCGGCAGCGTGATGTCCAGTGAGTCGGATATCCGCAGCGCTAGCCGTAAAGAAATTAACTATTACGATAATGCCCAGCCTTTTACCAGTAAAACAATGGGCCTGCGGTTGGTGCTGGTTTCCCAGGCAATTACCTCAACGGACCGGGTCAAACTTCTTGAGAAAAACTGGTCGACTCTCGGTGATGATAAAACGGGCGCAGAGAGCAGCAAATCCGGGTCCAATGATACGGCGAAAGCGTTAGGTAGCCTGGCTTCTGGCGTTGAAGACGGCGAGCTGAAGAAAAAGCTGAAAGATCTGGAAAACCAACTTCGTGCCAGCAACCAGCAGCAGCAAGAAGAAAGAGCACAGTCTATCCGCGCCAGCCTGAATCTGGGCTCTTTTCTCTGTACCAAATTACAGGACGATGGTCGTTTCCTTGACTTCCTCAATCACAATTATGAGCTGCTGTGCAAAGATAAAGACAGCAGCGATGCCAACTGTGCCATCCGCAAAAATAAGCTGGCGGAACAAACCGATCGTCTACAGCAGCTAACGAGCTACTACGCCAGCAGTCTGGTGGATTCCGGCACCCTGTATGGGCAAGCAGGGCTAAAAGGCGAAGTGAACGTGTTCAATCAGATGCTGACGCTGAATAAACGTCTTTCCGGTCTTAAGCCGTTCCTCGCTGCTCATTGGCAGAATCAGCAAAAATACCTAGCGAACGGCAAAATTGATACAGCTGGCTGGCTGGATACCTGCAAACAAGTAAAGAACGGCCACTAATCTTAAACATGTCAGTTTATAAAGGAGTAAGGAACGTGAAATTAACTCTACGAATTGCGGCGTTGACCATTGTCTGTATGTCACTCAGCCAGACAGCTTTAGCTGCGTCTTACAGTGCGGAGGATCAGGAACAATTAACGCTGGAATGCCTGCTCACCAATAATAAATACGCCAGCGCCTTTATTGCGCAGGATAGCGCGGGATATGCCCTGGGAACCCAGTCTGCTCCGACTGCTGAGCTGAATCTTGTCACTAATCAACCGGGGGTTAACGCCTACTATAATTCTCAGATGATCGCCGGTGGCTCGCTTTACTGGATACGTGTCGTCAAAGGCCCCTATGAATATATTGTTTACGATAAAGAGCAGCACGGCGATATGTCAGGTGTGGTTGTCACAAAAAAAGGGAAAAGAATCTTCCACAAAGATTGCAAGGAACCTATCAAGGTGGGTACACAAAACGATAGCAGCATCTTTAGTCGAGTTGCGCAAGAAGATACAGAAGGCGATCGTATTATCGATTTAATCAACAAAGCATAAACGCTTGTTGCGTTGTAATGGGGATGTATCTCTGTCATCCCCATAGAAGGCAGGTAAAATTACCGACTTTTTTGTACGCTCATTTTTAATGGTTGATAATATTGCGGATCAAACATCGACAGTGGCAGGGCATGGACTGAACCATCCGAAGACGTTTCCTCAACGTGGGTAATCACGATGTTGGCTGTATTTTCAACCGCATCACAGCTGAATTCAGTTGCCGAAAGGGTTGAGCGAGTTGCGCTGCTATCGCCAAACGGCTGAACATCAAGAGTTCCTTTTTCCAGAACGGCTCCCGATTTATCAGTTAATTGCAAGTTGACCATCAGGTTATTGAATGTCCCATCACCGCCGTTATCCAGCCGGAATACCAAAGAACACACGCCCTGCACCCAACTGCTATCCGTATTACGAATACTAATATACCGATGGTCATTCTCCGCACTCACTGCGGGTCCCACCATGCCGCCACAAAGTACAGCCAGCAATAAGCTGCATAATGTTTTCTTAATCATAATATTCTACGCCCTCATTCCTCACGCCGCCTCACCAACTTCTGTTCTCTTCCCCGACAGGCATGTCGGTTTTAGCCTATTTCAGTGCCAACTCAATCTGTTCTATTGCTTTCTAAGTATATTGTAATGAGCTATATGTTTAAAAAATAGTAATACACTAAACAAACTAGCACTTCAATTTAAAAGCGTTACTCACAAAAAATTAGAGCGATAATTAGTTCATTAAAAATAATAACGCTCCAAAATTAGTAATTTTTATTCTTTCTTGTTGCTTGTAGAAAAAATAGCCTGTTCAATAGGTCCTATGCATAACTCATTGAGATGGATCATTTGAGTATATGAACTGTTTTGCTAACGTCATTAATCGTTATTATGTAAATCAATGTCTTATTTTTCTACGTATATATAATACAAGATATAAGGAAATGGTATTCTATAAAAATATTGGTGCAGAATAATTAATGCGTAGTTGTTGCATGGATGTTTTTAAAAAGTTAACGAATGACTCCATGAATAACATAACATAATATAAATTAACAAATAGGTATAAAAAGTAATGGCTATTAAAATTCGTATGGAGAATCCACGTACTGGCGAGACAGTAACAGGATTTTATGGTTTTTCCTGGACTACATTGTTTTTCGGAGCGTTTCCAGCTCTTTTCAGAAAGGATTTCATAACCTTCATCGGTACTTTTATCGTGCTGATTATCCTTGCTTTTCTCACCATGGGTATTGGCTCGACGATTGGCATGATTATTTGGGCATTTATGTACAATAAGTACTATACAACTAATCTTATTAAGAAGGGTTTTGCTTTTGCAGGAACCAACACAGAGAATGAACTTGCATCAGGTAAGCTTAATCTCCGCTTAAATGCTGATAACTGCCTCACATACAGAATTGGTAATTAAGCATCTAATTGAGCCACCAATGAGTGGCTCATGTATTCATTATTCTTCAGGTACGAACTCAGTAATGTACTGGCCAACACGATTCTTACTCAATGTGTAAGTAACCATCATTTTATCACCATCAGAAAATTCGCATACCCCATAGCATATGAGTTTATTCTATTTATCTTTTATGGTTATCTACTCATAGATATCAATCATAGCAAAGTCGACATTTTTATCACCGAGCACCTCGTGATATTGTTCTATCAGGATAGCCCTTGTTTTTTAAATAATTACAGTCCTTTTGACCAACGTCGTAATCAGGATCAGTTGCTAGTGTTAAAATGGATGAAAGTAACCATACAGAGATAATTATAAATCTCATGTCATAGTAATCTCTTCGTGACATTCGCTTCATTAGGAGTTGATGAACTCAAAACTGTTATGTGTGGGCTGACCAAACACGGCAGGCTGGCGAAATTCTACTCGCCCATACTAATTTCATCGGCATTGGTCCGCTTTGTGCCAACAGCAGACGTTTTTTCAGAGCTGAATATCCCTAATCTGGATATGTCGGGAGCTGTCAGTAAAATCTTATGGAGAAGGTGCCATTAACTTAGGATACAGCTACATAACAAGATGGCCCTACTGGCTCCCTGTTTCGCAGGTTAGTGAAGAACTGATGCTGTAGTACGTTCTATTTTCTCCTCCAGTTTTTCTTTTTCTGTAAGCGGACAGCCAGAACCGTATTGACGATCGGCAGTTATTCAGTTGGCAGGACGAGACGCCAGGGCAGCAGTTCGCTGACCCGGTTGACCGGCCAGTCTGCGATAACATCCAGCACATGGCGAAGGTAGCGTTCCGGATCGATTCCATTTAGTTTGCACGTGCCGATCAGGCTGTACAGCAGCGCACCCCGCTCACCACCGTGGTCCGAACCGAAGAACAGGTAGTTTTTTCGCCCCAGACTCACCATCCGCAGCGCATTTTCAGCGATGTTGTTATCGGCCTCAGCCCAGCCGTCATCTGCATAGTATGCCAGTGCCGTCCACTGGTTCAGCGCATACGCGAACGCTTTTGTCAGCTCCGAGTGTTGCGACAGGGTCTTCATCTTTTCACGCAGCCAGCTTTCCAGGGATTTCAACAACGGTTTCGTTTATCTCTGGCGTTCAGCAAGCCGCAGCTATGTCGACATTCCCCTTATATCCGCCTATATGGCGTATAACTGACCGATCTGCCTCATGGCTTCTTCCGTCAGGGGTGCGGACGTGCACATCGTGGATCTTTCGGCGGGCATGAGACCAGCAGGCAGCTTCCGTTAATCGCATTAATCTCCTGAACTACACCATCACCAGTTGGCGTCTCGCGCATCGCTCCCAGCGTATCGAGATTCATCAGCAACACCATTTTGCACTCTGCCGCGCTAACGGGCTCCCATAACCACCGCAGAATATTGGGCGGTGAATGTCGGCGTGCCTGTTGCCGTTGCCACGAATATTCGCCGATGCGCTGCCTGATTTCCGTGTGAAAGCGCATAATCAATACCCGGTTATCTGCTGAGGTTTCACTGTGCGGTAACTGCAGCTTAAAACTAAACACTACCAGTCGGGGGTAGTGGTCAACAGCCTGTTGGGGAAAAGCGAGTATGTTTACCCCATCCGCAGAATTATCAACAACCGGGGTGGCATGGTTATATTTCATAGTGGATTTTCTCTGTTGTTTCACAGAAAAGGTTAATAAGGGTGGGCAACAGCACTATGCTAAGTTCAACGTAATGCCGTCACCCACCATGCCATGCCTCTGGCGCTTAAAATCCCCGTATGCCCGTCGACAGCGAGGAGGATACTCTGTAACGGCAACGACTCACTTGCTTTCTGTCCATCTCTGAACCCGGCCGGTGAATCAATTGCCAGCCTGTATCATTCTGCGTCACCACTACAGAGATATGGCAGGAGCCGCAGCGCAGTGGTCTGGCATGCAGGACAATGAGTTCATCGATGGCTACCCACTCCCCATCATCGGTAATCACATATTCGGTTGGTCTGAATGAATTAACCATCGTCAGCAAGCTCCTGATGTTGATGCTGCTATGCGTGTGTCTTCAGATGGTCGCTGGGCTGGATTATTGACCGGGCATATATAGTTCTCCCGCCAGGCGGTTTCCTCAATACTGTAGATACCGGTGTTACAGGCCACACAGTGTTTCTCACCTGCATAGTGACGCCCACACCACACGCAATACCAGGCCCCAATAGGTGCAGAAGCATCCAGCGGAAAGAAGGTGAATATAAACCTTGTGTACCAGTCTCCCGGCAATGTGGCAGAGTGGTTCAGATGTCTGCACTGCCTCAGCACATCTTTCCCTACTGACCGTGGATCGTGCTCAAACCAGGCGCGAATGCCGGGGTTATCAGAATGCAGTATCAAACGACATCCGCAGGACGGGCAGGTCCAGCGCTCATCAGGCTGGCTGACTGCACTTCTGCTGCTGGTTTGCTCTCCTCTGGTATTCAGGGCCCGATAGCATGGCATTATGAGCATATGGCCTCCCCCTCAGCGTGACAGCCAGACTCACCCTGGCATTGGCCAACATGACGGGCTACCGGTCTTGCATCCGGTACGTAACACTTCAAGCGCTGTATAATTCTGACTTCATCAACAGCAGGATGCGTGTATGGGCACTCTTGTCTGCCTCGTTCAGTCAGTGCAGCAGTAGTATGGGCAAACCAGGGACGATCGGTTTCAGCATGCAGCACCAGGGAACTACCACAGTGATGGCAGGTATAAACGTCAGACGGGGAGCATAGTGCGGTTCTGGCACCGGTAAGCCGTCCGGCAGGGTTACAGGCAAGAAATGATTTTGCGTACATAGTAAGGGTCCTTACCGCCAGACAGCACGCAGGCGTGAGCCATCCCTGTATGGGCAACGTTAAGCGTGGTCACTGGCGGAATGAAGATTCAGAGAATCAGTGGATTGGGGGAAAGCGATTATGACAGGATGGGTATTCAGTGCGCAGAGGCTGCAACGACGTGGTCTATACAGTAACAAAAGGGCATATGCGCTCACCGCTGAACTGACGGTTGCATTGTCTGCAAATCCAGCGTACTGGTGCCTGCCATGTCTTGCTGTTCTGTTTATTCGCCATGAGTGTTTAGCTCCGTGACTTCGCAATGTGTTGCCACAAGACGAGGGGCATTAGCGAAAATACTTTCCAGCACCTGTTCATCGTCCACCAGCATATTCCCGGTAGAAGCCCCCATAAAGACCTTCACCCCGCAGGCTTGCGAAGCCGTAAGCGCCTTCAGTTCGTCAAGATTATCGTTCGTCGCGCCGAAGTAAAAACTGTAGTTTGCCAGCGAAGAACGCGAGGCACGCTGAAATTTCTCACGCAGCGCCTGACGGGTTGTCGTGGGTGGTGTAACGTTCGGCATTTCCATAAAACTGGTAATGCCTCCCATTACTGCGGCGGCAGATTCAGTGGCAATACTTCCCTTATGCGTCAGACCGGGTTCGCGGAAATGAACCTGATCGTCAATCATACCGGGGATCACCCATTTCCCTCGCACATCAATAACCTGCCATTCCGGTCGGGAGGGAATAAGCGAGGCAATTTTCTGGATCCGTCCCTTATCAATAAGGATGTCAGCCGGATAACGCATGTCCTCACTGATTATTAATGCATTGGTCAGTAATAAAGGCTTCATGACATCCCGCCCCCGATACTGTTGCGCTCCAGTATGGATGAGATAAACGCGCCGATTAAATAACGGTTTGCCTCTATTCGCTTTGCAAAGGGTTGCAACCCCGGCGTTTCAGTGCACGCTGCGACGTCGGAACCGGAAGAAAACAACCAGGATTCAAATGACGAATCAAAATGGTTAAAGATGATGCCATCCTCACATTCACAGCCATCAACCCGCTCTTTTTCCATGACCGGGAAAAAACGTCCAAGCTCATCACGTAATGCCACGCTAAAATGGCCTGGACGGGCAGTATGTTCAAAGGTGTAGAGATACGCCTGCTGGCGAAGAATATCCTCGTGACAACAGAGCACACCGTGTCTGGCTGCGTTTTTCAGAAGCGCTTCATAATTAAGCAGTACTTTTCCTTCAACTGAAGGCTCGACCTCTGCCCCATTGGTAAAGCCGCGATTTGGATTCTGTCCAGTACTGTTGAGCCGACAGCCAGCGCTCAGGCCAGACAGGTTCACAAGCGGTAAAAAACTCACGGCTACGTTATCAAACAATTCAGGGGAGCCCCCGCGCAGAAAATCCAGCATTCCCCAGCATCCCGCGGGTTCTTCTCCATGAAACCCTGCCGCAATCAGAATGTGCGGAACGTCGGCCCCCTGATTGACGGACTGATACAATGATATTTTGCCCTCAACAACGCTTCCCAAAACAATCTCGTAAAGCCCCCATCGCCTGGATTGTTCTCTGAAGGCTGTTTCATAAAACGCGATATCGTTGCTTTGGGTATCATCCTTCTTCACTGGCCAGACGTGACGACCGCTCTCGCGCCGGGGGATATCGCTTCCGCTTGGCTTAATCAAGGTTAACCTCCGGTGGCTGGCAACATATTTTGATAGCGTCTGCCGCCTCATTGAGTAACAGCGTTCCCATGCACTTCCCGGTACGATCGCGTACGGTGACACGCGCCGCATTCTCCTCCGCATCGCCAACGATCAGCAGGAAAGGAATGCGGGCCAGAGTCTGTTCACGGATTTTAAATCCAATTTTTTCATTGCGGAGGTCGGCCTCACAACGCAGCCCTTTTTTGCGAAGCGCCTTCACAACCTGCTCCGCATACTGGTGCTGCTTATCGGTAATCGTCATGACCACGACCTGAACCGGCGACAGCCAAGCGGGCAGTTTACCGGCGTAATGTTCAAGAAGAATACCGGTAAAACGCTCAAGAGAGCCGAAGAGCGCTCTGTGCAACATCACCGGGCGTTTTGTCGAGCCATCCTCGGCAATGTAGCCAATATCAAATCGCTCAGGCAGATTCATATCCACCTGTAGCGTTCCGCACTGCCAGTCACGGCCAATCGCGTCGCGCAACACAAACTCCAGTTTAGGGCCATAGAAGGCACCTTCACCGGGATTTACCGACCATGGTAATCCCTGCGCTTCCAGAGAGGCTGAAAGCGCGTTTTCCAGCCGATCCCAGTCGGCGTCGCTTCCCATGCGCTTTTCAGGACGGGTGGATAACTTGATTGCGACCTCTTCAAATCCAAACTGCTTATAAATATCAAGCACCAGCTGAAGGATACTTTTACACTCCCCCTCTACCTGTTCCAGCGTGCAAAAGATATGCGCGTCATCCTGAGTAAAATGGCGGACCCGTAATAAACCATGCAGCGATCCAGAGGGTTCATAACGATGGACTTTACCAAATTCAGACAGGCGAACGGGTAAATCGCGGTAGCTCCTGAGCCCGTATTTAAACAGTGATACCGCCCCCGGACAGTTCATTGGCTTGAGAGCAAAACGTCGACCATCCTCCGTTTGCGTTGTAAACATATGATCACGATAGTTGTCCCAGTGACCGGATATTTCCCACAGGCTGCGGTCCATGACATCAGGCGTATTGACCTCAACGTAACCCGCCACTTCATGGCGGTTACGCATATAGGCAATAAGCGACTGAAAGATTGTCCACCCCCTGGGATGCCAGAAAACCGCGCCAGGCGCATTGTCCTGAAAATGAAACAAATCCAGCTCCCGACCCAGCTTACGATGGTCGCGTTTCTCCGCTTCGGCCGTTTTCTCAAGCCAGCCATCAAGCTGTTTTTTGCTGGCCCATGCCGTGCCATAAATCCGCTGTAGCTGTACGTTGCTGGCTTCCCCCTGCCAGTACGCACCGGATACGTTAAGCAACTTCATATTTTTCAGAAAACGAAGATCCGGAATCAGTGGGCCATTAAAGCCGTCCGTGAACTGTTTGAGATGACATAATGTCACCGGCTCATCTGTCGGTATTTCCATCAGCCTCGTTGTTTTGAATTTCTCTCCCTGCCGCTCAAAACAGTCAACTGCCTGCGCTCGTGTGACCTGCTCTTTAAAAACCGGCGGGTTTTCGGCGATCAATTTTGTCATGTGCTGCTCAATTTTCAGCAGATCGCTGCTGGTAAAAGGATTATCCGTCGCAAAATCGTAATAAAACCCCTCTTCTGTCAGATGCCCTTCAACCCCCCTGGCAGAGGGAAACAGCTGATTTACAGACGCAGCAAGAAGGAGAAGGCAGCCACGGCGAATCGGGTCCAACGCTTCTTCGTCAAAAAGCGTAATAATATTGAGCGTGCCACTTTTTTGCACTGCCTCGATCAGATCGATATATTGGCCATCAATTTCAGCATGCACGGCGTTTTTCGCGACGAAAGAACCGATACTTTCCGCGACGTTCTGCAACGTGGTCCCTTTTCTGACGAGCTTCAGAGAGCCATCAGGAAGAGTAAAGGTGAGAGGTTCTGACTCTGTTATAAGCGCTTCTGACATTTTCGTATCCCGACATAGCTCAGTGATTAACAGCAACTATGTTGCATTAACCCACAAATTAACGCAACCTTGTTGCATTAAAAGTCGTCTGTCTGAATATCAATCCCTGCGTAAGCCATAAAAAATTGCGGCATCAGGCATTAAATGATAACGATAATTCTTCTCATTTAAATATAGCCTGTGCTATGTTTTACAACCTAGGATAGGTTATAACATTGCGTAGCATTGACAAACAGTGATTTCATCAGGAGATAACCATGCTTCAACTCAATACGGTAAAGATAATCCTGTTAAGCACGCTTATCACAGGACTGACAGCTATCCAGGGCGCTTACGCTGCTGAAAAGTTTAAGGTCATTACGACATTCACGGTAATTGCTGATATGGCACAGAACGTGGAAGGGGACGCCGCAGAAGTGAGTTCGATCACCAGGCCTGGCGCAGAAATCCATGAATACCAGCCTACAACCAGAGTTATAAAGCGCGCTCAGGGGGGAATGAGAAATACCGCTGAGGAAGTTAATGTTTTATGAAAAAAGCAATCATCTTTCTCCTTTCGTTTTATAGCTGCACGGGATTTGCTGAGTCTCAGCAGGCACGAAGCGACTATTCTACTGAAGAAAGTCAGGCTAAAGTTAACAAAATCCTTCATACTACTTCTTTGTACAGGAAGGGCCTCAGCTATAGTGAACGCGTTGCTGAGATATCTTCCCGTTTCCTCGGAACGCCTTACCAGTCTCATACACTGATTGGATCATCTTCGATGCAAGAGAGGCTGGTCACTAACCCCAGCACCGTGGATTGTTTTACTTTTCTTGATTATGTTCGCTCCATGGCGCACGCCAGTAGCTGGCAAACTTATGTATCTGAACTTGTTAATACCCGTTATACAAACGGAAAGATTGATTTTACTGGCAGAAAACATTTTTTCACGGACTGGGCTGTCATATCTCCGCGAAATGCACAAGATGTTACTCAGGATATCAGCCCCTATGCTATTACTGTCAACAAACAGCTAAACCAAAAGAATAAAAGACAAGAATATGTTAAGGGTCTCGGCATTATCTCACGCCGGATAAGCTATATACCGGCTTCTGCAATAGATAAAGAGGTAATAAATAAACTGCAAACAGGTGATTACGTGGGTATTTATTCAACAAAAAGAGGACTGGATGTTTCACATGTTGGGATCATTATCAAAGACCACAATAATATCTGGTTCAGAAATGCATCGTCATTAGCGAAAAACAGAAAGGTAGTTGACTCACCTTTTATTAGATACATGGCTACAAAACCGGGTATTGTAGTTTTACGAGAGAAAACAGATCAATACCCCTGAAAAGTAGAATAGTGTGTCAGGCAATAGCGCCTTTCCCCACTCCCTCAAAGGCATGGACTTCTATTTTCGCTGCGGGTAAACCGTGCTCAATTGACTGCCTGATAAATAAAGCCAGTGACTCAACCGTGGTATCACACGGCAGAATATCTACTACCTCAGAACAAAGCATAATTTCAAAGTATCCCTGAGAACTCCGCCAGGAAGAACATGTCAGCCCCTTATGCCAGTATGCAACGGCACGCGGTGAAAGTGTTGTCACTGTAACGACATCTTCCCAGCTTAATAGATAAGCGTTAATCCATCGCGTTGCCCACTTCTGTTCCCACATATGGCTTCGCTCACCATCCACAAAAATTCTGATCGCAGAGCGATGCCCATGCGCTATTCTCTGGCAATTTCCGCGGTGTTTTTTCAGTCCATGCGAGTAGTGATAACTGCCCCCATTAATACTTTCCGGCCGTAACGTTATCGTTATGTCTTTTACTCCTGGCGGCAAACACGCCAGTAAATGTTTTTCTATTTGGGATTCAAGGCAACGGGAATTAATATTATCTGTCTGGACCAGCCAGAAACTCTCCTGCGGCCCGGAAATAAAACACTGGGTCTCCCCATTCTTACGCAGCATGGCGACTTCCGTCGTAGTGCCTGCATGACTAACAATAATATGACTATTTTGTTCCGGCACAATCAGGACATGATCGGCCAGTTTATCAATTTCATGTTTGATACTTTTTTTAGCATGTGAGAAATCCATTACCATTGACTCAGCATTCAGATCTCCCTCAAGAATAATATCAACAATAAGGCTATCGCCAATCAACCCGGATTCCGCATCAAGGAAACTAAAATCCATGACCGTCAGATCATTAATAAAAAGTTTCACCGCTACCTCTTTAATAAAACAGAAAAGCCTCTTCCGCAAAAGGAAAGAAGAGGCAAGTATCATCTTGCTACATTAATAACAAATCGTTAATAATACGATGTTATTTTAATGGCACTAACCGAGCCATACTCAGAATTCATTTCGCAACAGCTGATAACCTTCCACCAGTTTGACATTGGTGCTGGCGACTTCTTCTGAAAATTGTAAAGACGCGGGGTCTACTTTCGAATAACTTTTAAGATCGGAATCAGGCCCCACGCGTTCCGTTGATGGAATATAGGTGTTCTCAGGCAAGGTAACGCCATCCACAACTGCATTATAGCGAATAACACAACCAGTCTGAATATGACAATTAAACAACACGCTGTTGAATCCAATAAATACCCGTTCATCAACCTGACAGGGGCCATGCACTATTGCACGGTGGGCAATGGACGTTCCGCTTCCTATCGTCACTGGCGCGCCGCTTTTTGAATGAATAACCACCCCATCCTGAATATTAGAGTGGGAATGGATAATGATAGGATCCATGTCCCCTTCTGCATTTAGCTCGTCAGCACGGATAACCGCATAGGGTCCGACGTAAACATAATCATGAATAATGACACGTCCACAAATTACCGCGGTGGGATCGATATAGGCCTTTGTTGACACCACTGGGGTATGACCTGATGGGTTTTTACGTAACATTTTTACTTCCTTTCCAGTGAATACGGGCAACGGCATTATGAGGATGCAGGCTTTCCTGATGCTCAACCCTGATATCAAATGCTTCACAAAAGGGTGCACAACGAAAAACGTTATTGAGCCGACGGGCAGCATCTTCGCAAAACATCAGATTCTGACCGTTAGCCACCGCAAAAGCCTGTTCGTCGCTCCGCTTGACAACCGTTTGCACGGCTGTCCCGAGAGCAACTTCAGCATAATCAATCAGCTCAATCACAGGCAGTGATTTTGCTTCAGAATTAAGCAGGATACTCACCCATGCCCAGCTTCGCTGGCTGTGCGGGGTTGCCGGCATTCCTTTCTCAACAAGCCAGTCCGCTATTTCTGCTGCCGGGAGCCTGTCGATCCGGTTACCAAAGTCTTTGCTAAACTGCAAACCCGCGACGTGGCGGCTAAGCGCGGCGGAAGCAGGACAGGTTGACGAATAAGGGATACCCACTTTGAGGGTAACCGTAAAAGATTGCCTGAGTTCGGCGCTCAGAGTCAGAGGATAGGCTTTCCAGCCGGAGTGATTAGAATTTAACGACTTACGCGACAGTAACACCTCCCCTGAAATCTCAATACTGGCTTCATCACTACGTCCCTGATGCGATACCAGAAATGCTTTCAGCACACGTTGCAATAAATCCGGCGTCATTTCCCCTTGTGTTAGTTCATCCAGTAGCAGATAAAGGCGAGACATATGGATCCCCTTTTCGGCTTCAGGTGAACTGAGAAGGTTTATGCCGGCATTAACCTTTGCGGCTACCGGCCTGCCTGCGATATCTACCGGCAGATCGATTTGCTCCATACCGACCCAGGATAACGACTCACTCTCATCGTCGCCCTTAGTGGACTGAATATCCGGTAGCATGCCGGGGCATAAGGTTTGTTTCGCTGCCATACTCATATATACCTGCCTGATCTGTTATTCGTTCCTGTCCCTGCCCGCGCCCCGGGCGGCTTTATTTCTTTCGGTACTGAACCTCAACTTTTTCCTCCTTGGTTTTGGCTTCAATACTTAATTCTGCGGTGGGCCTGAGTAGCAGGCGTTGCAGGCCGATAGGTTCGCCAGTATCCCGGCAGAATCCATACTCTCCTTTTTCCAGCCGTATCAGCGCTGCATCATATTTCGGCAGCAGGCGGCTTTCCCTGTCTATCTGTCTGAACAACAGACGTAACTGCTCTTCACGAATGGCGATATCCCCTTCGTCACCCGTTTCGGGATTCTCCTGCAACTGTTGCTTCATCTGATCGATATGATCGAGTACCTCCTGCCTTTCGTGGCGGATAAGCCGCCGGAAGTAGTCCTGTTGCACAGGGTTCATGTAGTCTTCTGGCGGCATAGCCAGGATTTTTTCTCGTTCAGCGCGGGTAGGTTTAGTCATGTCCTGTACCGATAAAATTGCATAATGAAACGCTATAACATAACATTAACTAACGCTGCAAAATAACCTGTTAAACCAGCCTGGCCACTTTCGTGGGCCAGGGATCGTGGAAAATCCCCCCCTGCTGCCACCAGTGAATTTGCTCTTCCGTGAGTAAACACTGGCGCAATGCAAGGGTGAAATCGTCGATTTCTCCGCTCTCGCCAATAACCGTCAGGCGGCAGCGCCGGTCACCAAATCTGCCAGGCATTTTTGCCAGTTGCTCACGGATAGCTGAGCGTTCTTCCTTTGTCAGTGAATTATCAGTGTGCGTCAGGACCCCGGCTTTCCAGTAGCTTATGAATTCAAGATTGATGCTCCCTGCTGCCTGGTTCCACAATAATGCCAGATCATCCCTTCCCGGTAGCCAGAAAAACCCCTTGCTGCGGTAAACACCTGCGCCCATAAAGCGATGACAGGTATCCCATAGCCGCTGCGGATGAAATGGACGGTCATCCTCAATGACCCGCCACGAAATATCATATTTTTTGTTGGGTTCATCCGGCAAAACTGCATCAATGGCATCCTGAAGCTCATCGATAAGTAACGCGACACGATGAAAATCGTAATCCGGCATGGAAAGCAATTCATCCAGCTGTAAATTTCCCCAGGGTACGGCCATAGTTGCAACCTGGGGATTAAGTGGATGTATGGCTCTGGCTACCTCAGTAACCACATAGAAGGGTAACCTGTCGTTTTTGGTTAATAAGAGCTTATTACAGAACATAATCTGTTCTGCCAGCAGGCTTTCCACTCCCCGGGTCCCTTTGTTGAGGTGCTCCTGGAAAATCGGAATAAGCGTCTTTCCACCGTCGTAGTCATCATTAAGCATGACCGTGTCTACAAGAGACAAAAATGCTTTGAGACTTACCTGGGTGTGTTCTCGCAGATAGCGGACCAGGGGAAGAGGATGGCTGCTGCCTGACGTTTCCAGTAAAATAAAATCCGGAGACCTTTTTTCGAGCAGGTTTTTCAGCGCGGAATCCAGCTTCTGGATCCCACTTCTGCTGCTGATACTGTCTGCTGAAATACTCACAAAATTGTTACTGGCTGCATCAACGATTTCTGTGTTGGCTATCAGGACGCCATCCACATCAAGTTCACTCATGTCATTAACGATGACGGATACAGTCATTCGCCGTTTGTATGCCTGTGTAAGAAGGTTTTTTAGCAGAGTAGTTTTCCCTGCCCCCAGAAAACCATTAAGGATAATGAGCGGTGTTCTTTTCATAGCATCCAGCCTTATGCCGCTAAACGTTAATGCAATCAAGTTGCAATAATACCGGCTTCCTGCCAAAATTCAAATGACATGACTCGGAGGGGGAAATATGACAACACCAGTAGCCAAAACGTATGACTGGAAGCAAACGTTGCGCGCACAGGGTTTGCGGGCAACGCCATCCACCCTTGCTACACTGCAGTGTCTTGAACATGCCAGCCAGGCCATGAGCCATGACGATTTAACTCAGCAACTGGGCGAGCAGGCTCCCGATCGTGTGACCCTTTACCGAATACTGGAGCGGCTAATGCAGATAAGTATTGTCCAGCGTTATACCGACTCGGCAAGAACTCAGCGTTTCGCTCTGACCCAACGGGCTGCCGTAGGACTTTTTGAATGCGATAACTGCCATCATGTTATTCCTATTGAACAGGATCCAGCGCTGGAAGCGGCTATTGAAATGGTAAAGTCGCATCTCACCGGACATGGTATGACCGAACGGGAAATTACCCTTTCCAGCCATGGTATCTGTCCGGACTGTAATCGTACTCTGACTAAATAACCTTTTTCTTATTCCATGCAACCGTTGATTAGCACCAGGCGTGCTCGCGTACTGCTATGCAAAGTAATGAGGTAAGCGCCATGATAAAAATGACAAATACAATGAATGGGCAAAAGGAGTTGTTGGTTCCGATCACGAAAGGCAAAATTGGCATGTATGTATGCGGCGTGACGGTTTATGACCTTTGCCATCTGGGACACGCCAGAACCTTTGTAGCTTTTGATATGATTGTCCGCTATCTGCGTTTTCGCGGATACGATGTGACTTTCGTGCGTAACATTACTGATATAGATGATAAAATTATTCAGCGCGCCCGTGATACGGGAGAGGACTGGCGCAGCCTGACAGAGCGAATGGTGCAGGAAATGCACATTGACTTTGCAAAGTTAGGCATCCTGCCGCCAGACATCGAACCCCGCCCCACAGAGCACATTCCACAAATCATCAGTATGATCGAACGACTTCTGCATCGACAATATGCTTACATTGCAGAGAGTGGTGATGTCATGTTCTCCACTGCATCGGCACAAGACTACGGAAAGCTTTCGGGACAGGATATTACCATGCTTCGCGCCGGGGCCCGCATCGACGTCAATGAGTATAAACGTGACCCGCTGGATTTTGTTCTCTGGAAGCGGGCGAAATCCGGCGAGCCGGCCTGGCCCTCTCCATGGGGAGAAGGTCGACCGGGATGGCATATTGAATGCTCTGCGATGAACTGTCATTACCTCGGAACGCATTTCGACATTCATGGCGGCGGTTCGGATCTCATTTTTCCACATCATGAAAATGAAATCGCTCAGTCTACCTCAGCCAACGATGGCCCTTACGTGAACTACTGGCTCCATACCGGCATGGTGACGGTAGATAAAGAAAAGATGTCGAAATCGCTGAATAACTTTTTTACCCTGCGCGATATTCTGAACCGGTTTGATGCCCAGAGCGTGCGTTTCTTCCTGTTAAGTGCCCATTATCGTAAGCCATTAAATTACAGCGAGGAAAATATTCATCTGGCACGCGCCTCGCTGACACGGCTCTATACCGCATGCCAGTTTGCTGATGGCTCCCGGTCTGAACAGCATGATACCTGGCGGGCCAGGTTCTGTGAGGCAATGGATGATGATTTTAATACGCCTCAGGCGCTTGCCGTTCTGTTTGAGCTAACAAGAGAAATTAACCGGCTATACGCAATGAATGAAGGCGAGGCGGCAGCACTTGCCACCACGCTGAAAGTACTGGGCAATGTGCTGGGGTTGTTTGAACAATCCGCGGCTGCCTTTTTGACCAACCGCGATGACGTTCACCCAGCAGAGTTGCAGCTTATTGAAAACCTAATCCATCAGCGTAGTGAAGCACGACGTATGGGCGAATGGGGCAAGGCCGATCGTTTAAGAAATGAATTAGCGGAGCAAGGCATTGAGCTTGAAGATGTCGGCGAAAACACCTCCTGGCGCATCCGATAAATCGTACATCAGGAGGAAAAAAAATTTCAATGTGGTATGTTATGTTATAACGTAACATAAAAGGTGATTCTATGAACCAACCACGCGAAGTCGTTATTGTCGGTGCGGGTCCGGCTGGAGTGGGTATGGCGGCGCTTCTTCGTCGGAGCGCCGTACAGGATATCCTCGTCGTGGACAGTCACGAAGTGGGTGCCTCCTTTATGCGCTGGCCGGAAGAAACCCGCTTTATTACTCCTTCTTTTTTTTCCAATCCGTTCGGACAAGCCGATCTTAATGCTGTGACGCCTGACAGTTCCCTGGCGCTTTTCTGCGGTGAAGAACACGCTGGGGGAAACACGTACGCAAAATACCTCAATGCCGTGCTGGATGAGTATCAGATCCCCGTCATGGCCCCCGCCAGGGTTGTAAAGGTGGCCTTGCTCAGTTCAGGTCACTTTATGCTGACAACAGAAACAGGAGAGAGAATTGAAACGCGCTCATTAATATGGGCTACAGGTGAATTCCAGTTCCCTGACCGGCAGATTTTTCCGGGAGCAAAAATGTGTTGCCATTACGCTGATGTGTCCAGCTGGAAGGACTTCCGAAAAGGCGATTACATCGTGATCGGCGGCTATGAAAGCGCGGTGGATGCCGCTGTAAACCTGCTGGAAAATGGTTCATCGGTAAAAATGTTGACCCGCTCTGCCCCCTGGTCAGCTAACCATATCAGCGATCCCAGTCTGTCGCTCTCCCCTTATACCCGTGAGCGACTTAACAGGGCGATGAATAACCGTCTTTTCGAAATTTATGAAGATGCGGATGTCTGTGAGGTGGTCAGGATGCCCGGCCCGGGGAGCTCCTACAAGGTCCATACCACTAACGGACGCGCCTGGGCCACTGACGAGGTGCCTGTGCTTGCCACCGGCTTCCAGTGTGGCGGGGGAGCAAGTCAACTGGCTGCTTTTTTTGAATGGAATGATGATGGCTATCCGGTGTTGACGGACGACGACTGCTCAACTCTTTTTCCCGGTTTGTACCTTGTCGGTCCCCATGTCCGGCATGCCGGAAATATTTATTGCTTTATCTATAAGTTCCGCCAGCGCTTTCCCGTCGTGGCAGAAAGTATCACGCGTCATCTGGGCCTGTCCTCTGAAGGAGTACGGGACTGGTGGGTTCTGCCTTCAGAGCCTGACTGCTGTGCCGATGATGACTGTGCATGCTGAGGTCCGTGTTTATGCAATCATTCGTTTTAATGGGATTAGAAAGTGCAGGAAAATCTACCCTGTTTAATATCCTGACGGAAAGTGCTGCCAGTGATGAGCGTAATTTCAGGGGATCGACCGTTGTATGTCGGGAAGGTCTCATTAATGATGCAGGGATCTGCCTGGTTGATACACCAGGCATACGTTTTCAGAGCGACAGTGAAACCACGAAACTCGCCCTTGATGCGCTAAACCAGCATGATGGCATTCTGGTGGTTCTGCGGGCCACGCACGCTCAGCAGGAGTGGCAAACGCTCTGTCACCTCATACCGCCACAGGCAAAACACCTTGTTATACTCCTGACCTTTGCTGATAAGATCAGAAAGGGCCTTCGGGAAGTGACTGAATACCTGAGCGAAACATCAGGTGCGCCTGTACTGGCAGTCAATGCCCGGAAAGCTGGCAGCAATGTACGACAGGGAATAGTGCAGTTGCTGTTGCAGGATAAACCAGCACCTTCCGCTGTCTCTTTACCCCGTCATAAGATACCGGTAATTAATCTGCTGGCTGAATCTCCTCAACAAACGATATTTGAACATCGCTGGGCTGGAAAAGTTGCTGCAATAGTATGCCTTTTCCTGCTGTTTGCCGTTCCGGTATGGGGGGCATGGCTGCTGTCAGATTTCATTCAGCCTGTCATTGACAGTGCGGTTATTCAGCCACTTGAGAATATAACGACCAACTGGCCCGACGTTCTGAAAGCATTATTTGTCGGCAATTACGGTCTTTTTAGCCTCGGACTCTATTCTTTCGTATGGGCCTTTCCTGTGGTGGTACTGGTCGGAATATCTCTTTCACTGACAGACGACAGTGGGCTTAAGGAAAGAATTACCGCGACGCTGGATCCCTGGTTGCGAAAAGTGGGTCTCAGCGGCCAGGATCTTATTCCCGTATTAAGTGGTTTCGGCTGTAACGTGGTGGCAGTTTTTCAGAGCCGTTCATGTTCACGCTGTACCCGGCATGCCTGTATCAGCATGATTAGCTTTGGCTCTGCTTGCAGCTATCAGACGGGGGCAACGCTTTCACTTTTTAATGCTTCTCATCATCCCTGGCTCTTTGCACCTTATCTCAGCCTGCTTTTTATCACTGGCGCAATACATACGCGGCTCTGGAACAGGCCGTTAAAGCCTGGCGAGAATCCGCGTTTGACAGAGCTGACCTGGCTACAATGGCCGCGCTGGAGAAACGTGGCGTGGATGCTGAGAAATATCCTCCGTCAGTTCCTTATGCAAGCTATGCCACTGTTCCTGATTATCTGCCTTATTGCGGGAATGCTTGATTACGCAGGTATCACCCGCTGGCTGAGCGAAACTACTGCGCCTTTACTTCATCTTTTTAAACTGCCGGCAGAACTGATGCCTGGGATCATCTTTTCACTGTTACGAAAAGATGGCCTCATGGTGCTGAATCAGGATGGCGGCAGCGTATTACAGTCCCTCAGCACACCTCAGATTCTGTTGCTTGTCTGGCTCGCCTCTACCCTGATGGCTTGCCTTGTCACGGTATTTACCATCGCCCGGGAAATAAACTGGCGGTTTGCCGCGGCAATAGCAGGAAGACAGGCGCTGAGTTCGTTGGTTGTGGCTCTGGTGATATCCCTGTTATTCATTCATGGAGCATGAATATGATCCCCAAAAATTACCAGCAATGGTACCGGTGCATTACAGAAGAATGTGGCATTCCCCTGACGCAGGCATTCATTACATCCCGCCTGGCTGTTCTTGAGGACCCCGGACACCAGGAAACCAGACGCTTTGTCTCGTTATATGGACAATCTCATCTGAACAGTATTGTTCAATGGTTTAAAAAAGTGCGGGAAGACGTGTCGTAAAAATGACAGCCTGTTTCGCTTTCATACTCAGGCACCCGGCAAATGCGGGTGCCTTTAATTCACTCCTCGAACCAGGGCTCAACAGGATCGGCATAATGACGCCACTTTTGCGGTCCTTCTGCCATTTCTGCATCCGTTAACAGGGCGGAATCCAGCCTGTTGCGCAGTTCTGATTCATTCATTTCCATGCCAATAAAAACGAGTTCCTGCCGGGCATCACCAATGCCATCCATCCAGTGAGACATGATGAATTCCAGTGATTCAGCGTCCTCTGGCCAGCGTTCTTTCGGCACGCTTGCCCACCACATGCCACCCAGTCCCTGGCGCGCAACTCCGCCAGCCTGTGACCATGAACCTGCAAATTCCGGACGGCTGGCCAGCCAGAAGTACCCTTTTGATCTGACGACGCCATCCAGCTCGTTTTCCATCACCTGCCAGAAACGGGTCGGATGAAAAGGCCGGCGGGCGCGAAAGACAAAGCTGGAAATTCCGTATTCTTCTGTTTCCGGCTTATGTTCACCGCGCAATTCTTTTAGCCAGCCAGGTGCCTGAGCGGCTTGATCAAAATCGAACAGGCCGGTATTGAGTACGTTATCCAGGGGGACCTGACCAAATTGTGAAACAACAATCCTCGCCCGTGGATTAAGCGAGCGTAAAACCGCCATCAGTTTTTCTTTTTGTGCTTCACTGATAAGGTCAACTTTATTAAGGACCAGCACATCGCAGAATTCAATCTGATCGATCAGCAGGTCAACCACGCTCCTTTCATCACCTTCACCTAACGATTCTCCGCGTGACTGAATACTGTCTTGCGAACCATAGTCCTTCAGAAAATTGTACGCATCCACCACAGTGACCATGGTGTCAAGGCGGGCCACCGTCGAAAGGCTTTCACCGTCATCGCCCGCAAAGGTAAATGTTTCAGCAACAGGCAGAGGCTCAGATATACCGGTGGACTCAATGACAAGCTGATCAAAACGCCCTTCTTTTGCCAGACGATTAACTTCAAGAAGAAGATCTTCGCGCAACGTGCAGCAAATGCAACCGTTGCTCATTTCTACCAGTTTTTCATCAGTCCGGGAGAGTTCTGCACCACCTTCCCTCACAAGGGCAGCATCAATATTCACCTCAGACATATCATTAACAATGACAGCAACACGACGGCCTTCCCGGTTGTTCAGAATATGGTTAAGCAGTGTCGTTTTCCCTGCTCCCAAAAATCCCGAAAGTACGGTAACCGGCAGGCGTTTATCGCCATGAAAATTTGCACTGACTTCGGACATTACCTTACATCTCCTCAGATATTCGTTGTGTTCGGATTAACCAGGAGCGTTGAGCACGGTTAGCTCATCGCCTTTAACGGCGTTGTAAAAACAACTCCGCCGACCTGTGTGGCAGGCTCCACCTTTTTGATCCACAAGCAGTAGTACCGCATCTCCGTCACAATCCAGACGGATATCATGTACTTGCTGAACGCAGCCGGAGGTCTCACCTTTTCGCCAAAGGCATGATCGGGATCGCGACCAGTAACAGGCTCTGCCAGTCAATAAGGTTTCATCAAGAGCCTGTTGATTCATCCAGGCCAGCATCAACACCTCTCCAGTGTCATATTGCTGTGCAATCGCAGCGATCAATCCATGAGAATCCCAGGGTATTGTTGCCAGGATATCTTCAAGTTTAAAAACTGCACCTGCATGGGCTTTTTCCAGTAAGAGAAACATTGGCACCTCACTTATCATATGTTATGTTATAACGTAACAATTAAATTTGCCAGTTCTTCTTTACTTACATGGCACGATCACAACATCAGTAGATTTCCATCGTTTCAGGACAAGAAAAGAAAACATCGCTTGAAAATTACAGGAGGCTCAATGAGTAATAGTCCATCTTCTCTAAGTACAAGGAATACTACATTATCGTCTGCGGATTGTTCCGGGCTGAGAGAGCTGATGGCGAGTAAGAAGGTACGAATCACACCGCTCCGGGAGAGAGTTTATAATTTTGTCAGTCATGCTAAAGAAAAAGGCATTAGCGCATACCAGATTCTGGAATTAATGAAGAAATATAATCCGAATGCAAAACCGGCTACGGTTTATCGTTCTCTGGATTATTTGCAACAGGCAGGGGTTATCGTAAAAATAGAATACTGTAGTAAATTCATTAAAAAAAATAATTTATCATCTGATGTTGTGACCATTTTTTTGATTTGCTCAAATTGCGGAATAATAATTCAACATACTGACAAACTCATCCATACTTACATTGAGGAAAAGGCAATAGATTATGGTTGTGCTGTACAAAAAAAAGATATTGAAGTTAAAGTTATTTGCCCTGAATGTAGAGGAAAGATTTAAACCAGCTATCCGCAAGCTGTGCTCTTGGCTGAAAATTTAGAGCATTGTTCAGTAATGTAGTCTTGTTTGATTCTGGAATTTCGTCGTAGCAGTAACGGGTATACGAATATCTTCATTCATACTGAGCTTGGTATGCTTCCACTTAAAATCAGCACATTATGGAATAACAACAAACAGTTAAGCTAATCAGTAGATTGATGCGGGGAAATTTATGGAAACAACACTACTCTCTCAGCTTTATCTCACAACCCCGGGTAACCCGTCACTTTAGGTTAATTAGCCTGCCTGGCCAGAAATAAAACATCAGGGTAACCATCAACAATTTATGAAAAAAATTAACTTTCGTGTGGCTGGTAGATAATAATTGTGCATGTCAAAACTGTTTGAGCTCATCGGAAACAACACCAACAAATTCATTCCCGTGACTAACACATATTCTACCCTAACTAGCCCCCCATTGTGGCGGAATCAGCATGTCTTTGTCAGGCGCCCATTACAAACACAACATCATGTGATGTGTAACGACTCAGTCCTCTGACTTCAGACCTGAGCTTATCACTCGTTCGCGCAAGTCTGAAAGGAGATTAGAGGTTAACGCTGCGTAGTGAGGTACAAAATGCGCAATTACAGCCAGCTATCGGTATGATTTGTGTCGCATCGGCATTTATCGCTTCCGACGGTATTGCATGCCCGTTGTTCACGGCACTCGTGGTGTTTATTTGTTGCCCGACAGGCACTGGTGATGTTGAAACAAATGCCGCGGCATGAAAAGACGTCACTAACAGCGTCGCGCCAACGATACTCAGTACTTTCATTTTTATCCCCTCAAATAACCTCAGAAGTCTACTTTATCCCTGCCAGGGATACTGCGCCAGTATAATGGTGCGAAATTATGTCATAAAGGCACAGGCCCCTCCATTTAAGGGGAGAGTTGAGGATACCATACTTGCCGTGCCTCAACGTGAAACGAGTACCGACGATAACTCATTGTATCCTTGAATGCTTCTTACTGGTCAGGCCTGCCAGACTCACCCCCATCACGGATAAAAGCGCCAGGGCACTCGCCGGAGCTAGTACGACCCAGTACGCGCGTTCAAGATAGGGCATGCCTTCCGCGAGAACTCTGCCCCATTCCGGCTCAGGTGGTGATGCCCCCAGCCCCAGAAATCCCAGTGACGCTAATGCCAGCGCGATTCCAGGCAATCGCAGCATGGCATGACGGAAAAGAGGGCCAATGAGTGCAGGAAAAACATAGAACAGATTCTGGCGTAGCCAGCCCGCACCCAGAACGGGCAGCATACTGATATAAGCTCTGGCACGTATCTCTGTTGCCAGTGCGGCAGTGTGTGTCGCCAGAGGAGCCCAGCCGACAGCCGCTATTGCAATGGCAGCACCTGAACTGCCGGGGCCGCTCACCGAAACGACCAGTAACCCCGCAATAACCGGGGGTAAGGCATTCGCCATCTCGGTTGGCCCCACGAATACCCGGGGGAAAAGGCCAATCACTAATCCCAGAACCAAACAAATCATCGAGACCATCAGTGCCAGAAAGCAGGTGTGCACCGTACCGTGCGCTACTCTCGCCAGTAAATCACGCCCCATGGCGTCTGCACCGAAGGGCAGTGCCAGAGAAGGCGGTGCCAGGCGCAGAAACTCAGACGTGTACGGGTCACGTGGTAATCCGGCCAGCAGAAGGAGAGTCAGTGCGACGCCACAGATCACCGGTAATACAATCAACAGTTTTCTGTTACTGTCGTCCGGCTCAGTGGTTACCGGCAGAGATGACGAACGTAATGCGCTGCCAAGAATAAGGTATCTGATCCCCGCGGCCAGAATGCCAAACATAAATGCGATAATCAGCAGGAATAGAATACCGGTCTGCAACGCAGGAAGATCCTGTGCGACAACGGCACCGAGCGTTGCTCTGCCCAGCCCCGGGATGGCAAACACTTTCTCGACGGCTACTGCACTTCCCGTCAATGACACCAGAATAAGACCGAATAACGGCATTATCGTGGAGAGGGTTCGCTTGAGCACCGCACAAATAATATGCCAGCGCACTATCCCTGCAACGGTCCAGGTAATGACCCAGTTTTCGCTGAATGTTGCGGCTAACGCGTCAGAGAATATCCGCCCCAGATACCCTCCGGCCGGGATCCCCATGGCCAGCGCGGGTAGTACGGCATAATGCAGTCCACTCCAGCCGTAAGGGGGAAACCACTTCAGCCAGACCGCGCCGACGACCAGTAAAAAGGAGGCCAGGAGAAATTCGGGTAATGAGGTAAAGATCGATGCGAAAAAACCTGTCGAACGGTATGTGTGGCCCTGCAGTCCGCGACGGAACGTCGGTAGACAAATTATTGCTGCCATCACCAGCGCCACCGCGGCAGACATCAGCATCAGCGTCAGTGATACTTGGGCTGCCTGCATCATTCCGGGCAGGACCGGACGTCCTGAAACCCAGGAGTTTCCCGCATCGCCCTGTAAAAGGCCGCTGAGCCAGTTAATCAGTAAATGAACAGGCCCCTGATCAAGCCCCAGTGACTGGCGAATCGCTGCCAGCGCTTCCGGTGTCGCCTCTTGTTCAGCGGAGCGCGCGCGCAATAACGCCATTGCCGGATCCGTACCTGAAAGCCAGGGTAGCATCCCTATCAGTACAATGATGCCCAACAGCGTAATGACCCGTGACAACAACGTTATCATTAAGCCATGAGGCAGGTAGCGTACCTGTTGAATTCTGGCGCAGGTCCTGCAGTACAGCGATTCGCTCATCGTCAATAGTCTCTTTACTTACTGCGCGGCAGTATTCTGGTCGCCGGAGACTAACTGCGTCTGGCTGTCGATCAGCGTGCGCTCGCGAGGGTCACGTAGCGCATTTTTCAGTGCCGCGCTTTCCCCCTGAATAACTCGCTCATGTAGCATTGGAATGGCAGCATCACTGGCCAGGATCAGATTTTCAGCATCCATGATGGCCTGGCGACGCAACTCACCTGCGGGAGTTTCACCGGCTTTTTTCAGCGCAGCATCAATTTCAGGGCGACATAATTGCGAAATATTGAACGAACCTTCACAGGAAAAATCGCTGTACATATAGGCAACCGGGTCACCGGAATCCAGGACTGTTGCTCTGGAAAGAATGAACGCATCGAACTTTCCAGCCAGCGCGTCTGCTTCTATCTGCGCATATTCGCGAACCACTTGTTTCACGTTAAACCCGGCTGCGGTGAGCTGTTGTGCCAGATAAACCGCGACTTCAGGTAATTCCGCGCGATCGCTGAACGTTGCCAGAGTAATGGTGGCGCCGTCTGGCGCCCCCGGGGCTACCGGGCTGGAAACCGATTTACGCAATGGTGCTGCCCACGGCAGGGCCGGGCCAAGCAGTCCCTGCGCAACGTCTGCTCGTTTCTCATAGACATTATCGACAAGTTGCTGACGGTTAATCGCGTTACGGACGGCAGCACGCATCGCAGGATCTTTCATGACGCCCTGGGCCGTGTTGAGATAAAGCGTGTTGGTTCTCGGCATAGGCACTTCATGAACCAGGGATGGTTCCAGAAGGGGGGCCTGAGAGACAGGGATCGCCTCAATAATATCTGCCGTACCGGTACGTAATGCGGCAGCGCGGGCGGCGCCATCCGGAACAAAACTGGCGTCTATACCGGTGGCTTTAGCCTTCTCACCCCAGTAACCTTCGAAACGATCGAGTGACGCACTGCTGGTACCATTCACGCTGCGCAGAATGAAGGGGCCCGTCCCTGCATTAACCGGATCCACCACGCCATTTTCTTTGTAAGCATTCAGGGACAGGATTGCCAGTTGAGGGCTGGAAAGACGTTGCGGCAGGAGAGGGTCTCTCTTTTCCGTTGTCACCAAAATGGCATCATCACCCTCAGCTTTTGCTGTGAGTTTTACACCATCAAGAATGCGGGGTTTCGGTGTGGCACTGGCGGCGACGCTCAGGGCATTCACAACGACCTGCGCAGTCAGGGCGCTGTTGTCATGAAACCTGACGTTTGGGCGCAGTTCAAAGCGCCAGATTGTATCGTTGATTTGTTGCCATTTAGTCGAGAGCGCTGGCTGCGCGTCGCCGGCACTATTGAGCACTACCAGCGTTTCAGCCGTGCTCCAGCGAGATAATTTAAATGCATCATCGCTGAGTGGTGTCAGGCCGGAACGCGGCGGAAGAAGGTGTGCCACTTTAATTCTGCCTTCGCTGGCACCGACCGATTCATCCTGCGGTTCATTAAAGCAGCCGGTCAGTAATAAGGCGGCTGACAAGAGCCCATAAACAGGCCAAAGATTTTTACCCGTATTCATCTGTGTATCCTTATTGATTTGCAGAGGTGGAGTTAAACGTGCGTAAAATAAACAGCATGGCGATGGCGCTGCATAACGGAATGCAACCCATCATTAGCCATGGCACAAAAGCCAGTGAAGAAGGGGTGAGCGCGTTGTCCAGAAGACCGCCCAGGGCAAAATTTCCGCTCAGAACGGCGACCCCACCCATGGATGACAACGCCCCGTAATGCGCACCCAGATTTTTATCCCGGGCAAAGACGGGGATCATGTCCATGCCGACAGGAACAATAAGCATCTGGCCCAGGGTCAGTAGCGTGACCAGTGACACTGCGGGAAGCAGTCTCCACAGGTTGTCTGGTGGTGTGGTATTAGCGAACAGCGCGACGCTAAAGAAGGACAATGCCAGCAGCAAAAAGCCCGCAGGCAGCATCTGCAGGGCGCCGCGTTTTCGGGCAAACCGCGCCAGAGGCAATTGCAGGAAAATGATCATGACGGAGGCCAGCATAAACAGTGGGCCAAGGTCCGCTTCACTGCCCCCTGAGCGACGTAGCTCAACGGGTAACGCCAGATAGAGCTGGTTATAGCTAAACAGGTAAGCGCTATAGGCGACAATAAATGCAACAAAGCGACGTTGTTGAAACGCCGTCCACCAGGGGGCAATACTAAGATTACCGCTATGATGGTCACCTGCTGGCAACATGAAATAGAGGGCGAACAACGCAAACAGGAAAACGCCAGCACCGCCAAGCGCAACGTACTGGAAACTGTATCCTGTCAGCAATGCTCCCAGTAACGGCCCGATGACTGAGCCCAATTCGCCACAAACAGAAAATAACGCGAACCATTCTGAACGGCTGCGCTTGCCTTCCTTTTCACTCTGCGTACCCGCCTGCGCCATCAGTGACTCTATTGCAGGCGAGAAGAGTGCGCCGCCAATACCTGTCAGGCAGGCACCCAGGACGATGCCCCATAACGAGGCGCTGGTGGCAAGCAGCAGGTATCCGCTGATGCGAACAAGGCAGCCGCAGAGTATGACCGCACGCCCGCCGAATCTGTCGGTAAGTGCACCGCCGACCAGAAACATCCCCTGTTGTGAAAAGGTTCTGAGACCGAGCACGAGGCCTATCGCTGCGCCTGACAACAGCATGTCATCGCGCAGAAAAAGGGCCAGAAAAGGAACAACCGCATAAAATCCGGTGTTGAAAATAAACTGGCTGGCCAGCAGTAAGGGGGGAGAAGTATGTGCTTTCTTCCCTAAAGTCAATTCAGTCATGGTTACAAGTATTCGTTTTGCGTTTATTCAGCCATGTGCCCGGGAAGGGACATGAGAAAAAAGACCCGGTACCGCGTCCAGAAGCTGGCGTGTATGCGGATGATTGGGCAAATGCAGCATTTGCAGCGTGGGGCGATCTTCGATGATTTTGCCGGCCTCCATGACCAGCGTTCTGTCGCATAACCCCGCCAGCATAGAAATGTCATGAGAGACAATCAGTAGCCCCATGTGGTTCTCTTCTGTTATTCGCAAAAGCAGCGCTTTAATTTGTTCGCGCAGGGGAAGGTCGAGACCGCTGACCGGTTCATCGGCGAGTAGAAAATTGGGCTGAATAATCAGCGCCCTTGCCAGTGCAACACGCTGAGCCTGGCCGCCTGACAGCGAACCGGCGCGTTGGTCGAGAACTTTTGAGCTGAGTTCAACCTGTTCAAGCGCGGTGACAAGACTGGGGGCCGTATTACGATTACAGCCTAAATGCCTTAGCGGCTCGTTGAGGATATCACTGACACGCATTGCCGGAGGCAGCGTGCTGGCTGGCTCCTGAGGAAGATACTGAACCTGGCGGCGATACCAGCGTAATGTGCGGGCAGAACCAGGCCTGACCACCTTCCCGTGGCAATACACTGCTCCGCCGTCCACCGTATCGAGCGCCAGAATAGCTTTCAGTAGAGTTGATTTCCCGCAGCCCGAACACCCGAGCAGGCCAACGCGTTCATGCTGGCCCAGAGTTAACGAAAAATCGTCAAGAATGGCATTCCCGGGGGTAGCCTTCTGCCAGAGGAATGTGCGCCGATTGCGGTAGCGGGAAATTCTGTCGACCTGAATGAAAGGTTGGGATGCCGCTTGTAATATCCTGCTCATCCGGTGAGTGCCTCACTTGAGTGAGTTATCAATACCTGTTCTGTTGTTCGTGCTGCCTGTACCAGTTTTCGGGTATAAGGATGCTCGGGCGCATTCAGGAGCTGTGCCATTGTGCCACACTCCACTATCCGACCTTTTTCCATGACAATACCGCGCTCACACAGTTGCGTGGCAACGGCGATATCGTGAGTAATGAAGAGCAGTGCAGGGGGATTTTTCAGCGTTGAACGACGGCCTAATACCTGCAAAACCTGCTGCTGGCTAATCACATCCAGCGCCGTCGTCGGTTCATCAGCAATCAGCAGACGGTTATTCCCCAACAGTGCCAGTGCAATACAGACTCGCTGACGCTGCCCGCCGGAGAGCGCAGCAGGGTATCGTGAGAGCAACTGAGGAATATCGCCCAGCTGTAGCGCATCCAGTAAGGACGTCAGCATGGCCTTATCACCCGTTTTCAGTGCCAGAGTAAGCTGGCGCCCCACCGGCATGAGTGGATTAAGTGCGGTGGAAGAGTCCTGAAAAATGGCAGATACCAACGCATGTCCGGGCCTCCGGGACGGATGAATCCCGCCGACACTGGCGCCGTTAATGCGGATACTTCCCTCTAACGATAATCCGGCAGGTAGTGTGCCAATGATCGCCTTTGCGGTAAGGGATTTACCCGAACCTGATGACCCGATGATACAGACCCGTTCGCCCTCGAACAGACGAAAACTAAACTCGCTGACCAGAGCGCGATTACCCGTGAAGATACTCACATTTTTTGTATCAAGCACGGGAAGCGGATAAGGGTAGTTGTTATTCATCAAAATGCACATGTTGCCGTATATTATGTAATAACATAACACCTGCTCGCGCTTTGTTGCAAATAACGTCTATTTGTAAATTTTTGTATGTATTTTACACTGTGGTACACAATCCGGACAACGACAACGGCGATCTCTGAATTTCGTTATCGCCGGTGTGAATGCTAGAATTTCCCCAAGTGTCACTCCTGTTAAAGAATTCATTTATGACGAACGCTGATTTCAAACGCCCGCAACTGAAGCTGCCGAACGGCGCAGACAAGCTACTGCTGCACTCGTGCTGTGCGCCCTGTTTGATCCTACCCACGTAATGTGGACACGTCCCTAAGCGAGGGTCTGGTTTTCGAACTGTTCCGGGCTGAGGCCGCCGCAGGTACTGTGGCGACGCCAGCGATTGTAATCACACTCGATATAATTAAACACCGTTGTCCGCATTATTTCCCGGCTGGCAAAACGTTCTCCGTGGACACATTCCACTTTCATTGAATGGAAGAAGCTCTCTGCGCAGGCGTTGTCATAGCAGTTGCCACGGCCGCTCATGCTGCCGCGCAGATGATATCGTTTGAGCAATGCCTGATAATCCGCTGAGCAATACTGTCCTCCTCGATCGGTATGAACGATAACATTCTGCGGCCGTTTACGACGCCAGAGAGCCATCTGCAGCGCATCGCAGGCAAGCTGTGCTGTCATCCGTGACGACATTGACCAGCCGATAACTGCCCGTGACCACAGGTCAATGACCACAGCAAGATACAGCCAGCCTTCATCAGTGCGCAGGTAAGTGATGTCACCGCACCATTTCTGGTTTGGACCGCTGGCGCTGAAGTCCTGCTTCAGCAGGTTTCTGACACTGGTAGACCGTGCTCACGGTAGCTGACCGGGCTGAACCGGCGTGCGGCTCTCGCCCGCAACCCCTGACGGCGCAGGCTGGATGCGATGGTTTTAATGTTATACGTCAGACCCTGCTCCCGGAGTTCATCTGCCAGGCGCGGCGCACCGTAGCGCTGTTTGGCCTCAGCGAATGCCTGACTGACAGCAGTATCACAGATGAGCCGGAACTGCTGGCGTGGACCGGGTTGATGGCGACGTTTGAGCCACGCATACCAGCCGCTTCGGGCCACCCGGAGGACGCGGCACATGGCTTTGACGCTGAACTCAGCCTGATGCTTTTCGATGAAGACATACTTCATTTCAGGCGCTTCGCGAAGTATGTCGCGGCCTTTTGGAGAATGGCCAGCTCCTCTGCCTGCTCAGCCAGTTGCCGTTTGAGGCGGGCATTTTCAGCAGCCAGTTCGTTCTCCCGTTCTGAGGATGTCATTTGCTGCTGTTGTTTACTGCGCCAGTTGTAGAGCTGCGATTCATACAGGCTGAGCTCGCGAGCGGCTGCGACCACGCCGATACGCTCAGCGAGTTTAAGGGCTTCATTGCGGAATTCAGGCGTGTGCTGCTTACGCGTCTTCTTTGTGGTTGATGCTGGCTTTGTCATGTGAGCTACCTCTGGTTGAGAGTTTACTCACTTAGTCGCGTGTCCACTATTGCTGGGTAAGATCAGAGAATCATTGGGAGAGGAAGATAAGCGCAGCGTTGTTGACTTGCTGATTGATCAAATCGAATTCTGTGATGTGCTGATCCTCAACAAAGTTGACCTGATTCGCGACGGTGCGCGAGAGAAGCTGATGGCTATTTTAGTGTCTCTCAATCCTCAGGCAAAAATAATTATTTCACAGTTCGGACAGGTTCCTCTGGACGATGTGCTGAATACCGGACTTTTCGATTTTGATAAAGCGGCTCAGTCCCCTGGGTGGTTAAAAGAGTTGCGTGGCGAACACACACCTGAAACCGAGGAATATGGCATTACGAGTTTTGTATTCCGTGCCCGCCGTCCTTTCCATCCCACTCGCTTCTGTCATTTTCTGGAAAATGAACTTGGCGGTGTAGTCAGATCGAAAGGTTATTTCTGGCTGGCGAGTCGCCCGGAGTACGCCGGAAGCTGGTCACAGGCGGGAGGAGTAGCAAGACAGGGGTTCGGCGGAATGTGGTGGGCAAGCGTGCCCAGAGATCGCTGGCCGGAAGATGAACAGTCGCTGAAGTTTATCGAGGCAAACTGGGTCGATGGCATTGGCGATGCCCGCCAGGAGCTGGTGTTTATCGGGATAGAGATGAAGGAAGCTGAACTGCGCGCAAAACTGGGTGCAGCGTTGTTAACCGACAAAGAGATGGCAGAAGGCCCACATCTCTGGTCTCAATACCCTGATCCTATTGAATCCTGATTTGAAGATAAAGTAACCCTATAGAAGGGCGATGTGAAGAAATAATCACAAAAGCGTTGAAATCACAGCTCCACTTTTAAGACTGTTGCTATAAAGATATATGCTTGGGCAGGAATGCACTCAGCACGCTAAATGGTCAAGTTTCATGGGAAGCGGAGCTACGTGGGCACCAAATCACGCCAGCGCTGGTTGTTTTATGCGTATGACAGGATACGGAAGACAGGCGTGGCACACGTCCTTGGTGAGCACACTATGGCCACGCTGGAGCGTCTTCTGAGCCTGCTGTCACCCTTTGATGGGGTGGTATGGATGACCGATGGCTGGCCGCTATATGAGTCTCGCCTGAAGGGAAAGCCGCACGTAATCAGCAAACGTTACACGCAGCGCATTGAACGGCATAACCTGAATCTGAGACAGCATCTGGCAAGGCTTGGACGAAAGTCACTGTCGTTCTCAAAATCGGTGGAACTGCATGATAAAGTCATCTGACATTATCTGAACATAAAGCACTATCAGTAAGTTGGCTGAATTACCTATCTTATTGAAGCCTCTATCTCAGCCTTGCATTGAAGCAAAGAGCTAAGTAGAAGGTCGAGCTTTTCCTCAAATCGGATTGCAGGAACTGCAATTGAAACTGCGTAATGTTCATGAAGACCAATATCTAAATGAACACCAATTCCACAAACACCTCTTGCATGCTCCTCACAATCAATAGCGTATCCTGCTTCGCGTGTTTCCCGCAGTTCCTCAAGAATTTCTGGCAGTGTTGAAAGGGTGTTTTTGGTCCTTACATCCGGCCGTGTTCCAATAAGATCAGATACTTGCTTATCGCTAAAATTAGCCAGAATAGCTTTTCCATGAGCAGTACAGTGGCACGGGAAAGCAGTGCCAACAGCCGAAACCACTCTAAGCTCTTGGTCTGAAGTGTATTGACTAACTGAAACAGCGTGACTCCCTCTATAAACACTTAAATCAACAGTTTCACGAGTTCTTCGCCCAAGCGTCTCAATGGATGCTCTTGAGAGAGAAATAATGTCAGTGTGTGCTGAAGCTGCGAGACGTGCTAGGGCAGGTCCTAACCTAACCCCTGAAGCACCTGCAATGAGTAATTGCTGCGATTCCAGCGAGGTGACCAATCTATGGACAGTTGTCCTAGGCAAAGCTGTCTCACGAGAAAGCTGCGAAATAGTTCGACCGCCCGGGTGTACTTCAAGAGCATGAAGAATTTTCGCAGCCCTAGCGATAACTTGAGAACCATTACTTTCTGCATCACTGCTCATATCTCACCCGTCAGTTCAAGTGCGAAACCTCAATCACACCTATTATCATCCATTATATGGACAACGCGAGGGTTTAGTTTAATGACGGCATTGACGAAATGAAAGCTTATTTTGACTAAATTTGGTAAATGCCACATGATAATTAAACTTCAACCAATTGATTTATATCATAAAAATTAAATCTCACAACAATTTAATTAATGATAATTCATTTTGCTTACATTCGACTTACCTTTCAATCGTTGACTAATAAACGCGGTAGCCCGAAAATGCAACCATCTAACGGATTGCATGACCATCGTTCGGATAATTGAGGGGGGGGGTGTTATGAATGAAATGAACAAAATGGGGGCGTTTACGCTCTTGGCGGTTGCATGCCTTACTATCATGGTGGGCTGCGTAATCGTTCCCGGACTAACAGAAGTCGCAGAAAATCTTGGCACACCGTCTGCAGCAAGCTGGCTCGTCACCGTACCATCACTAGGGGTTGTAGTATTTGGTCCATTAGCCGGCAAATTCATCGACAAGGCCGGGGCCTATAAGGCACTCTCTTGGGGCCTTTTCCTTTATGGGCTTTTGGGAACCGCAGGAGTTTTTCTTCATGGACTTGTAACGGTAATGATTGATCGCTTACTGCTTGGGGGAGCTACGGCAATTGTAATGTCAGCAGGAACAGGGTTGATTTCTACATTTTACAGCGGACGGTCTAGATTAAAAATGATTGCATCGCAAGGCATGTCTATTGAATTGGGAGGGGTGATATTCCTATTCATTGGAGGGACCCTAGCTACATTAGGTTGGCAATGGCCATTTGTATTGTATCTTGTCAGTTGGCTCTTTCTTGCTATGCAACTCATTTTTATTCCTGAACCATCTTATGAAGTTTCTGAAAAGAATGAGGTGCTTGATGGCTTATCTAAACCAGAAACAATCGGAAGCCTGAAGCCAGTATTTATCGCAGCAGTATTCTCTATGATTTGTTTTTTCACCGGCATCATAGTGATTCCTCAACAATTCTACAAAATGAGCATAGGCTCAGCGGAAACTGGTTACTATCTGTCATTCATTTCACTAGTAGCAGTTGGCGCCGCAGCATTGATGCCAAAAATAGTTGACCGCATTCATGAGTTTGGAACTCTTTACGCTGCTTTTGCGTGTTATACATTGGCTCACATCATCTTTTCCATAGCTTCTTCTGTTTCGATATTTACAGTAGGTGGTATCTTGATGGGATTCGGTTTTGGATTGTCTGTACCGCTTGTTAATCACATGACCGTTGAGCAAAGCCATATGAGTGTCAGAGGGCGAAATCTAGCATGGCTTTCGATGGCGATTTTTTCCGGTCAATTCCTTTCGTCGTTTATGGAGTTCATACCCGGAGATTCATCTACTGTATTCTTAGGTGCAGCTATCGTTGGGGTTATAGTTATTTTTATATTGGCAGGAAATCACTGGTCGCGCCGCCGTAAAATCGCATAAGTGCAATATCTATGCTTCCTAAATAAATGTAGGCAATTTAATTAATATGTGTGTCGGACTCATTAATGTGTCCGACACACAATTTAGCAGGTTTAAATTAGCTAGTCATCGTGTAAGCACACCTGTTTTAGTTCCACGCACTTTTTGAGAGTTCCGGTTTTTCCGCCATTAGCCGGTACTCTTCCGGTGTCAGGTTATTCAGGGATTCATGAGGCTGCTCGCTGTTATATTCCGTCAGCCAGCGCTCTGTGATTTCCCGTGCTTCATTCAGGGTTCTGAACAGATAAAAATCCAGAATTTCTGTCCGGTACGTCCGGTTAAAACGCTCGATGAAGGCATTCTGTGTCGGCTTACCTGGCCTTATAAATTCCGGCATCACACCATGTTCCTCAGCCCATTGTGCCAGCGCCAGTGAGACCAGTTCGGGTCCGTTGTCCATCCGCATCTTCAGCGGTAGCCCCGGTTTGCCACGATCCTGTCCAGCACTCTGACCACCCGCTGCGCCGGGATATTCAGGTCGATTTCTATGGCGAGAGCCTCGCGGTTAAAGTCATCAACCACTTTGAAGGTCCGGAAGCGTCTGCCACACACCAGCGCATCGTGCATAAAATCGCTGGACCAGCTCTGGTTCAGCGCTTCTGGCGTCACCAGTGGCACCGGGTTGCGTACTGGCAAACGTTGCTTTCCCTTGCGGCGAAAATTTGTAGTGGACCACAAAATCAAGACACCTGCATAGCCTCTTTGGACTGACCCCACCCCGGTAGACGATCCTGCCCTATAGTTGGACTGACCCCACCCCGGTAGACGATCCTGCCCTATAGTTTGAGCATAGGAGGAGCGTATGGGCACACCACGATTTACACCTGAATTTAAGGAAGAAGCCGTCCGTCAGATAACGGAGCGCGGTTATTCTGTTGCTGAAG
>NZ_JBIQOI010000008.1:0-184568 GCF_044197065.1 Kluyvera chengduensis
TGGTAGTGTGGGGTCTCCCCATGCGAGAGTAGGGAACTGCCAGGCATCAATTAGTGAAGAAGCCCATCCTGACGGATGGGCTTTTTTGCGTCTGTGGAAAAGGAAAGTGCGGTGAAAATCCCGGGGTCGCTGCGCTCGCCCGGGCTACGGGCTGCTCTGATAGCCCGGACGAGGCGTTTTATGCCGACTCTGGAGATGCACCGTGATAACGCAAATGCAGCAACGGATAAGGTCGCCCATGATCATCCGTCTCCGACCGTCCGGTCACGACAAACCCCATCTTCTGATAGAACCCCACCGCCTGTGCATTCTGCTCGTTTACATCCGTGGTCAGATCGGGGATCAGCGACAGCGCATGTTCAACCATTTTACGCCCCACACCGGTTCCCCGCGCATCAGGATCGACAAATAGCGCCTCCAGATGATGCTCAGACAGCAGCATAAACGCGACCGGCACATCATTGTCATCTACCGCCACCCAGAGCGGTGCTTCCGGCAGGAAGGCTCGCACCTGAACTTCAATGTCTGCTCTATCCTGTGCGGAAAGAAAGTCATGCGTAGCGTCGACCGAACGACACCAAATCGCAATCAGCCGTTCGCCCTCATGGCGCTGTGAACGTCGAATTATCATCATTTTTCTCCTTTTCGAATCGTTTCCGTATTCTACCTTAAAGGTAATTGAAACTTTCTCACCTTCAACATGCAGACTCGACATTTCGTTGAAATCTGGGTATCGTTAGGTGTCTGGATGTCTAAACGTTTATACGTATGCTGTGAGGTAATAAGGTTATGCCGATTCGGGTGCAGGACGAGCTACCAGCCGTCAATTTCTTGCGTGATGAGAACGTCTTTGTGATGACCACGTCGCGTGCTACGGGTCAGGAAATTCGTCCTTTGAAGGTACTGATCCTCAACCTGATGCCGAAGAAGATTGAGACAGAAAACCAGTTCCTGCGGCTTCTGTCAAATTCCCCACTGCAGCTGGATATTCAGCTCCTGCGTATCGATGCGCGCGAGTCTCGTAATACACCAACCGAGCATTTAAATAACTTTTACTGCAATTTCGACGACATTCGCGACCAGAACTATGATGGATTGATCGTCACCGGCGCCCCGCTAGGCTTGGTTGAATTCAACGACGTTGCCTATTGGCCGCAGATCAAACAGGTGCTTGAATGGGCCAAAGATCACGTCACATCGACGCTGTTTGTCTGTTGGGCGGTACAGGCCGCGCTCAATATTCTGTATGGCATTCCGAAACAGACCCGCAACGACAAGCTCTCCGGCGTTTACGAACATCACATCCTTCACCCTCATGCGCTACTTACGCGCGGTTTTGATGACAGCTTCCTGGCGCCGCACTCTCGCTATGCCGACTTCCCGGCACAGCTGATCCGTGACTATACCGACCTGGAAATTCTCGCCGAAACGGAAGGGGGCGACGCCTACCTGTTCGCCAGCAAAGATAAACGTATTGCCTTTGTCACCGGCCACCCGGAATACGATGCCCATACCCTGGCGAGCGAATTTTTCCGCGACGTGGATGCGGGTTTAACCCCGGAAGTGCCATATAACTACTTCCCGAAAGACGACCCTAATAACAAACCGCACGCCACCTGGCGCAGCCACGGAAACCTGCTGTTTGCCAACTGGCTCAACTACTACGTCTACCAGATCACACCGTACGATCTGCGGAATATGAACCCTACGCTGGATTGATCCTCTACTCTCCACGATCCTAAAGCGTTTCAGCATTCTCAATCAGGCACCTTCGGGTGCCTTTTTTGTTTCCGAAAATACCCCCAGTAAAAATTATATTTTTATCTTATTACTAATCAATAAGTTGCATTTATTTTTAATTAAAAATGGAAATTGTTTTTGTTTTTTTAATTTTATTGATTAGGCTTAAAAACGTTGAGCGAAAACTACACAACGATCTTCTGCTCAGCTGGCGGGAAAACTATTCGGATCACTCACGAGGAGCTGCACCATGACACAACAGGCCACAACAACCGATGAACTGGCTTTTCTGAAGCCTTCTGGCGCGCAGGAACAGCAGGTTCTGACTGCGGAAGCGGTGGAATTTCTGACCGAACTGGTGACCCGATTTACGCCTAAACGCAATAAGCTACTGGCTGCACGTATTCAGCAGCAGCAGGATATCGATGATGGCAAGCTTCCTGACTTTATTTCGGAAACCGCTTCCATTCGTGAAGGTGGCTGGACGATTCGCGGTATTCCGGCGGACTTACAGGATCGTCGCGTAGAAATTACCGGGCCGGTTGAGCGCAAAATGGTGATTAACGCGATGAACGCGAACGTCAAAGTGTTCATGGCTGACTTTGAGGATTCCCTCGCGCCGGACTGGAACAAGGTCATTGAAGGCCAGATCAACCTGCGCGATGCCGTTAACGGCACCATCAGCTACACCAACGACGCGGGCAAAATCTATCAGCTTAAGCCCGACCCTGCGGTGCTCATCTGCCGCGTGCGCGGTCTGCATCTGCCGGAAAAACATGTCACATGGCGCGGTGAAGCCATCCCCGGCAGCCTGTTTGATTTCGCGCTCTACTTTTTCCACAACTACCAGGCGTTGCTGGCCAAAGGCAGCGGTCCCTATTTCTATCTGCCGAAAACGCAGGCCTGGCAGGAAGCGGCCTGGTGGAACGACGTGTTCTGCTTTGCGGAGGATCGCTTTAACCTGCCGCGCGGCACTATCAAAGCCACGCTGCTGATTGAAACGCTGCCGGCGGTTTTCCAGATGGACGAAATTCTGCACGCGCTGCGTGACCACATTGTTGGCCTCAACTGCGGACGCTGGGACTACATCTTCAGCTATATCAAAACCCTGAAGAATCATCCGGACCGCGTACTGCCTGACCGTCAGGTCGTCACGATGGATAAACCGTTCCTCAGCGCCTACTCGCGCCTGCTGATTAAAACCTGTCACAAGCGGGGGGCTTTCGCGATGGGCGGTATGGCGGCGTTTATCCCAAGCAAAGATGCTGAGCGCAACGCGCAGGTGCTGAACAAGGTGAAAGCGGACAAATCGCTGGAGGCCAACAACGGCCACGATGGCACCTGGGTGGCGCATCCTGGCCTGGCGGATACCGCGATGGCGGTATTTAACGAGGTACTGGGTGAACGTCCTAACCAGTTATCCATTTCTCGTGCTGACGATGCGCCGATCGCCGCAGAAGAGCTGCTGACACCATGCGACGGTGAGCGCACGGAAGAGGGGATGCGCGCCAACATTCGCGTGGCGGTGCAGTACATCGAAGCCTGGATCTCCGGCAACGGCTGCGTACCGATTTATGGCCTGATGGAAGATGCGGCGACCGCTGAGATCTCCCGCACCTCCATCTGGCAGTGGATCCACCACCAGAAGACGCTCAGCAACGGCAAACCGGTCACCAAACCGCTGTTTCGCCAGATGCTGGCCGAAGAGCTGCTGGTTATCAAAGACGAGCTGGGCGATGCACGCTTCAGCGGCGGCCGTTTCGATGATGCCGCGCGCCTGATGGAGCAGATCACCACCTCCGACGAACTTATCGACTTCTTGACCCTGCCTGGCTACCGCCTGCTGGCGTAATTCACCACATAACAATATGGAGCATCTGCACATGAAAACTCGTACCCAACAAATCGAAGATTTACAAAAAGAGTGGACGCAGCCTCGCTGGGAGGGCATTCGTCGCCCGTATAGCGCGGAAGAAGTGGTGAAACTGCGCGGGTCGGTCAACCCGGAATGTACGCTGGCTCAGCTCGGTGCCGCCAGAATGTGGCGTCTGCTGCACGGCGAATCGAAAAAGGGCTATGTCAACAGCCTTGGCGCGCTGACCGGTGGTCAGGCGTTGCAACAGGCGAAAGCGGGTATTGAAGCGGTGTACCTGTCCGGCTGGCAGGTAGCGGCGGACGCTAACCTGGCCTCCAGCATGTACCCGGACCAGTCGCTCTACCCGGCGAACTCCGTCCCGGCGGTGGTCGACAGAATCAACAACACCTTCCGCCGCGCGGATCAAATTCAGTGGGCGAACGGCATCGAGCCGAATGACCCGCGCTATGTGGACTATTTCCTGCCTATCGTCGCCGACGCAGAAGCCGGCTTCGGCGGCGTGCTGAACGCCTTTGAACTGATGAAATCGATGATTGCAGCCGGTGCAGCGGCGGTACACTTCGAAGATCAGCTGGCTTCGGTGAAGAAATGCGGTCACATGGGCGGCAAGGTGCTGGTACCGACTCAGGAAGCAGTCCAGAAACTGGTTGCCGCGCGTCTGGCGGCCGATGTGATGGGCGTACCGACCCTGCTGATCGCTCGTACCGATGCGGATGCGGCGGATCTCATCACCTCCGACTGCGACCCGTACGATAGCGATTTCATCACCGGCGAGCGCACCAGCGAAGGTTTCTACCGTACCCATGCGGGCATTGAACAAGCGATCAGTCGCGGCCTGGCCTACGCGCCGTACGCCGACCTGGTGTGGTGTGAAACCTCTACCCCGGATCTGGCGCTGGCAAAACGCTTTGCCGACGCTATCCACGCGAAATACCCGGGCAAGCTGTTGGCCTACAACTGCTCACCGTCGTTCAACTGGCAGAAAAAGCTGGATGATAAAACCATCGCCAGCTTCCAGCAGCAACTGTCAGATATGGGCTACAAGTACCAGTTCATCACCCTGGCGGGCATCCACAGCATGTGGTTCAACATGTTCGACCTTGCGCACTCTTACGCGCAGGGTGAGGGGATGAAGCACTACGTTGAGAAGGTTCAGCAGGCCGAGTTTGCGGCGGCGAAAGATGGCTACACCTTCGTTTCTCACCAGCAGGAAGTGGGCACCGGTTACTTTGATAATGTCACCACCATTATCCAGGGCGGTACCTCCTCGGTGACCGCGCTGACCGGCTCGACCGAAGAATCGCAGTTTTGATTGACGCCCGGTGGCGCTACGCTTACCGGGCCTACGAAGGGATGTAGGCCGGATAAGCGAACGCGCCATCCGGCATGACTCGGTGCCGGATGGGGAACAATGATGACGCGAGGCCTGGAATTACTGATTGCGCAGACCATTTTGCAGGGATTTGACGCCCAGTACGGGCGTTTTCTGGAAGTCACTTCCGGCGCACAGCAACGGTTTGAACAGGCCGACTGGCATGCGGTTCAGCAGGCGATGAAAAGCCGTATTCATCTGTACGACCACCACGTGGGGTTGGTGGTTGAACAGCTGCGCTGCATTACCGACGGTAAAAGTACTGATGAGGATTTTCTGCTGCGCGTCAAAGCGCAGTACACCCGCCTGCTGCCGGATTACCCGCGCTTCGAAATTGCCGAGAGCTTTTTTAACTCGGTTTATTGTCGATTATTCGATCACCGCTCGCTAAGCCCCGAGCGGTTATTTATTTTCAGCTCGCAGCCGGAGCGCCGCTTCCGCGCGATTCCCCGTCCGCTGGCAAAAGACTTTTTCCCGGATTCTGGCTGGGAAGCGGTGATTTTCAAAATGCTCAGCGACTTACCGCTGCGTCTGCCGTGGCAAAACAAATCCCGCGACGTCGGCTATATCATGGCGCACCTGAGCGAAACGCTGGGCGCTGAGACGCTGCATCGCGCGCATCTGCAAATCGCTAATGAACTGTTTTATCGTAATAAAGCCGCCTGGCTTATTGGCAAGCTCATCACGCCAGACGGCACACTGCCGTTTTTAATCCCGATCCACCGCACCGATGAAGGGGAGCTGTTTGTCGATACCTGCCTGACCACCACCGAAGAGGCGAGCATCGTCTTTGGCTTCGCGCGTTCCTACTTTATGGTTTACGCCCCGCTACCCGCCGCCCTGGTGGAGTGGCTGCGGGATATCCTGCCGGGTAAAACCACCGCTGAACTGTATATGGCGATTGGCTGCCAGAAGCACGCGAAAACGGAAAGCTATCGTGAGTACCTGAACTATATCGCCAGCACCGACGAGCAGTTTATCGAAGCGCCGGGCATTCGCGGGATGGTGATGCTGGTGTTCACGCTGCCGGGCTTTGACCGGGTGTTTAAAGTCATCAAAGACAAATTTGCGCCGCAAAAAGAGATGTCTGCCGCCCACGTGCGCGCCTGCTATCAGCTGGTAAAAGAGCACGACCGCGTTGGCCGCATGGCGGATACCCAGGAATTTGAAAACTTTGTGCTGGATAAGCAGCAGATTTCCCCCGCGCTAATGGCGCTGTTATTACGAGAAGTACCGGAGAAAATCGTCGATATGGGCGATAAAATCGCCATTAGCCATCTATACATCGAACGCCGAATGGTACCTCTGAATATCTGGCTCGAACGGGTGGACGGTCAGCCGCTGCGCGATGCAGTAGAGGAGTACGGCAACGCCATTCGCCAGCTTGCTGCCGCCAATATTTTCCCCGGCGATATGCTGTTTAAAAACTTCGGCGTCACCCGCCACGGCCGCGTGGTGTTCTACGACTACGATGAGATTTGCTATATGACAGAGGTGAACTTCCGCGACATTCCGCCGCCGCGCTACCCGGAAGACGAACTTGCCAGCGAACCCTGGTACAGCGTGTCGCCGGGGGATGTTTTCCCGGAAGAGTTCCGTCACTGGCTGTGCGCCGACCCGCGCATCGGGCCGCTGTTTGAAGAGATGCACACCGACCTGCTCAGCGCCGATTACTGGCGCGGTCTGCAAACGCGTATCAAGAATGGTCATGTAGAAGACGTTTACGCCTACCGCCGCCGCCAGCGTTTCAGCGTACGTTATGAAACCGACCGTAGGCCGGATAAGGCGCTTGTGCCGCCATCCGGCAATGTGCGCCGATCTGCCTGATGGCGTTACGCTTATCAGGCCTACCGAGAATGCCCCAAAGGGGCATTTTGTTTATTTAATTCCGCCGTACGCCAGCGTCACCTCTTTCGCCGCCTTAATCACCATCGCACCAAACTCGGTAACGCGGTCGTCGGTAATGCGCGAAATCGGCCCGGAAATAGAGATAGCGGCAAACGGCTCGCGGTGCTCGTCGTAAATGCACGACGCCACGCAGCGCAGGCCGAGCGCGTGTTCTTCATCATCAAACGAATAGCCGCGTTTGCGCGTCTGGGCGAGGTCATCTTTCAGATGTACTGGCGATACCAGCGTGGCGTGGGTGTAAGCGTGCAGCCCTTTGCGGTGCAGCAGGCTGGTCACTTCCTCTTCGCTCAGCTGCGATAAAAATGCTTTGCCCGCGCCGGAGGCGTGCATCGGTAGCTTGCCGCCAATCGGGGCGGACATGCGCATCAACTGCGTACACTGTACCTGGTCGATGATAATCGCCTGGTGATCGCTCTTATCAAGCACCGCCAGGTTCACCGTCTCGCCGGAGTCTTCCATCAGCTTGCGCAGAATCGGGTGGACGATGGCCAGCAGATTACGGCTTTGCAGGAAACTGCTGCCGACGATAAAGGCGTGCGCGCCCACGGACCAATGCCCCAGTTCACCCACCTGACGCACAAAGCCTAACTGCTGCATGGTGGTCAGCAAGCGGTGGGTGGTGGAATTGGGTAGCCCAGCCTGCTGGGCGAGTTCGGTCAGCGCGACGCTGCTATGGGATTCGGCAATCCACTCCAGCAGCTTCAGGCCGCGGGTCAGTGATTGTACCTGGCCGGTTGCCGGGGCAGCCGCAGGGGCGGGTTTTCTACCGCGTTTCGCAGGAACGTTGGCAACCATCGCAACTCCTTTCTGTATCGTGGAAATAGTTTTCGTTTTTATTGATTATAATACAACCGTTCGTATTACTGCTCCGATGAGTCATGTTGAACATGTCTCAAGTAGCAAGTTGTTTCCTTTTCCACCCTCACAGTTTATGCCAGTATGTTTTATTGCCTTTTTTAGGCCTGGGTTTCGTTGAGCGGTGTCGGGAGTGCTTGTGAGCAGCAAAGTGGAGCAACTGCGTGCGCAGTTAAATGAACGTATTCTGGTTCTGGACGGTGGCATGGGCACCATGATCCAGGGCTATCGTCTGAGCGAGCAGGACTTCCGCGGTGAGCGCTTCGCCGACTGGCCGTGCGACCTGAAGGGAAACAATGACCTGCTGGTGCTCAGCAAGCCGGAGGTGATCAGCGCTATCCATAACGCCTACTTTGAAGCGGGCGCGGATATCATTGAAACCAACACCTTTAACTCTACGACTATCGCCATGGCGGATTACCAGATGGAATCCCTGTCGGCGGAGATTAACTTTGCTGCGGCGAAGCTGGCGCGCGCCTGCGCCGACGAATGGACGGCGCGCACGCCGAACAAGCCGCGCTACGTCGCGGGCGTGCTTGGCCCAACCAACCGCACCGCCTCTATCTCACCGGACGTCAACGACCCTGCTTATCGTAACGTGACTTTCGATCAGCTGGTGGCCGCCTACCGCGAATCCACCAAAGCGCTGGTGGAGGGCGGCAGTGACCTGATCCTGATTGAAACCGTCTTCGATACCCTGAACGCCAAAGCGGCAATCTTTGCGGTGAAAGAAGAGTTTGAAGCGCTGGGTGTTGACTTGCCGATCATGATTTCCGGCACCATCACCGACGCCTCTGGGCGTACGCTTTCCGGCCAGACCACCGAAGCGTTCTACAACTCCCTGCGTCACGCCGACGCCCTGACCTTTGGCCTGAACTGCGCCCTGGGGCCGGACGAGCTGCGCCAGTACGTTCAGGAGCTGTCGCGCATTGCCGAATGTTACGTGACCGCGCACCCGAACGCCGGTCTGCCAAACGCCTTCGGCGAGTACGACCTTGATGCCGACACCATGGCAGCCCAGATTCAGGAATGGGCGCAGGCGGGCTTCCTCAACGTGGTCGGCGGTTGCTGCGGTACAACGCCGGAACACATTGCGGCAATGAGCCGCGCGGTCGAAGGCTTGCCGCCGCGCAAACTGCCGGAGCTTCCGGTGGCCTGCCGTCTGTCCGGCCTTGAGCCGCTGAACATCGGCGACGACAGCCTGTTTGTCAACGTCGGTGAACGTACCAACGTTACCGGCTCGGCGAAGTTTAAACGCCTGATCAAAGAAGAAAAATATAACGAAGCGCTGGATGTGGCCCGCCAGCAGGTGGAAAGCGGCGCACAGATCATCGACATCAACATGGATGAAGGGATGCTCGACGCCGAAGCGGCGATGGTGCGTTTCCTCAACCTGATTGCCGGTGAGCCGGATATCGCCCGCGTGCCGATTATGATCGACTCCTCCAAATGGGAGGTTATCGAAAAAGGGCTGAAGTGCATCCAGGGCAAAGGCATCGTCAACTCCATCTCGATGAAAGAGGGCGTTGAGCCGTTTATCGAACACGCGAAAAAAGTGCGTCGCTACGGCGCGGCGATGGTAGTGATGGCCTTTGATGAAGTGGGCCAGGCCGACACCCGAGAACGAAAAATTGAGATTTGCCGCCGCGCCTACAACATTCTGACCCAAGAGGTGGGCTTCCCGCCGGAAGACATCATCTTTGACCCGAACATCTTCGCCGTGGCAACCGGTATCGAAGAGCACAACAACTATGCGCAGGACTTTATCGGCGCCTGTGAAGATATTAAACGCGAACTGCCGCATGCGCTGATCTCCGGCGGCGTCTCCAACGTATCGTTCTCGTTCCGCGGCAACGATCCGGTGCGTGAAGCCATTCACGCGGTATTCCTCTACTATGCCATCCGTAACGGCATGGACATGGGGATCGTCAACGCCGGTCAACTGGCGATTTATGACGACCTGCCGGCCGAACTACGCGATGCGGTAGAGGACGTGATCCTCAACCGTCGCGACGACGGCACCGAGCGCTTACTGGAACTGGCCGAGAAATATCGCGGCAGCAAAACCGACGAGACCGCCAACGCGCAACAGGCGGAATGGCGCAGTTGGGACGTGAAAAAGCGTCTCGAATACTCGCTGGTGAAAGGCATTACCGAATTTATCGAACTCGACACCGAAGAGGCCCGCCAGCAGGCCGCGCGTCCGATTGAGGTTATCGAAGGGCCGCTGATGGACGGCATGAACGTGGTCGGCGACCTGTTCGGCGAGGGCAAAATGTTCCTGCCGCAGGTGGTGAAATCCGCCCGCGTGATGAAACAGGCGGTGGCCTACCTCGAACCGTACATTGAAGCCAGCAAAGAGAAGGGCTCCAGCAACGGCAAGATGGTTATCGCGACCGTGAAGGGCGACGTACACGACATCGGCAAAAACATTGTCGGCGTGGTATTGCAGTGTAATAACTACGAAATCATCGACCTTGGCGTGATGGTTCCGGCGGATAAAATCCTCAAAACCGCCAAAGAGGTGAATGCGGACCTGATTGGCCTCTCTGGCCTGATTACCCCGTCGCTGGACGAAATGGTCAACGTGGCGAAAGAGATGGAGCGTCAGGGCTTTACCATTCCGCTACTGATTGGCGGCGCGACCACCTCAAAAGCGCACACCGCGGTGAAAATTGAGCAGAACTACAGCGGCCCAACGGTCTACGTCCAGAACGCCTCGCGCACCGTGGGCGTAGTGGCGGCGCTGCTCTCCGATACTCAACACGACGATTTTGTTGCCCGCACGCGCAAAGAGTACGAAACCGTGCGTATTCAGCACGGGCGTAAGAAACCACGCACCCCGCCGGTAACGCTGGCGGCGGCGCGTGAAAACGATCTGGCGTTCGACTGGGAAAACTACACCCCGCCGGTGGCGCATCGCTTGGGCGTGCAGAGCGTTGAAGCCAGCATTGAAACGCTGCGTAACTACATCGACTGGACGCCGTTCTTTATGACCTGGTCGCTGGCCGGGAAGTACCCGCGCATTCTCGAAGATGAAGTGGTGGGTGAAGAGGCGAAGCGCCTGTTCAAAGATGCCAACGACATGCTGGATAAACTGAGCGCCGAGAAAGCACTGAACCCTCGCGGTGTCGTCGGGCTGTTCCCGGCTAACCGTGTGGGCGATGATGTGGAAATCTATCGCGACGAAACGCGCACCCACGTGCTGGCCGTTAGCCGTCATCTGCGTCAGCAAACGGAGAAAGTCGGTTTTGCGAACTACTGCCTGTCTGACTTTGTGGCGCCGAAAACCTCCGGCAAAGCGGACTACATCGGTGCCTTCGCGGTGACCGGTGGTCTGGAAGAAGATGCGCTGGCCGATGCTTTTGAAGCGCAGCACGATGACTACAACAAGATCATGGTGAAGGCGATCTCCGATCGTCTGGCGGAAGCCTTTGCCGAGTACCTGCACGAGCGCGTGCGTAAGGTTTACTGGGGCTACGCGCCGAATGAAAACCTGAGCAACGACGAGCTTATCCGCGAAAACTACCAGGGGATTCGCCCGGCACCGGGCTACCCAGCCTGCCCGGAGCACACCGAAAAAGGCACCATCTGGGAGCTGCTGGACGTGGAAACCCACACCGGCATGAAGCTGACCGAATCCTTCGCCATGTGGCCTGGGGCGTCGGTGTCCGGCTGGTACTTCAGCCACCCGGACAGCAAGTACTACGCGGTGGCGCAGATTCAGCGTGACCAGGTTGAGGATTACGCCTTCCGTAAAGGAATGAGCGTGGCGGAAGTGGAGCGCTGGCTGGCGCCGAACCTCGGCTATGACGCCAACTAATTCACAAAACCGTCATCTTTCCTTACAACTAACAGGGCGCTCAATGAGCGCCCTGTCTCTTTATTGTGCGTAAACCCTTATACTGAAAGAAGGCTCACGCGCGCTGCACACCTTATCCGGCCAGCATAGGGATGATTTGTAGGCCTGATAAGCGCAGCGCCATCAGGCATCGGAGCCTCAGGAACCCATAACAATAAGGAGAAACTGATTCCGTGTTAACTCTGCTGCACCTGCTTTCCGCCGTCTCGCTGCTGGTGTGGGGCACCCATATCGTGCGTACTGGCGTAATGCGCGTTTTCGGCGCACGCCTGCGTACCGTGCTCAGCCGCAGCGTCGAGAAAAAACCGCTCGCCTTCTGCGCGGGTATCGGCGTCACTGCGCTGGTCCAGAGCAGCAACGCCACCACCATGCTGGTGACCTCCTTTGTCGCACAGGATCTGGTCGCCCTGACGCCTGCGCTGGTGATTGTGCTGGGCGCCGACGTGGGGACCGCGCTGATGGCGCGTATCCTGACCTTCGACCTGTCGTGGCTGTCGCCGCTGCTTATCTTTATTGGCGTGGCCTTTTTCCTTGGCCGCAAGCAGAGCCGCGAAGGCCAGCTAGGCCGCGTCGGGATTGGCCTGGGGCTTATCCTGCTGGCGCTGGAATTAATTGTTCAGGCGGTCAGACCGATTACCGAAGCCAACGGCGTGCAGGTGATTTTCGCCTCGCTAACCGGCGATATTCTGCTGGATGCCTTGATTGGCGCGGTGTTCGCCATCATCAGTTACTCCAGCCTGGCGGCGGTGCTGTTGACTGCAACGCTGACCGCCGCAGGGATTATCTCCTTCCCGGTGGCGCTGTGCCTGGTGATTGGCGCTAACCTGGGCTCCGGCCTGTTGGCGATGCTGAACAACAGCGCCGCGAACGCCGCCGCCCGCCGTGTGGCGCTGGGTAGCCTGCTGTTTAAGCTGGTGGGTAGCCTGATTATCCTGCCGTTCGTTCACATACTGGCTGACGTGATGCACAAGCTGCCGTTGCCGGAGTCCGAGCTGGTTATCTACTTCCACGTCTTCTACAACCTGATTCGCTGCCTGGCGATGGTGCCGTTCGCCGAGCCAATGGCGCGGCTGTGTAAGCGCCTGATTCGCGATGAGCCAGAGCTGGATGCCAACCTCAAGCCGAAGCACCTGGACGTGACCGCGCTGGATACCCCAACGCTGGCGCTGGCCAATGCCGCCCGTGAAACGCTGCGCATCGGTGATGCCACCGAGCAGATGCTGGATGGGCTTAAGAAGGTCATGCACGGTGAGCCGCGTGAAGAGAAAAACCTGCGCAAGCAGGCGGATGATATCAACGTGCTCTACACCGCAATCAAACTCTATCTGGCGCGAATGCCGAAAGATGAGCTGGCGGAAGAGGAGTCCCGCCGTTGGGCGGAGATTATCGAAATGTCGCTCAACCTCGAACAGGCTTCGGACATTATCGAGCGTATGGGCAGTGAAATTGCCGACAAATCGCTGGCCGCGCGCCGCGCCTTCTCGGTTGAGGGGTTAAAAGAGCTGGAAGCGTTGTATGAGCTGCTATTAAGCAATCTACAACTGGCGATGTCGGTGTTCTTCGCCGGTGACGTCACCAGCGCCCGCCGCCTGCGCCGTAGCAAGCACCGGTTCCGTATTCTGAATCGCCGCTACGCGCACGCGCACGTCGATCGTCTGCACCAGCAGAACGTGCAGAGTATTGAAACCAGTACCCTGCACCTGGCGCTGCTGGGGGACATGCTGCGCCTGAACTCGCTGTTTTGCTCTGTGGCCTACAGCGTGCTGGAGCAGCCGGATGAAGACGACGATCGCGACGATTACTAGCCATACCCGGCGTCGCTGCGCTCGGCCGGGCTACCTTGTAGGCCGGATAAGGCGTTTACGCCGCCATCCGGCAATGTGCGCCGAATAGCCTGATGGCGCTGCGCTTATCAGGCCTACGGTTTGTAGCCCGGGCGAGGCGTTTACGCCGACCCCGGGTTCACGGCTCAGAAGCGATGCCCTTCCTCCAGCGCTACCGCCTCTTCACCCGCTCTGAACACATAGGTGGTACGCGGCCCGCCAAGCGTCGCCTCACCGTTAGCCACCTGAATCCAGTTGCCTTCCGGCAGACCAATCACCGTTAATTCTGGCGCAACAACCAGCAGCTCGCGAATACGCTGCTCGCGGGTTTCGCCTTTATGGCCTTCCGGCAGCGCGTTGGTGAAGTGTGGGTTAATCTGCAGCGGGAACAGCCCCAGCGCATCAAAGCCCTTTGGATCGACAATCGGCATATCGTTGGTGGTGCGGATGGTCTGGCAGGCGAGATTCGCGCCCGCGCTCCAGCCCACGTACAGCGCACCGCGCTTCACCACGTCGACAATCGGTCCGAGAAGTCCGCGCTCGCGGCTCTCTTTCAGCAACTGGAAGGTGTTGCCGCCGCCAACGATAATCACCTCGGCATTTTCAATCGCGGAGATAGGGTCTGCCACGCTATGGATACCGGTGACCGTCACGCCCAGCGGCGCCAGAACCGCGGCGGTTTTAGCCGTGTACTCGTCCCAGGTCTGCGTGACGCCCGCAAACGGCAGAAACACCGCGCGGCGGCGTCCGTTCAGTTGACCCGCAATCAGCGGCAGCGCGTGTTCCAGCCAGGCTTTACCCGGCAGCGTCGAGTTACTCAGCAGAAGTAAGTCCATCATCTCTCCTATCTATCAGAAATTATCAATCAGGGCGGCATGTTATCACCCTGCGTCAGACCGCTTACTGATGTAGTTCACGATGTTGTAGTAGAGAGCCCGGCCTACCGTTGACGTTACGCTGTTTATTACCCCGCTCTGGCAAACGCCGCCGCTTCGGCAACCAGCGCATCGTCAGGCCGCACCCCGGTGTACATCACGAACTGTTCCACCGCCTGTAGGGCAATCACTTCGGCACCGCTAATGGTCTTTTTCCCCAAGCGCTGGGCGAGCTGAATGACCGGCGTTTCCGGCGGCAGGGCCACCACGTCAAACACCACGCTGGCGCGCGCGACCATCGCTTCACTAAAGGCAAGCTGTTCGCTCTCTTTGCCGCCTGCCATGCCGATAGGCGTGACGTTGACCAGAATATCAATACCGTCGGCTTCCGGCTGTGCCTGCCACTGGAACCCGTACTGTTTTGCCAGCGTGGTGCCGTTGGCTTCATTGCGGGCGGCGATAATCACATCGCTAAAGCCCGCGTCACGGAAGGCGGCAATCACCGCTTTCCCCATCCCGCCGCTGCCCTGAATGATCACGCGGGCAGTGGTATCGAGCTGGTGGCTGACAATCAGGCTTTTTACCGCGATGTAGTCGGTGTTAAACCCGGTCAGATGGCCGTTGTCATTGACGATGGTGTTGACGGAATCGATGACCCTGGCCGACGGATCGATAGCATCCAGAAACGCCATGCAGCTCTCTTTAAACGGCATCGACACCGCACAGCCGCGAATGCCCAGTGCGCGAACGCCTTTCACCGCCGCCTCGATATCCTGCGTGGTAAAGGCTTTATAGATAAAATTCAGCCCCAGTTTTTCATACAGATAGTTATGAAAGCGCGTGCCAAAGTTGCCGGGGCGGCCGGCAAGCGACATGCACAGCTGGGTATCACGGTTAATCATGGTCATGTCCTCGTCAAAGTCTTACTGCACTAAATATTCTGCGGTGGCCCGGTCGGTGACCAGCGCGTTGATATGTTGCCCGCGCAGCGCGCCAAGGATGGCGGCGTGCTTCTCTTCACCGCTCGCCAGTCCAATCACATAACGGGCCTGTTTTAAGGTAGCGAGCTCAATGGAGAGCGTTTTTTCCTGCATCTCGGTAGCTACGGGCGTGCCGTCAGCGGCAAAAAAGCGTGAGCAGATATCCCCAGCCACTTGAAGCGCCTCCAGCTCATCGCTCTGCGCATTGCCGTAAAATGCCTGCCAGTTGGCCGCATGGCGAATGGCGGGTGAACCGATGCCCACCACGGCGATATCCAACCGCTGCCAGTAATCGGCCAGCGTCTGGAAATGTTGAGATTGCATGATGCCCTGGCGAATCAGCGGGTTATCCAGCAGGGCCGGAAAATCAGCGAGATACGACTCGCCTTTTAATCGCGTGGCGGCACTGTAGGTCAGGGTGTTGACGTGATAGCGGCTGGGGAGCTTACCCGATGGCCCGCCAACGATAGGCACGCATACCAGCGGGCGAGGCTGGCTGGACTGCGGCAATGCTTCAACCAGCGCACTGACCGCGCGTCCCCAGCCGAACCCAATGACGGCGTTCGGCGACAGCAGTCGCTCAAACAGCTGTGCGCCATAGGTTCCGGCCTCGCTCTCCAGCGGTGCGACAACGGCCTCTTTCAGGCCAAATTTCTGCTTTAGTCGCTCTTCCAGCCACAGGCTATCGTTGTAGTCATAGTTGATAGCGATGGTCACCACGCCCAGCTCGCGCCCGCGTTTGAGCAGGCGGCTGATGGTGGTGCGGTAAATCCCCAGTTCGTGGGCGATTTGCGCCTGTGTCATCTCCTGCTCGTAATAAAGCTGGGCAATTTTCACGATCAGGCGGATATCGTCGCTGTTTTCCATCGAAGTGGCTGGCTCCTGCACATATGTGCAAAACATAAAAACGGGTTCTCGATCTGGTATAGCGCCGTCATGCTGGGAGTTCAAGCGTATTTGCGGAAAAGCTGCCAGTTGTGTATATGCACTTATGTGCAAAATCGACGTGATGAAAACAAGGATTTGTCGCGGACTATTTTTTCTCACCCGAAAGGTAGGGTATATTTCGCTTTTACAGGAGAATTTATGCTGCCAGACTCATCCACCCGATTAAATAAATACATCAGCGAAAGCGGCATTTGCTCGCGTCGCGAAGCGGATCGCTTTATCGAACAAGGCAACGTCTTTATCAACGGTAAGCGTGCAACGATTGGCGATCAGGTCGTGCCGGGCGACGTTGTGAAGGTTAACGGTCGATTGATTGAGCCGCGGGAAGCGGATGATCTGGTGCTGATTGCGCTGAATAAACCCGTCGGTATCGTCAGTACCACCGAAGACGGCGAGCGCGACAACATTGTGGATTTCGTTAACCACAGCAAGCGTATCTTCCCGATTGGCCGTCTGGATAAAGACTCCCAGGGGCTGATTTTCCTCACCAACCACGGCGACCTGGTGAACAAGATCCTGCGTGCCGGCAACGACCACGAGAAAGAGTATCTGGTTACCGTCGACAAACCGGTTACCGATGAATTTATTCGTGGGATGGGCGCGGGCGTACCGATTCTGGGTACGGTGACGAAGAAGTGTAAGGTGAAGAAAGAGGCGCCGTTCGTCTTCCGTATCACCCTGGTGCAGGGCTTAAACCGTCAGATTCGCCGCATGTGCGAGCACTTCGGTTTCGAAGTCACCAAGCTGGAACGTACTCGTATTATGAACGTCAGCCTGACGGGAATTCCGCTGGGTGAGTGGCGCGACCTGACCGACGACGAGCTGGTGGATCTGTTCAAGCTGATTGAAAACTCCTCCTCCGAAGCGAAACCGAAGGTGAAGGCCAAGCCGAAAACCGCCGGCATCAAGCGCCCGGTGGTGAAGATGGAAAAAACCAGCGAGAAACCCGCACGCCCGGCGGGGAACGGTAAACGATTCACCGCGCCGGGACGTAAAAAGAAAGGCCGTTAACGCCTGCCGCGCGTCGGCGTACTCGCCGACCACGAAAACGAACTCTCGGTATCCGGTTTATAAGCCTGCTGTTTTTTTGCCTGGCGGGCTTTCTTCGCTTCGGCTTCGCGCTGAACCATCAGCTTATCGATGTACTCCTTTTTCACGCTATTGGTTTCCGCGTTGGAAAGCGGACGGCCATGCGCAATGCGCGCGCGGTCGAGCAGGGTTTTCAGTTCACGCTGCTCGCGCTCGGTCATCTCTTTTTGCGTAATGCGGGGGAGTGCCATAAGGGTTGCCCTCAATCGGATAGTTAACCCAGTGTACGGCAAAGGTGAGAGGCTGTGTAGGCCGGATAAGGCGTTTACGCCGCCATCCGGCAATGTGCGCCATGTTGCCCGATGGCGCTACGCTTATCGGGCCGACAAGCCCGGTCAAGCGAAGCGCCGCCAGAGGCTATTTTTGCGTTGTCTGCTTGATAGGCTTCCCAGACCAGTACCCCGCCAGCAGCGACCCGGACAGGTTATGCCATACGGAGAACAGCGCGCCCGGCAGCGCGGCCAGCGGCCCGAAGTAGATTTTCCCCAACGCCGCAGCAAGCCCGGAGTTCTGCATACCGACCTCAATGGCCAGCGTGCGGCAGGTCGACTCATCAAAACCAAACAGACGGCCGCCCCAGTAACCGCCGAGCAGGCCGATGGTGTTGTGCAGAATAACCGCGATAATCACCATAAAACCGACGGAGGCGATATGTGACGCGGAACCGGCGACAACCGCGCTGATAATCGCCAGAATACAGATCATCGAAAATGCTGGCAGATAAGGCTCCACCGCTTTCACCACGCGTGGGAACAGGTGATGGATAACCAGACCCATGGCAATCGGGATAACCACAATCTGCAGAATACTGAGCAGCATACCCATCACATCGACCTGAATATGCGCGTCGACGTACAGGCGGGTTAGCAGCGGCGTGGCGACGACGCCAACCAGCGTGGAGACGGACGAGATAGTGACCGACAATGCGACATCGCCTTTTGCCAGAAAGATCATTACGTTCGAGGCGGTTCCGCTGGCCACGCTACCCACCAATACCATCCCGGCGGACAGCTCCGGCGGCATATGGAAAGCCAGCGCCAGCAGCCAGGCGGCGAGCGGCATCACCAGGTAGTGCAGGAAAATCCCCGCCGCAACCGGCGCAGGCCGTGACAGTACGCGCTTAAAATCGTCCACCTTTAGATGCACGCCCATGCCGAACATAATCAGCATCAGCAGTGAGGGAACCAGCGGCCCGATAGGCGTGAAGGTGGTGGGAGTGAAGTAGGCAATAACAGAGAGCAGCAGCGCCCATAACGGGAACAGCCGGGTGATAACGGCGAGCATGTTGTATTCCTTGCGGTATATTGGTGTTGTGTTTTTATAAAAAAAAGCCGGGTTCGAGCCCGGCTATAGTTATTGTTTATCGCGTGGTGAAATATTATTCAAACAAATTATGATGAAGTTTCTGCACCACCTGCTCGGCCTCCGCCCCCGGTACCAGGAAACACAGGTTATAGCTGGATGCGCCGTAGCAAATCATGCGGATGTTGAACGGCTCAAGTACGCCAAACACCTCTTTGCCGACGCCGCAGGCTTTCGACAGGTTATTACCAATCAACGCCACCAGCGCCAGATTCTCTTCCACTTCTACGCGGCACAGCGCCGACAGCTCCATCAGCAGCGACTGCGTCAGCAGAGTGTCGCCGGTAGAGGTGGAGCCGGTGGTATCCAGCGTCAGCGCGACGCTGACTTCAGAGGTGGTGATCAGGTCTACGGAGATGCTATGGCGCGCCAGAATGCCGAACACTTCCGCCAGGAAGCCGCGGGAGTGCAGCATGTTCAGGCTGTGCAGGGTCAGCAGGGTCTGCTTACGGCGCAGCGCCAGCGCGCGAAACAGCGGCGGGTTGGCGGTTTTATTGCACACCATCGTGCCGCCCGCTTTTGGATCTTTACTGGAGCCGACGAATACCGGAATATCGCTGCGCACAGCGGGCAGCAGGGTAGCCGGGTGCAGCACTTTCGCGCCAAAGGTCGCCAGCTCAGCGGCCTCTTCAAAGGCGATTTCATCAATACGTTTTGCCGCTGGCACTACACGCGGGTCGGTGGTGTAGATGCCCGGCACGTCGGTCCAGATATCGACGCGGGTCGCATGCAGCGCTTCGCCCAATAGTGCCGCGGTGTAGTCGCTGCCGCCGCGGCCAAGCGTGGTGGTACGGCCTTTGCTTTCGCTGCCGATAAAGCCCTGGGTGATCACCAGACCTTCGTCGAGGCGCGGAGCCAGCTGCTGGGTGGCCAGTTCGGCCAGCGCGGCAACGTCCGGCTCGGCGCGGCCAAAGCGGTCGCTGGTGCGCATCACTTTACGCACGTCAAACCACTGCGCCTGCACGTTGCGTTCACGCAGAATTTCAACAAACAGCAGGGTGGACATCAGCTCGCCGTGGCTGACCAGTTCGTCGGTCAGGGCGGTAGAGGTGGCCAGAGAAGCGGCTTCCGCCAGCGTACCCAGGTTTTCCAGCAGACGTTCAATTTCATCGCGGATAACGGCAGGGTTTGCCAGACGTTCAAGCACGGCGTACTGAATGGCGCGGATGGCTTCCAGTTTGGCCTGGCGCTCGGCTGGTTCCAGCCCTTCGGCCAGGGCAACCAGCAGGTTGGTGACGCCCGCCGAAGCAGACAGCACAACCACGCGTACGTTGGCGTCGGAGAGCACCACATCGGCGCTACGGTTCATGGCGTCAAAATCGGCCACGCTGGTGCCACCAAATTTGGCGACGACTAATGCTGTCATAATAACCTCGTGTCAGGGGAGGTCAGGTTCAGATAAACCGGACCAAATTATTCAGCCTTGGCACAAGGGAAGAGCGAAAGACGGGTGGGCGCAGAGCGATAAACAACTACGATTTCACCCAGAAGTGCTCCACCACTTGCGAAACGCCCGACTGCGAACGTTTCTGGTGACAACCCAGGGGATTCAGCCCCTGCAGCCGATGGTGAACGCAACCTGTTGTTCACGCATCTCGGCGTTGCTCCCCCTCAGGTGTTTTCACAGGATTGGTTCCTCCCACACCCTTTACCTGGGCAACGCGCCTCTTCTGGCCTGCGCATGCGCAGGTAGTACGTTTATAAATAAAGGGTTAGCGGGTACCTTGTCAACGCTGGGGTTATGCGGATTTTTCATGCAGGCGAGCCCCACAGAAACGGGACTTATAAAGGCTATACTTTTGTCTGTTTTCTGCGCGATTTTGTCAGCCTTAGAGGGGATAACATTAAAACCATCACAATTTTTTGTGACAGGCGCTACAATCGAGGCAGTTTGATTCTTAAATCAGAAGGGTATTGCTAATGAAAAATATCAACCCAACGCAGACCGCTGCGTGGCAGGCACTACAGAAACACTTCGATGCCATGAAGGACGTGACCATTGCGGAACTGTTCGCTAAAGATAGCGACCGTTTCAGCAAGTTTTCCGCGACCTTCGACGATCAGATGCTGGTCGATTTCTCCAAAAACCGTATTACTGAAGAGACCCTGGCAAAACTGCTGGATCTGGCTAAAGAGACCGATCTGAGCGGCGCGATTAAGTCCATGTTCTCCGGCGAGAAGATCAACCGCACCGAAGACCGTGCCGTACTGCACGTAGCGCTACGTAACCGTAGCAATACCCCGATTATCGTTGATGGCAAAGACGTGATGCCGGAAGTGAACGCGGTGCTGGAGAAGATGAAAGCCTTCTCTGAAGCGATCATCTCTGGTCAGTGGAAAGGCTACACCGGCAAATCCATCACCGACGTGGTGAACATCGGTATCGGCGGCTCCGACCTCGGCCCATTCATGGTGACCGAAGCGCTGCGTCCGTACAAAAACCACCTGAACATGCACTTCGTTTCTAACGTCGATGGTACTCATATCGCCGAAGCGCTGAAAAACCTGAACCCAGAAACCACGCTGTTCCTGGTGGCGTCTAAAACCTTCACCACGCAGGAAACCATGACCAACGCCCACAGTGCGCGCGACTGGTTCCTGGCAAGCGCGGGCGATCAGAAGCACGTGGCAAAACACTTCGCCGCGCTGTCTACCAACGGTAAAGCGGTGTCCGAGTTCGGTATCGATACGGCCAACATGTTTGAGTTCTGGGACTGGGTTGGCGGTCGTTACTCTCTGTGGTCCGCGATTGGCCTGTCTATCATTCTGTCCGTGGGTTACGACAATTTCGTTGAACTGCTTTCCGGCGCGCACGCGATGGACAAGCATTTCTCCACCACGCCGGCGGAGAAAAACCTGCCGGTACTGCTGGCGCTGATCGGCATCTGGTACAACAACTTCTACGGTACTGAAACCGAAGCGATTCTGCCGTACGACCAGTACATGCACCGCTTTGCCGCATACTTCCAGCAGGGCAACATGGAGTCCAACGGTAAGTACGTTGACCGTAACGGCAACAAAGTTGAGCACCAGACTGGCCCAATCATCTGGGGCGAGCCGGGCACCAACGGCCAGCACGCGTTCTATCAGCTGATTCACCAGGGCACCAAAATCGTACCGTGCGATTTTATCGCCCCGGCCATCACCCACAACCCGCTGACCGACCACCATCCGAAGCTGCTGTCTAACTTCTTCGCCCAGACCGAAGCGCTGGCGTTTGGTAAATCTCGCGAAGTGGTTGAGCAGGAATACCGTGACCAGGGCAAAGATCCCGCAACCCTGGACTACGTGGTGCCGTTCAAAGTGTTCGAAGGCAACCGCCCAACCAACTCCATCCTGCTGCGCGAAATTACCCCGTACAGCCTGGGTGCGCTGATTGCCCTGTACGAGCATAAAATCTTCACTCAGGGCGCTATCCTGAACATCTTCACCTTCGACCAATGGGGCGTAGAGCTGGGTAAACAGCTGGCTAACCGCATCCTGCCTGAGCTGAACGATGATAAAGCCATCGACAGCCACGATAGCTCCACCAACGGTCTGATCAACCGTTATAAATCCTGGCGCGCGTAAGGTTATATATTTTCAATGCCGGCATCATGCCGGCATTTTTTTGTCAGATAATTCCGTATATCTTCGTTTTCTGAATTATATTGATATTGAGCATAATCCTAAATATCACCTATCGCAGACATCTGTTTCGGATTAACCGTATGTTGCTATTCTCACATCAATAATTAACACACTGTTATTTATTGATATTTTATTTTCTTATATTTCATTTTCATATTTTCCGAAAAATCCTTCCCCTATTTCCCATCACCGAATTCCGTTCATTTGGTTGTGTATACTCGATGACGCCTGAGTATTCTCGGGTATATCTCCATTCATCTAATGAAGGGAATACGTATGAAGAAAATCCTCTATGGCATTTTTGCCATATCGGCGTTTGCTGCGGCAAGCGCCAGCGCGGCACCTATTGAAACAGGTGAAGCGGCTGGCGCAGCAGCAACGTCCGTGTCGGCCGGGAGTTCAACCGCCACCAGCGCCAGCACCGTAGGTTCTGCGGTCGGTATGGCGCTGGCAGCGGCTGGCGGTGATGGTTCCAACACCGGGACCACCACCACGACCAGTACGACAACGACCACCCGTACCCAATAAAAACGGTACGTTAATCCTAACCACACTTCGGTGTGGTTATTTTGCCCCTGGAGAAGCGTCGTGAAGCGACTTGTTATTCCCCTTATTTGCCTGCTGCTTCAGGCGTGTTCACCCAGCACCAAGGGGCTGGGGAAATCGCTTTGGCAAAGCGTGTCTGGCGAGTCGGGCGTCCAGCTTACCGACGACGAAATCCAGACCATGCCCTACGCCAGCCAATATATGCAGCTTAACGGCGGCCCGCAGATCTTCGTGGTGCTGGCGTATTCCGAAGAAGGTCAGCAGAAATGGCTGACGCAGGACCGGGCAATGCTGGTGACGCAGCACGGCCGCCTGGTCAAAACGACGCTGGTGGGCGACAACCTGCTCACGGTGAATAACCTCGACAACGACCCGCTGGCCCGCCCGAACCAGATTACCGACGGCGCGCGCTGGACGCGGACTATGGGCTGGACCGAGCATCAGCAGGTGCGCTATGCCACCGCCACCTCCACCTTCCACTGGGACGGCAACGACACGCTGAGCATGTCGGGTCAGAACACGGCCGTACGCGTGCTGGAAGAGGAGGTGACCACCTCTGAAGCGAGCTGGCGCAACCGCTACTGGGTCGACAGCGAAGGGCAAATCCGCCAGTCGGAACAGTACCTCGGCGCGGGGACCTTCCCGGTGAAAACCATGCTGATTAAGGCGGCGAAATCATGAAAAAACCGTTAATTATCGCCGCTATGCTCAGCATGACATCTTTTGTCGCCATGGCGGCAGGCACCGTTGATGTACATATCGCCGGAAACGAAAAAACGCTGACCTTAACCCATGCCGAACGACTGGCCGACCTGGTTGGACAACCGAGGCTGGCGGGAAGCTGGTGGCCCGGCGCGGCGATCACCTCTCCGACGGCGGCCGCTAAAGCCGAGCGTGAACATCAGGCGCTGCTGGCAGAACTGGCCGTGCTTGCGGCGGATGAGGGCGGCAGCGAAGCGGGGGCGATTAATGCCCTACGCAACCAACTGCAGGCCATCCCGGTGACCGGACGTTTATTGGTGCCGCTGGACCCAGACACCGTGCGGGTTCATAGCAAGAACAACCCGCCGCTCGAAGGCAATTACACCCTGTGGCTGGGGCGTGAACCTTCCACTATTACGCTGGTGGGATTGGTGGATAAACCGGGAAAAATCCCCTTCACGCCGGGGCGCGACGCGGCCAGCTACCTTGATGATGTCAGCCTGCTCAGCGGCGCGGATCGCAGCTACGCCTGGGTGATTTACCCGGACGGGCGCACGCAAAAAGCGCCGGTCGCTTACTGGAATAAGCGCCACGTTGAACCGATGCCCGGCAGCATTCTGTTTGTCGGCTTTGCTGACTCAATATGGACGAATCAATACGACGCGTTGAACGCTGAAATCCTTCGCTCCCTGTCGCAGCGGAGACCTGAATAATGAAAAAAACCTGTCTTTACAGCCTGCTGGCCCTATCCGTCAGCGCGGCGTGTCATGCGGAAACCTTTCCCGCTCCTATTGGCCCCTCGCAGTCAGACTTTGGCGGCGTTGGCCTGCTGCAAACCCCAACGGCGCGCATGGCGCGCGACGGCGAGTTCAGCCTGAACTATCGCGATAACGATCAGTACCGCTATTACTCTGCCTCTGCCCAACTTTTCCCGTGGCTCGAAACCACGCTGCGCTATACCGACGTGCGTACCAAAGACTACAGCAGCGTAGAGGCCTTCTCCGGCTCGCAAACCTATAAAGATAAAGCCTTCGACGTGAAGTTACGCCTGTGGGAAGAGAGCTACTGGATGCCGCAGGTGGCAGTTGGCGCGCGCGATATCGGCGGTACCGGCCTGTTTGACTCGGAATATCTTGTCGCCAGCAAAGCCTGGGGACCGTTCGACTTTACTCTCGGCCTGGGCTGGGGCTATCTCGGCACCAGCGGCAACGCCACTAACCCGTTCTGCTCTTATAGCGACAAATACTGCTATCGAGACAATAGCTACCGTAAAGCGGGCTCCATCGACGGCAGCCAGATGTTCCACGGACCGGCGGCCTGGTTTGGCGGTATTGAGTACCAGACGCCATGGCAGCCGTTGCGTCTGAAGCTGGAGTATGAAGGTAACAACTACCAGCAGGACTTTGCCGGCAAGCTCGATCAGAAGAGCAAAATTAACGTCGGGGCTGTCTATCGCGTCACCGACTGGGCCGATGTGAACCTGAGCTACGAGCGCGGCAATACGGTGATGTTCGGCTTTACCCTGCGCACCAACTTCAACGATCTGCGTCCATCCTATAACGATAACGCGCGTCCGACCTATCGACCTCAGCCGCAGGATCCTATCCTCCAGCATTCGGTCGTGGCGAACCAACTGACCCAGCTTAAGTACAACGCCGGATTTGCGGCGCCGAATATTCAGGTGAAAGGCGACACGCTGTACGTCACCGGCGAGCAGGTGAAGTATCGTGATTCGCGTGAAGGGATCGAACGCGCCAATCGGATCATCGCTAACGATCTTCCGGAAGGGATCCGCACGATCCGCATTACCGAAACGCGGCTGAATCTGCCGGAAGTGACCACGGAAACCGATGTGGCGAGCCTGCAACGACATCTCGCCGGGGAGCCGCTGGGGCAAGAGACACCGCTGGTGCAAAAACGCGTCGCGCCAATCGTGCCGGATAAAACCGAGCAGGGCTGGTACATCGACAAATCACGCTTTGATTTCCATATTGACCCAGTGCTTAGCCAGTCTATCGGCGGGGCGGAAAGCTTCTATATGTACCAGGTGGGCGTAATGGGCTCGGCGGACTGGTGGGTAACCGACCACCTGCTGACCAGCGGCAGCCTGTTTGCCAACGTGGCGAACAACTACGATAAATTTAACTACACCAACCCACCGAAGGACTCAACCCTGCCGCGTGTGCGTACCCATATTCGTGAATACGTGCAGAACGATGTTTACGTGAATAACCTGCAGGCGAACTACTTCCAGTATCTGGGCAATGATTTCTACGGCCAGGTCTACGGCGGCTATCTGGAAACCATGTACGGCGGTGCGGGGGCTGAAGTGCTCTATCGCCCGGTGGACAGCAACTGGGCCTTCGGCCTGAACGCCAACTACGTGAAGCAGCGTGACTGGCGCAGCGCGCAGGACATGATGAAGTTCACTGACTACAGCGTGAAGACCGGGCACCTCACCGCCTACTGGACGCCATCGTTCGCGCAGGATGTGCTGGTGAAAGCCAGCGTCGGGCAGTATCTGGCGGGGGATAAAGGCGGCACGCTGGATATCTCGAAACACTTCGACAGTGGCATTGTGGTCGGCGCGTACGCCACCATTACCAACGTTTCAGCGGACGAGTACGGCGAAGGGGAGTTCACCAAAGGGGTTTACGTGAATATCCCGATGGATCTCTTCACCTCCGGCCCAACCCGCAGCCGCGCGGTCGTTGGCTGGACGCCGTTGACGCGCGACGGCGGTCAGATGCTGGGCCGTAAGTTTGAGCTGTATAACATGACCGGGGATAAGAGCCAGAACTTCAGGTAACGTGCATCCCGTAGCCCGGCCAAGCGAAGCGCCGCCGGGGATTTTTCGGCTCTGTGCCCATTGTCCCCTCACCCCAGCCCTCTCCCCAAAGGGGAGAGGGAGCCGTTAGGTGTCACAGTCGTTATAGCCGCCGCAACAACCGCGCCGGATTCCCGGCGTACACCCCTTTTTCCTCAATGGAGCGGGTCACCACGCTGCCCGCGCCAATCACCACGCCATCGCAAATCGACACGGCCAGAATGGTTGCACCGCTGCCAATAGAAACGTGGTCGCCAATCGTAATCCTGCCCCAGCTCTCGCGGTCGGCGTTGGGTTTTCCCTCGCGGAACATATCGTTGGCAAACATCACCCCGTGGCCGATAAAACAGCCGCGCCCGACGGTGACGTATTCGCAGATAAAGGTATGCGACTGAATTTTGCTGTTGTCGCCAATCCGCGTATTGCCCTGAATCTCCACAAACGGGCCGATAAACACGTTATCACCGAGCGTGCAGTCATAAAGGTTGGCGGGTTCGTAGATAACTACGTTTTCCCCGTAGATGACGTTGCGTGTGGCGACGGGACGAAATGAGGTCATCGTATCCTCTCAGAGCGTTTAAACCAGAATATACCGGAGGATATTGTGCCAGCAGGTCATGCTAACGGATAAGGAGTAGGGGGAAAACTGTGCGGTATCGCAGTATTTAAAAGGGGAGCAATGCTCCCCGTAGGCCCGGTAAGCGTAACGCCATCGGGCAATAGCCAGGCATTAACGCGGAACCGCGATAACCTCGATCTCGACGCCAGCATCTTTAGGTAGACGCGCCACTTCTACACAAGAGCGCGCCGGGAAGGTCGCATTGTGCTCGGTGAAGAACGCTTCGTACGCGGCATTAATGGTTGCGAAATGATTGAGATCTTTCACGAACACGGTGGTTTTGACGATATCGCCCACGGACAGCCCTGCCGCTTCAACGATAGCCTTTACGTTCTCCAGCGACTGACGCGCCTGTACCGCGATGTCGTCAGACATACTGCCATCCTGCGGGTTCACCGGCAGCTGGCCTGACGTGATAAACATTGAACCAAGATGGACGCCCTGAACATACGGGCCGATTGCCGCTGGGGCCTTAGGGGTATTAATGACCATGCTTTTCTTCTCCTTCTCAACTAAGCCATTGGCTGAATTATATAAAGTAGTTCAGTAAAAACAGGGTACCGACACCGCTGACCACCACCCACACCAGACCCAGGCGGAAGCTGGCGAGGGTGCAGACGATCGCCGCGATCACTTTCGGGTTCTTCAGATCGAACTCCATGCTGGAATTCACGTTTAATATCTGGATGGCGATGATCGCAGGCAGCACGGTAACCGGTACAAAACGCAGCGTTTTGGTCACGCGCTCTGACATCTGCACCTTTCCGGCCACGCCGATAAACGAGTAGCGAATCAGGAACGTGACGGCGGCCATGCCGAGCGTCAGGGCAAAAAACAGGGCGTTATTCATTTTCCAGCGCTCCTTCCAGCGGCAGAACCGGCGCGGCATGCGCTGCACGACGCTCTTCGGCAAGATCAACGCTCAGGCCAGCGAGCACGCCCAGTACGGAGGCAACCACGATACCCAGCGAGTAGGGCAGAACCACCAGCAGCACGCCGGAAACGGCGGCGACAATGGCCGCAACGGTGCAGGCCTGACTTTTAATCTGCGGGACAACGATAGCGATAAAGGCGGCAACCATGGCGAAGTCGAGCCCGTATTTCTCAATATTTGGGAATGAAGCACCGACTAGCGCACCGAGGAAATCAGCCAGTACCCAGACGGCCCAGAAGGTCAGCATGGCGGAGAAATAAAAGACGTATTTATCTTTTTTATTCTGCTCCATCTCTTTAATTGTCGTGGCATACACTTCATCGGTTAAGGCGTAGGCCATAAAACATTTTTTAAAGAAAGACGCTTCCCGCACCTGGCTGGATAACGAGGCGCTATATAAAACGTGGCGCAGGTTAATAATCAGGGTGGTGAAAATAATGACCCCAAGGCTGGCGCCGGTTTTCAGCATATTTAAAGCCAGCATTTGGGCGGAGCCAGCAATCACGATGGTAGACCAGGCGGTACTTTGCCAGATACTCATGCCCGCGCTAACGCTCAGCGCGCCAACAATAAATGAAAACGGAAAATCACCAATGCATAGCGGCATAATGGCGCTCATGCCGCGTAATACTGCTTTCTTACTCATAAATAAATACCTGCCGATTTAAGCTTCGGCTTATCAGGGAACAGAGACAGTGGCGTAAAATCGCGAATTACTTCGCGACCATAATGCTGATGATTTCCCTATCGGTATGCGTCATCGGCTTAATGACCAGACGGCACAGGTTATTAATGGTCTGTTCGACGTCGTCGCAAACAATGCCATCGTTGGCGCTGGCGCAGCTATCCTGCATGGCCATCAGTACGGATTTAAAGGCGCTGGAGACCACGGAGGAGACCTTCATGGCGCAGCTATTTGAAGCACCATCGCAGATCATGCCGGTGATATCGCTCACCATGTTGATGATGGCGGTATTGATGGTGTCGAGATTGCGGGTAAACAGCCACGCCATCCCGGCGGCGGCGCCCATGGCGGCGGTTGAGGCGGCGCACAGGGCAGACAAACGGGTATAGCGTGAGTGGATAGAGATAGCCGCCAGGTGCGACAGCGCCAGCGCGCGGGCCAGGGTATCTTCATCGGCGTTCAGGTGTTTGGCGACGGTGACGACCGGCATGGTGGCGGCAATGCCCTGGTTGCCGGAACCAAAATTAGACATCGCAATGACCGGTGCGCCGCCCATGCGGGCGTCGGATGCCGCTACGGTATCGATGATCACTTTGCTCATCAGGTCGTTGCTCATCAGCCCTTTTTTCACCGCATCGGCGAATGTGCCGTTGATATTCAGACCGTATTTTTTATTTTTGCCTTCCTGCGACAGCGCCGAGTTCAGGCGGCCTGCTTCCAGAATAAAAGCAATCTCTTCTGCCGGAGCATGAGTAATAAAGTCGAAGGCTTCCTGCAGGCTAAAGGTCGGCAGTTCGCCGTTTTTCGCTGAGGCGTTTTGCGTTTGTTTCAGGGGCTGCGCTTCGCCGTTGAGATAAAGCTCAACCACATTCGTATGCGTGCCTTTTACCACCACGCGGCAGGTTTGTTCTGCGGCGCAGAGCGTCAGGTCGAGGTGGATGAAATCCGGCGTATCCTGCACGTCGATATTGACGCTATTAGCGTTAATTAATGCCTGTGCTAATTCAACATGCTGCTCGGTAATACCTTCCAGCGTTTGCAGGCCTTTATCGGAATTACCGCCGAAGGCGCCAATGGCGGCTGCCAGATTAACACCGGAAACGGTGGTTCCAGGAATCGTCACGCCCATGGCGTTTTTATACAGGTTGGCGGAAATAAAACCACTGATATTGTCACATGGATTATTAAGATATTTCGCGGCGTAAGCGGCGGTAAAGGCAATTGCGACAGGTTCCGTACAGCCTAATGCCGGTGCGACTTCTTTTTTCAGCCACTGAATAAACAGTGAGGTGTTTTCGTTGCTCATGTTAAGCGCTTCCCAAAATAACTAATGCTTGAATGGCGCTAATGTAATTTTTTTTATGAGGAAAAACTTACTCTAATTCCCTGCTATTTTTCAGGTTATAGGGAAATTCATTCTCTTTTTAATAAAATGTTTTTGTAAAGCGAAAATAAAGTTAACTCATTGATTTTTATAATTCAGGGTAAGATTTTTTTGAACATTAAATGGGATTTAGTTAACTGGATCACGCTATCGATAGAGTGTGATTTTTCTCTTTATTCATCATTTTGTGAAATAGATTAATAAATAGACAGCGCCTGACTCTTCAGAATGGGTAAAAAAAGTAGATCTGGATCACACTTCTGCGCTATACAAAGAGTTCGGCCCAGAGAAAGAGGTGCTAACCATGACGTCACTATCTCGTCCCCGCGTGGAATTTATCTCCACCATTCTGCAGACCGTGCTGAACCTGGGCTTGCTCAGCCTTGGCCTGATCCTGGTCGTGTTCCTCGGTAAAGAGACATTACACCTGGCGGACGTGCTGTTCGCTCCTGAAAGCACCAGCAAGTATGAGTTGGTGGAAGGGCTGGTGGTCTATTTCCTCTATTTTGAGTTTATCGCCTTGATTGTGAAGTATTTCCAGTCGGGCTTTCACTTCCCGCTACGCTACTTTGTCTATATCGGCATTACGGCGATTGTGCGGCTGATTATCGTCGACCATAAATCACCGCTGGATGTGCTGATTTACTCCGCCGCCATTCTGCTGTTGGTGATTACCCTGTGGCTGTGTAACTCGAAGCGGCTGAAGCGGGAATAATCAGCGCGCTGAATTGCCCGATGGCGCTGCGCTTATCGGGCCTACAAACGCCGCTCCCTGTCGCCCGGCCAAGCGAAGCGCCGCCGGGGAACGGTGTATCTGTGGCAAAAAAAAGGGCGCTCCATAGGAGCGCCAAACAGTCACAAGTTAGGGTTCGTTCAAGTTGAGGATAATAGCAGTGGCATTGCTGATGAAAATTAGCCCTTCACACCCCCGGCCGTCAGGCCGTTCACCAGCCAGCGCTGTGCCAGCAGGAAGACCACGGTAATCGGGATGGCGGAAAGTACGGCCGCGGCGGCAAAGTCGCCCCACAGGTAGTTTTGTGGGTTGAGGTATTGCTGCATACCAACGGCCAGGGTGTAGCTGTTCACATCACGCAGCAGCAGTGATGCAACCGGAACTTCGGTAATCGCGGCGATAAACGACAGGATAAACACCACCGCCAGAATCGGTACCGACAGCGGCAGCAGAACCAGACGGAACGCCTGCCATGGGGTAGCACCATCGAGCGCCGCCGCTTCTTCCAGAGAACTATCAATCGTTTCGAAGTAGCCTTTAATCGTCCAGACGTGCAGCGCGATACCGCCGAGGTAGGCGAAGATAACGCCGCCGTGGGTGTTCAGGCCGATAAACGGAACGTACTGACCCAGACGGTCAAACAAGGCGTACAGGGCAACCAGCGACAGCACCGCCGGGAACATCTGGAAAATCAGCATCCCTTTGAGCAGCGTCGCTTTGCCCGGGAAGCGCATACGGGCGAAAGCGTAGGCGCAGGTGGTGGAGAGCGCGACGATGCCAATGGCGGTGATGCCGGCGATTTTCACCGAGTTCCACAGCCACAGCAGTACTGGGAACGGTGGCGGCGTCACGCGGCCATCGGCGTGTTCAACGCTGAAGCCCAGCGCCAGCTTCCAGTGTTCCCAGGAGATATTTTCCGGGATCAGGCTGCCGGTGGCGAAGTTACCTTCGCGCAGTGAAATGGCGATAACCATCAGCAGCGGGAACATAATCGCCGCAATGAAAACCAGCAGCAGAAGGTGCGTGGTAAAGAGGCGCAGTTTCTGAGATTTGGGTTGTACCATAGCCATGTTCGAGTCTCCCTTAATCAAACTTCATGCGCGTGGCTTTCAGGTTCACTATCGCAAGCGCACCGACCAGCAGGAAGATAAGCGTCGCAATCGCTGCCGCCAGACCGAAGTCCTGGCCGCCGCCGCCTTCAAAGGCGATACGGTAGGTGTAGCTCACCAGCAGGTCGGTATAGCCCGCCGGAGTGGTGGTGCCGAGACGGTCCGGACCGCCGTTGGTCAACAGTTGAATCAGCACGAAGTTGTTAAAGTTAAAGGCGAAGCTGGCGATCATCAGCGGCGTCAGCGGCTTAATCAGCAGCGGGAACGTAATCTTAAAGAAGTTCTGGAACGGGCCAGCGCCATCCATTGCCGAGGCTTCATACAGGTCGTCCGGAATCGCTTTCAGCAGGCCCATGCACAGGATCATCATGTACGGATAGCCAAGCCAGGTGTTGACGATAACAATCATCGAACGGGCAGTGGTCGGGTCGCTGAACCAGGCCGGTTTGATACCGAACAGCGCGCTCAGCATCATGTTGATTTCACCAAAGCTCTGGTTGAACAGCCCTTTGAAAATCAGAATCGAGATAAACGACGGTACGGCGTACGGCAGAATCAACAGCACGCGGTAGATGGCTTTACCCTTCAGCGATTCCCACTGTACGAGGCAGGCCAGCACCATACCGACGGCGACGGTAAGGATGACGGTCAGAACCGAGAAGACTACCGTCCAGACGAAGATAGCGAAGAACGGTTTCTGGATACCTTCATCGGTGAACACGCGGGTAAAGTTGTCCCAGCCAATGCTCACGGTGTAGCCCGGGCTCAGTTTCTCGTCGCCCCAGGAACCGTCGGCGTTGACCACCTGGTAGAAGCCCACGTCGTTGTTAGGACGGTATTTCACGCCACTCTGGTTGTTGGTCAGCAGCCCATCGTCGGCCAGGGTGTAGAGCGGCTGAGTGCCGGAGAACTGGCGCAGCGAGCTCATGGTGACTTTGCTTTCATCCGGCAGCACGGCGGTCAGTTGGTTCAGCGCCTGGCGGTTTTGGGTGATCACGCGTAGCTGCGCGCGATCGATGGTCGGTAGCGCTTCCGTTTCTTTCAACTGCAGCTTCTGCTCGCCGCCAATCTTAAAGCTGTCGGAAAGGTAATTTTTGCCGGTCTCGCCGTCGGTGAGGGCTAACTGCCACTCATCGCCCGCCGGGAACAGGCTGAAGTTATAGGTTTTGCCCGCCTGGTAAGAGCGGTCCATCAGCACCTGCTGCGCGCGCTCGAAGGTGAGCTGGTTGGTGCTGCTGTAGTTGGTAAAGGCGATGGCGATAGTACAAATCAGCGGGAACAGGACGAAGAGCCCCATCCCTGCGACGCCAGGGTAAACATAGCGCCAGGCGTAGGTTTTACGGTTAGCGAAAATATACAGGCCCGCTGAGCTTAAAATCAGCGTCATGATGGCAAACAGGTACTCCCCCTGCACATACATTAAAACTACAAGGTAACCCACCAGCAGGCACAGCAGACCAATCACTGACCACTTCAGCGTGTCGCTTTGCCACCAATGTTTCTTTTTAATGACATCCATGGGGATCTTCCTCTACAGCGTTTGAGCTTTTCTCCCTCTCCTGGGGGAGAGGGTCGGGGTGAGGGCGGATGTTGCAACACAACCCTCACCCTAACCCTCTCCCTGAGGGAGAGGGGATAAAAACATTACTTGGTGATACGACCCTGCGCGTCCTTCAGCGCAGCATCGACGGTCTGACGACCGCTCGCGGCGTTGATGACAGCGGTACGAACGGCATACCAGAATGCAGACATCTGTGGGATGTTCGGCATGATTTCGCCTTTCTGGGCGTTATCCATGGTGGCTGCAATGCGCGGGTCTTTCGCTAACTGATCCTGGAAGGATTTCAGCGCAACGGCGCCCAGCGGTTTGTCCTTGTTCACTTCATCCAGACCCTGGTCGGTCAGCAGGTAGTTTTCGAGGAACTCTTTCGCCAGTTCTTTGTTCGGGCTCGCGGCGTTGATACCGGCGCTCAGCACGCCAACGAACGGTTTGGACGGCTTGCCTTTGAAGGTTGGCAGCAGCGTCACGCCGTAGTTGATTTTGCTCTTATCAATGTTGGACCACGCCCACGGACCATTGATGGTCATCGCCGTTTCGCCCTTGTTGAAGGCTGCTTCTGCGATGGAGTAATCGGTATCCGCGTTCATGTGTTTGTTCTTGATAAGGTCAACCAGGAAGGTCAGGCCCGCTTTCGCGCCAGCGCTGTCCACGCCCACGTCTTTCACGTCATACTTGCCGTTTTCAAACTTAAACGCGTAACCGCCGTCGGCAGCAATCAGCGGCCAGGTGAAGTACGGTTCTTGCAGGTTGAACATCAGCGCGGATTTACCTTTCGCTTTCAGCGTTTTATCCAGCGCAGGGATCTCTTCCCAGGTCTTCGGTGGATTTGGCACGAGGTCTTTGTTGTAAATCAGCGACAGCGCTTCAACCGCGATTGGGTAAGCAATCAGCTTGCCGTTGTAGCGTACGGCATCCCAGGTGAACGGATAGAGCTTGTCCTGGAACGCTTTATCTGGGGTGATTTCAGCCAGCAGGCCAGACTGCGCGTAGCCGCCAAAGCGGTCATGTGCCCAGAAGATGATGTCCGGGCCGTCGCCGGTTGCTGCAACCTGCGGGAATTTTTCTTCCAGTTTATCTGGGTGTTCTACGGTGACTTTAATCCCCGTATCTTTCTCAAATTTCTTACCTACCTCGGCCAGACCGTTATAGCCTTTGTCGCCGTTGATCCAGATAACCAGCTTTCCCTCTTCAATTTTTGCCAGAGCAGAGGCGGAAAACATCATCGTGGTCAATGCGGACAGCGCGAGGATGCGAGCGCCAGTTTTGATTTTCATATATCCCGTCCTTTCCAGGTTATGTACTTGTGGATACACAGAGGTGGTTTAACGTCGATGAGTTTCCTTTTTTAGCAACCCCTTTCCATCCTCCTGGGCTCTACGCCCTAGGGGCCAGTAGTGTGATCTCCGTAACATAAATCCCCGTTATGCGTCTTAGCGCACAAAAAAAAGCGCCGTTTTTTGTCGGCCCCATCACGATTTTCGTTTTGATGAGATGTCATCGGGGGCAGAGCGCGCCTTCTCATCCTCCCGTCTCCTCCCCCATAAAAAACCGGGGGGGTGGAGGATTCACCAAATTGATGTGTACGGCATAGTCAGCCCATCTTGAATGTTTCTGTCGGTGACAAGTTGTAACGAGGGAGAAGGGCATGGCGAACGTACAGCTACGCAATGTAACGAAAGCCTGGGGCGACGTGGTGGTATCAAAAGATATCAACCTCGATATCCAGGAAGGGGAGTTCGTGGTGTTTGTCGGGCCATCGGGCTGCGGCAAATCGACGTTGCTGCGTATGATCGCGGGTCTCGAAACCATCACCAGCGGTGATTTGTTCATCGGTGAAACCCGCATGAACGATATCCCGCCCGCGGAACGTGGCGTGGGCATGGTGTTCCAGTCCTACGCGCTGTATCCCCATTTGTCCGTTGCCGAGAACATGTCTTTTGGCCTGAAGCTGGCGGGTGCAAAAAAAGAACTCATCAATCAGCGCGTTAACCAGGTCGCCGAAGTTCTGCAGTTAGCCCATCTTCTGGAACGTAAACCAAAAGCGTTGTCCGGTGGTCAGCGTCAGCGTGTGGCGATTGGCCGTACGCTGGTGGCCGAGCCACGCGTGTTCCTGCTGGATGAACCCCTTTCTAACCTGGACGCCGCGCTGCGCGTTCAAATGCGTATTGAAATCTCCCGTCTGCATAAACGTCTGGGCCGCACGATGATTTACGTCACCCACGATCAGGTCGAAGCGATGACGCTGGCCGACAAAATCGTGGTGCTGGATGCCGGTCGCATCGCGCAGGTCGGGAAGCCTCTGGAACTGTATCACTATCCGGCAGACCGCTTCGTTGCGGGCTTCATCGGTTCGCCGAAGATGAACTTCCTGCCGGTCAAAGTCACCGCCACCGCCATCGACCAGGTGCAGGTCGAGCTGCCGAACCGTCAGCAGATCTGGCTCCCGGTCGAGAGTAACAACGTTCAGGTTGGCGCCAACATGTCGCTGGGCATTCGCCCGGAACACCTGCTGCCAAGCCACATCGCCGATGTGACGTTGGAAGGGGTAGTCAATGTTGTCGAGCAGCTTGGTCACGAAACGCAAATTCATATCCAGATCCCTGCCATCCGTCAGAACCTGGTTTACCGCCAGAACGACGTGGTGTTGGTCGAAGAGGGAGCCACATTCGCTATCGGCTTGCCGCCAGAGCGCTGCCATCTGTTCCGTGAGGATGGCACCGCATGTCGTCGGCAGCACAAAGAGCCAGGCGTTTAACGAAGTCCCATAAAACAAAACAAGCATGAAGCTCTTACGTCGCCAGCGATAAGGCAAGAAGGGTGGAATGTTCAAGAAAAGCAATGATCTCAGGAGATAGAATGATGATTACTCTGCGCAAACTCCCCGTGGCGGTTGCCGTCGCAGCAGGCATTATGTCTGCTCAGGCAATGGCCGTAGATTTCCATGGTTACGCGCGTTCCGGTATTGGCTGGACGGGTAGCGGCGGCGAACAACAGTGCTTCCAGGCAACCGGTGCACAAAGTAAATACCGTCTCGGTAACGAATGTGAAACCTACGCCGAAATTAAATTAGGTCAGGAAGTGTGGAAAGAGGGCGATAAGAGCTTCTACTTCGACACCAACGTGGCTTACTCCGTAGCACAGCAGAACGACTGGGAAGCCACTGACCCAGCGTTCCGCGAAGCGAACGTCCAGGGTAAAAACCTGATTGAATGGCTGCCAGGTTCTACCATCTGGGCCGGTAAGCGCTTCTACCAGCGTCATGACGTTCACATGATCGACTTCTACTACTGGGATATTTCTGGTCCTGGTGCCGGTATTGAAAACATCGACCTGGGCTTCGGTAAACTGTCTCTGGCAGCAACACGTTCTCAGGAAGCGGGTGGTTCTTATATCTTCACCAGCAACGATACCTATAGCAAATACAAAGACACTGCGAACGACGTATTCGACGTCCGTTTAGCCGGTCTGGAAACCAACCCGGACGGCGTTCTGGAGCTGGGTGTTGACTACGGTCGTGCGAATAAAACTGACGGCTATAGCTTCGCAGATGACGCTTCTAAAGATGGCTGGATGTTCACCGCTGAACATACCCAGAGCATGCTGAAGGGTTACAACAAGTTCGTCGTTCAGTACGCAACTGATGCGATGACTACTCAAGGTAAAGGCCTGTCTCAGGGTTCCTTCACTGGTAACGATTACGATAAAGATACCGAAATTGGTGTTGTAGATAACAGAATAAACAACAACGGTGACCTGTGGCGCGTGCTTGACCACGGTGCAATCTCCCTGGGTGAGAACGTTGACCTGATGTACGTCGGTATGTACCAGAACATCGACCGTGATGATGGCAACGGCACCAAGTGGTGGACCGTCGGTGTCCGTCCTATGTACAAATGGACGCCAATCATGAGCACCCTGATGGAAGTCGGTTACGACAACGTCAAGTCCCAGAAAACTGGTGACACCAACAACCAGTACAAAATTACCCTGGCGCAACAGTGGCAGGCGGGCGACAGCATCTGGTCCCGTCCGGCAATCCGCGTATTCGCAACCTATGCGAAGTGGGATGAAAAATGGGGTTACGACAACGGTATCGCGTACAAAGATACCAGCGCGAAAACCTACAGCCGTGGTGACAGCGATGAGTGGTCCTTCGGTGCTCAGATGGAAATCTGGTGGTAATTCAGCACTAACCTGAAGCAATAAACTGACGAGGGGCGAAAGCCCCTCTGTTCCGTAAGGTTTAGCGCGCTATTGCCTGGCTACCGCTAGACTGACGATTTCTGAGGTCATCATAATGAAAATGAAAAAAAGTCTCGTTGCTCTGTGCTTATCCGCTGGATTGCTGGCGAGCGTTCCGGGCATCAGCCTTGCGGACGTCAACTATGTGCCGCAAAACACCAGCGCCGCACCCACTATCCCAACCTCGGCCCTCCAGCAACTGACCTGGACGCCGGTCGATCAATCTAAAGTGCAGTCCACCCAAATTTCTACCGGTGGTCAGAGCCTGAATGTACCGGGTATCACCGGTAACGTCGTGGCCTACAGCGTGCCGGCCAATATTGGCGAACTCACGCTGACGCTGACCAGCGAAGTGAACAAACAAACCAACGTCTTTGCGCCGAACGTGCTGATTCTCGATCAGAACATGACGCCATCTGCTTACTTCCCAAGCAGCTACTTTACCTATCAGGCTCCGGGCGTAATGAGCGCCGACCGTCTGGAAGGCGTCATGCGCCTGACCCCAGCCTTAGGCCAGCAGAAGCTGTACGTCCTGGTCTTTACCACTGAAAAAGATCTTCAGCAGACCACCACGCTGCTGGACCCAGCGAAAGCCTATGCCAAAGGCACCGGCAACGCGGTACCGGATATTCCTGACCCGGTGGCGAAACACACCACCGACGGCCTCGTGAAGCTGAAAGTCAAAACCAACAGCAGCTCCAGCGTGCTGGTCGGCCCGCTGTTTGGCTCTTCTGGCCCAGCTCCGGTCACCGTGGGTAACACCGCCGCGCCAGCCTATAGTGCGCCAGCGGCTGCTCCTGTGGTCGCCCCAGTCGCGGCTCCGGCTGCCAAAGCAGAACCAATGCTGGATGACACCGAAACCTATTTCAACAACGGTATTAAACAGGCGGTAGCGAAAGGGGATATCGACAAAGCCCTGAAGCTGATGAATGAAGCCGAGCGCCTGGGCTCGAAATCTGCTCGTTCCACCTTTATCGGCGCTGTAAAAGGCAAGGGGTAAGCTTTACCCCGCAGCGCTGATGTTTAGGCGAAGCCTTTTGGTGTGCCCATCCGGGCACGCCATTTTTCTATATCCTCTAGCGCAATAACAAACTGTTGCACTGCTGTTGCGCTAATGATCGTATTTGACCATTCCTGCACCCCCTCCCGCTGTGTTCTGCGATACAATAGCCAGAAGTTATGTATTGGAGAGACAGGCATGTCGCACTCTGCACTGACGCAACTTCGCGCGCTGCGCTATTTTGACGTCATCCCCCCGCTTGAATCGGCACAGCGCGACTGGCTGATGCTGGAAGATTCCATGACCAAACGGTTTGAGCAGTTCGGGAAACCCGTGAGCGTCACGTTGCTGAACGAAGCCTTTGTCACCCGTGATGCGCTGGACGGCGAGCAGCATTTGCTGCCGGATGAACCTCGCTATTGGCTGCGAGAAATATTATTGTGCGTGGGCGACGAACCCTGGCTTGCCGGGCGTACCGTGGTGCCGGAGTCGACGCTGAGCGGCCCGGAACTGGCGCTACAGAGGCTTGGGAAAACGCCGCTCGGGCGCTATCTGTTTACGTCATCGACGTTGACCCGGGATTTTATCGAAATAGGGTGTCATGATGCGCTGTGGGGGCGACGTTCCCGCCTGCGTCTGAGCGGCAAACCGCTGCTGCTGACGGAGCTTTTTTTGCCCGCATCGCCGCTGTACTAAGAGGAAGAATAAAAATGGAGTGGAGTCTTAGGTCGAATAAGCTGCTCGCTTACCATCGACTCATGCGAACGGACAAACCGATTGGCGCGCTATTGCTGCTGTGGCCGACGCTGTGGGCGCTGTGGGTCGCTTCCCCTGGCGTCCCGCCGCTGTGGATCCTGGCAGTGTTTGTCGCGGGCGTCTGGCTGATGCGCGCCGCAGGCTGTGTGGTCAATGATTACGCGGATCGTAAATTTGACGGCCACGTAAAGCGCACCGCCAACCGGCCGTTGCCAAGCGGTGCGGTGACGGAGAAAGAAGCGCGGACGCTGTTTATCGTGCTGGTGCTGCTCTCCTTCGTGCTGGTGCTGACCCTCAACACCATGACCATCCTGCTGTCGATTGCCGCGCTGGCGCTGGCCTGGATTTATCCGTTCATGAAGCGCTACACCCATCTGCCGCAGGTGGTGCTCGGTGCGGCGTTCGGCTGGTCAATCCCTATGGCTTTTGCCGCCGTCAGCGAAACGCTGCCGCTGAGCTGCTGGCTGATGCTGCTGGCCAATATTCTGTGGGCGGTGGCCTACGACACGCAGTACGCGATGGTTGACCGCGACGACGATGTGAAAATCGGTATTAAATCGACGGCGATTCTGTTCGGTGATAACGACCGCCTGATTATCGGCATCCTGCAAGCGTGCGTGCTGGGGCTGATGGCGCTTATTGGCTGGTTGAATGGTTTGCACTGGGAGTTTTACTGGTCAATCCTGATTGCCGGTGCGCTGTTTGTTTACCAGCAAAAGCTGATTCGTCACCGCGAACGCGGGCCGTGCTTCCAGGCGTTTTTGAATAATAACTACGTGGGGCTGGTGCTGTTTATTGGGTTGGCGATGAGCTACTGGCAACGTTGAGATGGGCATTGCCGGATGGCGGCGTAAACGCCTTATCCGGCCTACAACATTAACGGATAAAAAAATCCCCGGTCTTTGCCGGGGATTTTTGTTTTTACTGCGCCGCCTCTTCTTGCGTCACGCTCTCAATCGTCAAGCGCACGTCCGAGGTAATCAGGCTTGCCATCATCTGGTACACCTTCATCGTCTCTTCCGGCTCGGCGTCGCCGCTGTCGCTGATATAGCCTTCATCGCGCAGGGTTAACACCAGTGAAGAGAACACTGCTTTATCGAAGAACTCCGGCGAGTTGATACCGTGCAGCACCGAGAGGCGCTGAGCCAACGTGCGGCTCTCTTTCTCCAGCGTACTGCGGTTCATCGACGGGTTGCCGCTCAGCAGCCAGAAAGTGATCGCATAACGCTGCAGCGTCTCGCGCGCACCGGCAGCCAGCAGCTGCAGGGTGCGGGAGTGAGAAGCGTTGATACGCAGCTTGCCGTCCTGCTCGCAAATCATCTCCTGACGAACCATCTCTGCAATCAGCGTATCGATAACCGCAGGCAGCTCCGCGCGATCCCAGCGCAAGAACAGCTCGGCTTTTAGCATCGGATACAGCGTATCGATAATGCTCAGCACCTGCTCGCGGGAAATCTCGCGATGCTGAGTCATAATCGACGCCAGCAGGGAAGGCATGATCAGCATATGCGCGATGTTATTGCGGTAGTAGGTCATCAACACCGCCTGCTCGCGTGGCAGAATGATGATGTCGCCGATGGTGTCCTTCTCGACTTCGAACTTATTCATCTGCAGCGCGTGATCGATAAGCTCGCTGGCAGAGGCGGTCGGTGCCGTTGCATCCGGCGCATACGGTGCGTTACGCAGCAGCGCCAGATAGCAATCCAGTTGCTGAGTCAGTTGCTCGCGGGTCAGCGAACGCTGACGCGAAGCCAGCAGCGCGGTACAGCACAGGTTCATGGCATTCGCTGCGCCTGCGTTGTTGATACGCACCATCAGTTCGGCCGCCATTTTGTTAACGGTCGGCGTCAGCCAGGCGGGGCGCACGGCTTCGATCGGGTCGATAGACTCGCGCCACTCCGGCACATGGTGGTTCAGGTAGGTCATCAGCGGCATCGGTTCGCCGAAGTTGACGTAGCCCTGGCCCAGATTACGTAGCTTGCTCAAGCCGCGCAGCATCTGCGGCAGGCTCTCTTTCTCTTTGGTCGCGCCGCGCAGCTCTTTGGCGTAGGTCCCCACTTCCATCACGTGCTCGTAGCCAATGTAAATCGGCACTAACGTGATAGGACGGGAGCCGCCGCGCAGCATCGCCTGAATGGTCATCGACAGGGTGCCGGTTTTCGGGTCCAGCAGACGACCGGTACGGGAGCGCCCGCCTTCCACAAAGTACTCAACGGAGTAACCGCGGCTGAACAGCTCGCCGAGGTATTCGCGGAACACGGTGGAGTAGAGCTTATTGCCCTTAAAGGTACGGCGAATAAAGAACGCGCCCAGGCGACGGAAAATCGGGCCCGCTGGCCAGAAGTTCAGGTTGATACCGGCAGCGATATGCGGCGGCACCAGCCCCTGATGATAGAGCACGTAAGAGAGCAGCAGGTAGTCCATGTGGCTGCGGTGACACGGCACATAGACGATTTCATGCCCGTCGTGCGCCAGCTGGCGTACGCGCTCGGCGTTGTTCACGTTAATGCCCTGGTACAGACGGTTCCAGGTAAAGCTGAGGATGCGGTCGGTCAGACGAATCATCTCGTAGGAGAAGTTCGCCGCGATCTCTTCCATCAGCGCAATAGCGTTCTGCTGGGCTTTCTCGTGGGAAATTTTCTTGCTGCGCGCTTCGTCTTCTACCGCTTTAGCGATAGCTTTTGACGCCAGCAGCTTCTTGAACAGGTCATGACGAGCAGGTAGACGTGGGCCGACCGCCGCCAGACGCTGACGAGCAAAGTGCATACGCGCGACGCGAGCCAGTTTCTGCGCGATCGTTTTATCGGTACCGTGTTCGTCAGCCATGCGGCGCAGGGAGACGGACGGCGAGAAACGCACAAAGCTGTCGCGACCGAGCCAGGAGACGGCGAAGAACTTCTGGAAGCCGTTCAGCATACGCAGCGGTGGGTTCACTTCGCCTTTCTCGCGACCCGGCGAACGACCAAACATCACCGACACTGGCACCATTTGCACATCCAGTTCTGGATTGCTGCGGTGCAGATCGAGGTAGTCGTGGAACAGTTTGATCGACTCTTCTTTCGGCGTGTAGTAGGTGAACACGCGCGGGCCGCCGTGGATAAAGACGTAGCGCGGCAGTAGCGTACCGTCGATTTCCAAGGGTTCAAGCGGGTCGGGTAAATCGTGCGCCAGGCACTGAGCGCGCAGCGTCAGCAAGTCAGCCTTAGAGTTATAAGGCAGGACGTACATAATAGGGCGCGACGTATCAAGCCCCAATTCCTGGGCAGGTTGTGCCGGAATAGACTTGCTCTTTACCAGAACACTTAATGGTAAATTCAGTAATTTGTAGTAAATTCGTGGCCAGCCGGACATAAACGATGTAAAGCCTCTGGTTAATCATGCAAATGCGCGGCAAGAATATCAGAAAGTCGGTGAAATTTCTGTTCTACCGCCTCATAACACGCATTGTCATTGACGTAAAAACGAAAAAGGTTCTTGAGATGGCCAATAATACCACTGGGATTACCCGAATCATCAAAGCTGCGGGCTATTCCTGGAAAGGATTCCGCGCGGCGTGGATCAATGAAGCGGCATTCCGCCAGGAAGGGGTAGCCTCTGTTATCGCGATTATTATCGCTTGCTGGCTGGATGTCGATGCCATCACCCGTGTCCTGCTTATCGGATCGGTCCTTTTGGTGATGATAGTGGAAATTCTCAATAGTGCACTGGAAGCGGTGGTTGACCGCATCGGTTCCGAGTATCACGAGCTGTCTGGCCGAGCAAAAGACATGGGTTCGGCGGCGGTGCTGCTGTCCATTTTCGTGGCGGTGATCACCTGGGCCATCTTACTGTGGGCTCATTTTCACTAAACCTGCGAAAACTGCCTGATTTCGTGAGTTTTACGGTTCCAAAATAGCCAGTAGCTGTATATACTCACAGCATAACTGTATATACACCCAGGGGGCGGAATGAAAGCGTTAACGACCAGGCAGCAAGAGGTGTTTGATCTCATCCGGGATCACATCAGCCAAACGGGCATGCCGCCAACGCGTGCGGAAATTGCTCAACGCTTGGGGTTCCGTTCCCCAAACGCAGCTGAAGAGCACCTGAAAGCGCTGGCGCGTAAAGGCGTGCTTGAGATTGTCTCAGGCGCTTCTCGCGGTATCCGCCTGCTGGTGGAAGAAGAAGAGGGCCTGCCGCTGGTGGGCCGCGTCGCGGCGGGTGAACCGCTGCTGGCGCAGCAGCACATCGAAGGTCACTATCAGGTTGACCCTTCTTTGTTTAAGCCAAGCGCGGATTTCCTGCTGCGTGTCAGCGGTATGTCGATGAAAGACATCGGTATTATGGATGGCGACCTGCTTGCCGTACATAAAACCCAGGACGTGCGTAACGGCCAGGTTGTCGTGGCGCGCATCGATGAAGAAGTGACGGTAAAACGCCTGAAAAAACAAGGTAACGTCGTCGAACTGCTACCAGAAAACAGCGAATTTAAGCCTATCGTGGTCGACCTGCGTCAGCAGAATTTTTCCATCGAAGGGCTGGCCGTTGGCGTTATCCGCAACGGCGAATGGCTGTAACTCTCCCCTGATTCACATGGCTGCGATACTTCCGCTATCGCAGCCTTTTTTCGTTTTGGTCGATACTCATGCCGCTACTTACTCACGCCGATAAGGCGCTGTGGCGCCTTGCGCTACCGATGATCTTCTCCAACATCACCGTGCCTCTGCTGGGCCTGGTCGATACCGCCGTTATCGGCCACCTCGATAGTCCTGTTTATCTCGGCGGCGTCGCCATTGGCGCAACGGCAACCAGCTTCCTGTTTATGCTGCTGCTGTTCCTGCGGATGAGTACTACCGGGCTCACGGCACAGGCGTTCGGCGCGAAAAATCCGCAGGCGCTGGCCCGTGCACTGGTGCAACCGCTGATGCTGGCACTCGGTGCCGGGCTACTGATTATTCTTTTCAAAACGCCGCTGATAAATCTGGCGCTCTCCATCGTTGGCGGCAGCGGCGAGGTGCTGGAGCAGGCCCGGCGCTTCCTCGCTATCCGTTGGCTTAGCGCACCTGCCGCATTGGCGAACCTGGTGTTGCTTGGCTGGCTGCTGGGCGTGCAGTACGCGCGGGCTCCGGTCGTACTGCTGGTCGTCGGCAACGTGCTGAATATCGTGCTCGACCTGTGGCTGGTGATGGGGTTGCACATGAACGTGCAGGGCGCTGCGCTGGCAACGGCGATTGCTGAATACGCCACGCTGCTGGTCGGGCTAGGAATGGCGCGTAAGGTGCTGGTGATGCGCGGGATCCCGTGGGCGATGCTGAAAACAGCCTGGCAGGGCGATTTTCGCCGCCTGCTGGCGCTCAACCGCGACATCATGCTGCGCTCGCTGCTGCTCCAGCTCTGCTTTGGCGCAGTGACCGTCTTCGGCGCGCGGCTGGGCAGCGAAGTCGTGGCGGTGAACGCGGTGCTGATGACCATGCTGACCTTCACGGCCTACGCGCTGGACGGTTTTGCCTACGCGGTAGAAGCGCATTCCGGGCAGGCCTATGGCGCGCGTGACGGCAGCAAACTGTTGGAAGTCTGGCGTGCTGCATGCCGTCAGGCGGGCGTGGTGGCGCTGGCGTTTGCCCTGATTTACGCCCTTCTGGGCGAGCATATTGTGGCGCTGCTGACGTCGCTGCCTGAACTGCGGCAGCTTGCCGACCGCTACGTGCTGTGGCAAGCGGTGCTGCCGGTTATCGGCGTGTGGTGTTATCTGCTCGACGGCATGTTTATCGGTGCCACCCGCGGTGCGGAGATGCGTAACAGCATGGCGGTGGCCGCTGCCGGGTTTGCGCTTACCATGCTGGCGCTACCGCTGCTTGGCAATCATGGGCTGTGGCTGGCGCTTGCCGTATTCCTTGCGCTGCGCGGGCTGGCGCTGGCCGTTATCTGGCGTCGTCACTGGAAAAACAACAGCTGGTTTGCCTGACGGTATGGTTAAAGATTCCGAATAATGAAACGGCACCAGAATGACTGACTACAATTAACCTCAAGCTTAGCGAAAAAGATGTCTTTCCTGAAACATGCTTTTCGCTATTCACTCACTGACGAACGAGGATTCAATGATGAATAAAGACGAAGTCGGCGGTAACTGGAAACAGGTTAAAGGTAAAGTGAAAGAGCAATGGGGCAAGCTGACCGATGATGATATGACGGTGATCGAAGGTAAACGCGATCAGCTGGTCGGTAAAATTCAGGAACGCTACGGCTACGCGAAAGATCAGGCCGAAAAAGAGGTGGATAGCTGGGATAAACGCCACAACCACCACTGGTAATAACGTCCTCCTGCCCGTGCGTACAAGGAAGTACGCTCCCTCTGTTAGTGCCCGCTAGCGGGATTTCTTTTTAATCTGAATGGTATGGTCGTGATGGCAGTGTTCGTGAGCGCTGCACGCTTCCACTTCTACGCAGGCCGAGCACAGGCCGTGCGCTTCAATCACGTTATGACGCAGAGCGAAGCCCATTTTGGCCGCCAGCGCGTGCATAATGTCTTCTACCCCTTCCGCACATTCTTCTTTCACCACGCCGCAGCGATCGCAGATAAACATCGCGGAGGTGTGCGTTGGTTGATCGAACAGGTGACAGAGCACGTAGCTGTTAGCCGATTCCACCTTATGCACGAAGCCTTGTTCCAGCAAAAACTCCAGCGCGCGATAGACGGTTGGCGGCTTAGCCTGCGGCTCTTTGACGCGCAGCAGGTCGAGCAAATCGTAGGCGCTAATCGCCCCTTCTTGCAGGCTCATCAGGCGCAATACTTCCAGACGTTGCGGAGTCAGGCGCACGCCGCGTTGCGCGCACAGCTTTTCAGCCTGCGCTAACAGTTCTTGCGTAGTGGTCTTATCCATTGGCGTCCTCGGGTTACGGGTGAAACAAACTCATACTTTACCATGTTATGCCGGAAACACCGAGTTTCCACAGGTGTGCTATAGGTGTGTTATAGCAGGTGTACTTCACACTCAGGATGAAAAATGATGAAAAGACCCGATTGCATTCGCCATTGGCATGATGTTGAAGGACCGGATGACTCGACTTACCCCGATAGCAACGAGCTTTTTGCCATCGGCGCGCCGCTGGCCCGCGCGCTGGGGCTGCGGCATCTCGGAATTCACCACGAACGGCTGCCGCCAGGCCGTCGCACTTCTTACCCACATGCGGAGAGTGACGAAGAGGAGTTTATCTACGTGCTGGAGGGCTACCCGCAGGCGTGGATCAACGGCTATCTGTGGAAGCTTCAGCCGGGGGATAGCGTCGGTTTCCCTGCCGGAACCGGTGTGTGTCATACCTTTATCAACAACACTTCCGAAGAGGTTCGGCTGCTGGTGGTGGGTGAGGCGAACAAAAAACACAACCGCATCTATTATCCGCTAAACGCCTCGTATGCCGTGACGCGTGAGGATCGCTGGGTCGATCACCCGCCGCAGTTTTTTGGCCCTCACGATGGAAAACCTGGGCGAAATTAGCATCTTCTTCTATAAAGATTAGGGTGCTTATTAAAAATAACGATAACCATAAAAATTTCAGTTAGGGGAACACACTACTTTTTTTCCCGCTATTCACAGCAACAGTTCGTCTCCATCCAGGCGATAACGGATGGAGGGTTGTTTCATTATCGACAATAAGACGAGCAAACTGTGAATAAAAAAGACAAATTTTCACTAATGGGGGTCGCTGTCTCCTTTTTCGTGGCGGGACAGGCAGGGGCGGCAAATAGCTGGACAGAGGCGCGCAACGACGCGATGGGCGGCACGGGGGTTGCCTCTGCAAACTACGGTAGCGGCGTACTCATTAACCCGGCACTGCTGGCAAAGGCCAAACCGGACGATGATATTACGCTTATCGTGCCCACTATCGGTGCGCAGATTTCTGATAAGGACGATCTGCGCAGTAAAATTGATGATATCAGCGACGAAATAGACAACTACCGGCAGGTGCTAAGCACGATTAATCTTAGCCAGATTTCAGCGGCGGCGGGCGATCTGGCGAATCAACTCTCCTCGCTGAAAGGAAAAACCGCGAACGGGAAAGCCGGTGCTGGGCTGGCAGTCAGCGTCCCCAATGATACGCTGAACGTGGCTTTTGTGGCGAAAGCGAATGCAAGGGCGCGGGTTAGTTCGTATATCGATCAAGGGGATATTGATCTTCTGCGCAGTATTCAGTCGAATCCTCTTAATGCGGCCACTGCGAACCCCCAGGATCTCAAGTCGAAAGGATATGGCCGTGCGGCGATCGTCTCCGACTACGGCGTGGCGATTGCCCGCCAGTTTGACATCGGCGGCGTGCCGGTGTCGCTGGGCATTACGCCAAAGCTGCAGCAAACCTGGCTCTATAACTACACCACCTCCATCTACAACTTCAGCAGCGACGACATCAACAGCAGCCGTTACCGCAACGACGACACCGGCTTTAACGTTGACGCCGGTCTGGCCGCTGATTTTGGCGATAACTGGACGGTGGGTCTGAGCGGACAAAACCTATTCTCTCGCGACATCGACACCAAAGAGGTCGATGGCGTGCGCGATACCTACCAGATTCGCCCATTGGTCACCGCTGGGGTCGCCTGGCACACGGATATGTTGACCCTCAGCGCCGATGGCGATCTCACTGAAACCAAAGGCTTTAAAAGCGAAGACACCTCGCAGTACGTTGGCGTGGGTGCCGAAGTGCGGCCGCTCGACTGGCTGGCGGTGCGCGCGGGCTATCGTGCAGATGTGAAAAATAACGACAGCAACGTCTTCACAGGCGGGGTTGGCTTTGCGCCGTTCAACCGTGTCCATGTCGATCTGATGGGGCTGTACGGCGAAAACCAAACCTGGGGGGCAGGGGCGCAGCTGAGCGTCACGTTCTAACTTAGCTCCCTTCCCGGAGTCGGTGCTGCGCACCTCGTCCGGGCTACAGGCCATACGACCCTGTAGCCCGGCCAAGCGAAGCGCCGCCGGGATCTCTCCACTCTTGCTAGCCGTGAGCGGCTCTGGAAAGCGTATCGTTAATCCACTGATTGACGCTTTTCCCCGAAACCTCCGCCGCAACGTTGATGGCAGAGTGAACTTCAGGAGAAATACGCAGGCTAATTTTGCCGCTTGCTGGCCGCAGTGGTTCTCGCCCTTGCTCGGTACAGTAGACAATATAATCGTCAACGGCTTCTTCGAACGCTGTACGAAGATCCGTAACGTTATCGGCGTGAAAGCCAATCACGTCCCTGATGCCTGCCACTCGCCCGATAAAGCATAAATCTTCGTCGCTGTAATCAATCTTTGCGGCATAGCCTTTGTACGTCATGGTATTCATCATGGAGTTACTCCTACTGCGATAAGAAATGCCATTGCATCACGAACCTGGTAAACCTTTGCCTCTTTATCAGGGTGGGGACGGTGGAAAGAAGCCACAATATGATTGATTTCGAACCGTACCCGGGAGCCGTTTCCTTCCGATACTTTTGCACCTAGCGCTACAAGCAGAGACTCAATTTTTCGCCATTCCAGAGTGGCTGGAGTGGGTAATGAAAATATCAGCCGCAGTGTTTTCTGGTGTCTGGCGTTTAATGACTTCATTTATGCTTCCATTCCGTTGTGTATTGCATCCGCCAAAGTCCACTTGATGATATCATTTTATGATATCACATCAAGGCGAATCGTATCCGATTGCGGCCTGTGCTATAGTAGCGCCCCCAATTCACCAGGTGCTCAAAATCTCGCCATGTCTTCAGAATCACAACGCCATTTCCCCGCTCACCGTTTCTCCATCGCGCCCATGCTCGACTGGACCGACAGACACTGCCGCTACTTCCTGCGCCTGCTGTCGCAGCACACACTGCTGTATACCGAAATGGTGACCACCGGGGCGATTATTCACGGCAAGGGCGACTATCTGGCCTATAGCGAAGAAGAGCATCCGGTCGCATTACAGCTGGGAGGCAGCGACCCGGTGGCGTTGGCACACTGCGCGAAGTTGGCGCAAGAGCGTGGCTACGATGAAATTAACCTCAACGTTGGCTGCCCGTCCGACCGCGTACAAAACGGCATGTTTGGCGCTTGTCTGATGGGCAACGCGCAGCTGGTGGCAGATTGTGTGAAGGCGATGCGCGACGTGGTGTCTATTCCAGTGACGGTGAAAACTCGTATTGGTATTGACGACCAGGACAGCTACGAATTTCTCTGCGATTTTATCGACACGGTTTCCGGTCGCGGCGAGTGTGAGATGTTTATTATTCACGCCCGCAAAGCCTGGCTCTCCGGCTTAAGCCCGAAAGAGAACCGCGAAATTCCGCCGCTGGACTATCCGCGCGTCTACCAGCTCAAACGTGATTTCCCGCACCTGACGATGTCTATCAACGGCGGTATTAAGTCGCTGGAAGAAGCCAAAGCGCATCTGGAGCATATGGACGGCGTGATGGTGGGCCGCGAAGCCTATCAGAATCCAGGGATTCTGGCCTCCGTTGACCGTGAAATCTTTGGTGCCACCGATGTAGACGCCGACCCTGTCGCCGTGGTGCGCGCCATGTATCCGTACATCGAGCGCGAACTGAGCAACGGCACCTATCTGGGCCACGTCACCCGTCATATGCTGGGCCTGTTCCAGGGTATCCCGGGCGCGCGCCAATGGCGTCGCTACCTGAGCGAGAACGCTCACAAAGCGGGCGCCGATATCAACGTACTGGAACACGCGTTAAAGCTGGTGGCCGATAAGCGTTAATTATTTCGCTAAATTCTGGTCAAATTCACCAAGCCCTGCACAGCGTTGCGGGGCTTTTTTATTGATAATCAATAAGTTATTTTTGGCACGGTTTTTGTAATAGTTCAGACAGCGACGTATGATTTCTGGGAGAACCACCATGCTGGAACTGTTATTTGTGATTGGATTTTTTGTGATGCTGCTGGTCACCGGGATTTCGCTACTCGGCATTATTGCTGCGCTGGTGGTGGCCACCGTATTAATGTTCGTTGGCGGGCTGTTTGCTATTATGATTAAGTTACTGCCATGGCTTATCCTGGCGGTTGTGGTGGTGTGGGTTATTCGGGCGATTAATTCACCGAAAGAACGGCCATATCGCGGCAATTATCGGAGGTATTGAGGTACTCGTCACAACCTCAATCATTTTGCATAAAACCCCATAGGATTTGCGTAATAAATCTGTCACTATTGCTGCCGTTAAAGAATTCATCGAGCTGTACCCTACATACAGCCGAACTAAAAAAAGAAAGGGCTTCCTACGGGAAGCCCTAGTCTTTTGTGCGGTAGGAACGTTACGGAATCAGCAGGCTCGAGCCCTGCGTTGCCCGGCTTTCCAGAATCTCATGCGCGCGTCGTGCATCCTTCAGCGGGTATTTCTGGCTCTCCGCCACGTCCACTTTGATAATCCCGCTCGCAATCAGCGAGAACAGTTCGTGGCTAGCCTCCTTCAGCTCATCGTAGTTGGTGACGTAGCCGTTAAGGGAAGGGCGGGTGGCGAACAGTGAGCCTTTTTGATTGAGAATGCCGAGGTTAACCCCGGTCACCGGGCCGGAAGAGTTCCCGAAGCTGACCATCAGCCCACGGCGCTTTAAGCAGTCCAGCGACGCTTCCCAGGTGTCTTTCCCCACGGAGTCGTACACCACCGACAGCTTTTTGCCGCCGGTCATCTCTTTGACGCGCTCGGCGATATTCTCATCGCGATAGTTAATCACCTGCCAGGCGCCGGCCTTAAGTGCGCGCTCTGCCTTCTCCTGGCTACCGACGGTACCGATAAGCTTCGCGCCCAGCGCTTTTGCCCACTGGCAGGCAATCAGCCCTACGCCGCCTGCGGCCGCATGGAACAGGAACGCTTCGCCGGGCTTGATTTCGTAGGTTTTGCGCAGCAAATAGAAAACGGTTAGCCCTTTGAGGAACGAGGCGGCAGCCTGCTCATAGGAGATAGCCGCCGGAAGCAGGGCGACCTTATCCGCCGGGACATTATGCACCGAACTGTAGGCACCGAGCCCGGACTGCGCGTAGACCACGCGATCGCCCGCTTTGATGTGCTTCACGTTGCTGCCCACCTGGCTCACCACGCCCGCCGCTTCGGTGCCTAAACCGCTGGGCATCGACGGCGGTGGATACAGTCCGCTGCGAATGTAGGTGTCGATATAGTTGATACCGATAGCTTTGTTTTCCACCTGCACTTCGTTTTCGCCAGGGGCCGATGGGGTGAATTCGACGGCGTTCAGCACTTCCGGGCCGCCATGTTTGCTAAATTCAATACGGGTTGCCATGCTTCCTCCAGAACGATTATGTGGTAATCTTTCGACCCACTCTTTATCTCGGTAATACCATTCACTATGGCAGCAAATAAACCCTTCAACAAACCGCAAACCGAACCTCGCGTCCGCGATTTTCAGGTAGACGGGCTGAAAGTACCGCCGCACTCGATTGAAGCGGAACAATCGGTGTTGGGCGGACTAATGCTGGACAATGAGCGCTGGGACGATGTTGCCGAGCGCGTGGTGGCGGAAGATTTTTATACCCGTCCACACCGTCACATCTTTACGGAGATGGGCCGTTTGCAGGAAGGCGGTAGCCCAATTGACCTGATTACGCTCGCGGAATCGCTGGAGCGACAGGGGCAACTGGACAGCGTCGGCGGGTTTGCTTATCTGGCAGAACTCTCCAAAAATACGCCAAGTGCGGCAAACATTAGCGCTTACGCCGATATCGTCCGCGAACGTGCCGTTGTTCGTGAAATGATTGCAGTGGCCAACGAGATTGCCGAAGCCGGTTTCGACCCGCAGGGGCGCACCAGCGAAGACCTGCTGGATCTCGCCGAGTCCCGCGTCTTTAAAATTGCTGAAAGCCGCGCCAACAAAGACGAAGGCCCGAAAAATATTACCGAAGTGCTCGACGCTACCGTCGCGCGCATCGAACAGCTTTTCCAGCAGCCGCATGACGGCGTCACCGGGGTCAATACCGGCTATGACGACCTCAATAAGAAAACCGCCGGTTTACAGCCGTCGGATTTGATTATCGTGGCAGCGCGTCCGTCGATGGGTAAAACCACTTTTGCAATGAACCTCGTCGAAAACGCGGCGATGTTGCAGGATAAACCGGTACTAATCTTCAGTCTCGAGATGCCCTCCGAACAGATTATGATGCGTTCTCTGGCATCGCTATCGCGCGTTGACCAGACCCGTATTCGTACCGGCCAGCTCGATGACGAGGACTGGGCGCGTATCTCCGGCACCATGGGCATTCTGCTGGAAAAACGAAACATCTATATCGATGACTCCTCCGGCCTGACGCCGACGGAAGTGCGCTCCCGCGCGCGCCGTATCGCCCGTGAACACGGCGGCATCGGCCTTATCATGATCGACTACCTTCAGTTGATGCGTGTGCCGTCGCTTTCCGACAACCGTACGCTGGAGATCGCCGAAATTTCCCGCTCGCTCAAGGCGTTAGCCAAAGAGCTGCACGTGCCGGTGGTGGCGCTGTCGCAGCTTAACCGCTCTCTGGAACAGCGTGCGGACAAACGCCCGGTCAACTCCGACCTGCGTGAATCCGGCTCCATCGAGCAGGATGCCGACTTAATCATGTTCATTTATCGTGATGAGGTTTATCACGAAAACAGTGACTTAAAAGGCATCGCCGAGATTATTATCGGTAAACAGCGTAACGGCCCCATCGGCACGGTACGCCTGACGTTTAACGGTCAATGGTCGCGCTTCGATAACTACGCTGGCCCGCAGTACGACGACGAATAACAACGCTGAATCAGCAAACTCATACCAAGGAACACAAATGCAAGCGGCAACTGTAGTCATTAACCGCCGCGCTCTGCGACACAACCTGCAACGTCTGCGTGAACTGGCACCTGCCAGTAAGCTGGTTGCGGTGGTGAAAGCGAACGCTTACGGACACGGCCTCCTCGAGACCGCGCGAACGCTCCCCGACGCCGATGCTTTTGGCGTTGCCCGTCTTGAAGAGGCGCTGCGCCTGCGCGAGGGCGGCATTACCCAGCCGATCCTGCTGCTGGAAGGCTTCTTTAATGCGAGCGATCTGCCGACGATTGCCGCGCAGCATCTGCATACCGCCGTGCATAACATCGAACAGCTTGAAGCGCTGGAAACCGCCGACATCAGCGAGCCGGTTACCGTGTGGATGAAGCTCGACACCGGCATGCACCGTCTGGGCGTACTCCCGGAAGATGCCGATGCGTTCTATCAGCGCCTGAGCCAATGCAAAAACGTACGCCAGCCGGTTAACGTGGTTAGCCACTTTGCGCGTGCCGATGAACCTGAATGCGGCGCGACGGAAAAGCAGCTCGCCATTTTCACCGCTTTTACCGACGGCAAGCCGGGCCTGCGTTCTATCGCGGCATCCGGCGGCATTCTGCTGTGGCCGCAGTCGCACTTCGACTGGGCGCGCCCTGGCATCATTTTGTACGGCGTATCCCCGCTGGAGCAGAAACCGTGGGGCCCGGATTTTGGTATGCAGCCAGTGATGTCATTGACCTCCAGCCTGATTGCCGTGCGCGAGCACAAAGCCGGTGAGCCGGTTGGCTACGGTGGCACCTGGGTCAGCGAACGCGATACCCGACTCGGCGTGGTAGCGATGGGCTACGGCGACGGCTACCCGCGTGCGGCACCGTCCGGTACGCCAGTGCTGGTCAATGGCCGCGAAGTGCCGATTGTCGGCCGCGTGGCGATGGATATGGTCTGCGTTGATTTGGGCCCGAATGCCGAGGATAAAACCGGTGATGAGGTGATTATGTGGGGCGAAGGTCTGCCGGTTGAACGCATTGCTGAAATCACAAAAGTGAGTGCTTACGAACTTATTACGCGCCTGACGTCGCGGGTGGCGATGAAGTATATCGAATAAGACTATCGCGTGCCGGATGATGCGATCGCCCATCCGGCAATGCTTTTTCAACAATGCCTAATTCATCCGTTGTCCCCGCCGGTGCCAGTCGTGAACAAAGAAAAAGAGGACAAGAATCAGCAGCGTGCCGAAGTCTTGCAGTATCCAGAAAGGCAGCGTGTCGTGCATATAATCCGTGCGGTTAATTAAAAATGGGATATTCAGGGCACTTTGGCCAAACAAGCCAAAGGCGATTGAAATAAGCCCTATTTTATAACCGATGTGCAAATGTGTGATGCGTTGGCTATAAGCGCAAAATAGAATGACAAGTGACACCAGTAAATCAATGACGGTTGTAATGAACAGCGTGCTCCAGTAGGACAAATGGTCAATGCTCATTTGAGGTGTCCTTATGGTCTTTCGCAGAGATCTTCGTTGGGCGATTTTCACGGATCTTGTGCTTAATCTCGCTCGCTATTTCAAAAATGTCATCTTGCTCATGGCGGCTAAAGAAGTTTGCGACTGCCGCAATCATGCCAATGCTGATGGCTCCAACGATATACCCAAGGCCAAGCGCAGCATCGGCTTCACTAAGGTCGAAACGCAACCAGTGGGCAGCCATACCGACAAGTGCAAAGGCTGCGAACATACTGATGCTGCCGGTGATAATCCCTGCGATAAAAGGTCCGTGCTGGTGTAGTTTTTTTGGTTGCCAGAAGAAAGAGATGCTCACACCACCAAATAATCCTGCTAGTGCTGATAGCCCCTGGTTAATTACAATATTGCTGATATCACTCATGATTATCTCTCCGGCTTGGCAGCAGCATTATTGGCAAGGCTGAACGGGAGTGAGCTGCCCGGTACGCTGATTGCTGATATAACGCATCGCGCTATTTGGGCTATAGAGCAGTCTGTTATCGCCACGAAGACCTTTGTAAGAATCGAGGTCTGCTGAATACCAACTACCTTGATTTCCTTCGGGGTGCTGGGCTGACTCGTCTCCTCCAATCCACTTACCGTTGGTCGGCTTCAGACCCCATAGAGTATCTGTGGCTCTTCCGCTCCAGCCTAAATACATTGCCTGTTGGGTGGTGATATAGCGGGAGGGGAGTCGCCCATTTTGCTGGAGATAGCGTAGGGTCTTGACCAGATCATTCTCGTCGTGGATAGGGGGAAGTGACTGTTGCTGTAACTGGTTATTCAGCGCGGTAACACTGCTTTCGCAGGTGGGTAATTCTGCTGCTTGCAGAGAAGCCATAAAGCCCATACCGAGACAGGCTGAAATCAAAGAAAAACGAATGATACTCATAAAACCTCCTTGTAATTCAGTGCTATGCTAAAAATAGCTTCATTTCCGCTTCACGGCGACGGGTCAATCCTGCCAGTACTTTTCCTCCGGCCTTATTCCAGACCAGAAATTGCAGAGCAGCGCTATTGATATCCCCTTCATTCAGTTTGCGTAACAGCGTCGATTTTTTTAGATTTCCGATACCGACATTGAAGGCAAAAGAGACCAGTGCATCAAACTGATTTTGGCCGATCTCGCAGGTCACCATCCCGTTGACCCCTTTTTCCGTTCGCGCCAGATCGTTGCGCAGCAATGTTCTGGCTTCTTCAAGGGTTATTTTGCATAACGAGTTGATTTCTTGAGGTAAAATAAGGTGTCCATAACCAATGGTCCATAGCCCTGCCGCGTCCTTGTATCGTTCGAGTTTAAGACCTTCAAATTCTGCAATAAGCTGAATACCGACTTCACTGGTATAGCGTGGTAGATGCGTCATGAAGATGGCTCCTCTTCTGATAAGCGTGGAATAATTTTATTGGTGTATTCATCAATTAAGCGCATAACGCTTTCCGGTGGTTCCAGCACCGTAAATTGCATTTCGATATCGACGTGGCGGCTGTCGCGACCGCCTTTCGTATTGCTTGCAGGGGAAAGACTGACGTGAAAACGGCTAACATCGTTGGTGTCGGTTCCTTCGCTTACGCTCGTTTGCTCCACGCCTTCGGTGCGTACCGTCAAGTGCACCTTCATTTTTTCCAGCATTAATCCACGTGGTGTTGCGAGCGCGACCAATGGCATCTCGAAATGATGTTTTTCATCAAGCTGCATTCGTACGGTACGCGGTGCGAGCTGACCGTCTTCGGTTGGCTCAAAAAAGGGATCCAGTGCCTGCATATACTGGTGTGCAATTAACTCATTCGCGGCCGTCGCTGCGTGCTGCATACCGCGTGTAATATCTTCCAGCGTGACGGGAACGTTCGGGATAGTCGCAGCAGACTGGGGATTTGCCGGTTCAGGTTCTGACTGTGGGCGCTTTTCCGGCTCGTCTTCCTTTTTGCTCCATAGCCAGTCTTTTAAGGACATTATTTGCTCCAGTTTGGGGCCGAATAGCCCAGCCCCAGTGATTGTTGTCGGTACTAGCTAGCGTTTTCTGACGTTTTAGACGGAATAGTTCCAGGCAATATGACCGGTTTGGTTGTGGCTTCAGTCAGGTAGTCAATGACTCGCATCAGCGCTTCAGGTGGTTGCTGACGCTTAATTTGCGTATGGATGGAGTACTTTGCTCGGGTATCGGTCGCTCGAGTTTGCTCTGATTTGTGAGTCACCTTTCCGGTCATTTTGGCGCGGAAGAATCCCCAGCCTAACGAAGCTTCCATTGAGGCTTCGGCCCCGGTTTCGCTCTTACTGGATTCGCTTTGCGACACTTCCAGTTCGAAGTCGATGGTACCTTCTTCAATGCAGATAATAGGGTGGGAAATTGTTGCCAGGAGTGGGATACGCATTTTCTTGGTGATCGTACCCTGGCTAACCCCTTGCTCATCGACAACGGTTTCGTCGTAATCAAATTCGACAGCGACGGCTTTGCCGTCCTTGATACATACTGATAATAAAAAGTCAGCGTAAGCCTTACTTGCCTGCACCTGAGCCCTGATCATGGCCTGCAATGGACCGCCGATCATGGTCTCCAGCGGAAGGGCGTTAATGACGGAACCAATAAATTGAGAATCCATATCGTATCTCCTTTACGAGTGATGGCGCGCCTTTGCGCATTTCTGATGTTAAGGTGGGATAGGCGGTTTAGATATTGGACAAATGTCCTCTCAAGACGAGCCGAAAGGTGTAATACGCAGAGATGATTCATAAACCACTCGCGCCTCCGTCTCATCCGGTTTATTGTGTTATTTCCTGCCTTCTGTAAACCTGGAGAACCATCGCGTGTTTCAAAAAGTTGACGCCTATGCGGGCGACCCGATTCTTTCTTTAATGGAACGCTTTAAAGAAGATCCGCGCAGCGACAAAGTTAACCTCAGCATTGGCCTTTTTTATGACGAAAACGGCATTGTTCCGCAGCTGAAATCAGTGGCCGAGGCTGAAGCGCGCCTTAACGCGCAGCCGCATGGCGCGTCGCTGTACCTGCCGATGGAAGGGTTGAATAGCTACCGCCATACCGTAGCGCCGCTGCTGTTTGGCGCCGATCATCCGGTTCTCCAGCAACAGCGCGTGGCGACTATCCAAACCCTTGGCGGCTCCGGCGCGCTGAAAGTGGGCGCAGATTTCCTCAAACGTTACTTCCCGGATTCCGGCGTATGGGTCAGCGACCCGACCTGGGAAAACCATATCGCGATTTTTGAAGGCGCAGGCTTCGAGGTCGGCACTTACCCATGGTTTGATAGTGAAACCAACGGCGTACGCTACGACGCGCTGCTGGAAACGCTGAATACGTTGCCAGCGCGCAGCATCGTGCTGCTGCACCCGTGCTGCCACAACCCAACCGGTGCCGATCTCACGAATGCACAGTGGGACGGCGTGGTGGAAGCGCTGAAAGCGCGCGATCTCATCCCGTTCCTCGACATCGCCTACCAGGGCTTTGGCGCAGGCATGGAAGAAGACGCGTATGCCATCCGCGCGATTGCCGACGCAGGCCTGCCGGCACTGGTCAGCAACTCGTTCTCCAAAATTTTCTCCCTGTACGGCGAGCGCGTCGGCGGCCTGTCGATTGTCTGTGAAGACAATGAAACCGCGCTGCGCGTGCTGGGCCAACTGAAAGCAACGGTACGCCGCAACTACTCCAGCCCGCCAAACTTCGGCGCGCAGATTGTGGCAGCGGTGCTTGGTGATGCTGAGCTGAAAGCCATGTGGCTGGCGGAAGTGGAAGGGATGCGCACCCGCATTCTGGATATGCGGCAGGCGCTGGTGAACGTGCTGAAAGAAGAAATGCCGAATGGTAACTTTGACTACCTGCTCAAACAGCGCGGGATGTTCAGCTACACCGGCCTGAGCGCCGCGCAGGTCGATCGCCTGCGCGATGAGTTTGGCGTCTACCTGATTGCCAGCGGCCGTATGTGCGCGGCGGGCCTCAACAGCCGTAACGTCCAGCGTGTGGCCAAAGCCTTCGCAGCAGTGATGTAAGTGAGTACTCACGCTGGCTTGGAGGTATATTCTGAGCCAGCGTGCTTTCAAAGCATCAAACTGTGATCCCCTTACTTTTTTCAGGATTATTCTGAGATAAACCTTTCAATCGTATCCCTCAGACGGTAAGGTCAGCTGTGCTTTTATTTGAAGCAACACTCACTTTATTACAATAACGACTCGACGAATTAAGGGAAAACATGCGCAAGATCACGCAAGCTCTCAGTGCCGTCTGCTTGTTATTTGCACTGAATGCTTCGGTGACGGCTCACGCCTCGTCACCTTCTCCGCTCTATCCAGGCACCGACGTTGCGAAGCTGGCCCAACAGGCCCCTATCCACTGGGTTTCCGTGGCGCAAATTGAAAACAGCCTGATGGGCCATCCGCCAATGGCGGTCGGTTTTGATATCGACGACACCGTTCTGTTCTCAAGCCCAGGCTTCTGGCGCGGGCAAAGAACCTATTCTCCAGACAGCCAGGACTACCTGAAGAACCCAGAGTTCTGGGAAAAAATGAATAACGGCTGGGACGCGTTCAGCATCCCGAAAGAAGTGGCCCGTTCGCTGATTGCGATGCACGTGAAGCGCGGCGACAGCATCTACTTCGTGACCGGTCGTAGCCAGACCAAAACGGAAACCGTTTCTAAAACGCTGCAGGATGATTTCCTGATCCCCGGTGCGAACATGAACCCGGTGATTTTTGCCGGTGATGAGCCAGGCCAGAACACCAAGACCCAGTGGCTGAAAGAGAAGAACATCAGAGTGTTCTACGGTGATTCCGATAACGACATCACCGCCGCGCGTGAAGTAGGAGCCCGCGGTATCCGCGTCCTGCGCGCCTCTAACTCGACCTATCGCCCGCTGCCACAGGCCGGTGCATTTAACGAAGAAGTGATCGTTAACTCCGAGTACTAACGGCAAACCGTTGTAGGCCGGATAAGGCGTTTACGCCGCCATCCGGCAATCTGCTGTATGCTGCCGGATGGCGCTTCGCTTATCCGGCCTACCACTTGCACCAATAAATGATGCTTTTTTAGTCAAAAACAGTCGCTGAAAGGTTTATCCTTTCGGCGTCTTGTTGCACACTGATATGATGCTTTTTTGCACAACGTGGTTTGCGAGACTGAGGAGTATAAAATGATGACCAGTTCGGATCTTCTGCAGTACTGCATGGCGAAGCGTGGCGCGGAACAAAGCGTACACAGTGACTGGAAGGCAACACAAATTAAAGTCGCCGATGTGCTGTTTGCGATGGTGAAGGATGTTGAAGACCGCCCGGCGGTATCGCTGAAAACCAGCCCCGAACTGGCAGAGCTGCTGCGCCAGCAGCATAAAGACGTTCGCCCAAGCCGCCATCTCAATAAAGCGCACTGGAGCACCGTCTACCTGGACGGCTCGCTGCCAGGCTCACAAATTTACTATCTGGTGGATGCGTCGTATAAGCTGGCGCTGGATCTGCTGCCGGAAACGCTCCGACAGCAGATGTACTCTGATTAACCCAGCAGAGGCTTAAGGAAACGAGCCGTGTGCGAGGCTTCACAGTTCGCCACCGTTTCTGGCGTCCCGGATACGAGGATTTCACCGCCGCCGCTGCCGCCTTCTGGACCGAGATCGACAATCCAGTCCGCGGTCTTAATCACGTCCAGGTTGTGCTCGATAACCACAATGGTGTTGCCCTGATCTCTGAGCTGATGCAGTACTTCCAGCAGTTGCTGGATGTCGGCAAAGTGCAGGCCGGTGGTCGGTTCATCCAGAATATACAGCGTCTGACCGGTACCGCGTTTTGACAGCTCGCGCGCCAGCTTCACGCGCTGGGCTTCACCGCCGGAAAGCGTCGTTGCCGACTGGCCAAGACGGATGTAAGTCAGGCCAACGTCCATCAGCGTTTGCAGCTTACGCGCCAGCGCCGGAACGGCATCGAAGAACTCACGCGCCTCTTCAATGGTCATATCCAGCACTTCGTGGATAGTCTTGCCCTTGTACTTAATCTCCAGCGTTTCGCGGTTATAGCGCTTGCCTTTGCACTGGTCGCACGGCACGTAGATATCCGGCAGGAAGTGCATTTCGACTTTGATCACGCCATCGCCCTGACAGGCTTCACAGCGACCGCCGCGGACGTTAAAGCTGAAACGGCCCGGCGTATAGCCGCGTGAACGCGACTCTGGCACACCCGCAAACAGCTCACGTACTGGCGTAAAGACGCCGGTATAGGTGGCTGGGTTTGAACGCGGCGTACGGCCAATCGGGCTCTGGTCGATATCGATAACTTTATCGAAATGCTCCAGCCCCTGAACGTCGCGGTATGGTGCCGGTTCAGCAATAGTTGCACCGTTTAATTGCGTCTGCGCAATCGGGAACAACGTATCGTTAATCAGCGTTGATTTACCGGAACCGGACACACCGGTGATGCAGGTAAACAGGCCGACCGGCAGCGTCAGGGTCACGTCTTTCAGGTTGTTACCCGTGGCGCCCGTCAGCTTAAGCACTTTTTCCGGGTTCGCCGGAACGCGGTTTTTCGGCACTTCAATTTTGCGTTTCCCGCTCATGAACTGCCCGGTTAACGACTCCGGCACCGCCATAATGTCGTCCAGCGTCCCTTCAGCCACTACCTGACCACCGTGAACACCCGCGCCTGGGCCGATATCGATAACGTGGTCGGCGGCGCGAATCGCATCTTCATCGTGTTCAACCACAATCACCGTGTTGCCAAGGTTACGCAGGTGAATCAGCGTGCCGAGCAGACGTTCGTTGTCGCGCTGGTGCAAGCCGATAGACGGTTCATCCAGCACATACATCACGCCAACCAGCCCCGCGCCAATCTGGCTTGCCAGACGGATACGCTGCGCCTCGCCGCCGGAGAGGGTCTCTGCGGAACGGGAGAGGGTCAGGTAGTTCAGACCGACGTTGACCAGGAACTTCAGACGGTCACCAATCTCTTTCAGCACTTTTTCCGCGATTTGCGCACGCTGGCCGGAGAGCTTCAGGTTATTGAAGAAGTCCATGGCGTGGCCGATGCTCATATCTGAGATAGTCGGCAGCGGCGTATTTTCGACGTAAACGTGACGCGCTTCGCGACGCAGACGGGTACCGTCGCAGCTGGCGCACGGACGGTTGCTGATGAACTTCGCCAGCTCCTCACGTACCGCGCTGGATTCCGTCTCTTTATAGCGGCGCTCCATGTTGTGCAGCACGCCTTCAAACGGATGGCGGCGCACGGACGTATCGCCACGGTCGTTGATGTATTTGAATTCAATCGACTCTTTGCCGGAGCCGTAGAGAATGGCTTTCTGCGCTACCGCGCCGAGGCTTTCCCACGGGGCTTCGACGTCGAACTCGTAATGTTCCGCCAGCGACTTCAGCATCTGGAAGTAATAGAAGTTACGACGATCCCAGCCGCGAATCGCGCCGCCGGCCAGCGACAGTTCTGGATTCTGAATCACGCGGTCAGGGTCGAAATACTGCTGTACGCCAAGGCCGTCGCAGGTTGGGCACGCGCCTGCCGGGTTGTTGAACGAGAACAGACGTGGCTCAAGCTCGCGCATGCTGTAGCCGCAAATCGGGCAGGCGAAGTTGGCGGAGAACAGCAGCTCTTCCGCTTTCGGGTCGTCCATATCGGCGACCACCGCCGTGCCGCCGGAGAGCTCCAGCGCGGTTTCAAACGATTCCGCCAGACGTTGCGTCAGGTCATCGCGCACTTTAAATCGGTCAATCACCACTTCGATGGTGTGTTTCTTTTGCAGCTCGAGCTTCGGTGGATCGGACAGGTCGCAGACTTCGCCGTCGATGCGCGCGCGGATATAGCCCTGGCTTGCCAGGTTCTCCAGCGTTTTGGTGTGCTCGCCCTTACGTTCTTTAATGATCGGGGCCAGCAGCATCAGGCGTTTGCCCTCCGGCTGCGACAGCACGTTATCGACCATCTGGCTGACGGTTTGCGCCGCCAGCGGCACGTCGTGATCCGGACAGCGCGGCTCGCCTACGCGAGCGTAAAGCAGACGCAGGTAGTCGTGGATTTCGGTAATGGTACCGACCGTCGAACGCGGGTTGTGTGACGTCGACTTCTGCTCGATAGAAATCGCAGGCGACAGCCCTTCAATATGATCGACATCCGGCTTTTCCATCAGCGACAGGAACTGGCGCGCATAGGCAGAAAGCGATTCTACATAGCGACGCTGCCCTTCGGCATAGAGGGTGTCAAAAGCCAGTGAGGATTTGCCAGACCCGGACAGCCCGGTGACGACAATCAGTTTGTCGCGAGGGATGACGAGGTTGATGTTTTTGAGATTATGGGTGCGGGCGCCCCGAACTTCGATCTTATCCATTCACCTTTCCCGGTAGAGGAGATACACGGATTGCCTGGTTTGTTAGAAGGACAAACGGCAGAAACGGCTAATTATGACACAACTTAACCTGAATGAATATACAGTATTGGAATGCCGATTGCGGATGCCGATGAAAATTGCAGCGGGATAAGATGTTTAGTGGAATACAGCTCGCGGCTATCAAAATACCGTCTGGAAATGATACACTGGCGCGTTTACACTTAACCAAGATTCATATTTCAGGAGAGACAAACATGGCCAGCAGAGGCGTAAACAAGGTGATTCTCGTCGGTAACCTGGGCCAGGACCCGGAAGTGCGCTACATGCCGAATGGTGGCGCAGTTGCCAACATTACGCTGGCGACTTCCGAATCCTGGCGCGACAAAGCGACCGGTGAAATGAAAGAGCAGACTGAATGGCACCGCGTTGTGTTGTTCGGTAAGCTGGCGGAAGTAGCAGGCGAATACCTGCGTAAAGGCTCTCAGGTTTATATCGAAGGCCAGCTGCGTACCCGCAAATGGACCGATCAGTCCGGCGCTGAAAAATACACCACCGAAGTCGTGGTTAACGTTGGCGGCACCATGCAGATGCTGGGTGGCCGTCAGGGCGGTGGCGCACCGGCAGGTGGCGGCCAGCAGCAGCAGGGCGGTTGGGGTCAGCCTCAGCAGCCACAGGGCGGCAACCAGTTCAGCGGCGGCGCGCAGTCTCGTCCGCAGCAGCAGTCCGCTCCGGCACCGTCTAACGAACCGCCGATGGACTTCGATGACGATATCCCGTTCTGATTTATCGCCGTCCCGACGGCCTTGATCAAAACGACAAAAAACCCTGCTCCGGCAGGGTTTTTGCTTTTTTAGTACGCACCATCAGACCACATCGGCACCGCTTCGGTGCGAACATTGCCCCGCGTTAATCTTCTCTTTTTCTGTTCCATTCACATAACCTCAAGATAATTAACAAAAATAACAGTTGGCACGCTTTGTGCCTACATCTGTGTATACACTCATGTAGGCAAGGTGCAGACGATGACTCAAATCCAATCAGCTAAATGTATGCAGGGCATGGCCGTTGCGCCGCACTCGCTGGCCGCGGAAAGCGCGGTGGCCGTTTTGCGCGATGGCGGTAATGCGGTTGAGGCGATGGTGGCGGCGGCGGCGACCATCGCGGTGGTTTACCCGCATATGAACGGCATCGGCGGCGATGGATTCTGGTTAATCTCAAAGCCGGGCGAAGCGCCGGTGGCGATCCAGGCCTGCGGCTTTGCGGCGGAAAAGGCGACTATCGATTTTTATCGTCAGGCAGGCTACGAGCAGGTTCCGGTGCGCGGCCCGCTGGCGGCCAATACCGTCGCCGGTACGGTGGGCGGCTGGGAGCGAGCGCTGGAATGGGCGGGTGAGCAGATGCCCAACGCGCCGCTGCCGTTAACGCGCCTGCTGGACGATGCCATCCACTATGCGCGTCATGGCGTACCGGTGAGCGCGGGGCTGCATCAACAAATCACCGCGCGTTTACCGCAGCTCGGCCAGCACCCAGGTTTTTGCGGCCTGTTTGCGCCAGAAGGACAGGCGCTCAGTCCAGACGATCTGCTGCTCCAGCCTGCGCTCGCCAACACTCTGGAGCGGTTGGCAACCCATGGATTGAGTGATTTTTACCACGGTGAAACGGCCCGATTGATCGCCAGCGAACTGGAGGCGGCCGGAAGCCTGCTGCGCTTTAGCGACCTTGATGCTTATCGCGCGGCGCGGGTGAAACCGCTGGCGCTGGAAACGGAGAACGGGACGGTATATAACCTGCCGCCGCCGTCGCAGGGCCTGGTCTCGCTGCTGATTACCGGCATTATCGAGCAGCAGCGTAAAAAGGGCGCGATTGCCGACGAAGCCGATTTTGTCCACCACTGCGTCGAAGCGACCAAGCTGGCGTTCACTTTGCGCGATCGCCATATCACCGACCCGGCCCATATGACCCTCGACCCACAGTCGCTGCTGACCGCAGACAGTATTGCTCAGCTCAGCGCGCAGATTGTGCCCGACCGGGCACAGGCCTGGGGCAAAGGGCGTGGGCCAGCGGACACCATCTGGATGGGCGTTATCGACGGTACCGGCACCGCCGTCAGCTTTATCCAGAGCATTTATCATGAGTTCGGCAGTGCGGTGATCCTCGCCGACAGCGGCATCATCTGGCAAAACCGCGGCAGCAGCTTTTCGCTTGACCCGAACGCCACCAACCCGTTACAGCCGGGCCGCCTACCGTTTCATACCCTCAACCCAGGGCTGGCGCGTCTGGCCAACGGCGACGCGCTGGTGTACGGCAGCATGGGCGGAGACGGCCAGCCGCAGACGCTGGCGGCGGTCTTTGACCGCATCCTCCATCAGAATATGACTCCGCAGGCGGCCGTGGCCGCTCCGCGCTGGCTGTTAGGGCGCACCTGGGGAGAAAGCAGCGACACGCTTAAGATTGAAAGCCGCCTTAGAGCGGCGACTACCGACACCCTCAAACAGTACGGCCATGACGTCGATATTTACCCCCCTTATGACGACCTCATGGGGCATGCCGGGGCAATTCTCCGGCACTGCAACGGCATGCTGGAAGGCGGCAGCGACCCTCGTAGCGACGGTGGCGTTGCCCGCTGGTAATCCAGCATTTTCCAAATGAAACATTCGCGGAATGATGAGGCGCGCTGCGCGCGCCCGCGTTCTGACGACATTTTTTCGTCTATTGGAGCGTAAAATGACCGTTCTCAGAGAACCTTTGGTAGCACCAAAATTTGGCAAATGGGCGCAGCTGGTGCTGGGTCTTATCTGTATGGCTTCCATCTCCAGCCCGCAGTACGTATGGACGCTGCTGACCAAACCGCTGACGGAAAAGCTGGGCGTCGGCCTGCCGGAGCTGCAGGTCACCTTTTCGCTGCTGATTATTCTGCAGACCTTCTTTTCTCCCTTCCAGGGACGGCTGGTTGAACGATTTGGCCCCCGGCTGTTGATTTCAATCGGCACGGTGATGGCCGGGTTAAGCTGGGTGCTCTCCGCGCATATCAATGGCCTGATGGCGCTATACCTGGTCTATGGCTGTATCGGCGGGTTGGGTACCGGGATTGTGTACATTGGCGTGGTTGGGCTGATGGTGAAGTGGTTCCCGCAAAACCGAGGCTTTGCCGCAGGGGCCGTGGCGGCGGGTTACGGTATGGGGGCGATTTTGACCACCTTCCCGATCTCGATTTCGCTGGGCAGCTATGGGCTGGAGCAGACCATGACCGTGTTCGGTATCGTCTTCGCTATCGTCGGGCTATTGGCCAGCCAGGGGCTGAGCCTGCCTCCCAACTCGACTGCACTGCCCGTCAGCCGGAAAATCGTGCAGGGGACGCGCCAGTTTACCTCTCGTGAAATGCTGCGCCAGCCTCTGTTCTGGCTGATGTTTGCCATGATGGCGATGATGTCGACCTCCGGGCTGATGGTGACCTCGCAAATGGCCATCTTCGCTGAAGATTTTGGCATCAGTAAGGCGGTGGTATTCGGCATGGCCGCGCTGCCGCTGGCACTGACCATCGACCGCTTTACCAACGGTTTGACCCGCCCGCTGTTTGGTTTTATTTCCGACCGCTATGGTCGTGAAAAAACCATGTTCATCGCCTTTGCTCTTGAAGGGGTCGCGATGACGCTGTGGCTGGCCTGCCGGGACGATCCGATGCTGTTTGTGTTGCTCTCTGGGGTGGTGTTCTTCGGCTGGGGCGAAATCTTCTCGCTGTTCCCTTCTACATTGACCGACACGTTTGGCAGCGAGAATGCGGCTTCAAACTACGGTTGGTTGTATATCTCGCAGGGGATTGGCTCCATTTTCGGCGGGCCGCTGGCTGCGTTACTGTACCAGCACACTCAAGGGTGGCATGTGGTCTTTGGCTGTGCGATTGCCCTTGATTTCATCACGGCGGGGCTGGCACTGTGGGTGCTGAAACCCTGGCGTGCGCGCTTTATTCGCCAGCACAGTTAATTGCGGAGCACTCTATGACGGTCACGACATCGGAACCCACGCCGCTTCTGGCGCATTCGGAGCGAGTATTTCAGCAACTGCGGCAGGAGATTTATCAGTTCATCCTGCTACCCGGCGATCGCTTTACGGAGGTGGAGATAGCCCGGCGGCTGGGATGTTCCCGCACACCGGTTCGCGAAGCGCTGCTGTTGCTGCAAAACGAGGGGCTGGTCAGACGCTGCCTGCGTAACGGCTGGGAAGTGTTCCCCATTGATTTCGATGTCTATGAAGACCTGTACGAGACGCGCGCGCTGATTGAAGCCAATTCGGTGCGCAGCCTATGCAGTTCGACGTCAGCAAAAGTGAACCGCCAGGTGCTCACCAGGCTGAAGGCTATCTGGCAGGTGGCGCCGGAAATCGCGCTGGCGTGTGATGATATCGCTTCGCTGGACGAGCAGTTTCACCTGGCGTTAACCGAGGCGGCGGGCAATCGGGAGTTGACGGCGATTCTGACCAATATCACCAACCGCATTCGCATTATGCGGCGGCTCGATTTTGAATATGAAACCCGGATAACCCAGACTTACAAAGAGCATGCGGAGCTGCTAGAAGCCATTGAACAGCGCGACGAAGCGCGGGCGGTGGCGCTGATCGTCGCGCATATTCAGGATGCCTACAAAGGCGCGAGCACGATCACTCTGCGACGCTTGCAGGATGTGCGGGTTAAGCAAATTCCGTAACCGACGCTATCCGTCGTTTTTATCGGAAGCGGGCAGAATCGGCGGTTTTCCCATCGCCGCCCGCTTCCTGTTCATTTCGTCGAGAATCAGCCGATAAGCGATGTAGTACTTGTAGATATTACCAACGTAGGTCACCGTCTCCGCACCTATCTTCTCGGCCGCCAGATTCTCCACGTTGCCAAACCAGACGTTCGGATCAAAACCGCGCTTTCGTGTCTCTACCCGCAAGCGTGCAATCCGCGCCGGACCGGCGTTATAAGAGGCAAATGAAAACAGCGCCTTATCCAACTGCGTCATCGGTTCATCGCCGTAGTAGCGGTCGATCATCCAGCGCATATACTTCACCCCGGCGTGAATATTGGGGTCGAGCAGTTTGATATCACCGACCTTCAGCTCCTTGCCGGTTTTCGGCATCACCTGCATCACGCCGATGGCCCCGACATGGCTGCGCACTGACTGATTCAACCGCGATTCCTGATAACCCTGCGCCGCCATTAGCAGCCAGTCGACGTCATAACGGTCGCCGTATTTTCTGAAAATTTCTACCATCTGCAAAAACTTACGCCGCTCTTTTTCCGCCGCCGCGTTCTTCACGTATTTCGCACTTTTCAGGTAGCGCAGCAGCAGAGTATTGCCCAACGTGCTGCCCTGACGGTTATCTTTCACAAAGCCGTTAAGCTCGGCGAGGAGCTTAGGATTATCTTTGCGCACCGCCCACGCGATGCTGCCGTTATCGCGCAGCACCACATCCTCATGCACCCGAATTTTTGGGAACACCTGCTTCCAGAAAACGGCCTTGTGATGGTCGACCACCGTCAGCGGGATAAGCCCGGCGTTGAGCATCTCCAGCAAATCTTCATCCTCCAGCGCCTCCGGGGCTGGTTTGATGATAACCGGCGGTTTAGCGGTTTTGACAAACTGTGCGTTGAGCGCGGTCAGGCTCTCGTAATAGCTCGACGATTTACGCACAAACACCGTTTTTCCGGAAAGAGCATCCAGGCTGTTGACCTGCGGCGACGCGGGGCCGGAAATCAGCAGTTCTTTGATATTGTTATAGAAAGGATCCGTAAAGGCGACCGCTTGCTGGCGCGAGGGGGTGATGGTCAGGTTGGCGGCGGCGATATCGCCTTTCCCCTCGTTGAGCGCGGTAAATAGCGTATCGCGGGTTACCGGGACAAAAATAATCCGCACCTTGAGGTGCTTCTGCTTAAGCTTCTTATCCTTCGCAAGCTGTGCGTTCAGGCTGTGCTCGAAGGCGGCGAAAATATCGTGCGTCGCGCCGCGTTGCTGGCCTTTGTCGATAAAAAAGAAGGTCTTACTGTAGGTGGTTAAAACGCGAATCACGCGGCGATCCAGCATACCGGGCAGATCGCCTTTCCACGGCTGCATGAGATTCTCGATGTTCACTTCCAACGCATCGTTTTGTTCATCCGGTTTGGGGTCGGCATAAACCGGGCTGGACAGCAGCAGGGCGCATAAACAGACGGTAATGAGACGATGAAAAGGGGTGGCGTTCATGGTGCGGCACTCCGCAGGGCGCATTCGTCAATTTTAGTCGAATAGCGCTAAAAAACCTGCTTCCGGTAGGGCTTTTTCATGGCGATAGAAGCCGCCATCTGGCTCGTGTTGATGGCAACCGCTACAATGCGCGTTTTGCCATGGAGAGACATCATGACCAGCCTCAATCGTATGCTGTCGGTACTTGATTTGTTCACTGCCGCCCGCCCCGTGTGGGAAGCCGATTGCATCGTCGAAGCGCTGGGATGTTCCACCCCCACTGGCTATCGCTATCTGAAAGAATTGATGCACGCTGGCCTGCTGCAGCGCTTTAACGGCGGCTATTATGCGCTGGGGCCGCGCATCACCCTGCTGGACTATGTCATCCGCAGCACCGATCCACTGCTGGCCGCCAGCATCCCGCAGATGCGCGAACTGGTGACGCTGACGGGCTGCCACTGCACGCTCTCCAGGCTTGATGGCGATGTCTTTCTCGACCTGCACCACGAGTGTTCGAATCAGGAGATTGCACTGATTTACGGCCGAGGCCGCCCGCGCCCGATGTTTTCCGGCAGCGCACCAAAGGTGGTGATCGCTAACCAAACCTCGAAGCAGCAGCGTGGATTGTTCGAACGTTGTCGTGAAGAGGTTCTGGCGGCAGGTTTAGGTGAAACGGAAGAGGCATTTCTTAAACGGATGCAGCAGATTCGCAAAGTGGGCTGCTACCGTGCCAATGAGGAGCTGGCCGTCGGGGTGTCGTCGCTGTCGGTGCCGGTGCGTTTTGCGCCGAAAGAGCACTGCGCGGCGCTGGCGCTGGTCTCATCGACTCAACATTTTGCGCAAAGTAACGTTGGGGAGTGGCAGGACAAACTCAAAAAAGCGGCCCGGCGCATCAGTGCGGCATTAGACGGGGATGAGGTGTAGTAGGCCGGATAAGGCGTTTACGCCGCCATCCGGCAATTTGCCATAAGGCGCCGGATGGCGCTTCGCTTATCCGGCCTACCGCGTTGAGTGGCAAATTAGTAGAGCGCGACTGGCCATTCTGGCGGCGTCTGGCTCATCACTTCAACCATCACATCTTTGATATTGTTAAAGATGGTGGAGATTTCGACCAGGGTGATACCGAGCAAACTGGTTGCGAACCAACAGGCGGCCGCAAGACCGAGCATGCTGCAAATAGCGCCCAGACCGATGTAGTCAGCTTTACGAAGTTTGATTTTCAGGGTACTGGCAACGAACATCAGCACCGCGCTGGTTAACGGCCAACGCAGCAGCGTAACGCCTGCGGTAAGTGAAAGCATGGGACCTTTTCCTCAGAGATAAACAACAAGCTGCCCTGACAGCACTTGTGGATGAGGCACTGGGCGCTCTGGCTATCTGAAGGCATTCACAAATTGAATGAAACAGCGTTTCTGTTTCATTGCAATGTGTGAACTATATCACGTTTGTTGTTTTATTCACCAGAGGTAAACGCAGGATTTTTGTCAATCCAATAACCCTGTTTTAAACAGGGATAAGGCTGCCGCAACTGGTGCGGTAGCCTGAATGCGGGTTAGGCGGAGATCTGGTGACGATAGTCCGTCGGCGTGCGATCGAACTCACGGCGGAATACGCGCGAGAAGGTCTGCTGTGAGACGTAGCCGAGATCCATAGCGATATCAAAGATAGGCCGCTGGGTGGTGCGCAGCGCTTCTGCGGCAAGCAGCAGGCGTCGCTGGCGGATATAGTCGCCCAGCGTCTGATGCATCACGGTGCGGAACATTCTTTGCAGATACCATTTCGAGTAGCCGGACTTGCGGGCCACGATATCGATGTTAAGCGGTTGATCGATATGTTCATCTATCCATTCAATGAGCGTCTGAATAATTTCCCGATGGGACATAAGGCTCTCCCCGTTGTCTATTTTCGCGTCGATTTCTGTTCTGTCGGCGAGTATAATTCCTCAAGTTAACTTGAGGTAAAGCGGATTATGGAAAAAAAATCGACGAGAATAAAAACGCTGCTTTCACCCGGTGAAGTAGCGAAACGAACTGGCGTTGCGGTCTCTGCACTGCATTTTTATGAAAGCAAAGGGTTGATTCGTAGCACAAGGAATAGCGGTAATCAGCGGCGCTATAAGCGTGATGTTTTGCGTTACGTGGCGATTATCAAAATTGCCCAGCGGTTAGGGATCCCGCTCGGTACTATCGGTGAATCGCTGAGCGTCCTGCCGGAAAACCACACGCTGGGGCCGAAAGACTGGAAGCATTTCACCACGCAATGGCGCGAAGAGCTGGATAAACGCATCCACGCGATGGAAGCCTTACGAGACCAACTGAACGGCTGCATCGGCTGCGGCTGCATGTCGTTGCGCGACTGCCCGCTGCGTAACCCCGGCGATAAACTGGGGGAAGAGGGGACCGGCGCGCGTTTGCTGGAAGATGAGTAATCCTTATTTATTTCCCCCTGAGAATTGCGACATTTTTGCCATAGAAATGTTGCTGGATTGCGCATGAACGATAACGTTTGCGCATGGGTTGACCAATTATTCATCGGCATTCGTTAATTTTCATAAACCAGGGCAAACTTCTGTTGAAAAAAGGGGCATAAAAGCCAGATAATCGTTTGCCTTCAAATTTCGGACGCATCTTACGCCGAAAAAGAGCAGGCCAACCTTATCTCGCACACGCCGAGGATAAGGAATTCCGAATATCGTTTTGTCTGCGCGGAGTTAATCGTTTGCTTTTTTGTGGCTCCCCTATTGCCACAAGTCGCACATGGAGATGACGCTTAGCTGGCAGTGGATGTTCCACCACGCAGACGAACGAATGATAAAAACTCTCAGGGGATGTTTTCTATGTCTACGCCTTCAGCGCGTACCGGCGGTTCTTTAGACGCCTGGTTTAAAATTTCTGCACGTGGTAGCTCCGTTCGTCAGGAGATTGTCGCCGGTCTTACTACCTTCCTGGCGATGGTTTACTCGGTGATCGTGGTGCCGGGCATGCTGGGTAAAGCCGGTTTCCCACCGGCTGCGGTCTTCGTGGCAACCTGTCTGGTGGCCGGCGTCGGTTCTATCGTGATGGGTCTGTGGGCAAACCTGCCGCTGGCTATCGGCTGTGCGATTTCACTGACCGCCTTCACCGCTTTCAGCCTGGTGCTGGGCCAGCACATCAGCATTCCGGTTGCGCTGGGCGCGGTATTCCTGATGGGTGTGCTGTTTACCATCATCTCTGCTTCCGGTATCCGTAGCTGGATTTTGCGCAATCTGCCGCAGGGCATTGCGCACGGTACGGGCATTGGTATCGGCCTGTTCCTGCTGCTGATCGCCGCGAACGGCGTTGGCATGGTGGTGAAAAACCCACTGGACGGCCTGCCGGTTGCGCTGGGTCAGTTCGATAGCTTCCCGGTTATCATGACGCTGGTCGGTCTGGCGATGATTATCGGTCTGGAAAAAATGAAGGTCCCGGGCGGCATTCTGCTGACCATCATCGGTGTTTCTATCGTTGGCCTGATTTTCGATCCAAACGTGCACTTCTCCGGCGTGTTCGCGATGCCATCGCTGAGCGATGACAAAGGCAACTCGCTGATCGGTAGCCTCGATATTATGGGCGCGCTGAACCCGGTTGTTCTGCCAAGCGTGCTGGCGCTGGTGATGACCGCGGTATTTGATGCCACCGGGACTATCCGCGCGGTAGCCGGTCAGGCGAACCTGCTGGATAAAGACGGCCAGATCATCAACGGCGGCAAAGCGCTGACCACTGACTCCCTGAGCAGCGTATTCTCCGCGGTAGTGGGCGCATCCCCGGCGGCGGTCTATATCGAATCCGCAGCGGGTACGGCGGCAGGCGGTAAAACCGGTTTGACGGCGATCACCGTCGGCATCCTGTTCCTGCTGATCCTGTTCCTCTCTCCGCTCTCTTACCTGGTCCCAGGCTATGCGACCGCGCCTGCGCTGATGTACGTTGGCCTGCTGATGCTGAGCAACGTGGCGCGTATCGACTTCAACGACTTCGTTGACGCGATGTCTGGGCTTATCACCGCGGTAATGATCGTGCTGACCTGTAACATCGTTACCGGCATCATGATTGGTTTCGCAACGCTGGTGATTGGCCGCGTAGTTTCCGGTGAATGGCGCAAGCTGAACATTGGCACCGTGGTTATCGCCGCGGCGCTGGTGGTGTTCTATGCGGGTGGTTGGGCGATTTAATCTCGCCACTGCCATAAAAAGAACCCGCCTGATGGCGGGTTTTTTGTAGCCCGGCCAAGCGCAGCGCCGCCGGGGCAGGCTCCGAACCGATCCCGGCGGCGCTGCGCTTGGTCGGGCTACACTCGTGCTGGCCTACAGGTCCGGACTTTTTTTCTATTTTCAGCCACCTCTCGTTTCCTTTTGCGTTAATCTGGGTAACGTAAACTCGGAAGCACGATGCTTCATGTTTTGAATAATAAGACAACGCTGTAAACAGGGAACGCATGGAAATATTCTTCACCATACTCATCATGACCCTCGTGGTTTCGCTCTCCGGGGTGGTTACGCGCGTACTGCCCTTCCAGATCCCACTACCTTTAATGCAAATCGCTATCGGTGCGCTGCTGGCGTGGCCGACGTTTGGTTTGCACGTTGAATTTGACCCGGAACTGTTCCTCGTTCTGTTCATCCCGCCGCTGCTGTTTGCCGACGGCTGGAAAACGCCGACCCGCGAGTTTATTGAGCACGGGCGAGAAATCCTCGGGCTGGCGCTGGCCTTAGTGCTGGTGACGGTAGTGGGGATTGGCTTCCTTATCTACTGGATAGTACCGGGAATCCCGCTGATACCGGCCTTTGCGCTGGCAGCCGTACTCTCGCCGACCGATGCCGTGGCGCTCTCCGGGATTGTCGGTGAAGGGCGCATCCCGAAAAAAATCATGGGCATTTTGCAGGGCGAGGCGCTGATGAACGACGCCTCTGGCCTGGTGTCGCTGAAGTTCGCCGTCGCGGTAGCGATGGGCACGATGGTCTTTACCGTCGGTGGCGCTACGGTCGAATTCCTCAAAGTTGCCATTGGCGGCATCCTGGCGGGCTTTGTCGTTAGCTGGTCGTACGGCCGCTCAATGCGCTTCCTCAGCCGCTGGGGTGGCGATGAGCCGGCCACGCAGATTGTGCTGCTGTTCCTGCTGCCGTTCGCTTCTTATCTCATTGCCGAACATATCGGGGTGTCCGGTATCCTCGCGGCGGTAGCGGCCGGGATGACCATCACCCGTTCCGGCGTGATGCGCACCGCACCGCTAGCGATGCGCCTGCGCGCCAACAGCACCTGGGCGATGCTGGAGTTTGTGTTTAACGGCATGGTGTTCCTGCTGTTAGGTCTGCAGCTTCCGGACATCCTCGAAAGCTCGCTGGTGGCGGCAGAAGCTGACCCGAACGTCGAAACCTGGATGCTGTTTACCGATATCATCCTGATTTACGCGGCGCTGATGCTGGTGCGTTTTGGCTGGCTGTGGACGATGCGCAAGCTGAGCCAACGCTTCCTGAAAAAGAAACCGATGGAGTTTGGTTCGTGGACCACTCGCGAACTGCTGATCTCCTCCGTGGCCGGTGTGCGTGGGGCAATCACCCTTGCCGGTGTGCTCTCCATTCCACTGCTGCTGCCTTCTGGCGATGCCTTCCCAGCGCGCTATGAGCTTATCTTCCTCGCCGCGGGCGTGATTCTGTTCTCGCTGTTTGTCGGGGTGATTGCGCTGCCGATTTTGCTGCGTCATATCGAATCAACCGATAACGTGCAGCAGCGTAAAGAGGAACGCCTGGCGCGAGCCGCGACGGCAGATGTGGCGATTGTCGCCATTCAGAAAATGGAAGAGCGCCTTGCCGCGGATACCACTGAGAATATCGATAATCAGCTGCTGACCGAGGTCAGTTCGCGCGTGATTGGTAACCTCCGTCGTCGCGTCGATGGGCGTAACGATGTGGAGACCTCGATGCTGGAGGAGCAGCTTGAACGCCGCTTCCGCCTCGCGGCGCTGCGCTCTGAGCGCGGGGAGCTGTATCACCTGCGCGCGACGCGTCAGATAAGCAACGAGACCCTGCAGAAGCTGCTGCATGACCTCGACCTGCTGGAAGCGCTGTTGATTGAAGATGCGTAGTTAAGTTCGGCGCTGCCCCGGCGGCGCTGCGCTTGGCCGGGCTACCACCGCCGGATGGCGGCTTCGCCTTATCCGGCCTACGAGCCTGTAGGCCTGATAAGCGTAGCGCCATCAGGCACTCACGTCGCGTAGCCCGGGCGAGGCGTTCACGCCGACCTCGGGAATGGCACCATATCTACTCCGGCAGCGTAAACCCCTCACAGCACTTCAGCCACGCCTGGGCGCTGTGAGACAAATAAACCCCTTCCCGCCAAATCATCCCCAACTGCCAGCGCAAATCGCTCTCCAGCGGCAGCCAGCGCAGGGTTTTTTCATCGAGCCTGCGGCAAATCGGCTCCGGCAGAATCGCCACGCCGACGCCCGCCTGGACCATCGCGGCGAGAAAATCCCACTGCCCGCTGCGCACCGCAATACGCGGCTTTACGTCGTAGCGCGCAAACAGCTGCATCAACTGGCGGCTCAGCGCAAAGTCTTCGTTGTAGATAAGCAAAGGATGCGCGGCAAGCTGCTGCGGAGAGACCGACGTTTGCTCCAGCCAGTCGCCGGAACGCGGCACCAGCACGCAGAGCGGGTGGCTGAATAAGAGCCGGGTAGTCAGCGCGCTCTCTTCTTCCACCGGCAGCGCCGTCATCGCCAGATCCAACTCGCCGTTCATCACCGCCTGCTGCACGGTCAGCCCGCCGCCCTCGGAGATTTTCAACTCCACGCCGGGGTAGCGCTGGCGAAACAGGCTGATGGGCCCGGCCATCAGCATGCCGACCATCGGCGGAATGCCGAGTCGCAGTACGCCTTTATTGAGATGGTTAATATCGCTGAGCTCAGCTTCCAGCTGGCGGAATTCGTCGAGAATAGCCAGCCCGCGGTCGAACACCACCTGCCCGGTATCGGTCATTAACAGCTTACGGCCGTCGCGAATCAGCAGGGTGCAGTTCAGCTCATCTTCCAGGTTTTTGAGCATTTTACTGATGGTGGGTTGCGTCACGAAGAGCTTCTCCGCCGCGCGGGTAAAGCTCTGCTGACGAACGACTTCGACGAAGTAGCGCAGCGTTCTGATGTCCATGATTATGCCTCTAAACTATGCTACCAATGAGTTTAATTCATTTTTGTCATCATCGTTGCCCCACTATACTGTGCCTCTCTTTTTTTTCTGGACATCCCTCCATGGCTGAGGCCTTAGGGCGCGTTGTGCCCTCCGTTTTAAACCGTCTCCAGGTTCCAGTACAGGTCGTGCTGTACGCTGGACTGTTTGTTTTTGCTGACTATCTGGTGAACCGGTGGCATCTGCCGCTGCCCGCTAACCTGGTGGGTATGGTGCTGCTGCTGGCGCTGATCGTCTGCCATATCGTGCCGCTAAAATGGGTGCGCGCCGGGTCGCGCTGGCTGCTGGCGGAAATGCTGCTGTTCTTTGTGCCGGCAGTGGTGGCGGTGGTGAACTATGCCCAACTGCTGATGGTCGACGGCTGGCGGATATTTGTGGTGATTGCCCTGAGCACGATGATGGTGCTGGCGGCGACCGCGTGGGTGGTCGATAGGGTCTATCGTTACGAGTTAAAACGGATGCGCCATGAGTAACTTTCAGCTGAGCGTGCTGTGCCTGGCGATTACGCTGGTGCTCTATTTTGCCAACAAACGCCTGTATCGCCGCTTTCGCAAGCTGCCGCTGATGCCGCTGGTGCTCACTCCGGTGCTGCTGGTGCTGATGCTGGTGTTCGGCCATATCTCCTATCAGAACTACATGGGCGAAGCGCACTGGCTGCTGTGGCTGCTCGGCCCGGCAACCATCGCGTTTGCGGTGCCGGTGTATGACAACCTGGCGATCATCAAACGTCACTGGATGTCGCTGTCGGCGGGGGTGATCACGGCGACGGTGGTGGCGGTGACCAGCTCCGTCTGGCTGGCACGGTTGTTTACGCTGTCGGATGAAATTCAGCGTAGTCTGGCGGTACGTTCCATCACCACGCCGTTTGCCCTCGCGGCGGCGAAATCCCTCGGCGGCCAGCCTGAGTTGGTGGCGCTGTTTGTGGTAGTGACCGGCGTATTTGGCATGGCGATTGGCGACGTGCTGTTCCTGCGCTTAGCGATCCGTGAAGGGATGGCCAAGGGTGCGGGCTTTGGCGCAGCATCGCACGGTGCCGGGACGGCGCGCTCCTATGAGCTGGGGCCGCAGGAAGGCGTGGTGGCGAGCCTGGTGATGATGCTGTCCGGCGTGGTGATGGTGCTGGTGGCACCGTTAGTGGGCTGGATTATGTTCTGATGCTACTGCCGGGTGGCGCTGCGCTTACCCGGCCTACAAGGGCGCAATCCCGTAGGCCTGATAAGCGAAGCGCCATCAGGAAAACCTAGCGGTTCAACCGTCGCACAATGCGCTCCACCTGCTGGCGGAAATCGGCAACCACTTCCGCTGTCGTCTGCTTACCCAGGTCCAGCTTCTCGCGGGCCGAGGTAAACTGATCGATAACCTGCAAATCCTCAATATACGGCGTGGCGACAGCGGTAGTGTGCAATGACTGCGCCTGGCGCAATCCGGCGACGACCGGGTCATTCGGGTCAATCACCCCTTTTTCAGTCAGCAGCGTTTCTGCCGCCTTGTTCAGCGGAATACCGCGCTCCAGCCCCAATGCCTCCACCGACTGCGGGTCGCTGACCAGGAAGTTCAGCAATATCGCCGCCTCTTTCGGATGTTTGGTCGACTTCGCCACCGAGAACATTTGCGACGTTTTAAAGTAAACGCCGGACTCCTCCGTTCCCGGCTGCATCACATAGTCGCCGAGCACCAGTTTCGCTGGTGGTGTCATGTTGTTGGCAAACATCCGGATGGTGATATTCCAGGTGAACAGGCCGCCCCATTCGCCGTTAATCCACGGCTTCATCTCATACAGATTGCCCTTGCCGTAGGCGGAAAGCGTTTTCGGTGACGGCAGCACGTGGTCATCGCTCAGCCGCTTCACAAAGTTGAAGGCCTCAATCCACTGCGCCTCATCCCAGGCAAACTTACCGTCGCTGTTGAACATCGGCTGCTGGTGTTGCTGCATCATGTAGGCGTTGAGCAGCAGAATCACGTCCTGATCGACCATGGTGTACGGATAGTAGTTGTTGCCCAGTTTCTGCTGGAATACTTTCCCGGCGGCGAAGAACTCGTCCCAGGTTTTAGGATAGGCCAGCCCGGCTTTTTGCCAGGTGACATCGTTGTAGTAAAAGACCGGCGCGTTAACCGAGATAGGCAGGCCGTTGAGCTTGCCTTTGACGGTAGTGGACTGCAAATCTTTGGCCTGATACTGGCTGAAATCGAGCTCGCCCTTGAGCTTATTGAGGTCGTAATAGCCTTCACCGTTTTTGGAGAAGATGATCAGCCACGGCCAGTTGGTCTGCATCACATCCGGCTCAGTGCCGCTGGCCATCTGGGTGGTCAGGCGCGAGAGGTGCCCGTCCCAGCCGGTGTATTCGGCCTTCACTTTGATATCCGGATACTTTTTCTCGAAGACTTCCAGCGCTTTCAGCGTCGCCTGGTGACGGCTGTTGCCGCCCCACCACGACATGCGCAATTCAACGGGCTGCTGCGCCCAGGCGGAGGTACAGGAAAATAACAGCGATGCGATGACACCTGAAACGAGTTTATTCATTATTTGTCTCCAGGATAGAGGCATTAATAGCGTTATTAAACAGGTGAGTAACAGCAAAATACTGACCAGTCGCTCCGGCGCAGCCTCCTGCCGCGCCGGAAGGCGTGCGGCTTAACGTTTTGTCAGACGGGAAACCAGTTCAAACTCCTTAAAGTTCACCGGCCGCTGCTGCTGCATCGAAATGTTGCCCGCAATGCCGGTGAGGATAGACATCGCCCCGGCGCGGTGGTCGGCGGCGCGTTGCAGCGGGTCGTTGCCCGGCTCGCCGAACAGGTCCGCCAGCATGGCATTATCGCCGCCGCCGTGGCCGCCTTCGCCGAGGTTAAACTCTGCTTTCCACGGTTCGGCAAACATGGGGAACACGGTGATATCGCACTGCTCCAGGCTGCCTTCGTTTTCGCGTTTGCCACCGGCATTGACGTAGGATTTTTCGACGATTTTCATCTCCAGGCGGCCTTCGGTACCGTTAAACACCACGTTCAGCCCTTCCCACGGCAGATAGGCGTTCAGCGAGTAGGTGAGCTGTACCTGGTTTTGGTATTTCACCAGCACCGACATGGTGTCTTCGATGGTGATGCCGTCGCTGAACACGCTTTGGTCGCGGAAGTAGTTATCTTCATGCTCGGCGTCCAGATACAGCGCTTTAAGCTGTTCGTTGTCCGCCATATTCAGCGCAAACGGGTCGTCCTTCGCTTCGGCATAACCATGGGTGCGCGGGTAGAACCGGCTGACGCCACGTTTCTCGGCATTCTCTTTGCCGTAGAATTGCAGGCTGCCTTCGGCGTACACGCGCTCCGGATAGCTCGCCAGCCAGAAGTTCATCAGGTCGAAGTGGTGGGTCGATTTATGCACCAGCAGGCCGCCGCTGTTGCGTTTTTCGCGGTGCCAGCGACGGAAATAGTCTGCACCGTGCTCGGTGTTGAGCAGCCACTCGAAGTGAACGGAGGTGACGTTACCAATCACGCCCTGCATCAGCAGTTCGCGCACCTTGCTGTGGTGCGGCGCGTAGCGGTAGTTGAAGGCCACGCGCACGGTGTGCCCAGTCTCTTCGATGGCGTCCAGAATGCGCAGCGCGCGCTTCTCGTCGATGGTCATTGGTTTTTCGGTGATCACATCGCAGCCCGCATGCAGCGCCCGCACGATATAGTCGTCGTGGGTGCGGTCCATGGTGGTGACGATGACGATGTCCGGCCGGGTTTCGCGGATCATCTCTTCAAACTGCGCCGCTTTCCAGGTGGAGACTGGCTCGGCTCCCTCTTTTTGCAGCAGCGTATTGGCGTAGTTCATTCGCGTCTGGTTGGTGTCGCAAAAGGCGACCATTCTGGCGTTATTACGCCAGGTTCCACCAATAGCGGAAATATATAAACCTGCACGACCCCCGGTCCCGACCAACGCATATTTTTTCATGACATCCTCGATTAATATATCAACACCAAAATCCGCAAGGCGACGCAATGAAACGTATTCCGCATCAATTGATGGAGCTGAACAGCACTTTTATCTGGCACTGGCCCTGGTTTATTCAGGGTGTCAAAAGCGCGAAACAGCACGGTTTCACCGGCATCATCCTGCACCAGCAGGAACTGCTTTCTATTCTTGCGACGCCCTCGCCGTTGAGTCAGAAACTCCACGTCGAGAACTTAATTCATCAGCAACATTACGCGTTGCAGTATTTAAAACGCGTTGACCGTTATCTGGCGGAAAATAACCTGTCGTTCTGGCTTCAGGGGGAAGCGGCGCCTAATGACGACATTATTAAGCGTAAATTTCCCGAACTGACCTTCGACGAAAGAAGCGCGCCGGATTTCTGGCAGCAGTTTTATGCCGCGATACTGCATTCGCTATTACCGTCGTTGCCGCACCTCAGCGGCATGATCCTGAGCCTGACCACCCCGGACTTTCAGACCGCCCGCTGGCAGCAGAGCCTGCACGATGTCTGGAGCCTGCTGCGCGCCCAGGGGAAAAAGCTGGTGCTGCGCGACTTTATCGATGACAGCTGGCCGCGCCAGCAGCTCTCCAACATCCTTGCCCGGCTCTCGGACGACGTTCGCGCCTCTATCAAAGCCACCGAACTGGACTATCACCCCGGTTTTGCCAACCACCCGCACATCGCCACGCTGCCGGGGCATAAAAAGTGGATCGAGTACGATCTTTTCGGCACCGGCTACGGCTGGACCGCGCTGCCGTGCTATCTGGCTGATGAGATCAGCGGCCGCCTGAGCTGGGCGCTGAGCGCCGCCGAAAACGAAATTGAGGCCATTACCTCTCGCGTGAGCTGGCAGTGGCTGCCCGATAGCCGGGTCATGGACTCCGCTAACGCGATTAATCTCTTTGGGCTGTCTGCCGCCAACCAGGTCGACGATGCCGCGCCGTCGGCCTTTGAACGCTGGGCCGAGCATCAGCAGCTTGGCTTTCGCTCGACGCAGGATAAACACCAGCTCTCTGCCATCGTCCACGCCAGCTACGACTGGCTGTGTAAAACGCCGAACTTCCTCGGACGGCGGCTGCACTACCAAAGCCAGATCCCGGAGAGTATTTCCCAGGCGCAGCAGTTGCTGCATATGGACACCCGCAGCGCCAACTGGATGCACGCCTGGCAACCCTTAATGCCGACCGACGACCCGGCGCTTGGCAAAGAGCAGCGCGAGCGGGTGACGCTGGAAAAAGAGGCCGCCTGCTTCCTCGCGACCCGCACGGTACAAAATCTGCGGGAACTGATGCCGCGGATTACCTGCCCGGACGATACGCTAGAGGTGCTGCTAGCCGCCTGGCGCAGCGCGGAAATCTACAGCCAGATGTTCTCTCGCGTGGCGGCGGCGGTGACCGACGCCCTGTGGCTTGACCACTACGGCCCGCAAAGCCTGCCGGCCGATACGCTGCAAAAACATCAACAGCAGTTGCTTCGCTACGCCGACACGCTGGAACGCTGGCTGGTGAATCCGCCCGCCAGCGGCCCGCTGTTCCTGCCGTTGCTGTTAAGCCCGGAGCGCTTAACCCGCTTTGCCAGAAGCCTTGAGTAAAGAATAAAAAGCGCGGCGCGGGTTGTCTGTAAACGTCGTAGCGGTAAAACCAGGGATTGGGGTGAAAACGGGAAAAGTGTGATGGCCTTTGCGAATCGCAGATAAAGCTTGTGATGCGCATCGGCTTTTTTCGTTTTGGCGACGTGATAAACGTCACCTGAAGGGGGAAAAAATGTGATCCCCGACCAGACGGCCGGGGAGGGAGTTTTAGTGTGCACGGCCCTGGTCGATACCCAGACCGGTTTGTGAACGGATAAACTGCGCGCGGAACTGCTCGCGTTCAAGGTTGCCTTCTGCAGAGTTATCGGTGGCAGAGAAGAACCAGATACCGATAAAGGCGATGGCAATAGAGAACAGCGCCGGGTACTCATACGGGAAGATAGCCTTCTCGTGGCCGAGGATCGTCACCCAAATGGTTGGGCCGAGGATCATCAGCACCACCGCCGTCAGCAGGCCCAGCCAACCGCCAATCATCGCGCCACGGGTGGTCAGCTTCGACCAGTACATGGAGAGCAGGATAATTGGGAAGTTGCAGCTTGCCGCGATGGAGAACGCCAGTCCCACCATGAACGCGATGTTCTGATTCTCGAACAGAATGCCCAGCAGAATCGCCACCACGCCCAGCACCAGCACGGTGATTTTTGATACCTTCAGCTCTTCACGTTCGGTCGCGCCTTTCTTAAAGACGTTGGCGTACAGGTCGTGAGAAACCGCCGAAGCCCCGGCCAGCGTCAGACCGGCGACCACCGCCAGAATGGTGGCGAAAGCAACCGCAGAGATAAAGCCGAGGAACAGGTTACCGCCCACGGCATCGGCCAGGTGAACCGCCGCCATGTTGTTGCCGCCAATCAGCGCGCCCGCTGCGTCTTTAAACGCCGGGTTCGCCCCAACCAGCATGATCGCGCCGAAGCCGATGATAAAGGTCAGGATGTAGAAGTAGCCCATAAAGCCGGTGGCGTAGAACACGCTCTTACGCGCTTCGCTGGCGTCGCTTACGGTGAAGAAACGCATCAGGATGTGCGGCAGACCCGCGGTACCAAACATCAGGCCGAGACCCAATGACAGCGCCGATATCGGATCTTTCACCAGCCCGCCAGGGCTCATGATGGCTGCGCCTTTCGGGTGTACCGCCATGGCTTCGGTGAACAGGTTATTGAAGCTAAAGCCGACGTGTTTCATCACCATAAAGGCCATGAAGCTGGCGCCGAACAGCAGCAGTACCGCTTTGATGATCTGTACCCACGTGGTGGCGAGCATGCCGCCGAACAGCACGTACATCACCATCAGCACGCCAACCAGCACCACGGCGACGTGGTAATTGAGGCCGAACAGCAGTTCGATAAGCTTACCGGCACCGACCATCTGGGCGATGAGGTACAGCGCCACCACCACCAATGAGCCGCAGGCGGAAAGCATGCGGATTGGCCCCTGCTTTAGTCGGTACGAGGCGACGTCGGCAAAGGTGTAGCGGCCAAGGTTACGCAGGCGTTCGGCAATCAGGAACAGAATGATTGGCCAGCCGACGAGGAAGCCCAGCGAGTAGATAAGTCCGTCGTAGCCGGAGGTGTAGACCAGCGCGGAGATACCGAGGAACGAGGCCGCCGACATAAAGTCACCGGCGATTGCCAGCCCATTCTGGAAACCGGTGATGTTACCACCCGCGGTGTAGTAATCGCTGCGCGAACGTACGCGCTTCGAGGCCCAGTAGGTGATGTACAGCGTCAGCAGCACGAAAATCAGGAACATGACAATCGCCTGCCAGTTGGTTGGCTGGCGCTCGACGTGTCCGCTAATCGCATCGGCCGCGTTGGCTGCGAAAGGAAGTGTGGCGGCAAGCGCCGTCAGGACTTTCTTCATGATGCTTTTACCTCACGCAGTACGGCCTTGTTCAGGCGATCGAATTCATTGTTGGCCCGCCAGACGTAGACGCCGGTCAACAAGAAGGAAATGACGATAATGCCGATCCCAATCGGGATACCGCGCGTGACGCTGGTGCCTGGATGCAGCGGCGTGCCAAGCCAGCCAGGGGCAAAAGCGATGAGTAAAATAAAACCGACGTACACCACTAACATGATCAGCGATAAGAAGGTGGCAAACCGTTGCCGTTTTTCGACGAGCTCCCTGAAATGCGCACTATCTTCTATCTGCTGACAAATTTGATCATTCATCACAGAATCTCCAGAGGTACAGGTAGGGGTTGTTGTTATAGGTAGAGCTGTCTATTGCCGGATGGCGGCTGGCGTCTTATCCGGCCTACGGTTGACTCCCGTAGTAGGCCCGGTAAGCGAAGCGCCACCGGGCAAAATAGTCTTATGACGGCATCGTGATGGCCTGCTTCTCTTCCAGCAGTTTGTCCACCACGCCCGGATCGGCGAGCGTTGAAGTATCGCCCAGGTTGCTGGTGTCGCCAGCGGCAATCTTGCGCAGAATGCGGCGCATGATCTTGCCTGAACGGGTTTTCGGCAGCGAGTCGGTCCAGTGCAGCACGTCCGGGGTTGCCAATGGGCCAATCTCTTTACGGACCCAGTTGCGCACCTCGGTATACAGCGCTGGCGTTGGCTCTTCGCCGTGGTTCAGCGTGACGTAGGCGTAAATCGCCTGGCCTTTAATGTTGTGCGGAATACCAACCACGGCGGCTTCGGCAATTTTCGGGTGTGATACCAGCGCTGATTCGATTTCTGCGGTACCCAGACGGTGGCCGGAAACGTTCAGCACGTCATCGACGCGGCCGGTGATCCAGTAGTAGCCATCTTCATCACGACGCGCGCCGTCGCCACTGAAGTACATGTTCTTGAAGGTGGAAAAGTAGGTCTGCTCAAAGCGCTCGTGGTCGCCGAACAGGGTACGCGCCTGGCCCGGCCAGGAGTCGGTGATCACCAGGTTGCCCTCGGTTGCCCCTTCCTGCGGATGGCCTTCGTTATCGACCAGCGCGGGCTGCACGCCGAAGAACGGACGGCTGGCGGAGCCGGCTTTCAGCTCAATAGCGCCCGGCAGAGGGGTGATCATAAAGCCGCCGGTTTCGGTCTGCCACCAGGTGTCCATCACCGGGCACTTCTCGTTGCCGATCTGCTTCCAGTACCACTCCCAGGCTTCCGGGTTAATCGGCTCGCCGACGGAACCGAGAATACGCAGGGAAGAGCGGTCGGTGCCCGCGGTGGCTTTATCGCCTTCCGCCATCAGCGCACGAATCGCCGTCGGCGCGGTATAGAGAATGTTGACCTTATGCTTATCCACCACCTGGCACATACGCGCCGGGGTCGGCCAGTTTGGCACGCCTTCGAACATCAGCGTCGTTGCGCCGCAGGCCAGCGGGCCGTACAGCAGATAGCTATGGCCGGTGACCCAGCCCACGTCGGCGGTACACCAGTAGATATCGCCCTGATGGTAGTCGAAGACATATTTAAAGGTGGTCGCGGCATACACCAGGTAACCGCCGGTAGTGTGCAGTACGCCTTTAGGCTTGCCGGTGGAGCCGGAGGTATAAAGGATAAACAGCGGGTCTTCAGCGTTCATTTCTGCTGGCTGGTGCTGGTCGTTGGCTTTTTCCATCAGGTCGTGCCACCACAGGTCACGGCCTTCGTGCCAGTCGATATTGCCGCCGGTGCGCTTGAACACCACCACGTTTTCGATGGTTTTAACGTTCGGGTTTTTCAGCGCGTCGTCGACGTTTTTCTTCAGCGGGACGTTGCGCCCGGCGCGAACGCCTTCGTCAGAGGTAATCACCAGACGAGAGTTGGAGTCGATGATACGACCCGCGACCGCTTCCGGTGAGAAGCCGCCAAAGATAACGGAGTGAATCGCGCCGATGCGGGCGCAGGCCAGCATCGCCACCGCCGCTTCCGGCACCATTGGCATATAGATAGCTACCACGTCGCCCTTTTTCACACCCAGTGACAGCAAGGTGTTGGCAAAGCGGCAGACGTCGCGGTGCAGTTCGCGATAGGTAATGTGTTTGCTTTGGGAGGCGTCGTCGCCTTCCCAGATGATGGCGGTCTGGTCGCCACGGGTCTCCAGATGACGGTCCAGGCAGTTAGCTGCCAGGTTCAGCGTGCCGTCTTCGTACCATTTGATGGAGACGTTGCCAGGGGCAAAGGAGGTGTTTTTGACTTTGGTGTAAGGCTGCATCCAGTCGAGGATTTTTCCCTCTTCACCCCAGAATGTATCCGGGTCGGTGACTGACTGGTGATATTTGGTCTGGTATTGCTCCGGGTTTATCAGGCAGCGTTCTGCAATATTTGCAGGAATAGAGTGTTTGTGAATTTGGCTCATGCTTTTTTTCTCCTTGTAAGATGTTAATAATATGTCTCATAAAAGTTAATAACAGAGGTAGGAGAAGCTTTGTTTACTATTTGCGCGGCAGATCACGCAATATTGGAATTGTTCAAATAACGTTCATTTGATTCTTTGAACAAAAATAATTACGGGGAGGGATTTATAGAAAAATACGGATTTTTTCTTTTTTTATAACAAAAGCTTATAAATAATTACTGGTAGAAATCAGTAGTAATATGGAATTTCTTAGTGAAAAGCCCTGTTCTGAAAGGCTTGCGCGAGACACCGTGCAGATGGTACTGATATTGCGCGTTAAAAACCTCTAAAAGTAAACGCAACACAAATCACCCCCTTTCAAATGGATACCATTCCTGTTTGGCATGGTATTTTTCATTGAGGAAGTCTGCAGTTATGAAGAAAACACGAATCAGCCTGGCATGGCAAATTCTCATTGCCCTCGTGCTAGGTATTATTCTCGGTAGTTACCTGCATTATCATAGCGATAGCCGCGACTGGCTGGTTATGAATCTGTTATCACCCGCTGGCGATATTTTCATCCATCTGATTAAAATGATTGTCGTGCCGATCGTTATTTCTACGTTGATCGTCGGAATAGCCGGTGTGGGCGATGCTAAACAGTTAGGGCGTATTGGCGCAAAAACCATCATTTATTTCGAAGTGATCACCACGGTAGCGATTATTATCGGTATTACCATGGCGAATGTCTTCCAGCCTGGGTCAGGGATCGACATGTCTCAGCTGGCGACGGTGGACATTTCGAAATACCAAAGCACCACCGCCGAAGTGCAAAGTCACGCTCACGGTCTGATGGGGACTATCCTGTCGTTAGTGCCGACCAATATCATCGCCTCGATGGCGAAAGGTGACATGCTGCCGATCATCTTCTTCTCGGTGCTGTTTGGTCTGGGGCTCTCCTCGCTGCCTGCTACCCACCGTGAACCGCTGGTGACGGTGTTCCGTTCTATCTCGGAAACCATGTTCAAAGTTACCCACATGGTGATGCGCTACGCGCCGGTCGGTGTCTTTGCGCTGATCGCGGTGACGGTGGCGAACTTCGGTTTCGCGTCGCTGTGGCCACTGGCGAAGCTGGTGCTGCTGGTGCACTTCGCGATTCTGTTCTTCGCGCTGGTGGTGCTGGGCATCGTGGCACGCATCTGTGGGCTGAGCATCTGGATCCTGATTCGTATCCTGAAAGACGAGCTGATTCTGGCGTACTCCACCGCCAGCTCCGAGAGCGTGCTGCCGCGTATTATTGAGAAGATGGAAGCCTACGGCGCTCCGGCGTCTATCACCAGCTTCGTCGTGCCGACCGGTTATTCATTTAACCTCGACGGTTCCACGCTGTACCAGAGCATCGCGGCTATCTTTATCGCGCAGCTGTACGGTATCGACCTCTCCATCTGGCAGGAAATCGTGCTGGTGCTGACGCTGATGGTGACCTCAAAAGGGATCGCGGGCGTACCGGGCGTATCGTTCGTGGTACTGCTGGCGACGCTCGGCAGCGTTGGTATTCCGCTGGAAGGCCTGGCGTTTATTGCCGGCGTTGACCGTATCCTCGACATGGCGCGTACCGCGCTGAACGTGGTGGGTAACGCGCTGGCGGTGCTGGTTATTGCCAAGTGGGAACACAAATTTGACCGTAAGAAAGCGCTGGCGTATGAACGCGAGGTGCTGGGCAAGTTTGATAAAACCGCCGATCAGTAAATAGAACAATAATGCCGGGCTTGCCCGGCATTATTGTTTTTGGGTGTCGGTGCCGATCCCGGCGGCGCTTCGCTTGGCCGGGCTACGCCTTGTAGGCCTGATAAGCGTAGCGCCATCAGGCAATTCGGCGCAGGTTGCCGGATGGCGGCGTTGCCTTATCCGGTCTACATCACTGGCTGATGCGGGTCGTTACTCCGCACTCACCTTATCAAACTCCTCACACCCAGTATCAAACCCTTCCGTACAGCTCAGGTTCAACCACTGTAATGCTTTCTGTTTGTTCTGCGGGATAAACCCTTTCTCACCGCTCAGGAACATCATCCCGGCCCAGTACTCCGCGTAGCCGGTACGGGAGAGCGCGGAACTGTTTTTGAAGTAGTCCGTCGCCTTCTCATCATCTTCCTTTACGCCTACGCCGTTGGCGTAAATCAACCCCAGCAGCATTTGCGCGTCTACCGCGAAATCGCTCTCGGCATTCATCGACGCTTGCTGAAGCAGCGTAATGGCCCGCGGGTAGTCGGTCTGGCCCGCCTGGCTGTTGATAAGAATGCGTGCCAGGATAACTTCACCGGCCCGGCTTCCCGCTTTAACGGCTTTCTCCGCCAGCGCTTTGGCTTCGGTATAGTCGAGGCTTACCGGGTTAGTGATTTTAATCTGCGCCAGCAGGGCGCAGGCATCGGCATCGCCGCTATCGGCGGATTTTTGCGCCCAGAATTCGGCTTTACTCAGGTCGCCGGAGCTAAACCAGGTATCGGCCAGATAGTATTGCGCCCGTGCGTCTCCCGCTTCGGCGGCTTCCAGGTATTGACTGCCTGGCTCGTCGGCGTGCGCGGATAGCGCCGTCAGGCATAACCATAACAATGCAAAAATTCGTTTCATCTTATTATGTAGGTTGTCGAGGAAGGGGGCAGTATAAAGAGATTGGCAGGATAAAAAAACGCCCCCGAATGGGGGCGTTGAAACGAGTCCGCTTAGCCCATTGCGCTTTCGCGCAGTCCGGCCTTCAGCTTCGTATACTCATCAATAACATACTGCTCTGCGGCACGCTGGTCGGCAATCGGCTCAACGTTCACGGCGCAGTATTTATACTCAGGCGTTTTGGTAATCGGGCTTAGGTTTTCGGTTACCAGCTCATTACAGGCCCCAATCCACCACTGGTAGGTCATGTAAATCGCGCCTTTGTTTGGACGATCGCTCACGGCGGCACGGGTGATGACGCGGCCTTTGCGGGAGTTGACCCACACCAGCGCTTCATCTTCGATGCCTAAACGCGCCGCATCAGCGGTGTTGATCTGGGCATAGCCCGGTTCATCCGCCAGTGCTGCCAGCGCCGCACAGTTACCGGTCATCGAACGGCAAGAGTAGTGGCCGACTTCGCGCACCGTCGACAGCACCATTGGGTACTGCTCGGTCAGCTTGTCGATTGGCGCTACCCAGTCGCAGGTGAAGAACTGCGCCATACCGTTCGGGGTGTCGAACTTCTCTTTAAAGAGGTAAGACGTTCCCTGATCGGCATCGCCGGTATCACGGCAAGGCCACTGGATATAGCCCAGCTCGCCCATTTTCTCGTAGGTGGCACCGTAGAAATCAGGGCACAGATTACGCAACTCATCCCAGATTTCCTGGGTGTTGTTGTAGTGCATCGGATAGCCCATACGGGTCGCGATTTCACTGATAATCTGCCAGTCCGTTTTCAGATCCCACTTCGGTTCAACGGCTTTAAAGAAGCGCTGGAAGCCACGGTCAGCCGCCGAGAAGACGCCTTCATGCTCGCCCCATGACGTAGACGGTAAAATAACGTCTGCGGCAGCAGCGGTTTTGGTCATGAAGATATCCTGGACGATAACCAATTCCAGATCTTCGAAGCCTTTACGCACCGCGGAGAGCTCGGCGTCGGTCTGTAATGGATCTTCACCCATAATGTACGCGGCGCGAACTTCGCCATGCGCGGCACGGTGCGGCAGTTCGCTGATGCGATAGCCGGTATGTGCTGGCAGGCTTTCCACGCCCCAGGCTTTGGCGAATTTCTCGCGGTTAGCCGGGTTGTTCACGTACTGGTAGCCCGGATAAGTATCCGGCAGCGCGCCCATATCGCAGGCACCCTGTACGTTGTTCTGACCGCGAACCGGGTTCACGCCCACGCTTGGCTTACCGAGGTTACCGGTCAGCATCGCAAGGCTGGTCAGCGAACGGACGGTTTCCACGCCCTGATAGAACTGGGTGACACCCATGCCCCACAGGATAGCCGCGCTTTTCGCACCGGCATACATACGCGCACACTGACGAATTTCCTGTGCGCTGACGCCGGTGATCGCTTCGACGGACTCCGGCGTATAGCCTTCGACAATCTTGCTGTACTCTTCAAAACCTTCAGTACGGGAAGCGACGAACGCTTTGTCGTACAGGTTTTCTTCAATGATGACATGACCCATGGCGTTGAGCAGCGCGATGTTCGAGCCGTTTTTCAACGCGATGTGCATATCGGCAATGCGCGCGGTTTCAATTTTGCGCGGATCGCAGACGATGATTTTCGCCCCTTTACGTTTGGCGTTAATCACGTGATTCGCCACGATAGGGTGGGAATCCGCCGGGTTGTACCCGAAAATAAAGACTAAGTCAGTGTCATCAATTTCGTTGATGGCATTGCTCATTGCGCCGTTACCGACCGATTGGTGCAGACCTGCAACCGAAGGGCCGTGTCAGACGCGTGCGCAGCAGTCGACGTTGTTAGTACCAATCGCCGCACGCGCAAATTTTTGCATGACGTAGTTGGTTTCGTTACCCGTCCCGCGTGAGGAACCGGTAGTCTGAATGGCATCCGGGCCGTATTTCGCTTTGATCGCACTCAGGCGGTCAGCCACGTAATTCAGCGCTTCGTCCCAGGAGACGGATTCCAGCTTGCCGCCACGTTGGCGACGGATCATTGGGGTTTTCAGGCGTGGCGTCAGGATCTGGGTATCATTAATGAAATCCCAGCCGTAATAGCCTTTCAGACACAGGGTACCCTGGTTGGTTTTCCCCTGAGCCGCCTCTGCCCTGACGATTTTTCCGTTATCGACCACCAGGTTGATTTTGCAACCTGATGCGCAATACGGGCAAACCGTGACGACTTTTTTCATCGGTCTCGCTCCAGTTAATCAAATCGCGCATACGCGCTGTCGCCCTCAGTATGCATCTTTTATGCCACTTTTTTATTGTGGGCATTCCCTGATAATACGGGTGATTTTTGGACAAAACGCTGACGAAAAACAGGCTGTCGTCATATTTGACGTGTCGATGGGAAAAACGGGGTGACATTTATCACGCGGTTTTTATCGGGTAGGATTGGGATTCGTCCGCTACATCGCCAGGGGATACTTGCATAACCTACCGCCAGCCCCTTGACGAGACTGGCCCTATGAAACGCTACTTCACCGCCGTGTTCTTTTGCGCGCTGTCGCTGACAAGCCAGCTCGCGCATGCCGACATTATCGATGATGCCATCGGCAATATTCAGCAGGCGATCAACGATGCCTACAACCCCGACAGCAGCGATCGCTCCAGCCGCGATCGTGATGATGACGATCGATCCTATAACGATCGCCGCAGCACGCAGAGCAGCCAGCAATATAACGATCGTCGTCGGCAGCTTGATGACCGTCGCCGCCAGCTCGACGATCGCCAGCGTCAACTGGATCAGGAACGCCGTCAGCTGTCGGACGACGAACGTCGCCTCGACGACGATTACGATCGTTAATCCAGACGGATTTTCATGCCGTCGTAGCCCGCCTCAATGCCGGGCGGCAGCAGGTGGGTCATCATCCATTCATCAAACTGGTGGCTGATATGGGTTAGGATAACGCGCGGGCAGCGGATCGTATCGTTCAGCACCTGGATTGTCGCCAGATCGCTATGGTTGCGCGGTGTTTGATCCCGCGGGGCGTGGCTACAATCAATCACCATCACCTGCGGGCGATTATTGCTTAAAAAGGTCAGCGTTTTCTCCGGTAGCCCGGCGGTATCCGAGAGCCAGGCGACGCGGCTGTGCGGCGTTTCTAGCAGGTAGCCAAAGGTGAGCTTCGAGTGTTCGAGCGGCACGGGCGTCACTTGTAACCCCTGCAAATCAAACACCACGAACGGTTCCACGGTGTGGCTGAAATCCAGCAGGCCGGGATGCTTGAACAGATCGTCGCAGCCCTGTTCATCCGGCGGGCCGTAAACCGGGACGGTATCGCCCACGCCCCAGCGCAGCGGAAACAGCCCCTGTACGTGATCCATATGGTAGTGGGTGAGCAAAAACTGCTGGAAAGATCCGGCGGGCCAGCTGTCGGTGAGATCGTGCAGCCCGGCGTCGAGAAGGGTCACGGCGTCGTTAAAGCGGACCACGCCGCTACAGGCTTTACGCCGATACTGCGGGGCGCGACGGGCCCGCGTACAGGCCAGACAGTTGCAACCCCAGGCGGGCACGCCCTGCGCGCCGCCGGTACCGCTGAGGGTGAGGCTCAAACTCATACAGCATCCTCATAACGCTTTGGTGAAACGAACGTGGCTCGGGGCATAGCCCTCACGCTGGTAAAAACGGTGGGCATGAAGGCGCTTCGTGCTGGTGGAAAGCTCGGTCATCTCTGCGCCTGCCTCGCGCGCGGTCTCTTCCGCCCACGCCAGCAGCTGGCTGCCAATACCGGTGCTGCGCACCTGTGGCATCACCACCAGTTCCTGAATCTCGCCAATCCAGTTGGCGTGATGCAGGTGAAACTGCAAATGCAAACTCACCATGCCCACCACCTCGTCGTCGAGCACGGCCAGCTGATAATGCAGGTTCCTATCCTGAAGATTGGCGGCGAAGCCGGTGTAAAAGGCGTCTCTGTCGTATTCGGCCTGTTTCAGCTCGCACATCAGCGCGTAAACGTCCTCGATGTCCTCGAAGGTGGCATGGCGTAGTTCACAGACAAGCATAGCGTGGCTCCTTTCTCCCCATCAGCGTGAGGAGCTTCTCTACCGACTGTAGCAGACTGCCGTCATTATTGAGCGTATGGCATTCCGACGGTGTATAGCGCGCGGCGCGTTCCAGCCGGGCGGTAATCTCCACGCCGTTCTCCCGCCCGCGGGCGTGAAGCCGTTGGCGGAGGATCTCTGGTGAAACCTGCAAACAGACCGGCAGCAGCGCATCGGCGTAGCGGGCTTTGGCCTGCGCCATGTGCGCGCGGGAACCGTTGACCACCACGTCAAACCCGGCGTGCAGCCAGAGGTCAATCTCCACGCCCACGCCGTAATACAGACCGTTGGCGTGCCAGCTTAATGCCAGTAGATTGTGACCGGCGCGGGTGAAAAACTCCTGTTCGCTCAGCGCGATATGGTTTTCACACCCGGCGTTGGCGGGGCGAGTGATATAGCGGTGAGCCACTAACAGTTGCGAAAGTTCCTGCTGGCGAAGTACTTCCAGCAGGCTGTCCTTCCCGGAGCCGGACGGCCCCATTAACCAGACCAGTTTTCCCTTCATCAGAACACCCTTTTTCCTTGACGCCAGACGTGGTCGATATGAATGTGCTCGCCTTTGCGGTGGGCCAGCACCAGGTCGGCGCGTTTGCCTTCGCCAATCACCCCACGGTCGTGCAGGTTCAGCGCTCGCGCCGGGTTTTTTGTCACCAACCTCATGGCCTGAGGGAGGGTAAAGGTATTGCTGTCGTCATCCGCTACGCGGAAGGCCGCGTCCAACAGACTGGCCGGGTAGTAATCAGAGGAGAGAATATCCAGCAGCCCCAGTTGGGCTAATTCACGCGCCGCGACGTTGCCGGAGTGCGAGCCGCCGCGCACGATATTTGGCGCGCCCATCAGCACGTTCATGCCGTGGTGTCGCGAGGACTGTGCGGCTTCAAAGGTGGTGGGAAACTCGGCGATCACGCTGCCCAACTGGTGTGATTCCACCACGTGTTCATGGGTGGCATCGTCATGGCTTGCCAGCGCGATATGACGATCGCGGCACATCCCGGCAATGGCGGCGCGGTTCGGCTGCGACCAGCGGGCGGCCAGTGCCAGCTGCTCTTCTTCGTACTGACGCATCTGCGCATCGGTCAGCGAGTATTTGCCCTGGTAGTATTCGCGGTACTTCTCGCGGTTGGCGAACTGGCGCTGGCCCGGCGAGTGGTCCATCAAGGAGACCAGCGACACCGGCTCGCGGCCCACCAGTTTTTCAAACAGCGGCAGGGTGGTGTGATGCGGCAGTTCGCAGCGCAGATGCAGCCGGTGCTCGGCGCGGTTAACGCCGCGTTTTTGCGTCTCCTCGATGGCGTTGATCATCTTTTCGAGGTTTTCCAGACGGTCACCGCCGTCACGCACGTCGCCAATGGCGACAGCGTCCAGTACGGTAGTGATACCGCTGGCGACCATCAGCGCGTCGTGGCTGCTCATCGCCGAATGGGCGGGCCAGTCAACCTTCGGGCGCGGGGTGAAGAATTTATCCAGATTATCGGTATGCAGCTCAATTAACCCCGGCAGCAGCCAGCCGCCTTCGCCGTCCATCGCTTCCGGCAGGCGGCTCTGGCTTTCGGCAAAGGCGCGAATTTCGCCGTCCTGTACCTCAAGGGAGCCGTGAACCACGTCGTTCTCAAGAACCAGCTTTACGTTATTGATAATCATACAGGCGTACCCATTGGGTGGAGGCGGTCGGCGACCTGGTTGCGGACGGCTTCGTCGTGGAAAATGCCGACGATAGCCGCGCCGCGGGCTTTGGCTTCGGTAATCAGGCTGACCACGGCAGCGCTGTTTTTGGCGTCCAGCGAAGCGGTGGGTTCGTCGAGCAGCAGAATCGGGTAGTCAACGATAAAGCCACGGGCGATGTTGACGCGCTGCTGTTCGCCGCCGGAGAAGGTCGACGGCGCGAGGTGCCACAGGCGCTCCGGCACGTTGAGGCGCGTCAGTAGCTGAGCGGCTTTTGCCGCGCAGACATCACGCGGCACGCCGATGTTGAGCAGCGGCTGCATCACCACTTCCAGTGTGGAGATGCGCGGGATCACCCGCAGAAACTGGCTCACCCAACCGACGGTGGTCTTACGCACTTCCACCACCTTGCGCGCCGGGGCACTTACCAGGTCTACCCATTCGCCGCCGTGTTTAATATGGATATGGCCTTCGTCCGGCAGATAGTTGGCGTACAGCGAGCGCAGCAGGGTCGATTTACCGCTGCCGGAGTGACCATGCAGCACCACGCACTCCCCGGCGTTGACGGTGAGTGAGGCGTCGCGCAGCGCCGCCGGGAACGGCACCGAGGGTTAGTTCTGCAACACCGACGACACCAACAGCTGGGTATACGGATGATGCGGATCGTCGAGCACCCGGTCGGTCAGCCCACTTTCCACCACCTGGCCCTGCTTCATCACCAGCAGGCGGTCGGCGAGCAGGCGCGCGACGCCCAAATCATGGGTGACAATCACCACCGCCAGGTTCAGCTCCACCACCAGGCCGCGCAGCAGGTCGAGCAGGCGCGCCTGCACCGACACGTCCAGCCCGCCGGTGGGCTCATCCATAAACACCAGCTTCGGGTGGGTGACGAGGTTGCGGGCAATCTGCAAACGCTGCTGCATCCCGCCGGAGAAGGTGGTTGGCAGGTCGTCGATGCGCGAGGCCGGGATCTCCACTTCCTCTAGCCAGCGCCTGGCGGTGGCACGGATATCGCCGTAATGGCGCGCGCCGGTGGCCATCAGCCGTTCGCCGATATTGCCGCCCGCCGACACCTGACGACGTAGGCCGTCCATCGGATGCTGATGCACCACCCCCCACTCGGTGCGCAGCAGACGGCGGCGGTCGGCCTCGGTCATCGCGTACAGCGAACGATCCTCGTAGCGAATTGCCCCTTCCTGCGGCGTCAGGCGCGCCGAAATGGATTTCAGTAGCGTGGTTTTGCCGGAGCCGGATTCACCGACGATGCCCAGCACTTCGCCCGGCCACAGGTCAAAAGAGACGTTGCTAAAGCCTTTGCCCGGCGCATAGAGATGGGTCAGGCGGTCAACGGAGAGTAAGGGTTGCGTCATGTGTTTTTCGCCTCGCGCTGTTGGCGGCAGAAATCGGTATCGGAGCAGACAAACATCCGTTTGCCGCTGTCATCGAGTACCACTTCGTCGAGATAACTGTGCTGCGACCCGCAGATGGCGCACGGCTCGTCCCAGCTCTGAATGGTGAACGGATGGTCGTCAAAATCGAGGCTCTCAACGCGGGTAAACGGGGGCACAGCGTAGATGCGTTTTTCGCGCCCGGCGCCAAACAGCTGTAGCGCGGGCATCATGTCCATTTTCGGGTTATCGAATTTTGGGATTGGCGACGGGTCCATCACGTAGCGGCCATTCACCTTCACCGGGTAGGCGTAGGTGGTAGCGATATGGCCGAAGCGGGCGATATCTTCATACAGCTTCACCTGCATTACGCCGTACTCTTCCAGCGCGTGCATGGTGCGGGTTTCGGTTTCGCGCGGTTCGATAAAGCGCAGCGGCTCGGGGATCGGCACCTGGAAGATCAGGATCTGATCCTCAAGCAGCGGCGTCTCCGGGATCCGGTGACGCGTTTGGATCAAGGTGGCGTCCTCGGTGCGTTCGGTGGTGTTCACCCCGGTCACGCGCTGGAAGAACTGGCGGATGGAGACGGCGTTGGTGGTGTCGTCCGCGCCCTGGTCAATCACCTTTAGCACATCCGCTTCGCCAATCACGCTGGCGGTAAGCTGAATGCCGCCGGTGCCCCAGCCGTAGGGCATCGGCATTTCGCGGCCACCGAACGGCACCTGATAACCGGGGATCGCCACCGCTTTGAGGATGGCCCGGCGGATCATGCGCTTGGTCTGTTCATCGAGGTAAGCGAAGTTATAGCCGCTGAGATTAGCCATTTTTCTGCTCCCGTTGCAGGCGTTTCAACAGTTCCAGTTCGGCCTGGAAATCGACGTAGTGGGGGAGTTTGAGGTGTGAGACGAAACCGGCGGCTTCAACGTTATCGGCGTGGGCGAGAACAAATTCTTCGTCCTGCGCCGGACCGACGGCGTGCTCGCCATACTCTGGCGCCTGCAACGCGCGGTCGACCAGCGCCATCGCCATTGCCTTGCGCTCGCTCATGCCGAACACCAGGCCGTAGCCGCGGGTGAAGTGCGGCGGTTCGTCAGCCGGGTCAACGAAGCCGTTGACCATTTCGCATTCAGTCATCAGCAGTTCGCCGACGTTCACCGTAAAACCCAGCTCTTCTGGCACAATTTCCACATCAATATGGCCGCTGCGAATTTCGCCGGCAAACGGGTGATTGCGCCCGTAGCCGCGCTGGGTGGAGTAGGCCAACGCCAGCAGGTAGCCTTCGTCGCCGCGCATTAGCTGCTGTAAACGCGAGGAGCGTGAGCACGGGTAAACCGGCGGCGTGCGGGTGATGTCATCCGGTGTTGCGCCGTTATCCTCTTCCGCTTTTGCCAGCCCCTGTTTCGCCAGCAGGCTAAAGACGTGGGGGGCGGCAGACGGTTCACCGTCATCGGTTTGCAGGGTCGGCGCGTCGCCGTTCGCCAGCAGCGTGAAGTCCAGCAGACGGTGGGTGTAGTCGTAGGTGGGGCCGAGCAGTTGGCCGCCGGGCACGTCTTTATAGACGGCGGAGATACGGCGCTCCAGGCGCATGCTGTCGGTCTTCAGCGGTTCGCTCACCGCCAGCTTGGCAAGCGTGGTGCGGTAGGCGCGCAGCAGGAAAATCGCTTCGACGTTATCGCCGCTCGCTTGCTTCAGCGCCAGCGCCGCCAGTTCACGGTCGGCGATGCCGCCTTCGGTCATCACCCGGTCCACCGCCAGGTTAAGCTGCTGTTCAATCTGGGCGACGCTGAGCTCCGGCAGCGCGGTGTCGCCCCGACGTCGATGTTCCTGTAGCGCGTGGGCGGCGGCTATCGCCTTCTCGCCCCCTTTGACGGCAACGTACATATCAGCAAACCTCGACGTGAGTGGTGCGCGGAATGGCCAGCAGACGCTCGCCGCAGGTGAGGATCAAATCCACGCCAAGCGGGAACGGGTGCGGGCGTTCGGTCAGTTCATGCAGAATGCAGTTCGGTAACTGCGGGGCGATCATCCGTTCTTCGGCGATGCCCGCTCCGGTCAGGCGCAGCATGCGGCCGCCGCTGAGGCTGGAGACCTGCACAATCAGCGTGGCGCTGGTTTCCGGTGCCACGGCGCTGCCTTCGCACAGGGCGTTTAGCTGCTCGCTGCTGATGGTGTCGCTTGAGACGGCAAAGGTAGCCTGCTGCGGCTGCTCAACCAGCGGCGCGTTGGTGTGAAAGCGCAGGCTCTGGCTGACGATATCGTTATGCAGGGCGTTGGATAGCCACACCGGCGTGTCGTTGTCGGCAAGGGTCAGCAGCACGCTGGTGGTGGCGACGTTCAGCGGCTGCCAGCCGTGTTTGAGCTGATGCAGCGCGACGATCACGCCCGGCTCGCTCATGGCTTTTAACAGGCGACGAAAGCTGTGCTGGGCATCCTGCACGGGAAGGGTAAAAGCGGTTTCCAGGGTCATGCGTTATCTCCGCGAACCAGCGTAAAGAAGTCGACCCGGCTGGCGTTGATTTCGTCCTGACGTGCGGCAATGCGCGCGGTACGGTCGGCTTCCAGCGGGGTAATCAGGGTTTCTAATAAGGTTTGAAAATGAGTGGGTTGCTGCATCAGCGCGTCAATCACCGCGCAGCGTTCGGCGTGCGGTTTATCGCGTCCCAGCACCCAGCTGTAGCCCATGGTGCCGTTGGTCAAGCGCACGGCGGCGCGGGTCAGCGTGGCATCGCCAGCAAAAAAACGTTCTCCGGTGCCGCCCATGCGGCCCTGGAGCTGGACCAGACCGGTTTCCGGGGCGCGGATCGTCTCGTAGTCGGCGGTAATGTTCAGCGCGACCATTTTTTCCGCCAGATTGGCGGGGTCGCTGTGGGACAGCACCGACATCCAGTGCTGACGGGTCGCGGTATCGAGGTGCATTCAGTGCTCCATAATAAATTCGATCATGTCGGCGCGGGTCAGGCTGACGGAGTACTCCATCACCTGGTCATCACCTTCACGATGGTTCAGGGTGCGCACGCACAGCAGGGGCGCCATATTGGGAATTTCTAAGCGCTGACTCTCTTTGGCCTGCGCCCGGCGCGCGCTGATACGGGTCTGGCTGCGTTTGAGCGCAATGCCGGTTTGCTCACGCAGGAAGTCATGCAGCGAACCGCTGCTGAAGCTTTGCAACGTCGGCCAGAGCGTGAGGTCGGCGAAGTAGTGGTCGATAAGGCACAGCGCCACGCCGTTGACCCGGCGCAGGGTGCGCAGGTGAATGACGTTGTCGCCTTCGGTTATCCCCAGCGCTTCGGCAATATGCCCGGAGGCCGGGCGCAGCACCGACAGCAGCTTTTCGCTGGTGGGGTGGCTGCCCTGGTCGAGCAGGTTCTGGCTAAAGCGCGCCTGGGCGTTCAGCGGGTAGTCGAACGGGCGCATCAGCACCAGCACGCCAATCCCCTGACGACGCTGAACCCAGCCTTTCTCCACCAGTTGGTCGATGGCGCGACGCAGAGTGTGGCGGTTCACTTCAAAGCGCGCGGCAAGCTGGTGCTCGGCGGGCAGATAGTCGCCGCAGCGGTAGTTCTGACGCAGTTCTTGCTCCAGGCGAGCGGCAATCTCTTGATAACGCGTCGGATAACTGGTCGGATGTGTAGACAGGTGCATAGTCAACAAAACCTCGCTAATCAGATGAAGTGCTTACGCAAACGCTGAGAGAGGAAATCCAGCAGGCTGACGGTGATGATGATGAGGACCATCAGCGCGCAGGTTTGCTGGAACTGGAAACCGCGAATCGCCTCCCACAGCGTCACGCCGATGCCGCCTGCGCCCACCATCCCGACCACCGTGGCGGAGCGGACGTTGGACTCGAAGCGGTAGAGCGAGTAGGAGATTAAAAGCGGCATCACCTGCGGCAGTACGCCGTAGAGGATCTCTTCAATTTTGTTGGCGCCGGTGGCGCGAATGCCTTCAACCGGGCCGGGTTCAATGGCTTCCACCGCTTCGGAAAGCAGCTTGGAGAGCACGCCAGTGGTGTGAATAAACAGCGCCAGCACCCCGGCAAACGGGCCTAAGCCGACGGCCACCACGAACAGCATGGCGAAGACCATTTCGTTGATGGCGCGACAGGCGTCCATCAGGCGACGCATTGGCTGGTAAATCCACCACGGCACCAGGTTTTCGGCGCTCATCAGGCCGCAGGGAATGGAGAGTACGACCGCCAGCGCGGTGCCCCAGACGGCGATTTGCAGGGTCACGGCCATCTCGCTGAGATAGTCCTGCCACTGGCTAAAGTCCGGCGGGAAGAAGTCGGCGGCGAAGGTCGCCATGTTGCCCGCGTCTTTGAACAGCGTGACCGGGTTCATTTCCGCCCCTTTCCAGGAGACGACGAGCACCGCCAGCAGGATGGCCCAGCTGATAAGCGAGAACCAACTGCGCTTGGGCGGGGGAACGGTGATGGTGTGTTGCATGGTTTGGCTCCGTGCGTGAGTTATTGCCGGATGGCGGCGCAAGCGCCTTATCCGGCCTACCATCGTAGGCCCGGTAAGCGAAGCGCCACCGGGCACCGGGATTACTGCACCGCTTTGGTCACCGACGTCATCGCGCCAATCGCCGCCGTGGTACGGTCAAGGTCGCTCAGACGTGCCTGAATTTCCGCGGTCTTGGTGGCCTTCTCCGCGTCGTTCAGCGTGCCGTTGCCCTTCACGGTCTGCATCTCTTTAAACAGCGTCAGCTGGCGAATCGGCAGCAGCTGCAGGTCGCTGGAGGCGCGGAACGGTGCCCAGCCCAGTCGTTCCAGCACCGCTTTCTGTTCCGGCGTTTTGCCGTAGTTCATAAAGAAGCTGTACACCTTGTCTTTGGTGGATTCAGACAGGTTTTTACGCCACACAATTGGGTCGCCTGGGATCAGCGGTGACTTCCAGATAACCTTCAGTTCTTTCAACTTGTCCGGCGCAGAGACCTTCAGCTTGTCGAGGTTTTCGGTGTTGTTGGTGGCGACATCGACCTGCTTGTTGGCAACGGCCAGGGCGTTGGTTTCATGGCTGGCGTTGACCGTGCGCTTGAAGTCGCTGGCGGAGGCGTTGTTCTTGGCGAAGACGTAGTAGCCCGGGACCAGGAAGCCGGAGGTGGAGTTTGGGTCACCGTTGCCGAAGGTCAGCTCTTTACGCTTGGCAAGCAGGTCATTGAGGTTGTTGATGGGGCTGTCTTTGTTGACGATCAGCACGCTCCAGTAGCCTGGGGAGCCGTCGGCGGCCACGGTCTGCGCGAATACCTGACCGTTAGCGCGGTCCACCGCTTCCATGGCGGAGAGGTTGCCGTACCAGGCGATATCGACCTTGTTAAAACGCATCCCCTGGATAATCCCCGCGTAGTCCGGTGCGAAGAAGGCGTTAACTTTTACGCCCAGCGACTTTTCCATGTCCTTCAGGAATGGTTCCCATTGCGGCTTTAAGTTCTGCTGTGATTCCGTCGAAATAATGCCGAAGTTCAGCGCCTTTTCCTGCTCTTCCGCGTGGGCTGGGGTTAACAGGGTGCTGAGGCTAAACATGCTGGTAAAGGCCAGCGCGGCAACGGCTTTATAACTCATTTCCATTCCTCATTGTGGGGACGTTAAGCAGCCTGCGCGTTCTCTTCGACGCGATTCATGCTGCGGTAGAGATGGTCAAATCGTTCGTTATCAAACTGCTGGCTGCTGCCGTCGTAGAACACGTGTCCCTGACGCAGCGCAACGATGCGTTCGCAGTAGCGCAGCGCATAGTCGACCTGATGCAGTGTTACCACCACGGTGATGCCGTCGGTCTGGTTAATGTCGCGCAGCGTGTCCATTACGATGCGCGCGGATTCCGGATCCAGCGAGGCGATAGGTTCGTCGGCGAGGATTACTTTTGCCTGCTGCATCAGCGCACGGGCAATTGCCACGCGCTGCTGTTGTCCGCCGGATAAGGTTGAGACGCGCTGGTGGGCCATGTGCGCCATACCCACGCGGGTGAGCGCTTGTAGCGCGCGTTGTTTCTGCTCGCGGGTGAACCAGCTAAAGCAGGTGCGCCAGAACGGCGTGCTGCCGAGCGCGCCAATCAGCACGTTCTCCATCACGCTCAGGCGGTTAACGAGGTTGAACTGTTGGAAGATGTAGCCGGTGTGGGCGCGGCTTTTGCGAATGTCGCGCGCCAGACGGCCCGACTGCTGCACGGTGTTGCCCAACAGTTCGATGCGGCTGCTCGGCGTTTTATCGCCGACGATAAGGCCGCTCAGATGACGTAAAAGGGTGGATTTGCCAGAACCGGACGGGCCAAGCAGAGCCACCATCTCACCGGCGTGGACGTTCAGGTCGATGGCGTGGAGTACCTGATTCTGATTGAACGTCTTGTTGAGCTTTTCAACGCGGATAATCGTTTGCATGTTGAGACCCTCAATTAAGGTGGCCTCATCGTGGCGAAGTCGTGTGACATTTGGGTTAAGGCGGGATGACTCGGTGATGAATAATTGACAGGTATTTGATGACAGGACGGGAGGCCGCGGCCTCCCGCGTTGTTAGAGCGTGGGCTCCTGTTGTTTGACCACGTTAATCATCCACGGCACGCCGTAGCGGTCGACCACGCGGCCAAAGCCGTGCGCCCAGAAGGTTTCCTGCCAGGCCATTTCAACCTTGCCGTTGGCGGCGAGATTGTCGAACCAGCGTTTTCCCTCTTTTACGTCCTGGGTGTCGAGCACCAGCGTAAAACCCGAGTAGCCCGCGGCATCCGGCGAGGTACCGTCGCTCATCATGATATCGCTGCCCGCAATGACGACGTTGGCGTGAGCGATGGCATTATCGGGGAATTTCAGGCCGGACGGGCAGCCGCCTTCGTCGTCCATGGCAGAGGGCGGCATTTCGCCAAAGGTGATTTTGTAGCGCAGTTCCGCACCCAGCGCCTGTTGATAATAGGCAATGGCATCGGCGCAGTTTCCGGAAAAGGCAATATAGGGACTTAACGGCATGATCGTTACCTCAGGTAAGAAGTGCTCATTAAGTGTAGTGCGTGTCGGTTCTGGGGGCGAAGCGGGGCGGGGGGCGTATTGCCGGATGGCGCTTCGCTTATCCGGCCTACGGGGTGGTGCAATTTGTAGGCCGGATAAGATGCGTAGCATCGCCATCCGGCAATGCTACATGTTCAATCAGTTCTTTTTCACAAACTCAGATTTCAGCTTCATCTGGCCGAAACCGTCGATTTTGCAATCGATGTTGTGGTCGCCTTCCACCAGGCGGATGTTCTTCACTTTGGTGCCGATTTTCAGCATCGAAGAGCTGCCTTTGACCTTCAGGTCTTTTACTACGGTGACGCTGTCGCCGTCGACCAGCAGGTTGCCGTTGGCATCTTTAACGATCAGCTCGTCGCTGTCGTGCGCTGGTTCAGCATCGTTCCACTCGTGCGCGCACTCCGGGCAGATGAACATGCCGTTGTCTTCGTAGGTGTATTCGGAGTTGCATTGTGGGCAATGGGGTAATGACATGGATAGATCCTCAAATGTGCAGTGCGAAAGGCAAAGGCCTGTAAAACGGCAAATCGCCGAAAATAGCCCTGATTATACAATAAAACCCTGCATTTGTCGGTGGTATCCGGAATTTGGTTGACGAATGGTCAGAAAATGAGGGGGGCTTTTCCCCCTCTCCCCTTTGGGGAGAGGGGGCCGATTAGTGGTGCGCGGGCTCTTGAGCGGGTTTGATCTCATTTTCAGCGGATTGCGGTGCGCCATAACGTTTGGCGTACAGCGCCGTAATAATCGGCACCAGAATCGCGGTGACAATCACGCTGGCGGCAACCAGCGCCGTTGCGGAGGCGGCAACCGGGGCAAACGACGGGTTAATCTGCGCAATGATAACCGGGTTCGCCACGGCAGCACCGGCGGCAGAAGAGGCGGCTACGCCTGCGGTACCATTACCGCCGCCAATCACGCGGTCAGCAATAATCAGTGGAATACCGGTGATGACGATAACCGCTACGCCCAGCACGATACCCAGCAGGCCGGTGTCGAGGATGACGTTCAGGTTGATGGTGTTACCCAGCGCGAAGCCGAAGAACGGAATCAGCACCGGCGTGGCTTTGCTGAAGAACGCACGCAGATCGTGGTCGAGGTTGCCGAGGGCGAAGCCAATCAGGAATGGCAGCACGGCACCGATAAAGTGGTGCGGCTCAAAGGACGCCAGGCCTGCGGAACCGAGGATCACCATGGTCATCAGCGGGCCGGATTCCAGCGACATCAGCACGAACGCACCGGACTCTTCCTTGGTGCCGTACTGGTTCATCAGGCTGGCGTACAGACCACCGTTGGTCATATCCATCGCGGAAACGATCGCCAGTACCGAGAGGCCGGCAAAGAAACCGGTCTGAATACCGGTATCAGGAATAAAGGAGGCCGCAATCATCGCCACTACCCAGGCGACGGCGATTTTGGTCAGCACCAGCGTGCCGGATTTGCGTAATACCGTGCCGGTCGCGCGTAAATCAATGGACGCCCCGATACAGAAGAACCATACCGCCAGAATCGGTACCGTTCCGCCAATCATTCCTTTTGTGAAAGACCCGAAATATTCACCGGTTGTTGGGGCCAGGGTATTTAATACCGCGCCTAACAGTAACGGGATAAGCATCATCCCGCCAGGGACTCGTTCCATTGTTGCTTTGATTTTCATGTAGCGTCCTCGCTTCTTATTGCCGCTTGGCAATAGAAGAGGTTAAGTATAATAATTTCAGTGTGTTATATGGCTATCATCTGGTGTTTTCATGTCACAACACTTGCGTGTTAAAAAGAAACGCATCGACATATTCAACGTTGCTTCGGCAGTCATAATGCATTTATAGAAATGACGATTCAATGAAAATAAAACAGTGTTTTATATATATAGATCACATATTTCAAATGTTGACATTACGTTCGTTCGAAAGATAAAAATGGTGTGAAATGAATGTGACAAATTCTGAAAAAACTCTTTTCAAAGTTGAGGTGAAAAAACGGCGCGAACGGTGCGTTATCGCTAGCGTTGAGCGGGAAATGAGCAGGGAAATGTGAGTGGAATATTTCGCTTTAGTAGCATGATTCAATCTTTTGTTAAGTTGATCACAATATTAATCGCTGTTAGGGTAAATAGGATTGTCCCTCAAATGGTCATTTTCCGAGGGGCGGCTTTTTAACTGACTCGCCAGCAGGCCCAACAGGTTTGAGTGTCCGGATAACATCCACCTACATAGACATGCAAACCTGCTACGCTTGGATAAACGGAACCAGAATCTCCACGGTTCCCTTTACGCGCCCTCGCAAACACATCGTGTGTTTGTCGCCACTGGGTGTGCGTTCAAGGCGAAATTGAACGAGGAAAACCATGCTTAAAAGGAAAAAAGTAAAACCGATCACGATTCGTGACGTCACCATTATCGACGACGCCAAACTGCGCAAAGCGATTACCGCGGCTTCATTGGGTAATGCGATGGAGTGGTTTGACTTCGGGGTTTATGGGTTTGTGGCCTATGCGCTAGGTAAAGTCTTCTTCCCGGATGCCGACCCAAGCGTGCAGATGATTGCCGCGCTGGGTACCTTCTCCGTTCCCTTCCTGATTCGTCCGCTGGGCGGTTTGTTCTTCGGGATGCTCGGGGATAAATACGGTCGCCAGAAGATCCTTTCCATCACCATTATTATCATGTCCCTCAGTACATTCTGTATTGGTCTTATTCCGTCGTACGAGACCATTGGTATCTGGGCACCTATTCTGCTGCTGCTGTGTAAAATGGCGCAGGGCTTCTCGGTCGGTGGTGAATATACCGGGGCGTCTATCTTTGTGGCCGAATATTCCCCTGACCGTAAGCGCGGTTTCATGGGCAGCTGGCTGGACTTCGGTTCCATTGCCGGGTTCGTGATGGGTGCGGGTCTGGTGGTTCTGCTTTCCACCGCGGTGGGTGAGGCGAACTTCCTTGATTGGGGCTGGCGTATTCCGTTCTTCGTCGCGCTGCCGTTAGGGATTATCGGTCTCTATCTGCGTCATGCGTTAGAAGAGACCCCAGCGTTCCAGCAGCACGTGGATAAGCTGGAGCAGGGCGATCGTCAGGGTCTGCAGGATGGGCCAAAGGTTTCATTTAAAGAGATTGCCACCAAGCACTGGCGTAGCCTGCTGGCGTGTATCGGTCTGGTTATCTCTACCAACGTGACCTACTACATGCTGCTGACCTACATGCCGAGCTACCTGTCGCATAACCTGCACTACTCGGAAGACCACGGCGTGCTGATTATCATCGCCATTATGATCGGTATGCTGTTCGTGCAGCCGGTGATGGGACTGCTGAGTGACCGGTTTGGTCGTCGTCCGTTTATCGTTGTCGGTAGCATCGCGCTGCTGGTGTTCTCGATTCCGGCCTTTATGCTGATTAACAGCAACTCGATTGGCCTGATTTTCTCCGGTCTGCTGGTGCTGGCGGTGATCCTGAACTGCTTCACCGGGGTGATGGCGTCGTCGTTACCGGCGATGTTCCCGACCCATATCCGCTACAGTGCGCTGGCGAGTGCGTTTAATATCTCGGTGCTGGTTGCCGGTGTAACGCCAACCCTGGCCGCCTGGCTGGTGGAGTCGACGCAGGACCTGATGATGCCGGCTTACTACCTGATGGTGGTGGCGGTGATCGGCCTGATGACTGGCGTGATGATGAAAGAGACCGCGAATCGACCGCTGAAAGGCGCGACGCCTGCGGCATCGGATATGGCCGAAGCGAAGGAGATTCTCCAGGAGCATCACGACCATATTGAGCATAAGATTGAAGATATTGATGCCGAAATTGCCGCGCTGCAGGAGAAACGCTCGCAGCTCGTGATGCAGCATCCGAAGATTAACGACTAAACCGTGCCCGCTCCCGGGCTACCATCCCGTAGCCCGGCCAAGCGAAGCGCCGCCGGGATAAGCACCGAAATAGACCAATAAAAACCCCGGCCTTGTCGAAATGCCGGGGTTTTTTTATGCTTATCGTTCGCGGAACGCCTCCGCGCGGGCGCGCAGAATCGGCTTTAACAGATAGGCAAGAATGGTTTTCTTGCCGGTAATTATATCCACCGAGGCCACCATCCCCGGAATAATAATCAGCGGATTTTCATCGCTGCCAAGATGATTTTTCTCGGTACGCAGACGAATCACGTAGAAACTTTTCCCCTCTTTATCCGTCACCGTATCCGGGCTTATCTGCTCGAGTTTACCCTTCAGCCCACCATAGATGGTGTAGTCGTAGGCGGTGAACTTCACGACGGCCTCCTGGCCGGGACGCAGAAAGGCGATGTCCTGCGGACGGATTTTGGCTTCGACCAGCAGGGTGTCATCCAGCGGCACGATTTCCACAATATCGTTACCCGGCTGAATAACGCCGCCGATGGTGTTGACCATCAGTTGCTGAACGATACCGCGAACCGGCGAGGTGACGAGCGTACGGTTAACCCGGTCCTCAATCGCTTTTCCAGACGCTTCGGTTTTACTGAGATCGGTACGCGCTTCATTGAGCTGCGACAGCGCCTCGCTGCGGTAGCGACCACGCGCTTCCCCCATTTTGCTCTCAATCTCTTTAATCGCCGCCTGCGCGCGTGGTACCGCCAGCGTCACCGACTCCAACTGCCCACGGGTTTCTACCTCAGAGCGGCGCAGACGCAGCACCTCAACCTTTGAGATAGCCCCTTTGGCAACCAGCGGCTCAGACAGGCTGATTTCCTGCTGTAGCAGACCCAGGCTACGACGGTACTGTTCGGCTTTGGCCTGGTAGTCCAGCAGCTCCTGTTTTTTCTGCACCAGCTGTTCATTGAGGCCGGATAGCTCGCTCTGAATGCGTTTGTTCACGCTGGCAAAAAGCGCCAATTCACCGTCCGCGATATCCGGGGATTTCGCCATGATATTGGGCGACAGCGTTAGGGTTTCTTTGCCCTCGACCTGGGCGGTCAGACGCTGAATACGTGCCTCCAGCGCTAGCCGGTCGGCTTCCGATTCCCCGGCATTAGAACGAAAGCGGGTATCGTCCAGACGCAGCAGCGGCGCACCTGCGTTGACCACTTCCCCTTCATGCACGAAAACTTCCGCGACAATCCCCCCTTCCAGGTTCTGGATTTTTTGCAGCCGTGAGGAGGGGATCGCCTTACCATCGCCGCGCGTTACTTCGTCAATTTCGGCAAGGGCGGCCCACGCAATCATGATGATAAAGAAGCCGAGGATGGCCCATAGCGTGATGCGCACCACTCGCGGGGAGTCGTCGATCAGCGCTTTGTTTACCTCGTTGGCGGCCAGGGTTGAGGTATTTTTATCACCCAAAAGCCATGCTTTCAGGCGGTTGATTCGGTTAGCGTTGCGCATGAATTTATCCTTTTTTCAGTGCGTTTATGACGCTCTCTTTCGGGCTGTCTGCAATGGACTTACCGTTGTTGAGGATAATCAGGCGGGGAGGTCGCATGTTCAGGTGAATCAGTATAAGACGCCATAATCAGACCTTATAAGCCATCAACAGGTTCGAATTGCTTAAAGCCTATAACGGGCTACCCCACCGCAGAGTGGCATAGCCCGCAGGTCCAAATCGTTACTTCAGTTCCGGTAAATTGGCATGTGCGCTTTGCTGTTCCTCAACGGGCTGTGCCGCCGTGGGGGCCTGAATATTAAGCTGTTTTAACAGGTCGCCAATGCGGGCGTTGATACGGTAGGTGGTGAACATTTCCACGAACTGCATTTCGACGTAGCGGCGCTGGGCGTTGAACACTTCGTTTTCGCTGTCCAGCATATCCAGCAGGCTACGTTCGCCGATGCTGAACTGCTCCTGGTAGGCGGTGCGTACCACGGCGCTGCGATCGGCGTAATCTTTAGCGATAGGTACCTGCTGTCTGGCGTTCTGCCAGGCGTTCCAGGACAGGCGCAGCTCTTCATCAAGCTGACGCAGTGCGTTACGTTTTACGTCCTGCGCTTCCTGCATTTTGTAGGCATAGGATGAGAGCTGGGCTTTATCGCTGCCGCCGTTGAACAGGTTGTAGTTCATGCGAACCATGGCCTGCCATTCCTGATCGTGGCCGCGAGTGCCATCGACGTTGTTGTCCATTCGACGGCCAAGGTCGATATCCACGCTTGGGTAGAAGCGGGATTTCGCCGCTTCGTACTGCTGGCGGGTGGCTTCAACGTCGGCATCGGCCTGTTTCAGCAGCGGACTGTTTTCCAGCATTTGCTTGCGTGCTTCAGCCTGGGAAGCCGGAACTTTAGTGGTCATTGGCATCGACAGACCGGAGGCCTCTTTACCCACCACGCTGTAGTAGTTGGCCTGAGCATCTTCAAGGTTGGTCTGCTCGGTCAGCAGGTTGTTGCGAGCCTGTGCCAGACGCGCCTGTGCCTGCTCATAGTCGGCCTTACGGCCAACGCCCTGTTCGGTGCGCAGACGAATCTGATCGAAAACGCGCTCGTGGCTGGTGAGATTACTTTGCGCCAGTTGCACCATTTTTTGACGCATCAGCACGTCCAGGTAGCTTTGAATCGCGTTCAGCGCGGTGACTTCACTGGTGTTCATCACCGAGAACGCGCGGGAGTTGACGGTCGCTTTTTGCCGGGCGACTTCGCTGGTGGTGGCAAAGCCGTTAAACACGTTCTGGCGCAGATTGAGGCTGGATTCACTGCGATTCAGGTTACGATGGTGGTCGTTTGCCGCCCGGGTGCTGGAGTTATCGGTCTGCTCCCAACCGGTACCGGCGGACAGGTTTAACGTGGGTAAGTATCCCCCTTTTGCCGCACGGAGATCTTCGTCGGCAGAGTAACGGCTGTTAACGGAGGCGCTTACCTGTGGATGCCACAGCAAACTGTCTTTGACCGCCTGTTCTAACGTTGCTGCGCTGACGTTGTTAGCGAACAGCAGCGGCAGAGAGAGGCTGGTTAATACCCGAATGTGTTTTTTCATCATGTCATCCTTTTCTTGTGTTCATTTCCCTTGCTGGTGGGGGGCCACCAGAGGCGAGGTCGAGGCAAAAAACAAAATTGTTGCTGCCTTACATCGGCAATCTCCTGCTCCCATCAGGAGAAATAGCGAACGCTTTCCCGGCGTTCGCTTTAATTGTTCCGTTTACATCAGCCATCATTTATTCCTCTTAATTTTCGTGAACGCATCCATTCGTTCATACCAGCACAGTCAATAAAAAACGGATATCTCATACGTTTGTGTGTGCGCTGATAGTATTCCAGGTGTCTCGTAGATATGAGGTCTGGTAAATAAAGAGTCTGGCTATGTTTATAAAGTAATACGCAAGATAAACGGTTTCTTTGATTTTAATGTCGATTTTGTAAGGATTTTCTGTAAAAAAATTATTGGCTAAAAATAAAAGTATAAAGATAAGTCTTTGACTGTCTATATTGTGTTGTTTTTAAAAGGCAAATGAAATGGCTAATCAGAGGTGTATCTGTAGAGTAATATCAATATTTGACGTCGATTTATAGTGATTAATAATTTTATGATTTTATTTAACTGCTATATGGACTATGCCATTCATCTGTAATTCATTGATTTATAATGCTCTTTCTAGCTATGGGAACAGGTGTGTACGGATGCTAATAGTTTTGTACCACTTATTGCTGTTTCAGGCATTAATTTTTCTACTAATAGTCTGATCGTGTCATTAATGTATTAGCGACATTAACTATTTTTACCTGGTTAATATATTGATGTATTAAAGGCATGCATATTTCGTATTCGCCATGCATGTGTTTTATCAGCGGGATGGGAAAGTTTTCAGGCACAAACATGATGTGCCTGAATAAATAAAGACAATTTTTTCTTATATTAAGCGCACGTCATCATCGCTGATAAGCCCTTCCAGGCCGCCTAGCGTTTGGCGAGCCTGTGCGCGGTTAAGCAGTTTGCTTTGGGCGGCAGCAGGGAGGTCGGTAATGCTGATAACGCCTTTGCTCATCAACACTTCGATAAGATCCTCCAGTACGCGCACCATGTTCAGGTCGCTCTGCTGCAATTGTTGAATCGTCGAGGCGCGAAGCTCGCTCACCTTAAGCCAATCGCTGATTTCCCCTGTGGTCACTTCGCTGATTTCGGTCATACCGCTGAATTCCGCGGTCTCGACCCGAACTATCCGCCCGTCGTCATCACGTTCTATAAAATGCATGGCTGCTCTCCTGAGTGTTTTGTAGTGTGCCAGCGTCGCTAAAGTAACGCCCCATTGCGCCATACAGGCCGATGTTTTCCAGTACCGCCAGCTCGCCTTCGGTTTCGACGCGCTCGGCGATGAGCGGCAGGTCAATTTGCCGCGTAGCCCAGTAAATGGCTTCGATAAACAGCTTCTTATCTTCTTCTTCGTTGATGCGGTGAATGTAGCCACCGTCCACTTTGATCCAGGCGAGCCCCCACTGCGGCAGATTGCCAATCAGATGGAAGCGGCCGCCAAAGTGCTGGATCCCCAGGCCACAGCCCAGATCCTGTAATTTTTTCACCAGGATGCTGACGCGCTCGGGATCCGGCAGCTCGTTTTCATCCAGCTCCAGCGTCAACCGTGGCGTCAGATGGCGCAAGCCTTTCAGCGGCTTAAGCAGTGCGTTCAGGCTTTCATCATCGGCCACGCTTTCGCCGCTAATGCTGAGGGCAAACTCATGCCGGCTGCTTTCCATGGCACGCAGGGTCTGCTTAAGCATGACGATATCCATTTTGCGGCTGAGAGACAGGCGGCGAACCCAGGGAATAAAGCGCCCCGCCGGGATGATTTCGCCTTCATCGGTCTGGATACGCGCCAGAATTTTGTTATGCAAAACAATGCGTTTGTTATTGCACTGGTACACCGGCTGCGCGTAAAGCTCGAAGGCTTCTTTATCCAGAACGGTGGTCAAACGGTGATGCCACTGATGGTGGTCTTCATCTACCTGCTTCGCGGTGGCCTGTGGGTCGACGAATGAGCGCATATCCGTTTCGGTCGCGACCAGTATCTGATCTGCCTGGCGCAGCAAAGTTTGCGGTGAATCGCCATAGTGAAAGGCGACGTCGACAAAGTGGGCGACGGGGTCAACGTCACTCAGGCCTGTTTCATACAGCGCTTTGAGCTGAGTGCTAAGCGAGCTGGCGAAATGTTCCATCTCGGTGGGCAGCACCGGGTCAGTGAGAATGGCAAATTCGCCGCCGCGTACGCGAGCGACAAAGCCTTCATTAAGGAAAAAGCGCTGCTGCAGGGTGATAAGAATCTCACCGATATTCTTCAATAGTTTATCGGTATTGACGCCGCCGAGTCGTTGGTTGAGGCCCATCAGGTCCTGCACGCGTAGTAAGATAAGATTCCCGTCCGCGTTTTCTTCGTCGCTCAAGCGGGTCTGGAATTTAATATCAAACGCCCGGCGGTTATTCAGCCCGGTCAGGCTGTCGTTATAGGCCTCCTGACGCAGCGTTTCGGTGCGTTTGGCCTGCTCGCTGAACAGCGCTTTTAGCTGCGTGACCATCATGTTGGTGGCTTCAACCACCCGGCGAAGCTCCGGCGTTTTCGGTAGGGCGGGGATACTTAAAAATTCACGGCGGCTGATGGCCGTTGCCTGTTCGACGATATAATTCAGCGGACGCAGGCGATTTCGCAGCAAGAACATCGCGCCCAGAATACACAGCACGCTACAGCCGCTGAGCCACAGCAGGCTAGCCACCAGGCTGCTCCACAAACGCGCCAGCGCAAACATCGGGTGGCTGACCACTTCCACGCGCGCCGCCTGGCTCCAGCCGCGCATCACAATAGCTTCACCTTGTCCTGGGTCCAGATGCACCATGCGGACAAACCAGGCCGGAACATTGGCGCTTGGCGGCACGTTCTGGCGCTCGATAATTGGCTGGCCGCTTTTAATATCAATGACCTGGATGCGGTAGAAATAGCCGCTATCAAAAATGGAGTTAACCATGAGCTCCGTCATCACCGGATCGTCGATATGCGCCGTCAGCGACAGCCCAAGGGCGGTGGCGGCATCCTGGGCATGAGCGCTGAGCTGGTTGTAATACTGTTCGCGCGAGCTCTCCAGCGTGGCAAAAAAATTGCCGCAGAATATAGTGAAGGTAAACAGACAGATGCCAATCAGTAGCTGTTTATAAAGGGACATGGCTGAATCCTATTCATTAATGACAAATCCTTCTGCACGCATCCTGGTGAGAAGATCCTGCCAGCGAGAGAGCTTTTTGCTGTCGCCGACACGTTTGCTGCCGTTTGCCTGCGGGATCCAGAGACCTTCACCGTTAAAGGAATAAACGGGAAGCAGGTCACTGCGCGCGGAGGCGGGTAATATGTTGGGTTTAAGGTTATCAAGCACTAACGGAACGGCATCAGGCGTGGAATACCAGGTTAAGACCATATGGGCCTGGTTAAGCTGTAAAGCTTTAACATAGGTAATTCTTAACTGGCTGGCGGGAACGCCCAGTTGCCGTAGCGTAAAATATTTGGCGATGGCGTAGTCTTCGCAATCACCAGCTCCCTTGCGTAACGCCTCAACCGGGGTTGCCCAATAATCCTGCTGACCCCATACCGAAATATCATCGGTAAACCGAATTCGGGAATTAAAAAACTGATTCACGCGGTTCAGCGTGGCGCGAATATCGCTCGACGGCGTCTGCTTAAGCAGCGCTTCCCAGGCGTCTATATGGCGTTGTGCGGTGGGCGTCGTCGGGCCATAAAGTCGCTGGGTACGCGAATTAATGGTATTAAAATCCCAGCCCGCGCCCAGATTTGGCGCGACCAAAAGCAACAGCGCCAGTAGCGATGGAAGCCATCGTTTCTGGAGACTGAGAGGACTAACGCTGGCCGAACGCCATGTCATTACGTCATGCCTGCAGGCTGTTGAAAGGCCCGTTGAATGTGCGCAATTAAATAATGCAGTGACATTTATTCTCCTTGCTGCGCGATGAGATCCCTGTAAAACGTCGCTTTAGCCAGAATAACATTATGTCTGTGGATTTGGGGATGCCTCCGAAACGGAATAGGTGAGGTTCCAGCTATCATGGTGAATGTACAGGCATTTATTATTCATTAATTATTTTTTAGTATTTTTTAAATGCATAAAAAATACTAAGCGTTATATCTGAGTTATCGGCTATTTTCAGGAATAACGTAGCGCTTTTTTATTTTTTGGGACTTTCTACTTCTCGATGTAGTAGGTCTGCGTAAATATCAGTTAATACGCCCTGCGGGCCAAACTGCCGTTTTATCCACTGCGTCACCTGACCGTTGGCCGAGTGCTGAGTCGCCAGCAGCATGCGGGAGTCCTGACGCGGGTTGTTGATCTGCCGGGTGACCAACTGAGATTGCGCTTCAGCATCGCGCACCATGTAGTCCGGCAGGAAGCCAATCCCTTCGCCGAGGATCTGGCACTCGCGCTTGGTGTTGAAGTCAGGCACGAGGATCGACTCTTGGCCGTGCAGCAGCCAGCCGACCTTTTTATTAATGGTGTGCGCGGTATCTTCCACCATGATGTTGGGGTAGAGGCGTAGCTGGCTTTCAGCAATGGGCTCCGGCATAAACGCCAGCGGGTGTGACGGCGCGATGGCAAAGGCCCAGCGGATCGCGCCAATTTCGGTGTAATCAATGCCGCCGCCATCGAGCAGGGTATCTGGCGCGCCGATGGCGATGCTGGCCTGATTATTGATTATCGAATCCCAGACGCCGTTGTAGACCTCGGTGGTGACGGTTATCTGACAGGTAGGAAACTGCTTTTTCAGCACCTGTAGCAGCCGGGCGGTGTGCTTCGGCGTATAGAGCAGTTGGTTAATGCAGATGCGCACTCGCGCTTCAATGCCCTGGGAAATGGTGTCGATGCTGCGCTTGATGGCGTGGAAATCATTGAGCAGGTCGCTGGCTTTACGAAAGAAGTAGCGCCCGGATTCGGTTAGCTCGATGCTGCGGGTGCTGCGGGTAAACAGCACCACGTCGAGGCCTGTCTCCATCCGCTTGATGGTATAGCTGATGGCGGAGGTGGTGAGGCCCAGCTCCTCCGCCGCCTTACTGAAGCTGCCAAACCGCGCGGCGGTGGTGAACGCCAGCAGATTCTCTTCCGTAAAAATTGAGTTCATTCACCTGCTCCCCGGTTCAGCTATTCATTGGGCCTCTTTGATGAGATGAATGTATTGGTTGAAGTGATTGTTGGGCAACCATTTTTGAATAACTTTTAAAACCGCTGTTTAGGGTTCTATTTGGCTCTCTGCGGCATGTTGCCGGATGGCGCTGCGCTTATCCGGCCTACAAACTCTGCGGTATGTTGCTGGGTGGTACCGTTACAACGGATGTTCCTCCGTAGGCCGGATAAGGCGTGTACGCCGCCATCCGGCAGCATACCGCTACGCGGCCTCTTTCGAGGTGGCTTCACTCAGCTTGCGCCCGGTATATTCGGAGATAATCCCGACGCAGTTTCCGGCAAAAAATCCCAGCAGCGTGACCCACCAGTTCATCCCGGTGGCGAAAAACAGCGTCATGCCAAGAAAGCCGCCGGGGATAAATGAGGTGAGCCAGAATCGGCCCTGCCAGACCACCACGGCGGAGAACGGCACCGTCATGACCACGCCCGCCCAGAAGGGTGACAGGCCGCTTACCGACGCCAGCCAACCGGAGGCTGCCGCTGCGAGAAACGCCCAGACGGCGCCGGAGTAATTGACAAAAAGGCTCTTCACAAATCCCGCCTTGCCGCCGCCTGCCGCATAAAAACTGCAGAATGCCACAAAGCCAATCGTACCTAATAATTCCCAGCCTGGGGCCAGCCCAACCTGCGAGGACACCATTTGCCAGAGACCTGCACAGATCCCAACAGTAATGCCCGTTGCGGTGAGTCCGTTCATGATGATTTTCTCTCGTATAGTGGTTTCGTGTTGAAACTATATAGAAAGAAAACCCGATTGAGTTAAGGGGCATAGTGACAAACAAATAAACGGTGCACTACCGCACAGTCTGTATCGATTATTAAATAAAATTCACTAATCAAGCAGGTTATGGCGAATAAAATTTAAGCGGGTTCTTTTATGATTATTTCGTTGCTATTCTCATTTCATCGAAAACAGCCACAAAAAATCAGGGGATTTGACATGACCAACAACAATCTGATTGCTGACTATCTATTGGCTGCGCAACAAGGCGAACTGACGAAATTAAAATCCTGTCTGCATCAGGGTGTCGATATTAATGCCTGTAATCGTCAGGGGCAAACTGCCATTACGCTGGCAAGCCTGAATAAAAAATATGATTGCGTGGTGGCTTTGCTGGATGCCGGTGCGGATATTAATAAACAAGACCAGACCTGTTTAAACCCTTTTTTAATTAGCTGCCTGAATAATGATTTAACGCTGCTGCGTTTATTATTACCGGCCCGTCCGGATTTAAATCGTTTAACCCGTTTTGGCGGCGTGGGGCTAACGCCCGCCTGCGAAAAAGGGCACCTTGAAATCGTCAAAGAGCTATTACATCGCACCCACATCAACGTCAACCACACCAACTTCGTCGGCTGGACGCCGCTGCTGGAGGCCATCGTGCTCAACGACGGCGGTGAAACCCAGCAGACGATTGTCGGCCTGCTGCTGGAGCACGGTGCCAGCCCGCACATGACCGACAAATACGGAAAAACCCCGCTGGAACTGGCGCGGGAGAAGGGTTACGACGAGATAGCCCAGTTGCTGATTGCCGCCGGAGCGTAACAGAGGAGACGCGCTATCGACACCCCAATACGGCGGTGTGTGCAAGCGCTAACTGCGGACGAGCACTTTCTTTTGGAACGCGGCTCTGGTCGGGTCGAACAGGTCTTTTCCCGGGCGGTAAACCTTTATCTCCCGTCGCAGCAGCGATTACTGACGCTGTTGTGTGAATCGTACGACAATGCCCCGAACAGTTGTAGGTTAGCACTCACTCACTTTGACGGCCTTTTCCGGCCGGGTGAGACGGTTCAGTTTCACCCAACAGGGATAACGGTTGGCGAGGATAAATGGCTGAACACCGCCTCCTGCCAGCGCTGGCAGCCAATAATACCGCAGCTTAACGCCGAACGATTCCGGCAGATTCCCTGGCTGCGGTGGCACGACGAGATTCATCAACAATTACAGGATAACCAGACGCTGTTTCTCTGGCGCGGTGATAATCCGTTTTATCAGGCTATCTCCGAGGCATTACAGCAGCGGCGGAAAACATTATTTAATGCGTTATTGCAGGGCCGGGAAATCACCTCGGCGGTGGCTAATATGGTGGGGTTAGGTATTGGCCTGACGCCGTCGGCGGATGATTACTTAGTGGGGTTAAGTGCCGTTTTATTTATCGACGGACACCCGGCAAAAAAATATCGCGATGCATTTTATTCCGCGCTAAGAGTGGCGCGTGACAATACCACTTTATTAAGCGCCATTACGCTGGAATCCGCTTTTTCCCAGCGCTATCGCGAAACGATTTTCGGGTTTATTAACGGCATGGTTAATGAACCGCAACATATTTCTACCCAGACTATCGCCAGTATTAAAAATATTGGCTCCAGTTCCGGCTGCGACATGCTTTACGGCATGGCGGATGCCTGCGCGCTGAGCCAAGCCTATGGAGGGAGTTATGTCAGTCAAAATAGTGATTAAGAAGAATACGTATTTTGATTCGGTCTCGCTGATGTCAATTTCCACGCGCGCCAATAAGCTTGACGGCGTTGAGCAGGCGTTCGTGGCCATGGCCACCGAGATGAATAAGGGCGTACTGAAAAATCTCGGGCTGTTAACCGCCGAGCTGGATGACGCGAAAAACGGCGACCTGATGATCGTCATCAACGGCAAAGACGGTGCTGACAACGAGCAGACGCTGGCGGCCATTGAAGAGTTATTCACTAAAAAAGCGGAAAGCGGCTCGCACGAAGCGCGCTATGCCACGCTTGCCAGCGCCAAAAAGCACGTGGCGGACAGCAACCTGGCGGTGATTTCAGTCAACGGTCTGTTTGCCGCCCGCGAAGCGCGTCAGGCGCTGCAAAACGACCTCAACGTGATGCTGTTCTCCGACAACGTCACCATTGAAGACGAACTGGCGCTGAAACAGCTGGCGCATGAAAAAGGGCTGTTGATGATGGGGCCGGACTGCGGCACTGCGATTATCAACGGCGCGGCGCTGTGCTTTGGCAATGCGGTACGCCGCGGCAACATCGGCATTATTGGCGCCTCCGGTACCGGCAGCCAGGAGCTGAGCGTCCGTATTCATGACTTTGGCGGCGGTATTTCGCAGCTTATCGGTACCGGCGGGCGTGACCTCAGCGAGAAGATTGGCGGGCTGATGATGCTCGACGCGATCGGTATGCTGGAAAACGATCCGCAAACCGAGATTATCGCGCTGGTCTCCAAGCCGCCGGCTCCGGCCGTGGCACGCAAGGTGCTGGAACGTGCTCGCGCCTGCCGTAAACCAGTCGTGGTCTGCTTCCTCGGCCGCGCCGAGCCACCGGTAGACGAGCAGGGCTTACAGTTCGCTCGCGGCACTAAAGAGGCGGCGCTGAAAGCGGTGCTGCTGAGCGGCGTGAAGCAAGAGTCGTTAGACCTGCATCCGTTGAACGACGCGCTGATTGCCGACGTGCGCTCACGCCTGACCCCGCAGCAGAAGTACATTCGCGGCCTGTTCTGCGGCGGCACGCTGTGCGACGAAACCATGTTCGCGATGATGGAAAAGCACGGCGACGTCTACAGCAACATTCAGCCTGACCCGGCCTTCCGCCTGACAGACATCAACCGCAGCGTGAAGCACACCTTCCTCGACTTCGGCGATGACGACTTCACCAACGGCAAGCCGCACCCGATGATCGACCCGACCAACCGCATCAGCCGCCTGATTCAGGAAGCGCGCGATCCGCAGGTGGGCGTGATCGTGATGGATTTCGTGCTGGGTTTTGGATCGCATGAAGATCCGGTCGGCTCAACGATCGAGGCGATCAACGAAGCGAAAGCGATCGCCGCCGCCGATGGGCGAGAGCTTGCGATCCTCGCCTACGTGCTGGGGACCGATCTCGATACGCCGTCGCTGGAAAAACAGCGCCAGATGTTGACCGACGCGGGCGTTGTCCTTGCCAGCAGCAGCACCAATACCGGTTTGCTGGCACGTGAATTTATCTGCAAAGGGGAGGAAGCCTGATGAGCCAGTCACTGTTTACCCAACCGCTGAACGTCATTAACGTCGGCATCGCCATGTTCAGCGATGACCTGAAAAAGCAGCACGTCGCCGTCACCCAGCTCGACTGGACGCCGCCGGGGCAGGGCAATATGCAGGTGGTGAAGGCGCTGGACAGCATCGCCGACTCCCCGCTGGCGGAGAAAATTGCCGCCGCCAACCAGCAGGCGCTGGAGCGCATTATTCAGTCTCACCCGGTGCTGATTGGCTTTGACCAGGCGATCAACGTGGTGCCGGGCATGACGCCGAAAACCATCCTCCACGCGGGCCCTCCAGTTACGTGGGAGAAAATGTGCGGTGCGATGAAAGGCGCGGTCACTGGGGCGCTGGTGTTTGAAGGGCTGGCGAAGGATATCGATGAAGCAGCAGAACTTGCGGCTTCCGGTGAAATCACCTTCTCGCCGTGCCACGAGCACGACTGCGTCGGTTCGATGGCAGGCGTGACCTCAGCCTCGATGTTTATGCACATCGTCGAGAACAAAACCTACGGCAATATCGCTTATACCAACATGAGCGAGCAGATGGCGAAGATCCTGCGCATGGGGGCCAACGACCAGAGCGTGATCGACCGTCTTAACTGGATGCGCGACGTACAGGGCCCGATGTTGCGCGATGCCATGAAGGTCATCGGCGAAATCGACCTGCGCTTAATGCTGGCGCAGGCGCTGCACATGGGCGACGAGTGTCACAACCGCAACAACGCGGGCACCACGCTGCTGATCCAGGCGCTGACGCCGGGGATTATTCAGGCGGGTTACTCCGTTGAGCAGCAGCGCGAAGTGTTCGAGTTCGTCGCCAGCAGCGACTATTTCTCCGGCCCGACGTGGATGGCGATGTGTAAAGCGGCGATGGACGCCGCGCACGGCATCGAATACAGCACCGTGGTCACCACCATGGCGCGTAACGGCGTCGAGTTCGGCCTGCGGGTCAGCGGCCTGCCGGGGCAGTGGTTCACCGGCCCGGCGCAGCAGGTTATCGGCCCGATGTTTGCCGGATACAAGCCGGAAGACTCAGGTCTGGATATCGGCGACAGCGCGATTACCGAAACCTACGGCATCGGCGGTTTTGCGATGGCGACGGCCCCGGCGATTGTGGCGCTGGTGGGCGGCACGGTGGAAGAGGCTATCGACTTCTCCCGCCAGATGCGCGAAATCACCCTCGGCGAGAACCCGAACGTCACCATTCCGCTGCTCGGCTTTATGGGCGTGCCAACGGCTATCGACATCACCCGCGTCGGCAGCAGCGGCATTCTGCCGGTGATCAACACCGCTATTGCCCATAAAGATGCGGGCATCGGCATGATTGGTGCCGGGATTGTGCACCCGCCGTTCGCCTGCTTCGAAAAAGCCATTTTAAGCTGGTGCGAACGTTACTGCGCATAACGTTGTAGCCCGGGCGAGGCGTTTACGCCGACCCCGGGTTTCTCCCGGCGGCGCTTCGCTTGGCCGGGCTACAACGGCCACCCCAACAACAATAATCACATCACCTTCTGCACTGGAACCTACACGATGAAAGAACTTGTGGTCGTTGCCATTGGCGGCAACAGCATTATCAAAGACAACGCCAGCCAGTCGATTGAACATCAGGCAGAGGCGGTGAAAGCGGTCGCGGACACGGTGCTTGCGATGCTGGCATCGGATTACAACATCGTCCTGACCCACGGTAACGGCCCGCAGGTGGGGCTGGATCTGCGTCGCGCGGAGATTGCCCATGAGCGTGAAGGGCTGCCGCTCACCCCGCTTGCCAACTGTGTTGCCGACACTCAGGGCGGGATCGGCTACCTTATTCAACAGGCGCTGAATAACCGGCTGGCGAAACGCGGAGAGCAAAAAGCGGTGACGGTAGTCACGCAGGTGGAAGTCGATAAAAACGACCCCGGCTTCGTCAACCCGAGCAAACCCATCGGCGCGTTCTTCAGCGCCGAGCAGCGTGACGAACTGTTAAAAGCTAACCCGACCTGGCGCTTCGTCGAAGATGCCGGGCGCGGCTATCGACGCGTGGTGGCCTCGCCGGAGCCGAAACGCATCGTCGAGTCTGAAGCCATTCAGGCGCTGGCGCAGAAAGGCTTCCTGGTGATTGGCGCGGGCGGCGGCGGCATTCCGGTAGTGCTGGGGGAAGAGGGTGATTATCACAGCGTCGATGCGGTGATCGACAAAGATCTCTCCACCGCCTTGCTGGCGCACGAGATCGCCGCCGATATTCTGGTGATCACCACCGGCGTAGAGAAGGTCTGCATCCACTTTGGTAAACCGGAACAGCAGGCGCTGGGGCAGGTGGATATCGCCACCATGACCCGCTACCTGCACGAAGGCCACTTCCCGGCGGGCAGTATGCTGCCGAAGATTGTCGCCAGCCTGCAATTTTTACAACACGGCGGTAAACGGGTGATTATCACCACGCCGGAATGTCTGCCTGCCGCCCTGCGCGGCGAAACGGGCACCCATATCGTCCATTGATAAGGAACGACGATGAAAGAGCATAACAGTCGCCGTGAGTTTTTAAGCAACAGCGGCAAAATGGTCACCGCCGCCGCGCTGTTTGGCGCAACCGCGCCAATGGCCTATGCGGCCACTTCTGGCGCTGCCGTCTGCGAGACGAAGGGAACCATGAATATTACCGACAGCCACTACTATCTGGATAACGTGCTGCTTGAAACGGGCTTTGAGTACGAGGGCTCGGTCGTCGTGCATACCCGCACCGCGCAACAGACCGTGGAAATTCAGGACGGTAAAATCGTTGCCCTGCGCGACAACAAAAGCCACCCGGATGCCACGCTGCCGCACTATGACGCCGGCGGCAAGCTGATGCTACCGACCACCCGCGACATGCATATCCACCTCGACAAAACCTTCTACGGCGGCCCGTGGCGCTCGCTCAATCGTCCGGCGGGCACCACGATTCAGGACATGATCAAGCTTGAGCAAAAGCTGCTGCCTGAACTCCAGCCGTACACGCAGGAGCGCGCTGAAAAGCTGATTGACCTGCTGCAATCAAAAGGCACCACCATTGCCCGCAGCCACTGCAATATCGAGCCGGTTTCCGGGCTGAAAAACCTGGAAAATTTACAGGCGGTGCTGGCGCGGCGCAAAGCCGGTTTCGACTGCGAAATCGTCGCCTTCCCGCAGCACGGCCTGTTGTTATCGAAATCTGAACCGCTGATGCGCGAAGCGATGCAGGCCGGGGCACACTACGTCGGCGGACTGGATCCGACCAACGTCGACGGCGCGATGGAGAAGTCCCTCGACACCATGTTCCAGATTGCCATCGACTACCGCAAAGGGGTGGATATTCACCTGCATGAAACCAGCCCAGCGGGCGTGGCGGCGGTGAAATATATGGTGGAAACCGTGGAGAAAACGCCGGAGCTGAAGGGCAAGCTGACCATCAGCCACGCTTTTGCGCTGGCGACGATGAACGAAGGGCAGGTGGATGAGATTGCCACCCGCATGGCCGCGCAGCAGATTTCTATCGCTTCAACGGTACCGATTGGCACGCTGCATATGCCGCTCAAACAGCTGCGCGACAAAGGCGTGACGCTGATGACCGGCACCGACAGCGTGATCGATCACTGGTCGCCGTACGGCCTGGGCGATATGTTCGAAAAAGCTAACCTCTACGCCCAGCTCTATATCCGCCCGAACGAGCAGAACCTCTCCCGCTCGCTGTTCCTCGCCACCGGTGACGTGCTGCCGCTGAACGACAAAGGCGAGCGCGTGTGGCCGAAAGCGCAGGATGAGGCCAGCTTTGTGCTGGTGGACGCCTCGTGCTCGGCGGAAGCGGTAGCGCGGATTTCTCCGCGTGCCGCAACGTTCCATAAGGGGCGGCTGGTGTGGGGAAGCGTGGCGTAACGCTATCTGCATTGACATTGCCGGATGGCGCTGCGCTTATCCGGCCTACATATCACCTGTAGCCCGGACGAGGCGCATCGCGCCGACTCCGGGGCCGCTCGATCCAAAATTTTTTTACCCCGACCGAAACCTTCAGGCCTTAGCGTGCGAACTATTATGTACAGAGCACCTTTATCCCCCTGATGGAGTCGACCATGAATCGTTTGAAAGCCTTGTCAGCCGCCGCCGTACTCAGCCTTTCTCTGTTCGCCGTGAACGCGAACGCTGCCCTTGAACCCGGCGCGAAAGCCCCGGACTTCAGCCTGCAAGGTGCGCTCGGCGGTAAGCCGCTGACCTTCTCCCTGCAACAGGCATTGCAGAAAGGTCCGGTCGTGCTCTATTTCTTCCCGGCCGCGTTCACCAAAGGTTGTACCCTCGAGGCGCATGCCTTTGCTGAAGCCACCGATAATTTCAAAAAGCTTGGCGCAACCGTGGTGGGCGTGACCGCCGGGAACGTCGACCAGGTGGATGAGTTCTCAAAACTGGAGTGCCGGGATAAATTTGCCGTGGCGGCAGACCCAGGCGCGAAAGTAGCGGCGCAGTACCAGACGCTGATGCAGATGAATGGCAAAACGGTGTCCGACCGTACCTCGTTTGTGATCGCCCCGGATGGCAAGATTTTGATGAGCTACACCGACCGTAACCCTGATGAACACATCCAGAAAGCGATGGATGCCGTGAAGCAGTACGCACAATCGCATTCGTAATTTAGCCGCCGGGGTTCGCTATGCTAACTGCTATTCTGGCCGCCTTTGTCGGCGGCATTATCCTCAACCTGATGCCCTGCGTGTTCCCGGTCATTTCACTGAAGGCGCTGGGTATTTTGCGCCATGAGGGCGATGCCAAAAGTGCGCGTACCGAAGGGTTGGGCTTTTTGCTCGGCGTGATTTTTACCATGCTGGTGCTGGCGGGCATACTGCTGGCGCTGCGCGCTGGCGGCACCGCCGTCGGCTGGGGGTTCCAGCTTCAGTCGCCGATGGTGATTGCCGTGCTGGCGCTGATTATTCTTGGCGCGGCGCTGAACCTGCTTGGCGTGTTTGAAGTGGGCTTGTCGTTGCAGCGAGCCGGGGAAATTTCGGTGGGCAGCGGGGCTTTTGTGCGCTCGGCGCTAACCGGCGCGCTGGCGATTGTGGTGGCGACACCCTGCTCGGCCCCGTTTATGGCGGGCGCGGTAGGCTACGCGCTGGTGCAGCCGCCGGTGGCCTCGCTGGCGATTTTCCTGTCGCTGGCGATAGGCTTTGCCGCACCGTTTACCCTGGTCTCGCTGTTCCCGGCCATCGCCAAACGTCTGCCACGACCGGGCGCGTGGATGGATATCCTCAAGCGCGGCCTGGCGTTCCCGATGCTCGGGGCGTTTGCCTGGCTGGTGTGGGTGCTGACGCAGCAGGCGGGGACGACCGCGCTGTTAGCGATGCTGATTTGCGCCGTGGTGGTGAGCTTTGCCGCGTGGCTGTACGGTATGGCCCAGCGCCGACGCTATATCGGCCAATCCTATAAAGCGCTGCTGGGGGTGACGGTGGTGCTGTTTATCGCTGCGGTTAGCCCGCTGCCGGGCGTGATGCACGTCCAGCCGTCGCAGCCGGAACTCGCGCGCGTGGAAAATATCACCCACGTGAAGTGGTCGCCGCAGACGGTGGCGGAGATGCGCGGGCATGGCAAAGCCATCTTTGTCGATTTCACCGCTTCCTGGTGCATTACCTGCCAGGTGAACGAGCGCACCTCGCTTTCAACGACGGCGGTGAAGCAGGCGCTGGCGAGCACGAATACCATCTACATGGTGGCGGACTCCACCAAATTTAACGCCGATATTGATGACGCGATGACCGCGTTCGGGCAGGGTGGTTTGCCGCTCTACGTGGTCTACCCCGCGGACGGCAGCGCGCCGAAGGTGCTGCCGCAGGTGCTGACGCCAACGATTGTGGTCGACGCCCTGAATCAGGCATCCGCTAAAAAAGCATGAGGTAACGGGCATGGCGGAATATGGATAACGGTTTAGCGCCGCGTGAAGCATGGCCTGCGTTGATGGCAAGCGCGCAGGCGGGGGATCGCGATGCCTATACCCAACTGCTGCGGGCCATTGTGCCGGTGATTCGGGCGATAGTCCGCAAGCAGATTGCCGACAGCGTGCTGGTTGACGACGTTATCCAGGACGTGCTGCTGGCTGTCCATCGGGTGCGCCACACCTACGATCCCGCCTGTCCGTTTTTACCCTGGCTGATGGCTATTACCCAGGCCCGTACCGTTGACGCACTGCGCAAGCGTGGCCGCCACTGGCTGCGTGAAGCCGAGGAGGAAGAGGCCGTTGAGCCTGCCGCCGAACACATCCCGGAAGAGGATGAACGAGAAGAAACGCTGGCGCTGATCCTCGACCAGCTTCCCTCGCGCCAGCGGCAAATTGTGGAGCATATCCACCTGCAGGAGATGAGCCTCGCCGAGGCCGCTGCCCGCCATAATTTAAGCGTTTCGGCAGTGAAATCGCTATTACACAGAGCACTAACCAACCTTCGCCGGATGGGAGCGAACCATGACCGATCATGATCTTTTTATTGCGAAGCTAAGCCGTGACGCCGGGCCGATACGCCGCCCCTGGGCGAGCAACAGGCGGGTCGCCGCCTGGCTGCTGATGGCGCTGCCGTGCGGCTGGCTCAGCAGCCTGGTGTTTCACCGGGTGGCAACAGACTGGACGCAGTCCGGCGCGCTGCTGGCGGCGCTGCAACTGACTGTGGCTTTTGTGATGGGCATACTGGCGATACGTAACGCCTTCCTGCTGAGCATCGCCGGGCGCAAACCGCTGGGCTGGTGCTGGTTCGCACCATTGATTGCGCTCTGGCTAGGTGGCGTTATCTTCAGCCTCGGAACGGCGCACGCGCCGGAAAGTCATCCCGATGAGGTGAACTGCTACGCGTTTATGATGGCGGTGAGTACGCCGATGATGGTCATAATGATGGGCTACCTGCGCCGCACACGGGCGTTGTATCCGCTACGCACGCTGGCGACGTCAGGGGTGGGAATCGCCTGTATGGCGCTGATGATGCTGTCGTTTTGCCACCCGGTGGAGGTACATCCGCTGGATTTCCTGCTGCATATGGCGGCGGGGGTGACGATTGTGCTGGTGATGATGGCGGCGGGGTGGCGATGGGTGAGGATTGGATGACGAGCGCCTTGTATCGATGCGTTTATCTCACTCGTAGCCCGGCCGAGGCGCAACGCGCCGACGCCGGGGCGGCTCTTTCTAAACCTCTTCAACCTCATCCAACCGCCGCTTCAACGCCTGCAACTGAAACTCGCTAAACACCTCAACCCCATGCTGGCGCAACAGCGCCGCCGCGACCCCTTCGCCCGGCACCTTCACCCCGCTAAACGCCCCGTCATACACGTTCTGGCTCCCGCAGGTTGGGCTACCGTCGGTCAAAATCGCAAACCGACAGTCGTGGCTTTGCGCGGCTTTTAACGCCAGCCACGCCGCCAGCACGTACGGCTGTGTCACATCGCGCCCGTCGCTTTCCACTACTTGCGCCCGCCCGCTCAACACCTCGATACCCTGACCGTTAACCATCTCCGCAGACAGCCGCGGCGTCTCAAGCCCCGCTGCCAGCTCCGGGCAATGGGTGACCAGACGGCCTTCATCGCGCCATTGTTGCAGCAGGTTAGCGGTACAGGATTTATCGGTGCCGTTGTAGCGCACGGGATGCCCGGCGAGGCAGGCGCTGAGGAGGATTTTGTGTTTGACGGTCATGGAGAACCTTGAGGATGCGTGGCAAGGCGGTTGTCGCGATGCCTGCGGCTATAGGGTAACAGATAATCAGTCGCGGGGGCGGTCAGACCTTCGGGGGGGACTCGATAAGTACAAGGAGTGATGCACCTTAAAACAGACGTAAACTATATTTTGTCTGTTTAAGGGATTGAGCTTCGGGCATCGCGTTTTGTCTATGGCCTGAAGCACCTGAAACGCAATGGGGCAATTGACATCGACCCCGTCGGGTTGGGCATGCTACAAGGGCAGCAGGTGGCTGGGCAGGCATTGTTTGCACCAGAGTCTGCGCTGTTTGGGGCCGCCGTGTTATTGAGGCCAAAAAGCGGGTTCCGGCTAACGCATTACCGGAGTCAGTGTAGCTAAAAGTACTGCTCCAGAACGCCTTCTAACTTGCTCACCGCCGCCGCATACTTAGCCGGATTCTTATCCTTCAGTACCGCCAGATTACGCAGTTTCCAGCGAATAGCCGGTAGATGTTGAATTTCTGGATAGCGATAAAGCGACCAGTCGGCATTATTTTGCTTATAGCTGAGCAAGAATTGACGATCCCTGTCCGTAAGATGCGATTTCAGCGCTTGTGGCAGCGAAGTTGTTACTGATAAAAGGGACTCCAGCGACGTTTCCTGCTGTGTCATTCCTGAAAATTCCTGTGCGTACAGAGTAGCGATCCGCGCTGTATCCCAGTTTGGTGCCAGTAGCTCGGCAATGGGGCGGGGATGCCCTGCCAGATAGCAAAGAAAACCGTCAAAGATCTCGCGTGTCAGGCCCGGTTTCTCCAGCATATTCAGCACGTCAAACAGATCTCGCGGGTGCTGGCGGTCGAGCGCGGCGCAGATTTTACCGCCGTAAAGATCCGCCTGCGAGACGACATTCATCGTGGTGAAGCCATACTCCATTTCCACCTGTTCACATACTGGCATTTCTGTTGGTGGCAACAGCAGCCCACGCCAGACTGGGCTAACTTCAATCTTTATCTGCGCGTCGGCGGTGTTAACGATGATGCGCTTTTCATCCGCTTTGTTCTCCTGTCGGATAGCGGTGATCCCCGGTCTGCCGTTTAGCGATTCAGTAATACGCATCAAGGCGTCATTGATGGCAGCCAGATCGGTATCGCGATCCGCATAGGTCTTATACGCCAGATCGATATCTACTGACAGGCGAGGGAAATCCTGCACAAACAAATTGATTGCTGTGACGCCTTTCAGAGCGAAGCAAGACTCCTTTGCCACATGCGGCAGCGCAGCCATTAATAGCCTGACCTGTCGGGTATAACTATCACGAAGATCCATCTTCAACTCCTTCCGATTTAAATGCGCGGGGAACGGTGATTTGATAATCCGGCTCCAGCCAGCCGCCGGGAATGATTTGCCGCTTTCCCGTACCTGTTTCTATACCGCTTTGATCGAGATACCGAAAATAAGGATGCGCATTGCGCCGGGCAAGATAGAGCATCACCCGGTTGGTTTTAACCGAATGGCTGGCGCAGAGCAGTGTCTGTAATTTTCGCGGGCTGAGAAGATTCATTCCCTGAAACAGAGCGTCGGCATGTTCGAACGAGATCAATGAAGGAACACCGCAGGCGATCTCATATGCGGCCAGTTCCGGGACGCTGCCCACTAACTGTCGGTCGCCGATTTTAAGTTGTGTCGTGAATGACGGTATATCAACGGTGAGGCCAGAGGTATACAGCGTGACAAACGTCGCGGATGGTTCAAAGGCGGCAAACCACCCCGGCAGTTTGGCGTAAGCTGGAAGCGCCAGCCAGACCTGCGGCCTGCCCGGTTCGGTATAGTGGGCATGGCCCTGTAGCGCAAGGCTGGTCAGCCCTGCTACACGAACCGGCTTTTCCCACTGTGTTTGCAGGCAGTATACCGCATCCACCCAGTCCGGCTCACGGCCCGTCCGGCAGTATACGCCGTGCGCGATCCGCCTGAGCCAGCCATTCTGGACATAGAGGTAAGAGAGCTTACGGTCTATACCGTTGTGTGTAAGCCATGACTGGAGCAGTATCTGACCGGGTAAGGTGCTCTGCATCAGCCAGTTTAGATAGTTTGGCAAATGTCGCCTCTGAATGGACAAATATGCAAATTATTAAACTAATTTAGATCGGGAGTGATTTTATCGCAACATCAGGTTTGGTTATTCTCGTATTTGTCGATTATAAATCGACATTTTTTATAAAATATAAACTGTAAATCATTACAGAAAAGTAGGGCTAAATGTATTCGTCAGCTAGCGCGGGGCGTGTAACATAGATTTAAAGCGAAGCAGCAAACGTAGTGTATTGCCCCTGTGGTAATTGTTGTATAGGGCTTGGGGCGTGGCAAAACGATAAGAAGAGAATCTGATGAAATTTACCGAAGATACCCGCGTTAAAATCCCCGTTATCCTGCATTTGATCAGGCTGGGTTACAGCTATTTGTCACTCAAAACGCAAAACTGGGACAAAGAAACCAACATCTTCCCTGACATCTTCACCTCCGCCCTTGCCAGAATCAACCCCAGTACCGCGCTTGATGACATCGAACGCGTATTTAAAGACACTAAGCTCCTGCTTGATAACGAAGACTTAGGTCGGGCTTTCTTTGAAAAGCTGAGCGATCGCTCGAACATCAAACTGATCGACTTTGAAAACTTCAATAACAACAGCTTCCACGTTGTCACCGAACTGACCTGCGAAAATGGCGATGAAGAATTTCGCCCTGATATCACTTTATTGATCAACGGAATGCCGCTGATTTTTATTGAAGTGAAAAAACCGAACAACCGGGAAGGCATTCTGGCGGAACGGGAACGCATTAACAAGCGCTTCCAGAACCCGAAATTCCGCCGCTTCGCCAACATCACCCAGTTTATGATCTTCTCCAACAATATGGAGTACGACGACAGCGATCCTGAGCCGCTTCAGGGCGCGTTTTACGCCAGCAGTTCTTACCACAAACCTGAATTCAACTACTTCCGCGAAGAAGAACTCGTCAACCTTACGCTACTATTAAAACCGCTTACGGACGACGCCGAACTGACGGTACTGAAAGACAATAACCTTGAGGTTATCCGCACCAGCCCGGAATTTCAGACCAACAAAGACCATAACCGGCCGACAAACCGTATTTGTACCTCTTTGCTGAGCCGCGATCGGCTGGCGTTTATCTTGCGTTATGCGCTGGCGTATGTCGCAGAGCCGGACGGTATCCAGAAACACATCATGCGCTACCCGCAGCTGTTCGCCACCAAAGCGATAGAGCGCAAACTCAACAAAGACGTGAAAAAAGGTATTATCTGGCACACCCAGGGCAGCGGAAAAACGGCGCTGGCTTATTACAGCGTGCGTTTCCTGACTGACTATTTCCAGAAGCAGCAGGTGATCCCCAAGTTTTACTTTATTGTCGACCGGCTGGATTTACTCCAGCAGGCGCACCGGGAATTTACCGCCCGTGGCCTGACTGTCCACCTGATCAACTCGCGTAGCGCCTTCGCCCGCGACATTAAAGCCACGCAGGTTATCCATAATCATCAGGGAAAACCGGAAATCACCGTCGTCAACATCCAGAAGTTCCGGGATGAACCGGACGTTGTCTCCACCAAAGACTATGATGTCAGCATTCAGCGCATCTATTTCCTTGATGAAGTTCACCGTAGTTACAACCCGAAAGGCAGCTTCCTGGCCAACTTAAGCCAGTCCGACACTCACGCCATCAAAATTGGCCTGACTGGTACGCCGCTACTGGGAACAGACTACAACTCTCGCGATCTGTTCGGCGACTATATCCACAAATACTACTACAACGCCTCCATTGCGGACGGTTACACCTTGCGCCTGATCCGTGAAGAGATCGCCACCAGCTACCGGCTGACCCTGCAAAAAGCCTTGCAGGACGCGGAAATCCAGACGGGCGATGTCGACCGTAAGCTGGTCTATGCTCACCCCAGCTTTGTCAAACCGATGCTGGACTACATCATCACCGACTTTGCCAAAAGTCGGGGCGCGCTGAACGATGACACCATCGGCGGTATGGTGATCTGCGACAGCTCCGAACAGGCAAAACAGATGCTGGCGCTGTTCAACGCGCACTATGCCGAAACGCCCGCAGCGGCAGAAACAGAAGACGAACTCCCCATTGCTCACGCCGCTGAACCGGAAGTGGTCTACCTTGCCACCGCAAGGAAAAAGCAAAGCATCAAACGCGCCGCCCTTATCCTGCATGACGTTGGCACCAAGCAGGAACGTAAAGACTGGGTGGACGAGTTCAAAGCGGGCAAGATTGACCTGCTGTTTGTCTACAATATGCTGCTGACCGGTTTCGACGCCAAACGCCTGAAAAAGCTCTATCTGGGGCGCGTGATCCGTAGGCACAACCTGTTGCAGGCGCTGACCCGCGTTAACCGCACTTATAAAGATTTCCGCTACGGCTACGTGGTCGACTTCGCTGATATCCGTCAGGAGTTTGACGCCACCAACAAAGCCTACTTTGAAGAGCTTCAGTCCGAACTGGGCGATGAGATGGAACATTACTCGCGGCTGTTCAAATCGCAGGAAGAGATCCGCGAGGAAATTGAGCAGATCAAAGACGTCCTGTTCCAGTTTAATACCCTGAATGCCGAAATTTTTGCCGACCAGATAAGCCAGATAGAAGACCGACAAACCATGCTGGCGTTGAAAAATGCGCTGGCCGATGCCCGAAGCCTGTATAACCTGATCCGGCTTCAGGGCGACGTTGAGTTTCTCGAGGAACTGGATTTCAACAAACTCAACGTGCTGTACCGTGAAGCCAGCCGCCGCCTCGACCTGCTCAACCTGAAAGCCGATCTGGAGCAGGGCATCGATATCTCCGGGCTGCTGAACCGGGCGCTGGAAGAGGTCATCTTTGAGTTTCACAAAATCGGCGAAGAGGAACTGGTGCTTGCCGACCAGTTGAAAGATACCCTGCGCCGCACCCGTGAAGCGCTGGCCAGCAATTTTGATCAGCAGGACCCGCAGTTCATCACCCTGAAGGAAGAGTTGGAGCGCCTGTTCAAGAAAAAGAAACTCAGCGAAGTTACGCAGGAGGAAATGGTTGCGAATATTGGCACACTCAATAAAATTCATGACCGCATCAAAGAGCTGAATCGCCAGAACGCTCTGCTTCGCGATAAATACCGCGGCGACGTGAAATACGCCCGCACCCATAAGCGCCTGCGGGAACTGGGCAGCCCCAGCGAGCCGGAGCGAAAAATCTTTGAAGCGCTGCTCGGCATCAAGCTGGATGCCGATGATAAGGTGCTGAACAACAGCCAGATTTTAAACAATGAAGGGTACTTTGAACGACAAATGATTTCCTGCGTGCGCACCCACTTTGAAGAGCAGCATCATATAAAACTGACAGCGCAGGCCGCGAGCGATATCAACCGTATGATTGTGGCAGAGTACCTGAACGAATATAACACCGGAGCACTAACGTGGTAGAACAGGAATTTAGAGACAAAACCAAGGCGCTGATCGACAGCCTGAAGAGCATCTGCGCCAACTATGGCCTGGGTAACGACGGTAATGAATTCAAAATCATTACTCAGGCGTTTTTGTACAAATTCCTCAACGATAAGTTCGCCTTTGAAGCTAAGAAAAAGGATAAAAGTGTTGCCAGTGCTGAAAGCTGGGAAGATGCGCTTAGCCAGATGAGTGATGAACAGCGGGACACACTCCAGCAGAAAATGAGCGCGGATACTGCGTGCCTTAAGCCGCATCACTTTATCCGTTACCTGTTCAGCCAGCAAAATGTCGCCGATTTCGCGAAAACCTTCGACGATACCTTGATGGACATCGCGATCACCAATAACGACGTCTTCGCGGTCAAAACCGACGGCGGCGCAAAAGTGGTGCTATTTGACCGCCTCAGCCAGTTTATCGCCGACGAGTCAAAGCGCGACGACTTCTGCCGGGCGATCATCAACAAGCTGGTGGAATTCAGCTTCGAGCGTATTTTTAGTCAGAAATTCGACTTCTACGCCACGATTTTTGAATACCTGATCAAAGACTACAACAGCAACGCGGGCGGCAAATACGCTGAGTACTACACCCCCCACGCCGTGGCGCGTATTATGGCGGCGATCCTGGTGCCAGAAGCACAGCGGGGCGTGGTGCGTAACGTCAGCTGTTATGACCCGTCTGCCGGGTCCGGCACGCTGCTAATGAACGTGGCGCACGCCATCGGGGAAGATCGTTGCAGCATCTTTACCCAGGATATCTCGCAAAAATCCTCCAGCCTGCTGCGTCTGAACCTGATCCTCAACAATCTGGTGCATTCGATCCCGAACGTGATTCAGGGCAACACCATCCTGCACCCGTACCATAAAGACGGGCAGGCGCTGAAACGCTTTGACTATATCGTCTCTAACCCGCCGTTTAAGATGGATTTCAGCGATTTTCGCGACGATCTCGATACCAAAGAGAACCAGCAGCGTTTCTTTGCCGGGATACCGAACGTGCCGAAAGCCGCCAAAGACAAAATGGCGATCTACCAGCTGTTCCTGCAACACATTATCTTCTCGCTGAAACCGGGCGGCAAAGCGGCGGTGGTGGTGCCGACCGGCTTTATTACCGCCCAGTCCGGGATTGATAAAAGTATTCGCCAGCATCTGGTCAACAATAAAATGCTGGCGGGCGTGGTGTCGATGCCATCGAATATCTTTGCGACGACCGGGACGAACGTTTCCATTCTGTTTATCGATGCCAGCAACAAAGAGAAAGTGGTGCTGATTGACGCCTCGAATCTGGGCGAAAAAATCAAAGACGGCAAAAACCAGAAAACGGTGCTGACCGAAGAGGAAGAGCTGCGTATCTGCGAGGTGTTTAACAACAAGTGGACGGAAGACGATTTCTCGGTGGTGGTCTCTTATGATGAGATTGCGGCGAAAAATTACTCGCTCAGCGCCGGGCAGTATTTCGACATCAAGATTGAGTATTCGGATATCACGCCGGATCAATTTGCCGCGAAGATGAAAGGGTTTACCGATAATCTGGACAGCTTATTTGGTCAGTCGCGTGAGTTGGAAGCGGAGATTAAGAAGGGACTGGCGGGGTTGAAGTATGAGTAATCAGATAAATGCAACTCTCGGCGATTTAGTTCAGGCTGGGGGAGGGATAATTCATACGGGGCCTTTTGGAAGCCAACTCCATGCTGCGGATTATATTTCAGAGGGTATTCCTTGTATTATGCCTGCTAATATGAAAAATAATCGTGTAGACCTATCTAAGATAGCTTTTATCTCTGAAAAAGATGCCCAGAGGTTATCGAAATATCTTGTGAAAGAGGGGGATGTTGTTTATAGCCGAAGAGGGGATGTGACATTAAAAGCATTAATTGGGTCGCGTGAGGTTGGATATTTTTGCGGAACGGGTTGCTTATTATTACGCCCGGGCGATAAGCTTGATCCTGATTATCTCACCTACTATCTTAGCACCCCTAAAATTCAGTCATGGATTATTAGTCAGGCGGTTGGTGCTACAATGCCCAATCTTAATACGGGGATTTTGTCTCGAGTCCCTTTTATTGGCCCGGAAAAGGCTACGCAAGAAAAAATTTCAGCAATACTTCGTGCAATTGATGACAAGATAGAAGTTAATAACCATATCAACACCGAACTGGAAACTATGGCGAAAATGCTGTACGACTACTGGTTTGTACAGCTTGATTTCCCTGACGCTAACGGAAAACCGTATAAAACATCCGGCGGGAAGATGGTGTATAACGCAACGCTGAAACGCGAAATTCCGGAGGGTTGGAAAATTGGCAATGCTTCGGAGTTGTTTAACTTTAATCCACTGACTTCTTTAAAAACAGGAAGCCTTGCATCTTATATAGATATGGATTCTTTACCTGTTAAAGGGTTTATGACTAAGAAAATCCAAAAGAAAGAATTCGCTGGTGGTACTAAATTTATTAAGAATGATGTGGCAGTGGCCCGAATAACACCTTGTCTGGAAAATGGGAAAACTGGATTAATATCAAAATTAAAAGAAGGTGAAGTGGGGTTTGGATCAACGGAATTTATTATTCTAAGAGGAAAGGAAATTTCTTTATCTGGATTCGGTGCATGCTTAGCCCGTTCCGATTCCTTTCGTCAATTTGCAATATCAAATATGACAGGGACATCTGGCCGAAAGCGTATTGAATCAAAGATACTGGAAACATACACTCTACCGATTCCTTCGCAAAGTCTTTTGATGAAATTTGAAAATATAGTACAGCCATTTTTCGACATAATGACATCTAAGAGCATCGAAAATGATGAGCTTACAGCTTTAAGAGACTGGCTCCTCCCCCTGTTAATGAACGGACAGGTTACGGTAAAATAATCGCCCTACGGTTTTGCGAGGCGGATTCCAGATTAACATCACGCCTCGCTTACCGTCATAAAACTGTTTGCTGTCCGTAATTGATAGCGGTATCTTTTGCCCGCACCTGCAAATTCAGGTGCCAGGTTTGACAGCCTGACTATCAACGCGGACAGCCGCCGTTTTCCGTAGTGCGGTTTTTTTGTGTCCTTCATACGCCCATATTATGGTGGGGCGTAGCGGGGGAGCGTTCGCGCTCGCCGGTTCCGTTGATGCCGGTCTGTCAACCCTGTTACGTCTCACCACCCCGTTTGACAGCGGTCTGGTGAGGTTTGCAAAACCTAATCAACGAGGCTGCCACTATGGCTACGATCCCAACACCTACCCACCCATCATCCGAAAAATCGGCAAAAAACCAGCGCCGCTACACCGTCAGCTACGTTCCCAGCCAGAACGGCCCCAGCACGCCTGCGATTAACCTCAGCGGCAAATGGCTCAAAGACGCTGGCTTCGACACCGGTACCGGCGTTACGGTGAAGATTGCTGGAGACTGCATTGTGCTTATTCCCGACGGCGATGAAGTGCAGGCTCTGCGCGAGCAGCTTAAACAGATGAAGCAGGCGATAAAAACGGTGAAAGCGGAAGTGCTGAACGCACTTTAAATGACTGAATCAGCGGATTCGTTTAATAAACGATTGGGATGCAGAAAAGCAAAAACCCAGCCATAGGCTGGGTTTTCTGAAGAAGTGGTGCCGGACTCGGAATCGATGTTTCTAATTAACTTGTTTATATTTAAGGTTTATTTTTAATTTGGTGGTTTTTGTACCCTCAATTGTACCCTCGGTTCGCATTTGTCGGTTTTGGTGTCTCGAACCGGGTAACGAAGATGCTGACATTATGAGTTTGCTTCTTATGCGCATCTTTTTGAGGGTGATACTGTATTGTACCTCATCATTTGAACAAGTTGTCTGCGCATTTGATTTGTCTCAAGCTCTCACTGTTCTCAAGAGTAAAATGATAAAAGCTGTTACCCCCGTCTCCTACATCAATATGCCAGCTTTTCTTCACGATGTACGCAAACGCTGCTTTGCAGACCAAAGTCTTCTTACCGTCGACAAAACCAAATTCTTTTGCAAGTGATGATTTGTTCTGGCACTCACTGTGGATAGCAAGCTGCAGCGGCAATAATGTATGCCACGCCTCATCCTGAGACATACTCTCATGGAACGCAGGTTTATCTTGGGGTAACTGTATTGCTGATTTTATTCGTGCCATTTTAAAGTTCTTAAAACCACAGCTTTCAGCCTTTGCATTTCGATCATAAGCTCTGAAATACCAGTGCCCTCGATCCACGAAAATTGCAGTTGGGAAAAGCACCCTTTCATCGTGGTTTTCGCTCGAAGAGGAGAGGTAGCAGCACTGTATTCCACTTTGGCTGTGAATCGCTCGTGTGATGGCCACAACATTTTTCTCCTGTAGTGTGTCCGTGGTCATTAACGCATCTATAGAGCCTGCAGGTAGATAGGGCGGTCTGGTCAGTAACTCATTCCGACAAAATCCACGCAGTATGAAATTGAGGGCCGTGTGGACGTTAAGCATGATCAACGGTGAAAACGAACTATCCGTCGCTATTGTTGTACGGGATGTATTATTTCGGTCCGTATTTTCCGGGCGTAATACCTTGTATCGCTTTAAATCATTGGAAGCTGTAGCCTGACCAATCTTGAACTCATCAATGAGGTCGCTTCTTGCGATCTCCCCCAGATATCTCAGCCTGAAATCAATAAATGCCAGTCGCTCCGCCTGTGATAGCGATTCATTTTCTGCCAGATTTTCGAATGTTGGTGTCATGATTTTTTCTCTTAGTGGATTTAAAAATTATATTTGCTTGATCTGTTTTTTTCAAGTTGTTAGTATAAACGCTCACTAAACACACAGGAGTAAGATTCATGGCTAAAAATGCACCTTATGGCGATAACCGCCGGGTTGGGATGGTAAAAGAACGCTCACAAGCTTTTAACCCTCAAACAGAACAGTGGGTTAAGAGAGACGCGACAACAGGGCGATTTATGGATGTGAAGCAAGATGGAACCCCGTTCAAAGGGGTCAGGAAAGAAAAATAATTGGGCGGTATCAGAAATACCGCCCGACAAATCGGAACAAGTGGGCGCTTAAGGTGAGATTTAAGTGCTGAGATACAGCAGCCACAGGATTTGTTGCCAATAACAGTACAATTTTTTACTGAAAAAGCAACCTTCCTGTGGCAATCAGGAGGGCTTATGCCTGTTATTGAAGAGCAAGAATACATTTTTAGACCGTACATTACGGTTAAAGGGCGGCGGATCACCCGACCTAATGGTGGAATGTTTAAAATTCCGGTGAAAGACAAGAAGCCTGAAACAAGGGATACGTCACGATGAACTGCATAGAATCGACACGTTGTCCTCGCTGCAATAAGTATGCTGAGGGAGTTCTCTCTATCGAAATCTTGTTTGGTTTCAGAAATCTGAGAGGACAACGAAAACCTCAATCGCATTGCCGCGCTTGTCGTATTGAAGAGCTACGGTTGTCGCGCCAACTTGCAGCATGATTAAGTGAACCAGGCTCGGCTATGAGTCTGGTTTTTATGGAATCTTTGCCGGGTAGTGTTTGGCAATGATGTCGTTCATCTTCTCAACCAAATCCGAACGCTTAAAGATAATGTGCCCCGACCCCTTCTGGAAGTAGCGAATCTCCACGTACTCATCCTCAAAAACGGAGGCGTGTTGCTTGCTGATATGCGCGTCAAACCTGACTGCAAGATCGTTGCGATTCTCAGGGACGGGTTTGCCATCCAGCAAATTCAACATGCGATCCAAATCGGATAACTGCTCACGCCTGCGGCCATGGCGGAAATGAAATCCCCAGCGGTCATATTGCACTAGACCATCGACGATGATTTTCTTACCGAACATACAGGGGCTGTTGCTCTTGTAGTCCCAGCTCAGTGATTTGAAGACGTTAATGATCCCACGCTCAAAGACTTCTGCTTTGCTTTGATGCAACTGCTCAAAGGTACTGACAATATTGGCCTTACTTATGGCGGGTATGTCACCCCTCTCCAGACTGTTGTACCACTCGTCACGTGCCTGAGCGTCCATCAGCGCGATCATGCCGGATTTCTTCATCAGATTACGCCAGATACTACGATCGATATTGCGGGTGATGGCTTTCATGGCTGTTTCAGGCGCTTCTGTTAACCAGCTCCCATAACGGTGCCCCTCCCGCATGGCCCAGTCATTAGACGTACCGCCGCCAATGCTGATGGTTACCTGAGAGATCGTATCAAGTTGCTGGGTCAGAGTATCGATGCATTCCAGTGCGTTATTACGTCCCGTGACGACACGCTCAATATTGGTGGAGCAAATTATGTCGGTGTGGCCGGTTAACACTTCGGATTCGGTGAAGTTAAGGTCTGACATTTTTTCTTTCCTTTATCTAAAAGCAAAGCGCCAGCCGGTAAGGGCTGGCGCTTATACGTGTGTAATGAGTATTGCCTGGTGGTTAATCAGTTCTGGTCTGTTGCAGAAGCTGGATTGAGCGGGCGCGAACACCATTTTGCACCCGCTCAATCCAGGACAACAACTTTGCTAAGTTGGTGTTGTCTTCGTCGTTGTCGAAGATGATCCTCGTACCGTTATCGACATTGTCCTGCAGCCAGCCAGTCAGACTATTGAGAGCGACTTCAGTGGTTAACTCTGGCATTAGAGTTTTTTGTGGTGATTGATGTTGTGTTACCAGTCAAATGTGGGAAAACCTGGCAGCACTTCGCCACAGGCATCAAGATGAATAATGCTGACGGAGTAACGACGCATAAGTGCTACCACCAGACGACGACAGGCTTTCGACAAACCGAGTCGTTTTAGCCGCAACACCGGAAATGACCACGCGCTCAGACGGAGCAGATAGCCGGTGCCTGAAAAATGGATCCATTCTGACTCGCTAAAGTCTTCATGCTGATGCGACTGTTTGTACAGCAGGGTGTTGTCGGCTTCGGTGATATGCGCGGTACTGCAATGGATACCGGTAAGGTGGACGGCGGGTAGTAATGGATCTTCAACAACCCGCTTTCCGGGGGTATCAGCAATACGAAGTGAATATCCGTTGTCGCAGATCGCGTTAATAATATCGTCCAGTTCAATGCCATCGATATCCACGATGATACGACCCATGTTGAGGGCCAGTACATTGATAGCATCGGCTTCTGCCGTCAGGGATAGTTTCATGAATGTTGCTCCCGAGCTGCATTTCCAGCGATGAGAAGAGTGATCCTTTTATACCCGTTACGTTGCATCAAACCCGTTGCCCGTCTGGCCCGGAGAATATCAATCACCCCGATAAAAGGGGACTGATGCTTAATGGAGAAACCGGGACGATCAATCCGCACCAGTTCAGATTTTTCAACGAGAAAATTGAGTGCATCTGACAGTGAGATACCGGCGTCAATATATTGCGTAATAATCTTCTCATCGGAAAATTGCGTGTCGCTAAGCGAAAGGCCGTAATGTCTTTTTAACAGATACGTAAGAAGTTGCTGCCAGATTTCAACGGGCGTCGGGCGTGACGGTGCCTTCCGCTTCGGGATGGCGGATAAGGTTTGCATAATGAAATGTTCCTGAATGAAGTCGGGTTAAAAAGAATGAAGGATTATGGGACGGGGTTACCAGGTTATGCTGTCGTCTGGTGTCGGATAAATTGCTGTATAAATGTAGCCATGTGATCCGAGGGAATCTGCTTCACAGGTCAGCCCTTTTGCATATAACGTGACACAGTGCTGATGGCGGGGATTGAGCTCACCGGAAACCAGCATTAATTCCAGCTGTTTGAGCAGTACCGGAAATGCCTGATCGAGATGGCGTAAATCCGCATCGCTGAACACACCGGCGATACTGGCCCGATCAGCCAGATAATGCAGGCGGTTGCCTTCCTGTACCAGTCGTGCGCCAAAACACGGAGTGATGCCCGGTTTCAGCCCCCACCAGGGCTCAGAGACATCATGGTTTACTGGAGGTATTGGATTCGACAATTTAGTGCTCCTTAATTAAGGTTAATTGAGCGTGACGCTACGCAATACGACATACGGGCCGTTACGGTCCTGGCTGCGTTCAGCGAATACAGCCAGCACACCACTGATATCCTGCACCTCCCGGCCGGCATAGTGGCAGATACTGCCGGACCACACGTATTTCCCGGTACAGAAGCGAAACAACCGGGACTGCGGTTGTTGACGGTATATTGCCATTGCCTGACGTTTGCTGATTATTTTCATCGCTGTTTACTCCTTACAGCCAGCCGCGCTCAGCAAAAGAGACAATATCCATCCCGCCGATGATCAGATGGTCCGGCAGGCGAATGTCAACCAGTTCCAGAGCCTGTTTCAGACGTTCCGTAATCAGCCTGTCGGCTTTACTGGGTTCAGCCTCTCCCGACGGGTGGTTATGCGCAAGAATGGCTGCGGCAGCGTTATTTTTCAGGCCGGATTTAACGACCTCACGCGGGTGAACGGTGACAGTGTTGATCGTCCCCAGAAACAGTGTGTCGTGGGCTATCAGTCGATTCTGGTTGTCAAGCCACAGGACGGTGAAAGCTTCGCGGTCAAGTGTGGCAAGCTGCAGACGCAGCCAGTCACGAACGGCATGGCTGGAGGGAAATGACGTGCCGGGTTCGCGTAGCTGGTACTCCAGCAGGGTTAAGGCTTCCCGGATAGTGTGTTGTTCTGATGACGTTAATGAGGCGGCAAATAGCGGTAGCTGTTGTTCCATACCAGAGCTCTCTCAGTCAATAATACGCATAATGGCGTTGCATTCCGCGTGGTTAATCGCGTAATCGCGCAGGTGGTAATAGTGTCCGGTCATGGCATCGCATTCCGTGCGACAGGCGTGGTGGCTGTAGGCGATGAGGCAGACCGCAATCCCGGCGGCTTCAGCGCTCATCTCCGCGCCGTTGCCGTTCATGGGGTTAAACAGCACCCATTTCTCATCGTCGCCTTCGTCAGCGTCCGGGGCCATAAATGCCCCGCCGTTGGCCAGCGTATAAAAATTCCAGATGCCCCCGCTGTAGTGCTCACAGAAACGCTCCATCCACGCAAAAACAGCCGGTTCAAGGATTATCCATTGTGGAATGCTGCCAAAGTGCTGCGGCCAGAAGGCAATGCGCTGTTCATCCGGTACAGGTGTGCAGACAATTGCGGTTGCGTGCTGTTGTTCAGGGGATGCTGAGTCGACGGTATTGTCGTCCAGGGTGAGCATGTTGTTCATTTGATTTCCTTTGTATTTTCAGGTGGGTTGTTGAAACGAAGTGACGGACAGGACTGTGCGTAGCCATTCTCATCACAGCGTGAGGGCCAGAGCCCCTCAGAGATACTTACGCTGCACAGGCTGAGTTCACCGGGACGATAAAGAAGGTGAGAGCACCAGGCGCACAGGTCGTCATCAGAGATGGAGCGGCAGCCTTGCTCACTGTTCAGGGAGAACGGATGTGGCGAAACCTGAATCACGCCGCCGGGAATACACTGCATTACTTCAGACTCTCCAGCAGACTTTCCGCCATCACCCAGAGCGCACGGTTGAGCTTCACGTCACCGTCGATGCCCTTAACCGCACGAGTGTGGGTACGTTTACCCTGTGCGGTGCGCCCGCTCAGTCCGCCTTTCAGCAGGTTCTCCTGGATGCGCTGGTAGGTGGTCCACAGATCGCCACTTTCATCCTGCCAGCGGCGTGCAGACAGAATTTGAGACTCTGTCACTGGCTGGTGCTCTTCCCCAAAGCGGTACGTCAGCGCAGCCCTGGCAAACGCCTGTTGTGCTGGCGGGGGAAGTAACAGCGACTGCATGGCATCCCGCTTCTCCTCCACCCTGTCAAATATCCCCAGCACCTCATATGCCCCCTCAATGACCTTTTCCACCACGTTGCCCCGGTGTGGAACCCGAATTTCACCAAACGACTGCCCGCAGACGAGCGAATTGGTGCAGACACTTCGGAATATTCCCGGGAGTAACTGAAAACTGGACTCACCACCGTGCGAATTCAGGATGATGATTTCCGGCACCTGCTGACCGGTGATTTGTCCTGACTTGCGCAGGCGTAGCATGTGTTTCGTGTGCTCGCGGCGGCCCGGGTCGCGTACCCGGGACTGGCAGGCGAAAAACGGCTGGAACCCTTCGTTCTGCAGGTTTTCCAGCAGGGTGATGGTAGGAATAAATGTATATTTTTCACTTCGCGAGGCATGTTTATTCTCCCCGAAGACGCTGGGGACGACCTGCATCAGTTCGTCACGGGTCAGTGGGCAGTCACGGCGTATCTGATTAATTTGGCCAAAGCGGCTGGCTAATCGCATGGTTTATTCCTTATCGGGTTAATCTGGCGGCATAAAAGCAAAAGCCCCTGCTCCGTGAGGAGGCAGGGGCAGATATGATGTTCATGGTGGGAGGGATATGGCGGGCAGGATTACAGCGTATCCAGAATCTTCAGTATCTGCGCCATCAGGGCGGTTATCAGTGCGCTAACCAGAAGCGTCACGGCTTCTCTGGCGGCATCAATGCTGTCGTCATCGTAACCGGCCTGACGAAAGCGGATTTCAATATACTGCCTGGCCTGATGCCCGCCACACCAGGTCAGTACCTGGCTCAGGGCGGTTACCAGCATTTTCAGAACGGTCATAGGGTTTACTCCGGACTGCGCAGCGGCAGCCCGTTGGTCATGTGGCATTTTTTAGGTTGGGAAACGTTAACCAGGGGGGGGCTCAGTGGTAAGTGTAACGCCACCCCCCCTTATCAGTAGTGACGACGACTTCTGAAGCCACGCAGTTATTATAAAAACTCACGCTGACGGACTGCCCGTAACGCAGGGTGGCAGGCAAAATAGTTTCTTTATTGCTGGAGTACAGATATTTCTGGTTGGCAATGCGACAGTTTCCCCGGTTCACGTCAATATTTTCGACTTTCACGGTGTTATCCAGTGCAGTGACCACGACAGTGACGTAGCGTGTTCCGGCAGGGTGAACCTGATTACTGGTCTCCACTTTGATGGATGGCGTTGGCTCTGCCAGCGCCTGGGCTGACAGTGCAAACAGCGCGGGCACCAGCATGTGTTTAAATTTCATAATCTGTTCCTTTTAAAAATAACGTCATCAACAGGTATTAAATTCAGATGCAGGCTAGAGTGCATCTTTACCCACGCAGCCGTGGGTCCCGAATACCGGCAATACCTTTGCTGCCCCGGCCAGCGTGAATGTGGCATCCTTAACACCGTCTCCGGTTACTGAGACCTGTTTGCCATTACGTAACTGAGCCCAGGCCAGCGCCAGGTTATTACCGCCCACGCGACTGCCAGATTCGCTGATATCAATAAGTGCTCCACCGTCGATACTGACCTGAAGGCTTTTATCTTCATCCATACTGACCTGATGCCCGCTGGTGTCAGTAAATATGACTGTGGCCGGTTGCGAGCCATAATCCTCGCAACTCAGAGACAGCTGCGACTGACCTTCCCCGTTGATAACAAACTCTGATACTCCCTGGCCCCATCCACGGGTCCAGGTCTCCTGACTACCAGATGCCTGCGCCATAACCGGCAGCAGACTGCCAGCCAGTATCAGGATGCTGAGTGATACATTTTTCAAGATGAACTCCTTACTGTTAGTAAAACGGCGGTGCTGATGAATGAACATGAGGGTTCATTCCCGGATGAGCCTGCTGATGTACTGAAAATGCGGCAGGGCCTGAATAAATCGCGGGTCTTCAAAAATCCGCCGGATATGACTGCTTCTGGTGAAGCCACCGATGGTCATAACCACATCGGTGATGGCTGAAAGGGTAAATACCTGAATCTGCTCGCCAGTGACTGCCGTCAGGTACCACTCGCCTTCCAGACAGATAAGCCGGTAAGGGGCAACGGCGGACTGATGGTGTCCGTGGTGCAGAAAATGAATGCGGCGATTGCTGATGATGGCCTGGATAATGACCTGAAAACCGCCAAACAACGCCGGAGCCTGCCGGGGTGGCGCATTCCAGATAATGCAGGGGGAGTCCTGGCCGTTGTCGAGCAGGACAGACAACAACTTAGGGTCAAGTGCTGGAAAGTAATGTGCCACCCTGGTTATCCGGGCAAAACGGATAATGTCGCTGTTGGTACGAAAGGGGCCCCGGGCATCCCGGAGACTGACGTGACCGTCGATATATTCCGTGTCGATATAGCGCAGTCGTTCACGCAGGTCGCGCTGAACGGTACGCTCAGAGACGCCAAACTCCTGAGCAAGTTGCCTGATACTGAGCGTTTCCCCCATAAAGAGGCGGCTGACCAGTATGGCGAGACGGCTTGCCAGGCGGTCATAGCGTTGTTCCTGTTCAGACATGAGTGATGCTTCCTGCGCAAATTGCAGCCCTGTCGTGGCTACTGGTTAAGTAAAAAAGGTGTTAACGGGAAAGGTGCTGCTGTCTCAGCCATGACACGATGATGCATGCGGGAATCGTGACCCGATAAGCCGGACCGGCGATGTCGGAAATCATCCATGCTGAACTCAGTGCGATGGACAGAGGACCCGCCAGTACGGAAAGTGCACGTGAAGCGACCACAACAGTTCCCCAGGTGGCGACACCGCCAAGGGAGGTGATGACACTGGCAGACAGCATTGTTGCCAGCTCGAGCGCAGCCAGTGAGGAAGTCCGGATGGCAGCCTGAACGGCGATAAGAATGAGTTGCGGCGTGGGGTTTGTCAGATCCAGATGCATATTGCGGGAAAAAGCAGCCAGCTCTTCTGGTGTCATCTGATCCAGGCTCTTTTCCAGTACCTTCATCAGCAGAGTAAGCTCAATGGTTTCGGTAGTGCTTTTCTGGTTGTAATTCACATCAAGCTTGTCACACACATCGACGAGAATTTCCCGATAGGTCACGCCTTGCCCCAGCCGGACCAGACTCGCCAGGGTATTTGCGCCGTAACGCTGAAGCTCAGCGGCTATCAGTTGCCAGTAGCGGCGATGGTCTGGTGCCAGCAGACGAAACTCCGGGGTTCCGGTAAGACTCTCTGTCCAGCGGGTATCACCGTCGCGTGGGTCAGTGGTCAGGATGGAAACCAGCAGTTGCAACTCTTCATTACTGCACTGGCCCAGCAGGTTTAAATCAGGGTCATTACGGTAGACAGCCATTATCGGTCCTCAGTCAGAGTGATATGAGGTCACACTGTAAAAGAGGCGGTTGCACGGATGTGTCATCGAAAATGATGGATTTTTATACGCAACGTTCGGCTGGCGACAGGGTATGTCGATATTTCGGCGGAGCGACCATCAGCCAGCCAAAATACCACATGCCAGTCCTTGTTCATGAAGGTGATATATATCTGAAAAATAATTGAAAAGGTGAAGATTGCATACATTGTGCTGGAGGGGATAGCGGGTTATCGGGGAGAGTGGTTGGCAGGATTCTGGCTGTTTAACACGTGGTCGGCTTTGTTGAATAAATCAGATTTCGGGTAAGTCTCCCCCGTAGCGGGTTGTGTTTTCAGGCAATACGCACGCTTTCAGGCATACCTGCTTTCGTCATTTTGTTCAGCGCTCGTACCAGGGCCATAGCCTCCGCAACCTGACCATCGTAGTCACGCAGCGTCAGTGAACCCCCGAACAGCTGTTTTACCCGGTATATCGCCGTTTCCGCTATCGAGCGACGGTTGTAATCTGTTGTCCATTTCCACCGCGCATTACTCCCGGTCATTCGCTGATTGGCCACTGCACGGTTACGGTCTGCATATTCACCGGGCCAGTAACCCGCACCTTTTCGGGGAGGGATAAGCGCGCTGATTTTCTTACGCCGCAGTTCATCGTGACAGAGCCGGGTGTCGTAAGCGCCGTCTGCCGATGCTGCCCTGATTTTTCTGTGAGTCTGCCGGATAAGACCCGGGAAGGCTTCTGAGTCCGTGACGTTGTTCAGCGACAGGTCTGCGCAGATGATTTCATGTGTTTTGCTGTCAACTGCCAGATGCAACTTTCGCCAGATACGACGGCGTTCTTTGCCGTGTTTTTTGACTTTCCATTCGCCTTCACCAAAGACCTTCAGCCCGGTGGAATCAATCACCAGATGCGCGATTTCACCCGGGGTGAACGTTTTGAAACTGACATTAACCGACTTTGCGCGCTTGCTGACACTGGTGTAATCCGGGCAGCGCAACGGAACATTCATCAGTGTAAAAATGGAATCAATAAAACCCTGTGCAGCCCGCAGGGTCAACCTGAACACGCGTTTAATGACCAGAACGGTGGTGATGGCGAGATCAGAATAGCGCTGAGGTCTTCCCCGTGATGAAGGCGTTGCCGGCTCATACCAGGCCTGAATAGCTTCATCATCCAGCCAGAAAGTTATGGAGCCACGGTTGATGAGGGCTTTATTGTAGGTGGGCCAGTTGGTGATTTTGAACTTTTGCTTTGCCACGGAACGGTCTGCGTTGTCGGGAAGATGCGTGATCTGATCCTTCAACTCAGCAAAAGTTCGATTTATTCAACAAAGCCCTGTCAAAGTTTCACAATTTACGCGCTGTGCTACATGGGGGGGTCCTCATGTAGCTTATGAGGACATTACTAACATCGCGGTGTATTAATCGACGGTGAGCAGATCAGGTAAACATTTTTAACTCCAATAACCTGAATAGAACGCTCCCTACTTCATTCATTTCTTACTCCATGATAAAAATTAAAAGATGGTAATCTTAAATAACCATTTTTAACTCCTAACTTCTTAGCGGCATTTAATTTCTGAGAACTAATGGTTTTAACACTTCTATTTAAGGATGATGCTATTCTAGAAGGAGTTAAACCATGTCGGAACATAATTACTACCCTAAACTCAGAATCTGTCATCATTGTTTTTTTCTTTATTTTACATGAAGGTCTGGTTAACTCTTTGTGAATCACATCAAGTATATACTCAGGTTCCCTTCTGACCTCAATAAAAACCAATGTATAGCCGCACATAATCTCTAATAAATCATGCACTTCTTTTGTTGACAAAACAATGATGCAATTCCTTGAATTTATATTTGATCTAATTAAAACAGCATATCTAAACAAATCAGAGCATTCCGGATATAGAATGACAACATCTGATTTTCTAATGCAAACCGATGCACTGAACCCTGAGTTTTTCGTCGAAAAGGGGGGGAGCATACAGATAGAAAACCTATCAACAAAAGATAATGAAAAAAGTTCGCTCAGTCCCTCAAATGTATATATACACTCACCAACGTAAACAATATTAACCATTGATAAACCTTTATTACTTCATGAAAATGCAACCTGCACAACTACAAAGTGCTCAAATTATATGTTGCATTAAGCAATACCCTCATCATTAAGATGAGGGTATTCATCTATTAAAACGATTTCTTAAAGCCGATAGAGGCACTGACCGGCGCTTCTACCTGCGACTTACTGCCGCCGTTGCTGAACTGCGTACCCAGCTCACCGTAGACCTGCAGGTTTCTGTCGATAGACCATGACAGGCCAGCTGCAACTTCAGTGCTTGAGTACTGCTGTGAAGATTCCAGCGTAGTCGTGGTTACCGTATTGCTAAAGTGTGTTTTGTCTTTTGAACCCAGACCCTGCCAGACGTTAACCCTGCCGTACGGCTGGAATTTGCCATGGTTGGTGTCATAGTCAGCGACCAGACGCACGCCCAGACGTGCGGTAAAGGAATCCGCGGTATCCATTTTCACTTTCGTTGGGGTCACACCATCCAGCGTGCTGTTATCAAAGTCGCTGTACTGGTAGATCAACTGAGCCTGAGGTTCCAGACTCCATGCGCTGGCACCTAAACGGAACGATTTGCCTACCTCTGTCGACGCCGTCAGCGTATTGCCTCTGACGGTATACGAGCCGTTGTTACCGGTCGCCTCCAGGCGGGATTTATGGTTACCGTACTGCAGGACGTTATCAACATACATACCGTCACCCGAGAACCAGGTCGCATAGCCGCCGACGTAAAATGCGTTGTCGTCGATGTTACCACCTTTGCCATCGCTGCCTGTCTTCGTGCCTTTCACGTTGCTGTCGATATCAAGGATGCTGGTATACATCCCGGCTTTCCAGCTTTCATTAGCATACATATCAACGCCGACCTGAATTCCCATGGTATGGGAGCTGGTTTGCGTACCGGCCGCATCATCCAGTTTGGTTTTACCGGAGTAGCCAATCATTCTTGCCCAGGCGCGATTGTCTTCATCAATGCCCGGTTTAACCTCGTCACCCATACGTTGGTGCATGTTACCCAACAGACTAATATCCCCCTGACGTACGACGCTGGCGAGGCCTGAATACAGCATGGTTTCTGGACGGTATTCACTTCTCAAATACCAGTTTTCACCCTGGCCCTGAGCATTACCCGCATGCAGTTGGTACTCAAACGCACCTGCTGCCATACGATCGGCGGCAAGATGGAAGGCATCCCGCGACGTTTGCGCGGTGGTGGTTGCGCCATTGAGCGCGGTCACCACTTCGATACCATCCCCAATGGTCGGCGCGCCGAGACCAGAACCATCGACATTCAGCAGCGTGCTACCGCTGGCTTTACCGCCATCGATAATCAGACGGTCGGCAATGCCTGCACCGCTACCATTCTGGATAGCCGCCATGTTGATAGTCCCTTTTTCGCCGGTGTAATCCCCTTTGACGGTTAAGGTTGTGCCTGTCTGCTGACCGATGAGTGAAACATAACCACCGTTGCTCAGGCCCGCTACCGTCTGGTTGTAACCCTGAGTGTTCAGGGTGGTGTCTGCAACCACATAGTGGTGTGATGCGGCACTCAGGGTGTTGGCATTACCCGCCTGCAGCACGCCGTTGGCGATCAACGTCGCGCCGCTGTAGCTGTTTTCACCTTGCAGCTCGGTAATGCCGCTACCGGTCTGATGCAACTGGCCTTTACCACTGATATTACCGGTCAGCACCAGGGTATCGCCACGATTGACGTTGAGTACGCCGTTATCAACGACATCCCCCTGAATGCTGCCGATATCGCCGCCGTTACCCAGCTGTAAAACACCTTGTTCGATGGTGGTGCCACCTGTGTAGGTGTTATCCTGCGTCAGGGTGAGGGAGCCTTTACCTGTTTTGGTCAACTGACCGTTACCTTCGACTTCCGTCAGCAGGGAAACGTCATGCCCGTTGGTGTCGAATGTCCCGCCGCCGGATTCCAGCGTCACCTGACGGGCAGTATCAAACGCTTCGCCATACTTCAGCGTGCCGCCATTAAAGATAATTCCCGTATCTGCCGCACCCAGGTTGGTATCGCCCGCTACCTGCAGCGTCCCGGAAGTGATAGTCGTTCCACCGCTGTAGGTGTTGTCGCCCGTGAGGATCAGGGTACCGAGATCGCCTTTATTCAGGCCGCCGGTACCGCGGATAACGCTGTCGATAGTCGCGGTATAATTGGCGCCGTCTACTGTGCCATCGCCAACGCGAATCAGGGTGTTGGCCGTATCGGTGGTAATGGCTTCGCCGCCCACACGATAACCATCGGTGGCGAACTGCGCGCCACTGATAATGACATCGCCTTTGCTGTTATCGACGGTCACGTTGCCTGATTCGCCCTGGAACACAGCAAACGCGGCATCGGTAAACGGTGCGTTCAGCGCGCCTTCCGGCGTTGATTCATCAGTAGTCCAGTTGTCGTTACCCTTGCTGGATTGCCAGATACCGTCGCCGCCGTCGATGACGCCGTTGTTTTTCAGCTCGCCATTCTCACCACCGGTGCCGTCCCAGAAGCGCAGCGTCAGTCCGGCGTGATTGACCAGGTTGACCTGATTTTTCACCGATGTCTGCACGTACAGGCTGTCTGCCGCTTCCGGCGCGTTAGCAATATCCATCACATTGTTGGTCAATGTGCCGGTGTAATTGATGACGCGATAGACGCCCACATCAAATTTTCCGCCCGGTGAGGTTTCAATATTGAGCTTACCGTCGAGAGTCAGATCGCCGTTTACGTCAATCAAGTCGTTGAAGGCACCGCCCGGGGTATAAGCCTGACCAAACTGATAATCAAGCTGTGCGTTATCACTGAGCGTCAGCGAACCGGTAGTCAGTTTACCCACGCTGTTGATGGCGGCACCGGCGGTAATATGACCGTCGTCCTGCACATCAACCGCGCCGCCGATAATGCCGTTACCGCCGAGCGTAGCACCCGATTTCACTGTGACCTGACCGGTAGAAGCAGACTGATTGCCGTTGACCAGCAGTACGCCTTCGTTGACGTCCGTGGTGCCGGTATAGGTATTGTCGCCGGTCAGAATCAGTGTACCGTTACCGATTTTCACCAGACTGCCGTCGCTGCCGCTGATAATGCCGCTGATGGTGTCAGGGTCCGGAAGATTCAGATTCCCCAGAGACAATTCTTTATTGCCCAGCTCGACATTACCCGCGCCAGACAACGAGCCAATAGACGTTGCGCTGTCGACTGCGCTGATATCGACCTTACCACCCGCCAGGTTTTTAACGACGGTATTTTCTGCCATTGCCTGGTCAGCGAAGGTCATCAATCCGCTGTTGTTCACAATGGCGTTGCCGCCGCTGGAGTCTTCTTCCAGCGCCAGAGTACTGGCCTTTGACACGTTCACCGTCGCATTGCCCGCGGTGGCGTTGTTGGTTAACAGGGCTTTCGCTGTGCCCGTCAGGTTCAGCATTGCGCTCGCTGCGGTGACGTTATCTGCCAGCGTTAACAGGCTGTCGGCGATGTTCATGGTCAGTGATTTCAGGCTGGTATCCGTCCCGCTGACATTGAGCGTCGCGCCCTTATTGACATTCACCTTGCTGCTTTCATTACTGCCAAAGGCTCCGGTTTTGCTGACGTTGACCGTCACATTGTTGGCGTTTCCGGTACCGGCAATTTCTGTGTCGCCTTTGTAGCTGTTGGCGCGGCCGAGCGACAAGGTGCTGCCCGCATCGCTAGAGCTGCTGGTAACTTTTAGTTTACCGTCGCCAGTAATCTCGCCGGTTGGCGTGAAGTGGTGCGAATTGAGATCGAACACTGCAGCATTATTCTCATTCGCTCCCAGCTCAATGGTGCGATTACTGGTTAGGTCCGCGCCCAGTTGCAGCGTTGAACCGTTATTGATTGCCAGGTCAGTTCCGCTCTGGCCGAGATTGCTGTCGGAGGAGATCTGCAACGTGCCACCATCAATACGCGTGCCGCCGCGATACTCGTTATCGCCGCTGAGGATCAGACGACCAAGGTCGGTTTTTACCAGCGTCAACTTGTCAGCAGTACTGGCTTCGCGGATAACGGACTCAATGGTCGCGGTATAGTTTTCCCCCGCGCCACCGGCACCAACGCGTAGCAGCATTTCACCTGTTCCCGGCGTCTGGCCTGCATGGGTCGCGTTTTCCGTGGTGGCATACGCGTTAAGCGCATCGCCTTTAACGACATAGCCATCGGCGTCAAACTGTGCCCCGGAGAAGTTAACTTCTCCCGCGGCGTTATCCACGGTAACGGTACCGCCTTTGGTGGTGAAGACGGCGAAGGACTTCTGTGCCCAAGGAGCATTACCTTCACCGGTTGCGGTGGTCCAGTTGTTATCTCCCTCGCTACCGATTGCCATCCATTTGCCATCGCCACCGTCAATTTTGCTGTTGCCTTCAATGCCCGACGCGCCGTGACTCTGATTGACGGTTGCACCGTCCCAGAACTGCAAGGTAACGCCATTGGCGTTCACCAGGTTGACCTGTTTGTCGATGGAGGTCTGGACAAAAATATTTCTCTTATCCTGGCTGTTCGGTATCTCGCCTAATTCCAGCGTCCGGTTATCCAGCGTGCCACCGTAGTTATAGATACGGTACACGCCCGGTCCGAAGTTACCGCCCTGTGAAGTGGTGACATCCAGAGTTCCGTCCAGTTGCAGATTGCCTGCGACATTAATCAGATCGTTTAGCGCGCCGCCTGGCGTGTAGGCTTGACCCAATTCGAAAGCGGAGGTCGTTTTGCTGCCAAGCTGCAGATTACCGTTAATGGATAACGTACCCGCACCGCCGTCACCGGCGCTGAGGGTAGAGGCATCGTTCATCAGCACGTCGCCGCCGATCACCCCGTTACCTCCCAGCGTCGCCGTACCGCTTACTTTGGTCACACCCTTAGCGGCACTCTGATTACCTTTCACCAGTAGCGTACCGCTGGTGACGGTCGTGTCGCCGGTATAGGTGTTATTGCCTGTCAGGCGAGTAGTACCGTTACCAATCTGCTGTAACTCACCGCTCCCGGAGATTACGCCGCCAAGCAGTACGTCATTGGCCCGATTAATCGCCAGTACACCGTTGTCGATGATATTTGAAACCGCGCTGACTTCACCAGTATCACCACCGGTACCTAATTGAAGCGTGCCATCTTTATCAATGGTCGTGGAGCCGGTGTAGGTGTTGTTGGCATTAAAGATGGTCGTGCCGCCAGCCGCACGTTCAAACTTCCCATCACCGCTGATGATGCCTTTATAGATCTGCGCAACCGTCGTGTCGCCCAGCGTATCAAAGATGACCCGGCTGCCAGCCCCCTGAGTCGTCACATTGTAGTCACCGATGGCCGCGGCAGTGCTGGTTGACTCTACGTGGTCTCCAGTGCGCAGTGTTGCGCCATTGTTTACGGCAATGGTTTTACTTGCCAGCGTCAGGTTTTCTACGACGCGAACATCCGCGCTTGATCCGCTGATGGTCAGTGAATCCCAGCCTGTGCCGATATTGGTACCAGTGGTCAGGTTATCGCTACTCAGACTGCCGATTTTCGCACCGTTACCATGCGTATTGGTGAAGGTGAGGGCGTTGCCGCTTCCCGCTTGGGTCAGAATGTGGCGCGTGTTATCCAGCGCGACATCGCCAATGTTGGCTTTATTGTTGCCGCCAGTACCATTGAAATTCACTTCCCCTGCGTAGGTTCCGCTGCGCCAGTTAAAGGTATCGTTACCTTCACCGGTGTTGATCACGCCGCGGGTGACGCCGCCGCTGATATCAATGGTGTCATTACCCTTACCAGACTCAATTGCCACTTCCGTGTCGTTGATGGCTTGCAGGGTTCCCGTGTTTTTGATGGTTTTATTGCTGTCGCCACTGGCATCAATCACAGGTGAAGTGGTGCTGGCAGAAATAATCTTGCCGCTGTTGGTCAGCGCGCTGACGTTTTTCGCGATGATTGCAGAGCCGCCTGCGCTGTCATACACGTTGATGTCGGCGCTGGTGGTGACCAGGCCGTCTGTGTTGGCGCGGATGCCGCTGCCCGTACTGTTATGTACCTCAACGGTATAACCTTTGCCGATGGTCAGATTGCCCTTCACCGCGTCGCCATTGCGTTGTTCGAAGGCGAAGCCCGTACCTGCGCCGTTGACGTTCAGAATGTTGTTAAGGCCATCTTTCATGTTCAGCGCGACGCTGGTACGGATCCCCCGACCATCATTGGCGTTGATGGTTACATCATTGAGCGTGATATCGGTATTGTTGGCATCGTTTTGAATACCTGCGCCCGTTCCTTCGGCGCTAATGGTGACGCCTTTTGCGGTCAGCTTACCGGCTCCTGCGTCCAGCCGAATACCGTCAGCGGAGCCATTAGTAGTGATGGCATCGCCTGTTTCGCCGGTAATATTCAGGCTTGCATCCTTGGTCAACAGCACACCTGCGGTTCCGTCATCAACGGTTACCCGGCCCAGTTTTTTAATCTGTGCGCTGGCACCTGAAGCCCGTACACCAACACCGTTGCTAACATGCAAGTCTTTGGACGAGTTGTTGGTTAAGCTCCCGCCTTTTTGAAGATCAACGCCGATACTGCCGACACTGGCCAGAGCGATAATCGATTTGGTATCGAGGATCAGGTCGCCCAAATTCTTCGCCATGTAGGCGATAACCTTGTTGCCGCTGGTTTCAGAGGTAATCTTCGCGTTTGAGGTGAGAGTGGTGCTGGTTGCCTTACCCTCTTCTCTGCCATCCAACTGATGCGCCTGACCATCCACAACCCCAGCAATGGCCCTTTCACCGATTAAATTGATGGTCGTTTCATTGCTGATGGTCCCTTTCGCGCCGCCTTCGATGACCAGCGCCGTGGAGTCGGAGCCATCCACGGTAAACGTCGCTTCACCGGTATCCACACTACTGTCAACACCGGTGGCGAAAACGCCAACGGATTTCTTACCGCTGAGGGTAAGGTCAAGGTTAGAGCTGTCCTGACCGCCAGGAGTGGTGGTGTTACCGGCCAGCATTGCACCATTGGCAATACGGAAAATGGTGGTGCGATCCTGGCCATTGTCATTCATCACTGCCTGACCAATATTGGCGGTTGCGACTTTACCATACAGGTAATAACCAATCTGATCGGTGCTGTTAAATACCGGGCTACTCAGGCTGTCAACGTTAGCAATGGCGTTATCACGAACGTGTACACCGATGTTACCGGCCTTACCCAGCGTAATGTTGGAGTAGACGTTGACCACGGCCTGGCCTTTGGCGCCTCCTTCAGCCCAGATGGCGTAGTTACGGTTACCGACGCCGCCGTCACCGTCCACGACAATAGAGCCTGTGGCACTGGTGGTGACTTCGGCATTTTTGTTATTGGCACTGACGTGGATCCCCACGTTGTTGGTGCCATTAACGTTAATCTTGCCGTCGTTGCGGATTTCCTGATTATTCCCCGCGCCACTGTCATGTACGGAAATGCCGTAGTTCTTACTGTTGCCCCCGTCCGAACCGCCATTTATCACGATATTGCCGGTATTGAGGACGTTGCCCGTGGCATCCCCGACCAGCATCCCTGCGGCGTTGCGTATTCCGGTTCCCAGCGTGATCAGACCGTGGTTAATCACCTCTTTGGTACTCTTGGTCATGATCCCGGCGCTCAAACCAGAGCCGCCAGCCATGGTGACATCTTTAAGCGGATCACTTGCGTCGCGACCAAGATAAATTGAGGCGTCCTGAGCGTTGGTAAAGGTCGCATTCCCGGCGACTTCTACGCCATAAGCGGTGCCTTTGGCAAAGGATGCCCCGTTTTTTCGCCCGTCTACGACGTTGATATCGCCGTTGTTGACCCCTTGAGTATCGTCAGACAATTGCATACCAATAGCCAGTGTCAGCGAAGAGTCGGGTACGTCTTTGCTCCAGGGATCGGCTGCAGCCGCTGTACCAAAGTTATCGGTGGTGATTGCCTGGTTGATGGTGCCGTTATTCGCTATCTGGCTGGCGCCTTGCCCCTGCATGCCAAATGCGCCATAGCTGTTGACGTTTTGGTTGCCGTCTTTATCAATAAACAGCCCGGAGTTGATAATCCCGTTGTTGGTTGCCTCAGCATCTTTTGCCAGCATGCCAATCGCCAGACTCTGTTTGGCAGACGTGCGTAATGCGTTCAGTTGGCCGAGGTTGGTGATAACCCCGCCATTAAGGGCTTTCATGACGCCATTAATACTGCCGTCAACGGCAATAATCGCATCTTTGTTCAGGGAGCCGGAGGTGCCTGCACCGTTGGCGTAAATAGCATGCAGCTCACCGCGGCCAGCGGTCGCGTTATTGCTATGTGACAAGCTGTCGGTCCAGACGTCGTAATCCCAGGTGAGCTCGTCTGAAGGCTTTTGGGAATCGATTAATTTACCAATTAAGCCAGCGTATTCATCCTGTACGGCTTTGGTGGTCGTGATATTATTATTTTTGAAATCCAGCCAGAGCTGCAGTTGGCTGACCTTTTGCCCTTTTTCCTCTTCTTCCCTTTTAGGTTTTTCTACCGCGTCGCTGCTCTTACCTAACAGCCAGTCGTTAAAATCGGCCAGCTCCTGCGTGTTGGTAATGGTAAATGTGCGATTACCCTTTTCGATGACATTGCCGTCTGCATCATAGTCGTAGGACATGAGTGTTACATTATCGCCAAACACGGAGGTTTGCGCTGAACCAGCGAAAGTTTTTTCAGGAATAACGAGAGCAGCGTTAAATTTTATATAGTTATCGGATTGCCAGTTTACCTGACTGCCTGTATCCCGAGCTTCCAGTAAGGAGGAGTCTTTGGCCAGTAACTCAATGGTATTAGCTTTGTCGCGCACATTGAGCGAGTCGTTGCCAATATCCAGATTGGCTATTGAGCCATTTGTCGCCAACGCCATGCCAAATTGCTTATAGATTTCAGTGCGATCTGGATCGTAGGTATTTAATACTGAATCGCCGATCGGTGATTCGGTAAGAAAGCTACTTAACTCTTTGGTATCAAATACCTTAATTGATGTTGTGTCACTAGGAAACGCCGGGTCAATAATAGGAAAATCTGTGCTCTGAGAAGGCGTCAATGATTGTTTGTATGTCAGATATTTCGCGAGTTCTTCAGCGTTAGTAATCGTTTTTACGTCGTTTTTAGGGCCAGTGGCCTTGAGCGTGATTTTACCTTTTTGCAGCAGTTCCCTGATGGTAGTCGAATCGATAACTCCACTGTCACCCGGCTTGATTGTAGGGATTGCGCCTTTGATATTGAGCACCTGACCGGCTGTATTATTTGCATATAAGAAGCCGTAGTCGTGTACATTCTCATGAACACCAGCGGTAATACCCTTCTCGTAGTCAGTATAAATATCTCGGTCACCCGAAGTGGTAATCGGGGCCGCAGAAGCCAGCATCGAAGCAGCGCTTAATACACCTGCTACCAATACCACAACCGTTTTACGCGAGCTTTTTTTTTTCTTTCCTTTGGTTAATTCAGATACTACCACCCATAGCTGCAGAGAAGCATTCCATATAACTCTATATACTTTATTCATAATTCATTTCCATACTCGATAATGCTTGGAATGATAGGGGTTTGATATATTTAAATAACTCATAGAATAAAAATTTGCATTTAGATATCAGCGCAAAATATCAGCGCGTTAAGAATGAAACTCACCTTTGAATTAAAATTTAATATTTTTATGGTATATCGATAATAAGAACGTAATATAATCGTTTAAATCATCTTTGAGAATAATATTGATAGCTTTAACGTATCAATAAATCTATTTTTCCATTTTTTTTTACACTAAAAAAAGGTGTTAGTCTCATAAATAGAAAACAAAAATAACTTATATTCAATGAGTTACATAAATTTAAAAATTGAACTTAAACAAAAATAAGAAAAATCTTAATAAAATCTCAAATCAAAATATTGAACTTAATATAACCATAAAGTTGGTGTTATATCCCAATTAAATTAAAAAAATAATTTATAATATTGGTGAGATCTCCATGTCATCTCCACCTCGCGAGTTAAAATGTTAACCCCAGAGGGATCTGCTTGGAAAACGGAATCTATGGTCACTCCCATTTTTGCAACACCGATTTTGACGATAAGCTAGCTTGCTTGAATCTATCCAGCGTCTAATTGGGATCAATTTCCCGCTCCGATAAGTTCCGCACCTGATGAAACTCCAGAAAATATACGCCTTCAGATGAGTCTTTCCGTTTTACAGATTCCTCAGTAGGCCGACTGGTCGTTCTGGTAGTGTGTCCAACTATTTAGATTTGATGTAAAATACGCTGAGAGAATGTTCTTAATATATTTGTTATCGCAAATAAAATGATAACCGCTGGCAAACATGAGAGGAATCAGTGGACAAAAAATTCTGATGGCAGTTATAATGGAGAATATATTTGAATGTAAAGGTTGGCTAAAATGACCAAGCAGGAGTGGATTTTACGATTAAGACGTTGCACCTCAAAAGAAACGCTTGAAAAAATAATTGATAATAATAAATATAAACTTTCAAATGATGATCTTGAGCAGTTTAATTCTGCAGTTGATCATCGATTGGCTGAACTGACTATGGGAAAACTTTACGATAAGGTTCCCGCCAGCGTCTGGAAATATGTTAGCTAAGAACCTGTGTATCGCATTTCAGGATGGCACCGATGGTTCAGGGATACGTTTTAACAGTTAATGGACTGGCCCGATAACTCTCCAGACAGTTAGTATCACTTAAGTTAGTGATAGTCTTGATACATAAGACAGTATGACTTTCTGTGAGACAGGCAGACGAAGATTTGGGCTTCATAGTGATGCTATCGAGCAAGTCGATTAAGTAGTTTTTGATGTCGATAGATAAATTCAGCGTTTCGTGGGTCAGGGGAAGCAGATTGCTCTACACGTGGCTGCGAATATCGGTCATCTTCATATGCGTTAATCTTTCTTTGTTTTTTTTGTTGTAGTTGTTATCTTAAAGTACGATAAGAAAGTAAACAAATTATTAACGTCAATATGATTTTTTTCAGTCCCGGAAGGGTTAAACGCCTTTGGAGGATTCTAAATATTAAATATCTTAAAATGAGTTACAACTTGAAGAAGATGAAGCAATGGCGTTGGCACAGGTTCTCAAAAAGCTAACGTGGGCGAATATACGTGCTTGTGCGGTCAGCAATGATGAGGCGTACAAAATCAGTGATACTATGGCTAAGTTACAAGAAAGCCTCGCTAAAGTTGGCTACCCGCCAGGATGAACCAGGGAGCCATCAGATACAAACTGGTGGCTTATTAGGCTGTGTTCCTTAATTAAATAACCTTATGTAAAATAATAGGATGCCCCCACCCACCATCGTCATATAATTCCTCGCCTTTGTGTTGTAACGTGCGGCTATGTGACAGTATTCTTTCAGTCGACCAAAGCCCCCTCCATACGTGTGTAATGAGTGTTGCCTGGTGGTTAATCAGTTCTGGTCTGTTGCAGAAGCTGGATTGAGCTTGCGCGAACACCATTTTGCACCCGCTCAATCTGTAAGCACACCCGTTTTAGTTCCACGCACTTTTTGAGAGTTCCGGGTTTTCAGCCATCAGCCGGTACTCTTCTGGCGTCAGGTTATTCAGGGATTCATGGGGCCGCTCGTTGTTATATTCCATCAGCCAGTGCTCGGTAATCTCCCGTGCTTCATTCAGTGTTCTGAACAGGTAAAAATCCAGGATTTCTGTCCGGTATGTCCGGTTGAACCGTTCGATAAAAGCATTTTGTGTAGGCTTACCCGGCCTGATAAATTCGAGCTGCACGCCATGCTCTTCGGCCCATTGTGCCAGCACCAGCGAGACCAGTTCTGGCCCATTGTCCATCCGCATTTTCAGCGGGTAGCCGCGGTTTGCCACGATCCTGTCCAGCACCCGGATGACTCGCTGAGCCGGGATATTCAGGTCGATTTCTATCGCCAGTGCTTCACGGTTAAAATCATCCACCACATTAAAGGTCCGGAAGCGTCTGCCGCAGACCAACGCGTCGTGCATAAAATCGATGGACCAGCTCTGGTTTAACGCTTGCGGTGTCGCCAGTGGTGCTGGATTACGCACAGGTAGCCGCTGTTTTCCCTTGCGGCGAAAATTCAGTTTCAGCAGGCAGTAAACCCGATGAACACGTTTATGGTTCCAGGTATTACCCTGCCTGCGCAGCAGCTGGAACAGTTTCTTAAAACCGTAGCGCGGATAGCGTTCTGCCAGCTCAGTCAGCGCATGGATAACCGGTTCATCACGCCGGGTATCAGGCTGATAAAAATACACCGTCCTGCTCAGCGATAACGTCCTGCAGGCCTGGCGTAAACTCATGGCAAATTGTGCCGTCAGATAGCTGACGAGTTCACGCTTTATCGCTGGTTTTAAAGCTTTTTTTCGATAACATCTTTAAGTGCCCGGCACTCAAGACTCAGGTCGGCAAACATCTGTTTCAAACGTCGATTCTCATCCTCAAGGTCTTTGATTTTTTTAATATCGGCCGCTTCCATCCCGCCATATTTCGCTTTCCAGTTGTAATAGCTGGCTTCCGAAATAGCGGCCTCACGGCACACATCCTTGACGGTACGTCCGGCTTCAACGGACTTCAGAACGGCGATGATCTGGTGTTCAGTGAATCGGGCTTTACGCATAGCGATCTCCTCAGGGGACATAATCAGTATGTCGGAAGATCTCTAAAAGTGAATGGTGCGTTTTACAGGGATACTTACAGATCGACAAAATCGATCGTAATTAAGCAAGCATTCATCGAAACCAAATATTCCTTAACTGAATATTTGATAAATCAAGGGAAATCGATATTACCTCCCAGGTTAATGGTTCCTGAGCGTGTGTTATAAATCTGATTTATATTCACAAGGGTAATATATATTTAAAAGGAAAATGAAAAAGTGCGTAAGGATATCTGCATCATTAGAAATAAATACATAATTATAAATAAACAGTACCTTTAATTTCCATGCCGATGCCAGTCCTGCCCCAAAAAATAAAAATCATTAATTAGACCTAAAAACGGAGTGTCATATCATGAAATTCTCAGCAATCGTTTAATTCCACGAGCGTCACTCATCGTCAACAGGCATCAGCTGATGTAAACGGCCGAAAATCGTCAGCAATTAATTCTTGCAGGAAATGCAGTGAATGATTTCAATAGCATCAGGAGGCACTATTCATTACCCAAAACACAGAGGAGATTTTGTGAACAATATTTACCCATACGCCACTTTAAATGGAGGACCTCAATTCCCTCTGGAGTGTGTGCCGGAAATTATTCGAAATGCCATTATCGGGGCAGGCAGTAAAACAAAAGCACCAGTACCGCTGATTTTCGCTTCCTCTATGGCGCCAGTTTCTCTGCTTTGCCAGGGATTAACGGATATCAGCCCGGCTGAAGGTCTGACCTTTCCGGTGTCATGTAATTTCTGCACTGTAGCAGAATCAGGAGAACGTAAGTCTACAGTGGATAAACTTTTTATGGCCCCAATACATGAGTTCGAGCATGAAGCCGGGATTCGGTATGGCAATGCGCTTCAGCAGTATGAGACTGAACGGGATATATGGGAGGAAGAACTGAAGGCGCTGAAAAGCGTGTTGAAAAAACAGACCAAACATCAACAACCCCTGGAGGAGATAAAAGAACGTATTCGGGAGCACCGGAGCGACAGGCCGGAGGAGCCGGCACGGGAGCAACTGCTTGGCAGTGATATCACTCCGGCAGCACTGCAGTTTCAATTATATAAAGGTGGGGGCTCGATGGCCTTACACTCCGCAGAGGGCGATATCATTCTGGGTGGGCAGGCCATACAGAATCTGGGGATGCTGAATGACCTGTGGGATGGTGCTCCCTTTACCGTCACCCGACGGAGCTCAGAAAGCTTCACCGTCCATGGCGCCAGACTCAGTGCGAACCTGATGGTCCAGGACGCACCCCTGCGTAAGTATTTCAGCCGGGCACAGCAGCAAGCCAGGGGCAGTGGTTTTCTTGCCCGTTTCTTTTTTGCCCGCCCGGAGAGCGCTATCGGTACCCGGACAGGCCATACGCTGGAGAATTACCGGCAATTACTGGCGCCGTATCACGGGCGTCTTGGGGCTTTACTGGAGGTATATTCGGCTGAAACCGCAAAAAATGCCCCATCCGGCCGGCAGAAGCTGACATTCACACCGGAGGCTCAGTTGCGGTGGATGGATGTGTGTGACTATTTTGAACGACAGATGGCAAAATACGGCAGCTATTACCATCTGCGCGATTTTGCGTCCAAAGAGGGAAACAAAGTAGCGCGACTGGCGGCTCTTTTCCACTATTTCAGTGGCGCTGAAGGGGATATCCCGGAAGCTACCGTCATGCAGGCCCAGAAAATCAGCGAATGGTACCTGAACGAGGCACTTGCCCTGTTCGGGCCGATCCCGGAGGTGCCGCAGCATATTCAGGATGCAGAACTGCTGTGGAAATGGCTGCATGAGCATTTTATCGATAATAACGGGCAGCCTTTAGCGCGCAGCTGGATCACCCCCCGGGTACCGGGCAAGCTTCGTGAGCCCGGGCGACTGCGGCCGGCGCTGCAGTATCTTTGTCAGCTCCGGCGCATTACGTTCTGGCGGGAGCACAAGAAGACATTGATTGCCCCTTACGGCTGGGTACCGTATGCCCGATGAACATTCAGGCACACTCTCTCCGACATTTCTGAATTAAAGCGGGGAACATAAAGTTGCTAAATCTGCTAAATAAAGCAGATTTAGCAGATTGCTGATGCGGAGCAGGATTGAAAAGCGTTCATCTGCGATACTATTGACTGCTAAGTTCAATACCTTTCAGCACAGGAGCATAAAATGCAGGATACCGGGAAAGAGAGAACGCCAGGTCAGAAAAGTGTCCGTCCGGTCAGCTATTACCAGCAGTTATTACATCAGGCCCGCTGCCGGAAGAATATTTCCGTCAAACCAGAGGAACTGGCATGGTTTGATATCAGTCATTATAAGTACGTGCATTGTCTGACCCTGCGGGAGCTCATGACGGAACTGATGGTGCGGGGAAGCCTGTGTACCGCGCCCGACATCGAGACATGGGATGATGCGGTGCTGGGGCCGGGTGAGGTCTTTCAGACCTGTTACCCTAAAATCCTTGCGGGTGAGCCAGCGTTGCACAAGCTGTTTATCTCTCATGAACAAATACCGGAACTGAACTATCTGTCTGACCCCGGGGAGTCGTCTTCCCCGGTGCTGACGTTACCGGTCCGGGAACTGAGTATCGGTGATATCGATACCTGTTATCATGCGCTGTCTGCAGCCGACACCGACACACCATTTTTTTCACTTGAGGAGTCCCGACACCCCTGTTATCTGGAAAGGAGCAGCAAAAGCGATATCGAGCCTGACACACCGCTGACCACGCTTCAGATATCGGCCTTTGGCAGCCATATCGAACAAATTTATCTGGCTGTCGATCCTTCATATTCAAAGACTCAGCTAATCGACGCTTTCAGGGTGTTATTAACTGATCTGGATAACCAGTACGGGATTTTTACACCGCCTGCCGAACAGACTACCGGAATACGCCAGAAGCTGTTGTACGATATCCAGGCTTATCACCTCATTCCGCTGATTGATTTGCTGCTGTGGCAGATCAGCAACAGGAGGATACTCCCGCTCAGGAACCTCTTTAATCTGTTGAATAACCATCCGTTTGGTGCCTCTGCAACCTATACAGGTTATGCCAAAACCAATTTCCAGAGCAGTTATCTGAGAACTTTTGACCAGGTGATGAATCGGGGAAATCCCGGTGAAGTTTTAAGTAAACTTTTAGTAAAAACAGATGGTTATGATACATCGTATTACGCTGCCACTCACGTATAATTCTCGCTGATTTTTGATTCATAAAATCGGTGTTCTGGCAATATGTTTTTTTCCGCAAAAAACATAAAACGAAAGTAGTTCTTCCATCATGCAAAATGGCTGTCTATTCAGAACAGAGGACAGCCTGATGAAAGATGAACATCCGAACGATACGAACCCACTCAAACTGGTGGACCTGAAATTTATCTGTGAAAGTACGGGGCTTTCCCCGGCTTATATTTACAAACTGATGAGTAGTGGGCTGTTCCCGAAACCCCTGAAACTGGGACGTGCCAGTCGCTGGTATCTCAGTGAGTTTAAGGACTGGCTGGAAAGTCGTCTGCGGATGTAAGGCATCATTACCTTGGCAAAGGCTAACAAATATGATGCACTAACTTGCCATCGTGCTGGCAGTCGTTTACCTGGTCTGTCATGTGGGTACTGGTCCTGTTAACTGATATAAGAAGCTAAAAACCACATGCAGAATTATGGTTCTTATATTATTAAATTAATTATATAAACTATTAAACCAATATTAATTAAATTGATTGGTATTATGCTGATTAACATATTTGTATTGTTCATGAATTAATCAGGGTAACTGAGGATGTATTTCTTTGAATTTAATTGGTTAATGCCATGCATTGACTGTATGTTATTAAATAAATACTCATTGAGATATAAGTGTTGTTGTTTTACATGATGCAGGTTCAGGTGCTGTCACCACCGTGATAGTATGTTTAAAACATAGAGTCACTAATGAAAACAGATTGATTTTTTTGTTTTTAGTTATGACTGATTGATAATCGTATGGCGGTAATCAGTGCTGACTACCAACAGAATACAGAGGCAGGATAATCATGGACAGTTATCTGGATGTCGAGTCAAGTAGTATGCATGCTATGGACAGTGATACTACGTTAATTATTACCGATGATCTGGATATCGTACAAATACAGAGTCGGTTGCTTTCAGTTTTAAAGAAAATACTACGTTCTGAAACCGAAGCTTTTAAAATGGCTAAGTCCGGGGGCTACAACAGAATGGGCTATTTACTCAACGAAGCCATCAGTGGGCTCACTGTACTGGAAAAAAGTCTCAGTGAGTATCAACAGCTGCATCCCACGATACGGCTATTCAGCAGGACGCTTAAAGCCTATAACCTGACAGACCTGTCAGTAACGGAAGCTACGACAGCAAACGATGTGTTGAGACGCTTTCGGGACGAAGCACAATCAACCGCTTATAAGAGACAGCTACGTAATTTCCAGAGGACCGCCAGTAAGAACCTGGCAGGTGCATTAGCTTACGTAGATCACCTTTTTGAGCATCACTCCCGGTTGCAGGTTATCCGTGTAGATCTCTCTTATCAGAAAGTCATTGTGAAGAACAATGTCGTTTCAGCTGACATGACCCGATTACATCGTAAACGTTTATTCAAATGTGTACAGTCGTATTCTTTATTTGAACATTGTATGGGGTATATCTGGAAGCTTGAATACGGGCAGTACAAGGGTTTTCATTATCACACCTGTTTCTTCTTTGACGGGAGTAAGGTTCGTGGTGATGTTTCATTGGCTCGTCGAATTGGTGAGTTCTGGAGAAATGAGATTACTGAGGATAAAGGGCTGTACTTTAATTGTAATGCGATTGCCAATAGCTATGCCCAGTCAGGTATCGGTGACATTCATTACACTAATCAGGCTAAACGTAGCGCATTACAGAAAGCAATAACATACCTGGCTAAAGTAGATACGGCAGTACGACTGACTTTACCCAAAGGGGGGCGTACATTTGGGCGCAGCGAATACGTTGTACGACAGGGGAAAAAGCGTGGACGGCCACGGTTGGCTGTTGAAACAACGGGGAGCAGGTCAGCCAGTATTGACGCATCAGATTAGAAGCCCGCTGTCAGTTCATCGATCGGCTATGAAGGCAATGACAGTACCCGTCGCTCTCGCCCGGACGAGCGTTATTTGCGCCTGAGCATGCAGTCTGACGACATTCTCCGGCGCTGATGTGATCCCCCCTGCCTTCAACTCATTTCTGCGCTACGTGCTGCCGATATACTCCCTTCCATGAATAAAGCGAATCACATTGCATTACCTCCTAAAGAATCACTGGCTGACCTGGCGCATTTTGCCTGGTGTGCGCTGGTGGGATTACGGCTGGCTCAGCAGGACGGCCTGGCACGTTCACCGCTGACCATTCACACTTTTCTGGTCCGCTGGCTGGCGGATGTACAGAAACAACGTCGGTTTCCGCGCTCTGTTGCGCCCGACATCGACAGCCTGTTGCGTCTGGGGATGATGAAAGGTCCAGCAGCTACTCTGTTGCAGCGGCTGGAATACCTCTTTGACGCCTGCAGCAACCCGGTTACCACTGAGACAGTGGATAACGGACGTCAAAGCATACCGGATATGTGCTGGGCAGTCTGCGTATCAGAGAAAGCGTAAGCAAAATTGATGGGAAAATTGGTAAGCGGCTTGGCCATGAAAAACAATGGTCTCTACAACACGACCTCAGGCGAACGCTTTCAACCCATCTGAGTGATTTGGGCGTTGAGTTTCATGTCGTGGAGCAGCTGTTAGGCCATGCATTACCTGGTGTGGCGGGTATTTATAACCGAAGTAAATTTATGGCGAAGAAACTGGACGATTTGGAGCTCTGGACAACATATCTCAATAGCATCTCAAGTGCTGAGTCAAAAGTGATGAGCCTCAAACAAAAGGCAGGCTAACATGAAAAAAATGGAAGTTGTTGATAAAAAAGGGAGTGTGGCGCCAATGTAGTGTTGGTGTACTCTTTTGGCTTTTGAATGCAACTATGTCAAAGATTGATGTGGTGTCCTCGTTGTTCTGAAATAAAGATGGTAATTCGAAACGGTCATTCCAGCTCAGTTACTGCTACAATGGCACTAAACCCGAACCCCATCAGACCATTGAAGATAAGCCTCAATGCTGTTCTTCGTCATTTAAAAAACTGACCCCACATTAGGTAGCACAAAACGTTAAACCCGGCGCTGAAGTTGTTATCTGCTGTGAAGTCGATGAACAGAGGTCTTACGTACAGAATAAAGGTCATCCACGCTGGCTATTCTACGCTTATGACCGCATCGGAAAGTGTGTCCTCGCCCATGTATTTGGTACACGTAATGCTCTGACTTTACGGCGGCTTCTGGTTTTACTGAGCCGGTTTAACATCGTTTCCTACATGACTGACGCCTGGCCTGTGTACCGGGCTTTACTGGCTTCAACCAGCCATGTCGTCGTCAAAAAATACACCCAGCGAATAGAACGGCATAATCTCAATTTGCGAACCCATCTTAAACGACTGGCCCGCAGGACTATTTGTTTCTCAAAGTTAGAAGAAATGCACGATAAGATCATCGGGTGGTATCTGACGATCAATCATTACCACTGAGTCAGCGTCACGACCCTGGTTGTAATTTATCCGGTTGTTGAACTAGTACGCAATGAAAAAAAATCGGCTGACCGGCGTTAAGCTATTTTTTCAGCGAGACGTTGATACCCGCATTTGGCGCAAGCCGCGTCATGTCATACACTCCGAGCGCAGTGATAATCGCGATGACGACAAATCCCAGGCGAAACCCCATTCCAGGAACGGTGGCGTAACCAAGATCCTCACTGAGGATGCTGCCCATGCGAATACTTAGCGCGCCCATTGTCACTCCCAGTCCGCTGGCGAGCTGAAGTGAAGTACTGAACAGCGTATTGGCTGAACTCATCTCCTGGGACGGAACTTCAGCGAAGGCCAGCGAACTGATACCAGTGAACTGCATGGAACGGCTTAATCCGCCGAGGAACAGCAGCACCAGCGTTACCAGATGCGGCGAGTCAGGCGTTAGCAGTGCACAAAGCAACAGCGTCAATACGCAAGCGACACCGTTACCGATAAGCAGCTTACGGAAGCCAAAATAGCGAATTAGCGGTGTTGTCGCGGGTTTCATCGCCAGGTTGCCTGCAAAAACGGCCAGCACCATTGAGCCTGCTTCAAACGCGTTCATTCCGAAGCCAACCTGAAACATCAGGGGCAGCATAAAGGGGGCTGAGCTAATCGTCGCACGAAGGATAAATCCTCCGCGCATGCTAATACGAAATGAGGGAACCGAGAGCGATGACAGGCCAATCAGTGGCGTTTTACAGGTCAAAAGATGACGAATACTCCAGAACAGGGTGGCGAGTCCAATTGTAATGGTTACTGCAACTTCGAACAGGCTAACATTTTGCTGGCTGAACATTTCCAGCCCGGCAACCAGGCTCAGCATCGTTATGCCAGTGGCGACAAACCCTGTGAAATCAAATGGTCTGCGATCTTTAGCCGATTGGTTTGGCATCATCCGCAATGCTAATACAATAGCAATCAGCCCCAGAGGGACGTTGAGAAAGAAGATCCAGTGCCAGCTGGCGTAGGTAGTAATGAATCCACCCAGCGGCGGCCCAATGATGGGGGCCACCAACGCTGGCCAGGTTAGCGTGGCAATGGCCTTGATAAGTTGATCTTTAGGAGTGGTGCGCAGAACGACCAGGCGTCCTACAGGAACCATCATCGCGCCGCCGGTTCCCTGAAGGATACGCATCAGAACGAACTCAGTTACGTTATGGGTCAGACCGCATAACAGGGATGAAAGTGTAAAAATGCACAGCGCCAGAGTAAAGACGTTTCGTGCGCCGAAACGCTCCGCAACCCAACCGTTGGCCGGGATCAGCACTGCCAGAGTTAATAGATAGGCACTGATGCCAATATTAAGGTCTATCGCCGTGACACCAAACGCCTTTGCCATATCCGGAAGAGCAGTAGCAATCACCGTTCCATCAAGAAACTCCATAAAAAATGCGCTGGCAACCAACAGCGCCAGCCCTGAAATCTGCCCAGAGTCAGGGCGTTCCTGCCGGAGTGCTTTGTCCTGGGGGGAATCTGTTAAAGCCATATACCGTCCTCACCGATTTGCCACGGTGCCGTAGTGGTGTGATAAGTTCGAAAGATGTTATACCAAACAAACAAGCTGGCTGAGAACTAATTTTTAATATATGTTACATAAATATTGATTTTTGATAATAGAAGTACTCGTATCTTACAGATACCATTCCGTTAATGTAACGATGGGAAATTATATAGATATTAAAAACAAGATCGTAACAATTCAATACGGACCTCAATGACTTGCAATCAACCTCTTTAACTTTAGTGCAGTATTATTTTTTTACAATACCAATGTCTGCCTTATTAATATTTTTCTATTTTTTCAGGGTGAAGGTTTAAAATGTCGAGAAAAAATACAATTTTGTTAGCACTAGTCTCTCAATCAGTTGAGGGAGTGTTGAATTTATATACCATTAAAAATGGTGAAATATATTATCATCGGAGGATAAATGCAGGTGATAAAGTGATGCCTCTGGCACTATCTGCTGATGGAAATGCTCTTTTTGCTCATACTCGTGGGCTAAAAAAAGAGATTCTTTACTATCCACGTAAATGGTTAATAGTAGAAAATGAGCCCCTCGTGAGAACAGTAGTTGAGGATAACTTTGTTTTTCTTGCTGTGTCGCCGTTTTCTCGTTTTTTATACGCTGTGTCATATGAAGCCCATCGCTTAGTTGTCTTTGATCTGGATGCGTTGAAGCGCGGAGAACCCCTGGTGGTAACAACGGTGGAAAATATTCCTCATGCTCACTCTGTGGCTGTTTCATCGGATGAACGTTTTGTATATATCTCGTCATTATCAGCTGGTTTTGTCGCCACATTGCAATGGCAATGCCAGTCGCTGGTTGTTGTTGGACGTCAACTTATTGCGGCAGATTTTGGCCCTCGCCATCTTAGACTTCATACGCCTTCTGCGAGGCTATATGCTATTAGTGAATTTAAGGGACAAATTGCAACGATGTGTGTGAATCCGCAAACGGGCCAGCTTGCTCTTGAAGAGATATCTTCTCGACCGGTGGCGCTTGCGGGTTTACAGGATGGTTTCCCTCGTCCTACTGCAACTGACACTGTCCAGCCTTCTGCTGCTTTGTTGGCAGGGAGGTGCTGGGGGTCTGAGATTCAGATTACTCCTGATGAACGCACCATACTTATTGCCGAACGAACTTCCAGCCGCATTTTACTCTGGCAGCGCAATGCCTCAGGATGCCTTATCTGTCGCTCATGGATTGAAACTGAAACTCAACCGCGCAGTATACAGCTTAGCCCTTGTGGGAATTATCTGATGAGTTGTGGTGAGAAATCGTCAATGGTTGCGCTTTATAAAATTGATCATTTAAATGGCAAACTTGTATTAGTTGATCGTGCGCCCGGAGGCAATGGAGCAAACTGTATTGAAATTATTACGTTGCAAAGAGGTGAGAAAATGTTGTGAGCATACGAAACGGTATAAAACCACTTCCCAGGATTTAATGTTATCAGAGATGTATATTGCTGGAATGTAAATAGCATCACGGTAGATAATGCTGGAGAAGTACTCTATCGGTTGGTAGGGTTATGCAAGAAGCAGTTCCGCTGGCGTCTGCCAGAAGGTAATTCTTATCTGAGGACACCCGTTGGCATTGTCTCCACACCACTTGACGACACGCTGGCAGATACGACAGTTCGTCTTCTGAAGGTATTATTTTCACCACTTGAAGCGCGGGTTCTGGGCCCGGGGATTGTGCGGGAGCTGATTTTTCGTGTGCTGCTGGGTGAACAGGGCGGAGCCATTCGTGCTGCGCTGGCCTGTCATGGCAACTTTGGACGTATTGCACGTACGTTACGGCGTATCCACCTCGATTACGCCCGTCCACTGGATGTGGCTTCACTTGCGCACGAAGCTGGCCTGAGCGTTCCGGCTTTTCATGCGCATTTCAAAGCCGTGGCGGCGACTTCTCCCATTCAGTACATCAAGTCAGTGCGTCTTCATCAGGCGCGACTGATGATGATACGGGATAACGTTACTGCAGCAGGGGCAGCAGCGCGGGTCGGCTACGAAAGTGCGTCGCAGTTCAATCGGGAGTTCAAAAGACTGTTTGGTCGCAGCCCCGGAGAGGAGACACGTAAAATGCGCACAGCATTCGCACTGATGGAACCTGCGCAACTCGAAGCAGCGACGTCGACACACTAATCTGCAACTGTCGATATTCATGCGCAAATGTTCACTGTAAACCGGACTGAGACGCCAGGAAGCTAACAGTTCATGCTGATATGAAGGTTATCTGAATAACCTGTAGAATTTTCGTTCGTAACAAAAATGTCAGCTACACCTGCCGGCACATCAACACCGGCAGCCAGAACCAGTATGTACCTGTACCTCTGTGAACTGCGTGGAAGACGAACGTAAAACATCGCAAAACCTGGTGCGAAAGCGTAAAGCAGTCGTGCCATTTATATGCGCAGATTGACGGGCTAACCGTCCTGCTTTCATCACCAGGTTTTCAGGCCCGTTCGAGTTACAAACCCAGCTTGTCTTTCATTTCTTTTTCTTCAATCGCCTTGGCAATAGCGTTTCTCATCACTTTCAGAATGATCCCGCTGAACATGGCCGTTAAACCGATGGTAAAGAATGCCGTAACCGCAAGGTCAATTAACCAGAATCCTGAATGAACAAGAACGGGCCTGTAAATTGCAACACCGGCAAAAACCACCCAGTGACTGAAACAATAAAAACAACTGAACAGGTAACCTGCCATGGCATTTTTTTTGACCATCCATTCACGCAACGGGCGAAACATTTCCTGCTGTGTGACGGTGATTGAAATGCAACTGGACATCAGTGCAATGACGAGGCAGACCCATAACTGTTCTGACACATTATCGAATGACATAAAAAATACTCTCTGTATGGATTTCATGTAATAGTATAAGATACATGATATCGCACCGCTTATGCAACAACGAAAGTTTCATAAGAAGCTTCGCAGTAAACAGGATAAAAAATGAGAAAAGACCACCGGCTGTCCCGTGCATTACACGTGCTGATACATATGGATAAAATACGCGATCCCGTTACCTCGGAAGATATAGCATTGATGATCAATACGAATCCGGTCGTGGTCAGACGCCTTTTCCAGGGGCTCAAACAGGCGGGTATCATTCATTCTGAAAAAGGGCATGGAGGTGGCTGGACACTCCAGAAATCTCTCGGAGACATCACTCTCCTTCAGGTTTTCCACGCTATTGGCAGCACTGAACTTTTTTCAATAGGCTGGGCGACTGAGCATGACAAATGCCAGATAGAGGATGCAGTTAACAATGAAATAAGTGATACGCTTGAAGAGGCTAGGTGTCTGATTACGAACCGCTTTGCTGAACTTACCCTTGATAAGCTTGTGCCGGAAGTCCTTAAACATAAATAAATTCAACAGCCGGGCATCATATAGTGTCCGGCTGTTGAAAGGTCATGATAAATTTTTAGTCTGAAGCCTGTTCTGTTACCGGCCGTTCCTCAGGCGCGTCCGGTAAAGTGGCCGAGTGCAGTGGTTTCCCTGATATTTGTCGGGCTAACAGGTAGAACACGGGAGTCATAAACAAGCCAAAAAGGGTGACGCCAAGCATTCCAGAAAATACCGATATCCCGATAGACTGACGCATCTCAGCGCCAGCGCCATGCGATATCATCAGGGGGATTACACCCATGATGAAAGCCAGTGAGGTCATCAGAATAGGACGCAGCCTGAGACGGCATGCTTCCTTCACTGCGCTACAGGCAGACTTACCTGAAAGTTCAAGTTCACGGGCAAATTCAACGATAAGAATGGCATTTTTAGATGCCAGCCCGACCAGGACGATAAATCCAATTTGCGTAAAGATATTATTGTCCCCATGAGTGAGCCACACCCCGGTAAGTGCAGAAAGGATACTCATTGGAACAATCATAATCACAGCCAAAGGGAGCGTAAGGCTTTCATACTGGGCAGCCAGCACCAGGAATACAAGGAATACACAGAGTGGGAAAATCCAGACGGCACTGTTGCCTGCAAGAATTTGCTGGTAGGTCAGGTCTGTCCACTCATACTCTACGCCGGGTGGAAGTGTTTTCATCGCTATACGTTCAATCTCTTCCATCGCCTGACTTGAAGAATAGCCTGGAGCAGGCGCGCCACTAAGATCGACCGCTGTAAAACCGTTATAACGGGTAACCAGCTCAGGACCGTGTGTCGGCTCAATACGGGCTATGGCAGACAGCGGTACCATATTGCCATCGGCATTTCGGGTCTGTAGTTTCAGTATATCCTCCGGGGTCGCCCTGAACTCTGCGTCGGCCTGCATTCTTACCTGATATACACGACCTATTATATTGAAATCATTTATATAATATGAGCCAAGATAGGATTGTAATGTCTCGGTGATATCACTGATGTTCACCCCAAGTTGTTTGGCGCGATTACGGTCAATATCGACATTAATTTGTGGAAAATTATTCTGGTATGTTGAAAAAAGTGGCGTCAGCACAGGTGATTTAGCTGCTTCTGCCTGAAAGCGTCGAAGTACTTCGGCCATTCCGTCGTAACCGATATTTCCTCTGTCTTCAAGCTGCAATTTGAATCCCCCCAGGGAACCCAGACCCATAACGGGTGGTGCCGGGAAAACGGCCGCAAAATCTGCGCCAGGAAGTGACTGATATCTGGCATTCAGAGAGGCGGCAACATCATCTGCGCTGATGCCAGGCCGTTGCTCAAAAGGCTTGAGGAGGACAAATGTCAGACCGGAACCAGGGCTTGTGGTGGTGCCGTTTACAGACAATCCAGCATAAGAAGATGTGGAAGATACTCCTGGCTCACTTCGTGCTATTTCATTCATTTTTTCCAGTACCCGGTCTGTTCTGGACAATGATGCGCCAGCTGGAAGCTGCACAAAACTGATAAGGTATTCTTTATCCTGAGCAGGGATAAACCCCCCTGGTACAGACCTGCCCAGTAACAGCGTAATTGCCAGCAGAATGCCATAAATCACCATAATCAGAATCTTGCGCTGGCCAAGCGCGCCAACACCTTTTTCATATCGCCTGGCACTACTGTTGAACAGGCGGTTGAAAACAGTAAAGAACCGTCCACAACTACGATGCATAATGCGCGTAAGCCAGTCGCTGTCTGAATCACGTGACTTCAGCAGCATGGCAGAGAGAGCCGGTGAGAGCGTAAGGGAGTTAATAGCGGAGATAATCGTTGAAACTGCTATTGTCACTGCAAACTGCTGATAAAACCTCCCGGTCAGGCCACTCATAAAAGCCAGCGGAACAAATACGGCACTCAGCGTCAGCGCGATCGCAATAATGGGACTACTGACTTCCTGCATAGCCTTGCAGGCGGCATGATATGGCGTCATGCCTCTTTCTATGTTTCTTTCTACATTTTCAACAACAACAATGGCATCATCAACGACAATGCCAATAGCTAGGACGAGGCCAAAAAGGCTCAGGGCATTGATTGAAAACCCAAAAAGGTACAGAAATGCCATTGTGCCGGTTATCGAAACGGGAACAGCCAGCAGAGGAATGATTGATGCTCGCCAGGTCTGGAGGAAAAGAAAAACAACCAGTACCACGAGGAGTATGGCCTCAAAAAGAGTATGAAGCACAGCTTCTATACCCGCCCTGACTGATTTGGTTGGATTATAAACTATCTGGTAATCCAGTCCTTCAGGGAACTGTTTTTTCAGATCTTTCATTGTGCGACTTACTTGTGAGGCAATTTCCAGAGCATTTGCGCCCGGAGACTCCTGTATGGCCAGCGCTACCGCAGGCTTTTTATCCAGGTAAGTACGCATGGCATAATTTTCAGCGGCCAGTTCAATACGGGCGACATCCTTCAATAATGTCGTTCTGGTATCCTGTCGGGCATGGAGCACAATGTTGCCAAATTCTTCAGCCGTTTTAAGCCGACCGCTGGCATTAACTGACAACTGTAACGGTGTTTCTTCTGCCATAGGGGCTGCGCCAATGCTTCCCACTGGTGACTGGGCGTTTTGTTCACGGATAGCAGAGGCGACATCTGATGTCGTCAGTCCGCGAGCAGCCATAGCATCAGGATTAAGCCAGATTCGCATCGCGTAACCACCGGGGCCCCATACTGATACCTGGCCAACTCCCTCAATACGCGAGAGCTGGTCTTTGATGTTACGTATGGCGTAATTACTGATGTAATTATCGTTATATCTGCCATCAGGCGATATCATATGAACGGCAAGTGTGATATTCGGCGAGCTTTTATTCGTTGTGACACCCAGTCGCTGGACATCTTCAGGTAACCGGGGCAGAGCCTGCGACACCCGGTTCTGCACCCATTGCTGAGCCTGATCGGGATCTGTGCCCAGTTTGAAGGTCACTGTCAGATAGAGATTGCCATCCTCATTTGAAAGTGACTGCATATACAGCATATTCTCTACGCCGTTCACAGTTTCCTCTATTGGAGCTGCAACCGTCTGTGCAATCGTAGTGGCATTGGCTCCAGGATACTGGGCATGAACGATAACGGATGGGGGGACAACCGGTGGGTATTCCGATACCGGTAGACGAAATATGGCGATAATCCCTGCCAGAATGAACAACGCAGACAGTACTCCAGCAAAAACCGGCCTGTCGATAAAGAATTTTGATACTTTCATGATGACTTATTTCCTTCCCGGGATTTTGAAGAAGGGGATTCGTCTTTGCTGACAACGACTGTTTCACCGGGACTGACCAACTGCGCCCCACCGGAAATAACTCTGTCACCCTTATTGAGGCCTTTTTTCACAACAATCAGTTCCCCCTGTCTGTTTCCCAGTTCGAGGGGGCGATATTCAACTTTGTCATTGTTTCCGACTACCAGAACATAGCGTCTGTCCTGGTCGGTGCGGATCAGTGTCTGGTCAATCAATACTGCTGTATAAGATTTGCTTGCCTGGAGTCTGACCCGGGCCTGTAAACCGGGAAGCAACCTTGATGATGGATTATCAAGAAGTGCGCGCATCCTGATAGTGCCGGTTTCAGTACTGAGATGATTATCCACAGAATGAAGAATGGCTTTATGTGGATAATCTTTTTCATCGGCCAGTCCTACCAGCACTTCAGGTTTGTCTTTATTTGAAAGCTTGTCGATATAATTAAGATAGGTTCGTTCATCCGCATTAAAAGCGACATACAAGGGATCAAGAGCAACAATGGATGCAAGAACTGGACTGTCAATACCGGCTGCGACCAGATTACCGACTGTCAGTTCTGCTCTGGAAATACGGCCAGTTACCGGTGCGGTGATCCGGGTATAGCTTTCGCTGAGCCTGGCGCTCTCGACCTCAGCTTCGGCAATCTCCCTGGCTGCTTTCGATTCCCGGGCGGCATTGTTCAGAACGTCATAATCGCGCTGTGAGATAGCATGGGTCCCGATAAGTTTTTTACCCCGGGACAGATCCAGCAATGCCAAGTCCTGCTTCGCTTTTGCCTGCGCGTATGCTGCACGAGCCCGGGCCAGTTCAGTCTTATAAGGGGCTGGATCGATAATAAATAAAATATCGCCTTTCCTGACCAACTGACCATCCCTGAACTTAACATCCACAATCGAGCCTGTAACTTTTGAACGTACAGTGACCTCATCGGTGGCTTCCAGTTTTCCCGAGAATTCGACCCAGTCGTTTACCGTATGAACAACTGCGGACGTAGTTCGCACCGTTTTAAAGTTTGATGTCTCAAGTGCATACGCGCCGGGTATGACGCTCTGTTTTGAAAGGAACAGCCCGATGACAGCCAGTGTAACGGTTAAGCACAACATGCGACGTTTGAGCGATACAGTCATAAATCAGTCCAGAAATGATTTGATTATGAAACCGGACGTTAAGAAATTTATCGATGCTTAACGCCAAACTTTTTGTCTGAGTTGCTTTATTGATACGAGGGCGCAAAAGGATCTGGCTAGCTGGTATCAAAAAGCGAAATCATGTAACTTCATATGAGTCATGAAATAGGCTATCACAAGAAACAGGTAGAGTTACATGATATTTTTGCGTGAAGAGTTTTTCTCTAGAAAGGTTTTAAGCTCAAGGAAAGAAGAGATTGCTGTATTTAAGGAATTTCATGCAGTAATGTTGTGATGTGCTCGCCATAAAATGTGGACTGAACTGACCTAACTCCCGTAGACGATCCTGCCCTATAAATGTCTCTGATATGTCTGTTAAACCCGTGGTGATTCATGGTATTTAATAGGTATACCCATTTGATAACATATTGACATAAGCTCCATTTGCTCTGAAAATGAACAGGCTTATACGTTGCTTTTGCAACCACCAATGGTTCAGTAGCCTGCGAGAATCGCCTTCGGGTGGCTACAAAAAAGCTCCTGCAACCTGAAAGGGAGCAAACTTTGGTAAATCTGCACACCTTTGAGAGCAGATATCGTCAATGTAAGCGCACTATGATGCGACGATAAAGGTTCCTTCTGTACTAACCAGACAGTCAGAATGTTGTCTTTTCTGACTCCCCGACGGGAAACACTTCCCGGTCGGGCAGGTGTTTCCTTTTTTTATGGAGAAACACAATGTCTGTCATCTCTTCTGCGATTTTCCCTGAACATCTCCTTACTCAGCTTCAGCAGTCTACTGACGCAGCTGTCCGGAAATTGAAATCTTTCATTTATCTGCATCGCAACAGTAGCTGGTATGTCAACGGCTCGGGCAATTATGCCGTCCGTGCGCATATCTCTTCTGTCAAAGACCAGGGCGTTAACGTCTTTCTTACCGTTCGTACAGGTTGCCACCGCGCCGAGTATGTTTTTCACCGCCTGCCGGTCTCCTTTCCTGAGGGAATAACAGGTCGTCGAAACGCATACCGCCATGCCTGCCGTCAGGCACAGCATCTGGCACACCTGCGCTACCGTTTTCTTTCCGGAGGGCATTCTCATGACTGAAGCACTGCACGATGTCACTTTCCGTATTCTGTCGATGTCTACACCATCGAGCAAGTCAGCACGGTTCCGTTGCGTCACTGGCATGCTTTCGTTCTGGCCGTAACCGAAACCTTCTGGCAACTGCCGGTGCGTCTGCGTCCAGGAAATATGTATCTGCCGTCGCTTAACCGCGCGGCTGACCTTTTTCCGGTTGCTGATGTCATGGCGTTCTGTGGCGATTCAGGCGGCTGTTTCTGGCCGGTCAACATGACCATTGAGCGGGAGCGCAGCCACAATACGCTGAGTATCCAGGAGCTGGATTTTCAGCATCAGCCCTGCGATTTCTTTGCGCGTATTGTGATGGTCCTGCTGCACAACCTGTGTCCGGGCAGCTTCCGGATACATTCTTCAGACGAGGGTCGCAGCTGGGCGTTACCGTTACGCTGGATTGAACAACATCTCGGCCTGCCTGAGCAGCCGACGCTGACCGCGCCTCAGCCGGTACTGAAAACATCGGTAGGAGAGGGCGCGTTTGATTCCCTGCTCCTGCAGCTGCTCTCCGGTGGTGAGCGGGTGCTGAGCAATGAGGACTGGAATGCCTTCGTGCTGGCGGAATTCCATCTGTACGAACTGAAGCGGGTCGCGGAAACATCTGACTCGTTTTAAATAGTAATGACGTTAACCCCGTCGGGAGAGATGACTCCGGACGGAGCGGCTCTCCCGTTTTTACAGGAGAGCCCTATGTTTTTTCGACAACAAAGATTTGACGAACGTCCTGCTGACCGCCCGCATGCAGGGAGGCCAGCTTCATCTGGCAAAGGATGAGGGTGTTTATCTGATGCCGGCCACCGGTGCCTGGCAGGGCAACGATCCGGTGCCGCGTATTGCGTATGCCGCAGGGTGTCACCCTCAGAAAAATGAGGACTGGTACGACACGGCGCGCCTGCTTGCCGGCTGCGATGATTTCATTGAATCACTGACGATAAGCGACGCGATCGCCACCTCTGTACTGTCCGGCAGGATGGACCTGAGGATCTTGATTACCGACACACAGATACAGGTGCTCACCGCAGCGACTGACCGGGTGAAAGTGGCGCAGTATCGCCAGAAGGCCGATCAGCTTCTGGCGAGTGCAGTCTGTCACTTCAGTGCCTGTGTCGGGCCTGATGAACTCTGCCGCTGGCGTGAAAACGCCGTGCGTCTGCTGACGCAGGCGGCCTTCATCAGCTGTAAGCGGGCGAAGCCTGAAGATCATCAAGCCTTTCTGACCGCCTGTGGCAGGCTGCAGGCAAGGTTACCGACTGGTTTGGTCTGGTCAGCGCCGGCGATGAATCTGATGTCGCAACTGCCTGGGAGCGGCTCAGCCAGTATCCTGAACGCTCCCAGCCCTGCGATATGCTGGCCGTCATACCTACGCGGCTGGCAGCAGAGCTGAACGGCCCCGAGGGGTTGATGTCCGGTGTGTCGACCACAACCAGCCTCTACTGCCGGCAGTACGGCATGGAGTGGCCGGCCGGGCACAATGTGAGCTGGCAGCGGCATTCGCCAAACAGTCTTACGCTGCAGATGGATACGCCCTGGCTGCCGCCGTCAGGTGAGGTTGTCGGGGAAATCTCAGCGGTGTTTGACTGCGAGGTGCGTCACAGCTACAGCGAGCCCGTGAGCGGTCTCAGCGGTTACGGCTGCTATGACGGCGGTGAGCATGTTGACGGACACAAAGGCGCGTCCGGCGCGTCTCAGCCCGGACAGGTGCTTTATCTCGTCAGCGATGAGCCCGCTTCACCGGCTCAGGACGCTGCATCATATCGTGAGGTCCGGGGGTAAAAGCCTGCTCCTCCCTTAACCCGGCCACGGCACTGCCGTGGCTTTTTACCCTCAGGGTGCGTGTCCCTTTTTTATGGAGAAACGCATGCCTGGCATGATTAACCACGAAAAAGCCTTTGTTAAGTTGTTCAGTCAGACGGCCCGGTATCATCACCGGTTTAAAGTGTTCGGAGACTTCATCAGCTGCAGCGTCATCGCACTGGAAAACCGGCTTCATTTCAGTGAAGTGCGGGAGCAAAAGTATCTGCGTATAGTCGGTGGATACGAAAAGGAGGACGTCACGCGCATGGCGCAGCTGCTGGCCCACGTTGTTAACGGGCTGGGTGACGCGCCCGGGGACTTCCTGGGGCGCGTCTTCATGCAGCTGGAGCTGGGTGATAAATACAGGGGCAGTTTTTCACGCCTTATGGGCCCATGTTAACTGTTATGTCTTTTTAAATTTAGTAATATCAATGGGTTATGCTGACGATTTCAACTAATTATTTTTCTTGCTAAACATGCATGCCGCTTTATATGAAAAAGATCTTTACGCATCTTCCCCATGAAAGGGAGGCCATACAGTTGTTTTTCGGGAAAGGATTAGAAGGGTGATGACATATTCATATTGCTCTGATTGTATTTTCATTTCACGAACTGAAGCGTCTTTATCTGCATGAGGGAACCAAATTGATGCAGGGATCTTCATTCCTGCTCTTTCCATTGAAATGTTCTGGTTTGCAGCAAGCGATCCTTCCGGGATACTTACAACCTTGCGTTGTGTGCGAAAGAAGGCTCCGTTACGGCGAGCCGCGGGGCTGGAAAAGGCCCATTTCATGTACCCGTCACGAGATAAAATGAATACAGCATTTTCTTCAGTACATTCAAGCCATTTCAATGTAGCTGCTGTCAGCGATACCCCATAACGGATCGCATACAGACGTAATACTTCAATATCAATGTCTGGCGTCAACTGTTTCCGGAAATCATTGAATGGCATCAGTAAGTAAGAAGCAAATAAATCTGCTTCTGATTCAATATTTTTATCTTCCCAGGATAGCATATCATCACTGCTACATCTGAACTCATCACGATTTAGACGATGAAGTATGTAATGTCCCAGTTCATGTGCCTGAGTGAATCGAATTCTCCCCGGGGACGTTAAGCCGTTATTATAAAGTAGCATCCAACGGCTGCGGGCTTCATTGGCAATTAATGCACCATCAAATCCTTTGATGTCAACGGGTTCTATTTTTACTATAGGGTCAGCCCATTGGAATAACTCTGCTGCCCCCAGAGACAACTCACCAACGTTAACAGGAAATCGTTCTGTGCCGTGAATCTCACTGAAAGTATCGCAAATTTTTGTTAGCCGAATAGCTGCTTTTTGAGGCGTCCATATCTCTTTTTCTGGCATAACTAAAAGTCCTTTTTAAAGGTGTCCAATATTTTTCTTAACTGTGCTTTAGCCTCAGGTTCAAGGTTTTTATAGCCTCGAAAGAAAGCATCATCAAGATGTCTTTCTTCCGGTTCTCGAAGATCATCTTCTAAAAAGAAACTAGTCCCAACTCCCAGTGCATCTGCCAGGGCTGTGAGCTTTTCTGCCGAAGGACGTTGAGACTCGCGATTTTCCAGCTCCCATAGATAGCTTTTACTCAGTCCAGCCATGTCAGCGAGTTTTTCCAGTGTTAATCCACGCTGTTTACGCAAATCGCGAAGTTTTTCGCCAAGACGGGTTGCCATTTCTACATCTCCTCATTTATCTCTTTCATCATTGTACCACTATTCCGAACAAAAAGTTTGACAAGTATGAAAAATGCACCCATTCTATAAAAAAGTTCGCTATACCGAACTTTATGGCCGACGAAGATGAACATGACATGTCGTCCGGCTTGGATAGAGTGAAGACTTCTAGTGAGGATGAGATGTCTACAGAACATGTCGACCATAAAACTATAGCGCGATTTGCCGAGGATAAGGTAAATCTTCCAAAAGCAAAGGCTGATGAATTCAGGGAACAGGCCAAGCGGTTACAGAACAAACTGGAAGGGTATCTTTCCGATCATCCTGACTTTTCATTAAAGCGAATGATTCCATCAGGTAGTCTGGCTAAAGGGACTGCTCTTCGCTCGTTAAACGATATTGATGTGGCTGTGTATATCAGCGGCTCTGATGCACCACAGGATTTACGTGAGTTACTTGACTATCTTGCTGATAGATTGCGTAAAGCATTTCCTAACTTTAGTCCTGATCAGGTTAAACCCCAGACATACTCTGTAACGGTTTCCTTCCGGGGCTCTGGCTTAGATGTCGATATTGTCCCTGTATTGTATTCGGGGTTACCTGACTGGCGAGGTCATTTGATAAGCCAGGAAGATGGCTCGTTCCTTGAAACCAGTATTCCTCTGCACCTTGATTTCATTAAAGCCCGCAAGCGTGCTGCCCCGAAGCATTTTGCTCAGGTTGTCCGTTTAGCGAAATATTGGGCTCGTTTAATGAAGCAAGAGCGACCGAATTTTCGCTTTAAATCGTTCATGATTGAATTGATTCTTGCAAAATTACTGGATAATGGTGTGGATTTCTCGAATTATCCGGAAGCTTTACAGGCATTTTTTACCTATCTGGTGAGCACTGAATTACGTGAACGCATTGTCTTCGAGGATAATTATCCTGCGTCAAAAATAGGCAAGTTGTCAGACTTAGTGCAGATTATTGATCCCGTTAATCCTGTAAATAATGTTGCTCGTTTATATATGCAGTCTAATGTGGACGCCATCATTGACGCCGCAATGGATGCCGGTGACGCTATTGATGCTGCATTCTATGCACCAACCAAGCAATTAACCGTAACCTATTGGCAGAAAGTTTTCGGTTCTTCATTCCAGGGGTGAAATCATTATGTCTTCTTATAGTTATACGGTAGCAGAGACACAAACTTTCAGCGTAACCCACGCTCGTCACATGGCTGCTAAAGTTGCAACTGACTTGCGGCGGATGCAGCGTTTTTATGGTTACCCCAGTGATGCCGACATTGAAGCATACGAAGAAGAATTGGTTGTGTTTCTTAAGGCTGGTTATTTGGGGGAGGTCTCTTATGGTTTTCAGAAAAATAATAACTGGATCGAGCCGACCCTTCGATATACTGCAGGTGACTTGCTTGGTTCAGGAACAGATGACGATCCTGGAAAAATCCGCCCAGGAAAAGATGTATCGGGTGCATCCTTCTACAGTTTTATGACTTATAGCTCGAAATATCTGAATGCTACTCAATCGGAAAAAGATACTGCTTTGAAAGATCTACCATTCAAACGGGTTGGTGCCCAGTCTCCAGGGATTAATGGCTACCTCGAAAATGATAAGACTTATTCGGCCGGTGGTCGCTCCCTCACTCGCACTAGCGTAAGGAATTATGTATGAACGTAAAACCATCACTTGATGAATTGTTTGAGCGGCGTATTAACTTCCCTGACTTTGAGCCTCAGGAGCGTCTGGCTCGTTTAGTTGGTCTTGATGAGCACAAAGATCGATTATCCAAAATATTAGGTTTGCTTGTAAACCCTTATGGGATTCAGGAATGGGCCAAAAAATATCATCCAGATGCTCGTGCGGCTGTTGATACAGTACTCAGACGGCCACCTTTAGTTGTATTGGCTGGGGATGTGGGCTCAGGTAAAACAGAACTGGCGGAAACCATTGGTGATGCTGTTGCCCGGCAGGAAGATATTGATATTACGTTGTATCCTTTGAGCCTTGCTACCCGAGGGCAGGGTAGAGTTGGCGAAATGACTCAGCTGGTTTCAGCTGCATTTGATTACACCATTGAGGCTGCAGATAAATTAAAAAACACGAATGGAAAAGCTCGTGGTGCGGTTTTGCTGTTGATTGATGAAGCTGATGCATTGGCTCAATCCCGGGAAAATGCTCAGATGCACCATGAGGATCGTGCTGGTGTAAACGCTTTTATTCGCGGAATAGACCGGATCGCCAATCAGAAACTACCAGCGGCAGTTCTTATGTGTACTAACCGGCTGAAAGCTCTCGATCCGGCCGTCCAGCGTCGTGCTGCTGAAGTTTTGACTTTCTCCCGGCCAAATGATGAACAACGAGACTATTTGTTGCGTTCAAAACTTACGGGGTTGGGATTAAATTCTACGGCGATAGAAGAATTAGTCAGGTTAACCGGTCCAAGGGACACGAATTCGCCGGGATTTACTTTCTCAGATATTACCCAGCGGCTAATTCCATCAATAATTCTTGCAGCCTATCCATATAGTGCAGTGTCACTCCATTCAGCACTGCAGGTAGTCAATAAAATGACACCAACACCTGCATTTATTGACCGCTAATAATATAGTAAAGATAAATGCCCATAAATAGTATTATGGGCCATACATAATTATGCAACGTATGAGTATTACTGAATAAAGGAATCTATTATGTCAGATTGGTCACTTTCTCAACTATTTGCTTCGTTACATGAAGACATTCAACTTCGACTGGGAACTGCACGTAAAGCTTTCCATCATCCAGGGGCTAAAGGGGATGCCAGTGAAGGAGTATGGATTGAAATGCTCGATACATATCTTCCCAAACGCTACCAGGCAGCTAATGCTTTTGTAGTTGATAGTTTGGGTAATTTTAGTGATCAGATTGATGTGGTCGTTTTTGACAGGCAGTACTCTCCATTTATTTTTAAATTTAATGATCAAATAATTGTTCCAGCAGAAAGTGTCTATGCGGTTTTTGAAGCGAAGCAATCAGCGTCAGCAGAGCTTGTTGCTTATGCACAGCGAAAAGTTGCAAGTGTTCGCAGACTTCATCGTACCAGCCTTCCAATTCCGCATGCTGGCGGGACATATCCAGCAAAACCACTCATTCCAATTTTGGGAGGGTTACTTACTTTTGAAAGTGACTGGAGTCCTGCATTGGGGGGGGCGTTCGACAAAGCTCTCAATGGGGATTTATCAGATGGACGACTTGATATGGGCTGTGTTGCATCACATGGGCATTTTTACTTCAATAACATTGATGGAAAATTCAATTTTGAACCAGGAAATAAGCCAGCTACTGCTTTTCTTTTCAGACTTATTGCACAGCTTCAATTTAGTGGCACTGTGCCAATGATTGACATTGATGCCTATGGAAAATGGTTAGCTAACTGAGTACTGGTTTATTTTTTTATTTATTTCGAGAAAGTTTATTTTTTAGATTGTAATTCAGCATTTCATTGATGGTTGTCAGCTTTGATATTCGAAGCTGAAGTTGTTGGATCTCATTCTGTAAAACTTTGTTTTTGGCATTTGCATCCTTTAACTTTTCACGTAATGTTGCCCGAGAACGCCGGGGGGTATTATCTGCTATCCTCCTGATTTCATATGCGATATCTGGATAGTAGTTGTGAATCAATGAAGTGCTAACGCCCGCTTCCCGAGCTACGCGAGAAATATTTACAGGTTTCTTCAAAACCATAAACCTCCTGATTATATTCCTGAATTTCTCACGGCGAATATGTGCTGGCTCATGTTTGTGGCTCATCGGTGTCTCCATCGTTGAGATTAATACCAAAGGATAGCATCAGTCTCTTACAATGAGTTATATCAGAGGATATTCGCTTCTGAGATGACTGGTTTTTAATACTACGCTGAATCGCCACGGATAATATAGACACTTCCGAGCCGTTGATGGACTGACCCCACAACAGTAGACATTTCCTGTCCTCACGACGAGGCCTGTTCAAAAGCCTCCGGACTGACGCCGCCGAGGTGGCTGTGACGCCGGGCCCGGTTGTAGAAGACTTCAATGTAATCGAAGATATCGGCCCGGGCCAGATCCCGGGTTTTATAGATACGTTTTCTGATCCGTTCTTTTTTCA
>NZ_JBIQOI010000009.1:0-173848 GCF_044197065.1 Kluyvera chengduensis
TACATGTTAGTGGTAGCCCGGCCAAGCGAAGCGCCGCCGGGAACGGCTCAAAACCTTACTGCCAACTCACTTCCCCTTTCGGTTCGTAAGCATTCACATCCAACGGTGAATTCTGCTCGATATACTGCTTGAGCACCTCGGCATCGATAAACCCGGTATTCACATATCCCGGTTTGCTATCAATCTTCGGATAGCCATCCCCACCGGTGGCGTTAAAGCTCAGGGTCGCCAGGCGGTAGGTTTTCGCCGGGTCAATCGGCTCACCTTTGATTTTCAGATCCTGAAGCTGCCCGTCTTTCGCGACAAAACTCACGTTAGCAAACTGCGGGTAAGCGCCGGAGTCCGGCTTCATCTGCGCTACTGCGGTCAGGTACTCGGTCACCTCTTTACCGCTCATGTCAGCGTACACCACCACGTTGCCAAACGGCTGCACCTTCAGCACGCTCTTGTAGGTGATATTGCCCGCTTCAATGGAATCACGAATGCCGCCGCCGCTCATCACGCCAAAGTCAGCGCCAGTGCGCGCCATTTGCGCGGCAAGAATCAGGCGTCCCATATTGGTTTGCACAAAGCGAACTTTGCTGCGGTCGCCTTCCAGGTGCCCGTTCACGCTGCCCACTTTCACATCTAACTGCGCTTTACCTTTGCTCTGGAACGGCGTCAACAGCGAGAGCATCTGCGGGTTTTCCGGGATCTGTGGCGTGTAAAGTACGCGCTCACTCTGTCCGTTATCGTAGGTCACCTTTTTCTTCAGGTTCACAGGGATCAGCTGATAGTGCACCAGCTTCAGCTCGCCGTTGCGGAACTCAAAGTCGGCACGGCCAACATATTTGCCCCACTCATGCGCCTGTACAATCCAGATACCGTTTTGTTTGTCCGGCGCACACGGGGTGCCCGGCACGTAGTCGACCTGCTTTTTATTCTCCGACGCCATGCAGACCGGGTCCTGTGAGTGACCACCCACAATCATCGCCAGCGCGCCCGCAGGCAGGCTACGCGCCATTTCGACATCACCCGGCGCGTTGGAACCGTGCTCGCCATTATCGTAATGGCCCATATGGGTCGCCGCCAGGATCAGGTCCGGCTTCTCTTTTTGCTGGAGTTCCTGAATCACCAGTTTGGCTTCTTCCGCTGGTTTGCGGAATTCAATGTCGGTGAAATATTCCGGGTTGCCAATTTTGGCAGTGTCATCGGTGGTTAAACCAATAACGGCAATTTTGAGGTCCTGACGTTTGAAAATAGCCCAGGGTTTAAACAGGCGCTCGCCGGTACTTTTCTGATAAATATTGGCGGAGAGGAACGGAAATTTGGCCCATTTTTCCTGCTGGCGCAGCACGCTCATCGGGTTATCAAATTCGTGGTTTCCCACGGCCATCGCATCATAGCCCACCAGGTTCATGCCGCGGAAATCGGGCTCGGCATCCTGAAGATCGGATTCCGGCACCCCGGTGTTAATGTCGCCGCCGGAAAGCAGCAGCACGCTACCGCCTTCTGCTGCCACCTCTTTACGAATGCCATCCACCAGCGTTTTTTGCGCCGCCAGACCATACTCGCCATATTCACTACGCCAGAAGTGACCGTGATGATCGTTGGTATGCAGAATGGTGATTTTGTAGGTTTTATCCTGCTGATAGGCCTGCGAGGGTAAGCTGACCAAAGACAGTGCGGCCAGCATTGCCAGCGCCACGCCCCGTTTAACAAATTGCATGTTTCTCTCCCTGAGTGAATAACAACCGCGAAATTACAATGCTCTGAAATATTAGTCTAATTTGTTTTCAGAAATGAGACTTCCTTCAAACGTCGTACGCAGGTATCTTAGTCTGATAATTATTATTAAAGCGTTTATCCCCAACATCGCACGACAAATTACAAGTGGAATCTATGGCAATTTCTGAAACCAGCCCTACGCGGCCTGGCCCATCTGCGTCTTCGCAGAAGGGTCGTACTTCATTTGGTATTCTGGGAGCGATCAGCCTCTCTCATCTGCTCAACGATATGATTCAGTCGTTGATCCTGGCGATTTATCCGCTGTTGCAGTCGGAATTTTCGCTAAGCTTCGTGCAGATTGGGATGATTACCCTGACCTTCCAGCTCACCTCGTCGCTGTTCCAGCCGGTCATCGGTTACATTACCGATAAGCGCTCGATGCCGTGGTCACTGCCGGTGGGGATGTGCTTTACCCTCAGCGGCCTGGTTCTGCTGGCGCTCGCTGGCAGCTTTGGCACCGTCCTGCTGGCCGCGGCTCTGGTTGGTACCGGATCTTCGGTATTCCACCCGGAATCTTCCCGCGTGGCTCGTATGGCCTCCGGCGGACGTCATGGTCTGGCGCAGTCCATCTTCCAGGTGGGGGGCAACTTCGGCAGCTCGCTGGGGCCATTGCTGGCGGCGGTCATCATTGCCCCCTACGGCAAAGGTAACGTGGCCTGGTTTGTACTGGCTGCGCTGCTGGCGATTGTCGTGCTGGCGCAGGTTAGCCGCTGGTATGCTGCTCAGCATCGTTTAGCGAAAGGCAAACCGAAAGCGGTTATCGTCAACCCACTGCCGAAAAACAAAGTGGTGCTCGCCGTTTTCATCCTGCTGATGCTGATTTTCTCGAAATACTTCTATATGGCGAGTATTAGCAGCTACTACACCTTTTATCTGATGCAAAAATTCGGATTATCGGTACAAAATGCCCAGATTCACCTCTTTGCCTTCCTGTTTGCGGTTGCCGCGGGGACGGTGATTGGCGGGCCTGTGGGCGATAAGATTGGGCGTAAATATGTTATTTGGGGCTCTATCCTCGGCGTAGCGCCATTCACCCTCCTTTTACCCTACGCAACGCTCTGGTGGACGGGTATTCTGACGGTGATCATTGGATTTATCCTTGCGTCGGCGTTTTCCGCCATTCTGGTGTACGCACAGGAGCTGTTACCGGGGCGTATCGGTATGGTTTCTGGGCTGTTCTTCGGTTTCGCTTTTGGGATGGGCGGCCTTGGTGCTGCGGTTCTCGGGCTGATTGCGGACCATACCAGTATCGACCTGGTTTATAAAATATGCGCTTTCCTGCCACTTATCGGGATGTTGACCATATTCTTACCTGATAACCGCCAGAAACACTGATTTTCGGGCAGCCAAACCTTTGTTTTGGCTGCCGCCTTCTTCCCCGCAAGCACACGTCTTATCTGACTTTCCGCTTTCCATTTTCTCTTTTGTGCCATCTACTCCTAAAAAATCAATTTTTTAGTTAAATTCAAGAATTATTCACAAACAAAATGACCGAAATTGTCATAAACTATTACGAGGTTTTTTGGTTTTCAGGCTGTTCCGGCATTCTGCGCCAAAAATGGGACCACGCATCACGACGAAAGGAGACGGAATGCATCACGCCACACCGCTAATCACCACCATTGTTGGTGGCCTTGTGCTCGCTTTTTTCCTTGGCATGATTGCCAATAAGTTAAGAATCTCTCCACTGGTAGGATATTTGTTAGCGGGCGTACTGGCCGGACCGTTTACTCCAGGATTTGTCGCTGATACCAAACTGGCCCCTGAACTGGCGGAATTAGGCGTTATTCTGCTGATGTTTGGCGTGGGTCTCCATTTCTCGCTCAAGGATCTGATGGCGGTAAAGTCGATAGCCATCCCCGGGGCGATTGCGCAGATAGCCGTCGCCACGCTGCTCGGCATGCTGCTCTCCACCTTCTTAGGCTGGTCAATCATGACCGGTATCGTCTTTGGTCTGTGTCTCTCCACCGCGAGTACCGTGGTGCTTTTGCGCGCACTGGAGGAACGACAGCTTATCGATAGTCAGCGCGGGCAAATCGCCATCGGCTGGCTGATTGTTGAAGATCTGGTGATGGTACTGACGCTGGTTCTGCTGCCTGCGGTCGCCGGAATGATGGAAAAAGAGAATATCGGTTTTGCCACACTGGCTATCGATATGGCGATTACCATCGGCAAAGTGGTGGCGTTTATCGCCATTATGATGCTGGTTGGCCGTCGTCTGGTACCGTGGATCCTCTCCCGTAGCGCCGCAACCGGTTCTCGCGAACTGTTTACCCTGTCGGTGCTGGCGCTGGCGCTGGGGATTGCCTTCGGCGCGGTTGAACTGTTCGATGTCTCCTTCGCACTGGGCGCGTTCTTCGCCGGGATGGTGCTGAACGAGTCAGAGCTGAGCCATCGTGCCGCCCACGATACGCTGCCGCTGCGCGATGCGTTCGCGGTGCTGTTCTTTGTCTCCGTCGGGATGCTGTTCGACCCGCTGATCCTCATTGAGCAGCCGCTGGCGGTGCTGGCAACGCTTGCCATCATTATCTTCGGTAAGTCGCTGGCGGCCTTCGGCCTGGTACGCCTGTTTGGCCATTCGCAGCGCACGGCGCTGACCATTGCCACCAGCCTGGCGCAGATTGGTGAATTCGCCTTTATTCTTGCCGGTCTTGGCATGGCGCTGGACCTGCTGCCGCAGGCCGGGCAAAACCTGGTGCTCGCGGGCGCTATCCTCTCGATTATGCTCAACCCGGTGCTGTTCTCGTTGCTGGAGAAGTACCTCGAGAGAACGGAAACCCTTGAGGAACAGACGCTGGAAGAGGCGCTGGAAGACGAGAAGCAAATTCCGGTGGATATCTGCAACCACGCACTGCTGGTCGGCTACGGTCGCGTTGGCAGCCTGCTGGGCGAGAAGCTGATGGCGCAGGGCATTCCACTGGTGGTGATTGAAACATCGCGTACCCGCGTCGACGAACTGCGCGAGCGCGGTATTCGTGCGGTGCTGGGCAATGCGGCCAATGAAGAGATTATGAACCTCGCGCATCTGGACTGCGCGCGCTGGCTGCTGCTGACCATTCCAAACGGCTACGAAGCCGGTGAGATTGTGGCCAGCGCCCGTGAGAAGTGCCCGGACCTTGAGATTATCGCCCGTGCGCACTATGACGATGAAGTCGCGTATATCAGCGAACGTGGAGCCAATGAAGTGGTGATGGGCGAGCGTGAAATTGCCAAAACGATGCTCGGGTTATTGAGCGACCCGCCGTTGAGTGAGGCGGTTAGCGGGTAATATTCGTCACGCCATCCGGCAATGTGCGCCAATATTGCCTGATGGCGCTACGCTTATCAGGCCTACACGTTTGCGTAGGCCTGAATAACCATCTTACCGTTCCCAGTACGCCTCTTCGAGGCTATCTTCTTTCTCCGGCAAGCCGCGCGTCAGGCGCGGCGAATGCTGGTTCAGCACCTGATAACTTACCCGGTTTGCATACTTGCACACCTGCGCCAGCGACGAGTAGGTCAGCCAGTTATGCTGGTGCTTACTGGAGTTTGGCACATTCGAGCGGTGATAAGCATTTGCGGTAATGTCGTGCAGCAGCGCGGCCAGCGCACCGTCACCCGCACCGTTGGTATTCATGATCTTCTCAGGGCCGCCCATAAACGGCGCGATATGCGAGTAAATACGCAGCGGGTCCTGACAATCTTTAAAGCGCACCGCCCGGCTGAATTCGTACTGGTTGAATTCGGCAATCGCCCCCGGTAGCAGCGGATGCTGTGTTTTACGCTTCGCGTCATTCTCGGTGAAGCCCGCCATGTAAAGCCCGGTTGGCCCGGCGGTACATAGCACCAGATCCACCCAATCCAGCGCTTTATCCGAAGCCTGCAGCGGGTCGCTCAGGCCGGTTAACGCTTCGGCTTCTTCTTCGTTCATCGCCAGAATCGACACGTGTTCTTTGATAAAGCTCTGCCACCACTCCGGGCTCTCGGCAATCACGAATTTCGTCCCCAGCGTCAACACCACCGGCACGTCATATTGCTTCGCATAGGCGATAGCCTGCATCGTCGCCTCAGGCATCGGCTCGCCCGGCTTACAGCGCACCAGATACGATGTCAGCACTAGCGCGGAAGCACCGGCAATCACCGACTCAGGCACGCTTTCCGCACGCAGCTTGTTCATATGGCCCGGGCTAATGGCGAAGGTACGTTCACCGGAATCGCTGATAAGGGTAAAGCAGCGGCCAATTGGGCCATCGACGCCCTGCAGGTAGTTAAGGTCAGTACGGCTTGAGGTGTTGCACAGGTAGCGGTAGGCGTAGCCGCCGATTTCGATGTTGCTGCACATCACGCCCAGCAGCACCGAGCGGTCGTCCGCCAGCACCGAGTAGTTGTGCATGGTATTGCCGATGGTGCCACCGGCAAACTGATGAGTAATCAGGTTTTCGCGTACCAACTCCTGATACAGCGCTTCCGCCACGTCATCTTCAATCACCAGCGAATGCCCGGCGCTCAGGCCATAGCGCTCGATAAACGCATCGTCGACTTTGGCCTCAATATCAACCAACGTCTGGTCAATACCGACAACCCAGGAGGCACTGGTTTCACTTTCAGGTTGAATCTGCTTCAGCAGCGGATCGCGAGCGTCCACCGGAAAATAGTGTTTGGATTTGCGTTTACCGGGAAATTTCATGGTGATTTCTGGAATGGCTGTTAACAGGCGGGGAATAGTAGCACACTCCTCCGCCTGCTTGCGATCAGGTATACGGCGCGGTCAGATTCACCATCATGTCGATATGCGCCTCATCGTCATTCAACGCCGGAATATAGTCATACTGCTGCCCGCCGGCTTCGATGAACACCTCGCGGTTCTGCACCGCAATCTCTTCCAGCGTTTCCAGACAGTCGGCAGAGAACCCCGGACACATCACCTGAATGTGCTTCACGCCCTTCTCGCCGAGCATTTTCAGCGTTTCATCGGTGTAAGGCGTCAGCCACGGTTCACGGCCAAAGCGAGACTGGAAGGTCATCATCACCTTATCCGGTGAAATGCCAAGCGCAGAGACCAGCTCACGGGTGGTATCACGGCAGCGCTGAGGGTAGTCGTCGCCTTCATTGGCGAAACGTTGCGGAATACCATGATAGGAGAGCAGCAGCACATCCGGCTCGCCGTGACGGGCAAACGACGCGCGGGCGCTGGCGGCCAGCGCCTGAATATAGCCATGGTCGGTCGCGTAGTCGCGGATAAACGAGACGCTTGGGATTGCCCGCCTGGTCGCCAGAATACGCGCCAGTTCGTCCCACACCGCCGCCACCGTCGAGCACGAATATTGCGGATACAGCGGCAGCACGATGAGATGGTCAACGCCCTGCGCCAGCAGTTCATCAACCCCGCTTTGCAGCGATGGCGTACCGTAGCTCATCCCCAGTACTACCGGGATATCGGGCAGACGAGCAGCAAGCGCGCGCTGTTGACGGCGGCTATAGACCATCAGCGGTGAGCCCTCTTCCATCCACACGGACTGATAAAGCTTAGCGACCCGCGGCGCGCGAATCGGCAGGATCACGCCGCGCAACAGCGGCCACCACAGCAGACGAGGTGTATCAACGACGCGCGTATCGCTTAAAAACTGGTTCAGATAGCGTTTAATCGCTTCAGGCGTTGGAGCATCGGGGGTGCCGAGGTTTACCAGCAGAATACCAGGTTTACTATGATGCATTACCGCCTCTTATCGATTCAAATTGTTGATAATTGTAGCGGAAAAGTGAGGAAGAAAAACTAATTGCTGCGAGAGGTAAGGTGAGAATTTTGCCTGATGGCGCTACGCTTATCAGGCCTACGGGAAGAGCGGTAGGCCGGATAAGGCGTTTACGCCGCCATCCGGCATCGGATGGCGGCAAAACATTAGCCGAGAATTTTTTCCAGCTCAGCGCGTACGTCAGCAACGGCTTTGGTACCGTCAACTTTGGCGTATTTGGTGTTACCCGCCTGCGCTTCTTTGGAGTAGTAACCGATCAGCGGAGCGGTCATCTGATGGTATTCCACCAGGCGCTTACGTACGGTTTCTTCCTGGTCGTCTTTACGAGTAGTCAGCTCTTCGCCGGTCACGTCATCTTTGCCTTCAACCTTAGGTGGGTTGAATTTGATGTGGTAAACACGGCCAGATGCCGCGTGTACGCGACGACCAATGATACGGTCAACGATCAGCTCGTCAGGAACGTCGAATTCCAGAACGTAATCAACGTTGATGCCCGCTTCTTTCATGGCGTCAGCCTGCGGGATAGTGCGTGGGAAGCCATCCAGCAGGAATCCGTTACGGCAGTCTTCCTGAGAGATACGCTCTTTAACCAGCGCGATAACCAGTTCATCAGTGACCAGTTTACCTGCGTCCATGATGTCTTTAGCCTGTTTGCCCAGCTCGCTGCCGGATTTTACAGCCGCGCGCAGCATATCACCGGTGGAAATTTGCGGAATGCCATATTTCTCCATGATGAACTGTGCCTGAGTTCCTTTACCCGCGCCCGGTGCGCCAAGCAGAATGATACGCATTGCGAAAATCCCCTCAAAGGTTGTCGATATTTTTTAAAAAGCGCTAAAAGATACCACCAGAACGGCACTGGCTCAAGGAAGGTGGGCCGGCTGAAACGGTTAATGGTCAGATATTTTACGCACAGCGCGATTTGATGCCCTCACCCCTGCTCTTCTTGCCCATGGTAGCCCAAACCTCTTCGCAGATTGATTCATCCAGGCTCTTAACAAGGGCAATTCCCTATCTTAAATCCGCCAGATGCACACAACCACATGAAAACAATAAAGTAATGAAGATATTTATGGCTCATATAATCACTTATCAATCGTAGGTATAAACCTGTCACAGGTTAGTTAGCGGTAACTCAATTTTTAACATTTTTATTTGTTAGCGCTAACTCTGCGAGATCGATCACAGTTGTATTTTATTTGGCTGTTTATAGTTCACCCTATTGAAGCCTCAGGAGAACGTATGCATAGAAACAGGTTAACAGCGATGGAATAAATATTATCGATTCAATGAACAACCGGGGATATGCTGCTCTTTTTTGCAGAGTCTTTCTGGCACGGATTATATTAAAGAAATATTCAGCCGCCATAAACAATGTACGGTTAAGTAATTTACTGGGCAAAGATAAACCAAAGAAAACTTAGAAATAAAACCAATCAACTCTTATATGATTAGTGGAGTTTATTATGCTTCAGTTTATTATTTACGATGTGCTAGGAACACCGGCAATTCTGGTTGGGTTATTTTCGCTGGCCGGCCTTTTGTTGCAAAAAAAATCAGTGTCAGACGTTATTTCTGGCACACTCAAAACCATAATGGGTTTTATTATCTTAACGGCTGGCGCTGGCATTGTCGCCTATACTTTAACCATCTTTAGCCAGCTTTTTGAACATTCGTTTCATATTCAGGGCGTCGTTCCGAATACCGATGCTATGGCGGCACTGGCGCAGAAAAATTATGGTACGGCAACCGCCATGATTATGGTTTTCGGGATGCTTATCAATATCGTCCTTGCCCGTTTAACGCCATTAAAATACATTTTCCTGACGGGACATCACACCCTCTACATGGCCGCCATGCTGGCCGTGATTTTATCTGTAGGCGGGTTATCAGGATTCTGGGTTGTGGCTATCGGCGCAGTCATTCTGGGGGCGATGATGGTTATTTCACCAGCCATTTTGCAACCATTTACTCGCAAAATTACGCACACTGACGATCTTGCCCTGGGGCATTTTGGCTCCACCGGATATTTAGTTTCCGCACTGGTTGGCAAAGTGGTCGGTAAGGGAAGCCCCTCCATTGAAGAGGTTAAGGTGCCCCAGTCCCTGAACTTTCTTCGCGACTCCTCGGTATGCATCTCGCTCATCATGATGATGCTTTTCCTGGTGTTAGTGAGCGTGGCGGGTAAACCCTTTGTCGAGACAACGCTGAGCTCAGGCCAGAACTACATCATCTTCGCCATTATTCAGTCTCTCACCTTCGCTGCGGGCGTTTATATCATCCTGGCAGGCGTGCGTATGGTGATTGCCGAGATTGTCCCGGCATTTAAAGGGATTGCGGATAAATTAGTGAAAGACGCAAAACCGGCTCTCGACTGCCCCACCGTCTTCCCGTTTGCGCCTAATGCCGTCATCGTCGGGTTTCTTTCAAGCTTTGTTGCAGGCCTGGTCAGTATGTTCATCTGCCCGCTGTTCGGTTTAAGCGTCATCGTACCGGGGCTAGCGCCACACTTCTTCTGCGGGGCAACGGCTGGGGTTTACGGCAACATTACCGGTGGACGTCGCGGCGCCGTTGTCGGGGCGTTTGCCCATGGTCTACTGATTTCATTCCTCCCCGCCATCCTTTTGCCAATGATGGGTGATATGGGGTTGGATGCCACCACGTTTGGCGACGCGGATTTCGGCGTAGTAGGTATCATTCTGGGCCACATTATGGCCATTTTTAACTAACTATTTTTATCTCGGTGGTGGTTTATGGGTGCTAAATAGAAAAATGCCTCAATATGTGCGAAAAGCACCTTTACCATTACCTGACTGATACGCGTTATTTTAATCTCTAAAATGTAGTTTATTTGATTTTCCAAAATCTAATAACAGAGAAATTACGCCATGCCCGAGGTGTGTATTCTGTTATGCAAATTTCATGCTCTGATAATGAAGGTAATTTATGGACATCTCAACTGTACTTAATGTTAAAAATATCAAATTAAATATGACGGCAAAAACCAAAGAAGAAGCCGTTGAAGAATTAACGGACTTGTTGGTTCAGGATGGTGCCATTACTCATAAGGATGATTTTCTTCGTGACGTCTGGCTTCGCGAAGCACAGGGCTCCACTGGGTTTGAAAACCATATTGCGATCCCGCATGGCAAATCCTCGGGCGTAGCCCACACCGCCCTGGCTATTGGCCGTACTCAACATGGGATCCCTTGGGAAACCATGGATGACAGCGACGTTCGCTGCGTGATTTTATTTGCGGTAACCCTGGTGGATCAAAACGCCACCCATATCCGCTTACTCTCTCAGGTTTCAGGCTCACTGGCGGACGAGGATATCGTCGCGCAATTGCTGAAGGTGAACGACCCTCAAAAAGTTATTGATATTTTCAATGCGGAAGCTGAAGGCATTGACGCTTAATTACCGTTAGTCATTACCATTGCCGCTTTACGGCAAATTTGTCGTTATTTAAACACTATGGAGAAGAGCCATGAATATTGTTGGGGTTACTGCCTGCACCGTCGGTATTGCACATACCTATATTGCTCAGAAGAAAATTGAAATTGCCGCTAAAAAAGCGGGGCATAATGTCAAAATTGAAACGCAGGGTACTATTGGCATCGAAAATGCGTTAACTGATGCTGAGATTGCGCAAGCCGATATTGTTCTGTTAGCGGCCGATGTGAAAGTGTCGGGAGAAGAACGCTTCGCTGGCAAAAGAGTCGTTAAAGTCGCCACAGAAACGGCGGTGAAATCACCAAACAAACTTATCGAAAAGCTCAGTGAAATAGTGAATTCATAATATTTCATCTTTGCTCATCCAATATCAATAAAGGGTGTGATTTATGAATATCAAAGAAATCTGGAAAGCTGCGAACCCGAAAGGTCACCTGCTTACCGCAATCTCGTACCTGATCCCCATTGTCTGTGGTGCCGGCTTTATTATTGCCATCGGTATGGCGCTTGGTGGTACGGTTCAGGATACGTTAGTCCCAGGCCATTTTGATTTATGGCAGGTTCTGGCAACGCTGGGCGCAAAAGCGCTGGGGCTGCTGCCTGTCGTTATTGCTATCGGTATTTCCGGCTCTATCGCCGGCAAACCCGGCATTGCGCCTGGTTTTGTCGTCGGCCTGGCAGCAAATGCGATTAGCGCGGGCTTCATCGGCGGTATGATTGGCGGTTACATTTCGGGGTATATTGCGCTCGCCATCATTAAAAACGTGAAGGTTCCGGCCTGGGCCCGCGGTTTAATGCCGACCTTAATCGTTCCCTTTTTCGCATCTATTATCAGTTGCCTGATCATGGTGTATATCATCGGTACGCCGATTGGTATTTTCACCGATGCATTAACGTCTTTCCTCAGAAGCATGGGCACATCATCTAATTTAATTTTAGGTGCGGTTATTGGTGCATTATGTATCGTGGATTTCGGCGGACCGCTCAATAAAACGTGCTTCGCCTTCGTTTTGACGCTTCAGGCACAGGGAATTAATGAGCCCATTACGGCGCTTCAGTTAGTCAATACCGCAACGCCAATCGGTTTTGGCCTTGCTTATTTCATTGCCAAACTGCTACGTAAAAATATCTATAATGACGAAGAGATCGAAACGTTAAAATCAGCGGTACCGATGGGCGTCGTGAATATTGTAGAAGGTTCCATCCCTATCGTCATGAACGATATTGTTCGCGGTATTGCTGCTGCCGCAATCGGCGGGGCCTGTGGTGGTGCAGTCACCATGGTATATGGCGCTGATGCAACGGTACCTTTCGGTGGGGTATTGATGATTCCAACCATGTCACATCCGATGGCGGGTGTGATGGCATTGCTCGTGAATATCCTGGTAACGGGGACGATTTATGCCGCTATTAAGAAAGATGTCCCTCGCGAGGTTATTGCAAATAACGATTGTGAAGAAGAGGATATCGATTTGGATGATATAAAAATAAGTTAACTCTAGCGGTAATAGCCCCGCCCACAGCCAAGGCTAACCTCAACTGTGGGCGGGAGCACCAAACTTATGACACCAGCAGCTGGTTCATGCGGCGGATAAACTGGTTAGGATCTTCCAGCGTACCACGCTCAGCGAACAGCGCCTGGTCAAGCAGCAGCTCAACCCATTCTTTAAACTGCCCTTCATCCTGGGTATCCGCGGTGCGTTTCACCAGCACGTGATCCGGGTTGAGTTCAAAGATGTATTTCACTTCCGGCGCGGCCTGGCCTGCAGCAGCGAACAGTTTCGCCATCTGGGTGCTCATTTCATCCGCGTCGGTGGTGACGATAGCCGGGGTGTCGGTCAGACGGTGAGTTAGACGCACTTCTTTCACGCGATCGCCCAACAGGGTTTTTACGCGCTCAATGAACGGCGTCAGCGCTTTTTCCGCTTCTTTTGCGCTCTCGTCCACTTCATCCGCCAGCTTGTCGATAGACTCGTCGGCTTTGGCAACGGACTGGAATGGCTTGCCGTCGAACTCGGTCAGGTAGTTCATCATCCACTCATCGATGCGGTCAGAAAGCAGCAGCACTTCGATGCCTTTCTTACGCAGCAGTTCCAGGTGTGGGCTGCTCTTCGCCGCGGCATAGCTGTCGGCGGTGATGTAGTAGATTTTCTCCTGCCCTTCCTTCATGCGGGACACGTAGTCGGCCAGCGACACGGTCTGCTCGGAAGAGTCAGTGTGAGTCGACGCAAAGCGCAGCAGCTTAGCAATCGCTTCCTGGTTGCCGTTATCTTCCGCCGGGCCTTCTTTCAGCACCAGGCCGAACTGTTTCCAGAAGGTCTGGTATTTCTCAGCATCGTCTTTCGCCAGCTTATCCAGCATCTGCAGCACACGCTTGGTCAGGGCATTACGCAGGTTACGGGTGACGGTGCTGTCCTGCAGAATTTCGCGGGAGACGTTCAGCGGCAGATCGTTGGAATCTATCAGACCACGCACGAAGCGCAGGTAGTTCGGCATGAACTGCTCGGCGTCGTCCATGATGAAGACGCGCTGCACGTACAGCTTCAGGCCGTGCTTATGGTCACGGTTCCACATATCCCACGGCGCCTGCGACGGGATGTACAGCAGGCTGGTGTACTCCTGCTTACCTTCTACACGGTTGTGGCTCCAGGTCAGCGGGTCAGTGAAGTCGTGGGCGATATGCTTGTAGAACGCTTTGTATTCGTCGTCGTTCAGCTCGGCTTTGTTACGCGTCCACAGCGCCTGCGCCTTGTTGATCTTCTCCCAGGAAACCACGGTCTCGCCGTCTTTCTCTTCCTGTTTTTCGATCTCTACCGGCAGCGCGATATGGTCGGAGTATTTGCTGATAACGGAACGTACGCGCCAGTCGTCGAGGAACTCGCTTTCGTCTTCACGCAGGTGCAGCGTAATTTCGGTACCGCGGTCTTCTTTGGTGATGTCCGCTACGGTGTATTCACCTTCACCAGCAGATTCCCAGAACACGCCGTTTTCCGGCTTGTCTCCTGCCGCACGGGTGCGCACGGTGACTTTGTCGGCAACGATAAACGCAGAGTAGAAGCCGACGCCGAACTGACCGATAAGCTGGCTGTCTTTCGCCTGGTCAGAGCCCATCGACTCCAGGAACGCTTTGGTGCCGGATTTAGCGATAGTCCCCAGGTGGTCAATCACTTCGTCGCGGTTCATACCCACGCCGTTATCGGCAATGGTCAACGTACGCTTATCTTTATCGAAGGAGACGCGTACGCGCAGTTCGCCGTCACCCTCATACAGATCCGGGTTGGACAGCGCGCGGAAACGCAGCTTGTCGGCGGCATCTGAAGCGTTAGAGATAAGCTCACGCAGGAAGATTTCTTTATTGGAATACAGAGAATGGATCATCAGATGCAGAAGCTGTTTAACTTCTGACTGGAAGCCACGTGTTTCTTGTCCTTTCATTGCAAAATACCTCAATGCTGATTACAAGGTAAAAAAAGCGATGAGAGGAAAATGGGGATGGGTGTAGCGGATTTCAAGCGAGAGCAGAAAATCCTGCTCTCGATTGATTAAAAACGAATCTTATGGCGACCGGCCAGCGAGTGTGACAGCGTAGTGCCGTCGACCATTTCCAGCTCACCGCCTACCGGCACGCCGTGGGCGATACGGCTAGCTTCTACGCCATATTGCGCGCAAAGTTCGGCGATATAGTTGGCCGTGGCTTCCCCTTCCACCGTTGGGTTGGTGGCGAGAATAATTTCCGTCAGCTGCTCCGTTTCCAGACGCTGCTCAAGGCGGTCAAGTCCGATATCGTCCGGGCCGATACCGTCTAACGGCGACAGGTGGCCCATCAGCACGAAGTAGCGGCCGGAGAACTGCCCGGTCTGCTCAATGGCGTAGATGTCCGCAGGACTCTCCACCACGCAGATTTGGCCGTTTTCCTGGCGACGCGGGTTCGAGCAGATGTTGCACACTTCCTGCTCGGTGAAGGTGCGGCAATCGGCACAGTGGCCGATTTCCGACATCGCGCGGGTTAAGGCCTGCGCCAGACGCATCCCGCCGCTGCGGTCACGCTGCAGCAGGGTAAACGCCATGCGCTGCGCCGACTTCGGGCCAACGCCCGGCAGACAGCGCAGCGCTTCCATCAGCTGAGTTAACAGCGGACTGGTTTGCATCAGAACGGCATCTTGAAGCCTGGTGGCAGCTGCATACCGGAGGATACAGAGGCCATTTTCTCTTTCTGAGTTTCATCAATGCGACGTGCCGCATCGTTGAACGCCGCAGCGACCAGATCTTCCAGCATGTCTTTGTCGTCTTCCAGCAGGCTTGGATCGATTTCCACGCGACGGCAGTTGTGCGCGCCGTTGATGGTCACTTTAACCAGACCTGCGCCAGATTCGCCGGTTACTTCCAGCTGGGCGATTTCTTCCTGCATTTTCTGCATTTTGTCTTGCATCTGCTGGGCCTGTTTCATCAGGTTACCCAGACCGCCTTTACCACCAAACATAGGCTTCTCTCTCAGTAGGTCACGTTAAACAATAACGACCGTAAGCAGCGCTTGCGGTCAAATGGGGCGGATGCTCTCTTCATCCAGGTCCGCGTCGAAGAATCGGCGCAGCGTCTGAATGTTATTATCCGCGATAATCGACTCGCGCGCCTGCGCGAGCTTCTCTTCATAGATGGCCTGTCGCCACTCCAGCGGCGTACGCACCGCCGGATTATCATCTTCCACGATGGTCAATTCAACAGGCGCGCCGTATAAAGTGCTCAACGCTTCGGTCAGCTTTTGCTTCGCGCCGGGCGAATTGAGATGCCGCTGCGTTGGGCGCAGATGCAGGCATACGGCGTTACCGTCCTGCTCTTTCCACGCGTTGAGCGCCACCTGCTCGACGAGCTTCGGTAACGCCATCTGGCTCACCTCTGCCGCCCACGGGTCACGTTCTAAAGATTCCGCCGCCAGCTTGGCCGCCAGTTCTGGCGTTTTCTCATGCTCCAGCGCTTTCTTCAGCGCTTTCGGCGTGGCGATTTCTTCTTTTTTGACTTCTTCAGCAGGCGTGGTCGCTTTCCAGCGGTAAGCCTCTTTTTTCGCTGCCGGCTTGGTTAACGCCGACGGTTCCGGACGCGCCTGAACGCGTTCGGTGACCGAGGCCAGTCTTTCCAGCGCAGCACTGTTCACCGGCCGCGCGCGGGAAGCGGCTGCCGGTTCACTCTTTTTTGGGGTGTTTACTCCCGGATTGCTCTGCTGCAATTGACGACGCGCGGCCAGCACCTGATTGGTGGAGTCCGGTAACGGTGCCGCAGGCGGCGGGGTCATTGGTGCCGATGCGGGCATCGGTTGCTGTTGCTGCGGTGGCATCATTGGCGCATTAGCCGGTGCATACGTCTGCTGGGGCCTTTCCGGCTCCGGCAGCGGTGCATTCGGATGGAACGCCAGCGCGCGCAGCAGCGTCATTTCAATGCCCATGCGACGATCCGGCGCATACGGCAGCTCTTTGCGGCCAATCAACATCGTCTGATAGTACAGCTGAACGTCGGTTGGCGGCACGGTACGCGCAAGGTTACGCATCCGCTGTTCAACAGCGGCCATATCGCTGCCAAGCGCCGCAGGCGACAGCTGCACCATCGCAATACGGTGCAGCAGGCTTTGCATCTCAATCAGCAACGCTTCCCAGTCAACGCCGCGCAGCGCAGCATCGTTGACCAGTTCCATCGTCCGCTCGCCGTTGGCCGCCACCAGCGCTTCAATCAGCGACAGCGCCTGATCGTCGTCCAACGTGCCGAGCATCTCGCTGACCGACGCCGTGGTAAGCTGGCCTTCACCGCTGGCAATCGCCTGATCGGTAAGGCTTAATGCGTCACGCAGGCTACCGTCCGCCGCGCGCGCCAGCAGTTGCAGAGCGCGTGGCTCATGGGCGATATGTTCTTCATCAAGGATATGCTCAAGCTGATGGCGAATTTGTTCAACGTCCAGCGCCTTCAGGTGGAACTGCAGGCAACGAGACAAAATGGTGACCGGCAGCTTTTGCGGATCGGTGGTCGCCAGCAGGAATTTGACGTGCGCAGGCGGCTCCTCCAGCGTTTTTAACAAGGCGTTAAAGCTGTGACGGGAGAGCATGTGCACTTCGTCGATAAGATAGACCTTAAAGCGGCCGCGGGCGGGCGCGTACTGGACGTTATCCAGCAGGTCACGGGTATCTTCGACTTTGGTTCGCGAGGCGGCATCGATCTCAATCAGATCGACAAAACGCCCCTGCTCGATTTCACGGCAGTTATCACACACGCCGCACGGCGTAGCGGTAATGCCGGTTTCGCAGTTAAGCCCCTTCGCCAGCAAACGGGCGATAGAGGTTTTCCCCACCCCACGGGTGCCGGAAAAAAGGTATGCGTGATGAATGCGCCCTAACGATAAGCCGTTCGCCAGTGCGGTCAGCACATGTTCCTGGCCGACGACGTCAGCAAAGGTTTGTGGGCGCCATTTTCGGGCTAAGACCTGATAACTCATTGGCAGGCTCTGAAACGCTGGAAGGTGGATTCACGAGGGAGTAATGCTATCACAGCCCCGCCGGGCAGGCGAGGCCATGTATCGGGAAATGCTTAGTGACCCGGGAAATTCACCAGGCTGTAGCTGGTGATACCCTGTTTTTCCAGGCGCTGTTCGCCGCCCAGATCGAACAGGTTGATGATGAAGGCCGCGTCGTGCACTTCGCCACCCAGACGACGAATCAGTTTAACCGTCGCTTCGATAGTCCCGCCGGTTGCCAGCAGATCGTCGACCACCAGCACTTTATCACCAGCCTTGATCGCATCAACGTGGATTTCCAGCTGATCGGTGCCGTACTCCAGCTCGTAGCTTTCGGCGATCGTTTCACGCGGCAGCTTGCGCGGTTTACGCACCGGGACAAAACCTACGCCCATGGCCAGCGCGACCGGCGCGCCAAACAGGAAACCACGCGCTTCGGTACCCACGACTTTGGTGATACCGGCGTCTTTGTACTTCTCGACCAGCAGTTCAATGCTGAGCGCGTAGGCTTTCGGGTCTTCCAGTAAGCTGGTGACATCGCGGAAAAGAATACCAGGTTTTGGATAGTCCTGGATGCTCTGGATGCTGTTCTTCAGATATTCAAGCTGCTGTGCAGTTGCGGTCATAGGTTTGTGCCTAATTGAAACGGTGTTACTCAAGGCGAGCAAAACGGGCTAAAAGTCACAATTGGTTAACTTTTAACCGGGCGCGCCTGTGCTCGAAAACGCCAGAATTTACTGGCTCATTCGTAGAATTGCAACACCATAAATGCGGTTCATCCGTTTTGTTGTTCTGCATCAACCACCGGAATGCGCCAGAGGAAAACCAACAATCCACACAGAATCGCCAGCAGCAGCAGCCGTACCCACAGCATATTGACCAGCCACAGCGAAACGCCAAAGGTCAGTAAAATCACGATAATCGCCCGTGGTTTAGCCCCCGGCGGCATAGCTTTATAGCGCTGCCAGTGGCGTAAATAGCCGCCAAACCAGGAACGATACAGCAGCCAGTGATGAAAGCGTGGCGAAGAGCGCGCAAAACACCAAGCGGCGAGCAGAATAAACGGCGTCGTCGGCAGCAGCGGCAATACCACGCCAATGGTGCCAAGGACTACCGCCAACCAGCCAATAATGATTAAAATAGTACGCTGCATAATGCGAATCGTTATCAAATGGGTCTGCTACTCTAGCATAGCCGATAACCATCAAGGGGAGAATCCGGTGAAAACGGCGCAGCTTTTACAAACGCTGGAACAACAGCTTGCCCGGCTTCAGACGCGCATTGCGCCGCTTGCCGCGCATGCCACGCTGAGCGCGCGCTTTGACCGCCAGCTCTTCCAGACGCGCAGTACGAAAATGCAGGCCTATCTCGATGAAGCACACGTTCATCTTGAAGAACTCAAACACGCCGTTGAGCAACAGCAATTGCCGCAGGTGGCCTGGCTTGCTGAGCGGCTGGCGGCGCAGATTGAAGCGATCAGCCGCGAGAGCGAGGCCTGGTCGCTACGCGTCTGGGATAGCCCTTCGCCCGGACTGCGTCGCTGGCAGCGTAAGCGGCTGGAAACACAGGATTTTGAACGTCGTCTGCTGGAAATGAAGCAGCAGCGTCAACAGCAGTATCTGCAGGCGACGACGCTTGAAGACCAGCAGCGTCTGGCCCGCGAAATCACCGCCTTTGATGGCCGCCTCAGCCGCTGCCGCCAGGCGCTGGAAGATATTGAACGCATACTGGCGCGCATGACGCGCTGACAAGGAGAAGCTATGTCACTGGAAAGCGCCCCGGATGATGTCAAACTGGCGGTGGATCTGATTGAGCTGCTGGAGAGCAATGAAATTGCGCCGGAAATTGTGCTGAGCGCGCTGGAGATGGTGCGCAAAGATTACATCAACAAGTTAAAAAACGTGGAAGATGACGCGTAGAGCGTCAAATCATCGGCAGCATCACCGTCATCGCCTGTGGCACATTCTTCACCTCGCTCAGGAAACCCGATGACGGAACATCATGAATATCTATTCGGCAACGCCACACGACGCCATTTTTAAGCAGTTTTTACGCCATAAAGCGATAGCGAGGGATTTCTTACAGGCTCACCTTCCTGGTGAACTGCTGGCACAGTGCAAACTTGAAACGCTGCAGCTGGCCTCTGGCAGCTTTGTCGAAGAAAATCTGCGCGCCAGCTATTCCGATATCCTCTACTCGCTGCAAACTCGCGATGGACCCGGCTATATCTATGTGCTGATTGAGCATCAAAGCACACCGGATAAACTGATGCCCTTTCGTCTGATGCGCTATACGCTCTCTGCCATACAGCAGCATCTCGACGCAGGCCACAGCACGCTACCGTTAATCATTCCGATGCTGTTTTATCACGGCAGCGTCAGCCCCTGGCCATACCGTATGAACTGGCTTGAATTGTTCGACAACGCCGCGCTGGCGCACCGCCTGTACACAGAGGACTTTCCTCTCGTTGACATCACCGTGATGCCCGATAGCGAGATCATGGCTCACCAGCGCATGGCCATGCTGGAGCTGCTGTTTAAGCATATTCGCCAGCGTGACCTGGCTTCTTTGCAAGAACAACTGGGGGCTTTGCTGATAGAGAATTGGCTCACGCCGTCACAGCCCGAGGCGCTGCTCACCTATATGCTACAAGCGGGTAGTACATCTCATCCGGAAGCGTTACTCTGCACATTGGCGCAATATTCACCACAGCATAAGGAGCAGCTGATGACCATCGCCGAATGGTTGGCCGAAGAGGGACGAAAGAAAGGCATTGTTCAGGGATTAGAACAAGGAATAGAGCAAGGAGAAGCACTGGGGCGTCGCGATGAAGCGCAAAAAATTGCGCTGAATATGCTCAACGCCGGGCTGACTGCCACGTTAGTTCAGCAGCTTACCGGGTTAAGCGAAGACGACCTGGCGGCAAAAACGGAATAAATAAGGGCGGCTTTCGCCGCCCTCTTCAGTCTTAATCCACAACCAGATCCTGGCCATCGGTTTTACCGTCACGCTTCACTTCCGTCACCACATCCCCCTTCTCATTGTGCAGATGCACTTCGAGCTGGTTGAAGGCGATATTGATGTCGTTTTCGCGGCACAGACGATCGATAGTGCGGTTCAGTTCATCCACGGTATAGCTACGGTCACGCAGCTCACGCACGTACAGGCGCAGTTCGTGATCCAGCGTGCTGGCGCCAAACGTGGTGAAGAAGACCGACGGTTCCGGGTCATGCATCACTTTCGGGTGGCTGGTCGCTGCCTGCAGCAGCACTTTTTTCACCTTATCGAGGTCGGAGCCATAGGCCACGCCAAGGCGAATCACAACGCGTGTCGTGGTATCGCTCAGTGACCAGTTGATCAGGCGCTCGGTCACAAACGCTTTGTTCGGGATAATGACCTCTTTACGGTCAAAGTCGGTAATAGTGGTCGCACGGATACGAATCTTGCTGACCGTCCCCGAGAAGGTACCAATGGTCACCGTATCGCCAATACGCACCGGGCGTTCGAACAGAATAATCAGGCCAGAAACGAAGTTCCCGAAGATTTCCTGTAAACCAAAACCCAGACCGACCGACAGCGCGGCGGCGAGCCACTGCAATTTATCCCACGATACCCCGAGCGAACCAAACACGGTCATCGCACCCACGGCGATAATCGCGTAGTTCAGAATCGTGGTAATCGCGTACGAAGCCCCCTGGCGCATATTGAGCCGTGAAAGCACCAGCACTTCCAGCAGACCCGGTAAGTTGCGAATCAGCGCCCAGGCCACCATCGAAGCGATAATGGCAAACAGCAGGCTGCCCATGGTGACATCTTTCACCACGCTGGCGCCCGCTTCGGTGCCGTTGTAGTGCCAGAGCGTAATGCTATCGAGGTAGCTGAACACGGTAATTAAGTCAGACCAGATAGCCCAGAACATCACGCCAAACAGCGCCACCATCACCAGCATGGTAATGCGCAGCGTTTGCTGGTTGATTTGCTCCAGCGCAATCGTCGGTTCTTCCTGCGGTTCGGCCCCTTCAGCCCCCTCTTTCACCAGATTCTGGCGGCGAGCAACCGCGCGACGATAGGCAATACGGCGCGCCGCGACGCTCAGACCGCGCAGCACCGTCTGGTACAGCAGGTTCCAGAAAATAACCAGATAAACGGTTTCAATCCAGCGGCCAGAGAGACGCAGCGTGGTGTAGAAATACCCCGTTGCGGTCAGCACCATCAGGCCGAGCGGCACCAGCGACAACACCGTCACCGTGAGCAGACGCAAGCTGTGTGACTCTTTATCGCGCCAGCTTTCACGGCACATCGGCCACGTCAGCACGGCAATAACCAACAAATTGAGCAGGATAACGAACTGCCCCAGCACATCATCCATCAGGTTAAGCGGAGAGAGTTCAGACACCACAGACCAGAAGTGTAGCGGCAGCAGCGCGAGGCTAATACGCACGATCTGTCGACGCCAATGGCTGGTCAGCTGTTCCGGCATATTAAAGTGGCGCACGGCCACGCCGTTTTTCTCCAGCACTTTCCAGCACAAGCCAAATACCAGCCAGAAGATAGCCAGTTTTTTGCTGAAGGCCCACAGCAGCGCGCTGATGTTAAGCTGCATGGTCAGCAGGATCAGGCCAATCGCCAGAATGACCAGCACCACCGGAAGCGCGCGGATGAGATCGATGAGAATGGCTTTCGGCGTATGCAGCTGACTGTCGTTACGCAGATTGCCGACCTGATCGCCGAGCTTGTCCTGGTAGTTACGCAACCACTGGAGCCGCCAGCGAATCAGCCCGGCAATCAGCAGCAGCGGAAGCCCCGCGAGGAAGGCAATAAACACTGCCGGCCACGCTTTCTCCCAGTTCACGGTGATTTTCATCGACTTGAACTGGTTTTTGAGCGCTTCCGGGAAAGATTTAATCCAATCCCAGTCCATTGGCTTGTTGCTGTTTACCCAGAAAATTTGCTGGGTCAGAATCGATTTCAGGCTTTTGGAGACGCTCATCAACTGCTGCTGGTTAATCTGCAGGTTGATAGCCATCATCAGCTGGTTACCCAGCTGTTTGTTAATCAGATCCAGCATTTCGCGGCGCGCGTCGACGATTTGCAGCAGCGCATCGTGCACTTCGCTGTCGACTTCACTGCTATGCCCCTCTTCCAGCTTGGCGACAAAATCGTCGCTCTGGAACAGGGTATCGCGCTGCTGGTTAATCTCGAACTGCTCAAGGCGCAGGTCGGCGATGCGGGTGGTCATATCCTCCAGTTCATCCGCAGACGGTAGCGTCTGCTGCTGCTGATAAAGAATACGCGACAACAGCAGGCTGCCCTTCAGCACCGCAATCTGCTCTTTGACGTTACGCTCAGACTGCAGCGCGCGGTCAAGCCAGGTTTTCACCCTGATATTCTGTTGCACCAGTTGGTTACCGCTTTCCGTTGCGGTAATCAGTTTCTGGCTCAACTGATGGTTAATTTCGAGCTCCTGCTTCACCAGCGGGTTACCCTGAATGCGGGCAGTCTCTTCCGGGGAAGCGTTCTCGGCGGCGGTTTTTTCCGACAGCATCAGGCGCTTACTGTTGACCGCTTCCTGCAACAGCTGAAGCTGATGCTCAAGCCGGGTGCTGTAGGCCGTCACGTAGTCGCGCTGCTTCTGCAGTGAGTCCTGCAATACGGTGTTGCCGGCCAGGCTCTTACGCTGAAGCTCTATCTCAGCGTCAAGCAGCGTTTTTTGCACCTGCAGCATGGTCTGCTGGGTAGGACGCAGACCGTCGCCGACGGTACTGGCATTCAGGCTGTTACGCACCTGTAGCAATTGCTGAGAGGCAGAGTTCATCGCGTTTTGCACGCGCTCAGGCTGGGTTTGCAGGGAGACGAGCTGGCTGTTATAGGTGGCCAAGTCGTTTTGCGCATTCTGTAAATCGTCCACCGCCTGCGACACGCGGGCTTCAAGCTGGCGCAGCGAAAGCGTGCTCAGCGTTTTACGCGTCTCATCATCGTTATCAACATCGCTGATATCATTCAGGTTGTCGGTGGCCTGGCGCAGCTTAATGGGCGCCTGTTCAATCTGTTTTTGTAGTTGAGTGCTTTCAGCCTTAACGCTGTCGATTTTATCGAGCAGCTGCAGCGTTTCCGTCAGATCCTGCTGAACCAGCTTCTCCTGAGGGGTCAGGTCTTTTTTATTGTTCAGCGCGTTAAGCTGATCCTGAACGTCTGTACGGTCAGGAATATCGGTGCCGTTCAGCGCGCGGGCTTGAACCGCGGCGATAGACAGCACAAAACAGACAGCAATAATGAGGAATGCAGAGATCGTGGCCCGAGGGCGGATGTTATGCAGCATAATCTTAACATGTGTGGTGGCTAAAGCCGGCGGCGTGCCGGAGATAAATACCTGCGCAGAATAGCACTTCTGGCAACAGGCGAATAGCCGGAGCAACCAGGATTATTCCTGGTAATCCTTAGAGGAAGGGAGGTCTTTTTCGCCGCGTAACGTTGGGCAAAATTGGTACATCTCAAGCAGAATAGCCACGTAGGACTCCGCCTCGGCCCGCAGGTCGAAAGAGTTCGGCGCAAACAACCAGTTTTCCATTAGCCCCGAGATATAGCTGCGGGTTAAGATTGCCGCCCGGCGGCTTAACAAATTTGCCGGTAAAACTTTCGCTGTGACACAGTCATTTAACGTCTGTTCAATTCTATCGTAACTTTCTAAACATAAATTACGCTGGGCCTGTTGCACTACAGCCATTTCACCGACAAACTCACATTTGTGAAAAATGATTTCCATCATCAATCGTCGGCGCTCTTCGATAACTGTGGCAACTAGAATGTAAACGAGGATTTCTCTCAAAACTGAGAGTGGATCACCGGGGAATTTTGCCCGATACTCAATTTCAAGATCGCCAATGCTGGACTCTGATAAGGCCCAGATTTCATTAAAGAGATCCGACTTATCCTTAAAATGCCAGTAAATTGCGCCGCGCGTCACCCCCGCCGCTTTTGCAATCTCGGCGAGTGAGGTGGATGATACCCCCTGCTGTGAGAACAACCGTAGGGCGACATCCAGTATGTGCTGACGCGTAGCCAGCGCTTCTTCTTTGGTTTTTCGTGCCATAGGTCGGTGAATTTGCAGGGGTTAGATTTACATACATTTATGAATGTATGTACCATAGTATGACGATAATACAAACGCAGCAATGGGTTTGTGGACGCTTGTTCCATTGATCAATTTGAAATCGGACACTCGAGGTTTACATATGAACAAAAACAGAGGGTTAACGCCTCTGGCGGTCGTTCTGATGCTCTCAGGCAGCTTAGCGCTAACAGGATGTGACGACAAACCAGCTCAGCAAGGAGCACAACACATGCCAGAAGTTGGCGTGGTGACGCTCAAATCTGAACCTCTTGTAATCACGACGGAACTGCCAGGCCGCACCAACGCCTATCGTGTCGCAGAAGTTCGCCCGCAGGTCAGCGGGATTATTCTGAAGCGCAACTTTATCGAAGGTGGCGACATCAAGGCGGGTGAGTCGCTTTATCAGATTGATCCGGCAACCTATCAAGCCTCTTACGAAAGCGCGAAAGGCGACTTAGCGAAAGCGGAAGCGGCTGCCAATATCGCCAAACTGACCGTGAATCGTTACTCCAAACTGCTGGGTACTCAGTACATCAGCCGTCAGGATTACGATACTGCCGTTGCGGATGCACAGCAGGCTAACGCTGCCGTTCTGGCCGCAAAAGCTGCCGTTGAAACCGCGCGAATCAACCTGGCCTACACCAAAGTGACCTCGCCTATCAGCGGGCGCATTGGTAAATCTGCGGTCACCGAAGGGGCGCTGGTCCAAAACGGTCAAGCGACCGCACTGGCTACCGTTCAGCAGCTCGACCCTATCTATGTTGATGTGACCCAGTCCAGCAATGATTTCCTGCGTCTGAAGCAGGAACTGGCTGACGGCAAACTGAAACAGGAAAACGGTAAAGCGAAAGTGGATCTGGTCACCAACGACGGTATCAAGTACCCGCAGAGCGGGACATTAGAATTCTCTGATGTCACCGTTGACCAGACCACCGGTTCTATCACGCTGCGCGCCATCTTCCCTAACCCTGACCATTCTCTGCTGCCGGGCATGTTTGTTCGCGCACGTCTGGAAGAAGGGACCAACCCAACCGCGCTGCTGGTTCCTCAGCAGGGTGTGACCCGTACGCCGCGTGGCGATGCGAGCGCAATGGTTGTGGGTGAAGGCGATAAAGTCGAAGTTCGTCAGATCGTTGCAAGTCAGGCGATTGGTGACAAGTGGCTGGTGACAGATGGTTTGAAAGACGGCGATCGCGTGATTATTAGCGGTCTGCAAAAAGTGAAACCGGGCGTGCAGGTTAAAGCCCAGGAAGTCACTTCTGACGATAAACAGCAAGCTGCCGCTGGCGCCGCTCAGTCAGAACAAACCAAGTCTTAACTTAAACAGGAGCCGTTAAGACATGCCTAATTTCTTTATCGATCGCCCCATATTTGCATGGGTGATCGCCATTATTATCATGCTGGCTGGGGGGCTATCGATCCTCAAATTGCCGGTAGCGCAATATCCGACGATTGCGCCGCCTGCGATTTCGATCACGGCCATGTACCCCGGTGCTGACGCCGAAACGGTGCAGAACACAGTAACTCAGGTTATCGAACAGAACATGAACGGTATCGATCACCTGATGTACATGTCCTCCAACGGCGACTCCACCGGTACCGCAACCATTACCCTGACCTTCGAATCCGGTACCGATCCGGACATCGCTCAGGTACAGGTACAGAACAAGCTCGCGCTGGCGACGCCGCTTCTGCCGCAGGAAGTTCAGCAGCAGGGTATCAGCGTTGAAAAAGCCTCCAGCAGCTTCCTGATGGTTGTTGGTGTAATCAACACCAACGGCACCATGAACCAGGACGATATTTCGGACTACGTGGCGGCCAACATGAAGGACGCCATCAGCCGTACAAGCGGCGTGGGCGACGTTCAGCTGTTCGGTTCCCAGTACGCTATGCGTATCTGGATGGACCCGAACAAACTGAACAACTTCCAGTTGACGCCGGTTGATGTGATCAGCGCCCTGAAAGCACAGAACGCCCAGGTAGCGGCAGGTCAGTTAGGTGGTACGCCGCCTGTACCTGGCCAGCAGCTGAACGCTTCTATCGTGGCACAGACCCGTCTGACGAATACCGAAGAGTTTGGCAACATTCTGCTGAAGGTTAACCAGGACGGTTCGCAGGTTCGCCTGCGCGACGTGGCGAAGATTGAACTCGGCGGCGAAAGCTATGACGTAGTGGCGAAGTTTAACGGTCAGCCGGCTTCCGGTCTGGGTATTAAACTGGCAACCGGCGCAAACGCCCTGGACACCGCGAATGCTATTCGCGCTGAATTGGCGAAAATGGAGCCGTTCTTCCCGTCAGGCCTGAAAATCGTTTACCCATACGACACCACGCCGTTCGTTAAGATCTCGATTCATGAAGTGGTGAAAACGCTGGTCGAAGCGATCATCCTGGTGTTCCTGGTCATGTACCTGTTCCTGCAGAACTTCCGCGCGACGTTGATTCCAACGATCGCGGTGCCGGTGGTACTGCTCGGGACCTTTGCGGTACTTGCCGCGTTTGGCTTCTCGATAAACACCCTAACGATGTTCGGGATGGTGCTCGCCATCGGCCTTCTGGTGGATGACGCCATCGTGGTGGTCGAGAACGTCGAGCGTGTGATGGCCGAAGAGGGGCTACCGCCGAAAGAAGCCACGCGTAAGTCCATGGGCCAGATTCAGGGCGCACTGGTCGGTATCGCGATGGTACTGTCAGCGGTATTTATCCCGATGGCCTTCTTTGGTGGTTCTACCGGGGCAATTTATCGTCAGTTCTCCATCACCATCGTTTCCGCGATGGCGCTATCGGTACTGGTAGCATTGATCCTGACGCCGGCACTATGCGCCACCATGCTGAAGCCAATCGCCAAAGGCAGCCACGGTTCTACCAAAGGCTTCTTCGGCTGGTTCAACAACATGTTCGAGAAGAGCACGCACCATTACACCGATAGCGTAGGCAACATTCTGCGCAGCACCGGTCGTTATCTGCTGCTGTATCTGATCATCGTTGTGGGCATGGCATACCTGTTCGTACGTCTGCCAAGCTCCTTCTTACCGGACGAAGACCAGGGCGTATTCCTGAGCATGGCGCAGCTGCCTGCTGGTGCGACCCAGGAACGTACGCAGAAAGTGCTGGATGAGATGACCAACTACTATCTCACCAAAGAGAAGAACAACGTTGAATCCGTCTTTGCCGTAAACGGCTTCGGCTTCGCGGGTCGCGGCCAGAACACCGGTATCGCCTTCGTGTCGCTGAAAGACTGGAGTGAACGTCCGGGTGCGGAAAACAAAGTTGAAGCGATTACCGGCCGTGCGATGGGCTACTTCTCGACGATTAAAGATGCGATGGTGTTCGCCTTTAACCTGCCAGCTATCGTGGAACTGGGTACCGCTACCGGCTTCGACTTCCAGCTGATCGACCAGGCGGGTCTGGGCCACGAAAAACTGACCCAGGCGCGTAACCAACTGTTCGGGATGATCGCCCAGCACCCTGACGTGCTGACCGGTGTGCGTCCTAACGGTCTGGAAGATACGCCGCAGTTCAAAGTTGATATCGACCAGGAAAAAGCGCAGGCGCTGGGTGTTTCCATCAGCGACATCAACACCACGCTGGGTTCCGCCTGGGGTGGTAGCTACGTCAACGACTTCATCGACCGCGGTCGTGTGAAGAAGGTGTACCTGATGTCCGAAGCGAAATACCGTATGCTGCCGGAAGATATCGGCAAATGGTACGTCCGCGGTAGCGATGGTCAGATGGTACCGTTCTCCGCATTCTCTACCTCACGTTGGGAATACGGTTCACCGCGTCTGGAACGTTACAACGGTTTGCCATCCATGGAAATCCTGGGTCAGGCAGCTGAAGGTAAGAGTACCGGTGAAGCCATGAACCTGATGGAAGAACTGGCGGGCAAACTGCCTGCGGGTATCGGCTACGACTGGACGGGCATGTCCTACCAGGAACGTCTGTCCGGTAACCAGGCCCCTGCCCTGTACGCCATCTCGCTGATTGTCGTCTTCCTGTGTCTGGCAGCGCTGTATGAGAGCTGGTCTATTCCGTTCTCGGTCATGCTGGTGGTGCCACTGGGGGTTGTTGGTGCGCTGCTGGCGGCAACGCTTCGCGGGTTAACGAACGACGTGTACTTCCAGGTGGGCCTGTTGACCACCATTGGCCTGTCGGCGAAGAACGCGATATTAATCGTTGAATTCGCCAAAGACCTGATGGACAAAGAAGGCAAAGGGCTGATTGAAGCGACGCTGGAAGCCGTACGTATGCGTCTGCGTCCAATCCTGATGACCTCACTGGCGTTTATCCTCGGCGTTATGCCGCTGGTTATCAGCTCTGGTGCAGGCTCCGGTGCACAGAACGCCGTTGGTACCGGCGTAATGGGCGGGATGGTGACAGCAACCGTTCTGGCTATCTTCTTTGTACCGGTGTTCTTCGTGGTTGTACGTCGTCGTTTCAGTCGTAAAAACGAAGACCTCGAGCACAGCCATAAGGTAGAGCATCACTAAAGCTATGCTAACGAAAGGGCCGCAGCTGCGGCCCTTTTTTATTCCCGTCATTCATCTTGCATGATGTTTATTTTTTAACCACTCACAAAAACCATTGATACCTTTTATCAAACGAAATTTAAATACCCTTACCTTTCCGATTTAATTGAGATTTATCTTTAAGTAATTTCGAATAATCCCAATAGGAGCTCAGAATGGAAGCAAATTAAGAATATTCCTATGATTATTAAGCGCACGAAAGCGCCGTTTTCGCGGTCTAACTCTTTGAATGCTATCTTTATCAAACTAAAGTATGAGACCGTAAGTCATTAACGCCTTTCTGGGACGGGTGTTGTTTATAAAAAAACTAACCATTTGAGACTTAATTGTAATTTTTCGTAATAGCTCGATGAAATCTTTTGCGGAGTAGATTATAGTTACAGCAGATCAGGAACACGTGCATGTTTCAGGTTAACCAGTAGTACCCATCCCGCACCGGTATTTTTTACTCGTTGTTCGAACTGCGATAAGGGGGATGCGTTATGGACGAATACTCACCAAAAAGACACGATATCGCACAGCTTAAGTTTCTTTGTGAAACCCTGTATCATGACTGTCTTGTCACGCTTGAAGAGAGCAACCATGGCTGGGTGAATGACCCTACCTCAGCGGTTAACCTGCAGCTTAATGAGCTGATTGAACATATTGCAACGTTTGCACTTAATTATAAAATTAAGTATGACGACGATAATAAACTGATTGCACAGATCGACGAATATCTGGATGATACTTTTATGTTGTTCAGTAACTACGGCATTAATAGCAGCGACTTGCAGAAATGGCGTAAGTCAGGGAACAAACTTTTCCGCTGTTTCGTCAACGCTAGCCGAGCTAATCCTGTTAGCCTTTCTTGTTAAAATTATTACAATCAATGGGTGAATTATGTCTGATAAACCATTAACTAAAACTGATTATTTGATGCGTCTGAGACGCTGCCAGTCAATTGATACGCTGGAGCGTGTCATTGAAAAAAATAAATATGAATTATCCGATAACGAATTGGCGGTATTTTACTCAGCGGCCGATCATCGTCTGGCCGAGTTAACCATGAATAAATTGTACGACAAAATTCCTTCGACCGTCTGGAAGTTCATCCGTTAATCTTTATTCATTACAGGCACGTACCCACTTTTTCCGATTTAAACTATATCTGTGATCGTGGTCACAACGGCAAATAGGGAACGTTCCCAAAACATCATTCACCTTCTATGGTGATGGCTTCCAGTACAGGGGGCCTCATGAGTGAAGAAAAACGCAAAATGATTGCCGGTGATATTTATCGCCCGGCTGACGATACGCTTAAAGCAGACCGAATGCGCGCCAGGCAGCTTATTCATCGGTATAACCACACAGGTCCGGATGAGAAAGCCGAACGTCACGCACTGCTGGCAGAACTATTAGGCACCACCCACGATGCCTAAATTGAACCGACATTCCGCTGCGACTACGGCTACAATATTCAACTCGGCGCCAACTTCTACGCTAATTTCGACTGCGTCATGCTTGATGTCTGCCCTATTCACATCGGCGACAACTGCATGCTGGCCCCGGGAGTGCATATCTACACCGCCACTCACCCGCTTGATGCCACAGAACGCAACAGTGGCATAGAGTACGGAAAACCGGTCACCATTGGTCACAACGTATGGATTGGCGGACGCGCGGTCATTAACCCTGGCGTCACCATTGGTGATAACGTGGTCATTGCTTCCGGCGCCGTTGTGGTAAAAGATGTTCCAGCAAATGCCGTTGTTGGCGGCAACCCTGCAAGAATCATCAAAATGCTATCCTGATAACAGACGCTGACTGTTATGCTTTTTTGCAACCAATCTGTTACTTTTCGTATTGGTTGGCGCAACATACAATAGGCTATTCCGCCCCTCGTTGCCGAGCAAAAGATGTCAGAGATCCAGCGATTACTCACGCAAACCATTGATGAACTGAACGCCACTGAAAAGCGCGATAATCGTCCGCGCTTTAGCATCAGCTTTATCCGTAACCATCCCGGCCTGTTTATCGCCATGTACGCCGCATTCTTCGCTACGCTGGTGGTCATGATGCGTTCTGAGACCCTGGCTGATACAGTCTGGCTACTCTGGCTACTGTTTGCGCTGCTGAACGGCTTCTTCTTTTTCGATGTTTATCCACGCTACCGTTATGAAGATATCGATGTGCTCGATTTTCGCGTCTGTTACAACGGCGAGTGGTACAACACGCGCTTTGTGCCAAAACAGCTTATCGAGCGGATCCTGAACTCTACCCGCGTGGATGGTCAGGCCAAGGCCCAACTGCAAAAAATGGTGTCAACCAAGGGCGAACTTTCGTTCTACGATGTCTTCACCCTTACCCGCGTCGAAGCGGCGCAATAAGACGCTGTAGCGTCCGTACCGCCGTCGTAAACTGTGATGCGGACGTATTACCATAACCCAGCACCAGTCCTGATTTCGCCTGCTGGCGGTCAAGATAGAAGGTACTAAGCGCGCTGGGTGCCATCTGGTGTAAACGCGCCTGACGCACCACCTCCACGTCATCAATTCCTTCAATCACCACCGTCATATGCAGCCCCCCTTCTCCTGCCATCAACTGATGGGGAACGGTCAGTTCCTGCTCCAGCGCCTCTTGCAACTGCGCCTGCCGTTTACGATAAAGCCGCCGCATTGCCGCCAGGTGGCGAGCATAGTGCCCCTCTTCAATAAAGCAGGCCAGCGCCCGCTGCTCGGCGCGGTGACCACCGCGTAATAGCGCCCGAATGGCTGGCTGAGCGGCCTCAACCAGCATCGACGGCAGCACCATAAACCCAATGCGTAGCGACGGAAACAGCGTCTTGCTGAAAGTACCCAGATAGACCACGGGGGCGTTATCCACCATACCTCGCATCGCCGGGATCGGTTCGCCGCTAAAGCGAAACTCACTGTCATAATCATCTTCGACTATCCAGGCCCCCTGTTGGCGAGCATAGTCCAGCAGCGCCAGACGTCTCGTGGCGCTGAGTACGCTGCCGGTAGGATACTGATGCGAAGGAGAGGTAAAAATCATCGTTGGCGGCGTTAGGTTCGGCGCAATTTGCATCCCTTCGCCGTCGACCGCAACGGCTTCTACCCGTAGCCCTGCGGCCAGAAAGGCGCTTTTAGCGCCAAAGTAACCCGGATCTTCGACCCAAGCAGTCTGACCAGGCTCACTCAGCAAATGCGTACACAGATTTACCCCTTCCAGCGCCCCTTCGGTGATGACAATTTGCCGTGCGTCACAGTCAATCCCGCGCGATAGCGCAAGGTGTCGAGCTATCGCTACCCGCAGCGGCCACTCGCCTGCCGCATCACCATAACCCAACAGCGAACTCCCCTCTTCACGCAGGACGCGGTCGAGCAACCGTCTCCAGAGCGGCAATGGAAAGTAGTTAATGGCCGGGGTGCCCGGCGTGAACAGCAGCGGCGGCGTATCGCGCGGTGAAATTTGCGGTAGACGCTGTAGCCGTGAGGGCAGTGTTACCCGCTCCGGCACGGGACCATCAATGCTCGCCGATTGCGGTAACGATGCCACTCGGGAACCCTGGCGATCCCGGCGAAGATACCCTTCCATCGCCAGTTGCTCCAAAGCGGCGTTCACCGTATTGCGAGAAATTTGCAGCCGTTCCGCGATAACTCGCGAGCCAGGAAGCCAGCTCTGCGCCTGTAGCTGTCCTTGCATAATGGCCTCTCGCAATGCGGCATAAAGGCTGCGTTGAAGCGTCTCTTTGCCGCGCATCTGAAGCGAGCGGGATAACAGGGTAAAAAAGGGATCGTCGGGAATATTCATCGCAGCTCCTGGTGGTACCATTAAAATATAACCAGGTGGCACTTTTTATGGAACCAGTAAACCCCTACGCTCAGCGTATTGTTTATTTTCCCTAAGGAGAGGTTATGAGTCAGCTTAATCAATTTGGTCAGTTAATCGGCGATGCCCTGCCGGATTGGCAGCCACGTCCACACCCTGAACGCGTAGTTCTGAAAGGACAGTACTGCCGCCTTGAGCCACTGAGTCTTCAGCACGCCGATGCCCTGTTTGCCGCCTACCGACAGGCCAGCGATACCCGTAACTGGACGTGGCTGCTGCGAGAGCCAGAAAGTTCGGTGGAAGAGTATCGTCAGTGGGTGGCAAGCGTCGAAGCGCTACAGGATCCTCTCCATTTTGCGGTGATTGACCTTCGAACGAATCAACCGGTGGGCTCGCTTGCGCTGATGCGCATCGACCCGAATCACGGGGTGATGGAAGTCGGCCATGTCCACTTCTCGCCGCTGTTAAGCCGAACCCCCGCCTCCACAGAAGCACAGTGGTTGCTTATGCGCTACGCCTTCGAAACGCTAGGCTATCGCCGCTACGAATGGAAGTGCAACAGCCTCAATGAACCCTCCCGCAAGGCCGCGCTACGTTTAGGATTTCAATTTGAAGGTCATTTTCGACAGGCGCTGGTGATTAAAGGGCATAACCGTGATACCGACTGGTTTTCCATTATCGATAGCGAGTGGCCTGGCTTGAACGGGGCATTTCAGAAATGGCTTGCCGCCGACAATTTTACCGCCGACGGCAAGCAGCGCAGTTCCCTGGAGTCGATGCGCTAAATCATGGCTTAGCGACGCTTTTTGCGTCCCTGAACCGCCTTAAAGCGGGGGTTAGATTTGCAGATAACGTACAGTCGCCCTTTACGTTTCACGATCTGGCAATCCGGGTGGCGCTGTTTGGCGCTGCGTAATGAGTTTAGTACCTGCATTATGAACCTCGTTTCACATCAATAAAGCGACCAAAACGCTGGCTGAAGCGCGCCACGCTGCCCTCGGTGGAGGCCGTTCTCTGCTTCCCGGTGTAATACGGGTGCGATTTGGACGACACATCAATCGTGACATACGGATATGTCACACCTTCCAGCTCAATTTCCCGGTCGGTTTTAATGGTCGAACCCACTTTGAAGTACTCGTTGGCACTGGTGTCATGAAACACTACGGTGCGGTAATGGGGATGGATATTAGCTTTCATCTGGCCCTCGATATTATATGTTATAACATAACAATTACGATACGCCGTCAAAAAGCGCTTTGCAACCTTAGATTTTAAAGGGGGATAGCCGAAGTGCAGGCCGCACTCCGGCAAGAGAGGTTAGCGGCTAAGCTGATGCGCAATGGCGCGCAGCTGCTCGGCAATCGCCTGCATATCTTTGCCCTGCTCCACTTTCGCACCGGTAGAGTGGCGCACGACCAAACGCGCCGGGAGGATGGATGAGGTCCGCGACGAAGCGTTATCGTCGCTTTCAAGAATGCGGCGTACCGCCTCTTTGCCCTGCAGATCGAGGTCAAGCGACACGGTGGTCAGCGCCGGGTAGAAAAACGAGCTTTCATAGGTGTCATCGTAACCAATCACCGACTTTTCGCCGGGGATCGCCACCTGATGCTGATGAAATGCGCTCAGCACCCCTAACGCCATCTGATCGTTCCCCACCAGCACCGCCGAGAACTCCGGGGTCTCGCGCAGCATCTGCAGCGCGCAGGCGTAGCCGCTTTGCGCATCCCAGTTGCCGTGCAGCACGGTCACCGGCTTCAGACCATAGCTACTGAGCGTATCCAGCCAGCTTCTCAAACGTAAGTTGGCAGAGACCGAACTCACCGGCCCGGCCAGTATCGCCATCTCTCGATGACCTGCCTCATACAGATATTTCACGCTGGCACGCGTGCCATCTGCCGGGTTAAACGAAACGTTATACACCGAACTATAAGGATCAACATCGAGGAAAAGACAGACGATATCATCGTTATCATCTGCGATTTTCTGCGCCGTTTCAGTCTCTAACGGCACGTTGATTATCACTTTGCTCACCAGCTGTGATTTCAGTTCGTTGATTGAATCCTGAATACTATGATTGACGCTCTCATCAATCATCGAAATCAGTACCTGATACCCTTCCACATTTGCGTAGCGTTTTACCGCTGCCGCAACCTGAGAAGGCGCATGCAGCGCCAGGGATGTGGTCACCAGCCCAAGGGTATGACTGGTCTTGCCAACCAACTGCTGGGCCAGTCGGTTTGGGACATAGCGGAGTATCTCGATGGATTTCTCCACCTTGTGGCGTGTGGCTTCGGATACATTGGCAGATTTATTGAGTACCCTGGACACAGTCTGGTAGGAGACACCCGCATGGCGAGCAACGTCTTCCAAAGTTGCGCTTTTAGACTTCATCGTCCGGTTCCTTATGTTGTTATCGCTAGATTGTAACAGGGGTCATCCTAAAAAACGTCTCCCGACCTGATCTATGGCATACGATAACATAAAAAAGACATACGCTCACATAGCCATACAATCAGAACCCTCCTACACAATCAGCCAGAAATGGCTAATTTATTTGCAGTTAATCACACATCAGCGATCAAATGTTTGCCAGTTTTTACATTTAGGCATTTTATTACACACGTTATGTGAACGTACTACAAAACAAAACGAGGATAATAATGAAAACAACCCTACGCACGCTTTCAATTGCGTTGGCTACTGCGCTGACTTCATCTTCTCTGCTGGCGGCAACGTCAGTTCCTATTGATTTCCATGGCTACCTCCGCTCTGGCGTAGGGGTTTCTGGCGATGGCGGAATGCAAGAATGGCAAAAGAACAAACTCGGCCGTTTGGGAAACGAAGCCGACACCTACGGTGAGCTTGAATTGGGCTCTGAGGTGTATAAGAAAAACGATGTCAGTTTCTATCTGGACTCAATGGTCAGCATGGTCTCCGACGGTTCAAACGATAACGAAACCACCCTCGGCGACGATGCGCAGTTTGGTCTGCGTCAGTTAAACCTGCAGATTAAAGGGCTTATCCCGGGCGATCCAAATGCGGTTATCTGGGGCGGTAAACGCTATTACCAACGCCACGACCTGCACATCATTGATACCAAATACTGGAATATTTCCGGTTCCGGCGCCGGGATCGAAAACTACACCGTCGGCCCAGGCGCGGTGTCATTAGCGTGGATCCGCGGCGACGCCAACGACGTCGACTATCGCGTTGACGGCGATAACGACGTCAACATCAACTACATTGACCTTCGCTATGCGGGCTGGAAACCATGGACCGGCGCCTGGACCGAATTCGGTATCGACTACGCCATGCCGAATCCAACCGACAAACAGAAAGATTACGGCGGCCTGTATGATGCCGATAACGGTGTGATGCTGACCGGCGAAATCAGCCAGGATATGTTTGGCGGCTATAACAAGCTGGTGCTGCAGTATGCCAACAAAGGCCTGGCGCAGAACATGGTTTCCCAGGGCGGCGGTTGGTACGACATGTGGAACTACGTCAACGATGCCACCGGCTATCGTGTTATCAACACCGGTCTGATCCCGATTACCGACAAGTTCTCTCTCAACCACGTGCTGACCTACGGTTCAGCGGATAACACCACCGAGTACACCGATAAATCACGTCTGGTCTCGCTGGTTGGCCGCGCGCAGTATCAGTTCACTGAATATGTACGTTTGATCGGTGAGGTGGGTGGTTTCTATCAGAAAGACTCCTACACCAACGGCAGCAACTATAAGCAGAGCGGCGAGAAATACACCATCGCATTAGGCCTGGCAGATGGCCCTGACTTTATGTCTCGTCCGGAACTGCGCGTCTTTGCCTCTTACCTGAATGATTCCGAGCAGGGCAATGCCTTCAACGACGGCACCGCCAGCGATACCTGGAACTTCGGCGTGCAGGTAGAAGCCTGGTGGTAATGCGTTAACCTGATTGAATCATTGTTTTGCCCTAATTCTATCTTTTGTTATTTGCGCCAATTTTATATTTGCCACTCCAACATTGTTTCTATCATCTGGCCTTGGGGATAACGCTATTTTTGGGTTATCCCTTTTTTTATAATATAGATAATAAAAAGCCTGATTTAAAATCTAAAATAAATTGTAGGCCGGATAAGCGAAGCGCCATCCGGCAGAATCGTGCAAATTGCCGGATGGCGGCGTAAACGCCTTATCCGGCCTACCGTTTTTATTCACCTGATGAAAACGCTTTATTTATCCCCAGCAAAATGCTCATCCAATAGCTGGCGTAATGCATCAGACTGCTTGCCAAATATAGCGTGAACCTGCTGCCCCAGAATAATAACCCCCAGCGCGCCTTCATTCTGCAACGCCTGAGAATCCACAACAGACAGGTCCTTAACCGTGACGCGCAGCCGCGTAATACAGGCATCCACATTTTCAATATTATTCTTACCGCCAAATGCGCTAATCAGGCGCTGAATTTGCTGTTGCTCGCTGGCGCTTAACGGCACCGACGGTTTAGGCTGGGAGAAGTAATGCAGGAAGGATTTAAGACTGACCATCATCGACGCTCCTTGATTATCTACAGAGGTAAAAAAGCCTGCTCGGATGAGCAGGCTTGGGATTGCAGCGAATTACGCTTTACGGCGAACGATACGACAGTCCCAGGGTTGCAGCACCTGCTGACCGCTGGCATCAGCGCCTGTCGCGGCATGTTCATAGCCATCCGGCAAGGTAACTGTCTGCGTCTGCGCGGTAAAGTTCTGCACAAAGACAAAGGCGCTTTCGCCATCGGTACGCGCGGTAGCCACCACCCCAGGTGGGAAGCTGCTGGCAACCGCTCGCGGCAGCGCTAGCTCATCCATTAACGAGGTGAAGAAATCGCGCTGGAACGCCAGATCGTTGCGCGAGGCAATATGCCACGCCTTGCCCTTACCGACGCTATTGACGGTCACGGCCGGACGGCCCACGTAGAAATCATCACGATACGCCGCCAGCGTCTGCGCGGTTTCAGGATGAATCAATTCACACAGGTGGCGCACCTGGTAAGGCCCCTGCAGCCCAACCATGTTTCCCGCCAGCCCCTGAATCTGATTACGCTCGCCGTCGTCCAGGCAATCTATCTCTTCCGCCCAGATACCTAACAGCTTGCGCAGCGGGCCAGGGAAACCGCCAAGGTGGCAAAGGTCGCTTTCATTGACGATCCCCGTCCAGTAGGTGGTAACCAGGTGACCGCCGTTAGCGACAAAAGCTTCGGCGCGCTCGGCAAACCCTTCGCGCACCATATACAGCATTGGCGCAATCACCAGTTGATAGGCGCTGAGATCGCCGTCGGCGTCAATCACGTCTACCGCGACCCCTTGCTCCCAGAACGGACGGTAGTGTTCATTCACCGTCTGTTCATACTCCATACCTTTGTTGCGCGGCCCCTGCGCGTCGTCCATGGCCCAACGGCTCTGCTGGTCAAAGATGATGGCGACCTTCGCATCGGTGCGGCAGCCGACAACGCCCGGTAGCTGGCTTAAGATATTGCCAAGCTGAGTGACCTCACGGCCAACGCGGGTCTCGAGATGCCCAACGTGGTCGATGATCGCCCCGTGGAATTTCTCCACCGACCCCCGGCTCTTGCGCCACTGGAAGTACTGTACGGAATCCGCACCGTGGGCGACTGCCTGCAGCGAAGAGAGGATGTGCATACCCGGTTTCTTCAGTTTGCTGGTCGGCTGCCAGTTGGTCACGCTCGGCGTGGACTCCATCAGCACGAACGGCTTGCCGCCCTTCAGCGTACGCATCATGTCGTGATACATCGCGGTATAGCAGGCGAGCGTGGTCTCGTCTTTATCGCGATGCCACATCGGATAGCTATCCCAGGAGATGAAGTCCAGCGGCTCGGCGAGCTGCGAGTAATCGTAATCGTAGAAATACTCCATAAAGTTGGTGGTCACCGGCAGGTCCGGGTTCGCCGCCTTTAATGGCGCAATTTCATGACGACAAAATTCCGTCACCTGCGCGGTGTTAAAGCGTCGCCAGTCGAGATTCAAACCATGAATAGACACCTCGCCCTGTGGTGACGGCGATTCAATCTGCTCCCAGTCGGTATAGGTGTGGCTCCAGAAGGTGCTCCACCAAGCGTGGTTCAGATTATCAAGCGTCTCATAACGCGCTTTCAGCCAGTCGCGAAACTTCACCTGACAACGCGGGCAGTGACACTCACCGCCGTATTCATTGGAAATATGCCAGCCCAGTACCGCCGGGTGCTGTGAATAGCGTTCCGCCAGCAGCGTATTGATTTTCAGCGTCTTCTCGCGGTAGACCGGCGAGGTCATACAGTGGTTATGGCGACCACCATGTAGCGCTGGCACGCGGTCACGCCCCACACGTAGCACTTCTGGATAGGCTTTTGACATCCACGCCGGTCGCGCGCCGCTTGGCGTGGCTAAAAAGACGTGTATCCCGGCGGCATACAGTTTATCAATAACATTATCCAGCCAGGCAAAATTAAATACGCCCTCTTGCGGTTCAAGTTTGGCCCAGCTAAATATCCCCACCGACATGACATTACAGTTTGCCTGCTGCATCATCGTAATATCCTGGTCGATAATACCGGGATAATTCTCCCACTGCTCCGGGTTATAATCTGCGCCATGCAATAGCGCATTAACCTTCGGGCTCAAAGGCGGAAATTTTTGCATAATAAAATCCTGAAAAAGAGTGTTCGAATTAATTAAATACTTTTACCGACGGCAAGACTTTCCCTTTGCAGTCAAATAGCGCCTGGTTTTCGCGTGCATTACCTTCTTTCCATTCGTCATGGATATATTTCATGCCCGCTTTCGTGGCCCAGGTATTTCCCGGAACGGCAATCCAGGTTGGTTCCCAATAAAAAATGCCTTTGCCGCGATGATTGGGAACATCAATAACGGCCTGCATTAAGTCATGAATATAGTTATATTGCCCTTGAACCGTGCCCGGATAGCCGCCGTCTTTCTCTTCTTTCGCCTGGAAGCTATTTTCCGCGTTATCGCAGTTCTCCAGGGTATAACCGTAGGCCGCTTCGACCACAATGACATCTTTGTTGTAGCGTTTGCTGATGTCATCCATGTTGGCCTTCAGCGCGCTGATAGGGCCGTTCCAGTAGGTGTACATCGACAGGCCAATCACGTCATACGGCACGTTGCGTTTACTGATTTCATCAAACCACCAGCGGAAGGTGTCGTTTTTAGTACCCTCAGCTAAGTGGAGCATAATTTTGACCTGCTCACCGCCCTTCAGATTTTCTTTCAGCCCGGAAATCGCCGCGTTCAGCAGGCCAGCTAAACGGTCAAACTCGCCGCCACCCTGCCCCCAGCTTTTGCCTTCCGGCCAGAGAATACCGCCGTTAATTTCGTTGCCAATCTGCACCATGTCAGGCAGCACGCCCTCTTGCTTGAAGCGGGCGATGGTGTCACGGGTATAGTCGTGAATCTCGGTTTTCAGCTGCGGGTAGTCCATCTTTTCCCAGGCTTTTGGCTTGTACTGCTTGCCCGGGTCGGTCCAGAAATCGCTGTAGTGGAAGTCCAGCAGCAGCTTCATGCCCTGCGCTTTGGCTCGCTTCGCCAGCGCCAGCGTACTGGCGAGATCGTTATCGCCGCCGCCGTACGTGTTGCCGTCGGCATCTTTCGGGTCAACCCACAGGCGCAGACGAACGTAGTTCACACCGTTGGCCTTGAGAATCGCCAGCGCGTCCTGCGGCTGATTTTGTTCGTTGTAGAAACGGGCGCCGTGCTTCTCGGCATCCAGCAGGGTCGAAATATCCGCGCCTTTAATAAAGTCCGCCGGCATGGCGTTAAACGGCTTCGTTTGCAGCGTCTCGGCCGCCAGCGAAGAGGCGGAAAAACTACAGGAGAGACAAACAGCAAGCAGAGCGGGTGCAAATCTTTTCATGTGGTTATCCTTTGGTGCTGCCGGAGGTCAGGCCGGACACGAAGTATTTCTGTAATGCCAGATAGAGAATCGCCACCGGTACGGCAATCAATACGGCCCCTGCCGCATAGGTGGTGTAACTGGCGCCCATTTTTTGCGCCACCAGGTTGTACAACCCGATAGGCAGCGTGTATTTATCCGGCGTACGCAGGATGGTGCTGGAGAGGATGAAATCCCCCAGCGGGCCGGTGAAGGAAAACAGCGCCACCACCGCCACAATCGGCTTCGACAGCGGCATGATTATCTCGATGAAGATTCGGAAGTTACTCGCTCCATCCATGCGCGCGGACTCATCAAGATCTTTGGGGATCGCGTCAAGATAGCCCTTCATCAGATAGGTATTCATCGGGATCATCCCTGCCACGTAGATCAGCACCAGCGCGAAGTGGCTGTTAATCAGCCCCAGCAGCTGAGAGAGCACGAAAATGGCAATCAGCGCGGAAAACTGCGGGATCATCTGCAGCAGTAAAAACAGCATCAGCCCGTTTTGCCGCCCTTTAAAGCGAAAGCGCGAGAACGCATAGGCGGTGAAGCTCACGCTAATCAGCGTCAGTACCATAGTCAGGAAGCTGATTTTCATCGAGTTCCAGTACCAGGTCATGTAGTTCACCTGGCCGTTAAACAGGTCGGCATAATGCTGGAACGACAGGTTCTCCGGAATAATCGACGTACTCAGCAGGCTGTTCCCGGCGTTGAGCGACGCGCCAATAGTCCAGATCAGCGGGTAAATAATGATGGTGGAAACCAGCACGATAACCAGCCAGGAGAGCGACAGTCGCACCCATTTTTCACGTTTAATACTTTGTGATTTAGCCATGTGATTCCCTTACGCCATATCGTCGTTTTTGAAGGATTTCGTGGCGCGGAACTGCCACAACGCCAGCCCGACGACAAAAATCGACAGCAGGATGGTAATGGTTGCCGCAATGGCGTACTGGGAAGAGGACATGGTCAGCTTATAGATCCACGACACCAGAATATCCGTACCGCCCGCGTTCGACCCGGCCACCGCCGGCCCACCGTTGTTAAACAGGTAGATGATGTTGAAGTTGTTAAAGTTGAAGGTGTATTGCGTGATGATGATGGGCGCAATCGAGTAGAGCACCAACGGCAGCGTAATCGTGCGCAGTTTGGTGGTGGTGCTGGCACCGTCCATCGTCGCCGCCTCGTAGAGATCGTCAGGAATCGCCTGCAATACCCCAGTGGTCATCGCGAACACAAACGGGAAACCAAGCCAGGTCTGCATCATAATCAGCGCGGTCTTGGTCCAGAACGGGTCGGTCATCCACGCTTTCGGGCTGATACCGAAGAACGACAGAATCGCGTTGTTAATCACGCCGAAAGAGTCGTTAAACATCCCGGCAAATACCAGAATGGTGACAAAGCCCGGCACCGCCCACGGCAGAATAAAGATGGTACGGATAAGCGGCTTAAAGCGCAGATCCTTCTGGTTCACCAGAATCGCCAGCAGCACGCCGACGGTGCATTGCAGCGTGGTGGCCAGCAGCGTCCAGACCACCGTCCACTGCAGCACGTCGAAGAAGGTCGAGCGCCAGATGGACAGCGTGAAAATATTGACGAAGTTCTTAAGCCCTACCCAGTCCACCAACTTCGCTGGCGGCGTGTGGTAAAGGTTGTAGTTGGTAAACGCGATGGCAAAACCAAACAGGATCGGGAAAATCACCACGAACACCAGCAGGATAAAGCCTGGGGTGATCATCAAATAGGGGAAGCCATCGCTCAGCAGCATCTGGTACTGCTTGCGCACGCTGTTTAGCTGCTGACCTTCATCACGTTTCTTGCCGTTGACCCACGCATCGCGCGCAGAGAGGTAATAGACGGTCACGCCAAAGGCGACAATCAGCACGCTGATAATCCCTTCCGCTAACAGGAAAATAGAGTTATCGCGCGGGACCTCTTCTCCCAGCGTGTATAACCCCCACAGCCCTTCGCGCAGGAAGTCGTAAAACACGCCCATAAAGCTGCTGAGCAGCACCAGGAAGATAAGTCCCTTCAGCCACTGGCGGTGATAGAACTGGCCAAAGCCAGGCACAATGGCCAACAGCAGGCCGCACCACGCATGGCGGCCGGGCCCCTGTGCACTGTTTAAATTTTCGCTGGGATTGATAATCACACACGGCTCCTTCTGAAAACGGGAGGTCCCCCTCCCGTCCGTGACGTCAGTGCTTACTGGTTACTCGCCTGCATGGCTTCGATCTGCATCTTGACCTGCTTTTCGGCGTTATCGAGCGCCGCTTTCGGCTCTTGCTTACCGGTGAGGCTCAGTTCGAGCGCCGCGTTAGCCGGCCCCCACACTTCGCCCATTTCTGGAATCCCCGGCATGGCCGTAGCGCGCGCCGCCTGCACCGCCACGGCGCTGGCTTTCTCATCGTTTTTGATAATCGGATCGTCAATCATCGCCTTCTGCGGCGGGATCTCACGGGTTGCGATATAGCGTGTTTTCACGTACTGCGGCTGGTTGATAAACGAGATGAACTTCTGCGCCATCTCCTTATCTTTGCTCCAGGTCGACACCACGTAGCCCTTCACGCCAAGGAAGGAGCTCATCGGTTTACCATCCGGCAGGTTTGGCAGCGGTGCCACGCCGTAGTTGATGCCCGCAGCTTCATACGGTTGGAAAGCCCACGGTCCGTTGATAACTGCCGCCGCTTTCTTCTCGGTGAACAGCGAATCGATGGCGTTCAGACCGTTGTCGCCAATAATCCCCGCAGGGAACACGCCGTCGGCATAGAATTTTTTCAGGTAAGTGACGGCTTCAACGGCACCAGGCTTGTTCAGACCGACATCCTGCGGGTTGTAGCCGCCTTTGCCGTTATCGCCAAAGATATAGCCGCCCATTGGGCCAATCGCGCCCCAGCTGTAGTAAATCTGGTCGAACTTGGCGAGCAGGCCATATTTGTTCTGCGCACGCTGGGTTTTCGAGTAGTCATACCATTCCGGGAGGCTGGCCAGCGGCTTATCGATTAAATCTTTGTTGTAAATCAGCACCAGCGTTTCGACCGCTTTCGGCACGCCATACAGAGCGTTATCCATACGAAAAGCGTTAATCGACGCGGGAGTAAACTCATCAATCTGCTTCTGGTCGAGCTTCAGCGGTGACAGCAGCCCCTGAACCACCGCGCCACCGAGCTGATCGTTTGGAATGACCAGCACATCAGGGCCAATTCCTGCCGGGCCATCAAGACGCAGTTTTTCCAACTGCTGCGCGTAGGGCATCTCCTGCACGTTGACCTTAACGTCATACTGTTTTTCGAAATCAGCGATGGCATCCTTAATTCCGGCAGATTTCTTTATGTCTTCCCAGACGTTAAGCTGCGTAGCCGCGTGAGCCTGCAGGCTAATCAACTGCCCCGCGGCCAGAGTGGTAAGGATAAGTGCGGCAATGGTGTTCTTTTTCATTATCAACCTCATGTGAAGGTGTAACAATTTATCGTTTTTAACTACAGGGTACAGCACACTGTGACGCTTATAATGCTTGTTTAGCACCGAGTTACTCGAATGCCTTTGATTTGTTATACGCTACGCTTTGAGTGATGATAAAACTACTGATAACTGCGAGTTGTGTGATCGTGATTGCAGAAATGAAACATCGATATAGGGCGCGTAAATAGCGGAAGTTATAGTCGTGCCATGATTTTCACGCTGTTGAGCATCGTTTAGCTAAATTGTCATACGTAGTACACAAATGACATTCAGCGGCCCTCATCCAACGGCAGGCAAAGGTTAATAACTTCGGGGAACGTCGATGTCTAATATCCGACTGAGGAATGTCACGAAACGCTTTGGCAGCACCGTCACGCTGCATAATGTCAATCTCGATATTGAAGACGGCGAATTTGCCGTGTTTGTCGGCCCGTCCGGCTGCGGCAAATCAACGCTGCTGCGCATGATTGCCGGGCTGGAAGAGGTCAGCGACGGCGAAGTACTGATTGGCGACGAAGTCATGAACGATGTCGCGCCGTCGCACCGCGGTGTGGCGATGGTGTTCCAGTCTTATGCGCTTTACCCACACATGACCGTCGCCGAGAACATGGGCTACGGCCTGAAGGTGAACAAAGTACCGAAAGACGATATTCGTCGTCAGGTTGAAATGGTCGCCAAAACGCTGCAGCTTTCGCACCTGCTGGACCGCAAACCAAAGCAGCTTTCCGGCGGCCAACGCCAGCGTGTGGCTATCGGACGTGCCATCGTGCGCAACCCGCGCGTCTTTATGTTCGATGAACCTCTGTCAAACCTCGACGCCGAACTGCGCGTGGACATGCGTCTGCATATTGCGCGCCTGCACCAGGAGCTGAAAACCACCATGGTGTATGTCACCCACGATCAGGTCGAAGCGATGACGCTTGCTGATAAAATCGTGGTGATGAACTACGGTAAAGTCGAGCAGATGGGCTCGCCGATGGACCTTTACTACAACCCTATTAATAAGTTCGTCGCCGGGTTTATTGGCTCACCGAAGATGAACTTCCTGCCTGCCACCGTCGCCGACTGGCAGCCAGGCTCGCTGACCGTCAACCTCGCCCAGCAGCATACGCTGACGCTGGCAATCGAGACCGCCCCGCTTACCCCGGGCGCCACCGTCACGCTGGGTATTCGCCCGGAACACCTTTCAACCGATACCAGCCGTGGAACGGTGCTGGCCTTTAACTGTGAAGTGGTCGAACGTCTTGGCAACAACACCTATCTGTTCGGTCAGTGCTATGGCCACGACAACGTGAAAATCCTGCTGCCAGGAGACGTCCATTTCCGTCCGTGGCAGCAAATTGACCTCGCCTTCGATAACCAGCACTGCATGGTCTTCGACGAAGATGGCCTGCGCATCAGCGCCGATATTGCCGCACCTAATCAGCATTAACGCCCATCTTCCGCGCACGGCCTGCTGCCGTGCGCTTTAGCAAATTTTCGCAAAAGCTCAGACCCCCGCTCAGTCATAAATTAGAAAATAACGTTATTGGTCGCTCCCTCCGCCATCAGGCAGTCTGTCGTTATCAACCCGACGGAGATATCCCATGCAGCGCTGTTGTTGTCATCCCGCATTTGCACCACCTGAACATTACGGCATTCATCTGCAAAACGGAGCATTCAATGAGTCTGACCACCCTGCCCATCCTCAGCCTGGCGCACTACCACCAGCCGTCTGAGCGCGCTGAGTTTTTGCTGCAACTTCGCCACGCCGCCCGCGACGTCGGCTTTTTCTATCTCACCGATCACGGTATCAACGATGCCTTGCAGCAGTCGCTGCAGTCGGAATCACGCCGCTTTTTCGCCCTGTCCGACGAACAAAAACAGCAGGTGGCGATGATTCATTCTCCGCATTTTCGCGGCTACAACCGCAGCGCTGCGGAGTTAACGCGCGGCCAGCCTGACTGGCGGGAACAATTTGATATCGGTGCCGAACGTCAGGCCGTCTCACTGCGTGAGCACGACCCGCGCTGGCTTCAGCTACAGGGCCCCAACCTATGGCCTGAGTCGCTTCCTACCCTGCGCCCGGTGCTGTTGCAGTGGCAACGAGCGATGACCGAGATGGCGATGACGCTGCTGCGCGCCTTTGCTGAGGCGCTCGAGTTGCCCCCCGAGGCGTTTGACACCTTGTACGGCGAGAAGCCCAACGAACATATCAAGCTGATCCGTTATCCCGGCCAGCAGGAGACGCAAAGCAGCACCCAGGGCGTAGGCGCGCATAAAGATTCCGGCTTCCTGAGTTTCCTGCTGCAAGACGAGCAGAAAGGGCTACAGGTGGAAGTCAGCGACGGCCACTGGATAGACGCTAAACCGCTGCCAGGTAGCTTTGTGGTGAACATCGGTGAACTGCTGGAGCTGGCAACCAACGGCTATCTGCGCGCCACCGTTCATCGCGTGATCTCACCGCCCGCGAACCAGCAGCGCCTCTCCATCGCCTTCTTCTTAGGCGCACAGCTGGACGCCGTGGTGCCGGTTTACTCCCTGCCGGAACCGCTGGCGCGAGAAGCTAACGGTCCACAAAGCGACCCACACAATCCGCTGCTGCGCGATGTGGGCTGGAACTACCTGAAAGGCCGACTGCGCTCCCATCCGGACGTGGCAGAGCGCTATTACCGTGACGTACTGCGCGCGCGCAGTGAACAGCTGATTGCCTGATAACCATTAAAACAAGGAACACACCATGAAACATGCCGCATTCAAACTGGCAGGGGTAACACTGTCTCTTTCTCTGGCCTGGAGCGCCTCCGCCGCGCCGTTGCGTATCGCCGCTGACCCGGTGCCGCACGCGGAGATCCTCAACTTTATTAAAAAGCAGGACCCGAAACTGGATCTGAAAATTGTCGAGCTGACCAGCGGCGTGAACGCCAACGAACTGCTGGCCAACGGCGATGTCGATGCCAACTACTTCCAGCATGTGCCGTACCTGAAAGACCAGGAAAAAGCGCTGGGCAAAACCTTTGCCGTTGCCGCCACGGTGCACATCGAACCGCTGGGGATCTATTCGCACAAACATAAAGATCTGCAATCGCTGCCGGAAGGCGCAACCGTCGCGGTACCGAATAACACCACCAACCTGAGCCGTGCGCTGTTCCTGTTGCAAAGCAAAGGGCTGATTAAGCTCGATGCGAAATTTACCGACCCGGCGACCACCCTGGCGACGCCGAAGGACATTGCGGAAAACCCGCATAAGCTGAAGATCCTCGAGGTTGAATCCCCGCAGATCCCGCGCTCGCTGGACGATGTCGACCTGGCGGTAATCAACGGTAACTACGCGCTGGAGGCGGGGCTGAACCCGGCCAAAGACTCGCTGGGGCTGGAGAGCGCCACGCATAACCCGTACGCCAATATTCTGGTCACCACTCCGCAACTGGCAAACGATCCGCGCATCAAACAGCTCGCCAAAGACCTGACTTCACCGCAGGTGGCCGAGTTTATTCGCCAGCACTACAACGGCTCGGTGATCCCGGTTAGCGCGCCGCAGTCATGATAGTCATTGAAGGGCTGAGCAAGCAGTATGCCGGAAGCGGCCACCCGGCACTTAACGACGTTTCGTTTACCGTTCCCAAAGGGGCCATTTACGGCATCCTTGGGCGGAGCGGCGCGGGTAAAAGCACTCTGATTCGCTGTCTGAACTTACTGGAACGCCCCAGCGCGGGCCGCATTCTGTTCAACGGGGAAAACATCGTGCAGTACGATAAAGCGCAGCTTCGCGCCCATCGTCTGCGCACCGGCATGATTTTTCAGCACTTCAATCTGCTGCACGCCCGAAGCGTTGCCGACAACGTTGCCGTACCGCTGGAAATAGCCGGTGTGCCGAAGGCGCAGCGCCAGCAGCGCGTGACGGAACTGCTTGCGCTGGTCGGGCTTGGCGATAAAGCCGATGCCTTCCCTTCGCAGCTTTCTGGCGGACAAAAGCAGCGCGTGGGCATCGCCCGCGCGCTGGCGGCAGAGCCCGACGTCCTATTGTGCGATGAAGCCACCAGCGCGCTGGACGCCGAAACCACCGCCAGCGTACTCGCGCTGCTGGAGACCATAAATCGCCAGTTGGGGCTGACTATCGTGCTGATCACCCATCAGCTTGAAGTGGTCAAGAACCTGTGCGATCACGCGGCGCTGCTGGAAGGCGGTGAATTGCAGGAGAGCGGGAAAATCGCCGACCTGCTGGCCTCCCCGTGGTCACGTCTACGGGAGATTTTGCTGGGCGACGGCGATGAAGAACGCCGCTTCCTCGCCCGCCACGGCCTTGATGGGAGACACCTATGCATAGTCGCATGAGCTGGGAAGATTTATGGCCGCTGCTGGTCGACGGGACGCTGGACACCCTCTATATGGTGGGGTTCGCCACGCTGTTTACCGTCTTAATCGGGCTGCCGCTGGGCGTCCTGCTGTTTCTCTCGCGGCGTCAGGGCATTGTCCCCATGCCGCGCCTGAACGCGGTGCTGGGTGCCATCATTAATACTGGTCGCTCGCTGCCGTTCATCGTGCTACTGATTGCCCTGATCCCATTTACCCGTTTGCTGGTCGGTACCACGCTTGGCAGCACGGCGGCGATTGTCCCCATTACCATCGGGGCCTTTCCCTTCTTCGCGCGGCTGACCGAAAGCGCGCTGGATGAAGTGGATTACGGACGTATTGAAGCGGTGCTGTCGATGGGCGGCAATGCCTGGCACGTGGTGAGCAAAGCGCTGTTGCCTGAAGCGCTTCCAGCGTTGCTGGCAGGCACGACGCTGACTATCGTCATGCTGATTGGCTTCTCGTCTATGGCGGGCGTCATCGGCGGCGGCGGGCTGGGCGATTTGGCAATTCGCTATGGCTATCAGCGCTTTAACGATCAAATCATGGTGGGTACCGTGCTTATTCTGGTGCTGATGGTTCAGGGAGTGCAGATGGGGGGCGACAGATTGGTTCGCGCGCTGGCGCACCGTCGTTAATTTGAGATAATTCTTGTAGCCATGAGATTTCACGTAATAAGCGTAGAAAATGTCGGGTATACTTACTCGACTTGACCCCGGAAAAGGACCGGTAGTGACAACTCGACACCTGATCGGTCTGATAACCGCCGTGCTGATTATGGCGATACTTCTGCCCATCCTGCTGAGCATCTGGCTCGCCCAGCGGGAGGCGCATCGACAGTTTGTTGATGAGCAGGAGACCTATGCTTCGCGCGTGCTTATTCGTACCGAGCAGGTGATGGACCAGGCCAAAGGGGCGTTGCGGCAGATGGATGGGCTGAAAGCCCCCGGCTGTAGTCCCGAACATTTGCAGGAGATGCGCCGCCTCTCCTACTCCTGGCGCTATATTCAGGAAGTGCTGTACCTCGACGGACGAACCGCCAGATGCTCTTCGCTTGAGAGCGGCGGCGCACCGTTCACCTTCCCACAACCCGACCGTATCACGCCTGCGGGCTATCGCGCCTGGTACACCGAACGAAACGATCTCGGCATTCACCGCTATATGGCAGCCTTTGCCTCCGAACGCCACATGGTGATTATCGACCCCGTCTCTTTTATCGATGTGATTCCGTTTAGCAATTCCAAAACCCAGGTGGCGCTGATTAGTACCCACAACAACCGGGTGCTCGCTAGCAGCGCGCCGCTGGACCAGCAGGCCTGGCAAAAAATCCAGCTACAGCACCTGGAAACGCTCACCGAAAACAATGTCGTTTATACGGTGCGTGAGTTTCCTGACCTGCAGGTATCGATCATGACCTGGTCTTCCACCCTGCCGTTATCAGCGCGCCTGCACCACCAGCTAATACTATGGTTGCCGGTGGGGATACTGATAAGCCTGCTGGCAAGCTGGTTGATTTTCCAGGTATTGCGCCGCCTGCAATCGCCGCGTCAGCGCATGCTCGACGCGCTGAACAGTGCCGCCATCACCGTCTATTACCAACCGATTGTGTCGCTAAAAGATGGCAAAGTGGTGGGATGTGAAGCACTGGCGCGCTGGAAACAGCCGGACGGCACCTATCTGTCACCGGAAATTTTTATTCCGCTTGCTGAAGAAACCGGGATCATCACCAATCTGACGGAAAACGTCGCGAAATCGGTATTCCACGACCTCGGCAAATGGCTGAGCCTGCACCCCGGCCAGCACGTCTCTATCAACCTCTCCGTCGCCGATTTCCACTCGGTGGTGTTGCAAACGCTGCTGCACCAGCAGATGCGACTCTGGAACGTTCAACCGCAACAAATTGCCCTTGAGCTCACCGAACGCGGCTTTGCCGACCCCAAAACCACCCTCCCAGCGATAACCGCTTATCGCAAGGCCGGGCACGCCATTTATATCGACGACTTCGGCACTGGCTATTCTAGCCTGCGCTACCTGCAGGACCTTGAAGTCGATACCTTAAAACTTGATAAATCCTTCGTTGAGGCGCTGGAATACGCCCAGGTCACGCCGTACATCATTGAGATGGCGAAAACCTTACAGCTTAACGTGGTGGCGGAAGGGATTGAAAACACCTGCCAGGAGAAGTGGCTACGCGAGCACGGCGTGCAGTATGGGCAGGGCTGGCTTTATAGCAAAGCCCTACCGAAAGAGGAATTTATTATCTGGGCGGAAAGCAACCTGCGGACGCACGCTACTTAAGATAGGATTTGATCACCTGCATCACCACCTCAAGATCAGCTTCACGCTGTACCTCTTCAGGCTCTTTGACCACATGATCGGTCAGATGCCCCTGAATCACCTGCAGCATCATGCCGTTTACCGCGCCGCGAATCGCCGCCAGCTGCTGTAACACCTCCGCGCACTCGTGCTCACGGTTGAGCATTTTCTCAAGCGCAACGCTCTGCCCCTGAATTTTCTTCAGACGCGTCAATAACATCTTCTTGTGACGAACGGTATGTGACATGGCCGGGATCCTGTTCTTAACTCCTGCGCAGCATACCACGCACGGACCTGACTGCGTATTTTTATACTAGGGGGTAGTATTATAATACTGGGTGGGAGTATATTCATTTCACTTTTCACAAGGATCTTCCGCGATGAACGACTTCACCACACTCTTACAACAGGGCAATGCCTGGTTTTTTATCCCCGGTGCCATTCTGCTTGGGGCGCTGCACGGCCTGGAGCCTGGCCATTCCAAAACCATGATGGCAGCGTTTATCGTGGCTGTCCGCGGCACGCTAAAACAGGCGGTACTGCTGGGGCTGGCGGCCACGCTGTCGCATACCGTGGTGGTCTGGGTGATTGCGATGGCCGGGATGTGGTTTGGCCGCGGCTGGGACGCCCAAACCGCAGAGCCGTGGTTCCAGTTGCTTTCCGGGATAATCATTATTGTTATCGCGCTATGGATGCTGTGGCGTACCTGGCGTGAGTCTCGTGGGACGCACGATCATCACCACCATGAGCATGCGCACCACCACCACACCCATGATCACGATCATCATCATGACCACGATCATCACGATCTGGTTGATGCCGACTGGCAGGATACCCACCAGCGCGCACATGCCGAAGAGATCAACCGCCGCTTCAAAGGGCAGGACGTCACCACCGGGCAGATTGTGCTGTTTGGTCTGACCGGCGGGCTCATTCCTTGCCCGGCATCCATAACCATTCTACTTATCTGCCTGCAGCTAAAACACGTGGCGCTGGGCGCTACGCTAGTACTGAGTTTTAGCGTCGGGCTAGCGCTCACGCTGGTGGCCTCCGGCGCCATTGCCGCCATCGGTCTGAAGCATATGAGTCAGCGCTGGAGCGGATTCGGGGAACTGTCGCGAAAAGCGCCGTGGTTCTCCGGCGCGCTGATTATTATGGTGGGGCTTTACATGATGGGTCACGGCATCAGCGCACTGGTCTGATGCCGTGTCGGAGACTTAGCTGAGCTGCCAGCTAAACTGGTAGCGCACCCGACGAGTGGGCAGTAAAAACTCGGGCCCCACGCTCGGGCTCCAGGAGTCATCGCCGCCTACGCCCATATGGAATGCATCGAGGTTCAACCAACAGCCCAGCTCTTCGCGCAGCAGATGATGATGCGTCACTTCATGCAATTGCTGCTGGCTATAGCGGCTCAGGCCAAAGTGGAAATCGCCCTGCCAGCAGTGCGCGCCGTATTCAAGCCGACGGGTGTCGCAGCGCAGGCCGTTTTCCGTTGGGAAGATATACGGCGTATGCATCGCCGACAGCGGCAAGGTCCACAAACCCTGACGCGCCGCCAGACGACGATCCGGATAGTTTTCATGCGGCCCTAACCCCAGCCAGCTCGCCTGTGCTTCTACGGCGGCAAGCTGGCAGTGCAAACCGATACGCGCCGGATGCGGAATGTCTTCCGCCACCTGCACCGTCACATCGCCATGCAGTACACCATGATCGTCAACACGCCAGCGCTTGTGGCTGATAAACAGCACTTTCCCCTGATACTCCCAGCTCTGCTGTGTTTCCACCTCAACCTGCTGCGCCAGCGAATCGGCACGGCACATCAGCAGCCGGGATTCCATGGCGTACATCCCTGCCGCTTTCCAACGCTCTACCCACGCGTTCGGATCAATGCGGGTGACTTCACTGACCCCGATATCGTTATCCAACGGGGCACGGGTGAAGTTATCACGCAGCGGTGACAACAGTTCAGGCTTATCATCGCGCCACCACTGCGTTAAATCGCCACTCTCGCGGCTGAACTGCCAGCGTTGGTTGCCGTGAGCGATCACAAATGTCTGCGACTCTTCACGTAACTGCGGTGCGCTCCCCGCCACCTGCGGCACCGGCAATGAAAGCGCCGTCGGCAGCGACCATTGTTTCCAGGCGCACAGATGATTCGCGGGCGACCAGGCCGTCGCCTGCGGCTGGTAAATCTCAACGTTAAGCCAGCACGCGCCGCTGAGCGCTGCGCTATCGATAAACGGCAGCACGACACGCTGCTGTCCCTGTGGCGCAATATTCAGCGCTTCTTCGCCTTCCGCCAGCGTTTTGCCGCCCACAATGACCGACCAGCGAAGCCGTTCGTTATCCGTCGCGCGGAACAAATACTCGCTGGTGATTTCAACCTCCAGCGGCGTAGTATTCACCAGGCTGAACTGGAAAAACTGCTGCGCCCTTTGGGCTTCATACAACGCCGGGTGCGGGGTTCTATCCGGAAAAACCAGTCCGTTCATACAGAACTGACGGTCGTTTGGCGTATCACCAAAATCACCGCCATAGGCCCAGAAGCGTTTGCCCTGTTCGTCGCTTTTGCTCAATGCCTGATCGACCCAGTCCCAGACAAACCCGCCCTGAAGACGCGGATTATCGCGGAAAGCCTGCCAGTATTTAGCAAAACCGCCAAAGCTGTTGCCCATGGCGTGGGCATATTCACAAAGGATCAGCGGGCGCGACTCTTCCGGCAGGCCTATCCACTTTTTAATACTCCACTTCGGCACCGTCGGGTGCAGCTGATCGGCATCGACGCGGGCATACATTGGGCAGACAATATCCGTCGCCGCCGTATTCGCGCCACCGCCTTCGTACTGAACCGGACGTGAGAGATCGGCGCTCTTTATCCAGCGGTAAAGCGCATCGTGGTTAGCGCCGTGCCCGGACTCATTGCCGAGGGACCAGATAATAATGGAGGGGTGGTTACGGTCGCGCGCCACCATGCGGGTCACGCGCTCGCTCATCGCCGGTAGCCAGCGCGGGTCGTCCGCCAGGCGGCTCATGGGCACCATGCCGTGCGTTTCGATATTGGCTTCATCGACCACATAAAGCCCATAGCGGTCGCACAGGCGATACCACAGCGGATGGTTAGGGTAGTGAGAACAACGCACGGCGTTAAAGTTGTGCTGCTTCATCAGCTCAATATCGCGGCGCATGGTGGCTTCATCGACGGCCTGCCCGGTCTCTGGATGATGTTCATGACGGTTAACGCCGCGAATCAGCAGCGGCTTACCGTTAAGCTTCAGCAGGCCACCTTCAATCGTTACCTGGCGGAAGCCGACATCGCACGCTTCCGACTCCAGCGCCTGGCCATGAGCGTCCCACAGCGTGATAACCAGCCGGTAGAGGTGCGGCGCTTCGGCGCTCCATAGCGCGGGCTGCTCGACGGCCAGCGTCAGGTTCGTGCGCTCAGCCCAGCCGCCCCGCTCATCGACAAAGGGAATACCGACGGCCTGGCGAAGGCTGGCCACCGGTTTATCACCCCACCACAGCACGGCCTCCACCTCCGTAGCGGTGGCGCATACCCCTTCCACGACGACCTGAATATCCAGCTCGCCAAAGGTAAATCGATCCGCCAGCCGAGGGGTTATCTGATAATCAGCGATACGGGTCGCCGGTTTATGCAGTAACGTCACGTCGCGGAAGATACCGCTCATTCGCCACATATCCTGATCTTCAAGATAGCTGCCGTCGCACCAACGCAGCACCATGACCGCCAGACGGTTCTCTCCGGCCTGCAGCACCGCGCTCAAATCAAACTCGGCGGGCAGGCGGCTATCCTGAGAGTAGCCCACCCACTGCCCATTGCACCACAGATGGAAGGCCGAGTTCACGCCATCAAAAATAATCCGGGTCTGCCCCTGGGCCAGCCAGTCGGCGTTGACGGTAAAGGTTCGTGAGTAGCAGCCCGTTGGGTTTTCTGCCGGAACCTGCGGCGGCGTAACCGGGATCGGATAGGTCACGTTAGTATAGATTGGCGTATCAACCCCCTGCATCTGCCAGTTAGACGGTACCGGCATAGTGACCGCATCGCGGAGATCCTGCTCAATCCACGTCTCCGGCACCGCTTCAGGTGCGGCAAAGAAGCTAAAGCGCCAGCTGCCATTCAGCGACTGTCGGGAAGCCGAGGCGTTATCCTGCCGCGCCGCCTGAGCTTCGCGCCAGCTGTTAAACGGCGCGTGGGCCGCCAGGCGGTGCCACTGGGTAAGTTGCGGGTTTTCCCAATCACGTCGGGAGAGTAATGCAGACAGCGTCAGAGAAGCAGGATGCGGCATGGAAACCTCGTTGCGAAGCGCTCACAATTTTTCATGAGAGTGCACGGATCTTTGCTAGAGGTAAAGGTTCGGATCGAGAGTAAGCGAGTCAGATCACAAATCATTCGATCGCCGGGCCACCCTGGCCGCAAGCGCCTGTAGGCATTGCGCGAGATCGTCATCCTGCAACTCTTCCGGCTGACGCACTGCGGTAGAACCGCGGGCTATCAGCTCTACCTGCAGGCAGGTTTGCGCGACGGGCTCGTGGCCCTCCTGCGCAATCAACCAGTCGACGCTCATCCGTCCGGCGTCTTTGAACTGCTGGCGAATCGTCGTGAGCGGCGGCGTGAACCAGGCGCTGTCGGTGGTATCGTCATACCCAACCACTGAAAGCTGGCCCGGCACGCGGATCCCTTTTTCCGCGCAAGCGCGCAGCACGCCTAGCGCCATCTGATCGTTGGCGACCAATAGGGCATCCGGATGGGTTTTTTCACTCAATAGCAGATGGGCTTTTTCATAGCCAGAGGCCGCACTCCAGTCGCCATAGGCTACGGAGGCAGGCTGCACCGAGGCCAGGCTCAGCGCCTGCTGCCAGCCCGCCAGACGCGCCCGCGCCGAGACGGAACGTTGTGGCCCGGCGAGCAGCGCAATATGTTGATGCCCCAGCGCCAGCAGGTGCTCCACGCCAAGACGCGCGCCCTGTTGCGCATCGAACACCAGGCTATTCACCTGCGCATCGTGGCCAACATCAAGAAACAGCATTGGTACCGACGAGGCCGCCGCCAGGGCCTGCGCATCCTCGCGCTCCAACGGCACGTTAACCAGTAACCCTTCAACGCGCTGGGCCTGAAGCTCCTGCAAGGCGGTAAAACAGGCCTCGCGGTCGTGGCTTTCCACCATTGAAATCAGCACGGAAAACCCGACTTCCCCGGCGCGACGCTTCACCGCAGAGGCAATCTGCGAGGGAGCGTGCAGCGCAAGGTCGGTAGTGAGTAAGCCCAGCGTACGCGTGGCCTTCCCAGCCAGCTGCTGAGCGCCGCGATTGGGGACGTAGTGCAGCGCCTGCATCGCCGCCTGCACTTTTTCTCGGGTACGCGGCGACACGTGCGCGGCCTGGTTTATCACCCGCGACACGGTCTGGTAGGAGACGCCGGCCATGCTGGCCACATCATACAACGTAATGGTTTTCATACTTCTCGGCTTACCTGGCATAGTGAAACCAGTGTAACCGGAAAATAAACATTCCGCTGTGAGCGCTTCGTAATAATCAGGAAGGTTGTTCCACTTTTACCGTCCTGTGCTGGCTCACGCGAGGGATCTGGAACCACGGCAGGAAAATCTGAATCAGCGGGCCAATCGCCAGTGCATACAGCACGGTCCCGACGCCAAACGTCCCGCCCAGCAGCATGCCGATGACCAGCACGGAGAGTTCAATCGTCGTGCGAATACGGCGAATAGGCCAACCGGTGCGGGCGTGAATCCCGGTCATTAAGCCATCTCGCGGCCCCGCGCCAAAGCCTGCGCCAATATACATGCCGGTCGCCATACCGTTTAGCACCACCGCCAGCAGCAGCAGCACGCCGCGAACCCAGAGTGATTCCAGCGGCGGCATCAGAGACAGCGTGGCGTCTGCCGCCAGCCCCAACACAATCACGTTGCTGATGGTGCCAAGCCCCGGTCGCTGGCGCAGCGGTATCCATAGCAGCAGCACGGCGGCGCCGGTCAGAATCATCACCATGCCAATATCAAGAGACGTCAGCCCGGAAACGCCGAGGTGGAAAACGTTCCACGGATCGGCGCCGAGATTGGCGCGGACATAAACGGCGGTCGATACTCCGTAGAGTATTAACCCAATGTAAAGCTGAATCAGGCGGCGTAGCATGGGCACCTCGGCCTATCGAAAGAGGCTTCCATCATCGGTAAAAATGGCATTATGATTAATGACCAGTTTTTAAAAAGTGGACTGCTCCGATGCTTCGACGTTCTGCCACCCAATCTTTAGTTCGCCTGCTGGGCCACTGGCAGGACGGCCCTTCCCCGACGCCGCTATGGCGACAGCTTACCGACGCGCTGCGGCTGTTGATTCTGGATGGCCGGTTGCCACTGGGCACCCGTCTTCCGGGCGAACGGGAATTTGCCAGCGCGCTGGGCGTCAGCCGCACCACCATTGCCAGTGCGCTCGCGCAGCTGCGCGACGAAGGCTACGTGCAGAGTAAACAGGGCAGCGGTTCAACGGTGATGCTCAGCGCCGAAGGCTATCAGCGCGCGCCACGTATGCCGACAACGCCGACGCTGGATATGTCCACCGCCGCGCTGGCTGCGGGCGCGGAAATTCATCAGGCCTACAGCCATGCGCTGGCGGCCCTACCCGGCTATCTCAACAATACCGGCTATGACCAGCATGGATTGCCCGCCCTGCGTGAAGCCATTGCCCAGCGCTACTGCGCGCGCGGGTTGCCGACGCATGCCGATGAGATCATGTTAGTTAACGGTGCGGTCAGCGGGCTGGCACTGATTCTGCGTTACCTTACGGGGCCTGGCGATCGAGTGGTGGTAGAAACCCCCACCTATCCGCTGGCTATTTCCGCCATTGAAGGGGCGTCCTGCCGCCCGGTGGCCTTACCGATGCCTGATAAAGGCTGGGACACCGACGGTCTGGCGGCCATTATCGCCCAGACCGCGCCGCGGCTGGCGTATCTGATGCCCGATTTTCAAAATCCTACCGGGCAGTGCATGGACAGCGCAACGCGGCAAGTCATCGCTGACCTCTCGGCCCGTACCTGCACCACGCTCGTGGTCGACGAAACGATGGTGGATTTATGGTACAACGCCCCGCCACCACCGCCGCTGGCAGCGTTTAATCGCGATGCGCCGATCGTCACCGTGGGCTCAACCGGAAAAAGCTTCTGGGGTGGGCTGCGTCTGGGCTGGATCCGTGCGTCATCGCGCACCATCGCGGCGCTCATTCAGACCCGCGATACGCTCGATTTAGGCTCGCCGCTGCTGGAGCAGTTGGCAACCTGCTGGCTGCTGGAGAATGAACATCATCTGCTCCCTGAACGGCGGCGTTTGCTGACGGCACGGCGCGACATGTGCGCGGCGCTGATGCGAGAATATTTTCCGCAGTGGAAATTTGTTCTGCCGGAAGGCGGGCTGTCATTCTGGGTTGAGCTGCCGGAAATGATGGCCACTCGGTTTGCCGCACGGGCGGAGGCCAGCGCAATTCATCTTGGGGTAGGAACGCGATTTGGTCTGGCAGGAAGTGGTGAGCGTAACTTACGCATTCCCTTTACGCTGGACGACGAAATCCTGCGCCGCGCTTTTTCGACATTACAGCCGATATGGGCAACGTTAGCAGGCCAGCATGGCGCAAATAAAATGCGGAAAATAATTTAACCGCGCGCAGGGGAAGAACATTCCCAATCACATAACCGGCCCGAAAATTTATATTCTTTAAAGTAATAGAGTGCTGCTAAAGAATATATTAGTGCTGCGGAGGGGTCGGAAAGCCTTTCAGGGAAATAACGAAAGATTCTCCCTCTTTTTTAATCTTAGCACCGGTATCGCACCAGTCTGAGGCAATACGAAAGAATTCATCGCTGCCAACATTCCAGTTGAGAAGAACATGCTTCACGTAGCCTGAACGTAACAGATCGCAGGCTTCACTATAGTTACACGCTATCGACGTTTGCTGTTTCATTTTCTCTTCTTCAGGATTTTACGTAACGCTTTGATTTCTTTAGGCGATAATGGAGCTACATCTTCTTCCGTATGCTGGCTATCGATGTCATCTTCACAAACGCCCGCCTCTTCTTCCGCTGCAAACCCGAGCAGCAGCAGTTTTTCTGCCGCAGCGCCTAAAGTCAGGCCATGGACCTCGGCAAAGTGGCGAAGTCTCTCTTTTACTGTTTCATCAATTTTTACGTTGAGCACTGCGACTGTCATGTGAACTCCTTCCGGTAAAGACGCATCGTCCATACACGGTTTGTGTTAACAAATTCCGCGAAACGACGCTGTCCAAAATGGTTTTTGTATTATTTCTGTAATAACTAATACATGAAACCAACAGCACATTCCAGAAATATATTTATAACACAATGAGTAATATAAATACCCAATGTTAATTTAAAACCAATTTATGACAAATAAATGACAGTATTATTACAGACAGATGAATATTAATTGAATGCGGAAAAGGAAAATCGGTGAATAACCACAATAAATTCAGGGATGAGTTTAGTCTGAACGGAGATTTTTTTGCGGAAGCAGAATTGGGTGGGGGCCCTGCCAGCTACATCCCGGCACACGCGTCATCTGCCCTGGCTGCTTCCTTCCGGACCTGACCTGGTGAACAGAGTAGCGTTGCGGGAGAACCAACAGGGCCCCCATTGAGAGCGTTGTTATCCAACGCGCTGGCGCATTATCACTGCTGAGGCAGTCAAATGCAAGCCATCCGCTACTGCCTGCTGGATTCTTGCGCAATCCGCCCTTCACAGGGGCCATCGAGCTGATTATGCTGAAGGTTCTGTCTTCAGGAACTCACTATGGACGATTTTGGCACTTTCCCTCAACGCGTATGGCAAATCGTAGCTTCCATTCCGGAAGGCTACGTCACGACTTACGGCGAGATCGCTCGACTGGCAGGCTCGCCACGGGCTGCGCGCCAGGTGGGCGGCGTCCTGAAACGACTGCCGGAGGGTTCCACGCTGCCGTGGCATCGTGTGGTGAACCGGCACGGCGTCATTTCACTGACCGGCCCGGATTTACAGCGCCAGCGCCAGGCGCTGCTCTCTGAAGGGGTGCAGGTTTCGGGAAGCGGACAGATTGATATGCAGAAGTATCGCTGGAACTACTAGCCGCTGTAGGCCGGATAAGGCAACGCCGCCATCCGGCAATATGCGCCGTAATTGCCTGATGGCGCTTCGCTTATCAGGCCTACAAAACTACGCGGGATCGCCGCAAAAAAATGCCCTCACAAGGAGGGCATTTGCATTTATGGAACCTGTACTGGAGAGGTGTCCTGAACCGGAACCGGCGTTTGCTGTACCGGCACCAACGTCAGGTCGGATTTGGTGCCGCCATGGTTGATAACCTCTTGCACGGTATCGGTAATAAAGACCAGCTTATCGTTGATGGTCACCGCCGCACTCAACAGGATACGGGCATTTGGCTGGATATCTGCCGGGTTATACGGCAGCACAAAGCTAAACGGCGCCTGTTTACCTTCGGTACGCGTCACTTTTTGTGACAGGACTTTCGATGGTGCATCGGCCAGCGAGGCATCGGACAGGGTGACGGTCAGCACGGCATCCGGTGGCAGCGCCACTTTCTGGCGGATCCACACGTTACCGGAAACGTTCGGCCCCTGTATGGCCTGAGTAGCCGCAGCTGCTTCTGGCGCTGGTGTCTGATTCTGACTTTGCTGGTGCGTATTCGCACAGCCCGCCAGGGCCAGTGCAATCGCCAAACCGCTTAAGATCGGCACGAGTTTCATTAGCATTCTCCTTATTGCTCACCCATATTGAGCAAAATTTCTCAATTGAGTGACAACGCTTTAACAAACGTAACCGCTTTAGTGTGGCACATCTTTCACATGATTGCCTACAAACGCCCCATTATTCAGACAATTGAACCCATCGGACCACTGGCGAAACTACGTTATAATGAGAATATTCACCTGCAGCTGTGACCGTAAAATATAGAGGGTATCAATGAGCCAAGCGCTTTCTAATCTGCTGACGTTGTTAAATCTGGAAAGAATTGAAGAAGGGCTGTTCCGCGGCCAGAGTGAGGACCTGGGTCTGCGTCAGGTCTTTGGCGGCCAGGTCGTCGGCCAGGCGCTGTATGCAGCAAAAGAGACCGTCCCTGCCGATCGACTGGTGCACTCCTTCCACAGCTACTTCCTGCGTCCTGGCGACAGCCAGAAGCCTATCGTTTATGACGTTGAGGTGCTGCGCGATGGCAATAGCTTCAGCGCGCGCCGCGTGGCGGCTATCCAGAACGGTAAGCCGATTTTCTATATGACCGCCTCCTTCCAGGCACCGGAATCCGGTTACGAGCATCAGAAAACCATGCCAGTCGCCCCATCTCCGGATGGCCTGCCCTCGGAAACCGACATCGCCCGCTCGCTGGCACATCTGCTACCACCGCAGGCCAAAGAGAAGTTTCTCTGCGATAAACCGCTGGAAATTCGCCCGGTAGAGTTCCATAACCCGCTAAAAGGCCATATTGCAGAACCGCGCCGCCAGGTGTGGATGCGCGCCAACGGTACCGTATCGGATTCACTGCATATTCATCAGTATCTGCTGGGCTATGCTTCAGACTTCAACTTCCTGCCGGTTGCCCTTCAGCCGCACGGTGTAGGCTTCCTTGAGCCGGGTATGCAGGTTGCGACCATTGACCACTCAATGTGGTTCCATCGTCCGTTTAATATGAACGAATGGCTGCTCTATAGCGTTGAAAGTACCTCCGCCTCCAGCGCGCGCGGCTTTGTGCGCGGCGAGTTCTACACGCAGGATGGTGTTCTGGTGGCTTCGACGGTGCAGGAAGGGGTGATGCGTAACCGCAACTAACAGGCCACGCCCGTGCAAAGGCGCGGGCGTAACGTTAAGTAAGCGTTTGATTAATGGATGATACGGCTCAGCAGCGTGCTAATGCGCGGCAGGCGTTTTTTCTTGTCGAACGGCTTAACGCCAGTTGCACGGCAGTGGCTGCAGTAGCAGTCGAATGCATCGCGGGCGGCAATCGTCAGCTCTTTCGCATCTCCGGCGATAAACGTCGCTCGGCGGTCGGTGTTCAGAAACTCGCCGCGAAACATTTCAATAATGGGGTCGTATTTAACGCGGGCTTTGTGACCATCGATAAATAATGTGCTGGTATGCATTCAAAACGTTCCTTGAATTGTTGTGCCATCCTGGCGCGGGTAACGCTGAGTTTGCCCGCAAATCTCCGCCGATGAAATCGACGGGGTGGAAGAATACTCTGCGGCGAAAAAGATAAACAGTTGTTTTAAGTAAAATGCTTTTACTGAGACGTATGTAATTACTTACGGTTCGTAATGTTTTACAGACACCACGCCATCCTATAGCGTGATGGATATCACAAAAAACATTGGCAATGCCGCATAAATAACAAACCCGCACGCAGGCGGGTTAAATAACAGTCAGAGTAATTTTTTCAACTTCTGATGCCTTCCCGGGGTCGGCGTGACCGCCTCGCCCGGGCTACCTGGATTAGGCGTTGTAGGCGTTCTCGCCGTGGCTGTTCACGTCCAGACCTTCGCGTTCCTGGTCTTCCGGTACGCGCAGACCGACGGTCAAATCTGCCACTTTGTAGCCGATGAAGGCCACGACGCCGGACCAGACGATGGTGATAGCGATACTTTCAAGCTGTACCAGAACCTGGTGGCTCATGGTTACGCCCTCCGCATAGCCGACACCGCCAAGCGTGGTAGAAGCAAAGATACCGGTCAGGATACAGCCGATAATGCCGCACACGCCGTGAACACCGAACACGTCACATGGGTCATCCACACGCAGCCAGCGTTTCAGGGAGGTGACACCCCACAGACCCGCCAGACCTACGACGATACCCAGAATCAACGCGCCGCCGACACCGATGTAACCGCACGCTGGGGTGATACCGACCAGGCCTGCAATCGCACCGGAACAGGCGCCCAGCAGAGAAGGCTTGCCGCGCAGCGCCCACTCACCGAATACCCAGCCAAGAATAGCCGCAGCGGTGGCGACGACGGTGTTGACGAAGGCCAGACCGGCAATTTCGTTGGCCGCACTCGCGGAACCGGCGTTGAAGCCAAACCAGCCAAAGTAGAGGATCGCAGTACCGATAAACACCATCGGCAGGTTGTGCGGCTTGAACGCTTCTTTGCCGAAGCCCACGCGTTTGCCAATCAGGTAAGCACCGACCAGACCTGCCACCGCAGCGTTAATATGCACTACCGTACCGCCCGCAAAGTCGAGCGCACCATGGCTTGCCAGCAGACCGCCGCCCCAGACCATGTGCGCAATCGGCACATAGGAGAGGGTCAGCCAAATCACCACGAAAATGAGCACTGCTGAGAAGCGAATACGCTCCGCCAGCGCGCCGACAATCAACCCCACGGTGATACAGGCGAAGGAGCCCTGGAACGCCACGTGGATATACTGATAGAACGAGCCCATCAGATCCGTAATCTTAATATTTTTCAGCATCACCCAGTCGAAGCTGCCGAAGAAGCTGCCGCCGGTACCGAAAGCCAGCGAGTAGCCGTAAACGACCCACAGCACACAGACAACGGCGAAGGTCACCGCCACCTGCGTCAGCATAGAGAGCACGTTCTTGCCGCGGATCAGTCCGCCGTAGAACAGCGCAATCCCCGGGATGGTCATAAACAGCACCAGCGCGGTACACAGCATCATAAAGGCGTTATCGGCTTTATCCACCACCGCCGGTGCCGCCATTGCCAGACCCGGCAACAGCGCCAGCGCGCTCAACCCCGTTTTTACCATTGTTTTTTTCATCATCTCGATCCCTATCACTGTGCTGGCTGGGAATTACAGCGCCGCTTCGTCGGCTTCGCCGGTACGAATACGGATTACGCGCTGCAGTTCGGCGACAAAAATCTTACCGTCGCCAATTTTTCCGGTGTAAGCGGCTTTGCTAATCACATCGACGACTTCATCAAGCTGATCATCGGCGATAGCCACATCAATCTTTACTTTCGGCAGGAAGTTGACGCTGTATTCCGCACCACGATAAAGCTCTGCATGACCCTTCTGACGACCGAAGCCTTTCACTTCTGTCACCGTTAAGCCCTGAATGCCAATGGAAGACAGCGCTTCGCGAACGTCTTCAAGTTTGAATGGTTTGATTACCACGGTAACCAGCTTCATAGATCCCCTCCAGTCAGAATTCGGTAATGGCTGCGAACACGTAATAGATAAAGCAAGGGTCATGCCAGAAATGAAAACAGCGCGGGTTATTGGAGAACATCAGGGTTTATGGCGGCGAAATCGGGGGAGTAAAAAGAAAAACGCACCATGCGGGTGCATGATGCGTGTCACAACGGCAATCTGTTAGAAAAATGCCTGACGGTGGTGCATTACGCGGTCAGTGCATCATCCTGGGCGCTGGCAGCCAGCTCTTCACCGGCCAACTGTAGCTGATACATCTGCCAGTATCGTCCTTTGGCTTCAAGCAGTTGCTGGTGATTACCCTGCTCCACAGCCTGTCCACGGTGAAGCACCATAATGGTATCTGCCTCTACAATGGTCGACAGACGGTGGGCAATAACCACCAGCGTGGTGTGCTGGCGTACCGCAGCCAGCGCGTGCTGTATGGCGCGTTCGGTGCCGGAGTCAATATTGGCGGTCGCCTCATCCAGAATCAGCACCTGCGGGGTCTCCACCAGTACGCGGGCCAGCGCCAGCAGCTGCTTCTGCCCGACGGACAGGTTGTTACCCTGCTCGCCCAGATGCGTATAGATACCGTCACTCATGCCTCGCGCCAGCTCCGCCAGCTGCACCGTTTCCAGTACCTGCCAGACCTGCGCCTCGCTGATATCACGCCCCAGCGTGACGTTCGCGAAGAAAGAGTCGGCCAGCACGACGGGATCTTGTTGCACCACGGCGATGCCCTGTCGCAGCACCTGATGACTCAGACTCTGAAGCGGGCGGCCGCCAAGGCGGATTTCGCCTGAGTCAGGGGGATAGTAGCCCATCAACAGGCTGGCGAGCGTACTCTTGCCGCTGCCGGTGTGCCCGACCAGCGCCACAAAGCTCCGCGCCGGAATAGATAGCGAAATGTTTTGCAGCACCAGTTTGTTGTCACGATAAGCAAAGGAGACATCATCGATATCGATATCCCCACGCTCCAGCGGCGCAAGATCGTGCCCGTACTGCTGACGCGGGCGATCCATCAGTTCAAAGACGCGCTCGCCGGCGACGACCGCCTGTTGCAGCATCGACTGCTGGGTCGTCAGTTCGATCAGCGGCTCGTTAAGGCGACCCAGATAGCTAATAAAGGCGTACAGCACCCCGACTTCAATCGTCCCCTGCGAGCTAAAGCCAAACAGCATCAGCAGGCCGCACAGCACCAGCGTGGAGAACAAGCTCAGTAGCGGGCGCAGCAAGAAACCGTCCAGACGCAGCGTCTGCATACGCGCCAGATAGTGCGAGCGGCTCACTTCACCAATACGTTCACCAAAGCGTACCTGCTGACGGAACTGCTGAATCACGCTCATGCCGTTGATAACTTCGTTGAAGCCATCGTTGATATCCGCCAGATAAGCACGAACGCGCCGCACGATTGGCGTGCTGTAGCGCTGATAAATCACCATCACGATCATCACCGCCGGGAAGATAGCCATCGCCACCAGCGCCATGCGCCAGTTAAGGCTGAACATCGCCACCAGCATCGCCCCGATAAGCGCGGCGCTGCGCAGCACCGTCGCCACCACCGTGACGTACAGGTCGCGGATCACTTCGGTGTCGTTGGTCACGCGAGAGATAAGCTGCCCAACCGGCTGAGTATCAAACTCGCTCAGCGGCTGGCGCAGCGCAGCATCCATCACATCGCTTCGTAGCTGTTGCACCACGCCGACCGCCGCGCGGTTAAACAGCAGCGACTGGCTGTAGTGCAGCGAGGCGGCCAGCAGTTGCAGGCCAACATAAGCCGCGGCCAGCCCGGCAACCGTACCCAGCGGCAGGCTGTTTTTCGCCACCATGTTGTCAATAAAGTAGCTAATCAGCAGCGGCCCGCTCACCTCCGCGGCGGCGGCGACCCACAGCATCACCACCGCAATCGACAGCGGTTTACGCCACGGCGAGCCGTAGGCCAGCAGTCGCTTCAGGGTAGGCCACAGTTGCCCGAAACTACGCATCTGTCACCTCCGATTTGTCTTCTTCCGGTACGTCGTTCAACGCGGCCTCAAGCTGTTGATAACGGTGCATATCGCGATACCAGCCCTGTTCTGCTGCCAGCTGTTCATGCCGACCGCGCTGGGCGATATGCCCATGTTGCATAACAATAATTTCACTGGCATCCGAGAGTGCCGAAAGGCGATGAGCGCTAATGATGACCGTGCGCCCCTCTCCCCACTGACGCAGGTTATGCAGGATCTGGTGCTCCGTGCGGCCATCGACCGCCGACAATGCATCGTCGAGGATCAATATTTCTGCCTCCAGCAGCAGCGCGCGCGCAATAGAGATACGCTGTTTCTGCCCGCCAGAGAGCATCACACCGCGCTCACCCACTTCAGTGTCGTAACCCTGCGGCAAACGCAGAATATCTTCATGCACGCAGGCAAGACGCGCCGCATGCTCAATCTCTTCCTGCGTGGCGCTCGGGTTGCCCAGCGCGATATTGCTGGCCACCGTGTCGGAAAAGAGGAACGGCGTCTGGCTCACCACCGCCAGGCGGCTACGCCAGGCATCGAGTTGCAATTGGCGCAAAGGAATATCATGGAAGCGGATTTCACCTTCATCCACGTCAAAATGGCGCTGTATGAGCGACAGAATGGTCGATTTCCCCGAGCCCGTTGGCCCGCAGATACCGAGCATATGGCCCGGTTTAAGAGTCACGTTGACATCACACAGCGTCGGCTTATCGGTTTGCGGATAGCTAAAGCGCTCAATCGCCAGCGCCAGCGTTCCGCGGCCTTCAGGCACCGTCTGAGTGCCGTCATCCACCACCGGCGCTTCCGCCAGCAGCGTGCGAATACGGCTATAGGCGGCACTGCCGCGTTCCACGATATTGAACATCCAGGCCAGCGCGAGCATGGGCCAGATCATCAGGCCGAGGTACATCATAAAGCTGGTCAGTTCGCCGAGCGTGAGTTCGCCCTGCATCACCATCCAACTGCCGCCAGCAATCGCCAGCAGGTTTGCCATCCCGATGGCGATATAGATGGTGGGGTCAAAGCGCGCGTCAATGCGCGCTACGCGCATATTCTTCACCCCGGTGTCTGCCGCATCGGCGGCAAACTGCGCGGACTGCCTATCTTCCAGACCAAACGCTTTGATCATGCGGATGCTGGTCAGGCTCTCCTGAGTACGATCGTTAAGGCTGGAGAACGCCGCCTGCGCCACCTTGAAACGTTCGTGCAGCAGGTTACCGTAGCGATGGATAACCAGCGCCATAATCGGCATTGGCACCAGCGCCAGCAGGGTCAACTGCCAGCTTAGCTGCGTGGACATCACAATCAGCACCGCACAGCCCATGACGAGCGAGTCCACCAGCGTCAACACTCCTTCCCCGGCGGCAAACACCACCCGGTCGACGTCATTGGTGGCGCGCGCCATCAGGTCGCCGGTACGGTGACGCAGGTAAAACTCCGGATGCTGACGGCTAAGCTGGTGATAGAAATCTTCACGCAGTTCAACGGCAAGCTGGTAGGAAGCGCCAAACAGCAGCACGCGCCAGACGTAGCGCAGCAGGTAGACCACCACGGCAATCAGTACCATGGTGCCAATCCACATCATCACTTTCCCAGCGCTGAAGTGGTGTTGTGACACGCCATCCACCACAATCCCCACCACCTTGGGCGGGATAAGCTGCAGTATGGCGATGATAATCAGCAGGGAAACAGCGCCGAGATAGCGCCGCCATTCCCGGCGGAAGTACCAACTTAATTGAGCAAATAATCGCACGCGATAAAATCCTGAACGTCGATTCTCTTCGTCCTGTGCTGCCGCCCTGGCAACCTGAAGGGCAAAGAGAAAATCCCAGAGAAAGTGTTATTCGATGGGGAGAGCTGTGGTGTATTTAATCTGTTCCATCGCAAAGCTTGAGGTGACATCCGACAGTCCGGGGACGCGGTTCACCAGGCTTTTATAAAAATCATCGTAGCGTTTCATGTCCGCCACCTGGACGCGCATCAGGTAGTCATACTCCCCGGCCATGCGCCAGAAGCCCAGTACTTCGGGCATTTGCGTCACTTCGCTCACAAAAAGGCTGTACCAATCGCTGCTGTGGTGCTGGGTCTTTATCAGCACAAATGCCGTTAACCCAAGCCCAAGCTTTTCGGCATCCAGTAGCGCGACGCGTCCAAGCAGAACACCGTCGTCTTCCAGACGTTTTAGCCGTTTCCAGCACGGTGTGGTGGTCAGATTAACGGCATCCGCGAGTGCCTGCAAAGAGAGCGTGCAGTCATTTTGTAGTAGGGCCAGGAGCTTTCGGTCAATTTTATCTAACATTTCGGTCTCGGAGAGAAAATTTTTCTATCTTAATTCTATTTTAAAGGTCAGATGGCAACAAATTTTTCTGCACTTTTCGCTAAGCTAGGCACAAAATGACAAACGGAAAATAATGATGAATAGCACCTGGGTCAAACACGCCATCAGCGAAATTAACGCCGACTACCAACGCAGTGCCGACACGCATTTAATCCGCCTGGCGCTGCCCGCCTTTCCCGGTATTCAGCTCTATCTGAAAGATGAAAGCACGCACCCGACCGGCAGCCTCAAGCATCGTCTGGCGCGCTCGCTGTTCCTTTACGGCCTGTGCAACGGCTGGATCAAAGAAGGCACCACCATTATTGAGTCATCATCTGGCTCAACGGCGGTTTCCGAAGCCTACTTCGCTCGCCTGCTCGGCCTGCCGTTTATTGCGGTAATGCCGTCCTGCACGGCAAAACGCAAGATAGAACAGATTGAGTTTTACGGCGGCCGCTGCCACTTCGTTGAGAGCGCGTGTGAAATTTACGCCGCTTCCGAAACGCTGGCCCGCGAGCTGAACGGCCATTATATGGATCAGTTCACCTACGCTGAGCGGGCCACCGATTGGCGCGGCAACAACAATATTGCCGACAGCATTTTCCGCCAGATGTCTCACGAGCCCAACCCGGTACCGGCGTGGGTGGTGATGAGCGCGGGCACTGGCGGCACGTCTGCCACCATTGGCCGCTATATTCGCTGTCAGGGCTATGAAACGCAGCTGATGGTCGTGGACCCGGAAAACTCGGTGTTTATGGACTACTGGCAGCACCGCGATGTGAATCTTCGCGGGAGCGTCGGCAGCAAAATTGAAGGCATTGGTCGCCCGCGCGTCGAGCCGTCATTTATCCCTGACGTGGTAGATAACATGCTGCGCGTACCGGATGCCGCAAGCGTCGCCACCGCTCAGTGGCTGGAAACGCAGCTTGGCCGTAAGGTTGGCGCCTCTACCGGGACGAATATGTGGGGCGCGTTGCAGTTAGCCGCTCAGATGCGCGATGAAGGAAAAACCGGCTCCATCGTGACGCTGCTGTGCGACAGCGGCGAGCGCTACCTGGATACCTACTACAACCCTGAATGGGTGGCGAAGAATATCGGCGACACCGCGCCGTGGCAGCAGGCTATCAATACCCTGCTCGGGAAATAAAAAAAGCCAGGCATCAACTGAGCCTGGCTTGCTGGAAGGTCTCTCTATTCGGGGGAATAAGGAAGATTAGGTGTGTCCAGCCAATGAGTTAAATAGTGGGAAACCGCCTGATTTTTGCAGTTTCCGATAATCGGCAGATGGGGAAGCGCCGCTTTAAGCTGCCCCATCGCATTACCCATGATCACGCCACGCCCGACAAGCCCCAGCATTTCACGGTCATTCATCGCATCGCCAAAAGCCATGCACTCGTCCATGCCCACGCCCAGATGACGGCTCAGCACCGACAGCGCCGCGCCTTTATTACTGCCAAGCGGCAGGACTTCCAGACAGTCGACGGCGGAGAAGCAGATATCGGCTCGCTTATCGAACGCTTCGACTAGCTGAATTCGCAGGCGGCAGAGATCGTCGTGATCCCCGCAGAAGCAGATCTTTGTCACCTGATGCGCTGGCATCATGCGCAGGTTACGAAGCTGATAGCGGAAACCGCTATAGACGTGCGCCTTGAGCATTTCCGGAATTTCACGACCGGTAAACCAGCCGCTATCGTTAAAGACATGCATGCTGGCCTGCGTATCCCAGTGGGTATGCAGCACCTCTTCCGCCACTTCCGGTGCGAGATCGCTACGGTGCAGCACTTCACCCTGCTGGGTATGAATACGCGTACCGTTGCCGGTTATCAGGAAGGCATTCAGCGACAGCTTCTCCACCAGCGGACGCATTTCCAGCACGTGGCGGCCGGTGGCAAAGGTCAGCGTGATGTTCCGCTCGCGCAGGCGCTTCAGCACCGCCACGGTTCTCTCGCCTAAACGATGGTCTGGCATCAAAAGGGTGCCATCCATATCAAATGCTGCCAGTCTTGCCATCTTTTATCCCGCCTGTGATCGCGCTCTCTTGCCACGTAGTATCTGCTGGGATATACGGAAGTAATACTGAATAGTTGATATTTATTGTTCCGGGTTTCTATGCGCCAGTTAAATCGTTTAAATCAGTTCCAGCGACTGTGGCTACCGTCGCAGGGGGAAGATCAGCAAGTCACTATCGCCGAACTGGCTGCCCGCTGTTTTTGCAGCGAGCGCCACGTGCGCACCCTGCTGCGTCAGGCACAAGCGGCAGGCTGGCTGAGCTGGCAGGCGCAGTCCGGACGCGGCAAGCGCGGACGGTTGCAGTTCCATACCGCGCCGGAAACGCTGCGTAATGAAATGATGGAAACAGCGCTGAACCGCGGCGAACAGCACAACGCGCTGGAGCTGGCGCAGATTGCCCCGGTTGAGCTACGGGCGCTGCTGCATCCGTTTCTCGGCGGCCAGTGGCAAAACAATACACCAACGCTGCGTATTCCCTACTACCGGCCGCTTGAGCCGCTACACCCCGGTTTTCTGGCCGGACGCGCGGAGCAGCACCTTGCCGGGCAGATATACTCCGGCCTGACCCGCTTCAACCACGAGGCTTCACAGCCGCAGGGCGACCTGGCACACCACTGGTCCGTGTCCGACGATGGGCTGTGCTGGCAGTTCTATATCCGCTCGACCCTGCACTGGCACAACGGCGATGCCGTTGAAACCGAGCAGCTTCGCCGACGATTATTGATGCTGCTGGAATTGCCCGAACTGGCGAAGCTCTTTTCCAGCGTAAAAGTGATTACCCAAACGCATCCACAGTGCCTGACCTTTACGCTCCATCACCCGGACTATTGGCTACCGCACCGGCTGGCGAGCTACTGTAGCGTGCTGGCGCACCCGGACAAACCGTCACAGGGAACCGGTCCGTTTATGCTGAAAATTTTTGAGCCGGAACTGGTGCGTATTGAAAGTCACCATCAATACCATCATAGCCATCCATTGCTGCAAGCCATTGAATACTGGATCACACCGCAGCTTTTTGAGCAGGGGCTCGGCACCAGTTGCCAGCATCCGGTGCAAATCGCTATCGGCAAACCCGAGGAGCTTGGCGAGCTTCGCCTGGTGAGCCACAGTATCAGCCTGGGATTCTGCTATCTGGCGCTGCGTCAGAGCCCACGCCTGAGCGCTGCCCAGGCGCAGCGGGTCATTGCGCTGATTCACCGCTCTGGTCTGTTGCAAAGCCTGCCGCTGGGAGAAAACCTCATTACTCCAAGTCAAGAGATGCTGCCCGGCTGGGACATCCCACTGCCAAAAGAACCGCCCGACGTTGCCCTGCCGTCCCATCTGACGCTTCTCTATCATCTACCGGTGGAACTGCACACCATGGCCGAAGAGCTCAAAACCGCGCTGGCTCGTCTTGGCTGCGAGCTGACGGTGATTTTTTATGATGCAAAAAGCTGGACCGGTTGCCCGGACCTGCCGCAGGCAGATCTGTTTATGGGCGACCGCCTGATTGGCGAGATGCCGGAATACGCGCTGGAGCAGTGGCTTCGCTGTGATGCGCTATGGCCCGCGCTGTTTACCGAGCAACAGTCCCATCGCGTTCGCCTGGCGCTGGATGAAGCGCAATCGCTGCCGGATGATACTCAGCGCGTCGCCGCCCTGAAGACTATTTTTACCCGCCTGATGAGTGAAGCCATGCTGACACCGTTGTTTAACTATCAATACCAGGTCAGCGCGCCACCGGGGGTTAACGGCATTCGTCTGAACGCGCGCGGCTGGTTTGATTTTTCCGCCGCCTGGTTGCCTCCGACCACGCGGTGAAGAAGCTGGTCGCCACGCGCCGCAGGCGTTACCATAGCGGCTTTTAGAATCACAGACAGGAAAAGCCATGAAACGTGCCGTTGTCGTCTTTAGCGGTGGACAAGATTCCACAACATGCCTGGTGCAGGCGCTGCATCAATATGATGAAGTTCACTGCGTCACGTTTGATTATGGCCAACGCCATCGCGCTGAAATTGACGTTGCCCGTGAACTGGCGCTGACCTTGGGCGCTCGCGCGCATAAAGTGCTGGACGTCACCCTGCTCAATGAACTGGCGGTCAGCAGCCTGACTCGCGACAGCATCCCCGTACCGGACTACGAACCGGATGCCGACGGCATTCCAAATACCTTCGTACCGGGGCGCAATATTCTGTTCCTGACGCTGGCGGCTATTTATGCCTATCAGGTAAAAGCGGAAGCCGTCATTACCGGCGTCTGTGAAACCGACTTCTCCGGTTATCCGGACTGTCGCGATGAGTTCGTGAAGGCGCTGAACCATGCGGTCAGCCTGGGCATGGCAAAAGACATTCGCTTTGAAACGCCGCTGATGTGGCTCGACAAAGCCCAGACCTGGGCACTGGCTGACTACTGGGACAAACTAGAACTGGTACGCACCGAGACGCTCACCTGCTACAACGGTATCAAAGGTAATGGCTGCGGCCACTGCGCGGCCTGTAATCTACGCGCCAACGGGCTCAATCATTATCTGGCGGATAAGCCAGGGGTGATGGCAGCAATGAAGCAGAAGACCGGTCTGAAATAGGTCTGGCGTTATTCCCGGGGTCGCTTGCGCTCACCCGGGCTACCGTCCCGGGCCTGACGTTTACGCCGCCCCGGGACAAGCATATTACTCAACCATCGCTTCCAGATGCTCCCGCAACTCTCCTTCCAGCGCCAGCGCCTTCTGCGTTTTCAGGTCGATACAGACAAAGGTAATCAGCGCGTCGGCAACCACCTGTCCTTCAGGCTCCAGCGTTACCACCTGACTTAACACACCGCTTTTCCCATTCAGTTGTTGTACCTTGCTGGTCACCGTTAGCAGGTCGCCCAGCACCGCCGGGCGACGGTAGTTAATATTGATGTTCACCACCACAAAGGCAATGTGGTGCGCGCTCATCCACTGGAACCCCGCGCTGCTCTCCAGCCCATCCCAGCGGGCCTCTTCGAGAAACTCCAGATAACGGGCGTTGTTAACGTGCTGATACACGTCCAGGTGATAACCGCGAACTTTGATTTGTGTCTGCATAGCGCCATAGCCTTATTATTTTGTTTTATACATAGAGTCAGAGGTCACACCACTGGTATGACCTCTTTAGTCTGGCAAATTTTCAGACGAGTGCAAACACCTTGTGCAATTTAAAGCGTGAGGTGGGCCAGATTACGCTCAACGAGTGAACTACCCATGCCCGGAACCTGTTTGAGATCGTCCACCGTTTTGAACGGGCCGTACTCTTCGCGATAGCTGACAATAGCCTGTGCTTTTTTCAAACCCACGCCGTTCATTGCCTGCGCCAGCGCTTCGGCCGAAGCGGTATTGATGCTGACCCTGGTGCCTTCATCTTCCGCCGTTTTACCCGCAGGCACGGCTTTCGTCTGCTCTGCGACATCTGCGCTGGCTTTTACCTGCGTTGCCTGCGTTTTCGCAGACGCTGGCTGTGCCGCCTGAACGCTAAAGCTCATTCCCACACACGCCAATACTGCCGCCATAACAGACATTTTGATTCCACGTTTCATATTGATTTCTCCTTGTTGATTGATAGCGAAAGCACCATAACGGTTAGCGCGCCACGGTTCAAAAGGCAGATTTCAAATGTGGAAAAGGCCGCGAAAGCGGCCTTTGATTTGTTCATCGCATTACAAAAATATGCGAAGCGAATTCCGATTATTGCTGCTGGTCGATGATATCGCCGAGCTTAATCTTCGCGGATTTACGCAGGTTGTTCATCATCGCTTCGAAGGCGATTTGCGCGTTATTCTGGGTAATGCCCTGAACCATCGCTTTCTTCTGCGCTTCCGGCATTTCGCCCGCTTTCACTTCGTCCAGCGCCAGCAGAACCACGTTGCCCTGCATATCGTTGCCGATACCGTAGCTTGGTTTGTCTTTCTGCGGCAGCGGCAGCGCGAAGGCAGCCTGACTCAGCGGATCCTGACCGGCACGGCTCAGAGTTTTGCTGGCGCTAAAGGTCAGACCCGCCGCTTTCATCGCGTCGTCGCCCTTACCGTCTTTCAGCGCGACAAGCAGTTTTTCAGCATCCAGTTTGGCCTGCTGTTCTGCTTTGCTGTGCTTAACGATGTCGGTCACCTGTGCTTTCACGTCGGCCAGTGGTTTCACCGCTTCAGCTTTGTGCTCGCTCACGCGAATAACGAAGGCACGGTCACCGTCAACGGTGATAATGTCAGAGTTGCTGCCCGGCATGCCGTTCTCACCAACCAGACCGCCGTTAAAGATAGCGTCGGATACCGGCTTGAAGTTCAGCTCTGCTGGCAGGCTGTTACGGTCAAACCAACCGGTCTCAACTGCTTTCACGCCAGCCGCCTGCTCTGCGCCTGCCAGAGAGTCGTTGTCGTTGCTCGCCGCATCGCTCACCTTCTGCTGCAGTGCATAGTAAGCGTCGAGAGATTTTTCCTGCTTCACTTTGTCTGCGATGTCGCTACGTACGTCTGCCAGCGGTTTCACTACGGCAGCCTGAACGTCATCCAGGCGCGCGACCAGGAAGCCCACGGAAGATTTGATAACGCCTGACAGCTGGCCTTTCTCTTTCAGACCGGCATTTTTCAGTTCATCAGGCGTAGTAGACGCTTCCAGCCAACCCATGTCACCGCCGTTACGCGCAGAGATGATGTCGGCAGATTTCTCTTTCGCCAGCGTGGCAAAATCAGCGCCCTTGTTCAGCGCATCCAGAACCGCTTTCGCATCGGCTTCGGTTTTGGTCTGAATCACGCTGAAGCGCTCGCGCTGCGGCTGAGTGAACTGATCCTGATGCTGATCGTAGTAGGACTGGATTTCGTCGTCAGTGACAGGCTCGCTCATGGAGGTCGCGTCCAGCTTGATATAGCTCACGCGGAACTGTTCCGGTGCGACAAACTGGCTCTTGTTCTGCTCATAGTAGCTCGCCACTTCCTGGTCAGAAACCTGCTGTTTCGCCGCCAGTGCATTCACGTCGATAGTGGCTTCGCGAACCAGACGCTGCTGAGCAACCAGTTCAGCCAGTTGATCGGTTTCACCTGGCAGCATGAAGTCAGTACCCGCCACGGCGTTAATCAGCTGCTGAGTAGTTAGCTGGTTACGCAGCGCCTGCGCGTATTGATCGGCCGTCATGCCCATCTGACCCACCAGCGCGTTGTAGCGGGTGTTATCAAATTTGCCGTCGGTCTGGAACGCCGGGGTAGCGAAAATCGCTTTGCGCACCTGCTCATCGCTGATGCCAAGGCCTAATGTCTTCGAATACTGGTCAAGCAGCGATTCGTCAATCAGGCGATTCAGCACCTGCTGGCGCATAGATTTGATGTAGTTTTCGTTGGCTGCCAGCTCTGAGTACTGGTCGCCAAGCTGCTGCTGCATGCGGTTACGCTCGCTAGCAACGGCATTTTCAAACTGGGCGCGGCCAATTTCCTGGCCATTCACTTTCGCGGCAAAATTATTGTTACCGCCGATCAGGTAACCACTCACGCCGGTCAAAATGAACGACACGATAATGAGACCGAAAATGACTTTGATCACGACGCTGTTGGCTGCCGTGCGTAAATTGTCCATCATGGTGTAACAACACTCCGCTGTAGGTGACAAATACCTCGTGCAGCATAGCACGTGTGGCCGCTATTTTGACAAGAAACCGGGGCGCTTGTCAGCATGACACCGAATATAAACGCTTAAAAGTACACAATAAGCCATAAAAAAAGGCACATCAGATGATGCGCCCTTGTACTGTGCCACATTCCCTACGAGGGAAAGCGATCAGTTTACCGCGTCTTTCAGTGCTTTACCTGCACGGAACGCTGGTACTTTAGCAGCGGCGATAGTGATCTCTTTACCAGTTTGAGGGTTACGGCCAGTACGGGCAGCACGCTCTTTAACAGCAAAGGTACCAAAACCTACCAGTGCAACATCATCCCCGGCTTGCAGAGATTCAGTAACAGAAGCAATTAAAGCATCTAACGCACGTCCAGCTGCAGCTTTGGAGATATCCGCGCCAGCAGCAATCTTGTCAATCAGTTGAGATTTATTCACTGTTCTCTTCCTCTCTTTATTATTTATATCGCACCGGAGTCCTTCGCGGTGCAATCGCGGAGCAGTTATATCAGGACTCCCATGCCCTTACAACACCCGTCGTCTTAGACACACCTGCCAGCCGTCTAAATTAGCGAGACAAAAAAAGGCTGGCAAGTCAGTTTACGCTTGCCAGCCTTATATTTATTAACGCTCTTTGCGCGAGGTCACTATTTTGCGCTTACAACCTGCATGCCAGACGGCTCATTTTGCAGCGCCAGCGCCAGAACTTCCTCAATGCGCTTAACCGGATGAATCTCCAGATCGGCCAGAACGTTGTCTGGAATCTCTTCCAGATCGCGTTTGTTCTCATCAGGAATCAGAACAGTCTTAATACCACCACGGTGCGCCGCGAGCAGTTTTTCCTTCAGACCGCCGATTGGCAGCACCAGGCCACGCAGGGTAATTTCCCCTGTCATCGCCACGTCTGCACGCACCGGGTTACCGGTCAAACAGGAAACCAGCGCGGTACACATCGCGATACCCGCACTTGGACCGTCTTTCGGCGTCGCCCCTTCCGGTACGTGAACGTGAATGTCGCGTTTTTCGTAGAAATCTGGGTTGATACCCAGTTTTTCTGCGCGCGCACGTACCACGGTCAGCGCTGCCTGAATGGACTCCTGCATGACTTCACCCAGAGAACCGGTATAAGTCAGCTTGCCTTTACCCGGTACACAGGCGGTTTCAATGGTCAGCAGGTCGCCGCCCACCTCTGTCCACGCCAGACCGGTAACCTGACCCACGCGGTTTTCTTCATCGGCGCGACCGTAGTCGAAGCGCTGAATGCCGAGGAAATCATGCAGGTTGTCGCCGTTAATCTCGATGTGCTTCAGATCTTTATCCAGCAGCAGCTGTTTAACCGCTTTACGGCACAGCTTCGAGATTTCACGTTCCAGGCTACGGACGCCCGCTTCACGGGTGTAGTAACGAATGATGCCAACAATCGCACTGTCATCAACCGTCAGCTCGCCTTTTTTCAGCGCATTACGTTCAATCTGCTTCGGCAGCAGGTGACGTTTCGCGATGTTCAGCTTCTCGTCTTCGGTATAACCGGACAGACGGATCACTTCCATACGGTCCAGCAGCGGCGCTGGAATGTTCATGGAGTTCGAGGTCGCCACGAACATCACGTCGCTGAGATCGTAATCCACTTCCAGGTAGTGATCGCTGAACGCCACGTTCTGTTCTGGATCAAGTACTTCCAGCAGAGCAGAGGCCGGGTCACCGCGCATGTCCGAAGACATTTTGTCGATTTCATCGAGCAGGAACAGCGGGTTTTTAACGCCCACTTTCGCCATTTTCTGGATCAGTTTACCCGGCATAGAGCCGATGTAAGTACGACGGTGACCGCGGATTTCCGCTTCGTCACGCACGCCGCCCAGCGCCATACGAACGTATTTACGCCCGGTCGCTTGAGCAATGGACTGACCCAGAGAGGTTTTACCCACACCAGGAGGCCCTACCAGGCACAGGATTGGCCCTTTCAGCTTGTTCACACGGCTTTGAACCGCGAGGTACTCAAGAATACGGTCTTTGACGCGCTCGAGGCCATAATGGTCGGTATCGAGGATTTCCTGCGCCTGGCGAAGGTCTTTTTTGACCTTGCTGCGCGTATTCCACGGCACCTGCACCATCCAGTCGATATAACCGCGAACCACGGTGGCTTCAGCTGACATCGGCGACATCATTTTCAGCTTCTGCAGTTCGGCTTCGGTTTTCTCTTTGGCCTCTTTCGGCATTTTCGCTGCGTCGATCTTACGCTTCAACGCTTCGTTTTCGTCAGGAACTTCGTCCATCTCGCCGAGTTCTTTCTGAATAGCTTTCATTTGCTCGTTCAGATAGTACTCACGCTGGGATTTCTCCATCTGCTTTTTCACGCGGTTGCGAATGCGCTTCTCAACCTGCAACAGATCGATTTCTGACTCCATCATCGCCATCAGATATTCCAGGCGCTCGTTGATGTCAGACATCTCCAGAACAGACTGTTTATCTGCCAGCTTCAACGGCATGTGGGCCGCGATGGTATCAGCCAGGCGTGCAGGATCGTCGATGCTGTTCAGCGACGTCAGCACTTCTGGTGGGATTTTCTTGTTCAGTTTGATATAGCCTTCAAACTGACCAATCGCTGTGCGTACCAGTACTTCCTGCTCACGCTCTTCAATGGCCGGCGACTCAAGGTACTCAGCTTTCGCGGAGAAGTGTTCGCCGTTATCAGAGAGCGTAGAAATACGCGCACGCTGCAACCCTTCGACCAGTACTTTAACCGTACCGTCAGGCAGCTTCAGCATTTGTAAAATAGAGGCCACGGTCCCGACGGTGAAAAGATCGTTTACACCCGGCTCATCCGTTGAAGCATCTTTCTGCGCGACCAGCATGATTTTTTTATCATGATCCATGGCCGCTTCCAGACAACGGATAGATTTTTCCCGCCCTACAAATAAGGGGATGACCATGTGCGGATAAACCACCACATCGCGCAATGGCAATACGGGGATTTCAATGCGTTCAGAACGCTCAGGATTCATAGAGCTCTCTCTTAGTTTAGTGTCCGCCAGGTAAGCTGGTCATGCGACTGTGCTTCACACAACCATTAACATGTAACCAGTATATGGGGATGTATTCCACACATTCAACGCCATGAATACGGAAAAATAAAAGGGGAGATAAAATCCCCCCTTTTTGATTAACTGATTGTATGAACTGGTGAATTATTCGCCAGATGCCTGCTGCGCTTCCGGCTTGCCGTAAATCAGCAGCGGTTCGCTTTGACCGGCAATCACCGACTCGTCGATAACCACTTTCTCAACGTCTTCCATAGAAGGCAGATCGTACATGGTTTCGAGCAGCGCGGCTTCTACGATGGAACGCAGACCACGAGCACCGGTTTTACGCGCCATCGCTTTCTTGGCGATAGCGTCCAGCGCTTCGTCACGGAATTCCAGATCCACGCCTTCGAGGTTAAACAGCGCCTGATACTGCTTGGTCAGGGCGTTTTTCGGCTCTTTGAGGATCTGAATCAGCGCTTCTTCGCTCAGTTCGGTCAGCGTTGCAACTACCGGCAGACGGCCGATGAACTCAGGGATCAGACCAAATTTGATCAGATCTTCTGGCTCAACCTGGGTCAGCAGTTCGCCTTCGCTGGCTTTATCCGTTTTCGATTTCACCGTCGCGCCAAAACCAATACCCGACCCCGTTTCCACGCGGTTGCCGATCACTTTATCCAGACCGGCAAACGCGCCGCCGCAGATAAAGAGGATCTTAGAGGTATCAACCTGCAGGAACTCCTGCTGCGGATGCTTACGGCCACCCTGCGGCGGAACGGCCGCCACGGTGCCTTCAATCAGCTTCAGCAGCGCCTGCTGTACGCCTTCACCGGATACGTCGCGGGTGATTGACGGGTTGTCAGACTTACGAGAAATCTTGTCGATTTCATCGATGTAAACAATACCGCGCTGTGCTTTCTGTACGTCGTAGTCGCACTTCTGCAGCAGCTTCTGAATAATGTTTTCAACGTCTTCACCCACATAACCAGCTTCGGTCAGGGTGGTGGCATCGGCCATGGTGAACGGTACGTCCAGCAAGCGCGCCAGCGTTTCAGCCAGCAGCGTTTTACCGGAACCGGTTGGGCCAATCAGCAGAATGTTACTTTTGCCGAGCTCAACACCGTTGTTGGTATCACCGTTACGCAGACGTTTGTAGTGGTTGTAGACCGCAACGGCCAGCACCTTTTTCGCCTGTTCCTGACCGATAACGTAGTCATCTAAGTGGTGGCGAATTTCGTGTGGCGTCGGCAGAGCACTGCGTTCACGATGCGGCGCCACTTCTTTAATCTCTTCGCGAATGATGTCGTTACATAAGTCGACGCATTCGTCGCAGATATACACGGATGGGCCGGCGATGAGCTTACGCACTTCGTGCTGGCTTTTGCCGCAAAAAGAGCAGTACAACAGTTTGCCCGAGCCATCTTTGCGTTTATCTGTCATGAGTCAAAACCTCTTTTTAAGTTCTTTGTGCCGCATATGACGACGCAAATGCCATTCTTAAGCGCAAGCTGCTACGCAAGCGTTGTGCCGCCCTTAGTAGTATATACCGTGCAGCGGCACGTGCCGTCATGACATTAGTTACGCTGACTCAAAATTGAGTCAACCAGACCATACTCGACAGCTTCAGAAGCAGACAGGAAACGGTCACGTTCAGTGTCGCTCTCAATCTGCTCCAGCGATTTGCCGGTATGGTGCGCCATAAGCTCATTCATGCGTCCTTTCACCTTCAGGATCTCACGGGCGTGGATTTCGATATCCGTTGCCTGGCCCTGATAACCGCCCAGCGGCTGGTGAATCATTACGCGGGAGTTTGGCAAGCAGAAGCGCTTACCTTTTGCGCCTGCGGTCAGCAGGAACGCGCCCATAGATGCCGCTTGCCCCATACAAATGGTGCTGACATCCGGCTTGATAAACTGCATGGTGTCATAAATAGACATCCCTGCGGTAATCACGCCACCTGGGGAGTTGATGTATAAATAAATGTCTTTTTCCGGGTTTTCCGCTTCCAGAAACAGCATTTGCGCCACAATCAGGTTTGCCATGTGGTCTTCGACCTGACCGGTCAGAAAGATTACGCGCTCTTTAAGCAGACGGGAGTAGATATCAAAAGAACGTTCGCCACGTGAGGTCTGTTCAATGACCATCGGCACCAGGGCCATGTGGGGTGCAAAATTATCTCGTTCGCCACTGTATGACATTTCCGTCTCCTGGATAATAAATAAAATAGCCACAGCCTGCTAATTATAGAGATGCGGCGAGTGATTCGTTCCCTCAGTTATGGGTACGATCCTACCCTATTTCAAGCATAACAATATTTTGTTGATACGCTAACACCGAAAAGCCGTTTTATCACGCAAGCTTTGGTTATTGCTGCAATAAAAAAACCCGTCACCAAAAGGCAACGGGTTTTTTCTCAAAACCGTAAACCGGTAAGCGAAATTACGCCTGCTGGTTCATCAGTTCATTGAAGGAAGTTGCTTTTTCAGTCACTTTCGCTTTTTCCAGAACCGCTTCAACAGCCTGTTCTTCCAGAGCGACACTGCGCATGTTTTCCATCAGCTCTTTGTTTTTGCTGTAGAATTCAATAACTTCTTTCGGATCTTCGTAGGCAGAAGCCATTTCTTCGATCAGGGTAGCAACGCGTGCTTCGTCAGCTTTCAGCTCGTGGGTACGAATCACTTCGCCCAGCAGCAGGCCAACAACTACGCGGCGTTTCGCCTGCTCTTCGAACAGTTCGCGAGGCAGTTCCATCGCTTGCTGCTGGTTGCCACCGAAGCGCTGTGCAGCCTGGCGACGCAGAACGTCGATTTCGCTGTCGATCAGGGCAGCAGGAACGTCGATTTCGTTCGCTTTAACCAGACCTTCGATTGCCTGAGATTTAACGCGGTTACGTACCGCGCCTTTCAGTTCGCGTTCCATGTTTTTACGCACTTCAGCGCGCAGGCCTTCAACGGAACCATCTTCAACGCCGAAACGTTTGATGAATTCAGCAGTCAGTTCTGGCAGCTCACGCTCTTCAACTTTCTTCAGGGTAATCGCGAATTTAGCCGCTTTACCTTTCAGGTTTTCTGCGTGGTATTCTTCTGGGAAGGTGACGTCGATAACGAACTCTTCGCCTGCTTTGTGACCTTTGATACCGTCTTCAAAGCCTGGGATCATACGACCCTGACCCATTGCCAGTACGAAATCAGTCGCTTTGCCGCCTTCGAATTCTTCGCCGTCTACGGAGCCGGAGAAGTCAACGGTAACGCGGTCTTCAGCGTCAACAACGCCGTCTTTGTCTTTCCAGGTTGCCTGCTGCTTACGCAGAGTATCCAGCATGCCGTCAACGTCAGCTTCGGTCACTTCAACAACTGGTTTTTCAACTTCGATAGCGTCCAGACCCTGCAGTTCAACTTCTGGGTACACTTCGAATTCTACTGCGTAGGTGAAATCTTCACCCAGCTTGTATTCACCTGGAACGTAGTTAGGCGCGCCAGCTGGATTGATTTTCTCTTTGATGATCGCGTCAACGAAGTTACGGCTCATCAGGTCACCCAGCACGTCCTGACGCACGGAAGCGCCATAACGCTGAGCAACAACATTCATCGGTACTTTACCTTTACGGAAACCGTCAATGCGTACTTTTTTCGCTACGTTGACCAGCTCGCTTTTTACAGCGGTCTCGATGCTGTCAGCAGCGATAGTAATCGTTACACGGCGGCCAAGGCCCTGAGTGGTTTCAACTGAAACTTGCATCTTGTTACCTCAAAAAAATCACAGTGCTCGGTCAACTCTACTCCGCAAGCTCGAAAAGCTGGCGTTGCGGACCTGGGATGCTCTCGTAATCAATCACATTCCCTGTCGTCAGAATCATCCCGAAGACATTCCGAAAAATAAGACGCAGCATTATAGCGGCATCACTTTTATGAGTCGAGAACGGTTATCACGCGTTGCTGCGGCATTTTTCACAATTCCCGGCTAATTTTTGTCTGAACGCTGTCGAATGTGCTCAAAATTCAGACAAAACAAAACGGCCCGCAGGCCGTTTTCTCATAATCTGTACGCAACATACTGGAAAAGTTCCGTGTTGCAAATGCCTTTTCTACGCGATAGTGCCCGCTCCGCGGCATGGCGGTGAGGTTATGACGGTATCTTGCAAACCTTCCCACTCTTTTCGCGTGTAAGTATGCAATGCCAGCGCATGGACGGTGGACGCAAACTCCTCTGTTAACGTTCCGTAGATCATCCGATGACGATTCAGAAAGCGTTCCCCGGTAAACTTATCGCTCACCAGCACAACTTTAAAGTGGCTCTCAGAGCCGGCCGGTACGTTGTGGCGGTAGCTTTCGTCTACGACTTCCAGGAAAACAGGTTCAAACGCTGCCCTCAGTTTTTCTTCGATTTGTTCACGCATCATCATGATATTACTCCTCCGACAACGTTAAGATGCCGCCTATCCCTTTAAATGTTAGCCGCTTTTACTGATTCCATTACACGAAGGCAACAAAAAATTAGCGTTCGCGCCCTTTTATTTGTCAAGTAGATGAAGTTAACGTCTTTTACAATCGCTTCTCATCTGAAATCCTGCCACAGATTGTTCACGCGTGCAGAAAAACACCAACACGATGAAATTACATGCGTTGCCTACTTCCCCTGACCGATGGCGATGTTATGATGGCGGGAATTTTCAGTAAACAATGCGTTTGAGACCCCTAACATGTTAAAAAAAATCCTCTTCCCACTGGTAGCACTGTTTATGCTGGCAGGATGCGCAACGCCTCCAACCACGGTTGAAGTGTCGCCAAAAATCACTCTGCCTCAGCAAGATCCAAGCCTGATGGGCGTCACCGTTAGCATCACCGGTGCCGACCAGCGTCAGGATCAGGCGCTGGCCAAAGTCACTCGTAACAACCAGCTGGTCACGCTGACCGCTTCCCGTGACCTACGTTTCCTGATGCAGGAAGTACTGGAAAAACAGATGACCGCACGCGGTTATATGATTGGCCCGAACGGAGCGGTTAACCTGCAGATTATCGTTAATCAGCTGTACGCCGACGTTTCCCAAGGTAACGTGCGTTACAACATCTCTACCAAAGCCGACATCGCCATCATCGCGACCGCCGCTAACGGTAATAAGATGACTAAAAACTACCGTTCTAACTACTCCGTTGAAGGCGCATTCCAGGCTTCCAACAAGAACATTTCCGATACCGTTGATAGCGTGCTGGGCGATACCATCGCCGATATGGCACAGGACACCTCTATCCACGATTTCATCAAACAGAACGCACGCTAATCCCGTCACAGACCCGGCTTCGGCCGGGTCTGCACGAATAAAACTATGTCTGGTCACTATCTCCGTATTTTTCAGCAACCGAAATCAGCCATTCTGCTGATTCTTGGCTTTGCTTCCGGCTTACCGCTCGCCCTGACCTCAGGGACGCTGCAGGCATGGATGACGGTCGAAAATATCGATCTGAAAACCATTGGTTTCTTCTCGCTAGTCGGCCAGGCATACGTCTTTAAGTTTCTGTGGTCCCCGGTCATGGACCGCTATACGCCGCCGTTTTTAGGGCGCCGTCGCGGCTGGCTATTAACGACCCAATGTTTACTGCTTATCGCCATCGCCGCGATGGGTTTTCTTGAGCCCTCCACACAACTGCGTTGGATGGCGGCGCTGGCGGTGATTATCGCCTTCTGCTCCGCGTCGCAGGATATCGTCTTCGATGCCTGGAAAACCGACGTGCTTCCGGCAGAAGAACGCGGTGCTGGGGCGGCGATCAGCGTGCTGGGCTACCGCCTCGGGATGCTGGTTTCCGGCGGATTAGCGCTGTGGCTGGCTGATAAATGGCTTGGTTGGCAGGGCATGTACTGGCTGATGGCCGCGCTGCTGGTGCCTTGTATCATTGCCACGCTGCTGGCGCCTGAACCCAGCGACGTGATTCCGGTACCGAAAAGCCTTGAGCAGGCGGTTGTTGCTCCATTAAAGGACTTCTTCGGCCGAAATAATGCCTGGCTTATCCTGCTGCTTATCGTGATGTACAAACTGGGCGATGCCTTCGCCATGAGCCTGACGACTACCTTCCTCATTCGCGGCGTCGGATTTGACGCAGGACAGGTGGGGATGGTCAACAAAACCCTCGGCCTGTTTGCGACGATCGTCGGCGCGCTCTATGGTGGCGTGTTGATGCAGCGCCTGACGTTGTTCCGCGCGCTGCTGATATTCGGCATTTTACAGGGCGTGTCTAACGCCGGTTATTGGGCGCTCTCGGTCACCGATAAACATATTTATTCCATGGCAGCCGCGGTCTTCTTTGAAAACCTGTGCGGTGGTATGGGGACGGCCGCATTCGTCGCGCTGTTGATGACGCTGTGTAATAAGTCGTTTTCAGCGACCCAGTTTGCGCTCTTGTCGGCACTCTCCGCCGTGGGGCGTGTCTACGTTGGCCCAATTGCCGGCTGGTTTGTCGAAGCGCACGGCTGGCCCACGTTCTATCTTTTCTCTGTTATTGCCGCCGTACCGGGCATTTTACTGCTGCTTATCTGCCGACAGACCCTGGAATACACTCAGAAAACCGAGCTGTTTATGCCACGTGATAGCTACGCTGGTGCCTACCGCTTTGCGCTGCGACTGCTGCTTTTAGGTACCGCGCTGTTGGGTATCTGGTTGGTAATGCTAATTACGAATGCCCTGAACCTCACCGCACTTGAATGGTCCGGAATCGTACTCGAAGTCGGGGTGCTGATTGCCTTTGTTGGCATCGTGTTTGGTTGTCTGCTGGACTATCTTGCTCTGCGTAAAACACAGTTCCGATAAAATAAGATGAAAATGTGAAAACTACGTTGTAATCACTATCCGTAATAATAACCCGTGCATCGTATGTAAAAAAAAATATTTGTGCTTTTGTGCGCTTTAGAATTCTGGAAATTATTGGAACGTGTAAAATGCGCTTTATTTCTTTAACCGATTCAGCACCAGAGTAATTAATTTTTCGTTTTTTAATTGTCTTTTTTTTGATGATTAATTGTTAATTATTTGTATATTTTTGACAATGGTTATACCAATTGCCACCTCACACCCTTCCTCATACCCCCTTTCGTTATAACGCCCGTCAGATGGGCTTTCCGCTCGAAAAACCGACACATTTGGCAACATCTGTGACAGGTGCGGCAGAACCCGGTAACACATAACTGACAGAGTCCTAATGATGTTTACAGTAATGTAACCTTCCCGTAAAATGACCCCACACTTTAAACGCCACCAACACCCCGTGGAATTGAGGTCGTTACATGAGACTCAGGAAATACAATAAAAACTTGGGATGGTTGTCATTAATCGCCGGCACTGTATTACTCAGTGGCTGTGATTCTGCACTTCTTGACCCCAAAGGACAGATTGGACTGGAGCAGCGTTCGCTGATTCTGACGGCTTTCGGCCTGATGATGATCGTCGTAATCCCGGCCGTCTTAATGGCCGTTGGTTTCGCCTGGAAGTATCGTGCGAGCAATAAAGATGCGAAGTATAGCCCGAACTGGTCACACTCCAATAAAGTGGAAGCTGTGGTCTGGACCGTGCCAATTCTTATCATCATCTTCCTCGCCGTACTGACCTGGAAAACCACTCACGCTTTAGAACCGAGCAAACCGCTAGCCCATGATGAGAAACCAATCACTATCGAAGTGGTTTCTATGGACTGGAAATGGTTCTTCATCTACCCGGAGCAGGGCATTGCTACCGTTAACGAAATCGCCTTCCCGGCGAACGTTCCGGTGCAGTTCAAAGTGACCTCTAACTCCGTGATGAACTCCTTCTTTATCCCGCGTCTGGGCAGCCAGATTTACGCAATGGCCGGTATGCAGACCAACCTGCATCTGATCGCTAACGAAGCAGGTATCTACGACGGTATCTCTGCTAGCTACAGCGGCCAGGGCTTCTCTGGAATGAAGTTCAAAGCCATTGCAACGCCGGATCGTGCCGCATTCGATCAGTGGGTCGCGAAAGCGAAACAATCTCCGAACACCATGGATGACATGGCCACCTTCGAGAAATTGGCTGCACCGAGCGAATACAACAAGGTGGAGTACTTCTCCAGCGTGAAACCAGATTTGTTTAAAGCAGTAACCAGCAAATTCATGGATCACGGCAAGAGCATGGACATGACCAAACCAGAAGGCGAACACGCATCGCACGAAGGAATGGAAGGCATGGACATGAGCCACGCGGAATCCGCTCACTAAGGGGCCGAGGAAGAATACGATGTTCGGAAAACTGACACTGGATGCAGTGCCCTACCACGAACCCATTATCGTGGTTACGGTGGCTGCCATTATCGTCGGGGGACTTGCTCTCCTGGCGGCCATCACTTACTTCGGTAAGTGGTCCTATCTATGGAACGAGTGGCTGACCTCCGTCGACCACAAACGTCTTGGCATCATGTATGTCATCGTTGCTATCGTCATGCTGCTGCGTGGCTTTGCCGATGCCGTGATGATGCGTAGCCAGCAGGTTCTGGCCTCGGCCGGGGAAGCTGGGTTCCTACCACCGCATCACTACGACCAGATCTTTACCGCCCACGGCGTTATCATGATCTTCTTCGTCGCGATGCCGTTCGTTATCGGTCTGATGAACCTGGTGGTTCCACTGCAGATCGGCGCGCGTGACGTAGCGTTCCCGTTCCTGAACAACCTGAGCTTCTGGTTCACCGTTGTCGGTGTGGTTCTGGTTAACCTGTCCCTGGGCGTTGGTGAATTTGCTCAGACCGGCTGGCTGGCCTATCCGCCACTCTCGGGAATTGAGTACAGTCCGGGCGTAGGTGTCGATTACTGGATTTGGGCGCTTCAGCTCTCCGGTATTGGTACCACACTGACCGGTATTAACTTCTTCGTGACCATCATCAAGATGCGTGCACCAGGAATGACGATGTTCAAGATGCCGGTATTTACCTGGGCATCTCTGTGCGCCAACATCCTGATTATCGCCTCCTTCCCAATTCTGACGGTTACCGTCGCGCTGCTGACCCTGGATCGCTATCTGGGCACCCATTTCTTTACCAACGATATGGGCGGCAACATGATGATGTACATCAACCTGATTTGGGCCTGGGGTCACCCGGAAGTGTACATTCTGGTACTGCCTGTCTTCGGTGTGTTCTCTGAAGTTGCAGCGACCTTCTCCCGTAAACGCCTGTTCGGTTACACCTCGCTTGTGTGGGCAACCGTGTGTATTACCATCCTGTCGTTCATCGTTTGGCTGCACCACTTCTTCACCATGGGTGCGGGCGCGAACGTAAACGCCTTCTTCGGTATTACCACGATGATTATCGCCATCCCTACCGGGGTGAAGATCTTCAACTGGCTGTTCACCATGTACCAGGGCCGTATCGTCTTCAACTCAGCGATGATGTGGACCATCGGCTTTATCGTGACCTTCTCGGTCGGCGGTATGACCGGCGTTCTGCTGGCGGTACCGGGTGCGGACTTCGTGCTGCACAACAGCCTGTTCCTGATTGCGCACTTCCATAACGTTATCATCGGCGGTGTGGTATTTGGTTGCTTCGCGGGCCTGACCTACTGGTGGCCGAAAGCCTTTGGCTTCACGCTGAACGAAACCTGGGGCATCCGTGCTTTCTGGTTCTGGATCATCGGCTTCTTCGTTGCGTTTATGCCGCTGTACGTGCTGGGCTTCATGGGTATGACCCGTCGCCTGAGCCAACAGATTGACCCGCAGTTCCACCCAATGCTGGTTGTTGCAGCATGCGGTGCTGCGCTGATTGCCTGCGGTATCCTGTGCCAGCTGATTCAGTTCTACGTTTCTATTCGCGACCGCGAGCAGAACCGTGACCTGACCGGTGACCCATGGGGCGGCCGTACGCTGGAGTGGGCAACCTCTTCCCCTCCTCCGTTCTATAACTTTGCCATTGTGCCGCAGATTCACGAACGCGATGCATTCTGGGAAATGAAAGAGAAAGGCGAAGCGTACAAGCAGCCGGCGCATTATGAAGAAATTCATATGCCGAAAAACAGCGGTGCGGGCATTGTGATTGCCGCCTTCGCGACAATCTTTGGTTTCGCCATGATCTGGCATATCTGGTGGTTGGCGATTGCTAGCTTCGCAGGCATCGTGATCACCTGGATTATCAAAAGCTTTGACGAGGACGTGGATTACTACGTGCCGGTGGCAGAAGTCGAAAAACTGGAAAATCAGCATTTCGATGAGATTTCTAAGGCAGGGCTGAAAAATGGCAACTGATACTCTGGCGCATAACGCCCACGCGCACGAACACGGGCATCACGATACAGGACCGATGAAGATCTTCGGTTTCTGGATCTACCTGATGAGCGACTGCATCATCTTCGCCACCCTGTTCGCTACCTATGCCGTTCTGGTGAACGGCACGGCTGGCGGCCCGGCGGGTAAAGATATCTTCGAGCTGCCGTTCGTTCTGGTTGAAACTGCACTGCTGTTATTCAGCTCCATCACCTACGGCATGGCGGCTATCGCCATGTACAAAAACAACAAGAGCCAGGTCGTTTCCTGGCTTGCCCTGACCTTCCTCTTTGGTGCAGGGTTCATCGCGATGGAAATCTATGAATTCCATCACCTGATTGTTGAAGGTATGGGCCCGGATCGCAGCGGCTTCCTGTCAGCGTTCTTCGCGCTGGTTGGTACTCACGGTCTGCACGTCACCTCCGGTCTTATCTGGATGGCAGTGCTGATGGTGCAGATTTCTCGCCGCGGCCTGACCAGTACTAACCGTACTCGTATCCTGTGCCTGAGCCTGTTCTGGCACTTCCTGGACGTCGTGTGGATCTGTGTGTTCTCGGTTGTTTATCTGATGGGGGCAATGTAATGAGTCATTCTAACGATCATAGCGGCGCATCCCACGGTAGCGTGAAGTCGTACATGACAGGTTTCATCCTGTCTATCATCCTGACGGTGATCCCGTTCTGGATGGTGATGACCGGCACCGCGTCGCATGCGGCGATTCTGGGTACCATTCTGGTAACCGCTGTTGTGCAGATTGTCGTACACCTGGTGTACTTCCTGCACATGAACAGCAAGTCTGACGAAGGCTGGAACCTGACCGCGTTTGTCTTTACCGTGATAATCATTGCCATCGTGGTTGTAGGCTCCATCTGGATTATGTGGAACCTGAACTACAACATGATGGTTCACTAAGAGCGGCGAGTATGTTTAAGCGATACCTGCAAGTAACGAAGCCTGGCATCATTTTTGGCAACCTGATCTCCGTGATCGGCGGTTTCCTGCTGGCCTCCAAAGGTCACATCGACTATCCGCTGTTCGCCTGGACTCTGATCGGTGTGTCTCTGGTGGTCGCCTCGGGTTGTGTTTTCAACAACTACATCGATCGTGACATCGACCGTAAGATGGAGCGAACGAAGAACCGAGTGCTGGTTAAGGGACTGATTGCGCCAAAAACGTCGCTGGTCTACGCCACTTTGCTGGGTCTCGCTGGCTTCATGCTGCTGTGGTTCGGCGCCAACCCCCTCGCCTGCTGGCTGGGGGTGATGGGGTTCGTGGTTTATGTCGGCGTTTACAGCCTGTACATGAAGCGCCACTCCGTTTACGGCACGCTGATTGGTTCTCTCTCCGGCGCTGCGCCGCCGGTGATTGGCTACTGCGCTGTGACCGGCAATTTCGACAGCGGCGCCCTGATTCTGCTGGCGATTTTCAGCCTGTGGCAGATGCCTCACTCCTACGCTATCGCGATTTTCCGCTTCAAGGATTATCAGGCAGCGAACATTCCGGTTCTGCCGGTGGTGAAAGGCATTGCGGTGGCGAAAAACCACATCACGCTGTACATCGTGGCGTTTGCTCTGGCCACACTGATGCTCTCTTTGGGCGGCTACGCGGGGTATAAATACCTGATCGTTGCGGCAGCGGTGAGCGTCTGGTGGCTTGGCATGGCGCTGCGCGGTTACAAAGTGGAAGATGATAAGGTCTGGGCGCGCAAGCTGTTCGGCTTCTCCATCATCGCCATTACCGCGCTATCCGTGATGATGTCCGTCGACTTTATGGTGCCGAATTCTCAGAACCTGCTGACTTACGTCTGGTAAAGAGACATCGTTTGAAAAAAACCTCGCTTCGGCGGGGTTTTTTATTGCCTGAAGAAAAGCACCCAATATTGATGTTTTCCTAAAAAATGACGAGGCCAGCGTTTTGGCAGCTCATTCGAAGGGAAGAGGTATAGAATCGCGGCGGGTGCTTGAGACTGTTTGTCTTGAGCATGATGTGAAAGGCAGATAGACAAAAGCCCCAGATAACATTCTGCGTCCTGCAAGACGCTTAACATTAATCTGAGGCCCCTAATACCAAACAGAATTAGGTTAGCCTCTTACCGACCTTCGGGTCAAGGAGAAGTAGCCTATGAAACGGAACAAGGTAGTGATTGTTGCCCTGATCGTCCTCTGTATTACCGTCGTGATGTCGGTACTGGTCACACGCAAAGATCTTTGCGCGGTCCGTATCCGCAGCGGACATACAGAGGTCGCCGTCTTCACAGCCTACGAATCTGTTAAGTAAGAGACCCGGCGGGGAGCCATCCCCGCCACTCTTGATGTTGCCAGGTATTCTCAACGCACCCAATTTTTCACCTGACTAGCCCACCAGCATCGCCTGCGCGCTATACAGCAGATCCAGATGATCCCGGCACATCGCCTCCAGCGTGGTACGCGACTGGTGGCTGGTCAGACTCAACGCCCCCCAGTACAGCCCTTCCCTATCGGCAAGCGGTACGGCTATCACCAGCATGCCTATCTCAAACTCCTGTTCAATAGAGGCGTATCCCTGACGACGAACCTGAGCGATACGCTCCATCAATGTCGGTACATCCGTCACTGTGTAAGGCGTCCGATGTTCGCGGATCACTCGCTGTAACACGGCCTCGCATTCAGCTTCAGGCAACGAGGCTAACCACAAGCGACCGCCCGCGGTGCAGTGAATCGGTACTCGTTCACCCAGCCGCACAGAGGTTGAGTTAAACGGCGTATGTTTGCTGCGAGCAATATAGACCAACTCGTTGTCATCAATCACCCCAACCGACGCGTGCTCCTCTGTACGACTGGCAACATATTCAACAATAGGCCGCACCATGCGCGGGAACTGCGCGGAATCGACATAGGCCTGTCCCAGACGTAGCGTTTTCGCCATCAGCCAGTAGTAGCGCCCGTCGGTATCCAGATAGCCATCGTGGACCAGCGTCAGGAAAAATCGGCGAGCCGCGCTCTGCGTCAACCCGCTCATTTTCGCCGCCTGCGGTACCGTCAGCCGTGGGTTCGCCTTCGAAAAAAGCTGGATCAGCGCCAGCCCTTTTTGCAGCCCCACGATCAAATCGCGCTGATGAATCTCGTTTTGCATAGCTGTTCACACTTTTGCAACAGAGGAAGTCAATTACTGCGATTATCGCACTGTCGGTGCGATTAACAACCAACCTGTCCGAATTCTGCGTTGTCGCTCACCGCTTCCACTGAAATACTCAAGCAACAGTTTGTTAACAAATGAGGTGAACAATGGTCAGCGGATTTACTCAGGTCGTCGCCGTTATCGGGCATCCCATTACCCAGGTGAAATCACCGGAAAACTTTAATCACTACTTTGCCAGCCAGAGCATGGATAAGGTAATGATCCCGGTCGATATCGCGCCGGAAGCCGTTGCCGACTACCTGAATGCCCTGCGCGGCTGGCAGAACATGAGCGGCATTCTGGTTACCGTGCCGCATAAACAGCGCGTGGCCGAACTGCTTGATACCCTCACGTCTCGCGCCCGCCATCTCAACGCGGTTAACGTCGTACGCAAACTGGCAGATGGTCGTTTAGAGGGTGACATGCTGGACGGCGTCGGTTTCCAGCGCGCAGCTGAAGCTCACGGCTTCAAGCCCGCTGGCAAACGCGCCTTGTTATCAGGCTGCGGCGGCGTTGGCAGCGCGATCGCCTGGGGGCTATGCGAAGCGGGCATCAGTCATCTCGCGCTTTACGACCGCGATGACGCCAGCCGTCAACGTCTGGAAAATCGTTTAGCGACCCATTTCCCTACCGTTCATATCACTCCCCTTCCCGACTCGCTCTCGGAGATTGATCTGCTGGTCAACGGTTCTCCCGCTGGCATGACGGGCTTCGACGCGCTGCCGTTAAGCCAGACGCTACTGGAGACATTAACGGCGGCCACTCACGTCGCCGACGTCGTCACCGCACCGGTTATCACCCCGCTACTGGCCTTTGCCACTGCCCGCGGTTGCCGTACGCAAACAGGCCCGGAAATGGCGCTGGCACAGATGCAACTTATGGGGCAGTTCATCGGGGCCATTACGCCACCAGACGAGGTCGCACCATGAAAAGCTGGGATGTGATCGTGATTGGCAGCGGCGCCGCGGGCTTTGCCGCCGCCGTTACCGCCTGTTGCAAAGGCCTCTCGGTGCTGATGCTTGAGAAAGCCCCGCACTTTGGCGGGACGTCAGCGATTTCCGGCGGTGCGGTGTGGATTAACGACACCGACCAGGCTCGTCGTCTGGGTAAAAGCGGCTCGCCAGAGGCAATGAAAACCTACCTGCGCACCATTATTGGCGAAGAAAACTATCGCCCTGACATGGTTGATGCCTTTGTCCATGCCGGGCGAGAAGCGTTGGCCTTTCTCGAGCAGGAAGGTGCGGTGAAATACAGCCTGCGCCCGCTGTCACCGGACTACTATCCGGATGAACCCGGCGGTGTGGACGTTGGCCGCGCGCTGGAAGTGGTGGAATATGATGGCCGAGAGCTGGGCCAACATTTTACTGCCCTGCGCTCACCGCCGCCGGGGATGCTGCTGTTTGGCGGCATGATGGTTAACCGCGTTGATATCCAGCACTTCCTCGATATGCGCCGCTCGTGGCGCTCGTTCCGGCACTGCACAACGCTGCTGCTCCGCTACGGGCGTGACCGTCTGCGTCATCACCGCGGAACCCGTCTGGCAATGGGCAACGCGCTGATTGCACGCATGGCGACGTTAGCGCTGCGTAAAGGGCTGGAGCTGGAACTTAACGTGACGGTGAAATCATTGGTCGAACAAAACGGTCACGTGACCGGCGTTAAAATCGAACGCGATGGCCAAGCGCTCACCTTACACGCCCGTCGAGGCGTTGTACTTGCCGCTGGAGGCTTTGCCGCCGGGCGCATCGCACCACAGTTTCGCCCGGCGACGCAGCAGCACTACACCATGTCTCCCGCCACCAACGACGGTGCGGCATTCCAGCTGGGGCTTAGCGTTGATGCCCGACAAGGCGCAGATCTACCGTCAAACTTTTTCTGGGCACCGGTCTCCGTACTGCGCCGTCCGGACGGCAGCGAAGAACGCTTCCCACATCTGGTGACCGACCGCGCCAAACCGGGGGTCATTGCAGTTAATCAACGCGGCGTACGTTTCGTCAACGAATCAAACTCCTACCACCATTTCGCCAGCGCCATGCAGCAGCAACCGGAAAACGCCCCGTGCTACCTGCTCTGTGATGCGCAGGCAATGAAGCGCTATGGTCTGGGGCTCGCTCGCCCGGCACCGGTGAACAACGATGCGCTAGTGAGTGCTGGCTATCTGCATCAGGCCGATAGCCTGAACGAACTGGCTCAGCAGTTAGGTCTGGACCCACAGCAGCTTGAGCAAACCGTTTCCCGCTACAACCAGCACGCGGCAAATGGCAGCGACCCGGAGTTTCATAAAGGCGGCAACAGCTATAACCGCGCGATGGGCGATGCCGCCCACGGCCCGAACGCCTGCAACGCGCCGCTGTTAAGCGCACCGTTCTACGCCATCAAGCTCTTTACCGGCGACTTAGGCACCTCACGTGGGTTGGTGACCACCGCCGACGCGCAGGTCATCAACCAGCAAGGTCAGCCTATTGGCGGCCTGTATGCGGTCGGCAACGATATGGATTCAATGATGGCGGGTACCTACCCCGGCCCAGGCATCACCCTCGGCCCGGCGCTCACCTTCGGCTATCTGGCCGCAATGCATATGACAAAAACATCCCCACTCACTTCAGGAGAAGCCGCATGATCTACGAAAAACGCACCTACACCATCAATCCACTGAAAATGGCCGACTGGCTGGCGCTGTACAAAAGCGACGCCTATGCGGTACAAACCGAACACCTCGGCAAGCTGATTGGCTTTTTCTTTACCGAAATCGGCGTGGTCAATCAGGTGGTGCATATCTGGGCTTATGAGAGTCTGGATGACCGTCTGGTGCGCCGCGCGCGTATGTCTCAGGACGAACGCTGGCTAACCTTCTCGCGGAAAAACCGCGAACTGGCAGCGGTTGAACGTCTGGAATCGGTGTTGATGCGTCCCACCGACTTCTCGCCGCTGCAATAAGGAGCACCCCATGAGCAGGCATGTAGAGGTAGATATGCTGGTGATTGGCTCCGGTGCCGCCGGGCTTTCTGCCGCCGTCACCGCCGCGTTGCACGGCGCGCGGGTGCTCGTCGCCGAAAAGGAATCGACGATCGGCGGCACCAGCGCATGGTCAGGCGGCTGGCTGTGGATCCCGCAAAACCCGCTGGCCCGCGAGGAAGGCATAATAGAAGACGATGCCGCCCCGCTGAGCTATCTGCAGTCTGAAATGGAGGGCCGTCCCGCCGATGCACGCCTGCGCACCTTTTTACGTTATGGGCCGGAAATGGTGGATTTTTTCCGTCAAAACACCGCCGTACAGTTTCTGTCCGGCAGCAAAATGCCGGATTTTCATAACAGCGCAGGCTTTGCCGCCGGTGGCCGCTCCGTCACCGCACAACCGTACGACGCTCGCGGGTTAGGCGACTGGCTTCACCGTCTGCGCCCGCCGCTGGAGACCATCAGTCTTGCCGGCATGGGCATTGCGGGCGGCGCTGATATGGCGCATTTCTTTAACGCCACGCGCTCACCGCGATCGGCACTGTATGCCGCCCATCGCCTGGCACGCCACGGCTGGCAGCGTCTGCGCTATGGTCGTGGTCGTCATCTGGTCAACGGTAACGCGCTGGTCGCGCGTCTTCTTCGCTCCGCGCTGGACGCTAACGTGAGCTTCCAGCTCAACGCGCCGGTCACGCGTTTACTACAGGATACCCACGGTGTGATCGGCGCCATTCTCAATGGCGATGACGGCGAAATTCAGGTTAACGCCCGTGCGGTCGTGCTGGCGTGCGGCGGTTTTCCTCACGATAAACAGCGGCTAGCCGAACAGGTGCCGCACGCGGCGCAGGGCTACGGCCATTTCTCCGCCGCGCCGCCGGGAAACCAGGGTGACGGCATTCGCCTTGGCGAAACCGCAGGCGGTCAGTTTGACGGTTCACTTAAGCACCCGATGGCATGGGCGCCGGTCTCTCGCGTCTCGCTCGCCAGTGGGCTACAGCTGGCGTTTCCCCACCTTGTTGAACGCGCCAAACCGGGATTTCTCGCCGTGCGCAGTAACGGCAAGCGCTTCGTCAACGAGGCCGATTCCTACCACGATTTTATTGCCGCGCTGCTGGACGCCACGCCGGAAGGCGAAAAGCCGGTGGCCTGGCTGATTGCCGACAGCCGCGCGCTGCACCGCTACGGCCTGGGTCACGCACGCCCCACGCCGTTCCCGGTGAAAGCCTGGCTGCGAACCGGCTATCTGCAAAGCGCCGATACGCTGGAGGCATTGGCACAACAATGTGGTATCGACGGTTCCGCGCTCAGCGATACCGTCAAACGCTTTAATGGCTTCGCCCGACAGGCGCGTGATGATGACTTCCTTCGCGGCGCATCGGCCTATAACTGCGCACAGGGTGATGCCAGCCACCAGCCCAACCCGACGCTGGGCGAGCTGAAACAGGCACCTTACTTCGCGGTGCGCATTCTACCCGGCTCGCTTGGCTCATTCAGCGGCCTGAAGACCGACGAACAGGCGCGCGTTCTGAATGCCGAGCAACACCCTATCCCCGGCCTGTTCGCCGTGGGTAACGATATGTCGAGCGTGATGCAGGGGTTCTACCCCAGCGGCGGCATCACGCTGGGCCCCGCCATGACCTTTGGTTACCTGGTGGGGAAAAATCTGTCCGCCAATATAACTTCATAAAAAAACACGCATTTAGCCAGGGAAAGGCGCCAAACATAACAACAAACCTTACCTGCAACTGTACTGGAGTCTGTATGAATATGCGTTCTCTCTCCCTTGCCGCACTGACCGTGCTGGACGTTTCACCGCCGGAACAGGTGCGTATCGCCGCGCTCACCGGCTACAGCCACGTCGGCATTCGCCTGCTGCCCGCGACGCCTGATGATCCCGATTACGACATGCTTGGCGATACGCGTACGGTACACGAAACGCTGGCGGCGCTTCGCGACACCGGCATTCGCGTCTCCGACGTGGAAATCGTACGCCTGACGCCGGATTTCAGCCTCGATGCGCTGCGTCCGTTCCTGGAAACCGCCGCCCGGTTGGAAGCCCAGCAGGTGCTGGTCGCGGGTAATGACGATAACCTTTCCCGCTGCGCAGAGAACCTGGCGAGGCTGGCACAGGCGGGAGAAGCCTACGGCCTGACCATGAACCTGGAACCGATGCCGTGGACCCATCTGCCCACGCTTGCCAGCGCGCAAAAGCTGATTTCCGCTAGCGGGCAGCGCAACGTCGGCATTCTGGTCGATGCCATTCACTTCTGGCGAGCGGGCGAGTCGTTGGAGGCGCTGAGCGCGCTCGCGCCAGAGCAACTGAACTATATGCAACTCTGCGATGCCCCGGCGCGAATACCCACAAATACCCAAGAGTTGATTTATCAGGCCCGCAGCGCGCGCCGCGTTCCGGGTGAGGGTGAGCTGGATCTCCACGGGTTGCTTGCAGCGCTCCCGCCGACCATTCCCGTTTCGGTAGAGGTGCCGTTAGCCGGTGCTCAGGGTGCACTACCGGCACAACAACGCGCTCAGCTGCTGTTTAACGCTGCACAATCTTTCCTGTGAACAGGAGCTCGCCATGTCACAGACACAACGCCTGGATGTCAGAGAATTAATTAACACCAACCCGCTCAGCCGCTACCAGAAACTGGTCATCTTTCTCGGATTTTGCGTCATTGCGCTGGACGGTTTTGATATCGCCATCATGGGTTTTATCGCCCCAACGTTGAAACAGGAATGGGGCGTCAGCAACCATGAGCTCGGCTTTGTTATCAGTACCGCGCTGATTGGCCTTGCACTGGGCGCGCTCTTCTCCGGCCCGCTTGCCGACTGGCTGGGACGCAAAAAAATCATCATCAACAGCGTATTCTTCTTCGGTTTCTGGACTATCGCGACGGCATTCTCCCAGAATATCGAACAGATGATCTTTTTCCGCTTTATGACCGGCCTCGGACTAGGCGCCGCGATGCCTAACATGAGCACGCTGGTTTCAGAGTACGCACCGGAACGCCAGCGCTCATTTATCATCACCGTTATCTTCTGCGGATTTACCTTTGGCGCGGCCATCGGCGGGTTTACCGCCTCGTGGCTTATTCCACAGTTTGGCTGGCACTCACTAATGGCGCTGGGCGGCGTGCTGCCGCTGTTATTCGCCCCGGTTCTGATATGGAAGCTGCCGGAATCGGCGCGCTTTCTGGTGATTAAGCAGGCCCCCGCCGCGCGAATACATGCCATCCTTCAGCGATTTTTTCCCGGTCAGGTCAGCGAAAATGCCAGCTTTATTCTGCCGCAGCAGCCGATTAAGAGCAGCGCCATGCGCATTGTGCTGTCACGCGAATATCTTTTCGGCTCGCTGATGCTCTGGATGGTCTACTTTATGGGGCTGTTCCTGGTCTATATCCTCGGCAGTTGGCTACCAACGCTGGTGAAAGAGATAGGGCTGACCGTCAGCCAGGCGGCAATAATGACCGCCATTTACCAGGCTGGCGGCACCATTGGCTCATTGTTTGCTGGCTGGTTGATGGATCGAATTGAACCGCACCGGGCGCTGGGGATTATCTTCGCCGTGGGCGGCCTGTTTACCATGGCGATTGGCTACGCGGGGGTGAATTTCCCGTTGCTGTGCCTGCTGGCGTTCGTCAGCGGCGCCTGTCTTAACGGCGCGAATACCGGAATGAACGCCCTTTCCGCCCGCTTCTACCCCACCCAGGCCCGCGCGACCGGTTCAAGCTGGATGCACGGTGTCGGGCGAATCGGCGCCATTCTTAGCGCGTTTGCCGGTGCGGAAATGCTGGCGCTGGGGCTCGATTTTAAATCGGTATTCCTGATCCTCGGTATTCCCGCCGCGCTGACCGTCATCGGTCTGGCCGCCAAAGGCTACTGGGCGGCAAGCCCTGCTAACGAGAAATCCACCGTCCCCACCACTCTGAGGAGCCCATCATGAATCGCATCCGTCTTGCCGTCATAGGCGCGGGCGCTATCGGCCGCAAGCATATTGAGGTCATTCAGCAGATGCCTGAAGCGGAGCTGGTCGCGCTGGCCGATCCGTCACCCGCGGCCCAGGTGCTGGCAACATCGTTGGGTGTCGCGTGGTATGCCGATATCAATGACATGCTGGATCAGACCAAACCGCAGGGTGTCATTAACGCTACACCCAATACCCTGCACGTGCCGTGCGCTATCGCCTGCGTAGAGCGGGGGATTCCAGTGCTGGTAGAAAAACCGGTCGCCGAATCGCCAGAACGCGCGCAAGTACTGGTCGATACCGCAGCACAGCATGGCGTTCCCGTTCTGGTCGGCCACCACCGGCGGCACAATGCGCTGACGGCGGCGGCAAAGTTACTTATCGACAGCGGCGAACTTGGCAATATTGTGGCGGTTTCAGCGCACTGGATCCTGCAAAAGCCCGATGACTACTTCGACGTCGCCTGGCGTCGTGAACCGGGCGCTGGGCCGCTGCTGGTAAATCTGGTCCACGATATCGATCTGCTGCGCTATCTTCTCGGCGAAATTGAGGAAGTGCAGGCAATAACCAGCAACGCTGGGCGCGGTTTCGCCAACGAAGACAGTGCGGTAGTGAATCTACGCTTTGCCAGCGGTGCGCTCGGCAGCGCAGTGCTCAGCGACTGCGGCGTCAGCCCGTGGAGCTGGGAGATGAACTCGGCAGAGAATGCGATTTATGCCCATACTCCGGAAAACTGCTATCTGATTTCCGGCAGCAAAGGGGCGCTGGCGATTCCGCAAATGCGCTGGTGGCGCTACGGTGAACAGCGTGGCTGGCATGCCCCGTTATTACAAGAAACGCTCGCCGTTGAAGCTATCGATCCCTTTATTCTGCAGTTGCGCCATTTCCTGCAGGTGATCGTCGGTGAGGCCGAACCAATCATTGATGCGGCGGATGCTTTGCGCTCACTGAAAGTGATCGACGCCATTCGACAAATATCGCAGAAAGCCGCCTGACCAGGCGTTGACTCCGGCGGCCTTCGTGCCGCCGGGTTATTGTTTATGTCTCTATTCCGCACAAATGATTCAATAATGTAATATTTGTTAATTAACCGTCTGTTTACCCTGCCCTCTCCCCGCACTACACTACTCCCAGCTTTTATATTGAGGTGGGAATGAACGATTACAAAATGACGCCGGGTGAGTTACGCGCCACCTGGGGTTTAGGGACCGTATTTTCTTTGCGTATGCTCGGTATGTTTATGGTCCTTCCGGTTCTGACCACATACGGCATGGCATTGCAGGGCGCAAGCGAGGCGCTGATTGGCCTGGCGATTGGTATTTACGGACTGGCGCAGGCGGTATTTCAGATCCCCTTCGGGTTAATCTCCGACCGCATTGGCCGCAAACCGCTGATTGTCGGCGGCCTGGCTATTTTCGTCCTTGGCAGCGTGATTGCGGCGATGTCGGATTCTATCTGGGGCATTATCCTTGGACGTGCGCTGCAGGGCTCCGGCGCGATCGCCGCTGCGGTCATGGCGCTGCTTTCTGACCTTACTCGCGAACAAAACCGCACCAAGGCGATGGCGTTTATCGGCGTCAGTTTTGGCGTGACCTTTGCGATTGCGATGGTGCTTGGCCCAATTATCACTCACAAACTCGGCCTGCACGCATTGTTCTGGATGATTGCCGGGTTAGCGACGCTGGGTATTCTGCTCACCCTCTGGGTGGTACCCGACAGCAAAAATCACGTGCTCAACCGCGAATCAGGGATGGTCAAAGGCTGCTTTAGCAAAGTGCTGATGGAGCCAAAACTACTGAAGCTGAACTTCGGCATCATGTGTCTGCACATCCTGCTGATGTCGACCTTCGTGGCGCTGCCTGGTCAACTTGAGTCCGCAGGCTTCCCGGCTTCCGAGCATTGGAAAATTTACCTGGTCACCATGGTCGTCTCGTTTGTCGCCGTGGTGCCTTTTATTATCTATGCCGAAGTGAAGCGCCGCATGAAGCGCGTGTTCGTGCTGTGTATCGCCTTGCTGCTGATTGCGGAAATCGTACTGTGGGGCTCCGGTACCTACTTCTGGGAGCTGGTCGCTGGCGTACAAATTTTCTTCCTTGCGTTTAACCTGATGGAGGCGCTACTGCCCTCGCTTATCAGCAAAGAAGCGCCCGCGGGTTATAAAGGCACGGCGATGGGGATTTATTCCACCAGCCAGTTCCTCGGCGTCGCTATCGGTGGTTCGCTGGGCGGCTGGATTGACGGCTTATTCGACTCGCAGACGGTGTTCCTCGCCGGCGCGCTGCTGGCAACCGTCTGGCTACTGGTCTCTATGACGATGCAGGAACCGCCATACGTTAGTAGCCTGCGCGTACAGATCCCGGATGATGTCGATGCCGACGACGCGCTGCGCGAGCGCCTGCTGGCGACGGAGGGCGTGAAAGAGGTATTGGTGGTAGCGCAGGAGCACTCTGCCTACATCAAGATTGACAGCAAAGTGACGAACCGCTTTGAGGTTGAGCAGGCGATAGCCGCCCGGTAAGACGAGACTGCCCGCACCGAAGTGCGGGCAGTACTTTCACGATTAGTCGCGGAAGTTTTTAAACTGGAACGGCTGACCGAGGTCGCCGCCGCGCACCAGCGCCATCACGGCCTGCAGATCGTCGCGGGATTTCCCGGTGATACGAATCTCTTCACCCTGAATCTGCGCTTGCACCTTCAGCTTGCTGTCTTTAATCAGCTTAACAAGCTTCTTCTGAACGCTGCTTTCAATACCCTGCTTGAGCTTCGCTTCCACAAACCAGGTTTTGCCGCTGTGTACGAACTCTTCAGGTACATCAAGTGATGCGCCTTCGATGCCGCGCTTAAGCAGCTTGGCGCGCAGGATATCCAGCAGTTGGTTAACCTGGAAGTCAGACTCGCTCAGCACCTTAATGGTCTTATTCGCTTCGTTCAGCTCAATTTTCGCTTCTACACCGCGAAAATCGAAACGTGACTCAACCTCACGGGCTGCGTTATCCACGCCGTTGCGCGCTTCCTGAAGATCGACTTCAGAGACAATATCGAAAGATGGCATCTTTTCCCCTCCCTTAGTTTCGTTTGCGTTGCATAATACCTGCAACGCGGCATAACTCAACTTGTTATCCCCGGAAGCTTAGTTGATAACGCTATACTGATTCGAGTTATCGCGTGAAGTATGACATACCAGCAGTATCTGGTGTGGTAAGGAGGATGTTTGAAAATTACCGTATTGGGATGTGGCGCGCTAGGCCAGCTATGGATGACGGCGCTCCATAAAAAAGGATTTGAAGTACAGGGATGGTTACGTGTACCTCAGCCCTATTGCAGCGTAAACCTTATGGAGCTGGACGGTAGCGTATTCAACCAATCACTTATCGCCAACGACCCCGATTTCCTGGCGCAAAGCGACCTGCTGCTGGTCACACTCAAAGCCTGGCAGGTTTCTGACGCCGTCAGAAGTCTGGCGGCCACACTTCCGGCGACTACGCCGATTTTACTGATTCATAACGGTATGGGCACGCTGCTGGAACTTAACGGTATCCAGCAACCCATTTTGCTGGGTGCGACCACTCAGGCTGCACGTCGCGACGGCAATATCATTATCCACGTCGCCAACGGTACCACCCATATCGGTCCCGCCAAACGCTACGACCACGATTACAGCCAGCTTGCGGAAACGCTCCAGAACGTGCTCCCGGACGTCGCCTGGCATGACAATATTCATTCCGCCATGTGGCGCAAACTCGCCGTGAACTGCGTGATTAACCCAATGACCGCGCTGATGAATTGCCCGAACGGCGAGCTGCGCCATCATCAGGAACAGGTGGCGCACATTTGCGACGAAGTGGCGATGACCATGACGCGGGAAGGATTTCATACCTCCCCGGAAAGTCTGTTATTTTATGTTAATCAGGTGATTGACCTGACGGCGGAGAACATTTCCTCCATGCTGCAGGACATCCGCGCGCAGCGACATACGGAAATCGACTATATCACCGGTTACCTGCTCAAGCGTGCGCGGGCGCACGGCATTCCTGTGCCGGAAAATACTCGCCTGTATGAACGGGTTAAACGTAAGGAGAGTGAATATGAGCGCGTCGGCACTGATTTGCCTCGCTCCTGGTAGTGAAGAGATGGAAGCCGTCACCACTATCGATCTGTTAGTGCGTGGCGGCATCAGCGTCACTACCGCCAGCGTCGCCAGCGATGGCGACCTGACCATTACCTGCTCCCGCGGCGTTAAGCTGCTGGCCGATGCTCCACTGGTCGAAGTCGCGGACGGTGACTTCGATATCATCATTCTGCCAGGCGGCATTAAAGGTGCGGAGTGCTTCCGCGATAGCCCGCTGCTGGTTGAAACGGTGAGACAATTTCATCATTCCGGGCGTATCGTTGCCGCTATCTGCGCGGCAGCTGCCACCGTGCTGGTTCCCCATGAGCTCTTCCCTATCGGCAATATGACCGGTTTCCCAGCGCTGAAAGACCAGATTCCTGAAGGCCAGTGGCAGGATAAGCGTGTGGTCTGGGACCCGCGCGTCAACCTGCTGACCAGCCAGGGACCGGGTACATCGATTGATTTCGGGCTGAAGATTATCGACCTGCTTGTTGGGCGTGAGAAAGCGTACGAGATTGCGTCGCAGCTGGTGATGGCGGCAGGGATTTATAACTTCTACGAAGAGTAAACTGTAGGCCCGATAAGCGTAGCGCCATCGGGCACAAAGCCGGATGGCGGCGTAAACGCCTTATCCGGCCTACAGGTGACTTAAAATAAAAAAACCGGCCAGGCTGGTTTTTTTATTTATGGGCGGTAAACCTTAACGTTGGTAAAGCCCTGCTCACGCAGATAAAGCGCCTGCAGGCGACTCATCACGCCGCGCTCACACCACAGCAGGTAGGTCTTGCTCTGGTCGAGGTCGCCGAACTGGGTGCTCAGCTTGTAGAACGGCAGAGAGGCGATTTCCACGCCTTCCAGCTTCAGTGGTTTATCGTCCTGCTCGTCAATGGAGCGAATATCCAGAATCACGTCGTTGTCGCTAAAGCCGCTGACGGTTTCAACTTCCACCACCTCTTGCTGCGTCTGCTGCGCGATTTCGCGGATGTCGACGTTGTTGGCTTCGGCAACCACTTTATCCAGAATCGCAAAATCGAAGTTTGCTTCTTCGGCTTCGATTTTCGCCTTCACCGCTTTGATGGTTGGGCTCTTCGAAATCACGCCGCAGTATTCCGGCATGGTGCGGGCAAAGTCTTCGGTACCGATTTCACGCGCCAGGTCGATGATGTGTTCTTTGTCGTGAGAAATCAGCGGACGCAGAATCAAGGTATCGGAGACGTTATCGATAAGACGCAGGTTGGTCAGCGTCTGGCTGGACACCTGGCCCAGCGCTTCACCGGTCACCAGCGCCTGCACACCATAGCGCTCCGCCACTTGCGATGCCGCGCGGACCATCATGCGCTTCAGCACGACGCCCATCTGACCGTCTTCCACTTTCTCCAGAATTTCGCCCACTACCGGCTCGAAGTTGATAGCCACGAAACGCACGCGGTGTGAGCTACCAAAACGGTTCCAAAGGTAGTGCGCCACCTGACGTACGCCGATTTCATGGGCGGCGCCGCCGAGGTTGAAGAAGCAGTAGTGCACGCGACAGCCACGGCGCATCAGCATATAGCTGGAAACACCGGAGTCGAAGCCGCCGGAAATCAGTGACAGCACGTCTTCCTGCGTACCAATCGGGAAGCCGCCAATACCTTCGTAGCGCCCTTTCACCAGCAGTAGACGGTCGTTCTCGATTTCGAGGTTAACGGTCACGTCTGGGTTGGTCAGCTTCACGCGTGCCGTCTCGATGTGCTGATTCAGACCGCCGCCAACGTAACGTTCTACTTCGATAGAAGTAAATTCGTGCTTACCGCGACGCTTAACGCGTACGCAGAAAGATTTACCTTCCAGCGCTTCACGCCACAGCGGTAGCGTCTGCTCAAAAATGTTGTGCAGCGAGGTAAACGGTACGTCTTCGACTTCCAGAATATGGTGGATCCCCGGAATGCGGGTCAGCGCATCGCGAAGCACCAGACGTTTGTCTTCATCTTTAGAACGCACTTCGATGTGGTCCCAGTGGCGGACGACAGCAAGCGTTTCATCGTGGTTTTTAAGAACGTTACGAATATTCCCGGTTAAAATTTTAATAAAGCGCAAACGCACAGTTTGGCTTTTGATGGTGATTTCCGGGAACAATTTAATGATAAACTTCATGGCGGCAATGGTTCGTTGACAAGCCCGACGGGCTTTAGGCAAAAGATGTATCGCAGTGTACCCATGGCATCTGCGTCCAGATGCGCGGAGTATACCATCATCCCGCTTACCATTGCGTGTTATTTGCTTCACACTCAGACTCCGTTACCATAGACGCAGTCGCGACATAACAAGAGCCAAACATTCACTATGCCAAAGAAAAACGAAGCCCCGGCCAGTTTCGAGACCGCTTTAACCGAGCTGGAGCAAATTGTTAACCGTCTGGAAAGCGGCTCCCTTCCGCTGGAAGAGGCGCTGAACGAATTCGAACGTGGCGTGCAGCTGGCACGTCAGGGGCAGACGAAGCTGCAGCAAGCGGAACAGCGCGTGCAGATCCTGTTAGCCGATAACGAAGATTCCCCACTTGAGCCTTTCACGCCGGACGCTGAATAAATGGATTTTTCGCAACAGCTGAATGCCTGCGTTGAGCAGGCAAATGACGCGCTGCGCCGTTTCATCGCCCCGCTGCCGTTTCAGAACACTCCTCTGGTCGATGCCATGCAGTATGGCGCACTATTGGGCGGTAAACGCCTGCGCCCGTTCCTGGTGTATGCCACCGGTCAAATGTTTGGCGTCAGCCTCGCGACGCTGGATGCGCCCGCTGCCGCGGTCGAGTGTATTCACGCTTATTCGCTGATGCATGATGATCTCCCGGCGATGGACGATGATGACCTGCGCCGTGGCCAGCCGACCTGCCATATTAAATTTGGCGAGGCGAGCGCCATTCTGGCCGGTGATGCGTTACAAACGCTGGCGTTTTCTATACTGAGTGATGCGCCGATGAATGAGGTCTCAGACCGCGATCGTCTGGCGATGTTGTCCGAGCTGGCCACCGCCAGCGGCGTGGCCGGTATGTGCGGCGGTCAGGCGCTGGATCTGGAAGCCGAAGGGCAACAGGTTAATCTGGAAATGCTGGAACGCATCCACCGCCATAAGACCGGTGCGCTGATCCGTGCCGCCGTGCGCATGGGCGCATTTAGCGCGGGTGAACAAGGTCGCAAAGCGCTGCCGCTGCTAGATAAGTATGCCGAAAGCATCGGCCTGGCATTCCAGGTTCAGGATGACATTCTGGATGTGGTGGGCGATACTGCGACCCTCGGAAAGCGCCAGGGTGCCGACCAGCAGCTCGGCAAGAGCACCTATCCTGCATTACTGGGCCTTGAGCAAGCCCGGACTAAAGCCAGTGACCTTATTGCCGATGCCCGTCAGTCTCTTAACGAGCTAGCCGCGCAGTCACTGGATACCACAGCACTGGAAGCGCTAGCGAACTACATCATCCTGCGCGACAAATAAACTATAAATGAGTCTCAGATGAGTTTTGATATTGCCAAATACCCGACCCTGGCGTTGGTCGATTCCACTCAGGAATTGCGCCTGCTGCCAAAAGAGAGCCTGCCGAAGCTGTGTGACGAGCTGCGTCGTTACCTGCTCGACAGCGTGAGCCGTTCCAGCGGACACTTCGCCTCCGGGCTTGGCACGGTGGAGCTCACCGTGGCGCTGCACTACGTCTATAACACGCCGTTCGACCAGCTTATCTGGGACGTTGGCCACCAGGCCTACCCGCACAAAATTCTGACCGGTCGTCGCGACAAGATTGATACCATCCGTCAGAAAGGCGGCCTGCACCCGTTCCCTTGGCGCGGCGAGAGCGAGTATGACGTGCTGAGCGTTGGTCACTCCTCCACCTCTATTTCTGCCGGTATTGGTATTGCGGTTGCCGCAGGCAAAGAGAACAAGCAGCGTCGTACCGTCTGCGTGATTGGCGATGGCGCGATTACCGCCGGGATGGCGTTTGAAGCGATGAACCACGCGGGCGATATCAAGCCCGATATGCTGGTGGTGCTGAACGATAACGAGATGTCCATCTCTGAGAACGTCGGCGCGCTGAACAACCATCTGGCGCAACTGCTCTCCGGCAAGCTCTACTCTTCTCTGCGCGAAGGCGGCAAGAAAGTCTTCTCCGGCGTTCCGCCCATTAAAGAGCTGCTCAAACGTACCGAAGAACATATCAAAGGCATGGTGGTTCCGGGCACGCTGTTTGAAGAGCTGGGCTTCAACTATATCGGGCCGGTTGACGGTCACGACGTGCTGGGGCTGGTCAATACGCTCAAGAACATGCGCGACCTCAAAGGCCCGCAGTTCCTGCACATCATGACCAAAAAAGGCCGTGGCTATGAACCGGCCGAGAAAGACCCAATCACCTTCCACGCGGTGCCGAAATTCGATCACACCAGCGGTAAGCTGCCAAAAAGCAGCGGCGGCCTGCCGTCGTACTCGAAAATTTTCGGCGACTGGCTGTGCGAAACCGCGGCAAAAGACAGCAAATTGATGGCGGTCACCCCGGCGATGCGCGAAGGCTCCGGCATGGTAGAGTTTTCGAAAAAATACCCTGACCAGTATTTCGACGTGGCGATTGCCGAGCAGCACGCGGTGACCTTCGCCGCAGGCCTGGCGATTGGTGGCTATAAACCGATTGTGGCTATCTACTCCACCTTCCTGCAGCGCGCCTACGATCAGGTTATCCACGATGTGGCTATCCAGAAGCTGCCGGTGCTGTTTGCGATTGACCGCGCAGGCATCGTTGGCGCCGACGGTCAGACGCACCAGGGCGCATTCGATATTTCTTACCTGCGCTGCATCCCTGACTTTGTCATCATGACGCCAAGCGATGAAAACGAATGCCGTCAGATGCTCTATACCGGCTATCACTACAGCGACGGCCCAAGCGCGGTGCGCTATCCGCGCGGCTGCGGTACCGGCGCGGAGCTTCAACCGCTGGAAAAACTGCCGCTCGGCAAAGGCGTGGTGAAACGCGAAGGCGAGAAACTGGCGATCCTCAACTTCGGCACCCTGCTGGTCGAGGCGGAAATCGTCGCTGAAAAACTTAACGCAACGCTTGTTGATATGCGCTTTGTGAAACCACTGGATGAAAGCCTGATCCTCGAGATGGCCGCGCGACACGACTCGCTGGTGACGCTGGAAGAGAACGCCATCATCGGCGGTGCGGGCAGCGGCGTGAACGAGGTGCTGATGGCGCATCGTAAACCGGTGCCAGTGCTGAACCTCGGCCTGCCTGACTTCTTCGTCCCGCAAGGCACGCAGGAAGAGGCTCGCGCCGACCTTGGTCTCGATGCCGCTGGTATCGAAGCGAAGATCGCGGGCTGGCTAGCATAATCCTCCCCATCGCTCCTGCTATGCTTAAAGGTAAACCGCTTACCCGCTAGCAGGAGCTGATTCATGCAATACGATAAGTTAGGACACACCGGCCTTCGGGTCTCTCGTCTTTGCCTTGGCTGTATGACCTTCGGCGAACCGGATCGGGGTAAACACGCCTGGACGCTTCCGGAAGACAGTAGCCGCCCCATCATTCAGCGCGCCATCGAAGGCGGCATCAACTTTTTCGACACCGCAAACAGCTACTCTGACGGCAGTAGCGAAGAGATCGTCGGCCGCGCGCTACGTGATTTCGCTCGCCGTGATGAAGTGGTGGTGGCCACCAAGGTTTACCATCAGGTGGGCGACCTGGAAGAGGGGCTGTCTCGCGCGCAAATTCTGCGCTCCATCGATGACAGCCTGAAGCGCCTTGGGATGGACTATGTCGATCTGCTGCAAATTCACCGCTGGGACTACCGCACCCCGATTGAAGAGACGCTGGCAGCGCTGGATGAAGTAGTGAAATCCGGTAAGGCCCGCTTTATTGGCGCATCGTCGATGCACGCCCGTCAGTTTGCCCACGCGCTGGCGCTGCAAAAAACCAACGGCTGGGCGTCGTTCGTCACCATGCAGGATCACTACAATCTTATCTACCGGGAAGAGGAGCGCGATATGCTGCCGCTCTGCTCTCAGGAAGGGGTGGCGGTGATTCCGTGGAGCCCGCTGGCGCGCGGTCGCCTGACGCGTCCGTGGGGAGAAACGACGGCAAGGCTGGTCTCCGATGAATTCGGGCAAACGCTGTATAGTTCAACCGAAGAGAACGATGAGCAGATTGCCGGGGAGCTTGAGCGGGTCGCGCAGGAGGTGGGGGCTAGCCGCGCGCAGACGGCGCTGGCATGGTTGCTGAGTAAACGGGGCGTTGCGGCACCGATTATTGGCGCGTCGCGTGAGGATCAGTTGGATGAGTTGCTGAACGCGGTGGATATTACGCTGACGCCGGAGCAGATTGCGTCAATGGAAGCGCCGTATCAGCCGCACCCGGTGGTGGGGTTTAAGTAACGGGCTGATTGCCCCCTCACCCTAACCCTCTCCCCAAAGGGGCGAGGGAACCGTTTGGTGCGGTTTTCTCCCTCTCCCTTCCAGGGAGAGGGTCGGGGTGAGGGTTAACGCATCACAGAATGTAATGCCCTACCACAAACAGTATCGCCGCTGAAATCACCCCTGCGATGATATCGTCGACCATAATCCCCATTCCACCGTGAACGTTACGGTCGAACCAGCGGATCGGCCAGGGCTTCCACATATCAAAAATACGGAACACCACAAATCCCGCCAATACCCATTGCCAACTGATGACCGGAATCGCCATCAGCGTAATCCACATACCGATAAACTCATCCCACACGATACTACCGTGGTCGTGCGTCCCCATATCGCGCGCCGTACGGCGGCAGAGATAAACGCCGATACAGATACCGAACATCACCACCAGTGAATAGAGCTGCAGCGGCAGAAATGTCAGCACATACCAGAAGGGAATGGCGGCAATCGAGCCAGCCGTACCCGGCATTATCGGGCTCAGGCCGCTGCCAAACCCCGTTGCCAACAGGTGCCAGGGATTGCGTAAATTAAGACGACTTTTTGCTTCGTCACGCTTAGCCAAAATGATCGTACCCCTTCCAGTCGAGCTGCACCGCTTTCCCATCCTGGGTGAAATGCAGTCCTTCAACATCGGCGCTGATTTGTCCGATGCAGGTAAACGATGTACCCAGTTGACCCAGCGCCACTTCTAGCGCGCCACGGTTCAGTTCTGGAACGGTAAAGCAGAGTTCATAGTCTTCACCGCCGGAGAGCGCCCAGCGGCATGCCTGCTCCGGCTGCGCGTGGCGGCGCAGCGCATCGGAGTACGGCAGCAGATCGAGGTCAATACGCGCCCCTACGCCGCTGGCGTTAAGGATGTGCCCCAGATCGGAAATCAGGCCGTCGGAGAGATCGATAGCCGAGTTTGCCAGGTCACGCAGCGCCTGCCCCTGTAGAATACGCGGCGTCGGACGAAGATGACGCTGACGCAGATAGGCCGCATCTTCTGGGTTATCAATCGTCAGCTGATTCAGAATTAATGCCAGACCCGCCGCGCTGTCGCCAGGGGTGCCGGTCACGTAAATCCAATCGCCCGGTTTTGCACCCGAGCGTTTCAGCGCACGGCCTACCGGTACATAGCCGTGAATGCCCAGCGTCATCGACAGCGGCCCTTTGGTGGTGTCGCCGCCAATCAGCTGCATATCGTAATAGTTTAACAGTTCAAACAGACTGTCACTGAACGCCGCCAGCCATGCTTCATCAACCGCAGGTAGTGTCAGCGCAAGCGTCAGCCAAGCCGGGTCAGCGCCCATTGCCGCTAAATCGCTAAGGTTTACCGCCAGCGCTTTATGAGCCAGGTCAGCCGGGTCGATATCAGGAAGGAAATGATTGCCCACCACCAGCGTATCGGTGCTGATAGCCAGGGTCTGTTTTTCAGGAATATTGAGTAACGCGCAGTCGTCGCCGATTCCGGTTTCTACATCGAGACGGGCGTTTCGTACTCGGTCAAAATAACGGGCAATCAGGGAGAATTCGCCGCATGCCATACGTTATGCCTCAGCAGAAGGATAAAACAAGGCCGGACATGCCAAATGAAATTCGGCAAAATCCGGCCTGGAGGTTACTTTTTGTGGGGACGAATGACAGGAGCGGCTTTATCCAGCACGCCGTTGACAAACTTGTGGCTGTCTTCAGCGCCAAAGGTTTTTGCCAGTTCGATAGCTTCGTTGATAGCCACTTTATACGGCACATCATCACGCTTCGACAGCTCGAACAGCGCGATGCGCAGTACGGCTTTCTCTACCTGGCCCAGCTCTTCGAGCATACGGGACAGGTACGGCTTCATCAATCCATCGAGGTACGCGCTGTTAGTCGCCACCCCGGACAGCAGCTCACGGAAGTACAGGACGTCGACATCTTTCACGTCTTGTTCCGCCAGGAACTGGTATTCAACATCGGAGATGTCGTTCTGGGACAACTGCCAGGAGTAAAGCGCCTGGACGGCACACTCACGGGCGCGGCGACGAGCAGCAGGTTTCACGGATTTCCCCTTACAAAAATCAGGCCTTGATGGCTTTCAATACATTAATCATTTCAAGCGCGGTCAGTGCAGCTTCTGCACCTTTGTTACCGGCTTTTGTGCCAGCACGTTCGATGGCTTGTTCAATACTTTCGGTGGTCAGAACACCAAAGGCTACCGGGATTTCACTGTCCTGGGCGACGTGCGCCAGGCCATTGCTTGCCCCGCCAGCGACATATTCGAAGTGCGCAGTACCGCCACGGATAACCGTACCCAGCGCGATCACTGCATCGTATTTACCGGTTTTTGCCAGTGCGCCAGCCGCCAGAGGCAGTTCATAAGCACCTGGAACCCAAACAACGGTGATGTTTTCATCTTTAACCTGACCAATGCGCTTCAGGGCGTCGATAGCACCTTCCAGCAGGCTGTCATTGATAAAGTTGTTGAAACGCGCGATGGTGATGGCGACGCGAGCGTCCGGGGTAGCAACGTTAGCTTCAATAATGTTCATACTCTTCCTTTGGGTTCATTTGCCCCGCAGGGGGGCGGATTTTATCATAATATTCTGGGCGCTGCTTCCTCTAAATCAGAAAGCCTCACGCAGCCGTTAAATGCAGGCACACATCGGGGCCCACCTGGCGTATCTCATTGAATTTGAAATGGGGGGCGTCGGCCAGTTTCTCAAGCCCTGGCAACACACATAATCCACGCGCATCACTTCCTAACAGTTTAGGCGCGATATAGACGATAAGCTCGTCGACCAGTCCCGCCTGAAGCAACGCACCGGCAAGCGTTGGCCCCGCCTCCACCCAGATGCTGTTAATCTGCTGTTTGCCCAGCTGCATCATCAGCAGCACCAGGTCGAGATGCCCGTTGTGCTCCGGCACTTTCAGCGTCTGTACGCCTTCCGGCCAGACGCGGGTATCGTCCTCGGTGCGCGCAAACAGCGTTTCACCAGGCTGCTGCACGATACGGTGCTCCGGCGTCACACGGTTGCCGCTATCAATCACAATGCGCAGCGGCTGGCGCAGGTTTTCCTGCGGGTAAAGCGCCTGCGTTTCGGCATTGAGCTCGTCCCAGCGCACGGTCAGCGCCGGGTTATCCGCCAGCACCGTAGCGCTGCTGGTTAAAATCGCGTGACTTTCCGCACGCAGGCGTTGCACATCGCGGCGCGCCTGCGGCGAGGTAATCCATTGGCTTTCACCGCTGGACATAGCCGTGCGGCCATCAAGAGATGCACCAAGCTTCAGTTGGATGTAAGGGAAACCGGTACGCATCCGCTTGAGGAAACCTTTGTTCAGCGCTTCGGCTTCGCTCATCATCAGCCCATGGCTGACCTCAATACCGGCTTGCTGCAGCCGATAAAGACCGCGGCCCGCAACCTGCGGGTTTGGGTCCTGCATGGCGGCGACGACGCGGGAGACACCCGCGGCAATCAGCGCGTCACAGCACGGCGGCGTGCGCCCATGGTGACTGCACGGTTCCAGCGTCACGTAGGCGGTGGCGCCTTTGGCTTTGTCACCCGCCATGCGCAGCGCATGCACTTCCGCATGGGGTTCACCGGCGCGATAGTGGAAGCCTTCGCCGACGATTTCGCCCTGATTTACAATCACACAGCCCACGCGCGGGTTGGGATGGGTGGTAAAGCGACCGCGTTGCGCCAGCTTCAGCGCGCGCGCCATGTACATTTCATCGTGCATAGCTTAGTCCTGTAAGCGGGCGATCTCTTCGCCAAATTCTTTAATGTCTTCGAAGCTGCGGTACACCGAGGCAAAGCGGATATAGGCCACTTTATCGAGCTTTTTCAGCTGTTCCATGACCAGGTTGCCTAGCAGCTTGCTCGGCACTTCTCGCTCGCCGGTCGCGCGCAGGTGTGATTTGATGTGGTTAATCGCCATTTCCACATCATCGGCGCTGACCGGGCGCTTTTCCAGCGCACGCAGCATACCGCTGCGCAGCTTATCTTCATTGAACGGTTCACGCACATCGTTGCTTTTCACCACGCGCGGCATCACCAGTTCTGCGACCTCAAACGTGGTGAAGCGTTCATTGCACACCAGGCATTGCCGACGGCGGCGAACGGAGGAACCTTCTCCCACCAGGCGGGAGTCAATGACTTTAGTATCTACGGCGAAACAGAATGGGCAGTGCATACAACGTCCTGACGATGAGGGTGATGGGAATCTATTTTACCCTGAACTGCGGATACAACAAAGAAACAGCGCTTTTTGAGACAAAGGATCGATGTCAGATACCGCATTGCACGCTACCATTGCGTTATCCGAAGAAAAGGAAACAGACAGCATGACAAGACGTTACCTAAGAATCGCCCTGCTGGGAAGCCTCGTCAGCCTGAGCGCCTGCGCACAGCAGTCTGAGGTGAAGCAGATGCATCAAAACATCAGCGCACTCAGTACCGAGATGACACAGCTCAATAAAGAGACGGTGAAAATCACTCAGCAAAATGCGCTGAATGCGAAATCTACGCGCGGCGTTTACCTGCTTCCTGGCGCGAACACGCCAGCGCGTCTGAACAGCCAGGTTGGTACGCTTCGCATGTCGTTACGCAATATCGCCGCTAACGCGCAGGGCACGGCGGTAACGCTGCGTATTCAGGGCGAGTCAAACGATGCGCTGCCAGCCTTCACCGGCACCGTTGAGTGGGGCCAGATTCAAGGCACGACCGAGCAGTATCAGGAGGTCAACGTGCAGAACCAGCTCTTCTCCGCGCCGGCGAGCGTACTGGCGCCAAGTGATGTCGATATTCCGCTTCAGCTTAACGGCGTGACCCCGGAACAGCTAGGCTTCGTACGCATTCACGACGTTCAGCCCGTTAGCGCACAGTAACCGCCCTTCAGGCGCTGGAATTGTAACTGTCGTCCAGCGCCTCAATTACCCATTCTTCGTTATCCTGAAACACATTTCTCGTATGTAAACATTTGCAATAATTCACCCCATCAGTACAATCGCCGCGTCTAAACTACGCAAACGTGAACGCAATCGATTACGCGTTTGAAAAATGTGTGAACTGTGACTGATTTTCGTGAGCAAGGATTCATATAATAGGCTCGCAGAAACACGAAACATTTAGAAAAACTTCGGTGATAAAAATCACCCTCTTTCGATTTTTTTTATTAGTGGCAGAAATATGAAAAAAACATTATTAGCAGCAGGTGCTGCACTGGCGCTCTCCGCATCTTTCACTGCTAACGCAGCTGGCGATTCTCAACCTCAGTATGTCTCCGACTGGTGGCATCAGAGCGTGAACGTGGTGGGTAGCTATCACACCCGCTTCTCACCGAAGCTGAACAACGACGTTTACCTGGAATATGAAGCGTTTGCCAAAAAAGACTGGCTCGACTTCTACGGCTACATCGATATTCCTAAAACCTTTGACTGGGGTAACGGTAACGATAAAGGCGTATGGTCTGACGGTTCCCCACTGTTCATGGAGATCGAACCACGCTTCTCTATCGACAAGCTGACCGGCGCTGACCTGAGCTTTGGTCCGTTCAAAGAGTGGTACTTCGCGAACAACTACATCTACGATATGGGTGACAACAAAGCCAGCCGCCAGAGCACCTGGTATATGGGTCTGGGTACCGATATCGACACCGGCCTGCCAATGGGTCTGTCCCTGAACGTGTATGCCAAATACCAGTGGCAGAACTATGGTGCCGCGAACGAAAACGAGTGGGATGGCTATCGCTTCAAAGTAAAATACTTTGTACCAATCAGCGATCTGTGGGGCGGTAAGCTGAGCTACATCGGCTTCACCAACTTCGACTGGGGTTCCGATCTCGGCGACGAACCAAACCGTACCAGCAACTCCATCGCGTCCAGCCACATCCTGGCGCTGAACTACGATCACTGGCACTACTCCGTTGTTGCCCGTTACTTCCATAACGGTGGCCAGTGGCAGGGTGGTAATACCCTGAACTGGGGCGAAGGTGATTTCAACTCGAAATCGACCGGTTGGGGCGGTTACTTTGTTGTAGGTTACAACTTCTAAGTTCGACACCGCAAAAAAGGCCAGAGGTTTCCCTCTGGCCTGTTTCGGGCGCATGCTGCCACGCAGGCGGCAGGTTTGCCCACCTCGCTTTATCTCTGACTATGCCACCAGCCTAAAAACAGACCCGTCGCAATACCGACCAGCGTTGGTGCTGCCAGATCGTGCCAGACCATAATGCAAACTTCCGTGAGCGTCATACAGCCGCCTTGGTTGCAATGGCAACGGTTCGCGGCTATCCTCAACTTGTCTAGAGATAGGATTGCCCCCGTTATGTTGCCGGTGAATACCGAACAATGTGCGGGGGTTTTCTCTTTCCAGCGACAAGGCCACCGGGGATCAAGCCCCCGCAACACTGCGCCTCACCGGAATGGTCCGGCTTGCCGCTGATTCTACTCTGCTCAGTAATTTCGACATGGTCTAAAAACGAAAAAATCCCGACCTTGCGATCGGGATTCCAGACACGCTGTACGCGTTACAGCACGCGGCTATTTCTTCTTATTCAGCATCGCTTTCAGGTCAGCGAACGGGTTGTAGGTCGCCTCGCCCACGTCTTTCTGCGCATCTTCCCCGGCTACCACCGTCGAACCGTACTGGTCTGCCTCGGTGTACTTCGAGTGCTCATGATCGTGACAGAACAGGCACAGCAACTCCCAGTTGCTGCCATCTTCAGGATTATTGGTATGGTCGTGATCCATATGGTGAACCGTCAGCTCGCGCAGGTTGGAGTAGACGAACTCGCGCGAACAGCGTCCGCAGACCCACGGAAACAGTTTCAGCGCTTTTTCACGGTAGCCGCTTTCCAGCCGCACGTAGTTTTTTGGGATGATGGCCATAATGACTCGATATGTCGTGTTCAAGGTAAGGGAATACGCACAGTCTAAATGGGCAATAAAAAAGCCGCAACACCCTACGGCGTTGCGGCTTTTATTCGTGCCCTAAGTGCGACAGATTACGGCAGAATTGACGGCTGATCCGCCCCTTCTTTCTCGACTTTCTGCTGCAGCATATGCTCGCGCTTCATACCCAGCTTCAGCGCCAGCGCCGAGGCTACGTAGATAGACGATGCGGTACCGATGGAAACACCGATAAGCATAGTCAGCGAGAAGCCTTCCAGTACCGGACCACCGAAGAGGTACAGCATCAGGATAACCACTAACGTCGTACCGGACGTAATCAACGTACGGTGCAGCGTCTGGGTCAGCGACACGTTAAAGATTTCGTATGGCGTACCGCGACGAATCTTGCGGAAGTTTTCACGAATACGGTCAGATACCACGATACTGTCGTTCAGTGAGTAACCGATAACGGACATCAACGATGCCACGATAGTCAGGTCAATCTCGATATGGAACAACGACAGGATCCCGAGCGTAATGATAACGTCGTGCGCCAGCGCGATAACCACACCTGCCGCCAGTCGCCACTCGAAGCGGAAACCGACGTACACCAGGATAGAGATCAGCGCGACAATCAGCGCCATGGCACCGGTTTGCGCCAGATCGGCACCCACGCTTGGCCCAACGAATTCAATACGCTTCACGGCGGCATTCTGACTGGTGGATTCGTTAATCACACTCAGCACTTTGCTACCCAGCACCTGGCCACCATCCGCACCTTCGGTTGGCGGCATACGTACCATGATGTCATGGCTGCTGCCGAAGTTCTGCAGAAGCGGATCAACAAAGCCCGCTTTCTCCAGCGCGTCGCGCATTAAGTCCATGTCCGCCGGTTTTTCCAGCGTAATTTCAATCACCGTACCACCGGTGAAATCGAGACCCCAGTTAAAGCCGCGCACGCCCATCACCACGATGGCCGCAATCAGCAGGAAACCAGAGATGCCGAAAGCCCAGTAGTCCCAGCGCATAAAGTCATAGACTTTACGGCCGTGGTTCAATTGTTCAACACTATATTCCTGTGCCACATCGCACTCCTCAGATTGACAGCTTTTTGACGCGCTTGCCGCCATACAACAGGTTTACGATGGCACGCGTACCGACAATCGCGGTAAACATCGACGTCGCCACACCGATACCGGTAGTAATCGCGAACCCTTTAATTGCCCCGGTGCCGACTGCATACAGGATCAGGACTTTAATCAGCGTCGTAATGTTCGCATCGAAGATGGAACTGAACGCGCCGGCATAGCCCTCGTTGATTGCCTGTTGTACCGAACGTCCGTTACTCAGCTCTTCTTTGATACGTTCGTTGATCAGTACGTTAGCATCGACGGCAACCGCAAGGGTTAACACAATCCCCGCGATACCCGGCATACTCAACGTCGCGCCCGGCAGCAGTGACATGATACCGACGATCAGTACCAGGTTAGCCAACAGTGCACTCGTCGCAATCAGACCGAACTTCTTGTAGAAGAAGAGCATGAACAGGATAGAAACCACCAGACCGGCCAGACATGCTTCCAGGCCCTGTTTGATGTTCTGCATACCCAGCGTTGGGCCGATGGTACGTTCTTCAACAATCTGAATCGGCGCAATCAGCGCACCGGCACGCAGCAGCAGAGAGAGCTGGCGCGCTTCGTTCGGGTTGCTGATACCGGTAATACGGAAGCTGTTACCCAGGCGAGACTGGATATTGGCGATGTTAATCACCTCTTCCTGTTTCACCAGAATGGCGCGACCGTTAGCATCTTTCTTACCGCTGTCTTTGTACTCCACGAACAGGGTCGCCATCGGTTTACCGATGTTGTCCTTGGTGAAGTTAGACATGATGTTACCACCCGCGCTATCAAGCGAGATGTTAACCTGCGGCTGGTTGTACTCATCCTGGCTTGAAGTGGAGTCGGTGATATGGTCACCGGTCAGGATCACACGCTTGTACAGCACAACCGGCTGGCCTTCACGAGTATCTTTCACTTCAGAGTCGCCCGGCACGCGGCCAGAAGCAGCAGCAGCCTGATCAACGTTGGTGTTTACCAGACGGAATTCCAGGGTTGCAGTCGCACCCAGAATCTCTTTCGCACGCGCGGTGTCCTGGATACCAGGCAGTTCAACCACGATGCGGTCAGCACCCTGGCGCTGAACCACTGGCTCAGCAACGCCCAGTTGGTTTACACGGTTACGCAGAATGTTGATGTTCTGCTGAACGGCGTATTCACGGGCTTCGCTCAGGCGAGCATCGGTCATCACCGCACGCAGCGCGGTGCTGCCCTGAGTTGAGATAACCAGATCCTGATGACGCTTGCTCAGATAAGAGACGGCTTCATCACGCGCATTGCTATCACGGAAAGCGATGCTCAGACCGTAGTTGTCTTCTTTGCGAACGGTAGTATAAGGAATGCCTTTTTCTCGCAGGTCACTGCGCAGGCTATCGATATTTTGTTCCTGCAATTTGCCCAACGCAGTGTCCATATCCACTTCCATCAGGAAGTGCACACCACCACGCAGGTCAAGACCGAGCTTCATTGGCTCTGCGTTAATCGCAGCCAGCCAGCGCGGCGTTGCCGGAGCAAGGTTAAGCGCCACGACGTATTTGTCACCCAGTACGTTTACCAGCGCTTCACGCGCACGCAGCTGGATGTCGGTGGTGTCGAAGCGCGCAAGAATAGCGCCCTCTTCCAGTGCCACAGACTTAGCGGTAATTTTTTCTTCTTGTAACGTTTTCTGGACCTGGATCAGCGTTTGCTCACTGGCGGCGACACCGCGCACGCCAGTGATTTGAACGGCCGGATCCTCACCATACAGGTTGGGAAGCGCATACAGCAGGCCGACGACAATCACGACGACCAGCATGACATACTTCCACAAAGGATAACGGTTTAACACGGCAGTTCCCTTTGGGAAAACGAATTATTACAGCGCCTTCATGGTGCCTTTCGGCAGAACGGCAGCTACGAAGTCACGTTTGATAACCACTTCAGTGGTGTCGTTCAGTGCGATAGCAATGTAGCCAGTTTCTGCTACTTTGGTCACACGACCCACCAGGCCACCGTTAGTCAGCACTTCATCGCCTTTCGCGATGGAGTTCATCAGGTTCTTATGTTCTTTGGTACGTTTTTGCTGTGGACGCAGGATCATGAAATAGAAGATCAGGCCGAAAACCACCAGCATCAGAATCAGAGACATCGGGCTGCCCTGCGACGGAGCCCCGGTTGCTGCTACCGCATCAGAAATAAAAAAGCTCATTCAAATTCCCTCATTATTAAAATTAATCAACGTTCAAAGGTGGAACGGTACGCCCCTGGCGTTGGTAGAAATCGGTCACGAAGCTCTCTAATTTACCCTCTTCGATAGCCTTGCGTAAACCAGCCATTAAGCGCTGATAGTAGCGAAGATTATGAATGGTATTGAGGCGCGCGCCCAATATTTCGTTGCAACGGTCAAGATGATGCAAGTATGCACGCGAATAATTGCGACAGGTGTAGCAATCACACTCGGCATCAAGCGTGCTGGTATCGCTCTTATGTTTGGCATTACGGATTTTCACCACGCCGTCGGTCACAAACAGATGACCGTTACGGGCGTTACGCGTTGGCATAACGCAGTCAAACATATCGATACCGCGACGAACGCCTTCAACCAGGTCCTCTGGTTTGCCGACGCCCATCAGGTAACGCGGTTTGTCAGCAGGGATCTGCGGGCAAACGTGCTCAAGGATACGGTGCATGTCTTCTTTCGGCTCACCTACCGCCAGGCCGCCGACAGCGTAGCCATCAAAGCCAATCTCCACCAGACCTTTGACGGAGATATCACGTAAATCTTCGTAAACGCTGCCCTGAATGATGCCAAACAGCGCATTTTTGTTGCCGAGGCCATCAAAACGGTCGCGGCTGCGTTTAGCCCAGCGCAGAGACATCTCCATGGAGCGCTTAGCGTAGTCCCAATCCGCCGGGTACGGCGTACACTCGTCGAAAATCATCACGATGTCGGAACCGAGATCGTATTGAATTTCCATCGATTTTTCTGGATCGAGGAAGATCGGGTCGCCGTTAATTGGGTTGCGGAAGTGCACGCCCTGCTCGGTGATTTTGCGGATATCGCCCAGGCTGAAGACCTGGAAACCGCCGGAATCGGTCAGGATTGGGCCTTTCCACTGCATGAAATCGTGCAGATCGCCGTGCAGCTTCATGATTTCCTGACCCGGGCGCAGCCACAGGTGGAAGGTGTTGCCGAGAATGATTTGCGCGCCGGTCGCTTCGACTTCTTCCGGGGTCATGCCTTTAACGGTGCCGTAGGTACCTACTGGCATAAAGGCAGGCGTTTCAACTACGCCACGATCAAAAACCAGGCGGCCGCGGCGGGCGCGACCGTCTGTGGTGTCCAGTTCAAATTTCATCTTCACTCCTGCGTCAGAAAAACAGTCCGACGTTTTAAACACTCATGCCGGAAATTTATTCCCCGACACCCTCAGAAATAGCCTGCGGATTGTACGTGATAAACATGGCATCGCCGTAACTAAAAAAGCGATATTTTTGTTCTACAGCAGCCTTATAGGCGTTCATGGTGTGCTGATAACCAGCAAAAGCGGACACCAGCATAATCAGCGTAGATTCCGGCAGGTGGAAGTTGGTGACCAGCGCATCAATAACCTGATATTGGTAGCCTGGGAAAATAAAGATTTGCGTGTCGCCGAAGAACGGCGCAATCAGCCCATCTTTTGCCGCCTGCGCCGCGCTTTCCAGCGAGCGAACGGAAGTGGTCCCAACCGCAATCACGCGGTTGCCGCGTGCTTTCGCCGCCAGCACGGCATCGACCACCTCTTGTGGCACTTCCGCGTATTCGGAGTGCATGATGTGGTCTTCAATGCTGTCAACACGCACCGGCTGGAAGGTACCCGCGCCCACGTGCAGCGTGACAAACGCCATCTCAACGCCTTTCTCGCGAAGCTTCGCCAGCAGCGGTTCGTCGAAATGCAGGCCTGCGGTCGGTGCCGCAACGGCGCCCGGCTTTTCGCTATATACGGTCTGATACAGCTCGCGGTCGGCGTCTTCGTCCGGACGGTCGATGTACGGCGGCAGCGGCATGTGGCCGATAGCGTTCAGAATGTCCAGCACGCTGCGTTCGTCGTCGAATTCGACTTCAAACAGCGCGTCATGGCGAGCGACCATTGTCGCTTTAATGCTTTCATCATCGCCCAGCAGCAGCGCGGCACCCGGTTTCGGCGCTTTAGAGGCGCGAATATGTGCCAGAATACGTTTATCATCCAGCATACGCTCGACCAGTACTTCAATCTTGCCGCCACTGGCTTTACAGCCAAACAGGCGCGCCGGGATCACGCGGGTATTGTTAAAGACCAGCAGATCTCCAGGGTTGAGCTTATCGAGCAAATCGGTGAAAGTACCGTGCGTCAGCGCGCCCGTCGGCCCGTCCAGCGACAGCAAGCGACAGCTGCTACGCGCAGGCGTTGGATAGTGGGCAATCAGGGATTCTGGTAGTTCAAAGGAGAAATCGGCAACGCGCATGACTGTGACTCTGGGCTTAATAATGAGGCGGGTAGTCTAGTGCCGGGGAGACATCCCTGCAACCCTTACCCCTCTGGATAAACATTTATCAATGAATTTTCTCGCTCACCTGCATCTTGCTCACCTCGCCAATAGCTCGCTTTCGGGAAATCTGCTGGCAGATTTTGTTCGCGGCAACCCTGGACAAGATTATCCGGCCGCCATCGTTGACGGCATCCATATGCATCGCCGTATTGACGTGATGACCGACAATTTGCCGCAGGTAAAAGAAGCGCGCGAATGGTTCCGCCCCGAAACGCGGCGCGTTGCTCCCATTACCCTCGATGTGATGTGGGACCATTTTCTGTCCCGCCACTGGGGCCGTATTTCACCGGATATCGCGTTACCGGACTTTACCCGCTATGCCCGTGCTGAAGTCACGACGATTCTTCCGGATGCACCAGCACGCTTTCTCACGCTGAACGAGCACCTGTGGACGGAACGCTGGCTGGAGCGCTACGCCGAGATGGATTTTATCCAGCGAGTACTAAACGGCATGGCCAGCCGTCGGCCGAAGCTTGATGCGCTGCGCGACTCCTGGCATGACCTCGACGCGCACTATGATGCGCTGGAGACCCGTTTCTGGCAGTTCTACCCGCAGATGATGGCGCAGGCGAAAAACAAAGCGCTGTAGGACTTGCATCGAGCCATGGAACGGCTATGCTTATTCCTTTGGTAAAATAATAATTGATAGGTGAATCCTATCTTATTAATCGTCATAGTCTTTTTGTGTTCCCCGCTTACCCTCCCTATACTGGCCCGCGTTGCGTTCCATTAACCTTATAAATTCAAAGGAGAACCCCATGGTTCTGGTTACTCGTCAAGCGCCTGACTTCACCGCAGCAGCGGTACTGGGCAACGGTGAAATCGTTGAGAAATTCAATTTCAAACAGCACACCCAGGGTAAAGCCACCGTTCTGTTCTTCTGGCCGATGGACTTCACCTTCGTCTGCCCGTCCGAGCTGATTGCCTTCGACAAACGTTACGAAGAGTTCCAGAAGCGCGGCGTTGAAGTGGTTGGCGTCTCTTTTGACTCCGAATTCGTTCACAACGCATGGCGTAACACCCCTGTCGACAAAGGCGGCATCGGTGCAGTGAAATACGCAATGGTTGCCGACGTTAAGCGTGAAATTCAGAAAGCTTACGGCATCGAACACCCAGACGAAGGCGTTGCGCTGCGCGGCTCCTTCCTGATCGACGCTAACGGCGTGGTTCGCCACCAGGTAGTTAACGACCTGCCGCTGGGTCGTAACATCGACGAAATGCTGCGTATGGTTGATGCACTGCAGTTCCACGAGCAGCACGGTGAAGTGTGCCCGGCGCAGTGGGAAAAAGGGAAAGAAGGCATGAACGCGTCTCCAGACGGCGTTGCTAAGTACCTGAGCGAGAACGTTTCCAGCCTGTAATCGGCTGACGTTCCGGCAAAAAAAGGCTCGCATTGCGCGAGCCTTTTTTGTTTCCCCGGCGTCGGCGATGCCTCATCCTGGCTACGCCCTGTAGCCCGGCCAAGCGAAGCGCCGGCGGGATCGTCTTAGAACGAGAAGCAAGAACAGCCTAGCGCGCCCCAGAAGGCACGGTCATCCGATACCGGAATCCCCGACTGACGCGCAATATCATGCTGATGCCCGTGTACGCCGCAGCTACCACAGCACTGGTGCATCTGCACCACGGCACCGATATGCTCTGAGCCCGGAGGCGCGGAGCGATAGTGGCCCGGTACTTTCACCACCGGCGACCAGTCCGGCACCACCGGAATCGACGGCGGGGCAATCGGCGTGAAGTGCCCGGCAGCGTAGACCACGCGGCCATCGACAATCGTCATCACCGACTCAATACCTTTGATCTCTTCTTCCGGTACGCTGAAGTAGTCCTTCGACAACGCCACCAGATCCGCCAGTTGCCCGGCAGCAATACGGCCTTTTTTGCCCTGCTCGCTGGAGAACCACGCGCTACCCGCCGTCCACAGTTCCAGCGCCACATCGCGCGGCAGACGGTTTTCATCGTCATACATCGCCATGCCGCCGACGGTACGCCCGGAAACCAGCCAGTAAAGCGCCGTCCACGGGTTGTAGCTCGCCACGCGGGTGGCGTCCGTCCCCAGACCGACAGGCACCTCCAGCTCCAGCATTTTCGCCACCGGTGGCGTGTGTTTCACCGCGTCTTTGCCATAGCGATCGACGAAATATTCGCCCTGGAAGGCCATACGGTGCTGCACCGCAATCCCGCCGCCCAGCGCCTTCACGCGCTCAATGTTACGCTCGGTGATGGTCTCGGCGTGGTCAAAGAACCAGTGCAGGCCGTTGAACGGAATATCGCGGTTAACCTTCTCGAACACATCCAGCATGCGGCTTATCGACTCGTCGTAGGTGGCGTGCAGGCGGAACGGCCAGCGATGCTCAACCAGGTGACGGACGACGCGTTCAAGTTCATCTTCCATGCCCGGCGGCAAATCCGGACGCGGCTGCAAGAAATCTTCAAAGTCAGCCGCCGAGAAAACCAGCATCTCGCCCGCGCCGTTAGCACGGTAGAAATCGGTGCCCTGCCCCGGTTTCAGCATATCGGTCCAGCGTTCGAAATCCTCAACTTCCTGCTTCGGACGTTGGGTAAACAGGTTATAAGCGATGCGGATGGTCATCTGCTTATTGGCATGCAGCTGCTCGATAATTTCGTAATCTTCCGGGTAGTTCTGGAAACCGCCACCCGCATCAATCGCGCTGGTCAGCCCCAGTCGGTTCAGCTCGCGCATAAACTGACGGGTGGAGTTGACCTGCATCTCCAGCGGCAGCTTCGGCCCCTTCGCTAATGTCGCATAGAGGATCATGGCGTTGGGTTTGGCAATCAGCATCCCGGTCGGGTTGCCGTTGTTGTCGCGAACAATCTCGCCACCCGCCGGTGCCGGTGTGTCTTTGGTGTAGCCCACCGCCTTTAGCGCGGCGCGGTTGAGTAACGCGCGGTCGTAGAGGTGCAGCACAAACACCGGCGTATCCGGCGCGGCGTCGTTAAGCTCCTGCAGCGTCGGCATCCGGCGTTCAGCAAACTGGAACTCACTCCAGCCGCCCACCACGCGCACCCACTGCGGCGATGGCGTACGGTCGGCCTGCTCTTTGAGCATGCGCAGCGCATCCGCCAGCGACGGTACGCCTTCCCAGCGCAGCTCCAGGTTGTAGTTCAGCCCGCCGCGAATCAGGTGCAGGTGCGAATCGTTAAGGCCAGGGATCACCGTGTGACCGTGGAGGTCAACAATCTGCGTGCCTTCACCCGCGTAGGACAGCATCTGCGCGTCGCTGCCGACGGCAAGAATTTTGCCATCAGCAATGGCCACCGCTTCAGCGATGGGCTGTTGCGGGTCAAGCGTGTGAATCTGCCCCTGAGTTAAAATCAGGGTAGCGGTTTGTGACATAGCGTTCTCCTCGCGTCGGTTCAGGCTTTTTTCAGCCAACCGGCAAACAGGCGGGTCACGATGGGCATCCAGAACCAGACCACCAGCGCGACCACACAAGCATCATTAATAAAATGCAGCAACAGGGTTCCCTTTAACGACGGCAGCAGCGCGCCGGTAATCGCGGGGACCAGGTTCGTACTGGGAAAAATCACCAGCAGCGTTATCAGAAACTGTTTCCAGCGCTTTGGCTGGCGAACGTTGGCGGCAGGCGGGGTGAACCAGAAGGCGGCTTCAGTACGCACCTCGGTGCGGTCGCCTTCCCCGAGAACCGGGGCGATTTCCTCCACCAGCTTGCGTCGCACGTCAGACTGGGTCCAGGCGTAGAGGTGCTCGATGGTGTCGAAGCGGATGATAATATTCCAGGCCGTCTGTCCATCGACCGGACGAATAACGTTGGCGCCCAGATGACCGGGATAGTTAGCGGCAATAGGCATAATTTCGCCAAGCCAGGCTTCGTACTGCGCAACGTGTTCGGGACGAATAGCGTGGGTAATAACCAGCGTGACATGCTTTTGCGTCATGAAGATGGGTTCCTTGCGCTTGCAAACCGGCGGGGTCGCAGCCCCGCCGGATCGCTAACCTTAAGCTTTGCGTTCTGGCGCGCCGTGCACCATGGTGTAGGCGTAGTCCACGCCCATCCCGTACGCGCCGCTGTGCTCACGCACCAAATCCATTACCGCGTCGTAGGTTTCTTTGCGTGACCAGTCGCGCTGGTACTCCAGCAGTACCTGCTGCCAGGTCACCGGTACCGCACCGGCTTGCACCATGCGGTCGATAGAACGCTCGTGGGCATCAACGGAGGTGCCGCCGGAGGTATCAGTGACGACATAAACTTCATAGCCCGCTTCCAGCGCCATCAGTGCCGGGAAGGTCAGGCAAACTTCAGTCCACAGCGCCGAGATAATCAGTTTTTTACGCCCGGTCGCTTCTACCGCTTTCACAAAAGCAGCGTCTTCCCAGGAGTTCATTGAAGTACGTTCGATAGGCTTAACGTCAGGGTGAACGGCAAGTAATTCTGGCCAGATATAACCGCTAAAACTTTTCGTTTCGACGGAAGTGTAAATGACCGGAACATTAAATATTTTCCCGGCCTTCGCTAACGCTACGGTATTATTTTTCAGCGTCTGGCGATCAATATTCGCCACCCCAAATGACATTTGTGGCTGATGGTCAATAAAAATAAGCGCAGAATTCTTAGGGTCAATCAGTTCCCGGATAGACATAACACACCTTCTTAATCAATAAGTTAAAAGGTAACGGTCTTAAACTGCCGTCAGCAGCAGGATCCTGAATCAGAAAGCTTGTTGAGTATAGCGGGAAATTTCTAACGAGTTATTAAAGAAAACTTACCATCCGGTGACGGTAATAATTCAGCATCAAAAAAATACGACGTTTATATCTAATTTATTCACTGGCTTTGTTTTTCACTATTCGTTACAACGTAGTGGTTTAATTTTCAGGATTTTTTCCATTATGCGACTCAATCTGGACGTACTGCTCATTCTTGATGCCCTTGATAAACACGGCTCTTTCGCCGCCGCCGCTGATTCGCTGTTCAAAACGCCTGCCGCGCTTAGCTATATGATTCAAAAGCTGGAAAGCGACCTGGAAATTACGTTGCTGGACCGCTCCGGGCATCGGGCTAAATTTACCGATACCGGGCGGATGGTGCTGGAAAAGGGTCGATTGCTGCTCAACGCGGCAAAAGATCTGGAAAAACAGGCGGTACAGCTGACCTCAGGCTGGGAGAAAGAGCTGGCGATAGCACTAGACGACTCGTTTCCCTTTGCCGCGCTATTGCCGACGATCGATGCCTTTTACGCCCTGAATAAACAAACGCGCCTCAACTTTACCCACCATACGCTGGCCGGTTCCTGGGAAGAACTCACCCATAACGGCGCGGATATTATCCTCGGCGCGATTAACGAACCGCCGACCTCCGCCGCCTGGTCATACCGTATGCTTGGTACGCTGGATAACGTGTTTGTGGTCGCGCCAAACCACCCGCTGGCCACCGCGTCAGAAGGCTTAACCAACGAGCAGCTCTGTTTACATCGGGCGGTAGTGATAAGCGATAGCGCGCGGGTATGCCACCCTTTGCAGACTAACCTGATGGATGAGCAGCCGCAGATTCGCGTTGACGATTTTCACAGTAAGGTGACGCTACTGCGCGCCGGGATGGGCTGCGGATTCCTCCCCCGTCATATCGCCAGCCCGTGGCTGGCAACGGGAGAGTTAGTGGAGAAAACGGTAGACTCGTTTCGCCAGAAAGATGTCGCCTATATGGCCTGGCGCAACGGCAGCGACGGGCTCGCCCAGCGCTGGTGGCGTGAAACCCTGCTCACCAGCGCTGAGATCCGCCGTCTCTATCAGTGACCGGTCCACACCGACGCGGAGATAGCCGGTAGCGCCAGCGCCTCACCCGCAAGCTCCGCCTCACCTTCGCGACGCTGCAAGCCTGCAACGTTCAGCAGCGGCGAATCCGGCAGCGTCACATTGCAGGCCTCACCTCGGTTAATCGCTACCAGCACACGCTCTGCGCCAAGCACACGTAGGAACACCACCACGTCTCCCGCCGCGTAGAGCACATGGCAAGCGCCAAGGCGCAGCGCAGGCGTCGATTTACGCAACGCGGCTAAACGTTGGTAGAGCGCCAGCAGATTTTTATCCTGCTTGCTTTCATCCCACGGGAACGGCTTGCGGCAGAACGGGTCGTTATCACCGTCTAGCCCCACTTCATCGCCATAGTAGATACAGGGCACGCCGGGCCAGCTAAATAGCCAGACTACCGCCAGCGGCAGACGTGCGACATCGCGGCCCAGCAGCGATTTAAAACGTGCCGTATCGTGGCTATCAAGCTGGTTAAACATGCGTAGCTGCTGCTGATGCGACAGCCCGGCGCGGTAGTCTTCCATCCACGCAATACAGGTTTGTGCGTCAATCTTTTGCGGATCGTAGGAGATATCGGTATTGGCAAGGAATCCCCACAGCGGGAAGGTAAAGCCGCGGTAGTTCATCGCCGCATCTTCCGCGTCCTGCTGTAACCACTGACGCGCATCACCAAAATGTTCGCCGAGCACGTAGGCGTCCGGCCGGGTGGCTTTCGCCGCCTCGGTTATCGCCGCAACGTGCTGCAAGTTGTTTTTCGCACCGCCCGCTTCGCCGAGCATGTGCACCACGTCCAGACGCCAGCCGTCCATATTCCACGGCGCTTTCAACCAGTGGCGAACAATGCTGTCTTCGCCGCCGTAGATTTCGTCAATCAGCGCCTGAGACTGATAATCCAGCTTCGGTAGGCTCGCGTAGCCTAACCAGTCGAGCGCTTTACCCTCTGGTGAGAAGCTGTAGTGGTCGCGCCACGGAGAGTCCGGGTGATGGCAAGCCCCGCTCGACGTGCGGCTATGGCGGTCAAACCAGGCGTGAGTATCCCCGCTGTGGTTAAACACGCCATCGAGGACAAGGCGCATCCCCTCGCGCTGGGTGTTATGACGCAAGCGCAGCAGCGCGTCGTTGCCGCCGAACTGCGGGTCGACCTGACGATAATCTTCGGTGTCGTACTTGTGTACACTGGGCGCGGTAAACACCGGGTTCAGGTACAGCGCAGTCACGCCAAGCGCTTTCAGGTACGGCAGTTTTTCGCTGATCCCGTCGAGGTCGCCACCGTAAAAGGTCGAGCCACCCGCTTCAGCGGTAAGCGGGTCGTCCCAATCGCGCAGAACGATATCGTGCCCGGCGGCATGATGATGGTAGACCTTATCCTGCTGGTCGCTGCGCGACGAGCTGCGGGCGAAACGGTCCGGGAAAATCTGATAGAAAACCTGTTCGGTCACCCACTGTGGGCCAGCGTCCGGGTAATCAAAGGCAAAGAGTTCAAGTTTGGCCGGTGGAAAGGCGCTAAAGCCTTTTGGCGAAAACCACTGCTGGCGGTCATCCCACAGCAGCTTAAAGGCGTAACGGCGGCGCGGCTGGCCTTCATGCAGGCAAATTTCCGCGCGCCATTGAACGAGATCATGACGCGACGCTTTGCCGCTGCGACGCATCGGTAGCGCCATCTCTTCGTTATCAACTTCCGAGCGCATCGTCACTCGCTGCGGCAGGTCATCACCACGCAGCCACAGCGTGATAATGAGTTTGTCCTGTTGCTGTTTAATAAAGGGAGCAACAGGAAGGTGCCAGGCATTCAACATCATCTATCCCCTATCCTCAAAGTGAGCTCACCTTGCCATACGACTATTGCACCCTAATCATCTTTTGAACATTTTTGTAGGGAGGAGGACGGGGGCGGAGGGTAGAGAGGGAAAAGAAAGTAGCTCGGCCGAGCGAAGCGACGCCGGGAAAGACCCGGAGTCGGTGCATACGCACCTCGTCCGGGCTACGTGATAGTGCAGATTATTTGCTGCGACGGGTTCTGAATGCCCAGCCAACTAACAGCAGCAGGATCCACGCGAAGCCCACGTACAGCGAAATACGCGTGTCCGGGTGATAACCAATCAGCGCGATGATAAAGATCAGGAAGACGATACCGACAATCGTCGTCGCCACGCCGCCAGGCACTTTAAACTTCAGCGCTTTGATTTCATCAGCCGACAGACGGCGACGGAAGGCCACCTGCGAGAGCAGGATCATAATCCACACCCACACGGTCGCGAAGGTCGCCAGCGACGCAATCACCAGGAAGACGTTTTCCGGCATGATGTAGTTGAGGTATACCGCAAACAGCAGTGCGATGGTCATCACCATCACCGTTACCCAAGGAATACCGCGACGGGAGGTTTTCGCGAACACCTTCGGCGCGCTGCCCTGCTCCGCCATACCGTGCAGCATACGACCCACGCCGAACACGTCGGAGTTAATCGCCGACAGCGACGCCGTCAGTACCACAAAGTTGAGGATGCTGGCCGCGAAGGTGATCCCCAGATGCTGGAAGGTCATCACAAACGGGCTGCCGTTAGTACCGACCTGGTTCCACGGATAGATGGACATAATGACGAACAGCGTACCCACGTAGAACACCAGAATACGCATCGGCACGGAGTTAATCGCGCGCGGAATAGAGGTCTGTGGGTCTTTCGCTTCACCGGCAGTGATACCGATAATCTCGATACCGCCGTAGGCGAACATCACCATTTGCAGCGACATCACCATACCGAGCCAGCCGTTACTAAAGAAGCCGCCGTTGCTCCAGAGGTTATGAATACCCGTTGGCTCCCCGCCGTTGCCGATACCCCAGATGATGATGCCAAAACCGGCGATAATCATGATGATAATGGTGGCGACTTTGAAGAACGAGAACCAGAACTCGAGCTCGCCGAATACCTTCACGCTCATCAGGTTAATGGCGCAGATAATCAGCACCACGCTCAGCACCCATATCCAGTGCGGCACCGCCGGGAACCACACGCCCATATAGATACCGAAGGCGGTCACGTCAGCAATCGCCACAATCAGGATCTCAAAGCAGTAGGTCCAGCCGGTGATGTAGCCCGCCAGCGGGCCCAGGTTGTCCTGTGCATAGCGTGAGAAGGAGCTTGCAGATGGGTTATGCACGGACATTTCGCCCAGCGCACGCATGATGATATACGCGGCAACGCCGCCAATAATATAGGCCAGCAGAACGCTTGGCCCGGCCATCTTAATCGCATCGGCGGAGCCGTAGAACAGCCCCGTACCAATGGCCGATCCGAGGGCCATAAAGCGAATGTGTCGGGTGCTTAACCCGCGCTTCAGCTTGTTGTTTTCCATCGTTTCCAGTGCCATGTCATACCCATCATCATCGCGCCTGGCGCGAACGACTTAGGTGAAAGTACCCAAAATAAAAAACCACGGAACATCACGTTCCGTGGTTAAAACACCTTGATGTCAACGCCGGTTAGTGGGCGCTTGATGTCACCTGACGACCTGCTGTACGGTCCCAGATAATCGCCAGAACCGCCATCACAACCGTCGGCATCAGCCATGCAAGGCCTTGCTCGGCCAGCGGTAAACGGGTAGTCCACGCTGGCAACACATCTGCAAAGGCAGAAGCTTTGATGCCGTCAAGGATACCAAATACCAGGCTGATAAACATCGGTGGTGCAATAACGCGGCCCGAATTATGCCACCAATTGCGGGTAAAACTCAGTACTACGAGTGCGATACATGGAGGATAAATCGCGGTCAGCACCGGAATAGAGATTTGAATCAGATGGCTCAGTCCCAGATTCGACACTGCCATGGAGAACAGGCCGAGGATAAACACCAGCGTACGGTAAGAGAATGGCAGGTACTGCGCAAAGAACTCAGCACAGGCACAGGTCAGGCCCACCGCAGTGACCAGACAGGCGATGAAGATCAAGGCCGCCAGCATAAAGCTGCCCGCACCGCCGAAGGTGTGCTGTACATAGGCGTGCAGAATAGCGGCGCCGTTGGCGTTCTGATCGACCAGCGTCGCGCTGTCGGAGCCCAGGCGGAACAGCGCCAGGTACAGCAGCGTCAGGCCGATACCGGCCATCAGGCCAGCCCAGATGGTATAGCGGGTCAGCAGACGTGCTTCGGTTACGCCACGGGAACGCGCGGCGTTAACAATAACGATACCAAACACCATCGCGCCCAGCGTATCCATGGTCAGATAGCCGTTCACAAAGCCGTTGGAGAACGCTGCGGTTTCATAGGCTTCCATCGCGTGGCTAATTGGGCCAGCCGGCCACATCACCGCGGCAACGGACAGCACAATCAGCGCCAGAATTTTCAGCGGCGCCAGGAAGTTGCCCACGGTATCCAGCAGTTTGCCCGGATAGAGCGACACCAGAATCACCAGCGCGAAGTAGACGAGGCTGTAGATGAACAGCGGCAGTTCACCGCTGCCGGTCAGCGGCGCGATACCGATTTCAAACGATACGGTTGCCGTACGCGGGGTCGCGAACAGCGGGCCAACCGCCAGATAGCAGACCGTGGCGAGCAGTACGCCTGCCACTTTACCAATTGGCGTGCTCAGGCTATCGACGCCGCCGCCCACTTTCGCCAGCGCGACGACGGTCAGCACCGGAAGGCCAACCGCGGTAATCAGAAAGCCAATAGCCGCAGTCCAGACGTGAGGACCGGCCTGCAAGCCAACCATAGGAGGGAAAATGATGTTGCCTGCGCCAACAAACAACGCGAAGGTCATAAAGCCCAGAGCGATGATGTCACGCGATTTTAATTGATGGGTCATATGTAACTACAGCCTGTGGATGTGGTGTTGTAAAACAAATTTATTGCGTCAGCGCCTGTGGAATGATGCAGAGGAAACTGACAATAAACTCAGCGGGATATGCTCCCTTCGCGGCGTAGAGAAGAATAGTTTTTTGATTTACCGCGAATACACAGTCTGTTTACGACTGCATGGGGGCCAATTTAAACGCTTATAACGTTTTAAAGCAACACGGGATCGCAAAACCAGATGATTATATTGATAGTGAAAAAATAGGCAGACGTATTAACTGGATTTAAGAAAAACATCCGGCTAATCATGCGAACAAAAAATAATCAGACGTTCGTAAATCACGCGGGGTTTACTTGACTGCAAAGCAAACAGACCAACCGAGGCTGGTCTGTGGAAAGTTAAGCTGACAAGCGCCAAATTACTCGCTGTTTCTGGCAATTAAACGTTCCGGCAGCAGGAAACTGAAACACGAACCTTTGCCGAGCTCGCTGGTAATATCCAGTCGGCTATCGTGATGATTAACCGCATGTTTAACAATTGCCAGCCCCAAACCGCTGCCGCCGGTCTGCCGTGAACGCGCCTTATCCACGCGATAAAAACGCTCGGTCAGCCTTGGCAGATGCTCAGGTGAAATGCCCGGCCCATTGTCCTCCACGCTGAACAGTGCGCCGTGCGGCGCATGCTGCCAGCGCACCGTAATCAGCGTGCCTTCCGGCGTATGGTTCACCGCATTGTAGACCAGGTTCGACATCGCGCTACGTAGCTGATCCTCATTGCCCAACACTTTTAACGTCTCATCAATGTCAAAATGGAACTGATGCTTATGCTGGCTGAGCGTTTGCGCCTCGCGTTCTACCACCCGCAGCATCATCGGCACATCAATTTTTTCATTGAGCGCCAGCGTCGGTGAGGCTTCAATTTTAGAGAGCGTCAGTAGCTGTCGAACCAGCCCTTCCATCCGCTGCGTCTGCTCACGCATGGTGTGCAGCGCTTTTTCACGCACGTTTCCTTCCAGCACCTGCTCCTGCATCATCTCCAGGTAGCCCTGCAACACGGTTAACGGCGTACGCAGTTCATGGCTAACATTGGCAAAGAAGTTGCGTCGAGCGCCTTCCAACTGGTGCATCTGCGTAACATCGCGCGCCACCATTAACAGCTGGCGGTCGGTGTAGGGCATGACGCGTATCTCCAGATGGCGACCGCTGTTCAGCACCAGATGCAGTGGCTTTAAGAACTCGCGTTTTTTGAGGTGTTGGGTAAATTCGGGGTAGCGCAGCAGGTTAAGGATGTTTTGCCCGCTATCGTCGGGCCAGCGAAGCCCCAGCAGCTGCTGGGCCAGGCCATTACACCAGAAAATAGCGCCCTCTTCGGTAGTGAGCACCACCGCATCCGGCAGCGACTCCGCGCCGCTGCGAAAACGTTTAATCAGATTACCCAGTTCGCGGCGACGTTTTTTATTACGCAGCTGCATCTGGTTGAGCCCGTACAGCAAGGGCTCCCAGCTGCCGCGTCCCGGCGGAGGGGTCATACTTCTGTCGACCCAAAGCCACCAGGAAAGGCGCAGTAAATTCCAGAAATGCCAGATAAGCAGCCCGGTCACCGCCGCCAGTAAAAACCACGGCAGATAACCAAAAATCAGTCCCAGTATCACGGCCGGGAGACAGCATAACATCAGCTCCAGCACCAGCCTTTTCCATGACAGCCGTTCCAGCACGCGTCACACTCCTGTCAAAATTTAGAAACGGGCGGAAAAACGATAACCCGTGCCGCGAACGGTTTGCACCATGCGGTCATGACCACTGTGTTCCAGCGCTTTACGCAGACGGCGGATATGCACATCGACGGTACGGTCTTCGACATAGACGTTAGTGCCCCAAACGTGGTTCAGCAGCTGTTCGCGGCTGTACACGCGCTCCGGATGCGTCATAAAGAAGTGCAACAGCTTAAATTCGGTTGGGCCCATATCCAGCGGGTTTTCACCGGTCATCACGCGATGAGAGGTCGGGTCAAGGCTCAGCCCCTGCATCTCAATGACCTCTTCCACCGCCATTGGCGAAATGCGGCGCATCACCGCTTTAATGCGGGCAACCAGCTCTTTTGGCGAGAAGGGTTTGGTAATGTAATCGTCAGCGCCGGTTTCCAGGCCACGTACGCGGTCTTCTTCTTCACCGCGAGCGGTGAGCATCACCACCGGAATGTCACGCGTCAGCGCTTCACGTTTGATATGCTTAATAAATTGCAGTCCCGAACCGCCCGGTAACATCCAGTCGAGCAGAATAAGGTCGGGCCAGGGTTCATTCAGTTTACTGACAGCGGTGTCGTAGTCTTCAGCTTCTACCGGCTGGAAACCATTTTGTTCCAGTACGAAGCAGACCATCTCGCGGATTGGCGCTTCATCTTCAACGACCAGAATACGTCTTGCCATTATTTGCCCTGTTTTTAGACATCAGTATTATATACGGCGTCATTATGCGTCAGATTTATGACAGATTTATGAAAAACATGACCGTTAGATGATCGCGGTTTACCGTTTATGACACTGCCGAAACGCGCTCATCGACCTCAACGTAGGCTGATGTTTATAATCAACTTTACGCCACTTCTCACGGAACCGCTATGCGCATCATCCACACATCGGACTGGCACCTCGGCCAGAACTTCTACAGCAAGAGCCGCGCGGCTGAACATGAGGCTTTCCTGCACTGGCTGCTCGCAACCGCCGAAACCGAACGGGTCGATGCCATTATTGTGGCGGGCGATATCTTCGATACCGGCTCGCCGCCGAGCTACGCGCGTGAGCTGTACAACCGATTTGTGGTTAATCTGCAACAAACTGGCTGCCATCTGGTGGTGCTGGCAGGCAACCATGACTCTGTGGCAACCCTGAATGAATCCCGCGATATCCTCTCATTTCTGAATACCACGGTGATCGCCAGCGCGGGCCATGAACCCTTTATCCTGAACCACCGCGACGGCACGCCCGGCGCGGTATTCTGCCCGGTGCCGTTCCTGCGCCCGCGCGACATTATTACCAGCCAGGCGGGGCTTTCCGGCAGCGAAAAAGTCCAGCAGGTACTGGCGAGCATTACCGATTACTACCAGCAGCAGTACCAGCAGGCCTGCGAACTGCGCGGCGACGCCACGCTGCCGATTATTGCCAGCGGCCATCTGACCACCGTCGGCGCCAGCAAAAGTGATGCGGTACGCGACATTTATATTGGCACACTGGATGCTTTCCCGGCACAAAACTTCCCACCGGCGGACTACATCGCGCTGGGCCACATCCACCGGGCGCAGAAAATCGGCGGCAGCGAGCATATCCGTTACAGCGGTTCGCCTATCGCCCTCAGCTTTGATGAAACCGGCAAAGCCAAAAGCGTCAATCTGGTGAGCTTCGCCGACGGCAAGCTTGCCGAGGTCGCGCCGCTGACCGTTCCGGTCACTCAGCCGCTGGCGGTGATCAAAGGCGATTTTGATGAGATCAGCGCCCAACTGGCCGAATGGCGCGAGGCCGCCGCAGAGCCAAGCACCTGGCTGGATATCGAAATCACCAGCGACGAATACCTGCATGATATTCAACGTAAAATCCAGACTATTACCGACGACCTGCCGGTGGACGTGCTGCTGGTGCGCCGCAGCCGCGAGCAGCGCCAGCGCATTCTGGCAAGCCTTGAGCGCGAAACTCTGAGCGAGCTGAGCGTGGAAGAGGTATTCCAGCGTCGTCTGGCGCTGGAAACGCTGGAAGCACCGCAACAGCAACGCCTGCATACGTTGTTTAATGAAACGCTCCACAGTCTTGGCGAGGAGGAATAACCGTGAAAATTCTCAGCCTGCGCCTGAAAAACCTCAACTCACTCAAAGGCGAGTGGAAAATCGATTTCACCCAGGAGCCGTTTGCCAGCAATGGTTTGTTTGCCATCACCGGCCCTACCGGCGCGGGGAAAACCACGCTGCTGGACGCCATCTGCCTGGCCCTGTACCACAAGACACCGCGCTTAAGTAACGTCTCCCAATCGCAAAACGACCTGATGACCCGCGACACCGCCGAGTGCCTGGCAGAAGTGGAGTTTGAAGTTCAGGGCGTGGCCTATCGCGCCTTCTGGAGCCAAAACCGCGCCCGCAACCAGCCGGACGGCAACCTGCAAGCGCCGCGCGTCGAGCTGGCGCGCTGCGATAATGGGCAGATTCTGGCGGACAAAGTGAAAGACAAGCTGGAGATGACAGCCTCGCTGACCGGCCTCGACTACGGTCGCTTTACCCGCTCAATGATGCTCTCACAAGGCCAGTTTGCCGCGTTCCTCAACGCCGAACCGAAAGAGCGCGCCGAATTGCTGGAAGAGCTAACCGGCACCGAAATTTACGGCCAGATCTCGGCGCAGGTATTTGAAAAACATAAACACGCGCGCGGCGAGCTGGAGAAGCTTCAGGCGCAGGCCAGCGGCGTAGTCCTGCTAAGCGAAGAGCAGCAGCAGACCCTATCACAGAGTTTGCAGGCGCTTACTTCTGAAGAACAGCAGTGGCAACAGCAGCAGACCATCGCCGCGCAGCATCAGCAGTGGCTGGTTCGCCAGCAGGAACTTGAACAAGAAGAGCAAACCTATCAGCAGGCGTTGATTACCGCGAAACAGGCGCTGGAAGCCGCACAGCCACAGCTCGCCACGCTCAGCCGGGCACAGCCTGCTGAGGCGTTACGCCCGCGCTGGACTCAGCTGCAAGAGCAGGCTGCCACGGTGGCAAAAACCCATCAGCAGACAGAGCAAGTAAATACTCGCTTACATGACTCTCGCCGCCTTCGCGACCGTATTCGCCTTAGCGCCGAGCAGCAGGCCGCCTCACTCCAGCGTACGCAAAGCCAGATTCAGCAATGGCTTCAGGAGTATGAGCATATCCAGCATTGGCAGGGCGAACTGACCGGCTGGCGAAGCGCCTTTAGCCAACAGGCTCGTGAACGCGCTCAGTTAGAATCTTCAGCGCAACGTTTGAGGGACCTGGAGAAACAGTTCGCTCAACTACCGCCTTCAGCCCTGACGCTGACTCAGGAAGAGCTTGCCGGGCAAATTACGCAGCACGCGGCGGCCCGCCCGCTGCGCCAGCAGCTTAGCGCGCTGCACACCCAGTTCATTCCACTCCAGGCGCGCCGCCAGCAACTTCTGCACGCTCAGCAACAGCGCCAGCAGCAACTGGAGAAACTGACCGCCGGACTTACCCAGCTTCGTCAGACCTATAAAGAGAAAAAGCAGCAGCGCGACGATGTTAATGCCATCTGCGAACTGGAGGCGACCATTGTTCGTCTCGAGGCCGAGCGTGCGCGTTTACAGCCCGGCGCACCCTGCCCGCTGTGCGGCTCCACCAGCCACCCGGCGCTAGCGGAATATCAGGCACTCACCCCGGATGTCAACAAAGCCCGCCGCGATGCGCTGGATAAAGAGGTCGCCCAACTGGCGGAAGAAGGCGCCACGCTGCGCGGACAGCAGGCCGCGCTGGAAAAACAGCAGCAGCAAGAAAACGCGGAGCTAGAGACGCTTTCTGAGCGAGAGCAAGCACTTACATCACAGTGGCAGACGGTGATTCAGGGGCTGGAGATCACGCTACAACCCGCTGACGACATCAACGGTTGGCTCGCCGCCCAGGACGAGGCTGAACAGCAGCGCTATCACTACAGCCAGCGCCTGACGCTCGACGCGCAAATCCGCGATCTTCGCGCCCAGCATACGCAATTACACGATGAACTCGCTCAGCGCACCACGGCGTTGACCCAGACGCTCTCCGCTTTCGGCCTTGCCCCAGCGCAACCTGGCGAAGAGAGTCAGTGGCTAGCCTCCCGCGAGGCGGATACCCAGCGCTGGCAGCAGCAGCAAAAACAGCATCAGGAGATTCAACAACGGCTCGCGCAAATCCAGCCGCTGCTTGAAACGCTGCCTCCGGTACAAGACCCCACTGACGCCGACCCGGTTGCGCTCGACGGCTGGCAGCAGGTACACCATGATTGCGTGTCGCTGGAAAGCCAATGGCACACGCTCCAGCTTCAGGAGGCACAGGAGAAACAGCGCCTGCAGCAGGCCGAGCAGGCCTTCGACCAGGCGCTTGCCGAGTCCCACTTTAGCGATCGCCAGGACTTCCTTAGCGCCCTGCTGGACAACGAGGAACGTCAGCGTCTGGAGCAGCTAAAACAGACGCTGGAGACCCAGCACCAGCAGCGCCAGACCCTGGCTACTCAGGTTCATGAGGCGTTACAGCGTCATCTGACGTTGCGCCCGGAAGCCCTGAACGCCGCGCTTACGCTGACCGATGCTCAGATGCAGCTCCAGCAAATTTCCCGTCAGCTGCGTGAAAACAGCGAGCGGCAGGGCGAACTTCGCCAGCAGCTTAAGCAGGACGAAGAGAATCGGCAGCAGCAGCAGTCGTTGTTCCTGGAAATAGAAAAAGCCAGCGCCGCGCTGGAAGACTGGGCGCATCTGAACGCGCTGATTGGCTCGAAAGAGGGCGATAAGTTCCGCAAATTCGCCCAGGGCCTGACGCTGGATAATCTGGTGTGGCTCGCCAATGAACAGCTCAGCCGCCTGCACGGTCGCTATCTGCTGCAGCGTAAAGTCAGCGACGCGCTGGAGCTGGAAGTGGTCGATACCTGGCAGGCGGACGCGGTGCGCGATACCCGTACCCTTTCCGGCGGCGAAAGCTTCCTCGTCAGCCTTTCGCTGGCGCTGGCGCTGTCTGACCTGGTGAGCCATAAAACGCGCATCGATTCGCTGTTCCTCGATGAAGGCTTCGGCACGCTGGATAGTGAAACGCTGGACACGGCACTGGATGCGCTGGATACGCTGAACGCCAGCGGCAAGATCATCGGTGTGATTAGCCACGTGGAGGCGATGAAAGAGCGGATTCCGGTGCAGATTAAGGTGAAGAAGATTAACGGGTTGGGGTATAGCCGGTTGGATAAAATGTTTGCGGTTGAATAAGCTCTCTACCTAATGTAGGCCCGATAAGCGTAGCGCCATCGGGCATTCCGGTGCACATTGCCGGATGGCGGCTACGCCTTATACGGCCTACAGAAAACACCAAATCACGCTGGCCACAACCACGCCGCCCCACGCACCCCGCTGGAATCGCCATGCAGCGCCTTGCGAATCGGTGTTTCACACTCACCGCCGAACACCCATTCCTTCACCAGTTCCGGCACCGTCTGATACAGACGCTCAACGTTGCTCATCCCGCCACCCAGCACAATCACATCCGGGTCGAGAATATTCACCACATGCGCCAGCGATTTCGCCAACCGCTGCTCGTAGCGGCCGAGCGCCTGCTCCGCCAGCGCATTCCCTTCACTCACCAGCTGCATAATCTCACCGCCTTTGAGTGGATTACCGCTCAGTCGGTGATAATCCGTGGCAAAACCAGTACCGGAAATAAAGGTTTCAATACAGCCCTGTTTACCGCAATAGCACGGTACTTCCGCACGAAAACGCAGTTCATCGTCGTTCATCCACGGTAGCGGATTATGCCCCCACTCACCGGCCGTGCCGTTACCGCCGATATGCGCGCGGCCACCCAGCGCCACGCCAGCACCGCAGCCGGTACCGATAATCACCGCAAACACCGTCTGCGCGCCCGCTGCCGCGCCGTCTACTGCTTCAGATACCGCCAGACAGTTAGCGTCGTTCGCCAGTCGCACCTCGCGATTCAGGCGACGACTAAGGTCTTTATCAAAAGGCTGGCCGTTGAGCCAGGTGGAATTAGCATTTTTCACCACCCCGGTATAGGGCGAAATTGAGCCGGGAATACCCATGCCCACCGTCCCCTTTTGCCCGGTTGCCTCTTCGGCGAGAGCAACGAGATGCGCAATGTTCTCAATGGTTTGCTGATAGTCACGCGGCGTCGGCAAACGGTGGCGATAAAGCTGCTCACCCTGGTCGCTTAGCGCGATGACTTCGGTTTTCGTTCCACCCAGATCGATACCAATTCGCATTCATGACTCCTGTTTAAAACAATGCAAGGGCGAGGACAATTCGTTATCATTGCCCGCTGATTTAACGACAACACCGTGGAAATTATCATGCTGTGGTTCAAAAATTTAATGGTTTATCGTCTCAGCCGCGACATCTCCCTGCGCGCGGAAGAGATGGAAAAACAGCTCGCTGAGATGACCTTCACCCCATGCGGCAGCCAGGATATGGCAAAAACCGGCTGGGTACCGCCGATGGGCTCACACAGCGATGCGCTGACGCACACAGTAAATGGTCAGATCATCATTTGCGCTCGCAAAGAAGAGAAGATCCTGCCCTCTCCGGTGATTAAACAGGCGCTGGAAGCGAAGATCCAAAAGCTCGAAGCCGATCAGGGCCGCAAGCTCAAGAAAACCGAAAAAGATTCGCTGAAGGACGAAGTCCTGCACTCTCTGCTGCCGCGCGCGTTCAGCCGCTTCAGCCAGACGATGATGTGGATAGACACCGTTAACGATTTGATTATGGTCGACTGCGCCAGCGCCAAAAAAGCGGAAGATACGCTGGCGTTGCTGCGTAAAAGCCTCGGCTCGCTGCCGGTGGTGCCGCTGACGCTGGAAAATCCGATCGAACTGACCCTGACGGAATGGGTACGTTCCGGATCGGCGGCGCAAAGTTTCCAGATCCTGGATGAAGCCGAGCTGAAAGCGATCCTCGAAGACGGCGGCGTGATCCGCGCGAAGAAACAGGATCTGGTGTGCGATGAGATTGCCTGTCACATCGAAGCCGGCAAGCTGGTGACCAAGCTGGCGCTCGACTGGCAGCAGCGCATTCAGTTTGTGATGTGCGATGACGGCTCCATCAAGCGTCTGAAGTTCTGCGACGAACTGCGCGATCAGAACGAAGATATCGACCGGGATGATTATGCTCAGCGTTTCGACGCGGACTTTATTCTGATGACCGGTGAGCTGGCTGCCATGATTAAAAGCCTGGTAGAAGGCTTAGGCGGCGAAGCCCAGCGTTAAGCGGGATATTCCCTTCCTGCCGCAGCAGGAAGGGAATAGATTACAGATAGCGGCACAGATAAGAGGTTGGCTCTGCAACCTGCAGGTTAAATTCACTGTGGCCCGGCACGTTGAACACTTCCCCTGCGGAATAGACTTTCCACTCAATTTCACCCGGTAACAGCACGTTCAGCGCACCGCTAATCACGGTCATTTCTTCCGGCTGTGCGGTTCCGAAGGTGTATTCGCCTTCCGCCATCACGCCCACGCTGGCACGACCGGTGCTGCTGCTGGTGAAGCCAATGGATTTCACTTTTCCCTCAAAGTACTCGTTGCTCTGAAGCATAAACAGGCCCTTATTATCTTGTCGTCAAAAGACCAATATAGGGTTGCGAACAGAAGCCTGTCACGCAAAATCATACGCTTAACACAATAATTCTGCCGCCAGTCTGGCCACCAGCACATTCGACAATAGAACCGGCACATCCAGCGCCTTTTGTAGCAGGTCGCGGTGGCGCTGGTGATAGCTCAACGAGTCGAGTACCAGCACATCGGCTCCCTGATCCAGCAGCGAACTGCCCGCCGAGATAAGATGCTGGTCGGTATCGATATTGGGGTTCGCCAGCGCGTAATAGGGCAAATTGGACAGCATCTGCCACTTCTCCTGCTGCGCATCGAGAATCGCTTCAATAGGGACCAATACCCCGACCTGATGTCCCTCGACGATAGAGGCGACCAACGGTGGAATAATACGCTGAGGCTCCAGCAGTATCGCATTGCGCGCCACCATGCTGCGTAATTTAAACGTATTCAGTAAAAGAATGACGTCATAAGATTGATTGTCCAGCACCTCAATAATAGCCTGCAGGCTGTGCTCGACTTTCAGGCGGGAAACTTCGACAAACTGGTTATCATTCAACAGAACCAGTAAACGTGATTCACCGGGTTCTGGTGCATACTCTTCCATGACTTGCGCACGGCTCATTTTGCCTAACAGGCTAATGTGGGTGATTTGATCTTCCCTGATGTGCTCGGTCAATAGCGGCAAGACTTCACTGACGGGCACCACCCCTATCGTAAGTATCGCCATCGTTGCACTCATGTTATCTACCTTCTGCTTCTCATATGCTCGTTTTACACATAGCCACCTGGATGGATGAAAAATACCGCTCAGAAGCGTAGCAGTTCAGCCAACGGGTGGAATGTAAAGATTCCAGATGTTTCCAGTACTCTCCTGATATGGTTTGATTTTAACTTTTCTATAACATTAATGATAAGCCAAAAATGTGACTTACGCACAATATAACCACTAAATAAAAGCGGTTATATCGGCAATCAGAAGGGAAACCTGAGGGGAAAAACGAGATGAAAAACCGGGTAAGAACGAACCCTGTTAGCTGGCGGTTGCCAGATGCAGGGCATCAAGGATCAGCGTAACGACGCGATCTGGCGCGGCAGAGGCATCAACAACGTAGTGAGCCGTTTCGCGGTATAGCGCATCGCGCTGAGCCAGCACCTCCGCCACCTCTTCACTAATCGGTTTACCGGTCAGCGTTGGGCGCTGAGATTCCTCTGGAAATGCCTCCAGGCGACGCGCCAGCACCGGGACGGGGGCATTCAGATAGATAACCACGCCGTTCTGACGCATAAACTCACGGTTAACCGGTGCAAGGATAATCCCACCGCCCGTCGCCACCACGGTGCCGGGTTGTGTCACCGACATCAGCGTCTGGGTCTCTCTGGCGCGGAATCCCGGCCAGCCTTCAAGGGAGACAATCTCCGCCACGCTCATGCCGGACAGCTGCTGCAGCGCCAGGTCAGTATCAACAAAGCGAAAATGGCAGGCATGAGTCAGCGCTTGGCCTATCGTCGTTTTTCCGCAGCCCCGGGCTCCGATAAGAAAAATAGGCTGTGTCATGACCTGGAATTCCCCTTGATAACGCGTAAATGCGGGATCGGTGATTGAAAAGTGAATGATATCATCAAACTAGTACACAAGTAAGTGTAAACTTAATATTACGATTCGATGTATTTTGAGACAAATTATATCGATATATATTGATAACTGCGGCAATCAGGGCGTAAAAAAAACATGCCACGAAGCGTTGCGCTAACAGTACATGAAAGTATCTTGCTTTGACAAGCCGGATATCGCGGCAAAAGGTAGCACATTATTGTGACAGAAATCACGTCAGCCGCGTTTTACCGCCAGCAACCATTTATCCAGCTCGGCGGCAAACTGCTGACGATCGCGCTGAGAGAGCGCTGCCGGCCCGCCGGTCTGAATACCGCTGGAGCGCATGGTATCCATAAAATCGCGCAGCGTCAGACGCTCCTTGATGGTCGCATCGCTGTAGCGTTCACCGCGCGGGTTCAGCGCCGCACCGCCCTTTTCCAGAACCTCTGCCGCCAGCGGAATATCCGCGGTGATCACCAGGTCACCGGGCTGGCAAAGACGGACGATTTCGTTATCCGCCACGTCAAATCCCTTCGGTACGACCATCGCACGAATAAAGCGCGACGGCGGCACGCGTAGATACTGATTGGCGACCAGCACCAGTTCAATCTGCGTGCGGTCTGCGGCGCGAAACAGCACCTCTTTAATCACGTTCGGACAGGCGTCCGCATCAACCCAAATTGTCATCGTCACTCCACGGTGAAAATTATCGCAAAGCGTGATTATACAGAGAGCGGAGGTGCGGGCGTAATAATTGCCGCCGGAATGATAAAAGTACGTTACCCATCGCCGTGAATCGCCTATAACAGTAAACTACGAAAAAAACAGACAGAGGGAGAGAAAGATGGAGAAGAAGATTGGCTTCATTGGCTGCGGTAACATGGGCAAAGCGATTCTTGGCGGCCTGATTGCCAGCGGCCAGGTACTTCCTGGGCAAATTTGGGTCTATACGCCGTCGCCGGATAAAGTGGCCGCGCTGCGCGATGAATTCGGCATTAATGCGGCGCAGAGCCCGCAGGAAGTGGCTCAGGTTGCCGACATTGTCTTCGGTGCCGTTAAGCCGGGCATTATGGTGAAAGTGCTGAGCGACATCGCGTCCAGCCTGAATAAAGATTCGCTGGTTGTCTCCATTGCCGCAGGCGTCACCCTGGAGCAACTGGCTCGCGCATTGGGCCATGACCGTAAAATCGTCCGCGCCATGCCAAATACCCCGTCACTGGTGAACGCTGGCATGACCTCCGTCACCCCAAATGCGTTGGTGACGCCAGAAGATATCGCCGATGTGCTGAATATTTTCCGCTGCTTTGGCGCCGCCGAAGAGATTGCTGAAGCCATGATTCACCCGGTGGTCGGGGTGAGCGGCTCGGCGCCGGCCTACGTATTTATGTTTATCGAAGCGATGGCCGATGCGGCCGTGCTGGGCGGAATGCCTCGTGCTCAAGCCTACAAGTTTGCTGCGCAGGCGGTCATGGGCTCCGCCAAAATGGTGCTGGAAACCGGTAAGCACCCGGGTGAACTGAAAGATATGGTCTGCTCGCCGGGCGGCACCACGATTGAAGCCGTGCGCGTGCTGGAAGAGAAAGGCTTCCGCTCTGCGGTCATCGAAGCGATGGCGAAATGCATGGAAAAATCAGAGAAGATGAGCAAGTCATAAGTTGCAGGCCCGGCATCGCGCCGGGCCTGATTTTCTTGCCATTAAGTCGGCCGGATAAGCGAAGCGCCATCCGGCTGAACCCACGCAGATTGCCGGATGGCGCTTCGCTTATCCGGCCTACAGGGCTATTTTATTTGTTCTTCAGACAGGTACTCATAAAGGTTTTACGTTCGTCGCCCTTCAAGGTTTTGGTTGTCGCCTGTGCGTTACAGTCCTTCATTTTTTGCTGCTGCGGCGTAAGCTTTTTACCATCAGCGGCCGCCCCTTCTCCCTTCAGACAGCTGCTCATAAAGGTTTTGCGCTCATCGCCTTTCAGGGTTTTTGACGCCGCTTCGTGATTACACGTGCTCATACGCTGCTGTTGAGGCGTCAGGGTTTTCTCCGGCGCTGCGGCCGTGGTTGCCGCCGACACGGCACCCGCCGTAAACAGACCACACAGTAGGGTAACCAGTATTGTTGTTTTCATTGCACCATCCTTTTGTGAGTAGAACTCTGTAAGTCTGGTCGCTGGAAGGAAAATTACCAACCCGGTGGCAAAATTTTGCCGCCGGGTGGTGACCGTCGAGTTACAGCCCCAGAGCGGCTTTCATCGTGTAATACAGATCCGTCTGGTCGGTCAGACCGACGACGTTCGCCGCGTGTGGGCCATAGGCCGCAATGCGCAGCTGGGTGCCGGTATGTTCCATCGACTCTTCTTCCGAGTTGCCGTAGCTCATAACCATTACCGAACCATCTTTTGTGTTCAACGCCTGCGTCAGGCCAGGCGCTTTAGTTTCTGGTGGAATAATCTGGCTTGAGTGCGCGTGATCAGCCGTCACGATAACCAGCGTATTGCCGTCCTTTTTCGCAAACTCCAGCGCCTTCTGTACCGCTTCATCCAGATCGACCGTTTCGCCAATCTGTCCGCATGGGTTCGCCGCATGGTCCTGCTTATCAATGGATGCGCCTTCAACCTGTAGGAAGAAGCCTTTTTCGCTGGTGCTCAGCAAAGAGATCGCTTTATCGGTCATCTGCGCCAGGGTCGGCACGCTGGCATCGCGTTTCGGGTTAGGCGCACAGGTCACGGCAGGTTTATCCAGATTGCCGTGGAAGGAGGCTTTTGGCCCTTCCCAGCGCACTGGCATATTGCCGTCAGAGAACAGACCCAGCAGCGGTTTATCTTGATTTGCCTGAGTAATGGCATCCAGCGTCGTCACATTGTCGACGAGCTGATAGCCCCGTGCCTGTGCCTGTTCACGCAGCGTTTTACCCTGCCATTCACCCGCAGTCGCGGTTTCCGCAAAGGTCTTCGCACCGCCGCCAAGCGTCACGTCTGCACGCGCGTTCAGCAGCTGTTCGGTGATGGAGCCTTTACCGCCTTTTTCCAGCGCGTTGGTTGGGCACTTCTCGCTGGTGACGCTCGGACCGTAGCATTTACGCGAGGTGACGTGTGAAATCAGCGCCGCAGGCGTAGCATCCTGCAGTTCAGCGGTCGAAACGTTCCCTGTCGCCAGGCCGGCAGCTTTTGCCAGCTCGAGAATGGTCTGGTGATCTTTTTCGTGAATATCGACGCCCAGCGCGCCGTTATAGGTTTTCACCCCGGTGCTCCACGCCGTTGCCGATGCCGCAGAGTCGGTCACGTAGTCCGGCTTGCCGGTTTTCTTATTCAGCGCATAGTGCGTGTACTGCCCGGTTAACGGTAACGCATCGATACCTTTGAAATAACCGCCTGCCCCTTCGGCATAGTTACGTGCGGCGGTAATTTCAGAGTCGCCCATCCCATCGCCAATCAGCAAAATAACGTTTTTGGCCTGCTTATTATTCAAGGAGGCGCGAATAGCGTCGGTTTGATCGGCAGATAAACGACGAGCACCGCCCGGCTGGGTTATATCCCCTTGCGCAGCACGGTTATCCAGAACGGTAGTTGAAGTATCCGCGTGCGCGGCAGGTAAACCCAGCAGAGGTAATAATGCGACAAAAATAGCACTGTATTTCACGTTAGTTTCTCCATGTACAAATACTTAAATAATGAAACACGGAGACTGTAAGAAAAGAGCGTTACATTTTAATGACACCATAAAAAGTGTCATTACCTACTAATTTTCGGGGTGTAGAAATAACCGTTTAACATGGTTATATAAGAGTTCGCTATTATGATCGCGAACGTGTTCAGCAGCAGCGAGCTTATTCAGCGTGGCGCTCATTTCATCTTCCAGCGATGGGCTGGATTCCTGCTTCAAATGCTGTAAAAGTGTGGTCACCACCACTTCAAGTGCATCGACCTGAATGCGTAACGCGTTTGCTTCATCTTCCTTTTCGGCCAGTTTGACCAGCAGTTCTGCAATGAAATTTTTCATCGCGCGTTTTCCTTGTATGACGGCGTGGGCAGAGTTTAGGCTCTGAAAAATAAATAGACCGATAAAACATACGGTTCTATTTCCCCTTTAGCAACATCGAATAGAATTACAATATATGACACATTCTGCAATAGTTGATGTTAAAAATATAATCCCCATCAATATCATGGCATTGACTGCAAATGCAGTCATCGAAACGTTTTGCTCGCAATAATAATAGGAAAACAGAAAGCGCTATAAAAGTTGATGAGGCAGGAATCAGGGAATAAAAGCCTACGCATTTATTCCCTGTCGTTGGCAATATTACTGGCGTACAGGCTGAGCGCGGCGCAGCATCACAGCTAATTGCCAGAGGTTAATCAGCACGATGACCGCGGTGACAATAAATACCCAGCGGAAGCCCGCCATTGCCGAAATGGATGCGCCGATCAGCGGCCCGGCGACATTACCCAGGTACATAAATGACTGGTTATAACCAAAAATACGCCCGGTGACGCGTTCGCTAATATACTTCAGCAGTAGCGTTTGTACCGCAGGCAGCATGGCGCCATCGGCAAAACCAAGAATAAAACGTAGCCCCCCCAACTGGAATGGCGTGGTGACAAACGACATCGCAAAGAACAGAACCACCGCAAACGTCAGCGTGCCTAACAGGATACGCCCCGTGCCGATACGGTCGCCCAGTTTACCTAACCGCGGTGCCGATATCAGCGCCGACACGCCGGGGACGGCGGCAATCATGCCACTTAAGAAGGCAATATTGGTGCTGTCGGGCGACATCGATTTAATAAACAGCGCCAGAATGGGGCTGATAGAGCCATTACACAGCTGGATAACCATCGTGGTGACAAACAGGCTGATAACCAGCCCCGGATAAGGCAGCGTCGCAAACACCGCTTTGCCGCTGAGCTTTTCGCTTTTATTAAACTGCGGGCGCGGGCCCTCTTTTATCAGGAACAACGTCACCAGGAAGCTCACCAGCAGCAGGAATGCGGTGATGTAAAAGACCATTCTCAGACCCACGTGGTCGGCCAGAAAGCCCCCCAACAGCGGGCCGCCAATCACGCCAGTGATTTGCGCCGTAGAAAGCGTGCTCAATGCCCAACCGCTGCGTTCACGCGGTACCTGAGAGGCCACCAGCGCCATCGCGTTTGGGATATAGCCAGACGTTAAGCCCATCACCGCACGCAGGAAAAAGAGCTGCCAGACGTTGGTCGCGAAAGCCTGAAGCAGGATGGCAATCGCCATCCCCAGTGAAGCACGCAGCAGCATTAACTTACGGCCTTTACGGTCGGCAAGACTGCCCCACATTGGCGACACAATGGCAGAAACCAGGAAGGTGACGCTGAACGTTAACCCGGACCACATGGAGAGAGATTCGTGGGAGGTCACTCCCAACTGTGCCACGTAAAGCGGCAAAAACGGCAAAATCTGGCTGATAGCCAACCCGGTGAAAAAACAACCGAGCCAAACAGAAATAAGGTTAACCTTCCAGGATTCCATAACTACACGTATTGATTCAATTTGCGAGGACGAGGGAACAGGTTAGCAAGATGCGCTTTGCGCCGTATTGTCAGAGATGCTTAATCCATTATTTCAGAATAATATCAGCCACTCCGCGTTTTTGTGTGATAAATATCACGCATCAGAGGCCATTGCGCAGTCACTTATTCTTAAGCCTTGCCGGTGAATCACTCACTTTAGAATGGAAAAGGCAGATGCCTCACCACGCCCGTGGTATGTTATGTGCTTTGCGTTTGGAATGGATGGAATTTGAGATGGCAAAGTTGCGGGTTGGGATTGTTTTTGGCGGCAAATCAGCGGAGCACGAAGTCTCCCTACAGTCTGCTAAAAATATCGTAGAGGCGATTGATAAAACGCGTTTTGAGGTCGTTTTACTGGGGATAGATAAGCAGGGTCAGTGGCACATCAGCGATGCGCAAAACTACCTGCTAAACGCCCACGACCCGGCACACATCGCGCTACGCCCTTCCGAAATCACGCTGGCCCATATCCCAGGCAAAGAACAACAGCAGATGATCAATGCGGCAAGCGGCCAGCCGCTGGACGCCATTGACGTGATTTTCCCAATTGTCCACGGCACGTTGGGCGAAGATGGCTCTCTGCAGGGCATGCTGCGCATGGCTAACCTGCCGTTCGTTGGTTCCGATGTGCTGGGCTCCGCCGCCTGCATGGACAAAGACGTCACCAAGCGTCTGCTCCGCGACGCCGGGCTGTCTATCGCGCCGTTTGTGACCTTAACCCGCCGCACCCGCGACCGCTTCTCGTTTGATGAGATTAAAGCGAAGCTCGGTCTGCCGCTGTTTGTGAAACCCGCCAACCAGGGCTCTTCCGTCGGCGTCAGCAAAGTCAACAGCGCCGAGCAGTACCAGCAGGCCGTCGCGCTGGCCTTCGAGTTTGACCATAAAGTGGTGGTTGAGCAGGGTATTAAAGGCCGTGAAATTGAGTGCGCGGTGCTTGGCAACGATGACCCGCAGGCCAGCACCTGTGGCGAAATCGTCCTGAACAGCGAGTTCTACGCCTACGATACCAAATACATTGACGATAACGGCGCAAAAGTGGTGGTTCCAGCGGCGATTTCCGCCGATGTGAACGACAAAATCCGTCATGTTGCCATTGATGCCTACCAGACCTTAGGCTGTAGCGGGATGGCGCGCGTTGACGTGTTCCTGACCGATAACAACGACGTGGTGATTAACGAAATTAACACCCTGCCGGGCTTCACCAATATCAGCATGTATCCAAAACTGTGGCAGGCCAGCGGTCTGGATTACACCTCGCTGATTACGCGTCTGATTGAGCTGGCGCTGGAGCGTCATCAGGCCGATAAGGCGCTGAAAACGTCGATGAACGGCTAAGGCTTTTCCCCGGACCGTTGCGCTCGGCCGGGCTACCGGCTGGGCCGTTTTGTAGGCCTGATAAGCGTAGCGCCATCAGGCAATTCGTTGCAGATTGCCGGATGGCGGCGTTGCCTTATCCGGCCTACAACGGCGTAATATATTCAAAAAATTAATTATTCTTCTCTGCGACGAATAATAAAACCGGCCAACCAGAAGCTAATCACCCAAGTCACCATCCCCACGGCATAGGTTTGCCACCCCTTGGCTTCGAACCCGAGCAGCCCGACAATCCCATTCAGAATAAAGATCAAGCCGATAGCAAAGGCATAATAGTGCCAGTCACGGCGAATTTTTACAGGCAGGTTCATAGCGGCTCCAGCAAAAAAAAAGATGATGCCATAAAGCCGCGTCAGCGTCTGTGGTGTGAACAACAATTAGCGAATGTTAATTTAATTAACGTCAAGCCGAATACCGGCAATGGATAAATAAGAGTGATATTCCAGGATTATTCTGGCTCAAAATTTACCATAAATCCGATATTGACATTCCCCATCTGCTGCCACACTCACCCCTGTATCGCGAAACAATCTGCATTCACGTTATCCTGGAGGTCTCAATGACAGATTTCACGTTGTCAAAACTCATGTTCAGTGGGAAAAAGAGGGACTCCTCCGCCTCAGGCAATCTGGCCTACGCGCTTTTCGTTCTGCTCTGCTTTTCGGTTGGCGCACAGCTGTTGAGTCTGGTGGTTCACGCACCGGGAGTCTATGAACACCTGATGCAAATGCAGGACAGTGGTCGTCCGCGCGTTGAAATTGGCCTTGGCGTGAGCACGCTGTTTGGCGTAGTGCCGTTCCTGGCAGGCTGCGCTATTCTGGGCGTGGTCTCCCTCGTGCGCCGCCTGCGTCATCACGATTAATTGATGGCCATGCATTTAGCCCGACGTTCATCCACCTTTTTTGCAAACCACGCCGTGGTTAGCTTGCGGGTGATCTTCGGGCTCTCAAGCTGAATGCCTGGCAGCATCTCCCTCGCCAACGGTTTACCCGCCTTCTGTTCCGCAATCTTATAAACGCCTTTGTAGAGCGCCGTGGTCTCAAACGCCTGACTATCGCCTTTTTGTAGCTGACGGTGGATATCACCGTTGCTCAGCGATAGCTGGTTAGCCAGCTTCCTGACCGCCATCTCCGTGCTGCCCGGCTCATCGCTACCGTAAAGAATCACGTCACCGTCGAGCGCCAGTTTCACACCGGTAGCCTTGCTAACAGCGTACTGGAATGCTGCATTGCGGCTAGCGTACCAACCCGCGTTAAAATCGGCGAAGCGATAAATGGGCGCCGTGTAATTAGCTGGATAATTCAGCAGATGATAAGTGCCAAACCATAAACCGCCGCGCAGGGTAAAGACCTCCTGACGCACGGTGCCCTCCATCTTCCACGGATAGCCGTTCTGGTGCTGTTCGGCAAAGGCGATACTCACCTGCATTGGCCCGCCGGTATGCACCGGGTTGAGTGAGCCAAAGAGCTTCTGCCCCATCGGCACCATACCGATAAAATCATCAAAGATAGCGCTTAGCTGCTTTTCCGTTTTCACCGAGTCCAGCCGCTCGCTGTAGCTCTTACCGGTTGGCGAATTGATTTTCAGCGCCGTGTGTACCAGGAAGACTGGGATATGCATCTTCTCGGCACGGCGGTCTATCTCCTGCCAGGCAATTTTGCTTAACCCCGGTACCGCCGGGTCCGCCTGATAGTTAGACTCCTGCTGCGCCACCGCCAGCACCGAACAGATATTCTCTTCGGTTGGCGCGAGCTTCTGGCTTTCGAACGTTTTCGCCAGCGCCTGCGCCCAGGCATCACGGTCCTTCGCGCTGGCGGGCATTTTTTGCCGCACGACGCTTGCCACATCTACCGGTTTTTCTCCCGCTTTCATCTGCGGTGCCTGCTGGCTGGTACAGGCGCTAAGAATCAGTCCGCCGAGCAGGGTAAGAGGTAATGAACGGTAATACGTTGCGGCAGTCGCCATGCGCTTTCCTTGTAAAATTTAAACGTTATGCCTGGCCCTGCGGCTGAGCAAGTTCATCCGTCAGCGGTTTATTATCTAACTCACGCTCAAAGCTGCGCAGACGTTTGTAGATGGACATTAGCTCCACCAGCGTGGTCCAGGAGCTTATCAGATACTGGAAGGAACCGCGCACCTGGCCGAACACGTTGGTTATCTGGGTCATCAGGCCGAGCGTAATCGTACCGGCAACAATCGACGGAAACAGCAGGAACAACCCGAAAACGTTATCCACCTGCAGATACAGAATACGGGCAATGTTGAAGTACATATAGTGGAAATAGAGGCGGAAGTAGTTTTGACGTACCGCGCTAAACAGCTCGCGCACCGTTGGCGGCGTGGCACGGTTAGCGTCATCTTCACCGTATACCAGCTCTTTACGATAGGCCGCTTCAACGCGCTGGTTTTTAAAGTTCAGCCCCGGCAGCTTGATCCCCACCACGGCCAGCATCCCGGTGCCCATCAGCGACCAGACGATAGCGGCAATCACCAAACCATAAGGCACATGGCCAATAATCGGCAGGTCCGGAACGTGCGCTGAGAGCGTCACCAGCACCGGCAGGAAGGCAATCAGCGTCATAATGGCGTTGATAAAGCTGGTCCCCATATCTTCCAGCGTCGAGGCAAAACGCATCGTATCCTCCTGCACACGCTGCGCGGCACCTTCGATATGGCGCAGGTGCTGCCAGTGCGTCATATAGTGTTCGTTCATCGCGGTACGCCAGCGGAAGACATAATGGCTGACAAAGAAGTTATTCAGTACACCAATCACCACGGCGATAAGCGCAATCCCAAGGAAGATACCGATCTCCTGGTAAAACTGGTTAATCGAGACTTTGTTCGGCGTCGCCAGTGCGGTCTGGATAAGGTCGTAGAACGGCGCATACCAGGCGTTTATCGCCACGCCCACTTCCACCATAAACCAGGTGACAAAGATAATAAGCGCAGTGCCCAATATCGACCAATACTGCCAGCGGTGCGGGCTGCGAATAAACCAGTAACCGGCAAACAGGCCAACGCACACCAGATAGTAGGCATAAAAGATCAGGTAGTTCATCGACCAGAAACGCGCAGCGCTGATCGGAACATCGTGACTTGCGCCGGTCAGGCGAAGTAGCCAGCTGCCGCCGCCCACCTGCCAGAAAATGACCGCTATCATTGCCCAAATAAACGCCGAGAGAAAAAAGGGACCCGGCTTAGGGAAAAAAGACTTAAACATAGTGCTCTCCTGCTAACTTCTTATGATTCTGCTTTGTGCTGTGACAACAGAATACCGCTACGGATCATTTTTACCGTAAAGAGGTATTAGGCGATGTAACTGTGCAATCAGACCGGAAAACGGCGATAGAGTTCGCCAGATGGCATCGTATGTATCATACGCGCCGGATCACAAAAGTGCGTATCCGCCTCAATGAATAATCATTGCGTTTACGCTCGGTTACGTTTTTCCCGCTATCATACCGTTTAATGGCGCTGCGCCTGATGCCGATTCGTTGTATTTTTAGTATAAATACGCGTTATGTCCCCATTTCAATTCATGGATGCCTCCGTTGAAACGTAGTCTGCTTTTTTCTGCCGCGCTCTGCGTGGCGTCATTGACCTCGGTGCAGGCTGCCCAGCCTCTTACCACCCCCACGTTTGCGTCCGATATCGTTGACCGTTACGCCAACCATATCTATTACGGCAGTGGTGCTACCGGCATGGCGCTGGTGGTTATCGATGGCAACCAACGGGTGTTCAGAAGCTTTGGCGAAACGCGCCCGGGCAACAACGTACATCCGCAGCTTGATTCCGTTATTCGTATCGCGTCGCTGAGCAAACTAATGACCAGCGAAATGCTGGTTAAACTGCTCGACCAGGGCGTCGTTAAGCTAAACGATCCGCTGAGTAAATATGCACCGCCTGGTTCACACGTTCCGACCTATAACGGCACGCCTATTACGCTGGTGAATCTGGCGACCCACACCAGTTCCCTGCCGCGAGAAATGCCTGGCGGTGCGGCAAATCGTCCCGTATTTGTCTGGCCAACGCAGTCACAGCGCTGGACCTATCTCAACAATGCCAAACTGCACGCCGCACCGGGATCGCAGGCCAGTTATTCAAACCTGGCGTTCGACCTGCTGGCCGATGCGCTGGGTAACGCGGCACATAAGCCCTATCCCCAGCTCTTTGAAGAGCAAATTACGCGTCCGCTGGGCATGAAGGACACCACCTTTACGCCATCACCCGATCAGTGTGGCCGTTTAATGGTGGCTGAGAAAGGCGCGAGCCCGTGTAATAACACGCTCGCGGCGATGGGCAGCGGTGGGGTTTACTCGACGCCTGGCGATATGATGCGCTGGATGCAGCAGTATCTTTCATCCGATTTTTATCATCGCAGCAGCCAGGCAGACCGGATGCAGACGCTGGTCTACAAGCGTAACCAGCTCACTCGCGTAGTGGGCATGGACGTTCCGGGGCATGCTGATGCGTTAGGGCTTGGCTGGGTCTATATGGCACCGAAAAATGGTCGACCAGGCATTATCCAGAAAACCGGCGGCGGCGGCGGGTTTATCACCTATATGGCGATGATTCCCCAGTCTAACGTCGGCGCATTTGTGGTGGTGACTCGCTCTCCGCTGACCCGTTTTGTGAATATGAGCGACGGGATTAATGAGCTGGTGACCGAACTGAGCGGCAACAAAGCCGCCGTCATTCCCGCGTCTTAATAGTGAGTAGGCAAACGCGTGATGCTAACGAGTTTGCCTTTTTTCATCTCGATATAATCCCCTTTGCGTAACGCGGAGAGCACCTCGGCAATAACCGAGCGTGATATTCGCGTGCGCTGCTGGATATAGTTCAGCACACCAATTTTCGCGCGAATATCGTCCTCCCAGTCAATCATCATCAGCAGCGTCGAGCGAATCTGATAGTAATGATTGGTGCCAATAAGCTGCATATCCCGCATTTCCAGCATTCGGGTTTGCCATGTCATCCAGTAAAACGCGTCTCGCCATAGCTGATTGCGCTCCAGGCATTTGAGCGTTTCTTTCGCAGGAAGATAGAAGCCACGGCAGTTGCTTTCTGCCACCAGCGTGTAGTCATTACGAATAGCATTAGCGCCAGCGGCGAGCCCAAAAATCGATGGGCTTTGCAGAATACCGCAAAGGACATGGCCTTCATGGCGATGCAGTGACACCACGCCCTGCTGAACAACAACCGTGACGTCTTTCATGGTGTAATGGGCGGGCAGGATCAACTCCCCAGCAGTAATCTGAAAGCGCGTCCCTATTTGAGACAGTTTTTTATCAAGAGCCAAAAATGCACTGAGCGGCTTGCTTGAAGAAGGCATGTTATGCAATCCCTACAAAAAAGCCCATCATGATGATGGGCGTTGAATAAAGCGTAAAACACCGGGAAGTTTCGTTCCCGGTGAAGTAAGGATTACCAGGTATATTTCACACCGGCGTTAGCTGCCCAATCCTGATCAACATCGCCGCCGCCGAGGTAGTTCACCCCGGTGTAAGCGCTGAAGTTCTTGGTGAAGCTGAACTGGCTACCCACGCCCACGCGAACCGCTGAGCCTTTCACGCCGTTGTCGATGCTGTCGCCGTTAACGGTAGCATCGTTGCTGGAATCGTCATAAACGTAGGCCAGTTTGAAGTACGGGGATAACGCCTGGTCACCGAAGCCGAAGGTATAACCTGCATCGAAGCCAAGTTCATAACGCAGGCTGTCGTAGTCCTGACCCTGAACTTTCATATCATTGCTCAGACGGTAGTGATCGCCAGACTGGAACAGACCAGAAACCGCACCGTACGGAGTTACGTAGCCAGCGTCGTTAATTTTCCAGTCGTAGCCCAGTTTCAGACCAAAGCCCCAGGCATCTGCGGTCGTATCGCCATCAACATAGGTACCATTGCTCATCGTTGCGGTCAGATCGTTGTTGAAGCGGCTATAGCTCAGATTGCCATCAACAAAGACATTGTTCGCAAAGCGTGCGGAAGAGTATAGGTAGGCAGACTGGCTGTCCTGGTCAACCTGACCGGTACGATCGTTCATGTCACCTTTCGCAAAGCCCGCTGCGGCGCCGACGATCCACTGGGCATTGTTGCCGTCGATCTTAGAGTCCACACCCACCATGATGCCGTTAACATCCTGATCGTAGCTGATGTCGTCATTATCGGCATTGAAGTTGCCGCCGAAGTAGCTTACCCATGCACCACCGTTGTCGGTGAAGCCGTGACGAGCCGTGTTCAGACGGGTATTCAGGGTATCCTGCTGCAGGTTCCAGATATTGGTGTTCGCAGAAGGAATACTCAACGCCATGTTGGCGTAGTCGGTCAGACGGGTCTGCTCCATAACGACCGTATTGCCAACCTGCTTAGCCTGGTAGGTGTAAGCACCCAGATCGGCTTTGTTCGCTGCTGAGAAGGTTGCAGTGCTGTTCTGATCGTTAACGTAGATAAGCTCATTGCCTCTGTAATCAGCAATGGAGCCTTTTCCGGTAGCGTCGTCGATACGAACTTTATAGTTACCGCTCGCCGCTGCAACGCTATCGCCAGCGTTATCCACTTCAGACAGGTCGGAAGAAGTATCTGAATCACCGTTACCGTTGATGGTCAGGTGACCGTCAGAGTTCATGGCAATAACACCGTAGCCGTAGTTAGACTTGGTGGTGTCGTTGGTACGGTCGTTGGTCAGGTCGGCATTCAGCACAAAGTTGTTGCTGTGAATATCGAATACGCCAGCCTTCACTTTACCGTTAGCGTTTGTGGTGCTGGTCAAATTCAGAGTATCAGCCTGCAGCGCGTACGCCGTGCTGTTCCCCACATCCAGAACACCGCTATTGGTGACGTTGATGGTGTTGGCATACAGTGCCGCATCGCCTACGCCCCAACCCGCAGCAACATCATCAGCAATAGTGACGGTACTGTTGTTGATGGTCAGTTCATCAGTCGCAACGTGACCATCTTCGTTGATATTAAGCGCAGAGCCACCGGTCAAAGAGAGGGAGTCAGAAATCAGGCTAGAGTCAGCAACGTTAACGACGGAACCGCTGTTAATACTCAGAGTGTCAATCAGAGAGGTTTTAGTGGTATCCCACTGTGAGCCATTGTTCAGCGTTACGTTAAACAGGCCACTCTGATAGACGTTTTTGCCAACCACGTGTCCGTCTTCACCATAAGCGGTATCGCTGTTATCAACACCATAGGTTGACCACGGCCACAGGCTGTTGGCGGCAATATCGATAAGCGTGGCTGTAGCTTCAGTACCTGCCGCATAGCTGTCGTAAACGCCATCACCATCTGTGTCGACCTGATGTGCAGAAATAGCGGCGCCGACCCACTTGCTGCCGTTGTCCAGCGTCACGTCCATGCGGTCCGTACCATCCCAACCGTTAGTATCTACGGTTGAATCGGTATCACGATAGCTGTCAGCACCGTTAGGGAAGAAGTTTTCGTCGAAATTGCTGGAGAAGAAGATATCGCCGTTTAGAGTCGAGTTGCTGAGGTTAACGGTGGTCTGCATCGCGTTATCAGCATTCGGGTTAGCAATAGCAGAAATGGCTACGTCATTAGCACTGAAGCTAGAGCCATCGTAATCACTGGCGTTGTTGTTATTACCAAACCAGCCAGAGGTGCCTTCATCAGTCCATGAACCAGAAGTCACGGTAGAGCCAGTCACGTTGATCGTGTTGGTAAACACTTCGCTGCTATTAACGCCGGTGCTAACGGTATTATCGTCAACATCGCTCCACTCATAACCCTGAGTCAGGCTAATACCCGCAACGTGAGAATTATTCTGGATAACCAGATCGGTTTCCTGGTCCAGAGTGATTGCGGTACCCATGTTATAAACATTAACAACGTGAGTATCTGCAGTGCCATCGGTATACGTGCCATTATAGGTGTAATGTTCGTAGTTATCGTCGATGGTAGAGTTATCAACGGTCAGCGCCAGGCGGTCGTAAACATAACCCGTTGCGTCGCGACCGGTGCAATCGCTGGTCATGCACTCAGAGGTAATCATACCGTGAATGGTGCTGTTTTTAATGGTCAGACTGTTGTCATTAGTGTTGCTAGAAAGACCATCATCCAGATAATAGGTAGAAATCACGCCGTTAACGGTAGCGTTCTTAATTACCGGATAGATATCCCCGTTATAAACGCTATCAGTGGCGTAGTCGTTCCAGCCTGCGTAACCATTAAAGTAAACGCCGTCAGCATAAGTTGAGTCGTTATAGTGATTAAAGGTGGTGTAGGTCGTGCCAGAGATATCGGTAGAAGCATTTGCCTGAGAAGCGATCGCCAAAGTGCAGGCCAATGCTAATTGTGATACTACAAGTTTCTTTTTCCAGGAGTGCATTTGTCATCCCTCCTCAGGGATATATATGTTGGTCCATCAATTAACAATTGCAATGATTATATTAATTCCAAGCGGAAAGGATTATGCGACGGGTATAACAAATGGTTCAATTATAGTTTATGGATAGTTCGGATTTGGACGTATCGAATAAACAAATCAACTAACAAAAAATAAAATAATAAAATAAAATCAATGACTTAATTTAAAATTAAAAAATTAAAACAAATGAATTACACCTGTAAAATTCAACAAATAAATAAACAAAATGCTATAGGAAACCATGCACAATGAAATACCTAATAATTATAGTTATAAGTAAATCAGAACCACACAAATCATATATATTTTAAAAAATAAAAAAAGACAGCTAGTATTTACACTAATTATTATTAAGCAATGCCTGACATTCCCTGGTTATCCCGGCGCCGCCCCCCCATAAGCACCACTTTGGTAAAACATCTTCCCCCTGATTCGGTTACAATAGCCGTCCTTGTTTCACAAACATCAGGCATACCATGACAGACTTACTCCATCGCCCCCGTCGCCTGCGCAAATCTCCTGCGCTGCGCGCTATGTTTGAAGAGACAACACTGAGCTTAAATGACCTGGTGTTGCCGATCTTTGTTGAAGAAGAAATCAACGACTACAAAGCCATTGAGGCGATGCCGGGCGTGATGCGCATTCCAGAGAAGCATCTGGCACGTGAAATTGAACGCATTGCGAACGCCGGTATCCGCTCGGTGATGACCTTTGGTATCTCCCACCATCTCGACAGCACCGGCAGCGATGCCTGGAAAGAAGACGGCCTGGTGGCGCGCATGTCGCGCATCTGCAAACAGACCGTACCGGAGATGATCGTCATGTCCGATACCTGCTTCTGCGAATATACCTCCCACGGCCACTGCGGCGTGCTGTGCGATCACGGCGTCGATAACGATCTGACCCTCGCCAACCTCGGCAAGCAGGCCGTCGTTGCCGCTGCGGCAGGCGCAGACTTTATCGCCCCTTCCGCGGCGATGGACGGCCAGGTGCAGGCCATTCGCCAGGCGCTGGACGCGGCAGGCTTCACCGATACCGCCATCATGTCCTACTCCACCAAATTCGCCTCCTCTTTCTACGGCCCGTTCCGTGAAGCAGCAGGAACAGCGCTGAAGGGCGATCGTAAAACCTATCAGATGAACCCGATGAACCGCCGCGAGGCGATTCGCGAGTCGCTGCTGGATGAAGCTCAGGGCGCTGATTGCCTGATGGTGAAACCGGCGGGCGCATACCTGGATATCCTGCGCGATATCCGTGAGCGCACCGAGCTGCCAATTGGCGCCTATCAGGTGAGCGGTGAATACGCGATGATTAAATTCGCCGCGCAGGCCGGGGCCATTGATGAAGAGAAAGTGGTTCTGGAAAGCCTGGGCGCCATCAAACGCGCGGGCGCGGACCTTATCTTCAGCTATTTCGCGCTCGATTTAGCCGAGAAGAAAATCCTGCGTTAATCACGCACTGGGTTTCCCGGCAATGCGACGCTTATGTAGGTAGCCCGGACGAGGCGTTTACGCCGACTCCGGGTTTTCCCAGCGGCGCTGCGCTTGGCCGGGCTACATTTCAACATCCCTCAAAACGTCACCAAACCGCCATACAACCGACACATCCCCCTTCTACTGTCACAGCAGGACAGAGGAGGAGCCGCTATGTTTAGTCTCGACAATGTCATCGACGACCTATGGCCTCAGGCGAGGCCCGCCCCCTGGCAAAAAAAAGTACTGAAGAAGCTGCTGCATGAGGAAGAATTTCAACAATTTGCCGCACGCCATCGCCACCTGAAAGGGCTGGATACCGTCGAACAGGTACTTGAGCATCTCAATATTGACTGCGCCGTTCCGGTTCGCTGTCTGGAACAAATCCCCGAAAATGGTCCACTGGTAATCATGGCCAACCACCCTACCGGCACGCTGGATGGTCTGGCCCTGCTCTACGCGGTCTCCCGCGTACGACGCGACGTCAAAGTGGTCACCAACCGTATGCTTACCCATCTTGAACCCCTCAGTTCGCTGTTTATTCCGGTTGATAACATCAACGGTCGCACCGCAAAAACGGCGCTCCAGCAGATGGACGCACAGTTGCAAAACGGCGGAGTGCTGATTTTCTTCCCGGCGGGCGAAGTATCACGGCTGACGCGTCGGGGGATCCGCGATAAAAAATGGCACTCCGGCTTTATCAAGCTTGCCGCAAAATACCGCGCACCTCTGCTGCCCGCATGGATAGACGGAAGAAATAGCGCCCTGTTCTACGCGAGCACCATGGTGTCGCAGCATTTGCCGCTGCTGCTCTTAATGCAGCAGATGTTCCGCCGCCGCAACGGCAACCTGCCAGTGACGATTGGCGAGCAAATCGCCTGGTCCGCGTGGTTTAACCCGCAGGCCACACCGCGGGAAATGACGGATAAATGCTATCGCCACGTACAGCTGCTGGGCAAAGGGCTACCTGGCGTTTTCAAAACCGAAAGCGCCATCGCACGACCAGAAGCGCGCGCCTTGCTGAAGCGCGAATTGAGCCAGGCCGAATGCCTGGGGCGTACCGCAGACGGCAAGGTCATCTATCTGTGGCAGCGCAACGGCCAGGAAGATGCGCCGCTGCTGCGCGAATTGGGACGTCTGCGTGAAATCGCCTTTCGGGCGGTGGGTGAAGGAAGCGGCAAACGGCGTGATGTCGACGGCTATGACGATGACTATCTGCATCTGATCCTCTGGGATGAAGAGGATTTAGAAATCGTCGGTGCCTATCGCTTTATGCCTACCGCCATGCAGCTCGAAAAACGTGGGCTGGACGGCATCTACAGCTACAGCCTGTTCCACTACGACGCGCGCATGGACGATATTCTGCAACACGGCATTGAGCTGGGACGCAGCTTTATTCAGCCGCGCTACTGGGGCCGTCGCGGGCTGGATTATTTATGGTCCGGCATCGGCGCCTATCTGGCGCGCTACCCGCACTATCGCTATCTATTCGGCCCAGTATCCATCTCTGGCGGCCTGCCGCCGTCAGCACGGGATCTGCTGGTTGCCTTCTACCGGCTGTGGTTCCCGGCCACGCATCCGCTGGCGGAGTCACGCAGACCGTATCCAGCCTCGTTGCCCGATGTACTGGCACAGTTTGGCGGTGAGGATTACAGCGAAGACCTGACGCGGCTGAAGTCGCTGCTCGGCAACCTTGGCTGCGGTATTCCACCGCTCTACAAGCAGTATTCGGAAGTCTGCGAGCCAGGCGGCGTGCAGTTTATCGACTTTGGCAGCGACCCGGAGTTTAACAACTGCGTGGATGGGCTGGTGTTGGTGGATTTAACCTATCTGAAGGCGAATCGGTATCAACGGTATATTGGGGCGCATTTAGGTTTGTAGGCCGGATAAGGCGTTTACGCCGCCATCCGGCACGGTGCCGCATCGTGCCGGATGGCGCTACGCTTATCCGGCCTACAACCGGCACCACTCGGGATTTCATGGCGCACGATAAAACGGCTTATCCCCCAGAATCGTCGCCCGATGCATAATCCGCCGCTGCGGCAGATAATCGGCATTCGCGTAGTGCTGCGTCACCCGGTTATCCCAAATCGCCACATCATTCGGCTGCCAGCGCCAGCGCACCTGAAACTCCGGCTTGGTGACGTGGGTAAACAGGAAGCTCAGCAGCGCCTCGCTCTCTTTCTCCGTCACGTCGACTATGCGGGTGGTGAAGCCCTCGTTCACAAACAGCGCCTGCTTGCCGGTGACCGGATGAGTGCGCACCACCGGGTGCAGCAGCGGCGGATTTTTGGCGACGGCCTCCTGCCAGCGCTGATGTTCCTCTTCAGTTTTGCGGTACTTGTATTCCTGGAATGATTTACGGAAATCGTGCTCGGCGCGCAGGACGCTCAGCAGCGCCTTAAACGGCTCGGAAAGCGCATCATAGGCCGCAACGCCGCTGGTCCATAGCGTATCACCACCGGTAGACGGCAGCTCTTTCGCCGCCAGAATCGCCCCGGCTGGCGGCGTCTCAATAAAGGTCACGTCGGTATGCCAGTTGTCGTTATCCGGCGGATTATTGTCGTGCGTATCCAGCACGATAATTTCGTCCACGCCCGGCGCATGCGGGTAAACCGGGTGGATATGCAGGTCGCCAAAGCGCAGCGCCAGTTCGCGCTGCTGCTCTGGGGTAATCAGCTGTTCACGCAGGAACACCACCTGGTGGCGGAGCACCGCATGGTACAGCTGTTCAAACTGGTTATCGCTTAGTGGACGGGTCAGGTCCGCGCCGGAAATCTGCGCGCCGATATACGGCCCCAGCGGGGTAATTGCCAGACGTTCACTCATTGTATTTCTCCATGCCAGGGGGTCAGACGGCGCTGAAGCGCACGCAGCCCGAGTTCCAGACCAAAAGCGATAAACGCGATCACCGCGATACCGGCCAGCACAACGTCGGTAGCTAAAAACTCCCCGGCGGACTGCACCATAAAACCTAACCCTCGGGTTGCCGCGATAAGCTCGGCGGCCACCAGCGTTGACCAGCCCACGCCCAAACCAATGCGCAGCCCGGTTAAAATCTCCGGCAGCGCGCCGGGTAAAATCACCAGCCACAGCACCTGAGCACGGCTAGCGCCGAGCGACTGCGCAGCGCGAATACGCACCTGCTGCGCGCTTTTCACGCCCGCCAGGGCCGACATCGCCACCGGGGCGAAAATCGCCAGGTAGATCAGCAGGATCTTCGAGGTTTCGCCGATCCCAAACCAGATAACCATCAGCGGCAGATACGCCAGCGGCGGCACCGGGCGGTAAAGTTCAATTAATGGATCGAGAACACCGCGCACCGTTGGGCTCAGGCCCATGGCGATCCCCACCGGAATACCGATTATTGTCGCCGCCAACAGCGCCACGACGATACGCCCAAGACTCGCCGCCAGATGCTGCCACAGCGTGGCATCCATAAACCCCTGCGGGCCAGCAATGGTCAGCAGCTTATTCAGCACCTGCCCCGGCGCGGGTAAAAACAGCGGGCTAATCCAGTGCGCCGCCGCGACCGCCCACCAGATAACCAGCAGCACCGCCAGCGTGGCGAGGCTCAGCGTCAGGTGGCGCGAGAGCGGCCAGCGCAGCTTCAGCGCGCGCGTCCGCGGTTTATCGTTAATCACCACGCTCATGAGAAGGCCTCCCGTTGCTCAAACACCCGGCTCAGCACGTATTCGCGCTGGGCAATAAACTGCGGGTCAGACTTGATGCTGCGGCACGACTCCCCGGCCACAAACCGACGGGCAAAATCGAGGGATAAACGCTCCAGCACGCGGCCCGGCCCCGGCGACAGCAGAACCAGCTCGGTGGCCATAAATACCGCTTCTTCAATATCGTGTGTAATCAGCAGCACCTTTTTGCCCGTCTCATGCCACAATTTGAGCAGCAGAGTCTGCATCTGCTCGCGGGTAAAGGCGTCGAGCGCGCCAAACGGCTCATCCAGCAGCAGCAACTGCGGGTTGGCCGCCAGCGCGCGGGCAATGCCAACTCGCTGACGCTGGCCGCCGGAAAGCTGCCAGATAAAGCGCTTCTCGGCCCCCTCCAGACCGACCTTTTTCAGCATCAACGCGGCAATTTCGCGGCGTTCGGTTTTATTCACCCCGGCCAGCTGCAGCCCCAGCGCGACGTTATCCTGCACGTTGCGCCACGGCAGCAACCCTTCATTCTGAAAGACCACGCCGCGCTCGGCCCCCGGGCCCTCAACGTGCTTTCCATCAAGGATGATGCTGCCGTGCTGATACGGCACGAATCCGGCAATCAGGTTCAGCAACGTGGTTTTTCCGCAGCCAGACGGCCCCAGCACCACCAGCAGTTCGCCGTTGTCCAGCGTGAGATTGATATCCGCCAGCGCCGGTTTACCGCCGTAGTCAGCAGAAAGGTGCGAGATTTGCAGCATCGTGGCCTCCTTACTTCACGAAACGGTCGGTAACGTACTGGCTGTAGTCGGTCGCCACCGCCGGGACTTTGCCCTGCTCTTTGAGGAACTGCGCGGTGTCGACAATCGCCTTATTCACCGGGCCGTTAAGTTCCTGCGCCTGCTGTTCGGCGGAGAGATAGGTGTTGCCCTTCACCAGCCCCGGAACGTCCGCTTCCGGTACGCCGCTCAGACGCGCCAGCTTGCTGATGTTCTCGGGTTGAGCCAGCCATTTATCCGGGTTATCGATATAGCCGCGCTGGGCGTCAATCGCGCTTTTGGCGAAGGCTTTCACCACCTCAGGATGTTTGTCGGCGAAGTCTTTACGCACCACCCACACGTCGAGCGTCGGTGCGCCCCACTCGCCCACTTTGGACGAGTCGGTCAGCACGGTGCCGTCTTTTTCCAGCTCGTTCACCGCTGGTGCCCAAACGTAAGCGCCGTCAATGTCGCCGCGCTGCCAGGCGGCAATAATCGCCGGCGGTTGAAGATTCAGGATCTGCACCTGGCCCGGCTTAATGCCCCAGTGTTTGAGCGCCGCCAGCAGGCTGTAGTGGGTAGTGGAGATAAACGGTACGGCGATGCGTTTGCCAATCAGGTCTTCAGGTTTGGTAATGGCTTTTTTCACCACCAGCGCTTCGGAGTTACCGAGCTTTGAGGCCAGCAGGAAAACTTCAATCGGCACCTGCTGACTGGCGGCCACTGCCAGCGGGCTGGAACCGAGGTTGCCAATCTGAACGTCGCCAGAGGCCAGCGCGCGGACGATGCTTGCGCCGCTGTCAAATTTGCGCCAGTCCGGTTTTGCTCCGCTCAGCTTTTCGAAGGTGTTGTCCGCCTGCGCCACCTTGGCGGGCTCGGCGGAGGTTTGGTAGGCGATGGTGACGTCCACGGCCTGCGCCTGGAATGCCAACAGTGCCAGCGTAGCGGCGATAAGGGTGAAACGCGATGCGATTGCCATAATGTCCTGCTCCCATGTCTTGTTATGGAGGCAGTATTTCCGGCGCGGGGTATTTGATAAAGGAATTAAAAATGCTTGTTAATTCCAATTCGTTTTTAGAAAAAAAGTGGCAAAAGATAGTTCAGGAGTGGGATTTCCCCGGAAAAATCCCGGGGATATCGTCGGCCTGATAAGCGAAGCGCCATCAGGCCGCTCGGCGTACATTGCCGGATGGCGGCGGTGCCTTATCCGGCCTACATGTGACCCCGGGAATACTCAGGTTCAGCAGTGCGCCTTCAGCGCCGCAATATCCTTCGGCGTGGTCCGACAGCAGCCGCCAATCAGCTTCGCCCCGGCCGCCAGCCACTGCGGCAGATAGCCTTCCAGCGTCGCGCAGGCTTCGCCGTGGTGATGCCAGGTTTTGCTTACCGCATCGTAGTGCTCGCCGGAGTTAGGATAAACCACTAGCGGCAGCGGCGTCAGGCCGTGCAGATACTCCAGCGCCTCAACGGTATTTTCCAGTGCGATACAGTTAATGCCCACCGCCAGAATCTGCGGATAGCCCGCCAGCAGCGCCAGCACATCGCGCAGCGGCGTACCGTCGCTCAGGTGCTGGGCATCGCGCAGGGTAAACGAGAACCACGCCTGCGCTACCGGGTAGGCTTCCAGCAGCTGCGCCAGCGCGCGAATTTCATCAAACGACGGCAACGTTTCGCAGGCCAGCAGGTCAACGCCCGCCTCCAGCAACGCTTCAACGCGCGGGCGATGGAAATCCTGGAACACCTGCGCGCTGCGCTGGTAGTCGCCGCGATACTCCGAACCGTCCGCCAGATAAGCCCCATACGGCCCCACGGAACCGGCTATCAGCAGCCCCTTCGCCGCCGGGTTTTCCGCGTAATACGAGTCGCGGGCCTGTTTCGCCAGCGCCACGCTTTTGGCAATCAGCGACCGGGCCTGCGCTTCATTAAGCCCACGGGCGGCAAAGCCATCCGGCGTCGCCTGATAGCTGGCGGTGATCGCCACCTGCGCCCCGGCACGGAAGTAGTCGAGATGCACGTCATAAATGAGCTGCGGATTTTCCATCAGCACTTTCGCCGACCACAGGCTATCGGCCAGGTCGCAGCCGCGGGCCTCCAGCTCGGTGGCCATCGCCCCATCGAGTACCACAAAGGGATGGTCGTTCAGAATGGAGGTTAAGGGATTATTCTGCGGCATGCTGCGGCTCCTGCTGGCTCTGGCGCGAACGCGTTAAATAGTAGGCACCATAACACAGCGCCACGAACGGAATCCCGCACCACAGCGCAATCCGCTGCGAGGGGTCAAACGCCAGACCAAGACAGGCCACCAGGCAGAGCACAAAACCCAGCACCGGCACCAGCGGATACCACGGCGCGCGGTAGTGCAGTTCGCTCAGCGCTTTCCCCTGCTGCAAATGGCGACGGCGGAACATAAAGTGCGAGGCGCAGATGCTAATCCATACCGCCACCACCGCAAAGCCGGAAATCGCCGACAGCGCCACGAACACGGTATCCGGCGCGACGATGCTAGAAAACAGCGCCAGCAGCCCGCCGAGCATACTCACCGACAGCGCCACCAGCGGCACGCCGTTTTTCGTCACCTGCGAGAAGCAGCGCGGCAGCGTACGTTCGTTGGAAAGCGACCACAACATACGGCCAGAGGCGTACAACCCGGAGTTCGCCGCCGACAGAATCGCCGTCAGGATCACGAAGTTGAAAATATCTGCCGCGTACGGAATCCCGACCTTCTCAAACACCAGCACGAACGGGCTTTTTTCCACCCCTGCCTGCTGCATCGGGATCAGCGCCGCCAGCACAAAGACGGTGCCGATAAAGAAAATAATCAGCCGCGCGATGGTGGTACGAATGGCGACCGGGATCACCTTGTGCGGATTCTCGGTTTCACCGGCAGCAATGCCGATAAGTTCGGTGCCGGAAAACGCAAAGTTCACCGCCACCATGGTCATCAGAATCGGCAGGCCACCGTGCGGGAACCAGCCCTCAGCGGTAATGTTCGATAGCCCCGGCGCGGGCGAACCGTCCTGCATCGGGATGAACCCGAAGATAGCTGCGCCGCCCAGGATAATAAACGCGATGATGGTTATCACCTTCACCAGTGAGAACCAGAACTCCCCCTCGGCAAAGAAGCGGGTCGAAATAACGTTGAGGCCAAAAATCATCACGCAGAACAGCAGACACCAGATCCACACCGGCACCTGTGGGAACCAGTACTGCATACAGAACCCGGCGGCGGTAAAGCTCGAACCGAGTGCCACCGTCCAGGTCAGCCAGTAGAGCCATGCCACGGTGTAGCCGGTCGCCGGGCCAAGATAGCGAGAGGCGTAAAGATGGAACGCGCCGGTTTCCGGCATCGCCACCGACAGCTCACCGAGACACTGCATCACCAGCCAGACAACCAGTGCGCCAATCAGGTAGGCCAGCAGCGTACCTGCCGCGCCGGTAGTGGAAATGATATAGCCGGTATTAAAAAACAGCCCTGTGCCAATAACGCCACCTAGCGACAGCATGATCAGGTGGCGGGTTTTCATGGTGCGCTTTAACTGCCCACCTTGTTGTTGTGTTGTGTTTTGCATTATTACCTTCTAAACGTATGGACATCTAAACATCCAAATAAGATGAAGGTTATACAACGATTGTGAATGAATTGCAAAACGGGGGGATCACCAGAAATGAGAGAGGGTGCGGGGATTTTCCCTCACCCTAGCCCTCTCCCCATAGGGGCGAGGGAACCGAAAGGCATCGTTGGTAAGGATGGTTTTCTCCCTCTCCCTTCCAGGGAGAGGGTCGGGGTGAGGGTACAACGCGCACCCTCACCGCTTACTCGTCAAAGAACCAGTACCCCTGATTAATCAACGCCGTCAGCTCAACAACGAACGCTGGGTTATTTAGCGCCTCGCCAAGCAACGCGCTGTCCACTTCGGTAAAGCGGCTCAGCACATCCATCGCCTGCGGCGCACAGGTTTCCACCCGCTCGCTGTTAATAAAGAAGTAGCCGCCAATGCTCAGCACCCGCAGACCGTTCAGACGACGCAGGGTTTCACCGTTTTCCAGCGCGCCAGCAACCTCTTCCGGCGCATACGGCGGCTCGGCTGGCGCAAGATCCAACTCATGACGCGGCGTGCTGATAAAGCTGCCGAACCATTGCTTAAAATCATCCGGCTGGCGGATCATATCGATCATCATGGTGCGCAGACGCTCAAGCTCATGATCTTCCACTTTACCCGCATGTTCACGGCAGGTGAGATCGGGATCGGTGTAATACTTCTCACCCAGATCGTTTTCCAGCGCGTAATCGGCAAAGCTGCTGATCAGATCGCGACCGTTCGGCCCACGGAAGCCAACGGAGTAGTTCAGCGTCGCTTCAAAGGTATAACCATCGTGCGGGAATCCTGGCGGAATATAGAGAATATCGCCCGGCTCCATTTCCACTTCGATAATTGGCGTAAACGGCTCGACGTGCAGCAGCGCCGGGTGCGGACAGTGCTGTTTTAACGGCAGAGCATCGCCCACGCGCCAGCGACGACGACCCATGCCCTGGATAATAAACACGTCGTACGGGTCGATATGCGGCCCTACGCCGCCGCCCGGCACCGAGAAGGAGATCATCAGATCGTCCAGACGCCAGTCCGGCAGCACGCGGAACGGACGTACCAGCTCAGCAGAAGGTTCATGCCAGTGGTTCACCGCCTGCGCCAGCAGCGACCAGTTTTCCTCGCCCAGATGGTCAAAATCTTCAAACGGGCCGTTGCTGGCCTGCCATTTGCCGTCGGCGTGGCTGACCAGGCGGCTGTCGACTTCCATCTCCATTGCCAGACCGGCCAGTTCGTCCGGGGTAATCGGGTCAACGAAGTTCGGGAACGCGTTCTTCAGAACGACCGGTTGCTTCTGCCAGTATTTTTCTAAAAATTCCGGCCAGTTGAGGTTCAGCTGATAAGCCATGTTTCGATACCATCACAGTAGAGGAGTTGGCTCGATTATAAAGAGGCTCGTGATGAGCCTCTTTGTGGTGAATCAATTGCCGAACGTTCCGCTTACACCGATACAACGCGGTTACGCCCCTGCTGTTTAGCGCGATACAGCGCCGCATCGCTGCTGTGGATAAGCTCTGCGCCAATCTCCGCCGGGCTCTGGATGCTGCAAACCGACAGCGGCGCATCCCAGGTCATCACCCCCAGGCTGATGGTCAGCACGCCGCCAAGCGGGCTGGTTTCATGTTCAATATTCAGACTCATCACCCGTTCACGCAGACGTTCTGCCACCGCTCGCGCGCCCTCAGCATCGGTATCTGGCAGCATGATTAAGAACTCTTCGCCGCCGTAACGGCTGACGCTATCGTCCGGCCGCACGCCGCCCTTCATCGCGTCCGCCACCGCGCGCAGCACGCGGTCGCCCGCCTGATGGCCGTAGGTATCGTTGTAGCGTTTGAAAAAGTCGAGATCGGCCATGCACAGCGAGAGTGACGTCCCCTCGCGCTGGGCGCGGGTGATTTCATAGTTCAGACGATCGTCCATATAGCGACGATTAAAAAGCCCGGTGAGATGATCCCGCTCGGCGTACTGCAACAGCACCTGATTAGCGCTGGCGAGCTGCTGTTCCACCATCTTGCGCTCGGTGATGTCCATCCACGCGGAGGAGATCCCCGCCACGTTTCCGCCCGCGTCGTATACCGGCATTGGCTTGATATAGAAATAGCGTCCGTAGAGGAAAACTTCTTTGCTGGCGATCTCTTCCCCGGCATCAAGCCGGATAAAGTCCTGCTGAAATAAGAGGTTCCACTCCGGCATGATATCCCGCAGACACTGGCCAATCAGCGTATCTTCCGGCTGGCCGAGCAGCTCGCCCATCGCTTTATTCGCTTTTGTAAGCTGCCCGGAACGGTTAATCACACACAGTGCCAGCGGCGTGTTTTGATAGATGGATTCCAATTGCAACACGCGTTCACCGAGCTGAGAAATATCACGGTCGGTACCGCGATACCCAGTCAACTGCCCCATATCATCAAACAGTGGAATACCGCTGGTTTCGAGGATAACAACGCGGCCATCTGCCCGTCGATTACGGTTAATCAGGCCAGAAAAAGGCATCTGAGAGGCCAAGGCAGTGATAAAGACGCCCTGTAGCCGTTCCGCCTCACCAGGGACCATAAAATCAAATGGCGTGCGGCCTAATACTTCTTCGGGGGCGAATCCAAGCAGGTTTTTTACCACGCTGGAAACCCAAACGTATCGCCCCTGAGTATCCACTTCCCACACCCAATCGGTATTATGATTGAGAAGATCCGCGAGCTTATCTGCTTCACTCATGTTTCCTTGCGCGAATTGCTTATCCATTGCTTTCCCGTCCTTTTCCATTAGCGTTCCACTCGCCCCATGATCGGGTCAAAAAACAACCTGTTTATCAACCAATGCCTAATGAATGGCTATTTAATAATCACAAAAACTTTAACAATATGTGCTATTGAATTATTTTAGAGCAAGAATAGAGGAGGCCGGTTTGTGATGTTAATTAAATATTCATGCCCAAAATGCAACCATACAACAGAAATTGCCGATATTGAAAAAATAACGAATTCTGCTGACGAATATCCTTTATGCTGCGCTGGCTGCGGTCAGCATTTTAGCAAAACGACGCTGATAACATTTGCCCGCCAGCGTGCGGAAGAGATGATTAAGCTCGCATTATCACGTTTGGAAAAACAGACGGGAAAATAATACCCAAGTACGTATTATGATTGGTTATTATTACCAATGAATTATTGCGCTGAGAAAATGGCTTTGCGTTAATATAAAAGTGACATAAATAATACTTCAGACCCTTCACCTTTCTGCTATCAATATCAACATTCCCTTTATTTCTCCATCCAACGCATATCCCTACGTCTGATGCAGATAAACCGAGCGATAAGCACAGGCAAGGTAAATCCGGAGTCGGCGCTTACGTACCTCGCCCGGGCTACAAGGAGGGGTTAGGCTAAGGCTTCCGCTTCCCCCAATGCAATGTTCTGAATCTCCACCAGATAGACCCAGATGGCTGCCGATGGTCTGCACCTGACGAATTTCACCTTCCTGGCTTGCCAGCGCACCGCGCGGGTTCTGCCGGATGGCGCTTCGCTTATCCGGCCTACCGCTGGAAAATAATATTTAAAATCTGCCTGTTTATTGATGTAAATCAGGAAGCACCCAGTTCTCTTCACGCCTCATTACGCCATTACTTACCTTGATACACTTAGGTGGTATGCCATCCTGATTATTTTGAATTAGATCACAAAAAAATCTGAAACAGAGGTTTAGTATTCGGAAAAAATGTGACATGGATTCACAAAAATCTCATAAATGGACCGCAGTACCTTGCTTCAGCCTCTTTTTGGCCCGGCAAATTATCTTCTCTCTGTATGACCAAAACTGCGCCTGTACACCTAACACAGGCCGTTTCACATTCTAAGAAGTAAAGGAAAGTTTTATGCGCACCACTGGTCATACGCGCTGGTTTATGGTGGCTCTTGTCACGCTTGGCACAATTCTGTGTTATTTAACCCGCAATACTATTTCGGCCGCAGCGCCGACGCTGCAAAGCGATCTACACATCACGACCCAGCAATATTCCTGGATTGTGGCCACCTTCTCCGCTTGCTACACCATCGCACAGCCTATTGCGGGCTATGTGTTGGATACCCTCGGCACCAAAGTCGGCTACACCCTGTTTGGCGGCATGTGGGCCATCTTCTGTATTGGCGCGGCCTTCACCAGCAGCTGGCAGGGTCTGGCGCTGTTCCGCGGCCTGGGCGGTTTTGCCGAGAGTGCGATGATCCCCGCAGGTTTGAAATCCGTCACCGAATGGTTCCCGGATAACGAGCGATCCGTCGCCGTGGGTTATTTCAACGTTGGTTCTTCTATGGGGGCGATTATTGCGCCGCCGCTGGTCGCATGGGCCATCTTCATTCATAGCTGGCGTCTGGCGTTTATCATCGTCGGTATCGCCAGCATGGTCTGGGCGCTGGGTTGGTATCTGGTTTATAACCGCCCTGGGCAGTGCAAAAGCCTGAGCAAAGAGGAATTCGATTACATCACCAGCGGCCAGCCGGAGCGTAAGGTGGTAGATAAAGTGCATATTGGGCAGTTGCTGCGCCAGCGTAAGTTCTGGGGTATCGCCCTGCCGCGCTTCCTGGCCGAACCGGCATGGGGGACGTTCAACGCGTGGATCCCACTGTTTATGGTGCACACCTACGGCTTTAACCTGAAAGATATCGCCATGTTCGCGTGGATCCCGATGCTGTTTGCCGATATGGGCTGCATCATCGGCGGCTATCTGCCGGGGATCTTCCAGCGCATCTTTGGCGTGAATATCGTGGTCTCCCGCAAGCTGGTCGTCACCATGGGCGCGGCGCTGATGATCCTGCCGGGTATGGTCGGTCTGTTTAGCAGCCCGTTCGTAGCTATCGCCCTGCTGTGCGTCGGCGGCTTTGCCCACCAGTCGCTGTCTGGCGCGCTGATTACGCTCTCTTCCGATATGTTCGATCCGGGCGAAGTGGCTACCGCCAACGGCTTTACCGGCATGGCGGCATGGACGGCGAGTACGCTGTTCGCGCTCGTGGTTGGCGCACTGGCCGACACCTTAGGCTTCAGCCCGCTGTTTGCGGTGCTGGCGGCATTTGACGTGATTGGGGCGATTATTCTGTGGGCGCTGCTGCGTTCACCGGAGCCCGAACTGGAAATGAACCCGGCAAGCTGACCGGACCACCCCGGGGGGGGGGGGGGGGGGGGGGGGGGGGGGGGGGGGGGGGGGGGGGGGGGGG
>NZ_JBIQOI010000010.1:0-151602 GCF_044197065.1 Kluyvera chengduensis
ACTGAATGAGGCACGGGAAATCACCGGACGCTGGCTGATGGAATATAACAACGAGCGCCCTCATGAATCCCTGAACAACCTGACGCCGGAAGAGTGCCGGCTGATGGCTGAAAAACCGGAACTCTCAAAAAGTGCGTGGAACTAAAACGGGTGTGCTTACAATATAGCACAGGTTTATATAATCGCTTATTTTTCGTATTCTATTTTTTAATAAAATGGTTTTCTGGGGATATTACTGAACTACAAAGTTATGATAAAACAGCATTCGTTGGCAATAATCAACTCTGATTCGGCCCAGAAACAAATACAGCCCCGTTGGGCAGCTTTTTACTTTTGTTAAGGGCAGCAAAATCTGGGGCTGAGAACGACTACTATGAAAAGCCCAGGCGAGCTACAAACAAGAAAGTGTGAAACAGGAGAAAGGAGGGCAAAAATTTCCGGAAAGGTACTATAAGTTTGGATAGCTAAGGTTTGTATATCATAATGAAATTTCTAGCTATTGGTTCACATATCAGAACGAACGGTAATCATCTGATAACAAAACATTTTCTTCGGTGATGTTATTGAGTCTTTGTAAGCCAATACTATATTCAATTCTCCGGTCGTTTGTTGTCTTGGTTCTTATATCTTTTTCAACGGGATCATCCTGTACTTGTACTACTGTCTGGATATTTTTTTTCCCATGGGGCTGATGATTCAACCCAGTATTTAAGCCAGCACTGGTCGTTTTTGGAAACTTTGTATTCATAGCATACACCCTGCCTAATAGTTTACTTATACAGCTAGTATGAGACACTTCTGAGTACATCGCAATGAACAGAAGTGTCACGAATATGTGAGAGAAGGTTCCATATCATAACTGTTTTTGTTACGGGCAAACTTTATTGTCATTTCATAGGAATAAGCGATTAATTCTGCTGGCTAAAGAGCCGCAGCAGCATCTCCACCTGTTCGTCGAGCGGGGCTAAATCCCGTTTGACGATCAAATGCAGCGGCGTGGCGCGGCGTACGCCGTGGCTGAGCGGCAGTGTCTTTAAAATCCCCTGGGCCAGTTCGTTCTGAATTCTCTCCTCCGGCAGCCAGCCGTATCCCACCTGATACATCACCGCATCGATGGCTGCATCAATGGTCGAAAAGGTCCACGCATCGCGTTCGGCCTGTTGGTCAGCGTTGTTATCGGCAATGCGGATTAGCGGCCAGGCGCGAAGCTGCTCATCGTTGAGTGCGCCTTCGCTCTCGAAGAGAGGATGGTCACGATGGGCAACAGCGACAAAATCAATGTTCATCAACCATTCGCCGCGCCCGGTGATGTCCTGACGGCGGGTCAGCACCATCACATCTGCTTCAGCCTGAATGACATCGTTGCTGCTGGCATTCTCCAGCACTTCGGTTAAGCGCACCTGCGTTTGCGGATAGCGCTGCTGAAACTGGCGCAAAATAGCGAACAGCCGCTCGCGCGGGAAAATACTGTCGACCACTAAATCCAGCCGGGTGCGCATGCCCTCACGCAGCGTAGCGGCGCGCGTCTCGACCCAGGCGAAGGCCTTCAGTAGCGGTTTAACCTGAGCCAGCAGCAGTTCACCGGCGGGCGTTAATACCGCGCGGCGGCCTTCCGGAATGAGTAATGCCACCCCCAGACGTTCCTGCAGCAGCGCCAGGTTGTAGCTGACGGATGATTGGCTGCGATGGGTCTCTTCCGCCGCTTTGGCAAAGCTGCCGAGCTCAACTACCTTTTCCAGAAGTGCCCATTGTTCCAGCGTCGTTTTATGCATGATTAATTCAAAAATTAGATGATTTTCATTAAAACATAGCGTTATTCATTTATTTTTTAAAGCATTACTATTTCTGCATCAACACGAGGAGATTTAATCATGAGCAACTTTGATAAACACGATTTGAGCGGTTTCGTTGGCAAACATCTGGTCTATACCTATGACAACGGCTGGAACTACGAAATTTACGTTAAAAATGACAACACCCTGGATTATCGTATTCACAGCGGCATCGTGGCGAATCGTTGGGTGAAAGACCAGCAGGCGTACATTGTCCGCGTAGGTGAAAACATCTACAAAATATCCTGGACCGAGCCAACCGGTACCGACGTGAGCCTGATTGCGAATCTGGGCGACAAACTGTTCCACGGCACTATCTTCTTCCCACGTTGGGTGATGAACAACCCGGAAAAAACCGTCTGCTTCCAGAATGATCACATTCCGCTGATGAATAGCTACCGTGATGCAGGCCCGGCGTACCCAACAGAAGTCATTGATGAATTCGCGACAATTACCTTTGTTCGCGACTGCGGGGCGAATAATGACAGCGTAATTAACTGCGCTGCGAGCGAATTACCAAAAGATTTCCCTGCTAATTTACGCTGAGGTTTATCACCTTTATAAGTATTATTTATTACACTAATATTCAACGAATACTAAAATGTCCAGAAATAAAGGCTTTGTTTAGAAAGTGTTGAATTATGTGAGCCAAAGCCCAGTTGCAATGCAAACTGGGCTTTTTTTTACAAAAATCCAGTGAGAACAATGACCTTTATAAAGTATTGATTTTGTTTATTAATCATTTATTGTGTCAATGCACATTTCTTTCTTAATCTTATCCTAAGATAACACTGATACTTTTACTGCAATTCAATGTTGTAGGTTTAATTATTACGTCTATCTATTCCTGATTTTAACAACACCGCGATAGCACCGTTTTATTCTCGAATCAGGCGTACTCATTTGCGTTATAGGGTAAGGAACATTCATGAGTGATTTTCTGCCGTTTTCACGTCCCTCGATGGGCGAGGCGGAGTTCGCAGCGCTGAAAGAGGTGCTGCAATCGGGTTGGATCACCACCGGACCAAAAAACCAGGCGCTGGAAGAGGCGTTTTGCGCCCTGACGGGAAACCGTTTTTCAATTGCCGTGAGTTCCGCAACCGGCGGTATGCACGTGACGTTGATGGCCCTCGGCATTGGTCCTGGCGATGAAGTGATCACCCCTTCGCAAACCTGGGTTTCCACCCTCAATATGATCGTTCTGCTGGGCGCCAATCCGGTGATGATCGACGTCGATCGCGACAATCTGATGATCGCCCCAGAAGCGGTCGAAGCGGCGATTACGCCGCGCACCAAAGCGATCATTCCTGTGCATTATGCCGGCGCTCCGGCGGATATCGACGGGTTGCGCGCGGTGGCTGAACGCCACGGCATTCCACTGATTGAAGACGCGGCGCATGCGGCAGGCACTTACTACAAAGGCCATCATGTTGGCTGGCAGGGAACGGCGATTTTCTCCTTCCACGCCATCAAGAACATGACCAGCGCGGAAGGCGGGCTGATTGTCACCGATGACGAACAGCTGGCAAACCGCATTCGCAGCCTGAAATTCCACGGTCTTGGCGTTGATGCCTACGATCGCCAGACCCACGGTCGCGCGCCACAGGCGGAAGTGATTAGCCCCGGCTTTAAGTATAACCTGGCCGATATCAATGCCGCGCTGGCGTTGGTGCAGTTGGGCAAGCTGGGTCAGGCCAATCAGCGTCGTCACGATATCGCGCAGCGCTACGTGCAGGAACTGGCGGACACGCCTTTCCAGCCGCTGGCCGTACCGAGCTGGCCGCACCTGCACGCCTGGCATCTGTTTATTATTCGCGTAGATGAGCAGCGCTGCGGTATCAGCCGTGATGCACTGATGGAACAGCTCAAGGCACAGGGTATCGGCACCGGGCTGCACTTCCGTGCGGCGCATACGCAGAAGTATTACCGCGAGCGTTTCCCGGAACTCTCCTTGCCCAATACCGAATGGAACAGCGCGCGTATCTGTTCGCTCCCTCTTTTCCCGGATATGACCGATGACGACACCACCCGCGTCATTACGGCGCTCCATCAGTTAGCAGGCCGTTGATATGTTTGAGTACCCGTTAGTGAAGAAAGTCTCCGTCGTAATACCGGTCTACAACGAGCAGGATAGTCTGCCGGAGTTGATCCGCCGTACCGACGCCGCCTGCGCGACGCTAAATCGTGACTATGAAATTTTGCTGGTTGATGACGGCAGCAGCGATGACTCTGCGCGCATGCTGGTGGAAGCGGCAGAAGCTCCGGACAGCCATATCGTGGCGGTGCTGCTAAACCGTAACTACGGCCAGCACTCGGCGATTATGGCGGGCTTCAGCCACGTCACCGGCGACCTTATCATCACCCTCGATGCTGACCTGCAAAACCCGCCGGAAGAGATTCCGCGTCTGGTCGAAAAGGCAGATGAGGGCTATGACGTGGTCGGCACCGTACGCCAGAACCGTCAGGACAGCATCTTCCGTAAAACGGCGTCGAAGATGATTAACCGTCTGATCCAACGGACCACCGGTAAAGCGATGGGCGACTACGGCTGCATGCTGCGCGCCTATCGCCGCCACATCATCGACGCGATGCTCAACTGCCACGAACGCAGCACCTTTATCCCGATTCTGGCGAACACCTTTGCTCGCCGCGCCGTGGAGATCCCGGTGATGCACGCCGAGCGCGAATTCGGCGACTCGAAATACAGCTTTATGCGCTTGATCAACCTGATGTACGACCTGGTGACCTGTTTGACCACCACGCCGCTGCGTCTTCTGAGTGTGGTCGGCAGCGTCATCGCCGTGCTCGGCTTTGCTTTCTCCATTCTGTTAGTGGTGCTGCGCCTGGCGCTGGGCCCGGAATGGGCGGGTGACGGGGTGTTCATGCTGTTCGCCATTCTGTTCATGTTTATCGGGGCCCAGTTTATCGGCATGGGCCTGCTCGGGGAGTATATCGGCCGCATCTACAACGACGTGCGCGCCCGTCCTCGTTACTTTATTCAACGTGTTGTTCGCCAGGAAAATCTGGAATCTGAAGAGGAAAATCGTTAATGAAAGCTGTTGTATTTGCCTACCACGACATGGGTTGCACCGGTATTCAGGCTCTGCTGGACGCCGGATACGACATTGAGGCGATCTTCACTCACCCGGATAACGTCGGTGAAAACCATTTCTTTGGCTCCGTTGCCCGTCTGGCGGCCGAGCAGGGTATTACCGTCTATGCGCCGGAAGATGTGAACCACCCGCTGTGGGTTGACCGTATTCGTGCGATGGCGCCGGACGTGATTTTCTCCTTCTACTATCGCAACCTGCTGAGCGACGAAATCCTCAATCTGGCGCCGCAGGGGGCTTTCAACTTGCACGGTTCCCTGCTGCCAAAATACCGTGGCCGTGCGCCGCTGAACTGGGTGCTGGTCAACGGTGAGAAAGAGACCGGCGTTACCCTGCACCGCATGACCCATCGCGCTGATGCGGGTGATATTGTGGCGCAGCAGACCGTGGCTATTGCCGACTCTGACGTGGCGCTGTCGCTGCATCGTAAACTGTGTGCGGCTTCTCAGACGCTGCTGGGCGATGCGCTGCCGAAAATTCGCAGTGGTCAGACGCAGGAACGTGCGCAGGACGATACTCAGGCCACCTATGTCGGTCGTCGTACCCCAGAAGATGGTCGCCTGACCTGGGAAAAACCGGCGCAGGAGCTGCATAACCTGGTGCGTGCGGTGAGCGATCCGTGGCCGGGCGCGTTTGGCTATGTTGGCACCAATAAATTCATCGTCTGGAAATCTCGCGTGCGCACCGATATGGCCGCCGCGCAGCCGGGCACCGTACTGTCCGTTGCGCCGCTGGTGGTTGCCTGCGGTGAAGGCGCGCTGGAAATCGTCACCGGTCAGAGCGCCAACGGCGTTTACATGCAGGGCACTCAGCTGGCGCCAGCGATGGGTCTGGTCGCTGGTGCGCTGCTCTCCAGCCGTCCGTTTGTGGCGGTGAAGCGCCGTACCCGCGTGCTGATTCTGGGCGTGAACGGCTTTATCGGTAACCACCTGACCGAACGCCTGCTTGAGGACGATAACTACGAGATTTACGGTCTGGATATTGGCTCTGACGCCATCAGCCGTTTCCTCGACTGCCCGCGTTTCCACTTTGTGGAAGGCGACATCAGCATCCACTCCGAGTGGATTGAGTACCACATTAAGAAATGTGACGTGGTGCTGCCGCTGGTGGCGATTGCGACGCCTATCGAATACACCCGTAACCCGCTGCGCGTGTTCGAGCTGGACTTCGAAGAGAACCTGAAGATCATTCGTGACTGCGTGAAGTACAACAAGCGCATCATCTTCCCGTCGACTTCCGAAGTGTACGGTATGTGTACCGACGCGAACTTTGACGAAGACACCTCCAATCTGGTGGTGGGGCCAATCAGCAAGCAGCGCTGGATCTACTCGGTTTCCAAACAACTGCTGGACCGCGTGATTTGGGCCTACGGTGATAAAACCGGCCTCAAGTTTACCCTGTTCCGTCCGTTTAACTGGATGGGCCCGCGTCTGGATAACCTGAACGCCGCACGTATCGGTAGTTCCCGTGCGATCACCCAGCTGATCCTCAACCTGGTGGAAGGTTCGCCGATCAAACTAATCGAAGGCGGCAAACAGAAACGTTGCTTCACCGATATCAGTGACGGTATCGAAGCGCTGTTCCGTATCATCGAAAACAAAGATGGCCGCTGCGATGGGCAGATCATCAACATCGGTAACCCGGAGAACGAAGCGAGCATCAAAGAGCTGGCAGAAATGCTGCTCGACTGCTTCGAGCGTCACCCGCTGCGCGACCGCTTCCCGCCGTTTGCTGGCTTCCGTGAAGTGGAAAGCAGCGACTACTACGGTAAAGGCTATCAGGACGTGGAGCACCGTAAGCCAAGTATCCGTAACGCCAAACGTTGCCTTGACTGGCAGCCAACGGTAGAAATGCAGCAGACTGTTGAAGAGACGCTGGACTTCTTCCTGCGCACGGTTGAACTGACGGATGAAAAATCATCATGAAAAAAGTAGGTTTGCGCGTTGATGTGGACACCTTTCGCGGTACTCGCGAAGGCGTGCCACGGCTGATGGCGGTGCTCAAAAAGCACCGCGTACAGGCCAGTTTTTTCTTCAGCGTCGGGCCGGATAACATGGGGCGCCACCTGTGGCGCCTGGTAAAACCGAAGTTCTTGTGGAAGATGCTGCGCTCACGCGCGGCATCGCTGTATGGCTGGGATATTCTTCTCGCCGGTACGGCCTGGCCTGGACGACGCATTGGTGCGGCGAACGCGGACATCATCCGCAGCGTTGCGCAGGTACATGAAGTCGGTCTGCACGCCTGGGATCATCACCGCTGGCAGCAGTGGAGCGGCGTGTGGAAAGAGGAGCAGTTGGTCGCAGAAATCGGTCGAGGTCTACGGGAGCTGGAAGCGATTCTTGGTCGCCCGGTCACCTGCTCTGCGGTGGCGGGCTGGCGTGCGGATCAGCGCGTGGTGAAGGCTAAAGAGTCGTTCGATTTTCTCTACAACAGCGATTGTCGCGGCACGCAGCCGTTTCTTCCACAGCTGAGTAATGGGGATACGGCTACCGTGCAGATCCCCGTCACGCTGCCAACCTGGGATGAAGCGGTGGGCACCGTGGTTAGCGCGGAAGGCTATAACCGCTGGTTGCTGGAGCAGATCCGCAAAGATACTGGTACGCCGGTGTATACCATCCATGCAGAAGTTGAAGGCGGTGTCTGCGCCGAACAGTTCGATTATCTGCTGACCCTGGCGGCGCAACAGGAAATTCTGTTTTGCCCGCTGAGCCAGCTTCTTCCGGATGACTTCCGTCAGCTCCCGGTCGGGAAGGTGGTACGGGGAGAATTGGCCGGCCGTGAAGGCTGGCTTGGTCGCCAACAACTATTGAGCCCCGATGTATGAAATCCCTTCGCTACGGTATTTCGCTAGTTGCATTGTTCGTTCTTTACTATCTTTTGCCCCTCAATTTCCGGTTGCTGTGGCAGCCGGATGAAACCCGCTATGCGGAGATAAGCCGCGAAATGCTGGCCACCGGCGACTGGATTGTGCCGCATTTCCTCGGCCTGCGTTATTTTGAAAAGCCGATTGCGGGCTACTGGATCAACAGCATTGGTCAGTGGCTCTTTGGGCATAACAACTTTGGCGTGCGCTTTGGCGCCGTGTTTTCCATCACCGTATCAGCGCTGCTGGTGGCCTGGCTTGCCTGGCGTATCTGGCGCGACAAAAAAGTGGCGGTGCTGTCCGGGGTTATCTTCTTAACGGCGTTCCTGGTTTACGGTATCGGCACCTACACGGTGCTTGATCCGATGATCACCCTGTGGATGACCCTGGCGATGTTCAGCTTCTGGCTGGCGGCATCGGCGAAAACCACCGGTGAACGCTTCTGGGGCTACGTACTGCTCGGCATTGCCTGCGGAATGGGGGTGATGACCAAAGGATTCCTGGCGCTGGCCGTGCCGGTGATTGGCGTACTGCCGTGGGTTATCGTACAGAAACGCTGGCGGGAAGTGCTTATCTGGGGCTGGCTGGCGGTACTGGTATGCGTACTGACCGTGTTGCCTTGGGGGCTGGCGATTGCGCAGCGTGAAGGCGACTTCTGGCGTTATTTCTTCTGGGTTGAGCATATTCAGCGCTTTGCGCAGAGCGACGCCCAGCATAAAGCGCCGTTCTGGTACTATCTGCCGTTCCTGATTGCCGGGAGCCTGCCTTGGCTGGCGCTGCTGCCGGGCGCGTTAAAGCTCGGCTGGCGCGATCGTCAAGGGCAGGGCAGCGCGTTCTATCTGTTGGGCTGGATAGTGATGCCGTTCCTGTTCTTCAGTATCGCCAAAGGCAAGCTGCCAACCTATATTCTGCCGTGCTTTGCACCGCTGGCGATGCTGATGGCGCGCTATGCGCTGGATGCGGCAAAAGTGGGGACGAAGGCGCTGCGGATAAACGGCATCATCAACATCGTATTCGGCGTAATTGGCCTGGTAGCGGTGTTTGTTGTGTCGCCATGGGGGCCGATGAAGCATCCGGTGTGGATGCAGATTGAGCTGTATAAGTGCGTGCTGGCAGCGGTGGCGTTCTTTGTCTGGGCGCTGATGGGGTGGCTGTCAATCAAATCGGATGCGCAGCGTTGGACGTTGGCGGCACTCTGCCCGATAGGGTTAGCGCTGCTGGTAGGCTTTGCCATTCCAGACCGCGTGACCGACAGTAAGCAGCCGCAGTTCCTGGTGGATATCGTGAGTGAATCGCTGACGCCGAGCCGCTACGTGCTGAGCAACAGCGTCGGTATTGCCGCAGGGCTTGCCTGGGAGCTGAATCGCAGCGATATCATCATGTATGGGCAGACGGGTGAACTGAAATACGGTCTCTCCTATCCGGATGCTAAAGGGCGCTTCATCGCCGATAGCGATTTCCCACAGTGGCTGGAAGCACATCGCCAGGAAGGGCCTATCTCCCTGGTGCTGCAGTTGCCGCGCAATGCTAAAGTCGTGGATTTGCCGTTGCCAAAACCTGATGAGGTGTATGTGATGGGTCGTACTGCGTTTATTCAGTATCGTCCACAATGATAACCTGGGCCTGTTTGCTGCTTGCCAGCTTATTGAGCTGTGCCGGGCAGTTGTGCCAGAAACAGGCCACGCGCCCGGCGCCTTCCGGGCGGCGTGGGCGTCATCTGCTGACCTGGCTTGGGCTCGCGCTAGCGATGCTCGGGCTGGGGATGCTGCTGTGGCTGCTGGTTTTGCAGCAAATTCCGGTCAGCGTGGCCTATCCGATGCTGAGCCTTAACTTTGTCTGGGTGACGCTGGCGGCACGCACCATCTGGCGCGAGCCAGTGAGCCGTCGACACTGGGCGGGAGTGGCGCTGATTATTGTCGGTATTATGTTGCTAGGGAGCAGCGCCTGATGGGGCTTATCTGGGCATTAATGAGCGTGGCGCTGGTGAGTGTCGCTCAGTTGACGCTGCGGGTGGCGATGACCACGTTGCCTTCGGCGGAGCAGCCGCTGGTGTTCCTGCTGCATCTGCTGCATTTCGGCGACGGTACGCTGGCGCTTTTCCTCGGGCTGCTGGGCTATGTGGCGTCGATGGCCTGCTGGTTCTTCGCGCTGAAGCGGCTGCCGCTGGCAAAAGCCTACGCACTGCTGAGCCTGAGCTACATGGTGGTGTGGTGTGCCGCTATCTGGCTGCCCGGCTGGCACGAACCCTTCTCCTGGCGAGGCCTGCTGGGCGTCGTCGTCATTATCTCGGGTGTTATCACCATCTTCTGGCCAAACAAACCTCCCCATACCTCGTAGGCCGGATAAGGCAACGCCGCCATCCGGCAATCTGCGCCGTTCCGCCTGATGGCGCTTCGCTTATCAGGCCTACAATCTGTAGCCCGGCCAAGCGCAGCGCAGCGCCCGGGTGATAAAATGTGCAATAATGCCTTTTTCGTTGCATCTATAAGGGATTATCTATGCCTGCGGTCGACGCAGAGGGGCAGCTTAGCGGTCTGCGCCTCAACCTGCGTATTGTCTCCATCGTTATCTTCAACTTCGCCAGCTACCTCACCATTGGCCTGCCGCTGGCGGTGCTGCCCGGCTATGTCCACGACGTGATGGGGTTCAGCGCCTTTTGGGCGGGGCTGGTGATAAGCCTGCAATACTTTGCCACTCTGCTCAGTCGCCCGCACGCCGGGCGTTATGCCGACCTGCTGGGGCCAAAGCGTATCGTGGTGATGGGACTGTGCGGCTGCTTTCTCAGCGGGTTGAGCTATCTGCTGGCGGCAACGGGCAGCGACTGGCCGCTGGTGAGTCTGGTCCTGCTGTGCCTGGGGCGCGTGATCCTCGGCATCGGTCAAAGTTTTGCCGGTACGGGCTCCACGCTCTGGGGCGTTGGCGTGGTGGGCTCGCCGCACATTGGCCGGGTGATCTCATGGAACGGGATTGTCACCTACGGCGCGATGGCGATGGGCGCGCCGCTCGGCGTGGTGTGCTACCGCTATGTGGGCCTGGAGGGGTTGGCATTGGCGATTATGGCCGTGGCCGCCGTCGCTATCCTGTGCGCGCTGCCGCGCGCAGAAGTGAAAGCCCAAAAGGGCAAGCCGATGTCCTTCCGTGCGGTGCTGGGGCGCGTTTGGCCTTACGGCATGGCGCTGGCATTGGCTTCCGCTGGCTTTGGGGTGATCGCCACCTTTATCACCCTATTCTATGACGCAAAAGGCTGGGACGGCGCGGCGTTTGCGCTCACCCTCTTTAGCTGCGCATTTGTAGGCACTCGTCTGCTGTTCCCGAACGGCATTAACCGCCTGGGCGGTCTGAACGTGGCGATGATCTGCTTTTCGGTGGAGATTGTTGGCCTGCTGCTGGTGGGCGTGGCGGATACGCCGCTGATGGCAAAAATCGGTACCTTCTTTGCGGGGGCGGGATTCTCGATGGTGTTCCCGGCGCTGGGCGTGGTGGCGGTGAAGGCCGTACCGCAACAAAACCAAGGGTCGGCGTTGGCTACCTACACCGTGTTTATGGATTTATCACTGGGTATTACCGGGCCGCTCGCCGGGCTGATGATGGCGTGGATGGGGATTTCGACGATTTACATTGCCGCTGCAGGGCTGGTGGCGGTGGCGCTGCTGTTGGGATGGCAGTTAAAAAAACGGCCCCTGGCGTAAGCACGCGAGAGGCCGTTTAGCGGTCAGCAAAACTTAGTTGATGACCAGCGTATTGATGATTTTCTCAGCGTCAGATTGCGCCTGCTGCTGGTTGTCCGCTGGCAGCGTAACCTGCATCGTCAGCAGCTTGCCATCGATTTTACCCAGTACGACGGAAGAGTACGCGGTCTGCCCTTTTGCAGAGATGATGCTGTCGAGCTGTTGCAGCGTGTGGCCTTTCACCTCGATGGATTTATTGGTCACCACCTGCAGCTGAGGATCGCGGCTGCGCTGCTGATCTTCAAGACGTTTTGCCAACACCGCTAAATCTTCGCTGGTGTCGTCGCCAACGATGACGATGACCGCTTTCATGCCGGTGGCGTCAGAGTAGACGTGCATGTTATTGCTCTGGGTGCCCAGCTTACCGCTCTGGTCGGTCATCCCGGCCGGCAGCGTAAAGCTCAGCTTACCGTCTAACAGATTGATTGCCTGACCTGCGGCATCGCTTGCGGCAGCAGAACCTTGTGCAGGGGTGCTGGTGTCGCTGTTGTCACAGGCAGCAAGGCCCATCACTAGCAGGCCAATACCAGCATATTTCACCAATTTGCGCATTGACATCTTCCTTTCGATAAATAGCCATAACGGCTCATCTGCGTATCTTATCACAACCCGTGTAATGAACTCTCAACCTGGCTGCATCGCTGACAAATCAGATTTATCTGCCAGCTTTTTCAATAGCATATTCAGCAGCACGCCGTACATCGGCAGGAAGAAAACAATGCTGATCAGCACTTTAAAGCAGTAGTCGACGAGGGCGATTTCCACCCAGTGCGTGGCCATGAACGGGTCGGTGCTGCGCCAGAAGGCGATAAAGAAGAATGCCAGCGTGTCGCTGATGTTGCCGAACAGCGTGGAGGCCGTGGGTGCGAGCCACCAGTGGCGACTCTGACGCAGGCGGTTGAACACGTGCACGTCAAGGATCTGCCCCAGGGCATAGGCCATAAAGCTGGCGGCGGCGATACGGGCCACGAACAGGTTAAAGTGCGCCAGCGCGCCGAAACCCTGCCATTCGCCCATATAGAACAGTGACGAAATGACGTAGGAGATCATCAGCGCCGGGGCCATTACCGCGAAAACGATACGGCGAGCCAGCGGTGCGCCAAAGATCCGCACGGTCAGGTCGGTTGCGAGGAAGATAAATGGAAAGCTAAACGCGCCCCAGGTGGTGTGGAAGCCGAAAATAGAGACCGGCAACTGAACCAGATAGTTACTGGAGGTGATCACCAGCAGGTGAAATAGCGATAGCCAAACCAGCGCATGACGGCGCTGTATGGATGTAAAGGGAGTCATATTGTACCTTTTTAGTGGTTGGGGTGAGGGAACCCAATAAGTCTGCAAACCCATTGCAGGGGCGGAATGATACTGCTTTCGCGTTTCATTGCAATGGTTGTTTTTCGCGCAATCGTTAACCTGGTTGCGTTGAGGCAAGGTCAGCGTAAACTAAGCGCGTTTTTTCTGATGATGAGATTCTCATGACCGATTTGTTTTCCAGCCCCGACCATACCTTAGACGCGCAAGGGCTGCGCTGCCCGGAACCGGTAATGATGGTGCGTAAAACCGTGCGGACGATGCCCGTGGGGGAAACGCTGCTGGTGATTGCCGACGATCCCGCCACCACGCGCGATATCCCCGGCTTTTGCCGTTTTATGGAACATGAGCTGATTGCTCAGCAAACCGAGTCTTTGCCGTACCAGTATTTGCTGCGTAAGAGTCATTAGTCGATACCATACCCTGTAGCCCGGCCAAGCGCAGCGCCGCCGGGAATGGCATCGAGCCAACCCGGGGTCGGCGTAAACGCCTCGCCCGGGCTACAGGGTTACGCGCTAAACTTCCCGCGCAGCAGTCGCAGCGCGTTCAGCGTCACCAGCACCGTCGCACCGGTATCCGCCAGCACCGCCAGCCACAGTCCGGTCATACCGAGCAGCGTGGTGATAAGGAAAATCCCCTTCAACCCCAGTGCAATGGCGATGTTTTGTCGGACGTTGGCATGAGTCGCGCGCGCCAGACGAATCATCTGCACCAGCCCGGTCAGGCGGTTATGCGTCAGCGCGGCATCGGCGGTTTCCAGCGCCACGTCGGTGCCACTGCCCATCGCGATACCCATCGCCGCAGCCTTCATTGCCGGTGCGTCGTTAATCCCGTCGCCTACCATCGCCAGCGGGCCTTTGGCGTTCAGCGCTGTTACTTCAGTGACCTTATCGGCAGGCAGCAGGTTGGCGCGATAGGCCATGCCTAACTCATCGGCAATGGCGGCGGCAGCGCGCGGGTTATCCCCGGTCAGAATGATGCCCTGAATGCCCAACTCTCGCAGGCCATCGACCGCCTGACGCGCCTCCTGACGTACCGTATCGCGCAGCGCCACAATCCCCAGTAATGTCTCGCCGCGAGTCACCAGCACCACGGTGTTACCCTGGCTTTCCAGTTGCTGGATCTCAGCCTGATGATCGGGTGCCGGGAACTTGCCTGCTGCGCAGATAACTATGCGCTGCCCGTCGACGCTGGCTTCAATACCCGAACCCACAAGCGTACGTTGCTCAGTGGCTTGAGGAATGGTCAACCCATGCTGCTGGGCTTCGCGTACCACGGCTTGCGCCAGCGGGTGGGTCGAACCTTGTTCCACCGCGGCGGCCAGCGCCAGCAGGGTCTCTTCACTCAGCTCAGCCGTTGGGATAACTGTGGTTACCTGCGGTTTGCCGAGCGTCAGGGTGCCTGTTTTATCAAACGCCATCTGGGTAATGCGACCCAGTTGCTCCAGCGCCGCACCGCCTTTAACCAGCGCACCGTGGCGCGCAGCGGTGGCAAGACCTGAGGTAATGGCTGCTGGCGTCGAGATAACCAGCGCGCACGGACACCCAATCAACAGCAGCGTCAGCCCTTTGTAGATCCACTCCTCCCACGAGGCGGCAAACAGCAGCGGCGGCACCAGCGTCACCAGCAGCGCGACGGCCATAATCGCCGGGGTATAGATGCGGCTGAAACGGTCAATAAAGCGCTCGATAGGCGCGCGACGTTCCTCGGCCTCTTCAATCAGGCGCAGAATGCGGTCGATGGCGCTATCGCCAGGCTTTGAAATAACGCTCAGCTGCACCAGGCGGTCGGCGCTGGTAGCGCCTGCTGGCACGCTCTCGCCCGCGCTGCGCTCAACCGGAATGGATTCGCCGGTTAAGGCGCTTTCGTCAAAGCTGGCGAACGGGGTGATGAGCTTGCCATCGGCAGGCAAGCGCCCACCGGCGGCCACTTCAATCACATCGCCCGGCTGAAGATCCTTCTGGGCGACGATTTCTCGCTGGCCATCACGCACGCGCACGGCGGTGTCTGGCTTCAGCGCCATTAATGCACTCACGCCCTGACGCGCGCGGTTAGCCGCCCAGCCTTCAAGGCGTTCGCCGATTAAGAACAGCAGCAGCACCATCGCGGCTTCCGCCGTCGCGCCGATAAACAGCGCGCCGATGGCCGCGACGCTCATCAGCGTTTCAATGGCGAACCAGCTACCGCTTTTCATCAGGCGCAGCGCCTGGCGGGCGATAGGGTAGAGCCCGACAAGCGTGGTGGCGATAAACGCCAGGTTGCCCAGCGGATGGTTGAACTGCTCCAGACCCCAGCTAATCGCCATCATCACGGCGAGTGCGATAAGCGGTAGGTTTTCCCGCCAGCGCGAAGTGCTCTCCTCGGCCTTTGGTTCGCTGTCGCTACGCAGCGTATAGCCCGCGGCGCTCACGGCTTTCTCCACCTGGGTACGAATGTCGTCATCGGCATCAACCAGCAGTTTTTCAGTGGCGAACAGGACTTTAACCTGCTTCACGCCAGCCACCTGGCTTACTGCGGTTTCGACTTTTCGGGCGCAGGCGGCGCAGTCCATGCCGTTGACGACCCAGCTATAGCGGGCGTCCAGCGTTGGTTCTATTACGGGCTCAGCCGTTGCACATTGGCTTTCGCAGCAGCAGTCGTCCTGCGGCTGTGGCGCAGGCGCGAGCTTAAAGGATGAGAATTGGGGGGCTTTATTGTGACGAGTCTCTGGAGTCGACATCGTATCCTCCGATTAATGATCGTTGCTTCATTAAGCGCAGCATACACTCTGGAGTCGACTCCAGAGTCAAGCGGGAAATTACAGGTAAAGCGCGCGAACGATAAAGAAATGCCCGGCAAAATAGCAGGCGGCATAGATTGCCGTATCTGCCCGGAAGCGGCAGCGATATTTGCTCACCAGCCAGACGATATTGCCTAACAGCAGTAAACCTGCGCCGAAGAAGCCTGAAAGTGCCGTATCCGTCGGGCGCAGGAACCAAAGTTCACCCGCGACCCAGACCATCACCAGCGTCATGCCGATAAAGGCCAGCACCGGTAAACGCATCTCTTCGAGGCGCGTCCAGATAACGGCCAGCCACAGCGCGCCGATAACCAGCAGAATGACTGGTAGCGGCCAGAAGAAGGTGAAGGTCAGCTGTCCGGCAAACCAAATGGTGTACAACAAGTGCGAGAGGAAAAACGCGCCCACGGCGTACAGCATGCGCTGGCGCGGTAATAGCGTTAACGCATCGCCTATCAACGACGCACACAGACCCGCGAGTACGAGGTAGCTGATGGCGTTAAACATTGGCGCTTGCCAGGCGAGAAACAGCAGTAAGATTAGGGTGATAGGTTTGAATGCCCAGCGCTGCCAGGCGGGCCCACGATAGGCGGCATCAACGTAGAGCCAGCCTGAGAAGAATACTGCGATAAACGACCAAAGCATAATAAGTCCCTGTATCTGTTATCTTAATGGGTACTGTACCGCCCGTCCGAATGTCCAGTGTAGTAGCCACAGCCGTCAGATGACAATGGCAGACCGCACCGTTTACTATGATTTGCGTAAATTCTTAAGAGAACCTGAAATGAGCAAGATGCCGCTTTTTTTCATTATAGTCGTCGCCGTTATTGTGGTGGCGGCTTCGTTCCGCTTTGTGCAGCAGCGCCGGGAGAAAATGGACAACGACGCCGCCCCGCTGATGCAAAAACGGGTGGTGGTGAGTAACAAACGCGAGAAGGTGCTGAACGATCGCCGTTCGCGTCAGCAGACGGTGACGCCAGCCGGTAGCGAGATGCGTTATGACGTGAGCTTTAAGCCGGAGCAGGGCGGGATGGAGGTGAGTTTCCGCGTAGAAGCAGAGCAGTATCATCAACTGACGGTGGGCGATAAGGGGACGCTGAGCTACAAAGGTTCGCGCTTTGTCGATTTTAAGGCCGAATAGGGAGCGATATCGCCCATTGATGCGGTTGTGTCAAAGGGCGATAGTCTTTTTTATACTGATACTCGTAATACAACATACTCATATATTGAAATTAAATATCAATTCTTTTAGATGCATTATCTCTGACTGATATTTTAATTTGTTTTTTGTTGCAATTTGAAATATAGAGTTAGTCACCATTTGTTTTTTACGCTATAAATATCCTTGTTTTTTATTCGAGTTAAACAGTGCTTTTATTTCGTTTAATTATTATTCGCGCCTATGCATAAGGATATTATATGGCAAATACAATTTGGTTGACACTGAATGGTCAATCTCAGGGATTAATTTCGGCGGGCTGTTCTGCCGTTGATTCAATTGGGAATAAAGCTCAGTTGGTACACTGCGATCAGATTATGGTCATGGCAATTTCACATGGCATTCACCGTGAGCAGAACGTGAATCATCAGTCCATGACGATGGTGAAACCAGTGGATAAAGCTTCGCCATTGCTGGGGAAAGCTATCAATGATAATGAAGAACTCACCTGCGAATTTAGCTTTTACCGAACGAATCGGATGGGGTTTAACGAGCTTTACTACACGGTAAAATTAACGAATGCCAGAATTTCCAGCATTCATCTTAGCGTCCCACATACTATTGATGATAGCGCTGGGCAACCTGAGGAATCTATTGATCTGTGTTATGAGTCAATCAGCTGGGATCACCACATAGCAGGAACCAGTGCATACAGTATTTGGGAAGAACGTATTTTTTAAGGGAATGCAGATGGTTGGTTATGTTGATTGGATTAATCAAAACTCAAAGGACCTGCTTAGAGGAAACAATAGGGAACTTGTCAGGCGCTCTGAGGACGATATTCGGGCATTTAAGCAACGGCTAGATAAAGATGCACAACACGTCATGCTGCTGTCGCTGGAGGAGGCGCAGGGCGTCATTGACGATCTGCTAAAAAGCAACGCCATGTCGCAGGCCACCACCTATGCGGGAAATATTAGAGATGCTGCCGGTGGTGCGGTAAATATTGTAAAACTGATTTCTTATAAAGATGCCGGGAAGATTGTTTTTACGCTTAAAGGATTGGGGGTTAAGGCTGTTCAATACTCTTATGGCGGGAAAATGTATGTGAAAATTACCGGCTATCCTTCCTTGCGGCGAATTCTTAATGGGACCCGCTATCGCATCAATCACCCCAGGCTTCTGGAGTTAGGGATTGGTAAAGCTGGCGTTCAATTCGGCATAATTTCAGGAGCACGGTTTTGCATCTGGTTTTCAGCTTGCTGGCGGCTTGTCGAGTTAATTTTTAGATCTGATCACGATGTCGCGGCCTTTCTGGGAAATATTACTATGGATGTGGCTAAGGTGATTGTGACGGTTTTTGTTACTAAGGTGGTTGTGGGGGGAGTGGCATCACTGGCAACGGCATTTTCTGCAAGTTTGGTTGTGCCTATATGGGGAGAGATTGTTATTGTTGTTGTTCTTGGTTTTTTTATTACAAGTCTGTTAGATGTCTATGATGAAAATAATAAATTATCTAATAAGCTAATTGAGAGTATTCTTTCTGGACTTAAAGAACAAGAGCGTATTGAAGAATGGAATGCTAAACATGTTTCTGATTTTTCGCGTTCTATTTTACGAGGAGGATATTAGTATTGGATATTCATACCCATATAAAAAACAGAGCAAAAATATGTGTTGGGATGGTGGTGTTATCATATATTATCTATTCAACCTATGATATCTGCATTAAAGGTGTTATGGGGGTGGTAAACTTAAGGTGTATTATTTATTTTCGCTGGCAGGATGTGCCATTATTGCTTTTCATTCCGACCTGGATTTATTTTTTCCTTCTTTTTATGTCGGCTGTTTTTTCAAAAAATATAACACCTAATAATATATTGCATCGAGGTATGAATATTGCGCTTGGTTATGGAGGTATTGTTACTGTGCTTGGTTTTGTAACCTCACTTATCATCCCATTTTATCTTCTTAGCTCAGGTTATGTCTATTGCTATGGTGGCGGTCCGTTTTCAGGGATTTATTACACGAAAAACGAGGGCATTTGCGAGCAAACGAAAATTGCCTGGGATAACGGAGGCGTTAAGGAAATTAATAAACTAAACGATAAGCTTGATTTCATAATGTCTTCCGGAAAAAACTGACGAAAGGGATACGAATTTTGACATTTATACGCAGATAACAAACAGATGTATAATATTGACGGGTTCAGCAATTATCTCGCATGTAACTTATTCTATCTATAGTAGTTGTATCGTTGAGGTTATGAGTGCCGTAAACTTACGGTGTATTATATATTGTTGCTTCTAATCCCTGTCGTTATAACTTTTTGTGCCGACTACGGTCTATTTTGTTTTCCTTATTATGTCTGCTTTTTTTAGGGGAAGCTCCCAAAAAGATACTCCATCGAGGGATGAATGTTGCACTGGGTGCTGTTGTCTCAATAATCACTCCATTATTTGCGTAAATTCTTAAAGGCATCTGAAATGTGCAAGATTCCGTTATTTTTCATTATAGTCGTCGCCGTTATTGTGGGGGCCACACCGTTCCGCTTTGTACGGCAGACCGTTCGTATCAGCATGCGGTGACGCCTGCCGGTAGCGAGATGCGCTATGACGTGAGCTTTAAGCCGGAGCAGGGGTGGCTGGAGGTGTGTTTCAGCGTAGAAGTATCATCAGCTGGCGGTGGGCGATAGTATTTTTTATATTGATACGCGTAATACAACGATCACATATATTGAAATTTAATATCAATTAGTTCAAATGTATTATATCTGACTGATACTTTATTTTTTTGTTGATATTTAAAATTTAGAGTTAGTCATCATTTGTTTTTTACGCTATAGATATCCTTGTTTTTTAATGCAAATAATATGGCTTTTATTACGTGGGGTTATTGTTCGCGTTTATGCATAAGGATGTTATATGTTAAATTCAGTGTGGTTAACGCTGAATGGTCAATTTCAGGGGGTAATTTCGGCGGGCTGTTCTACCGTTGATTCTATTGGAAATAAAGCGCAGTTGGTACACGGCGATCAGATTATGGTCATGGTAATTTCACATGGCATTCATCTTCACGTCCCAGATACTATTGATGATAGCGCCGGGCAACCCGAGGAATCAATTGAGCTGTCTTATGAGTCAATCAGTTGGGATCATCATATAGCGGGAACCAGCGCATATAGCTTGTGGGAAGAACGTATCTTTTAAGGGAATGTATATGGTTGGTTATATCGATTGGATTGATCAAAACTCAAAAGACCTGCTTAGAGAAAACAACTGGCAGCTTGCCAGGCGCTTTGAGGACGATATCCGGGCGTTTAAACAGCGGCTAGATAAAGATGCACAACACGTCATGCTGCTGTCGCTGGAGGAGGCGCAGGGCGTTATTGACGATCTGCTAAAAAGCAACGCCATGTCGCAGGCCACCACCTATGCGGGAAATATTAGAGATGCTGCCGGTGGTGCGGCAAATATTGTGAAACTGATCTCATATAGAGATGCCGGGAAGATTGTTTTTACGCTTAAAGGGTTGGGGGTTAAGGCTGTTCAATACTCTTATGGCGGGAAAATGTATGTGAAAATTACCGGCTACCCTTCCTTGCGGCGAATTCTTAATGGGACCCGCTATCGCGTCAATCACCCCAAACTTCTGGAGTTAGGGATTGGTAAAGCAGGTGTCCAAGCCGGCATAATTTCAGGAGCACGGTTTTGCATCTGGTTTTCAGCCTGCTGGAGACTTGTCGAGTTAATTTTTAGATCTGATCACGATGTCGCGGCCTTTCTGGGAAATATCACAATGGATGTGGCTAAGGTGATTATGACGATTTTTGTTACTCAGGTGGTTGTGGGTGGGGGGGTATCACTGGCAACGGCATTTTCTGCGAGTTTAGTTGTTCCTATATGGGGAGGAATTTTTTTGTTGTTGTTCTTGGGGTTATTATTACTCGTCAGTTAGATACTTATGATAGAACTAACCAACTATCTAATAGATTGATTGAGTGTATTCGTTCCGGGCTTAAAGAACGACAACGTATCGAAGAATGGAATCATAAACATTCATCTGATTTCTCGCATTCTTTTTTTCGAGGGGGGTATTAATTTTGAATATTTACACTCATATAAAAAACAGATGTAAAATACTTTTTGGAATGGCGATATTCTCATACTTCATCTACTCAACCTATAAAATCTGTATTGTAGGTGTTATGGCTGTTTTAAATTTACGGAGTATTATTTATTTTTGCTGGCAGGATGTGCCAATATTACTTGTTATTCCTGTGGCTATTTATTTTTTTCTTCTTTTTATGTCTGCCATTTTTTCAAAAAACATAGCGCCTAACAAGATACTCCATCGAGGAATGAATGTTGCGCTGGGTTATGGATGTATTGTCTTCGTACTTGGTTTTGTAATCTCAATTATTATCCCATTTTATCTTCTTAGCTCAGGTTATGTCTACTGTTACGGTGGTGGTCCATTTTCAGGTATTTATTACACGAAAAATGAGTCGATCTGCGAGCAGACGAAAATTGCCTGGGATAATGGAGGCGTTAAGGAAATTAACAAGCTAAACGATAGGCTTGATTTTATGATGTCTTCCGGAAACGACTGACGAAAGGAACATTAATTTGAACGTTTACACCCATATAAAAAACAGATGTGTAATACTGACGGGTTCAGCAATTATCTCGTATGTAACTTATTCTACCTATAGTAGTTGTATCGTTGAGGTTATGAATGTCGTAAACTTGCGTAGTATTATATATTTTTACGTCCAATCCCTATCATTAGTACTTTTTGTGCCGACTGCGGTCTATTTTGTTTTTCTTTTTATGTCTGCTTTTTTTCAAGGAATCTGGCTCCCAACAAGATACTCCATCGAGGGATGAATATTGCACTGGGTTATGGAGGAGTAGCCCTTGTGTTAGGTACTGTTACCTCAATCATCACCCCATTTTATCTACTTAGCTCTGGCTATGTCTACTGCTACAGTGGAGGTCCATTTTCAGGTATTATGTACACAAAAAATGAATCAATTTGCGAGCCGGTGAAAATTATCTGGGATAGCAAGGATAAGGGCGCCAAAGAGATTAAAGAACTTAACGATAAACTTGACTCAATCCAGCCACATCAATAACAGCAACGCCACATTTGAAGCCCGATGAGTAAAATCGCATCGGGCAATTCTATTACTACTTTTTCTTCAAGTTAGCGCCGATTTTTTTCTGCCACACCAGCAGTTCAAACACGCCGAAGAGGAAGATACGCACTTTCTCGCCGCGGCTCATTTGCGGGCCATCTTTTGGCATCGTCGATTGCAGCAGCGCCATCTGCATGCCGTGCATCAGCACCATAAAAATCAGCGCAACGTTAACGAAAATGTTCAGCGGGCGCGGAAACGGGTGAACCAGGTTCAGCACCAGGAAGGCCCATACGCACAGCATCAGCGCGCGTCCAAGATTAATCAGCATCACTTTCTCCCTGCACTTCACGATGATAGAGACGGTAGGCAACCTGACCGGCGATTTTTTCCCGATGCAGATCCCAGCTGACCGGCACTGGAGGCAGACCGTTTTCGACTTCGCTTTCTACATAGATGAGTGCGTTATCGGCCAGCCAACCGTGGGTTTCCAGTAAGTTTAACGTCTCTTCCAGTAATCCCTTCCGGAATGGCGGATCGACAAAAATAATATCATGCGGCGTACCCGGTTGAGCGAGGAATGCGAGGGTGTTCGTATTCACCACTTTGCCCTGCGCGGCGTTTAGCGTCGCGAGGTTTTTTTGTAGCTGCTGCGCAACGGAACGCTCCATCTCCAGCAGCGTTGTGCTGGCAGCATAGCGGGAGAGCGCTTCCAGCCCTAACGCGCCGCTTCCGGCGAAGCAGTCCAGGCAGCGGGCATCCACCATGGAGGGAGCCAGCCAGTTGAAGAGGGTCTCACGCACGCGATCGGTGGTGGGTCTGAGGCCTGGGCTATCAGGAACGGGGAGTTTACGGCCGCGCCACTGACCGCCAATAATGCGGATCTGGCCCATGCCGCCGGAAGTTGGTTTTTTCATTTGCTTGCTCTGGTCGCTCTTTCGGCCTGCTATTCTAGCTTTCTGCCCTGCCGGGTGAAAGCGGTGAAGCCAGGGAAGTTAAGTGGTAGACTAACCGACTAATTTCATCATTATTTTAGCCTTCGCGTCGATTATGGCGAAGTGGCGCCATCAAAAACAGCGGGGAGTGTGGTTGCAAATGGCAAAAGAAAAAAAACGTGGCTTTTTTTCCTGGCTGGGCTTTGGGCAGAAAGAACAGGATCAGGTTGTTGAATCAGAAGAAAAAATTGAAGAGCAGCCGGTAGCTGAAACACCGACTGCTGAGCCTGAAACGGTCGCAGAAGGGACGCCGCGCGTCGAAGAAGCGCAAGCACCTGCTGAAGAAACCACTGAACCACACACCATCGCGGAAAGCGAAGCGTTTGCCGAGGAAGTGGTTGAAGTCACTGAACAGGTTGCTGAACGCGAAATCGCACAGACCGAAGCGGTTGAAGAAATTCAGCCAGAAGTCGTTGAGCCGGTTGCCGAAGTACAGCCAGAAGTGGTTGAAACCGTTGAGCCGGTTGTCGAAGTACAGCCAGAAGTGGTTGAAACCGTTGAGCCGGTTGTCGAAGTACAGCCAGAAGTGGTTGAAACCGTTGAGCCGGTTGTTGAAGCGCAGCCAGAAGTGGTTCAAGAGATTGAACCTGAGGCCGTAGACGAGTTAACCGACGAAGAACTGGAAGCGCAGGCGCTGGCCGCTGAGTCGGAAAATGAAGTGGTTGAAGAAGAGGCGGCCGTTGAAGAATCCGCGGACGATGTGCAGCAGGAGCAGGAAAAACCGACCAAAGAAGGTTTCTTCGCGCGCCTGAAACGCAGCCTGTTAAAAACCAAAGAAAATCTCGGTTCCGGATTTATCAGTCTGTTCCGCGGCAAGAAAATCGACGACGATCTGTTTGAAGAGCTGGAAGAGCAGTTGCTGATTGCCGACGTTGGCGTAGAAACCACCCGTAAAATCATCAATAACCTGACCGAAACCGCCAGCCGTAAACAGCTGCGCGACGCTGAAGCGCTGTACGGTCTGTTAAAAGACGAAATGGGTGAAATTCTCGCAAAAGTGGATGAGCCGCTTAATATTGAAGGCAAAACGCCATTCGTTATTTTGATGGTCGGTGTAAACGGCGTGGGCAAAACCACCACCATCGGCAAGCTGGCGCGTCAGTTCGAGCAGCAGGGCAAAACGGTGATGCTGGCGGCGGGCGATACCTTCCGTGCGGCCGCGGTTGAGCAGTTGCAGGTTTGGGGTCAGCGCAACAACATTCCGGTTATCGCGCAGCATACCGGCGCGGATTCCGCATCGGTCATTTTCGATGCCATCCAGGCGGCGAAAGCGCGTAACGTTGACGTACTGATTGCCGATACCGCAGGGCGCTTGCAGAACAAATCGCACCTGATGGAAGAGCTGAAGAAAATTGTCCGCGTGATGAAAAAGCTCGATGTCGACGCGCCGCATGAAGTCATGCTGACTATCGACGCCAGCACCGGGCAGAACGCTATCAGCCAGGCCAAACTGTTCCATGAGGCCGTTGGCCTGACCGGTATCACGTTGACTAAACTCGACGGTACGGCGAAAGGCGGGGTGATATTCTCCGTGGCGGACCAGTTTGGTATTCCGATTCGTTACATCGGCGTCGGTGAACGCATAGAGGACTTACGTCCGTTTAAAGCGGGCGATTTTATTGAGGCACTTTTTGCCCGAGAGGATTAATGAATGATTCGCTTTGAACACGTCAGCAAAGCCTATCTCGGCGGGAGACAAGCGCTGCAGGGGGTCACCTTCCACCTGCAGCCGGGCGAGATGGCATTCCTGACCGGCCATTCCGGCGCAGGTAAAAGTACCCTGCTGAAGCTTATCTGTGGGATTGAACGGCCGAGCGCGGGGAAAATTTACTTCGGCGGGCATGACATCAGCCGTCTGAAGAACCGAGAAGTGCCGTTCTTACGTCGCCAGATCGGCATGATTTTCCAGGATCACCATCTGCTGATGGACAGAACCGTGTTTGATAACGTGGCGATCCCACTGATCATCGCGGGCGCCAGCGCGGACGATATTCGTCGTCGCGTCTCGGCTGCGTTGGACAAAGTCGGGCTGCTCGATAAGGCGAAGAACTTCCCGATTCAGCTCTCCGGCGGTGAACAACAGCGTGTGGGCATTGCCCGTGCAGTGGTGAATAAGCCTGCGGTACTGCTGGCGGATGAACCGACGGGTAACCTGGATAACGCGCTGTCGGAAGGCATCTTGCGACTGTTTGAAGAGTTTAACCGCGTTGGGGTGACGGTGCTGATGGCGACGCACGACATCGGGCTGATTTCCAGCCGTTCTTACCGCATGCTGACGCTGAGTGAAGGTCACTTGCATGGAGGCCTGACGAGTGAATAAGCGCGACGCAATCAACCAAATTCGCCAGTTTGGCGGGCGGCTCGACCGCTTGCGTAAATCGGTCACCCCGGCGGGTGACGGCGGACGCAATGCGCCGAAGCGCAACAAACCGGCGCCAAAACCGAACTCGCGTAAAACCAACGTGTTCAATGAGCAGGTGCGCTATGCCTGGCAGGGCGCGCTGCAGGATCTGAAAAGCAAACCGCTGGCAACGTTCCTGACGGTGATGGTTATCGCCATCTCCTTGACGCTGCCGAGCGTCTGTTACATGGTCTACAAGAACGTGAATACGGCGGCTTCGCAGTACTATCCGTCCCCGCAGATCACCGTTTATCTGGAAAAAACGCTGGATGACGATGCGGCGGCGAAAGTGGTCGGTCAGCTACAGGCCGAGCAGGGCGTGGATAAGGTGAACTACCTTTCCCGTGACGAAGCGCTGGGCGAGTTCCGCAACTGGTCGGGCTTTGGCGGCGCGCTGGATATGCTGGAAGAAAACCCGCTGCCCGCAGTGGCGGTGGTTATTCCGAAAATCGATTTCCAGACCACGGATGCGCTGAATACGCTGCGTGACCGCGTGGCGCAGATTCAGGGCGTCAACGAAGTGCGCATGGACGATAGCTGGTTTGCGCGTCTGGCCTCGATTACCGGGCTGGTAGGCCGCGTGTCGGCGATGATCGGCGTGCTGATGGTGGCGGCGGTCTTCCTCGTCATCGGTAACAGCGTGCGTCTGAGCATCTTCGCACGCCGTGATACCATCAACGTGCAAAAGCTGATTGGTGCGACCGATGGGTTTATCCTGCGTCCGTTCCTCTACGGCGGTGCGCTGCTCGGTTTCTCCGGCGCGTTTTTGTCGCTGATCCTGTCGGAAATTCTGGTGATGCGACTGTCGTCGGCGGTCACCGAAGTGGCCCGCGTATTCGGTACTCAGTTTGAGCTGAGCGGCCTGTCATTTGACGAGTGCCTGCTGCTGCTGCTGGTGTGCTCGATGATTGGCTGGGTGGCAGCCTGGCTTGCCACGGTACAACATTTACGCCACTTTACTCCCGATTAAAAAAGTTCTGTTATACTCTTCCCCTGCGACGACTTCCGTCCGCAGGGGATGTGTTGTAAACCCCATCTTTCTGCCCTCGCGGCCTATCGCGTGTCACAATTTGTGCGTAATTTATTCACACTGTTGCATTGAACTTGTGGATAAACTCACTGTCTGATAAAAGAGCGGATGATATTCTCGTTGCTCATAGAGCCTGGCATGTTTGTTGCCTTCGGGGACAAGCCACCGCCAGTATGAAGTGAATTGAGAGGATTTGAATGACCAAAGAAATGCAAAATTTAGCGTTAGCCCCTGTCGGTAACCTGGAATCTTATATCCGGGCTGCGAACACATGGCCGATGTTGACGGCTGATGAAGAAAAGGCGCTTGCTGAACGGCTGCATTACCAGGGCGATCTGGAAGCAGCTAAAACGCTGATCCTGTCTCACCTGCGCTTTGTTGTTCATATTGCTCGTAATTACTCGGGCTATGGCCTGCCGCAGGCGGACTTGATTCAGGAAGGCAACATTGGCCTGATGAAAGCCGTACGTCGTTTCAACCCAGAAGTGGGTGTCCGTCTGGTGTCCTTTGCGGTGCATTGGATCAAAGCGGAAATTCACGAATACGTGCTGCGTAACTGGCGTATCGTGAAAGTGGCGACCACCAAAGCACAGCGTAAGCTGTTCTTCAACCTGCGTAAAACCAAGCAGCGTCTGGGCTGGTTCAATCAGGACGAAGTGGAAATGGTTGCCCGCGAGCTGGGTGTTTCCAGCAAAGACGTTCGCGAGATGGAATCCCGTATGGCGGCGCAGGACATGGCGTTTGATATGTCCTCAGACGATGACTCTGAAAGCCACGCGGTTGCTCCGGTGCTCTATCTTCAGGATAAATCGTCCAACTTTGCCGATGGCATTGAAGACGACAACTGGGAAGAGCAGGCAGCGAATAAGCTGACCGACGCAATGCAGGGCCTGGACGAACGTAGCCAGGACATCATTCGCGCCCGCTGGCTGGACGAAGACAACAAGTCCACGCTGCAGGAACTGGCCGACCGTTACGGCGTATCCGCCGAGCGTGTACGTCAGCTTGAAAAGAACGCGATGAAAAAACTGCGCGCGGCTATCGAAGCCTGATTTTTGGCGTCGTACCCAATGAACCCTCGAATGTGAATTCGGGGGTTTTTGTTTTGTAGGCCGGATAAGGCGCATCCGGCAATCTGCGTTGGTCCGCCCGATGGCGCTACGCTTATCGGGCCTACAAGTTCGTCCCTCTGATAATCCCTCCGTCATCACGCTTTCCTCTGCTTATTTGTTGTTTGTCGCTGGCGTTAATTCAGCCGATGGCAAAAACTGAATAGGCGCTACGTATTTTTCCGTCTTTCAACGGCAGGGGGTTTACCGTGAGTAACGAGTCACTGAATCATCGGCGTTTACAGGCCACGCCGCGCGGCGTGGGCGTGATGTGCGGTTTCTACGCAGAACGCGCAGAGAACGCCACGCTGTGGGATATTGAAGGGAATGAGTACATCGATTTTGCCGCCGGCATTGCGGTGCTGAACACTGGGCATCGTCATCCACAGGTGATTGCCGCCGTTGAGAGTCAGCTTAAGGCCTTCACCCATACCGCTTACCAGATTGTTCCCTATGAAAGCTACGTATCATTAGCAGAACGTATTAATAGCGTGGCGCCGATTACCGGGAATGCCAAGACGGCATTTTTCAGCACCGGGGCTGAAGCGGTCGAAAATGCGGTGAAGATAGCTCGCGCTTATACTAAACGTCCGGGACTGATTACCTTCGGCGGCGGCTTCCACGGCCGCACCTTTATGACGATGGCGCTGACCGGTAAAGTTGCGCCGTACAAAATCGGCTTCGGCCCGTTCCCCGGCTCGGTCTATCACGCTCTTTATCCGAATGCGGCGCACGGCGTCACGACCGATATGGCGCTCAAAAGCCTGAACCATATTTTCAAAGCTGATATCGCACCGGATCAAGTGGCGGCAATTATCCTCGAACCCGTACAGGGGGAGGGTGGTTTCAACGTCGCGCCGCCTGATTTTATGCAGGGGCTGCGCCAGCTTTGCGATACCCACGGTATTCTGCTGATTGCCGACGAAGTGCAGACCGGATTTGCCCGTACCGGCAAGCTGTTCGCGATGGAGCATTACAGCGTGAAACCTGACCTTATCACCATGGCGAAGAGCCTGGCGGGGGGCTTCCCGCTCTCTGGCGTCGTGGGGCGTGCTGAGGTGATGGATGCACCGGCCCCTGGCGGCCTGGGGGGAACCTATGCGGGTAACCCGCTGGCGATTGCGGCTGCGCATGCGGTGCTGGATGTCATTGAAGAAGAGGCGCTCTGTACTCGTGCCAATCATCTGGGTCAGCATCTGATTGAAGTGCTGAACAAAGCGCGTGAGAGCTGCCCGGCGATTGCAGACGTGCGCGGCGTAGGGTCGATGGTCGCGGTGGAGTTTGTCGATCCGCAGACGCGCGAACCCTCGCCGGAGTTTACCAAATTAGTCCAGGAACGCGCGCTGGCTGAAGGCGTACTGCTGCTGAGCTGCGGGGTGTATGGCAACGTCATTCGCTTCCTGTACCCGCTCACCATCCCTGAGAAGCAGTTCCAGCAGGCGCTGGAGGTGATTCGTCGGGCGTTAACTGAATAGACCTGAACTCTTCCCGGCGGCGCTTCGCTTGGCCGGCTACAGGACATCGTAGCCCGGCCAAGCGAAGCGCCGCCGGGAGCACACCCAATGCCCAAGCCACTCCGATGAGTGGCTTTTTTTTGTCATTTTTGCGTTACAAATCCGTCAAAATTAACGTTTCAAATCCATAAAAATGGGGTATGTTTTAGCAGAGTATGCTGCAAAAGCACAGGCAGTATCCCTTAATATTAATATCTTATACTTACCATGCGAGTGATATAAGAATAATGCGCTAAATAACAACATCACAACAAATGCAACAACCATAACAATGGGGAACCTCAGGATGAAAATGAAGGGTAAAGCGTTACTGGCAGGATGTATTGCGCTGGCATTCAGTAATATGGCATTAGCAGAAAATATTAAAGTTGCTGTCGTTGGTGCGATGTCCGGCCCGGTTGCGCAATACGGTGACCAGGAGTTCAGCGGTGCGACTCAGGCGGTTGCCGACATTAACGCCAAGGGTGGTATCAAAGGCAATAAGCTGGAAATCGTAAAATACGATGATGCCTGTGACCCGAAACAAGCGGTTGCAGTGGCGAACAAAGTGGTGAATGACGGGATTAAATACGTCATTGGTCACCTCTGCTCCTCCTCTACGCAGCCTGCGTCTGATATCTATGAAGACGAAGGCATTCTGATGATCACCCCAGCAGCAACTGCGCCGGAACTGACCGCGCGTGGCTACAAGCTGATTCTGCGTACCACCGGCCTGGACTCCGACCAGGGCCCAACCGCGGCGAAATACATTCTCGAGAAAGTGAAGCCACAGCGTATTGCCGTTGTTCATGATAAGCAGCAGTACGGTGAAGGTCTGGCGCGTGCGGTACAGGATGGCCTGAAGAAAGGCGGCGCGAACGTGGTCTTCTTCGACGGGATTACCGCCGGTGAGAAAGACTTCTCCACGCTGGTTGCGCGTCTGAAGAAAGAGAACATCGACTTCGTTTACTTCGGCGGCTACCACCCTGAAATGGGCCAGATCCTGCGTCAGGCTCGTGCTGCTGGCCTGAAAACCCAGTTCATGGGGCCGGAAGGCGTAGCGAACGTGTCGCTGTCTAACATCGCGGGCGATTCTGCGGAAGGTCTGCTGGTGACGAAACCTAAGAACTACGACCAGGTTCCAGCGAACAAACCTATCGTAGATGCTATCAAGGCGAAGAAACAGGATCCAAGCGGTGCGTTCGTATGGACTACCTATGCAGCACTGCAGTCCCTGCAGGCGGGTCTGAACCACTCTGACGATCCGGCTGAGATTGCCAAATACCTGAAAGCCAACACCGTGGATACCGTTATGGGTCCGCTGTCGTGGGATGAAAAAGGTGACCTGAAAGGCTTCGAATTCGGCATCTTTAACTGGCACGCTAACGGTACGGCGACCGACGCGAAGTAAGCGGTTATTGCGCTAAATGTAGGCCGGATAAGGCGTATGCCGCCATCCGGCAATGTGTGCAGCGTTGCCTGATGGCGCTGCGCTTATCAGGCCTACACGAGATGTAGCCCCGGTCGAGGCGTTAGCTGGCGCCGGGGCAAGCTCTACCCTCGAACCCAGCCCTCTGCATGCATCGTAAAGCCTAGCGCTTTGGCAAATGCGGCCATTTCCAGGCTCTCTTCCACGCCAGCTTTGCTCAACGTCCAGCGGCCGATCTGTGGGTTATCGCGCATCACTTCTTCAACCAGATACTGTCCCACGCCGCGACGGCGGGTCACTTCGCGTACGCACAAACCGTTAAGCACGCCCTGGCTATTGCCTAGCGTGACTTCTACCGCTGCTAGCAGTCGATCGTTAAAACGGGCGGCGTACAGGCGGTGAGTCTCATCAAGGCGCTGCTCGTCGGGGGACTGCGCAGGCCAGATTTTACCGAGGCAGATGTGGTCCTGGTCGCTCAGGGTTTCTAAACGAATGATGGTCAGCTTCATGGGCAGTTTGCTCAAATCTCGAAAATGGTGGTCAGTGTACTCAATTTATTCTGCCGGAAGCGTTCTCTTTTTTGGCTTGTTCAGTAGGGGATTAATTTTTCGTTATCTATGCAGACAGTCTGAAACATCATGGATCGAAAAATAGTCAGAACTTTAACCTGAAAACTAGCATTTTATTCGGCTTATTGTGTCGTTATTTTATGCTGCTGTGCGGGCTTTTTTTTGTTTATCTATGGCAAAAATCAGAATATTATCTTTTCTTAATAGACTGAAAAATAGAGAATTTAGTCTGTATTTCGCCAAAAAGCTGCGCTAACTCATTAAAGATAATGGCAAAAGTAGCGTTGTATATTAAAAGTACAGAGTGCTTTTTAACCATCAAACAACAAAATATATACACGCCACGACGTGTAAACACGACATCACGAATGGGGATCCCGAAGTATGAAAAGGAATACAAAAACAGTAATCGCAGGGATGATCGCGCTGGCTATGTCACACGCGGCGATGGCTGATGATATTAAGGTTGCCGTTGTCGGCGCCATGTCTGGCCCAGTCGCCCAATGGGGCGACATGGAGTTCAACGGTGCGCGTCAGGCTATTAAAGACATCAACGCCAAAGGTGGCATCAAGGGCGACAAACTGGTGGGCGTGGAGTACGACGACGCCTGTGACCCGAAACAAGCGGTGGCGGTCGCCAACAAAATCGTTAACGACGGCATCAAATATGTGATTGGCCATCTCTGCTCTTCCTCCACGCAGCCAGCTTCTGACATCTATGAAGATGAAGGCATTCTGATGATCTCTCCGGGCGCGACCAACCCAGAGCTGACCCAGCGTGGCTACCACTACATCATGCGTACCGCCGGTCTGGACTCCTCTCAGGGCCCAACCGCCGCGAACTACATCCTGAATAAAGTGAAGCCGCAGCGCATCGCCATCATTCACGACAAGCAGCAGTACGGTGAAGGTCTGGCGCGTTCCGTGCAAGAAGGTCTGAAGGCGGGCAAAGCCAATATCGTCTTCTTCGACGGCATTACTGCCGGTGAAAAAGACTTCTCCGCGCTGATTGCCCGTCTGCAAAAAGAGAACATCGACTTCGTTTACTACGGCGGCTACTACCCGGAAATGGGGCAGATGCTGCGCCAGGCGCGCGCTGTCGGCCTGAAAACCCAGTTTATGGGGCCGGAAGGCGTGGGCAACGCTTCGCTGTCGAACATCGCGGGTAACGCGGCGGAAGGCATGCTGGTGACCATGCCAAAACGCTATGACCAGGATCCGACAAATAGCGCTATCGTCGATGCCCTGAAAGCGCAGAAGAAAGATCCAACCGGGCCATACGTCTGGATCACCTACGCCGCCGTACAGTCTCTGGCGACCGCCATGGAGCGTACCGGTAGCGATGACCCGCAAGCGCTGATTAAAGACTTGAAAGCAAACGGTGCGAAAACCGTGATTGGGCCGCTCTCCTGGGATGACAAAGGCGATCTGAAAGGATTTGAGTTCGGGGTCTTCCAGTGGCATGCCGACGGCTCATCCACCGCGGTGAAGTAACCTTCATTTCCCCCTGGCGGGCGTAGATTCGCAGGGGTAGCAAAAGGCTAATATATGTCAGAGCAGGTTCTCTACTTTGTGCAGCAGATGTTTAACGGCGTAACGCTGGGAAGCACCTATGCACTGATCGCCATCGGTTACACCATGGTGTACGGGATTATCGGCATGATCAACTTCGCCCACGGCGAGGTTTACATGATCGGTAGTTATGTCTCCTTTATGATCATCGCCGCGCTGATGATGATGGGCATCGATACCGGCTGGCTGCTGGTCGCAGCCGGCTTCATCGGGGCGATTGTGATTGCCAGCGCCTACGGTTGGAGCATCGAACGGGTGGCCTACCGCCCGGTGCGTAGCTCCAAACGCCTGATTGCGCTGATCTCCGCCATCGGGATGTCCATCTTCCTGCAGAACTACGTCAGCCTGACCGAAGGTTCGCGCGATATCGCGTTGCCGAGCCTGTTTAACGGTCAGTGGATTGTCGGCAGCAGCGAAAACTTCTCCGCGTCTATCACCACCATGCAGTTGGTTATCTGGATTGTGACCTTCGTGGCCATGCTGGCGCTGACGCTGTTTATCCGCTACTCCCGCATGGGCCGCGCCTGTCGCGCCTGCGCGGAAGACCTCAAAATGGCGAGCCTGCTCGGCATTAACACCGACCGCGTGATTGCGCTGACGTTTGTCATCGGCGCGGCGATGGCGGCGGTGGCGGGCGTGCTGCTGGGTCAGTTCTACGGTGTTATCAACCCGTACATTGGCTTTATGGCCGGGATGAAAGCCTTTACCGCCGCGGTTCTCGGCGGTATCGGCAGTATTCCAGGGGCGATGATTGGCGGGCTTATCCTCGGTATCGCCGAAGCGCTCTCCTCTGCTTATCTCAGTACCGAATATAAAGACGTTGTGTCGTTCGCGCTGCTGATTGTGGTGCTGCTGGTGATGCCGACCGGTATCCTGGGCCGCCCGGAGGTAGAGAAAGTATGAAACCGATGCAATTTGCGATGGCGCTGCTGTCGGCGGCGATGTTCTTTGTCCTGGCTGGCGTCTTTATGGGCGTTCAGTTACAGCTCGACGGCACCAAGCTGGTGGTGGGCAGCGCGGCGGATATCCGCTGGCAGTGGATCTTTATCGGCACCGCGGTGGTCTTTTTCTTCCAGCTGCTGCGACCGCTGTTCCAGAAGGGGCTGAAAAGCGTCTCCGGGCCGAAGTTTATTCTGCCCGCGATTGATGGCTCGACGGTTAAGCAGAAGCTGTTCCTGGTGGCGCTGCTGGTTATTGCCGTGGCGTGGCCGTTTATGGTCTCGCGCGGCACGGTCGATATCGCCACGCTGACCATGATTTACATCATCCTTGGCCTCGGCCTGAACGTGGTGGTGGGGCTTTCCGGCCTGCTGGTGCTGGGCTACGGCGGTTTTTATGCCATCGGCGCTTACACCTTCGCGCTGCTGAACCACTACTACGGTCTCGGCTTCTGGACCTGTCTGCCCATTGCGGGTCTGGTCTCGGCGGCAGCAGGCTTCCTGCTCGGCTTCCCGGTACTGCGCCTGCGCGGTGACTATCTGGCGATTGTAACCTTAGGCTTCGGCGAAATTGTCCGTATCCTGCTGCTGAACAATACCGAGATTACCGGCGGCCCGAACGGTATCAGCCAGATCCCGAAACCGACCTTCTTCGGCCTGGAGTTCAGCCGCAGCGCCCGTGAAGGCGGCTGGGATACCTTCAGCAACTTCTTTAACGTTAAGTACGACCCGTCTGACCGCGTTATCTTCCTTTATCTGGTGGCGCTGCTGCTGGTGGTGCTGAGCCTGTTTGTTATCAACCGTCTGCTGCGTATGCCGCTGGGGCGTGCGTGGGAAGCGCTGCGTGAAGATGAAATCGCCTGTCGCTCGCTGGGCCTGAGCCCAACGCGCATCAAGCTGACCGCCTTTACCATCAGCGCCGCGTTTGCCGGTTTTGCCGGTACGCTGTTTGCCGCGCGCCAGGGCTTTGTTAGCCCGGAATCCTTCACCTTTGCCGAGTCGGCCTTCGTGCTGGCGATTGTGGTACTGGGCGGGATGGGCTCGCAGTTTGCGGTTATTCTTGCTGCCGTCCTGCTGGTGGTGTCGCGCGAACTGATGCGTGACTTCAACGAATACAGCATGCTGATGCTGGGTGGTTTGATGGTTCTGATGATGATCTGGCGTCCGCAGGGGCTTCTGCCGATGACCCGTCCGCAGCTCAAGCTGAAAAGCGGGAAAGCGAAAGAAGGAGAGCAGGCATGAGTCAGCCATTATTATCCGTTAACGGCCTGATGATGCGTTTTGGCGGCTTGCTGGCGGTCAACAACGTGGCGCTGGAGCTGCATCCTCAGGAAATCGTCTCCCTGATTGGCCCGAACGGCGCGGGGAAAACCACGGTCTTTAACTGCCTGACCGGCTTCTACAAGCCGACCGGCGGCACCATTATGCTGCGCGACCAGCACCTGGAAGGGCTGCCGGGTCAGCAGATTGCCCGCATGGGCGTGGTGCGTACCTTCCAGCACGTGCGTCTGTTCCGCGAAATGACGGTGATTGAAAACCTGCTGGTGGCGCAGCATCAGCAACTGAAGACCGGCGTCTTCTCCGGCCTGCTGAAAACCCCGTCGTTCCGTCGCGCGCAAAGCGAAGCGCTGGACCGCGCCGCCACCTGGCTTGAGCGTATCGGCCTGTTAGAGCACGCCAACCGTCAGGCCAGTAACCTGGCCTACGGTGACCAGCGTCGTCTGGAGATTGCCCGCTGCATGGTGACGCAGCCGGAAATTCTGATGCTCGACGAACCGGCGGCGGGCCTTAACCCGAAAGAAACCAAAGAGCTGGATGAACTGATTGCTGAGCTGCGTAACCATCACAACACCACTATCCTGCTGATTGAGCACGATATGAAGCTGGTGATGGGCATTTCCGACCGCATCTACGTGGTGAATCAGGGTACGCCGCTGGCGAACGGTACGCCGGAAGAGATCCGCAATAACCCGGACGTGATCCGCGCCTATCTGGGTGAGGCATAAAATGGATAAAGTGATGTTATCGTTTGATAAAGTCAGCGCCCACTACGGCAAGATTCAGGCGCTGCACGACGTCAGCCTGCATATCAATCAGGGCGAAATTGTTACCCTGATTGGCGCGAACGGCGCGGGAAAAACCACGCTGCTCGGCACCTTATGTGGCGACCCGCGCGCCACCAGCGGACGCATTGTCTTTGATGATAAAGACATTACCGACTGGCAAACGGCGAAAATCATGCGTGAAGCGGTAGCGATCGTGCCGGAAGGGCGCCGCGTCTTCTCGCGCATGACGGTGGAAGAAAACCTGGCGATGGGCGGCTTCTTTGCCGACCGCGATCAGTTCCAGGAGCGTATCAAGTGGGTGTATGACCTGTTCCCACGTCTGCTTGAGCGTCGTATCCAGCGTGCGGGTACCATGTCCGGCGGTGAACAACAGATGCTGGCGATTGGCCGCGCGCTGATGAGCCAGCCGCGCCTGCTGCTGCTTGATGAGCCTTCTCTGGGGCTGGCCCCGATTATCATCCAGCAGATTTTCGACACCATCGAGCAACTGCGTAAGCAGGGCATGACCATCTTCCTCGTCGAGCAGAACGCCAACCAGGCGCTGAAGCTCGCCGACCGCGGCTATGTGCTGGAAAACGGCCACGTGGTGCTGGAAGACACTGGTGATGCGCTGCTGGCGAACGAAGCGGTGCGCAGCGCGTACCTCGGCGGTTAATTCGCAGCAACAATGCCGGATGGCGGCGTAAACGCCTTATCCGGCCTACCCTTACCTGTAGGCCGGATAAGATGCGCCAGCATCGCCATCCGGCGTTTCTCTATACGTGTCACAGCTCCCACTTTCCCTTCTTAGAACCGTCACCGCCTTGCCATCCCTTTGTCGCCTTACTATCTTTTTTTTGTAATAAAAAAGTTATTTTTCTGTCATTCGAGCATGTCATGTTACCCCCGCGAACATAAAACGCGTGATATCGCGCATCCCGGCACAAAAAGAGAGATAACCGATGATATCGTTACGACATACAGCTTTAGGATTGGCAATGAGTCTGGCATTCGCAGGTCAGGCTATGGCGGTGACCACTATTCCATTCTGGCATTCCATGGAAGGTGAGCTGGGTAAAGAAGTTGACTCTCTGGCGCAGCGCTTCAACGCCGCCAACCCGGATTACAAAATCCAGCCGGTGTACAAAGGCAACTATGAGCAGAGCCTGAGCGCCGGTATCGCCGCGTTCCGTACCGGCAACGCCCCGGCAATTTTGCAGGTGTATGAAGTCGGCACTGCCACCATGATGGCGTCAAAAGCGATTAAGCCGGTATACCAGGTGTTTGACGATGCTGGTATCAAGTTCGATGAATCTCAGTTTGTGCCGACCGTTTCCGGTTACTACACCGACTCCAAAACCGGGCACCTGCTGTCCCAGCCGTTTAACAGCTCCACCCCGGTGCTGTACTACAACAAAGACGCCTTCAAGAAAGCCGGTTTAGACCCGAACCAACCGCCGAAAACCTGGCAGGATCTGGCGGCCTACACCGCGAAGCTGAAAGCAGCCGGTATGAAGTGCGGCTACGCCAGTGGCTGGCAGGGCTGGATCCAGATTGAAAACTTCAGCGCCTGGCACGGTCTGCCGGTTGCGACCAAAAACAACGGTTTCGACGGCACCGATGCGGTACTGGAGTTCAACAAGCCAGAGCAGGTGAAACACATCGCGCTGCTGGAAGAATTGAACAAGAAGGGTGACTTCAGCTACTTCGGCCGTAAAGACGAGTCTACCGAGAAGTTCTACAACGGTGACTGCGCCATTACCACCGCCTCTTCTGGCTCGCTGGCGGACATTCGTCAGTACGCCAAATTCAACTACGGCGTGGGCATGATGCCTTACGATGCCGACGTGAAGGGCGCGCCGCAGAACGCCATTATCGGCGGGGCGAGCCTGTGGGTGATGCAGGGTAAAGACAAAGAAACCTACACCGGCGTCGCGAAATTCCTCGAGTTCCTGGCGAAGCCTGAAATTGCAGCGGAATGGCATCAGAAAACCGGCTACCTGCCAATTACTACCGCCGCGTACGACCTGACGCGTCAGCAGGGTTTCTATGACAAGAACCCAGGTGCCGACATCGCCACCCGTCAGATGCTGAACAAGCCACCGTTGCCGTTCACCAAAGGGCTGCGTCTGGGCAACATGCCGCAGATTCGTACCATCGTGGATGAAGAACTGGAAAGCGTCTGGACCGGTAAGAAAACGCCTCAGCAGGCGCTGGATTCTGCGGTAGAGCGCGGGAATCAGCTGCTGCGTCGCTTCGAGCAATCGACCAAGTCTTAATCATTGACTAACCCCTCATCCTAACCCTCTCCCCATAGGGGAGAGGGGACTGTTCGGCACCGTCTGGTATTGAGTGCACCGAGCGGTATTTTCTCCCTCGCCCCTTTGGGGAGAGGGCCGGGGTGAGGGGAAACCAACGCAGAGTTTAACTATGTCATCATCCCGTCCGGTGTTTAAATCGCGCTGGCTGCCTTACGCATTGGTCGCTCCGCAGCTGATTATCACCGTTATCTTCTTTATCTGGCCCGCTGGCGAAGCGCTGTGGTATTCACTGCAAAGCGTTGACCCGTTTGGCCTCTCCAGCCAGTTCGTTGGCCTGGACAACTTCGTCACGCTGTTCCACGACAGCTACTACCTCGACGCCTTCTGGACGACGATCAAGTTCAGCGGCCTGGTAACGATAAGCGGCCTGCTGGTCTCGCTGTTCTTCGCCGCCCTGGTGGACTACGTGGTGCGCGGCAGCCGTCTTTACCAGACGCTGATGCTGCTGCCTTATGCCGTCGCTCCCGCCGTTGCCGCCGTACTGTGGATCTTCCTGTTTAACCCCGGACGCGGGCTGATTACCCATTTCCTCGGCGAGTTCGGCTATGACTGGAACCACGCGCAGAACAGCGGTCAGGCCATGTTCCTGGTGGTCTTCGCTTCGGTCTGGAAGCAGATAAGCTACAACTTCCTGTTCTTCTTCGCCGCGCTGCAATCTATTCCGCGCTCGCTGGTCGAGGCTGCCGCCATCGACGGCGCAGGGCCGATTCGCCGCTTCTTCAAGCTGGCGCTGCCGCTGATTGCGCCGGTGAGCTTCTTCCTGCTGGTGGTCAATCTGGTGTACGCCTTCTTCGACACCTTCCCGGTGATCGACGCCGCGACGGCGGGCGGCCCGGTACAGGCCACCACCACGCTGATTTATAAGATTTACCGCGAAGGGTTTGCCGGGCTGGATCTCTCGGCCTCTGCGGCACAGTCGGTGGTGCTGATGTTCCTCGTCATCATCCTGACCGTGGTGCAGTTCCGCTACGTGGAAAGTAAGGTGCGCTACCAATGATTGAGAACCGTCGCGGGCTGACGATATTCAGCCACACCATGCTGATCCTCGGGATTATTGTGATCCTGTTTCCGCTGTACGTCGCCTTTACGGCGGCGACGCTGGACAACAAAGCGGTGTTTGAAACGCCGATGACGCTGATTCCCGGCGGCCATCTGTTCGAGAACATGAAGGCGATTTGGGTCAACGGCGTCGGGGCCAATAGCGCGCCGTTCTGGCTGATGATGCTCAACAGCTTCATCATGGCCTTTGCCATTACCGTCGGCAAAATCGCGGTGTCGATGCTTTCCGCCTTCGCCATCGTCTGGTTCCGCTTTCCGCTGCGTAACCTGTTCTTCTGGATGATCTTTATCACCCTGATGCTGCCGGTGGAAGTGCGTATCTTCCCGACGGTTGAGGTCATTGCCAACCTGAAGATGCTCGACAGCTATGCCGGTTTGACGCTGCCGTTAATGGCGTCGGCGACCGCCACCTTCCTGTTCCGCCAGTTCTTTATGACCCTGCCGGACGAGTTGATTGAAGCGGCGCGTATCGACGGCGCTTCGCCGATGCGCTTTTTCCGCGACATCGTGCTGCCGCTGTCGAAAACCAACCTCGCGGCGCTGTTCGTCATCACCTTTATCTACGGCTGGAACCAGTATCTCTGGCCGTTGCTGATTATTACCGACGTGAACCTCGGCACTGCCGTGGCGGGCATCAAAGGGATGATCGCTACCGGCGAAGGCACCACGCAGTGGAACCAGGTGATGGCGGCGATGCTGCTCACCCTTATTCCCCCCGTTGTTATCGTTTTAGCCATGCAGCGTGCCTTTGTGCGTGGTTTAGTGGACAGTGAGAAATAAAAATGGCTGGTTTAAAACTACAGGCAGTAACCAAAAGCTGGGACGGTAAAACCCAGGTCATTCAACCGCTGACGCTGGATGTGGCAGACGGGGAATTTATTGTGATGGTCGGCCCATCGGGCTGCGGAAAATCGACGCTGCTGCGCATGGTGGCGGGGCTTGAGCGCGTGACCAGCGGTGACATCTGGATTGACCGCAAGCGCGTGACCGAAATGGAGCCGAAGGATCGTGGCATTGCGATGGTGTTCCAGAACTATGCGCTCTATCCGCACATGAGCGTGGAAGAGAACATGGCATGGGGGCTGAAAATTCGTGGCATGGGCAAAGCGCACATTGCCGAAAAAGTGCAGGAAGCGGCACGTATTCTTGAGCTGGATGGCCTGCTGAAGCGCCGCCCGCGCGAGCTCTCTGGCGGCCAGCGCCAGCGCGTGGCGATGGGGCGTGCGATTGTGCGCGACCCGGCGGTATTCCTGTTCGATGAACCGCTCTCCAACCTCGACGCCAAGCTGCGCGTGCAGATGCGACTTGAGCTGCAACAGCTGCATCGTCGTCTGAAAACCACTTCTCTCTACGTCACCCACGATCAGGTCGAAGCGATGACCCTCGCCCAGCGGGTGATGGTGATGAACAAAGGCATTGCCGAGCAGATTGGTACGCCGGTGGAAGTGTATGAGAAGCCGGCCAGCCGCTTTGTGGCGAGCTTTATCGGCAGTCCGGCGATGAACCTGCTGGACGGTCAGATTGATGAGTCCGGCTCGCGCTTCGTGCTGGAAAACGGCATGCAGTTGCCGCTGCCCGCTTCTCAACGTGAATATGCTGGTCGCCGCATGACGCTGGGTATCCGCCCGGAACATATTGCGCTAAGCTCGCAGGCCGAAGGCGGCGTGCCGCTGGTGATGGATACGCTCGAAATTCTGGGCGCTGATAACCTAGCCCACGGCCGCTTTGGTGAACAGAAAATGGTGGTGCGCTTGCCGCACCAGCAGCGTCCACCCGCGGGCACCACGCTGTGGCTGCATCTGCCGGACGATCATTTGCACCTCTTTGAAGGTGAGACAGGATTACGCGTATGAGCAATTGGCCTTACCCCCACATCGTCGCCCACCGTGGCGGCGGTAAGTTAGCCCCGGAAAACACCCTGGCGGCGATTGACGTTGGCGCACGCTACGGTCATACCATGATTGAGTTTGATGCCAAGCTGTCGAAGGACGGGCAGATTTTCCTGCTACATGACGACAACCTTGAACGCACCAGCAACGGCTGGGGGATCGCGGGTGAACTGAGCTGGCAGGATCTGCTGCGCGTGGATGCCGGAAGCTGGTTTAACAGCAGCTTTAAGGACGAGCCGCTGCCGCTGCTGTCGCAGGTGGCGGAACGCTGCCGTCAGCACGGCATGATGGCGAATATCGAAATTAAACCGACCACAGGCAGCGGGCCGCTGACCGGCAAAGCCGTGGCGCTGGCTGCCCGAGAACTGTGGGCCGACATGACCCCACCGCTGTTGTCGTCGTTTGAAATTGATGCGCTGGAAGCCGCCCAGCAAGCTGTGCCGGAACTGCCGCGCGGATTACTGCTGGATGAGTGGCGGGAGGACTGGCGTGAGCTGACGACGCGTCTGGGCTGCGTCTCGATTCACCTCAACCATCGTCTGCTGGATGAAGCGCGGGTAGAGGCGCTGCGTGAAGCGGGGCTGCGGATTCTGGTCTATACCGTGAATAACCCCCAGCGCGCCGCCGAACTGCTGCGCTGGGGTGTTGACTGCATCTGTACCGATGCGATTGATATTATCGGCCCTGATTTCCAGCCTTAATACGGCTTCAGCATGCCGCCGTTGCTATTGGGCAGCGGCTGCTGTTGCTGATTTAACATGCCCGGCTGCGACTGCTGCACGCGCTGCTGGTTGGTTTTGAGCTGGTTTTGCAGATGCTGCTGTTGCTGCTGCGTCTGCACCTGGCGCTGCTGGTTCAGCATGCCTTTTTGCTGCTGCTGTTGGTTGAGCATACGGCTCTGCATCCGCTGCTGGCTTGGGATCTCATAGCCCGGCTTATTCGGGTTGTTGTCGACGTTCAGCGGCGCGGCCAGCGCGGTGAACGGCAGCAACGCCGCCAGAATCAGTAATCGTTTCATCGTCTTTCCTCCTTGTAGGGGATTTCTTAAGTTTACTCCTTTCCCGCCGTAACGAGGATTATTTCAGCATTATGAACCAGGCTTAGTGGGGACCTTACTGCACTCTCTGGAGAATGATGATGATAATAATACCGACGTTTTTACGCCGGGTAGCCCTTGCTGCTCTGCTGTCAGGAAGCTGTTTTAGCGCGATTTCTGCGCCTCCACCGCCGCCGGTTTCTTACGGCGTTGAGGAAGATGTCTTCCATCCCGTTCGTGCCCAGCATGGCATGGTGGCCTCTGTTGATGCGGCAGCCACGCGCGTGGGCGTTGAGATCCTGCGCGAGGGCGGTAACGCCGTGGATGCGGCGGTGGCCGTGGGCTACGCGCTGGCGGTCACGCACCCGCAGGCGGGGAATATCGGTGGCGGCGGGTTTATGATGCTGCGTACCAAAGACGGTAAAACCACGGCGATTGATTTCCGTGAGATGGCGCCTGAGCAGGCGACTCGCGACATGTTCCTCGACGATCAGGGCAACCCAAACAGTAAAAAGTCGCTGACCTCGCACCTGGCATCCGGTACGCCGGGCACGGTAGCGGGCTTCTCGCTGGCGCTGGAGAAGTACGGCACGATGCCGCTCAATAAAGTGATTCACCCGGCGATTAAGCTCGCCAGAGACGGCTTTGTGGTTAACGACGCGCTGGCTGACGATCTCAAAACCTACGGTAGCGAAGTGCTGCCGAATCACGCCAACAGCAAAGCCATTTTCTGGAAAGACGGTGAGCCGCTGAAAAAAGGCGACAAGCTGGTGCAGACGAATCTAGCGAAAAGCCTGGAACGGATCGCTGAAAATGGGCCGGATGCCTTCTACAAAGGGGCGATTGCCGACCAGATTGCCGAAGAGATGCATAAAAACGGCGGCCTGATGAGCAAAGCGGATCTGGCAAACTATAAGGCGGTTGAGCGTACGCCGATTAGCGGCGAGTACCGCGGCTACGAAGTCTTTTCAATGCCGCCGCCGTCTTCCGGCGGAATTCATATTGTGCAGATCCTCAATATTCTTGAAAACTTCGACCTGCATAAATACGGCTTCGGCAGCGCCGACGCAATGCAGCTGATGGCCGAAGCCGAAAAGCACGCCTACGCCGACCGCTCTGAATACCTCGGCGACCCGGACTTCGTGAAGGTGCCGTGGCAGGCGCTGACCAATAAAGCCTACGCCAAATCGATTGCCGACCAGATTGATATCAACAAGGCCAAGCCGTCCAGCCAGATTAAACCGGGCAAACTGGCACCGTATGAAAGTAACCAGACCACGCATTTCTCGGTGGTGGATAAAGACGGTAACGCGGTGGCGGTGACCTACACCCTCAACACCACCTTTGGTACCGGCATCGTGGCGGGCAATACCGGCATTCTGATGAATAACGAGATGGATGACTTCTCCGCCAAGCCGGGCGTGCCAAATGTCTACGGACTGGTGGGCGGCGATGCCAACGCGGTCGGGCCGAAGAAACGCCCGCTGTCGTCGATGTCGCCAACCATTGTGGTGAAAGATGGTAAAACCTGGCTGGTCACCGGCAGCCCGGGCGGCAGCCGGATTATTACTACAGTGCTACAAATGGTGGTCAACTCCATCGACTTCGGTATGAACGTGGCGGAAGCCACCAACGCGCCGCGCTTCCACCACCAGTGGCTGCCGGACGAGCTGCGGGTAGAGAAAGGGTTTAGCCCAGATACGCTGAAGCTGCTGGAAGCGAAGGGACAGAAGGTGGCGGTGAAAGAGGCGATGGGCAGCACGCAGAGCATTATGGTAGATCCGGATGGCACGCTGTATGGGGCGTCGGACCCGCGTTCGCCGGATGATTTGACGGCGGGGTATTAATATCAATAATGGCCCAATAGTTTATTATTGGGCCATATTCACCACTTAAATATTAAGAACATTATTATTTGTTTTATCTAATTCTTTGTTCTCTTATTTTCTGATAAGCAATAATTAACCCCTTTATTTTGACGAGCAGCAGGAATGCATATCTTTTTTTTCATTACCTTTCGTACTTATCATGGAATGCATGGAGTGGGGTATGAGTGATATTGTCTATTTAACGCTTAGCGGGGAGTTCCAGGGTAATATATCTACCGGGTGCGGAACCCAAAAATCTGTCGGAAACCGATATCAACTCGGACATGAAGATCAGATCTTCATCTTTAGCCTGATGCAAAGCACCACAAGCACCGGTGCTGGCGCAAACCCTCAGGGAATTCGGTTTTGCAAAACGCTGGATAAAAGTTCGCCGCTGTTATCTAACACAATTAATAACAATGAATCGCTGAATATGGTTTTTGATATTTATCGCGTCAATCGTTATGGTCGAATGGAAAAATATTATGTGATTGAAGTTCGTGGCGCAAGATTAAATAGCATTCAGTCCCAGATAAAGGAGAATGCCATAGACTACGAATACATTTCTGCTGATTATGATTATATTCGCTGCAGCCACCTTGCGGCAGGCACGGAGTTTTACCATTTAGTGACGCCGGAAAACTACCAGCGGCTATTCCCACCTGCGCCTGTTCTGCCTGAATCCAAACCACCTGAGGAGCCTGTTGTGCGGCGCGTGACATTGGTGCTGGGGATCTTTTTTGATGGGACGGGAAATAATGCGGTGAATACGGCGAATATGCTGGCGGCGTGTTCGGCGGAGCACTTCAGGATTGATAGCCCGGATGCAGAAAGTATTCTTGAGCGAAATGCGGCTGAAAAGATGGGGATCAGTGGGATAGGAGCGGCGAGTTATTCGGGGTATTACACGAATGTTTATTGGTTGAGTGAATTGTATAGTCAGGCATTTTTGGCGACCGATGATTATCTACAAAAGGCTATTTACATTGAAGGGATTGGAACTCAAGCCGGTAAACCGGATAGCGTGATTGGTAAAGGACTCGGTATTGCCGACAGTGGGGTAATTGCGAAAACGGATGATGCAGTCCAGAAACTGAAGGCGGCAATAGTGTCATCATTGGACTCTCTGGACGAAAAATATAGTGTTAAAGCTCTACTTATCGATATCTTTGGTTTTAGCCGTGGAGCGGCGGCTGCGCGCCATTTCGCCAATCGTATTCAATCTGAGGATAGCGCTATTGTTAATGCGATTAAGGCTGGAATGGGAAGCCATACCTATAGTGGTTCACCCGCAGGTAAAACCCGTTTTATCGGCATCTTTGATACCGTTGCGGCTATTGGTACGCCCGCTAATGGGCTCAACCCACATAGCGCCGACACGGGTGAGGTCAATCTTTCTCTGCGCCCCGGCGTGGCCCAGAAGGTATTCCATATCACCGCGCAGCACGAGTGCCGTTATAACTTTGCGCTTAATAGCATCTCTCCTGCCTGGCCGGAGTTATCGCTGCCAGGCGTACACTCTGATATTGGCGGCGGCTACCTGCCGCAGACCCGCGAAGATCTCTTTCTCACTCGCCCGCTGGTGGAAAGACTGCCTGCCGACCAACCGAAAGGGCGTTCACGCGTCTATCGACAAACGATGGCGCAACTGCCGATATTAGAGCGCTCAGCCACTATTGCGCCCCTTATTCGCACCAACAACATTACGCCTGAGGTCTGGGAAGATGAGTTAGCACCGAGCGATCGCTACGGACAGATGCAAAAACGCAGTTTTGCTGCCCTGACGCTGCGCCAGCGAATCGTAAAGCATGATTGGTCGATGGTTACGCTACGGGTGATGATCGATGCGGCGAGGGAGGCGGGTGTTTTATTCGATGATGTTGAGCGCAAAAAAGGGACGGAACTGCCTGCTGCGCTTGATGATTTTTGTCAGAAAGCTATTGCAATGGGTAAAGCGGCTCGAACCAAAGCACCTACTCCGCAGTTTAGCCCTGAGGAAATAGACATTATTGCTGAGTTATATACCCACTGTTCTGCGAACTGGAATGCCGTTGCTGTCAATCAGGATGGGAATATAACAGGGGGTGCTGCAGTCTCTGAGAGCGTGAGCTTTGTTAATCGACCTGACGAAGAGTGGATCCGAACGGTGTATAACATGGATGGAGTAAAACAATGAGCCTCGCAAAAACTTTAATACTAGTACTGCTTCTGATTGCAGGCTGCAGCCAGCCGAAAATTCACCCTTTACAATCAAAACAGGCGGCTACTGGTGATTGGTCTTTGCCCTACGGAAAATGGAGTTTTTCTTTTATCACCCCCTGGCAACTTCCCGCAGATGTGACTCATGTCAGAGTACTTGATACTGACGGCTATCTATACATTTTCCGTATGCTAGATCCAACATCCCGGGATCCCAATTCGGCTACCGCCTGGACAACAACGCCACATGGCGGCGGCGTTAATTTTAATAAAGTGAAAATGCCGCCTCAGTACATGATCTTCTGCTGGGACTCCTTTATCGACAAGAAAACCTACGAAACCAGCGTGCTATTTTCCCCTGCCACGTGGCAGCGTATGAAGACACCTGCCGAGCACTTGTTCCGGGGCAAGGTTCTCTGGTACGACAATATGCTATTCGGCCTGTCACCTGGCGGCAACGTGAGGATCTGGTTGCCGGATGGGGGAGCTTATCCAGCTCCGGTTGTCACTCCGCAAAAAATCAGCACCGTTTCAGGCGCTGATCTCACCCTCTGCAAACAGGAAGGTGCAGACGGAGAGTTCCTACGCAAGTACCGCTACTCCCAGGAGATAGAAGACGGGATGAAGGGGAAAACGTACCCCTATGGTGAGTGGTGATGACAAGGATGGAAAAACAATGAACCTGGCAAGAATGCTGATACTGGTGCTGCTTCTGATTGCAGGCTGCAGCCAGCCCAAAACGCGACCTTTACAGTCTGAAGAGGCAGCCGGCGGCGACTGGTCGTTGCCCTACGGAAAATGGAGCTTCTCTTTTATCACGCCCTGGCAACTCCCTGCCGAGGTGACGCACGTAAGGGTGCTTGATACTGATGGTTATCTGTACATTTTTCGGATGCTTGATCAAACATCGAGAGACCCCAATTCAGTTACAACCTGGACCACAAAACCGCATGGTGGCAGCGTAAACTTCAACCTCGTAAAAATGCCGCCGCAATATATGATTTTCTGCTGGGACTCCTTTATTGACAGGAAAACCTACCAGACCAATGTAATGTTTTCCCCCGCCACGTGGCAGCGTATGAAGACTCCGGCTAACCATACACGTCCTTCTGGTGAACCTATCTGGTATCACAATATGCTGTTTGGCCTGTCACCCGGCGGTAAGGTGAGAACCTGGTTCCCGGACGTCGGTAGTCATCCAGCGATCCCTTTTACACCCTATAAAATAAGCACCGTTTCAGGCGCTGATCTCACTCTCTGCAAACAGGAAGACCCCGACAGTGATTTTCTGCGTAAATACCGCTACTCCCAGGAGATAGAAGACGGGATGAAGGGGAAAACGTACCCCTATGGTGAGTGGCGATGACAAGGATGGAAAAACAATGAACCTGGCAAGAATGCTGATACTGGTGCTGCTTCTGATTGCAGGCTGCAGCCAGCCCAAAACGCGACCTTTACAGTCTGAAGAGGCAGCCGGCGGCGACTGGTCGTTGCCCTACGGAAAATGGAGCTTCTCTTTTATCACGCCCTGGCAACTCCCTGCCGAGGTGACGCACGTAAGAGTGCTTGATACTGATGGTTATCTGTACATTTTTCGGATGCTTGATCAAACATCGAGAGACCCCAATTCAGTCACAACCTGGACCACAAAACCGCATGGTGGCAGCGTAAACTTCAACCTCGTAAAAATGCCGCCGCAATATATGATTTTCTGCTGGGACTCCTTTATTGACAGGAAAACCTACCAGACCAATGTAATGTTTTCCCCCGCCACGTGGCAGCGTATGAAGACACCTGCCGAGCACCTGTTCCGGGGCAAGATTCTCTGGTACGACAATATGCTGTTTGGTCTTTCACCGGGAGGCCACGTCAGGATCTGGTTCCCGGATGGGGGCTCATACCCGGCCCCCATTGTCACCCCACACAAAATAAGCACCGTTTCAGGCGCAGACCTCACCCTTTGCAAACAGGAAGACCCCGACAGTGATTTCCTGCGTAAATATCGCTACTCCCGGGAAATAGAAGACGGGATAAAGGGAAAAACGTATCCATACGGTGAGTGGTAACATTATTGCCAGAATAGCCTGAAGCATCAGGCTATCCTGCTTTCAGGCTAAGCCTTCACCCGCGCCATAAAATACGCATCCACATATTCCCCATTGCGCAGCCCATATCTCCGCCCCGTGCCTTCAATCTCAAACCCATGCTTCTGGTAAACCGCCACCGCCGGTGCGTTATCGACAAACACCGTCAGTTCAATGCGGTCGACGCGCAGCCAGTTGTCGCACATGTCAATCATGGTACGCATCAGCGCGCTGGCGACGCCGCGGTTCTGCCAGCGGGCGTCGACGCAGATACCGAAATCGGCGACGTGGCTGCGGCGAGGGCGCTGGGCAACGGCGATGCACAGGTGCCCGACCACCTGCTTATCAATACAGGCGACAAGCTGTTTAATACCGGGCTGGTCGGCTAGCCGCTCTTGCCACATATGGTTGGAAGGATGAGGGACCTGTAGCGTGTTGTGATACACCTCTGGCTGGGCGTGGATCTGACGGATTGCGTCGTAATCTTCAGGTTCAGCGTGGCGAATCACGATGTCACTCATTCTCTTTTCCTTTGTGGTTTAAAAGTCCCTTTTAACATCATTGATTTTGAAATGTGCGTCAATTAGCTTTTTTTGCAAAAAATGTTGGACAAGTGCGAATGAGAATGATTATTATTGTCCTGCATTCAGGGCGTCCTTGCGGAGAACCTGAAAGCACGACATTGCTCACATTGCTTCCAGTATTACTTTAGCCAGCTATTAGCTGGCTTTTTTTTGTCTGCAGTTACGCTATGGTGTTCAGCAACCATTTCAAAAGGACTGAACCATGACTCTGCACTGCGCCTTTATCGGCTTTGGCAAAAGCGCCACCCGCTACCATCTTCCTTATGTCCTCGAACGTAAAGCCGACTGGCACGTTGCCCATATCTATCGCCGCAGCCCGAAGCCGGATGAGCAGGCGCCGCAGTACGCGCATATCCATTTCACCAGCGAGCTGGACGATATTCTGAACGACCCGCAGGTGAAGCTGGTGGTGGTGTGTACCCACGCCGATAGCCACTTCGAGTACGCGAAAAAGGCGCTGGAAGCGGGCAAGAACGTGCTGGTGGAAAAGCCGTTCACCCCCACGCTTGCCGAAGCGAAAACGCTGTTCACGCTGGCGAAAAGTAAGGGGCTGACGGTGTCGCCGTACCAGAACCGTCGCTTTGACTCCTGCTTCCTGACTGCCAAAAAAGCGATTGAGAGCGGCAAGCTGGGCGAGATTGTGGAAGTGGAGAGCCACTTCGATTACTACCGTCCGGAATCGCCAACCCAACCGGGTCGCCCGCAGGACGGCGCGTTTTACGGTCTGGGCGTGCATACCATGGACCAGATTATCTCCTTGTTTGGCCGCCCGGATCACGCCTCCTACGATATCCGCAGCCTGCGTAACCCGGCCAACCCGGACGATACCTTTGAAGCGCAGCTTTACTACGGCAATCTGAAGGCTATCGTCAAAACCAGCCACCTGGTGAAAATCGACTACCCGAAATTTATCGTTCACGGCACCAAAGGGTCGTTTGTGAAGTACGGTATCGACCAGCAGGAAACCAGCCTGAAGGCGGGCGTTATGCCGGGTGAGGAGAACTTCGCGGCGGACGACTCCGTCTCTTATCTGGAATACGTCAACGATGCGGGCGATACGGTGAAAGAGCAGTGGCAGGCGGAACGCGGTGACTACGGTCGCGTGTACGATGCGCTGTACCAGACGCTGACAAACGGCGCGCCGAATTTCGTCAAGGAAACTGAGGCTCTGACCAATATGGAACTGCTGGAACGGGCCTTTGAGCAGCCTGCTCCTGCCACGATAAGCCTCACCAAATAAGCAAACCTGGCTCCTCCGTTCTTGTTCATATTTTTTGAACAGAGGAGTCAATTTTCACCCACTATCATCCTGACCGGTTTACGTCCAAACTTGTTTCATCGAAAACATGAGGGGGTAAAAAATGATTTTCTTACGCAAAGCAAATGAACGTGGTCATGCGAATCATGGTTGGCTGGATTCCTGGCATACCTTCTCGTTTGCCGATTACTATGACCCGAATTACATGGGCTTCTCGGCACTGCGCGTGATTAACGATGACGTAATTGACGCAGGCCAGGGCTTCGGCACTCACCCGCACAAAGACATGGAAATCCTGACCTATGTTCTGGAAGGCGCCGTTGAGCACCAGGACAGCATGGGTAACAAAGAGCAGGTTCCGGCGGGCGAGTTCCAGATTATGAGTGCGGGTACCGGTATTCGTCACTCTGAGTACAACCCAAGTGCCACTGATAAACTGCACCTGTACCAGATCTGGATCATTCCAGAAAAAACCGGCATCACGCCGCGCTACGAACAGCGCCGCTTCGACGCTCTGCAGGGCAAACAGCTGGTACTGTCACCGGATGCCCGTGAAGGCTCGCTGAAGGTGTACCAGGATATGGAGCTGTACCGTTGGGCGCTGGCGAAAGGCGAACAGTCGGTGCATCAGATTGCCGCTGACCGCCGCGTGTGGATTCAGGTAGTAAAAGGCGAAGTGAGCATCAACGGCACGAAAGCCACTACCAGCGATGGTCTGGCCATCTGGGACGAGCAGGCGATTTCTGTTCATGCAGATAGCGAAAGTGAAATTTTACTCTTCGATCTGCCGCCAGTTTGATCCGGCTTAAATAAATCGCGCAACCTCCCTAATCTTGCGGGGAGGTTGCGCCATCTCCGTGGTAAACTTCAGCAATATTTCACCTTTGCTTACCTTCGGACGATGAAAAAGAAAAGACCCGTACTTCAGGATGTTGCCGATCGCGTTGGCGTAACCAAAATGACGGTTAGCCGTTTTCTCCGTAACCCGGAACAGGTTTCCGTAGCGTTGCGCGGTAAAATTGCGGCGGCTCTTGATGATTTGGGTTATATCCCCAACCGGGCGCCCGATATTCTCTCCAACGCCACCAGTCGCGCCATTGGCGTGCTGCTGCCGTCGTTAACCAACCAGGTCTTTGCTGAGGTGCTGCGCGGCGTGGAAAGCGTCACCGATGCCCACGGCTACCAGACCATGCTGGCCCACTACGGCTACAAGCCGGAAATGGAGCAGGAGCGTCTGGAATCGATGCTCTCCTGGAATATTGACGGTCTGATTCTCACCGAACGTAACCACACTCCCCGCACCCTGAAGATGATTGAAGTCGCCGGTATCCCGGTGGTGGAGCTGATGGACAGCCAGTCACCGTGCCTCGATATCGCCGTGGGCTTTGATAACTTTGAAGCCGCGCGCCAGATGACGGCGGCGATTATTGCCCGCGGCCATCGGCATATCGCCTATTTAGGCGCACGCCTCGACGAACGTACTATCATCAAACAGAAGGGCTACGAGCAGGCGATGCTTGACGCCGGCCTGACGCCGTACAGCGTGATGGTAGAACAGTCGTCTTCTTATACTTCCGGTATTGAACTGATGCGCCAGGCGCGACGTGAGTTTTCGAATCTGGACGGTATCTTCTGTACCAACGATGACCTGGCGGTCGGCGCGGCGTTTGAATGCCAGCGCTTGGGGCTGAGAATTCCGGACGATATCGCGATTGCCGGTTTCCACGGCCATGACATTGGCCAGGTGATGGAGCCGCGTCTTGCCAGCGTGCTGACCCCGCGTGAACGCATGGGGCGCATCGGCGCAGAGCGCCTGCTGGCGCGTATTCGCGGTGAAGTCGTTACGCCAAAAATGTTAGATTTAGGTTTCACTTTGTCACCGGGCGGATCTATTTAGCCCTAACAAGTTTGAACTAGATCACACATATTCACTTAGAATTCACTTCAGGCACGAATGGTTATTGCTTATCCACTTGCCCAGCAGGACAATGTTACCGATAACTGTTACCCGTAACAATTAACCCAAATAAATTGCCAGTGCCCAACAGGAGGACGCCTTGAGCACGACTAACCACGATCACCACGTCTATGTACTGATGGGCGTATCCGGCAGCGGTAAATCCGCCGTCGCCAGCGAAGTCGCACACCGTCTGAACGCCGCGTTCCTTGACGGCGACTTCCTGCATCCGCGTAGCAATATCGTCAAAATGTCCTCCGGCGAACCGCTGAACGACGACGATCGCAAACCGTGGCTGCAAGCGCTGAACGACGCCGCTTTCGCCATGCAGCGTACTAACAAAGTTTCCCTGATTGTCTGCTCTGCGCTGAAAAAAGCGTACCGCGATATCCTGCGTGAAGGTAACCCGAACCTCTCTTTCGTCTACCTGAAAGGGGACTTTGAGGTGATTGAGAGCCGCCTGAAGGCGCGTAAAGGTCACTTCTTTAAAACGCAGATGCTGGTCACTCAGTTCGAAACCCTGCAAGAGCCAGGCGCTGACGAACGCGATGTCCTGGTGGTTGATATCGATCAGCCGCTGGAAGGCGTTATCGACAGCACGATTGACGTGATCAACAAAGGCCGTACCGCGTGACAACTTTAACGCTCGTTTTAACTGCAGTTGGCTCCGTTCTGCTGCTGCTGTTTTTAGTCATGAAGGCGCGTATGCACGCCTTCCTGGCTTTGATGGTGGTTTCTATTGGTGCAGGGCTTTTCTCCGGTATGCCGTTGATTAAAATCGCGGAAACCATGGAGAAAGGGATGGGCGGTACGCTGGGCTTCCTGGCTATCGTGGTCGCGCTGGGCGCGATGTTCGGCAAAATTCTGCATGAGACCGGCGCGGTCGATCAGATTGCCGTCAAGATGCTGAAATCGTTCGGTCACAGCCGTGCGCACTACGCGATTGGTATTGCCGGTCTTATCTGCGCGCTGCCGCTGTTCTTTGAAGTGGCGATCGTGCTGCTGATTAGCGTTGCGTTCTCAATGGCGCGCCACACCGGGACGAACCTGGTGAAGCTGGTGATCCCACTGTTTGCGGGCGTTGCCGCCGCTGCGGCGTTCCTGCTGCCGGGGCCTGCGCCGATGCTGCTGGCCTCCCAGATGCACGCTGACTTTGGCTGGATGATTCTGATTGGCTTGTGTGCGGCGATCCCGGGGATGATTATCGCCGGTCCGCTGTGGGGCAATTTTATCAGCCGCTACGTTGAGCTGAACATTCCTGATGACATCACCGAGCCGCACCTCGGCGAAGGCAAAATGCCGTCCTTCGGCTTTAGCCTGGCGCTGATCCTGCTGCCGCTGGTGCTGGTCGGTCTGAAAACCGTCGCTGCGCGCTTCGTGCCGGTGGGGTCAGAAACCTATCAGTGGTTTGAATTTATCGGCCACCCGTTCACTGCGATCCTGATTGCCTGCCTGGTGGCTATCTATGGTCTGGCGTTCCGTCAGGGCATGGAAAAAGACAAGGTGATGGCGATTTGCGGCGCGGCGCTGCAGCCTGCGGGGATTATTCTGCTGGTGATTGGTGCCGGTGGCGTGTTCAAACAGGTGCTGGTGGATTCCGGCGTTGGCCCAGCATTGGGTGAAGCCCTGACCGGGATGGGCCTGCCGATTGCGCTGACCTGCTTCATCCTAGCGGCGGCGGTACGTATTATTCAGGGTTCCGCCACGGTTGCCTGTCTGACCGCGGTTGGCCTGGTGATGCCGGTGATTGAACAGTTGCACTACAGTGGCGCACAGTTAGCCGCGCTTTCTATCTGTATCGGCGGCGGTTCTATCGTGGTGAGCCACGTGAACGACGCGGGCTTCTGGCTGTTCGGTAAATTTACCGGCGCCACCGAAGCGCAGACGCTGAAAACCTGGACCATGATGGAAACCATCCTCGGAACGGTCGGCGCCATTATCGGTATGATTGCGTTTACGCTGTTAAGTTAAAGCACCACCCGTTGTAGGCCTGATAAGCGTAGCGCCATCAGGCTGTCCGGCGCATATTGCCGGATGGCGGCGTAAACGCCTTATCCGGCCTACAGACGGTCTTGGGCCGGGCAATTGCCCGGTTTTATCCCTTCATCCACATCCGAATACCGTCCAGGAACATCTGGGTGGCCATCATCACCAGAATTAACCCCATCAGACGCTCCAGCGCGTTGACCCCTTTCTCACCCAGCAGACGCAGGAACAGCGACGACTGCAGCAAAATCACCACCGTACCGCCCCAGGCAATCAGCAGGGCAATCACCAGATGCGACAAATTATTCGGATACTGATGCGAAAGCAGCATTAAGGTCGCCAGCAACGTTGGCCCGGCCACTAATGGAATGGCGAGCGGTACAATAAATGGCTCTTCACCCGCTGGCAGCCCAGAACTATTTCCGGTGGCGCTAGGGAAAATCATCTTGATGGCAATCAGGAATAAAATGATGCCGCCGGAGATGGAAACCGTCTCAGCGCGCAGGTTTAAAAACGCCAGAATCTTCTCGCCAGCGAAGAGAAAAATCAGCATGAGTAGAAGTGCGATTAAAAGCTCACGTATCATGATCGCCTTGCGGCGCTTGGGTTCGGTGTGTTTTAGCACCGACATAAAAATGGGCAAATTTCCCAGTGGATCCATAATCAGGATCAATAAAACTGCGGCGGAAAAGATTTCACTCATCACTCAAATTCCCTGATAATTATTACGGACTTTCTGCTCTACGCATCACTCTGACCGCGTACTGTGGTAGGAGGAAATGCGTCCCCTATGGATGAGGGGATAAGTTGCACTTCTGATTGCTAAGCAATCATTGATTAATTTTGCTTGCGACTTTAGCTGCATTTTGTAATGTGAGGGGATGCTAGGGGCACTTATTCACATATACAGCACATATATCTGCAGGAAAACACGCTATGAAAAATGTTGGTTTTATCGGTTGGCGCGGAATGGTCGGCTCAGTACTCATGCAACGCATGGTAGAAGAGCGCGATTTTGACGCCATTCGCCCCGTCTTCTTCTCCACTTCCCAGTTAGGGCAAGCTGCGCCAACCTTCGGCGGCAGCGCAGGTGGTAAGCTTCAGGATGCTTTCGATCTTGAAGCGCTGAAGGCGCTCGACATTATTGTCACCTGTCAGGGCGGCGATTATACCAACGAAATCTATCCTAAGCTGCGTGAAAGCGGTTGGCAGGGTTACTGGATTGACGCCGCCTCTTCGCTGCGTATGGAAAATGATGCCATCATCATTCTCGACCCGGTAAACCAGCAGGTCATTACCGATGGCCTGAACAACGGCGTGAAAACCTTCGTTGGCGGTAACTGTACCGTCAGCCTGATGCTGATGTCGCTGGGCGGTCTGTTTGCCAACGACCTGGTAGAGTGGGCCTCTGTGGCAACCTATCAAGCGGCTTCCGGCGGCGGCGCGCGCCATATGCGCGAACTGCTGACCCAGATGGGCCAACTGCATCATCACGTCGCCAACGAACTGGCTGACCCGGCTTCCGCCATCCTCGAGATCGAACGTAAGGTCACCACCCTGACCCGCAGCGGCGACCTGGCGGTAGATAACTTCGGCGTTCCGCTGGCGGGCAGCCTGATTCCGTGGATCGACAAACAGCTGGATAACGGCCAGAGCCGCGAAGAGTGGAAAGGCCAGGCTGAGACCAACAAAATCCTCGCCACCTCTTCCGTGATCCCGGTTGATGGCCTTTGCGTGCGCGTCGGTGCGCTGCGCTGCCACAGCCAGGCATTCACGCTGAAATTGAAAAAAGATATTTCCATAAGTTCTGTAGAGGAATTACTGGCCGCGCACAACCCGTGGGCGAAAGTTGTTCCTAACGACCGTGAAATTACCATGCGCGAACTGACGCCGGCGGCGGTCACCGGTACGCTGACCACGCCTGTTGGACGTTTGCGCAAACTGAACATGGGGCCGGAGTATTTGTCAGCGTTTACCGTTGGCGACCAGCTTCTGTGGGGCGCAGCGGAGCCGCTGCGTCGTATGCTACGCCAATTGGCATAAAACATTTGTTAATTGATGAGGGGTGGCGAACCACCCCTTTTTTTTGCGTAATACAAGGAGTAAACGCAGTGATGTTAATTTTTCTCTCAGGAGTCAGGTAAAGCGTTGGCTATGCTTTAATCAAGGTCTATTACCTTGACTGAAGGTTGAACGGAGCCGAGAGAGCACACGACTTTGTGCTGCGCCGTTCAGGTCACAAAATGTCGCCATTTACAGTGGATTGAGGCGATACAAAAACTAAGGATGATGAAGCATGTCTGATCGTGTTGATAGAGACGTGATTAATGCGTTGATCGCAGGCCATTTTGCGGATCCCTTTTCCGTACTGGGTATGCACCAAACGGAAGCGGGACTGGAAGTCCGAGCATTGCTGCCCGACGCGACCGATGTTTGGGTGATTGAACCTAAAACCGGACGTAAAGTCGGTAAGCTTGATTGCGTGGACTCACGTGGTTTCTTTTGTGGCGTACTGCCGCGTCGTAAAAATTTCTTCCGTTACCAGTTGGCTGTCGTCTGGCATGGCCAACAGAACCTCATTGACGATCCTTACCGTTTTGGCCCACTGCTTCCAGAAATGGACGCATGGTTGCTGTCTGAGGGTACCCACTTACGCCCCTATGAAAAGCTGGGCGCGCATGCGGATACCGTGGACGGCGTTACCGGCACGCGCTTTGCTATTTGGGCACCTAACGCCCGCCGCGTGTCTGTAGTCGGTCAGTTCAACTACTGGGACGGCCGCCGTCACCCGATGCGCCTGCGTCAGGAGACGGGGATTTGGGAGCTGTTCATTCCGGGAGCGCACAACGGTCAGCTGTATAAATTCGAGATGATCGATGCCCGCGGCGCGCTGCGGATTAAAGCCGACCCCTATGCGTTCGAAGCCCAGATGCGTCCGGAAACGGCCTCGCTGATTTGTGGCTTACCGCCAAAGGTTGAACAGAGTGAAGCGCGCAAAAAGGCCAACCAGTTTGATGCCCCTATCTCTATCTATGAGGTGCATCTCGGTTCCTGGCGTCGTCATACCGACAACAACTACTGGCTGAGCTATCGCGAACTGGCAGAACAGTTAGTGCCGTACGCCAAATGGATGGGCTTCACTCACCTGGAGCTGCTGCCGGTCAACGAGCACCCGTTCGACGGTAGCTGGGGCTATCAGCCAACCGGGCTTTACGCGCCAACCCGCCGTTTCGGTACCCGCGAAGATTTCCGCTACTTTATCAATGCCGCACACGCTGCGGGCCTGAACGTGATCCTGGACTGGGTGCCTGGGCACTTCCCGTCGGATGATTTTGCGCTGGCCGAGTTTGACGGCACCAACCTGTATGAGCATAGCGACCCGCGCGAAGGCTACCATCAGGACTGGAATACCCTTATCTACAACTATGGCCGCCGTGAAGTCACCAACTTCCTGGTGGGCAATGCCCTGTACTGGGTGGAACGCTTCGGCATTGATGCGCTGCGCGTCGATGCGGTGGCGTCAATGATTTACCGCGACTACAGTCGTAAAGAGGGCGAATGGATCCCGAACGAATTCGGCGGCCGCGAAAACCTCGAAGCGATTGAGTTCCTGCGTCAGACCAACCGCGTGTTGGGTGAGCAGGTTCCCGGTGCGGTGAGCATGGCGGAAGAGTCGACCGACTTTGCGGGCGTATCTCGTCCGTCCGATATGGGCGGCCTCGGCTTCTGGTTTAAGTGGAACCTGGGCTGGATGCACGACACCCTGGACTACATGAAGCTCGACCCGGTTCACCGCCAGTACCATCACGACAAAATGACCTTCGGCATGCTCTACAACTACACGGAAAACTTCGTGTTGCCGTTGTCGCATGACGAAGTGGTTCACGGTAAGAAATCTATCCTGGACCGTATGCCGGGCGACGCGTGGCAGAAATTTGCCAACCTGCGCGCCTACTACGGCTGGATGTTCGCCTTCCCGGGCAAAAAGCTGCTGTTTATGGGCGACGAGTTTGCTCAGGGCCGCGAATGGAACTTTGACGGTAGCCTCGACTGGCATCTGCTGGAAGGCGAAGACAACTGGCATAACGGGGTACAGCGCCTGGTGCGCGACCTCAACCATACCTATCGTCACCACAAAGCGATGCACGAACTAGACTTTGACCCGTACGGCTTTGAGTGGCTGGTGGTCGATGACCATGCCCGCTCGGTGTTTGCTTTTGTCCGTCGTGACAAAGCGGGCAACGAAGTCATTGTGGTCAGCAACTTTACGCCGGTACCGCGTCATGATTATCGCTTCGGCATTAATCAGCCGGGCCGCTGGCGTGAAGTGCTCAACACCGACTCCGCCCACTACCACGGCAGCAACGCCGGGAACGGCGGGCTGGTGCAGAGCGATGCGATTGAAAGCCACGGCCGCCCGCAGTCGCTGAGTCTGACGCTACCGCCGTTGTCGACCATCTGGTTAGTTCGGGAAGGGGATTAAACATGAGCCAACTCGCAGCAGGGAAGCCCGCGCCGCTCGGCGCAAGCTATGACGGTGAAGGCGTAAACTTTACGCTCTTCTCGGCACATGCGGAGCGGGTAGAACTGTGCGTGTTTGACGCCCAGGGCACGGAGACACGCTATGACTTACCCGCGCGCAGCGGCGACGTCTGGCATGGCTACATGCCCCATGCGCGTCCTGGCTTACGTTACGGTTATCGGGTACATGGCCCGTGGAACCCGCAGCAGGGGCACCGGTTTAACCCGGCTAAACTGCTGCTGGACCCGTGCTGCTTCAGCGCCGAAGGTGAACCGGATGACGACCCGCATTTTCACGGCGGTTATGACGAGCCGGACGACCACGATACCGCGGCGATGGCACCGAAATCGGTTGTCGTCGACCTAACCTACGACTGGCAAGACGATACTGCCCCGCGCACCGCGTGGGGCAAAACGGTCATCTACGAAGCGCACGTCAAAGGGCTGACTTACCGTCACCCTGGACTGCCGGAATCGATTCGCGGCACCTATAAGGCGCTCGGTCACCCGGTGATGATTGCCTACCTCAAGCGCCTTGGCATCACCGCGCTGGAGCTGATGCCGGTGGCGCATTTTGGCAACGAGCAGCGGCTGCAACGCATGGGGCTGAGGAACTATTGGGGTTACAACCCACTGGCGATGTTTGCGCTGTCTCCGCGTTACGCCAGCGCGCCTGAGCATGCGTTGGATGAGTTTCGTGATGCGGTAAAAGCGCTGCACCAAGCCGGTATTGAAGTGATCCTTGATGTGGTGTTGAACCACAGCGCCGAGCTGGATCTGCATTGCCAGACCTTCTCGCTGCGGGGGATTGATAACCGTAGCTATTATTGGTTACGGGACGACGGCGATTATCACAACTGGACGGGCTGCGGTAACACCCTGAATCTCAGCCACCCTGGCGTCGTGGAATACGCGCGTCAGTGCCTGCGTTTCTGGGTCGACGTCTGTCACGTTGACGGTTTTCGTTTTGATTTAGCGTCGGTGATGGGTCGTACGCCGGGCTATCGACAGGATGCGCCGCTGTTCAACGCGCTTCATGACGACCCGGTGCTCTCTGCGGTGAAGCTGATTGCCGAACCGTGGGACATCGGTGAAGGTGGCTATCAGGTGGGGAATTTCCCGCCAGCCTTCAGCGAGTGGAACGACCATTTCCGGGATGCCATGCGTCGCTTCTGGCTTGAAGAGTCGCTGTCGCTGGGGGATTTCGCCCAGCGCTTCGCCGCTTCTAGCGACGTGTATGCGCATCAGGAGCGCCGCCCTCGCGCGACGATAAATCTGGTGACCGCCCACGACGGATTCACCCTGCGCGACTGTGTCAGCTTTAACGGCAAGCACAACCTCGCCAATGGTGAAGAGAATCGTGACGGCACGAGCAATAACCATAGCAATAATCATGGTATCGAAGGATTGGAAGCAAACCTGGAAGTAATGGCACGTCGGCAGAAAAGCGTTCAGGCGCTGCTGACAACGCTGCTGTTATCGCAGGGAACGCCAATGTTGCTGGCCGGTGATGAACACGGTCACAGCCAGCAAGGTAACAACAATGCCTACTGCCAGGACAATACGTTGACCTGGCTCGATTGGGAAAACGCAGATGACGCGCTGACGGACTTTACCGCCGCCCTGATTCACCTGCGCCAGCAGATCCCCGCGTTGACGGACGACCGCTGGTGGCAGGAAGGGGATGGCAACGTCCAGTGGCTCAATCAGGATGCGCAACCGCTGTCTGCCGAGGAATGGCAGCACGGTGCACGCCGGATGCAGATTCTGCTTTCCGATCGTTGGCTCATTACGCTCAATGCGACGCAAGACGCGACAAACTTGACGTTACCCGTGGGGGAATGGCGCGCCGTTCCTCCCTTTACCGACGCTGGCACGTCGGTCGTCGTGGCTGTCTGGCATGGGCCCGCGCACGGAGTGTGCGTATTTCAAAGGTCATAGTCTCTGAATTACCCGGAACCCCGCGTTATCGCGCGAGGACACCTCATAACCCGGAAGGACGAGCAACAAAAGGAGTTAATCATGGTTAGGCTAGAAAAAAACGATCCCTTAATGCTGGCTCGCCAGTTACCAATCAAATCCGTCGCCCTGATTCTGGCAGGCGGTCGCGGTACGCGACTCAAGGATCTGACCAACAAGCGGGCAAAACCCGCAGTACATTTTGGCGGTAAATTCCGCATTATCGACTTTGCTTTATCTAACTGCTTGAACTCCGGGATCCGCCGTATCGGCGTTATCACCCAATACCAGTCCCACACGCTGGTACAGCACATCCAGCGTGGATGGTCCTTCTTCAGTGAACAGATGAACGAATTTGTGGATCTGCTGCCCGCTCAGCAGCGGATGCACGGTGAAAACTGGTATCGCGGTACCGCCGATGCGGTGACCCAGAACCTCGACATTATTCGCCGCTATAAGGCGGAGTATGTGGTTATCCTGGCCGGTGATCACATCTACAAACAAGACTACTCGCGCATGCTTATCGACCACGTCGAAAAAGGCGCGCGCTGCACCGTAGCGTGCATTCCGGTGCCCATTGAAGAGGCAACGGCGTTCGGCGTGATGGCGGTTGACGAAAACGACAAGATTATCGATTTCGTGGAAAAACCGGCGAACCCACCGGCCATGCCAACCGACCCGACCAAGGCGCTGGCGAGCATGGGGATCTATGTCTTTGATGCTGATTACCTTTATGAGTTGCTGGAACGCGACGACGTAAACGAAAACTCCAGCCACGACTTTGGCAAAGATTTAATTCCGCTGATCACTAAAGCTGGCGCGGCTTATGCACATCCATTCCCACTGTCCTGCGTGCAGTCCGACCCGCAAGCGGAACCGTACTGGCGCGATGTGGGTACGCTCGAAGCCTACTGGAAAGCGAACCTTGACCTGGCATCGGTGACGCCTGAGCTGGATATGTATGACCAGAACTGGCCTATCCGCACGCACATGGAGTCTCTGCCTCCGGCGAAGTTCGTCCAGGACCGCTCTGGCAGTCACGGGATGACCCTGAACTCGCTGGTTTCCGGTGGCTGTATTATTTCCGGCTCTGTGGTGGTGCAGTCAGTGCTGTTCCCACGGGTGCGCGTAAATTCATTCTGTAACATTGATTCGGCAGTCTTACTGCCAGATGTCTGGGTTGGTCGTTCCTCACGCCTGCGTCGCTGCGTTATTGATAGGGCCTGTGTGATCCCAGAAGGGATGGTGATCGGTGAAGATGCGGAAGAGGATGCACGCCGCTTTTACCGCTCGGAAGAAGGGATCGTGCTGGTGACGCGCGAAATGCTGCGTCAGCTTGGGTACAAACAGGAGCGATAATGCAGGTTTTACATGTTTGTTCTGAGATGTTCCCGTTATTAAAAACGGGCGGTCTGGCGGATGTGATCGGCGCGCTGCCAGCAGCACAGATTGCGGAAGGAACGGATGCACGCGTGCTGCTACCAGCATTTCCGGATATCCGTCGCGGTATCCCGGATGCCAAAGTGGTCAGCCGTCGCGATACCTTTGCCGGTCGCATGACGTTGCTGTTCGGCCACTATAACGGTGTGGGCATCTACCTGATTGATGCGCCTCACCTTTACGACCGTCCGGGGAGCCCGTATCACGACACTAACCTGAACGCCTACGCGGATAACGTGAAGCGCTTTGCGCTGTTGGGCTGGGTCGGAAGTGAGATGGCCTGCGGGCTGGACCCGTTCTGGCGACCTGATGTGGTGCACGCCCACGACTGGCATGCGGGGCTGGCTCCTGCCTACCTGGCGGCGCGCGGGCGTCCGGCCAAGTCGGTGTTTACCGTACACAACCTGGCCTATCAGGGGCTGTTCTACGCTCACCACATGGCAGAGATTCAGCTGCCCGGTGAGTTCTTTAATATGCATGGTCTGGAGTTCCACGGGCAGATTTCGTTCCTGAAAGCGGGGCTTTACTACGCCGACCACATTACGGCGGTGAGCCCGACCTATGCGCGGGAAATTACCGAACCGCAGTTCGCCTACGGGATGGAAGGGCTGCTGCGTCAGCGCCATCAGGAAGGGCGTCTGTCGGGGATCCTCAACGGCGTTGATGACAACGTCTGGAGCCCGGAAAAAGACCTGCTGCTGCCGGCAAGCTACAGCCGCGACACGCTGGAGCGGAAGGCGGAAAACAAACGACAGCTCCAGACGGCGATGGGGCTGAAGGTGGATGACTCCGCGCCGCTGTTTGCGGTAGTGAGCCGACTGACCAGCCAGAAAGGGCTGGACCTGGTGCTCGAAGCGCTGCCGGGCCTGCTGGAGCAGGGTGGTCAGCTGGCGCTGCTGGGCGCGGGCGACCCGGTATTGCAGGAAGGTTTCCTCGCCGCCGCCGCGGAACATCCGGGGCAGGTGGGCGTACAGATTGGTTACCATGAAGCGTTCTCGCACCGCATTATCGGCGGCGCGGACGTGATTCTGGTGCCGAGCCGCTTTGAGCCGTGCGGCTTAACGCAGCTTTATGGGTTGAAGTACGGCACGTTGCCGCTGGTTCGCCGTACTGGCGGCCTGGCCGACACCGTTGCGGATAGTTCGCTCGAGAACCTTGCCGATGGCATCGCCAGCGGCTTTGTGTTCGAAGACAGCAACGCCTGGTCGCTGCTCCGCGCTATCCGCCGTGCTTTCGTATTATGGTCTCGTCCGTCTCTCTGGCGCTACGTGCAGCGTCAGGCGATGAACATGGATTTTAGCTGGCAGGTTGCTGCGCACGCCTATCGTGAGCTTTATCAACGCCTGATCTAACTACGGGGATCTTAGTTATGAATGCACCTTTTTCGTATGCATCACCGACACTCAGCGTTGAGGCACTGAAGCACTCTATTGCCTATAAGCTGATGTTTACCATCGGGAAAGATCCGGCTATCGCCAATAAACACGAATGGCTGAACGCCACGCTGTTTGCCGTGCGCGATCGCCTGGTTGAACGCTGGCTGCGCTCTAACCGCGCGCAGCTTTCCCAGGAAACTCGCCAGGTTTACTACCTGTCGATGGAGTTTTTGATAGGCCGCACGCTTTCCAATGCGCTGTTATCGTTAGGTCTGTATGACGACGTGAAAAACGCGCTGGAAGGAATGGGGTTAGATCTGGAAGAACTGATCGACGAAGAGAATGACCCAGGGCTTGGCAACGGCGGCTTAGGTCGTCTGGCAGCCTGCTTCCTCGACTCATTGGCAACCCTGGCGCTGCCGGGCCGCGGCTACGGCATTCGCTACGACTACGGCATGTTCAAGCAGAACATCGTCGACGGTCGTCAGAAAGAGTCGCCGGACTACTGGCTGGAATACGGTAACCCGTGGGAGTTCCCGCGCCACAACACGCGCTATAAGGTTCGCTTCGGCGGCCGCGTGCAGATGGAAGGCAAAACCAGCCACTGGCTGGAAACCGAAGAGATTCTGGCGGTAGCTTACGACCAGATAATTCCAGGCTACGATACTGACGCGACCAACACGCTGCGCTTGTGGAACGCCCAGGCCAGTAGCGAAATCAACCTCGGTAAGTTTAACCAGGGTGACTATTTCGCGGCGGTGGAAGATAAAAACCACTCCGAGAACGTATCCCGCGTGCTCTACCCGGATGACTCGACTTACTCTGGTCGCGAACTGCGTCTGCGTCAGGAGTACTTCCTGGTGTCGGCCACGGTGCAGGATATTTTAAGCCGCCACTACATGTTGCATAAAACCTATGACAACCTGGCGGATAAAATTGCTATTCACCTCAACGACACCCACCCGGTGCTGTCGATTCCTGAGCTGATGCGCCTGCTGATTGACGAGCATAAGTTTAGTTGGGATGAGGCGTTTACCGTCACCTGTCAGGTCTTCTCATACACCAACCACACGCTGATGAGCGAGGCGCTGGAAACCTGGCCGGTCGATATGCTCGGCAAGATTCTGCCGCGTCACCTGCAGATTATCTTCGAGATTAACGATTACTTCCTGAAAACGCTGCAGGAGCAGTACCCGAACGATACCGGGCTGCTGAGCCGCACGTCGATTATCGATGAGTCCAACGGTCGCCGCGTGCGTATGGCGTGGCTGGCGGTGGTGGTGAGCAAGAAGGTCAACGGCGTTTCCGAGCTGCACTCGAACCTGATGGTGCAGTCACTGTTCGCCGACTTCGCCGCCATCTTCCCGATGCGCTTTACCAACGTGACCAACGGCGTGACCCCGCGCCGCTGGCTGGCGCTGGCGAACCCGGCGCTCTCCGACGTGCTGGATGAAAATATCGGCCAGACCTGGCGTTCTGATCTGAGCCAGTTGAAAGAGTTAGAACAGCATATTGACTATCCGAAGGTGAATCAGGCGGTGCATCACGCCAAGCTTGAGAACAAAAAGCGACTTGCGGTCTTTATCGCCCAGAACCTGAACGTGGTGGTGAACCCGCACGCGCTGTTCGACGTGCAGATTAAGCGTATTCACGAGTACAAACGCCAGTTGATGAACGTGCTGCACGTGATCACCCGCTACAACCGCATCAAGGCCGACCCGGATGCGAAGTGGGTACCGCGTGTGAACATCTTCGCCGGGAAAGCGGCTTCCGCCTACTACATGGCGAAGCACATCATTCACTTGATCAACGATGTGGCGAATGTGATCAACAACGATCCGCAGATTGGCGACAAGCTGAAGGTGGTCTTTATCCCGAACTACAGCGTGAGCCTGGCGCAGATGATCATCCCAGCGGCGGATCTCTCCGAGCAGATCTCGCTAGCGGGCACCGAGGCATCCGGCACCAGTAACATGAAGTTCGCGCTCAACGGGGCGTTGACGATTGGTACGCTGGACGGGGCCAACGTTGAGATGCAGGAGCACGTCGGGGCAGATAACTTCTTTATCTTCGGTAACACCGCCGAAGAGGTGGAAGCGCTGCGTCGTAAGGGCTACAGCCCGCGCGACTACTACGAGCAGGATGAAGAGTTGCACCAGGTGCTGACGCAAATCGGCAGCGGCGTCTTCAGCCCGAGCGAACCGGGACGCTACCGTGACCTGGTGGATTCGCTGATTAACTTTGGCGACCACTACCAGGTGCTGGCGGATTTCCGCAGCTACGTAGACTGCCAGGATAAAGTTGATGACCTGTACCGTGAGCCGGAAGAGTGGACCAATAAAGCGATGCGCAACATCGCCAACATGGGCTACTTCTCATCTGACCGCACGATTCAGGAATATGCGGACAATATCTGGCACATTGAGCCGGTGAGGCTGTAGCACCACGCGTTCAGTAAATTGCACGGAGCCAGAAATGGCTCCGTTTTTTTATGATGAAATTCTTAAATTGCAGAGATGAACCAAAAAAGAAGTGCTGTTATTAACAGACAGGAGAAAATAGTGCGGTATTAAACGATTTTTTGACATATCGAGCATAATTGTCACTCAATGATAGATAGCATTATCTCGTAAATAGGGAATAGATATTGTTTATTAAATGTTTTTATTTATCAATGGAGTGAATATGAACCAGGAACAATTATTATTTATGAGACTGCCTTCTGTCGTTTTTCGAACTAAACATCCATTTAATGACAAAAATACAGATGACATGCATTATGGTGACATGGATAAGCAAGCATTAATTTCACTAGGTGTGATTGATATTTCTTCAAAAGTAGAACCTTATAATTTAATTAAGTTCAACAATAATTATTCATCCTTCCATCCCTCGTTTTCTCCGCTTAATTATTCTGATGCCTCAGGTGAAAGAATATCTAAACAAGAGTGTGTTGATATATTGTTCGAAGAAATGAAAGAACTTGCCAAACTATTTTATAATTATAAATATACTGAACTTGTTATGGAGCTTATTGACCATTTTAGATATGGTGATGGTCGTGATTTTACTAGTTCAACATTGGATAAGGCTTATTCTGAACGTATCTATGCTGATAGATATCAGAATCCTCTTGAGGGAATAAAAATCGCATTAAATAGAATGTTTGGGAAAACCTCTTCATTTAGTACTTATGACACTCTTTTTTCTAATATAGAAATAGAGATCAACAGAAGAAAGTTAACCATATTTGACAAAGGAGAAGATCGTACGAACGGTTTAGGTATTTCAGTTCATGATATTTATGCTCAGGAAATAAAAATTATTTCTTTTAGGAAAAATAGAACAGGCTGGGATGCTTCTATTTATTTCAAAGCTCAAGATCACTTTGGATTAGATAAAACTGATGTTTCTAATTCATTTTATAGAACGTTCAGATTTTTCCGTATATGGTTTTTTCTGCAACGACATAAGGATTATGGGTTTAAACCTTTTTTTACTAATTTTAGTTCGACTCAAGAATTAAAGGAACGTTAATGACTATTAAATGGAGTTTAAGAAATATCTTTTTATTCCTGGTGTTTATCGTTATGGTGGGATGGTTTTTATGGAGTCTGAGAATAGTGTCTATAGTTTATGTGGGTAAAAATAATTATGGCCATAACGATATTGTTGTAAACGGTTTTCCTGTAACAGATAAAGGTAGGATGAATTGGTTTGTTGATAACAAATATAATATTTTCAGGAAATATAACATTGACCCAATATTCTTAAGTAGTATTGATATTTGGGATTATGGTGACGGATTTTACGCCTCTTATGATATAACAACCGGTGATCCATACTGTTTCCGTGATATGCCGACCCCAAAAAACTGTATAGAGAAAAATATTCTGCTGCGAGTTAAATTTTCTCAAGGAAAGATTGATGGTTATGAAGTCGGTGTTGATGCGACAAAATATAAGGTAACTCAAGATGAGTCTATGCTGAAAAAATAAATCACTAATAGTAGTATGCTACGAAATTTATTTAATAAAATTTCGTAGCACACTAGTGGAAATAAGTGCATGAAGAGAATATTTGATTAAAAGTCAGCGTGCTACGCAAAAATCTGCGGGCGAGGGAAAATTTGATCATTTGTCTATTAAGGGACGCAGAGTATCGACGTGGTGTTACAAACGGGGAAAAATGCCTTCCCCGTTTGATGTTAACCTTGCAGTATCGCATGTATGTGGATTTATCGCCCCGGCTTGCACAATAAAATAAAACAAACTTACGACGCCAGCGACATCTCAGGCTTTCCCAGCGTTTTCACCAACCATTCGCTGATGCGCGACTGCTGCTCGGCGTTCAGCCACATCCCCTGTTTGGTCCGACGCCAGATAGCATCGTCGAGGCGACGCACCCACTCGTGTTCAACCAGGTAGCGCAGCTCAGCTTCGTAAAACTCATGGCCGAAATCTTCACCCAGTCCGGCAATATCCTTCGCTTCGCCAATAATCAGTTCACTGTTGCTGCCGTAGGTACGGGCAAAGTGGCGGGCCAGCGATTCGGTAATGAACGGATAGCGGCGGCGCAGCTTCGCCGCGTAGTCATCGCGGTCGTTGCCAATCTCACCGCCGGGCAGCACGGCACCTTTGGTCCACGCAGGGCCAATGCCGCTGTAGTACGGCGCCAGTTTCTCCAGCGCGTGTTCGGCGAGCTTACGATAGGTGGTGAGCTTACCGCCAAAGACAGACAACAGCGGGGCTTTACCGTGGTCATCGTGAATATCCAGCGTGTAATCGCGGGTGATGGCCTGCGGCGAATCGGACTCGTCATCGCACAGCGGGCGCACGCCGGAGTAGGTCCAGACGATATCTTCACGGGCGAGCTGCTTTTTGAAGTGGCCGTTGTAGACCTTCAGCAGATAGCTAATTTCGCTTTCGTCGATCTCAACGTTTTTCGGATCGCCCTGGTACTCCACGTCGGTGGTGCCGATTATCGAGAATTCATCCATCCACGGGATCACAAAGACGATACGCTTATCTTCGTTTTGCAGAATGTACGCTTGCTTCTGGGTGTGCACGCGCGGCACCACGATATGGCTGCCTTTAATCAGGCGGATACCGTACGGCGATGGCAGGTGCATCCCGTCGTCAAAGAACTGTTTCACCCATGGACCGGTAGCGTTCACCAGGCCACGAGCCTGCCAGCGGAATTTCTCTCCGCTGTCGATATCTTCCGCTTCGACGATCCACAGGCCGTTTTCACGTTTTGCCGAGATAGCGCGGGTGCGGGTACGGACTTCACCGCCTTTCTTGACCACCATCTGCGCGTTGGCGAGCACCAGGCGCGCATCGTCGACCCAGCAGTCGGAATATTCGAAACCGCGCACGATTTCCGGCTTCAGCACGGATTCTGCGCCAAAACGCAAACCGGTAGAGGCTGGTAGACTGGTCCGTTTGCCCAGATGATCGTACATAAACAGACCGGTACGGATCATCCATGCCGGGCGCAGATGCGGGCGGTGGGGCAGGCGGAAGCGCATCGGGATAGCGATATGCGGGGCCATTTTCAGCAGCACTTCACGCTCGGCCAGCGCTTCGCTCACCAGGCGAAATTCGTAGTGTTCAAGGTAGCGTAGACCGCCGTGGATCAGTTTTGAGCTCGCGCTGGAGGTGGCGCAAGCCAGGTCTCTGGCTTCCAGCATCAGTACGGATAACCCGCGTCCTGCTGCATCTGCCGCAATGCCTGCGCCGTTAATGCCGCCACCTATCACAATCAGATCTTTGGTTTCCATTATTGCTACCTCTGGGACTTTCGTTATAGCTCACTAATGTTCGTTATCGCTCATAATAGCAAGTAAACGCGCTTTTGGTAACATAGAAAAAACATTTTAGAGTGATGTGCATAACATATTGGCGTTTACGTACCGTGAAGACGTACACTTGGCGGTAAAATGTCGTCAGCAAGACACCTGCCATAACGATAAGAGAGCACCATGGATCAGTTTGAATGTATTAACGTAGAACAGGCGCACCAGAAGCTTCAGCAGAATAATGCGGTGCTGGTGGATATTCGCGACCCGCAGAGCTTTGCCATGGGTCACACTCCAGGCGCATTCCATCTGACCAACGACACGCTTGGCGCGTTTATGCGCGATAACGATTTTGAAACCCCGGTGATGGTGATGTGCTATCACGGCAACAGCAGTAAAGGTGCGGCGCAGTACCTGCTGCAACAGGGCTACGACCAGGTTTACAGCGTTGACGGTGGCTTTGATGCCTGGCATCGTCACTTCCCTGCTGAAGTGGTTCACGCCGGTTTCTAAGACGGCGCTCGTTTTTCCCTTCCAGATGCCGCCTTCCGTCGGGCGGCCTTTGCACGCCGCTGCAACGCATCCGTAAGGGTTTGGGTATATACTGTCCCCTTTTGTGTGGAATAGAAGCGACCTGCTGATGTTGATGATCACCTCTTTTACCAACCCTCGTGTTGCCCAGGCTTTTGTTGACTATATGGCAACGCAGGGCGTTATTCTGACTATCCAGCAGCATGCGCGAAGCGATGTCTGGCTTTCCGATGAATCGCAGGAAACGCGCGTGCGCGAAGAGTTGGAACGTTTTCTGGCGAATCCGGCTGACCCGCGCTACCTGGCGGCAAGCTGGCAATCCGGGCAGACCAACAGCGGTCTGCACTATCGTCGTTTCCCTTTCCTGGCCGCGCTAAAGGCGGGAGCGGGTCCGGTGACGATGACCATTATGGCCGCCTGTATTCTGGTGTTTATCCTGATGAGCGTGGTGGGCGATCAGCCGGTGATGCTCTGGCTCGCCTGGCCGTACGACGATTCGCTGAAATTTGAACTCTGGCGCTACTTTACCCACGCGTTAATGCATTTCTCATTCGTCCATATCCTCTTCAACCTGCTATGGTGGTGGTACCTCGGCGGCGCGGTTGAAAAGCGCATTGGCAGCGGCAAACTGGTGGTGATTACCGTGATCAGCGCCTTGCTGAGCGGCTTTATTCAGCACCAGTTCAGCGGCCCGTGGTTTGGTGGCCTCTCCGGCGTAGTGTATGCCTTAATGGGCTATGCCTGGCTGCGCGGCGAGCGCGACCCGCAGAGCGGTATTTTCCTGCCGCGCGGGCTGATTATGTTTTCACTCATCTGGCTGGTGGCTGGATGGTTTAACGTTTTTGGGATGTCTATTGCGAACGGCGCGCACGTCACCGGGCTGGTGATTGGCCTGGCTATGGCCTTCGTCGATACGATTAATGTGCGCAAGCGAGCATAATTTTCCAGGGATTCATCATGAAACAAACACAACGTCATGACGCGATAATCGAGCTGGTAAAACTTCAGGGATATGTGAGTACCGAAGAGCTGGTGGAGCATTTTTCCGTCAGCCCCCAGACTATTCGTCGTGATTTGAATGACCTTGCGGATCAGAAAAAAATCCTGCGTCACCACGGTGGCGCGGCGCTGCCGTCCAGCTCGGTGAACGCCTCCTGGCATGACCGTAAGGCGACCCTGGCGTTAGAAAAAGAGCGCATTGCCCAGAAGGTGGCAAGCCAGATCCCGAACGGCTCCGCGCTGTTTATCGATATTGGCACCACGCCGGAAGCGGTGGCTCACGCGCTGCTCAATCACAGCGATCTGCGCATTGTGACCAACAACCTGAACGTGGCTAACACGCTGATGGTGAAAGAAGATTTCCGCATTATCCTGGCCGGCGGTGAACTGCGCAGCCGGGACGGTGGGATTATCGGGGAAGCGACGCTCGACTTTATCTCCCAGTTCCGTCTGGATTTCGGCATTCTGGGGATTAGCGGCATCGACAGCGATGGTTCGCTGCTGGAGTTTGACTACCACGAGGTGCGCACCAAGCGTGCGATTATCGACAACTCCCGCCATGTGATTCTGGTCGTCGACCATTCAAAATTTGGTCGTAATGCGATGGTGAACATGGGCAGCATCAGCCTGGTGGATGCGGTCTTTACCGACGTTCTGCCGCCGCCGGGCGTGATGCAGGTGATTGCGGAAAATGATGTGCAGCTTGAGCTGTGCTGAATTATATGGCCCGGAGTCGGCGCTGTGCGCCTCGTCCGGGCTACGGGTTTAAGACATCTGCTGCTGGAATTTACCTTCGCTGAGATCGGTGACGATATGGTTCATGCGATCTTCCGTCAGGCGATAATAGCGGATGGAAATGGCGGTAATCAGGTAGAAGATGGCCGGCAGTACCGTAAACAGGATTAATACCCCGCGGATAGCTTCCGCTGATTGCTGCTCAACTCCCGCCTGATAGCCATAGAACGCCAGGCCCCAGCCGGTCAGCGCACCGCCGATGGCGACGCCCAGTTTGATAATAAAGATATTGGCTGCCACATTCATACCGGTAATACGGCGCTGGGTTTTCCATTCGCCATAGTTATTTGCATCGGTAATCATGGACCACTGCAACGGAGCGTTAATACCCTGAAGGATATTAAGGACAACGTGAACGATAAACGCTGGCATCCAATATTCGGTAGGCAGAACCAGGAATAGTAAGCCGAATAAAGCGCTGAGCACGTTTATCCACACCGAAGCGCGAATTTTACACATCCACGAGCCAATATATTTTGCCATCAGGCTACCAATGACGGCGGCAATGGTTGTCGCCAGCATAAAGATGGAAATAACGCTGCTGCCCTGATGCAGAATATATTGTACGAAATAAACCAGCAGCCCACCGCGCACCACCACGCCGCAGAGCATCGCCAGATTATATACCGACAGAACACACCACTGATCGTTTTTCATTAGAATGCGTACATCGCGCAGAATGTTCAGGTTCTCTTCTTTTACTGGCGTAATACGCTCGCGGGTGGTCATAAAGCAGATCAGGAACATGATGCAGCCGATAACGCCGAAAATCCCCATCGCCCATTGCATGCCGCTGGCTCTGTCGCCGGGAGCAATCAGGTCTGCCAGCGGCAGGATCAGCGCGGTACCCATTGCGCCGCCAATTGGCGCAACGGCAAAGCGCCAGGATTGCAGGGAGAGGTTTTCTCGTGGGTCTGCGGTAATAGCCGCGCCCAGCGAGCAGTAAGGGATATTGATTGCCGTATACATCAGCGTCATAAATATATAGGCGACGACGGCGTAGACTATTTTCCCGGTTTGTTCGAAGTTTGGTGTGGAATATACCAGCACGCAGCTCACGGCAAACGGAACGCAAATAATCAGCAACCAAGGGCGGAAACGGCCCCAGCGACTTTTGGTTTGGTCAGCAATTGCGCCCATAATCGGGTCGGTAATGGCGTCCAATACCCTGACAACTAAAAATAACGTCCCCATTACCGCCGGGGGTAATCCATAGATGTTCGTATAGAAATAAGCAAGAATAGCAACAGAAGAGTCGAATACGATATGGCTAGCAGCATCGCCCAGGCCAAATCCAAACTTCTCTTTATTGCTGACTTTTTCGGTTAATGCCGACATAGGGTCACCTTTTTATTATTACGTGCCAACATACGACACTATTTATAAAAGGTGACTCTCAGCCTGAGTATTCTAATTTTTCACTTTGGGCTTATGTTAATTCTCTAATGTGACGCAGCTATCTCTTTGCTATTTGATGCGTGCCACGCCGGATGGCGGCTACGCCTTATTCGGCCTACAACGTATGTAGGCCTGATGGCGTAGCGCCATCAGGCACAAATTACACGCCGTAGCCCATCATCTTCAGCAGGTTCTGCGCGTGCAGTACCGCGTCCTGACGGTGCGCCACGCCGAGCTTCTGATAGAGGTTACGGATATGCGTTTTGATGGTGGTTGCTGCGACGTCCAGTTCGCCGGCAATCTGCTCGTTGCTGTAGCCCGAGTAGATAAGCCCCAGAACCTGCCACTCACGCTGGGTGAGCGGGCTGGTGCGGATAAGCTCCGGCACTTCCGGGTGATTCAACAGGCGCTCGACGAAGCTTTCATCGAAGTGGGCAAACTTGTGGCGGTGGTGCTGGTTAATCTCACGCAGAATGCGCTGAGCGCGGTGCTGGTCGAGCTCCGGCAGCGTATTGAGCTGAATTAACTGACGCAGCTGCTGCGCCATCGCTTCACCTTCAATAACGAAGTGACTGATAAACCCGGTGCGGTTAGCAAGCTGCAACGCTTCCAGCAGTACGCGCTGGGCTTCATTCTTGTTACCCGCCTGCCAGTGCAGTTGGTTGAGCAGCAGCAGGTTACGGTTGAGATCGCTCATTAAGCGCAGCGCGCGTGCGTTTTCGTTTAACTCCTCCAGCACCATCTCGGCGGAGTCGAACTCGCCAAGCAGGATCTGCGCACGGGCGATGTTACGCCACTGGCCTTGCAGGAAGTGGTTATTGGCAAACTCCGGCTTTGGCGTATGGCGCAGCCAGTTGGCCGCCGCTTTTTTGTCGCCAACCATCTGCCAGTAAATGACCCGCACTTTATCGGCGTTGGAGACCCAATCGCTGTGGTACGCGCCGTTACCGAGCAGGTTTTCAAGGCGGTTCAGGCGGTTGCGGGCGTTATCCAGATCGCCGCGCGCCAGCGAGCACTGTACCTGTAGCGTCAGGCACTGGAGCTGCTGCTGCGGCTGGAAGCCGCTCAATACTTCAATACCGGTGCGTGCGGCGGTTTCGGCTTCATCAAGACGCGCCCAAGCCCACAGCAGCTGCGCGCGGATGCGCAGCAGGAATTCGTGCATCGGTAGCTGTTCAAGATGCTGCTCGTGGATCAGTTGGAAGCCTTTTTCCTGGCACTCCCAGGCGGCCTGCAGGAAGCCCTGAGCAAACAGGATTTCGCTTTGCTGGATAAGACTCCACAGCGCGTAATGCCAGATATCATGGCGGCGCGCCATCTGTTCGGTTTGCTGCATCACGGCAATAGACTGGCTCAGCAGCCCTTTGCAGTGCAGTACCTCACCGTGTACCGAGGTGGCAACGATGCGGCTATAGAAGTTCGCCAGCGGCAGCTCCTCGAGCGCGACCGTAGACAGGCGTTCCGCTTCGTCCTGGTCACCGTCGTTAATCGCCACCTGGGCGCGCAGGGCGTTGAAATCGCCGTGCAAAGAGGTGTCCATTTCGAAGGTCATCTCCTGCTCGGCGCGCGCCAGCAGGGTGTTCACTTCGCTGTAGCGGTGTTGGCTCTGCATCAGCCAGGCTTGCAGCAGCACCAGGCGCGGGTTCTCCAGCAGGCTTTCCCACGGCAGGGCCGAGAGTGACTCTTCCAGCAGGGCCAGTTCGCTATGGTGGAACAGACCCCAGGCGTGGTTGAGCAAAATATCGCGCAGCATGGTTGGGTCGCCCGCTGCCAGTGCGTGATGAATGGCCTCGCTTGGGAAGCCTTGCGCCATCCAGCTTTCCGCCGCTGCGCGATGAATATCCGGCAGCTCGGTGGCCAGTTCCCACTGGCAGCGTTGGCGCAGGAAGCTACAAAACAGCGGGTGGTAGCTGAACCACTCGCCGGAATTATCCATGCGCTGCACAAACAGCCCCTGACGCTCAATTTCTTCCAGACGCATTTGACCATTCTCTTCACCGGTTACCCGGGCGATCAGCGCGTCGTTCATTGAACGTAGCAGCGAGCTTTTCAGCAGGAAGTTGCGGGTCTCAGGGTCAACGTTATCCAGCACTTCATCCACCAGATAATCGGACAGGTGGCTGGCGTTAATGCCCGCCAGACGACGCGCGGAGTGCTGTGTGGCGTTGTTGCGCTGACGTGCGGAGAGCGCAATCAGTTGAAGCGCGGTGGCCCAACCGGCAACGTCATCGCACAGACGGCTGCTTTCTGCGGCCTCAATCGGCGCGGCTAAGCGGCAGTCGAAGAACTGTTTGGTTTCTGCATGGGTAAACGACAGCTGTTGGCTGCCAATCTCCAGCAGTTGGTCACGCACGCGCAGGTTGGCGATACCCAACTGCGGCAGGTTACGCGACAGCACCACCAGTGTCAGATTTTCTGGCTGATGGCGCAGGAAAAAGCGCATTGCGTCGTGGATGACAGGGTTCGTTATCAGGTGGTAGTCATCAATGACCAGGTATAGCGGGCGCTGCCATTCGCTTAATTCAATGAATAGCTGAGAGAATAGGGAGCTCAGGCTAGCGTACTGGCGCTTTTGCACCATATTTTCGCTGGCCTCGCAGTGTCCTCCGGTTGCCTGCTGGATAGCGGCAATGAGGTAACTGGCAAAACGTTCCTGCTGGTTATCGCCTTCATCGAGGGAGTACCAGCCCAGGTCGCTCATCCCTGCAGCCCATTGTGAAATAAGCGTTGTCTTTCCATAGCCAGCCGGACTGGTAATCAGCGCCAGACGATAATTGTTCGCGCCGGAAAGTTTCGCCAACAGCCTGTCGCGAACCACGGTGTGATCGAGACGGACGGGTCGACTGAGTTTTGACGGAATCAACATAGCTAATCACTTCACTGTGAGGATTGGAAAACGAGATTTTTTTTGCGCTTCGTAATTAATCCATACAAAGGTCGGTCAAATGACTATGTATTGCAAGTTATGTCCTGATTTGATGTCTTCTAATTTGCTATATGTCACAATTTTTTCTATTTAATGCCATCCTCGTAGAATGCCGCTCAGGGTGCGTAAACCTTGGGTTACATAACTCGTTGTAGTTACGGATGAAATAATGTTTGAGCAAGATCTTAAATAAATAGCGTTAAAAAAGTTTCACTTCACGTAAATTTCCGTAGAAATAATACGTATTAATTTGTTGCTTATTTAGTGATGAAATCATTTCCTTATTTACATATTTATCGCAAAACGCCATTTCATTTTATGACTCGGCCCGAAGATATCTTCGACGCGATCCGCGACACTGACCTTCTGAACAAGGATGCTCCTTGCTGTATGAAAGTTGAGCGAGATTACCGTTAACGGCTAACGTTATAGTGGCGGCGATCACACTTTTCGCTCATCCCTGCGACTCCTCCCTGTCTAATCCTGGACGGGAGGAGGAAGTCCCTCATTCAGCCAGGCACACTAACGCCAATGTCTATGTAAAAGGATTCGAATTCGCTATGTCACAGCCTACTTTCAATCACGATTCATTCCAGGCTGCCCTGACGCGTCAGTGGCAGCGATTTGGCTTACAGGCCGCCACCGAAATGACATCCCACCAGTGGTGGCAGGCTGTGAGCGGCGCGCTGGCAGAACAGCTCTCTGCGCAGCCGGTAGCGGAACCGGCAAAAGATCAGCGCCACGTGAACTACATCTCAATGGAGTTCCTGATTGGCCGCCTGACCGGCAACAACCTGCTTAACCTCGGCTGGTACGAAGGGGTTTGCGAGGCGCTGAAAGCCTACAACATCAACCTGACTGACCTGCTGGAAGAAGAGACTGACCCGGCGCTGGGTAACGGTGGTCTGGGCCGTCTGGCAGCCTGCTTCCTTGACTCGATGGCGACCGTTGGCCAGTCGGCGACCGGCTATGGTCTGAATTATCAGTACGGTCTGTTCCGCCAGTCCTTCGACGATGGTCATCAGATGGAAGCACCGGACGACTGGCAGCGCGGCAGCTACCCGTGGTTCCGTCACAATGCGGCGCTGGATGTACAGGTGGGCATTGGCGGTAAAGTTGTCAAAGGGGAATGGCAGCCGGCGTTCACCATCACCGGTGAAGCCTGGGATCTGCCGGTGCTGGGCTACCGTAACGGCGTAGCACAACCGCTGCGTCTGTGGCAGGCCAAGCACGCGCATCCGTTTAACCTGACCAAATTCAACGACGGTGATTTCCTGCGCGCAGAGCAGCAGGGCATCGACGCCGAAAAGCTGACCAAAGTGCTCTACCCGAACGACAACCACACTGCGGGTAAAAAGCTGCGCCTGATGCAGCAGTACTTCCAGTGCGCCTGCTCCGTGGCTGACATTCTGCGTCGTCACCATCTGGCGGGCCGTAAGCTGCATGAGCTGGCTGACTTTGAAGTTATCCAGCTTAACGATACGCACCCAACCATCGCCATTCCTGAGCTGCTGCGCGTGCTGATTGATGAGCACCAGATGAGCTGGGACGATGCCTGGGCCATTACCAGCAAAACCTTCGCCTACACCAACCACACCCTGATGCCAGAAGCGCTGGAGTGCTGGGATGAGAAGCTGGTGAAAGCGCTGCTGCCGCGTCATATGCAGATTATCAAAACGATTAACGACCGCTTTAAGAAGCGGGTTGATGCAACCTGGCCGGGCGATGAAGCCGTCTGGGCGAAACTTGCCGTGGTGCACAACAAGCAGGTTCGCATGGCGAACATGTGCGTGGTAAGCGGCTTTGCGGTTAACGGCGTTGCGGCGCTGCACTCTGACCTGGTGGTGAAAGACCTGTTCCCGGAATATCACCAGCTGTGGCCGACCCGTTTCCATAACGTGACTAACGGCATCACGCCGCGTCGCTGGATCAAACAGTGCAACCCGGCCCTTGCCGCACTGCTGGATAAATCGCTGAAAAAAGAGTGGGCGAACGACCTCGATCAACTGATCAATCTGGAAAAATACGCGGACGATGCGAAGTTCCGTAAGCAGTACCGCGACATTAAGCTGGCGAACAAAGAGCGTCTGGTGAAGTTTGTCAAAGCGCGCACCGGCATTGAGATCTTCAGCAACGCCATTTTTGATATCCAAATCAAACGTCTGCACGAGTACAAACGTCAGCACCTGAACCTGCTGCACATTCTAGCGCTGTACAAAGAAATTCGCGAAAACCCAGAGGCTGACCGCGTACCGCGCGTGTTCCTGTTCGGGGCGAAGGCGGCACCGGGTTACTATCTGGCGAAGAATATTATCTTTGCTATCAACAAGGTGGCTGAAGCGGTCAACAACGACCCGAAAGTGGGTGATAAGCTGAAAGTGGTCTTCCTGCCGGATTACTGTGTATCCGCGGCGGAGATGCTGATCCCGGCTGCGGATGTCTCTGAACAGATTTCTACGGCGGGTAAAGAAGCCTCCGGTACCGGCAACATGAAGCTGGCGCTCAACGGCGCGCTGACCGTGGGGACGCTGGACGGTGCGAACGTGGAGATCGCTGAGCAGGTGGGCTCTGAGAACATCTTCATCTTCGGCCATACCGTCGAGCAGGTGAAAGCACTCAAAGCCAAAGGCTACGATCCGCTGAAATGGCGTAAAGCCGACAAGCTGCTGGACGCGGTGCTCAAAGAGCTGGAAAGCGGCAAATACAGCGACGGCGACAAGCACGCTTTCGACCAGATGCTGCACAGCATCGGTAAGCAGGGCGGTGACCCGTACCTGGTGATGGCAGACTTTGCGGCTTATGTTGAAGCGCAGAAACAGGTGGATGTGCTCTACCGCGACCAGGAAGCGTGGACCCGTGCGGCAATCCTGAACACCGCTCGCTGCGGCATGTTCAGCTCTGACCGTTCTATCCGCGATTATCAGAAACGTATCTGGCAGGCAAAACGCTAAGGACAGGCCATGGAGAGCAAACGCCTCGATAATGCCGCGCTAGCGGCGGGTATTAGCCCAAATTACATCAATGCCCACGGCAAGCCGCAGTCTATTGGTGCCGACACCAAACGGCGTTTGCTTGACGCAATGCATCATATCGCCGCCGCGGATGTGGCGGCCACGCCGATACCCAACGTGATGGTCTGGACGTATGGTAAGAAGATGACGCTGGCGGTGGAGGGGAAGGGCGAGTTTAGCTGGATCCTCACCACCGAAGAAGGCAAGCAGTATCACGGCCAGGCGACGGGCGGTAAAACGCTCAGCCTGCCAACCCGGCTACCGGAAGGGTATCACTCGTTAACCTTGACCCAGGGCGATCAGCGCTGGCACTGCCGGACGATTATTGCTCCTGAGCGCTGCTACGAACCGCAGCCGCTGAAAGAGGCGAAAAAGCTGTGGGGTGCCTGCGTGCAGCTCTATACCCTGCGTTCGGAGAAGAACTGGGGTATCGGCGACTTCGGCGACCTGAAGGCGATGCTGCCAGAAGTGGCGAAGCGCGGCGGGTCGTTTATCGGCCTCAACCCGATTCATGCGCTCTATCCGGCCAACCCGGAAAGCGCCAGCCCGTACAGCCCGTCTTCACGCCGCTGGATGAACGTTATCTATATCGACGTGAACGCCGTGGAAGACTTCGCGCTGAGCGAAGAGGCGCAGGCGTGGTGGACGCTGCCGGCAACCCAGAAAAAGCTGCAAGCGGCACGCGACGTGGAGCAGGTGGACTACACCGCGGTGACCGAGCTGAAAATGACGGCGCTGCGTATGGCGTGGAAACGCTTTGCCAAACGTCACGATGAGCAGATGGCGACCTTCCGCTACTTTGTCGATAAAGAAGGGGAGAGCCTCTACTGGCAGGCGGCGTATGACGCGCTGCACGCCCATCAGGTGAAAGAAGATAAACTCCGCTGGGGCTGGCCGGCCTGGCCGAAGGCGTATCAGACGATTGAAAGCCCGGAAGTGCAGGCGTTCTGCAAAAAGCACGCCGACGACGTGGATTTCTACCTGTGGCTACAGTGGCTAGCCTATACCCAGTTTGCCGACTGCTGGGAGACCAGCCAGCGCGGTGCCATGCCGATTGGCCTCTACCGCGACCTGGCGGTGGGTGTGGCTGAAGGTGGCGCGGAAACCTGGTGCGACCGCGAGCTGTATTGCCTTAAAGCCTCCGTAGGCGCGCCGCCGGATATCCTCGGCCCGCTGGGACAGAACTGGGGCCTGCCGCCGATGGATCCGCATATCATCGCCGCACGCGCCTATGAGCCGTTTATTGAACTGCTGCGCGCTAACATGAAGAACTGCGGCGCGCTGCGTATCGACCACGTGATGTCGGTGCTGCGTTTGTGGTGGATCCCGTACGGTGAAACCGCCGATCACGGCGCTTACGTGCAGTATCCGGTCGATGCATTGCTGTCGATTCTGGCGCTGGAGAGTAAACGTCATCGTTGTATGGTGATTGGTGAAGACCTCGGCACCGTGCCGGTGGAGATTGTGGGTAAACTGCGTAAGAGCGGGGTTTACTCGTACAAGGTGCTCTATTTCGAAAACGACAGCGAGAAGAATTTCCGCGCACCAAAAGCCTATCCGGAGCAGTCGATGGCCGTGGCAACCACCCACGACCTGCCAACGCTGCGGGGTTATTGGGAAAGCGGCGACCTGACGCTCGGCAATCAGCTTGGGCTTTACCCTGACGCTGACGTACTGCGCGGGCTGTACCAGGATCGTGAACTGGCGAAGCAGGGGCTGCTGGACGCATTGCACAAGTACGGCACGCTGCCGAAACGTGCGGGGCATAAGGCGTCACTGATGGCGATGACGGCAACGCTGAGTCGCGGGATGCAGCGCTATATTGCGGACAGCAACAGCGCGCTGCTGGGGCTTCAGCCGGAAGACTGGCTGCAGATGTCCAGCCCGGTCAACATCCCCGGTACCAGCTCCGAATACCCGAACTGGCGGCGCAAGCTCACCACGTCGCTGGAAGCGATGTTTGCCGATGATGGGGTGAACAAGCTGATTAAAGATTTGGACAAGCGCCGGAAGGCGGCGAGTAAGAAGAAGTAACCCGGCCGAGCAATGAGTTGTAGGCCGGATAAGGCAACGCCGCCATCCGGCGGTGTGCGCCGTCATTGCCTGATGGCGCTACGCTTTTCAGGCCTACCAATAAAAATGCCGGGGCAAGCCCGGCATTTTTGTATCGAGAGTTCGTGGTGTTACACCACCATCCCCAGCAGCAAACAACCCACCAGACCGCAAACCGAGATAATGGTTTCCAGCATCGACCAGGACTTGATGGTCTCGCCGATAGTCAGGTTGAAGTACTCTTTGAACAGCCAGAAACCTGGATCGTTCACGTGAGAGAAGATAACGGAGCCAGAACCGACGGCGATAACCATCAGCTCAGGGCTAACCCCGGTGGTGGCAATCAGTGGCGCGGCGATACCGCCAGCGGTGATGGCTGCAACGGTGGCTGAACCCAGCGCAATACGCAGTACGGCGGCAATAGACCAGGCCATAAACAGCGGAGAAACGTTGGACTCGTGCATGATAGACGCGATGTACTTATCAACGCCGGAGTCGACCAGTACCTGCTTAAAGGCACCGCCACCGCCGATGATCAGCAGCATCATGGCGATAATTTTAATGGAGGAGATCAGCGTGTCATTGATGTCATCCATTGAACGGCCACGGTTCAGGCCGAAGGTGAAGATAGCAATCAGCACCGCAATCAGGGTCGCCATTACCGGGTCGCCGAAGAATTCAGCGGCAGGCAGCAGGGCGTGGCCTTTTGGCAGCACCATCTCAGCGATAGCGCGCAGCGCCATCAGGATGACCGGCACCAAAGAGGTCCAGACGCTCACGCCGAAGGATGGCATCTCTGCATCGGTGAAGGTTTTCGGGTTGTGCAGACCTTCCGGGATGGGTTTGTCGATGCTTTTCAGGCAGCGCGCGTAGACCGGGCCCGCCAGGATAACGGTCGGGATAGCCAGCAGCGTACCGTACAGCAGGGTTTTACCCATATCCGCGTGGAAGATGGTGGCGATAGCAGTTGGGCCCGGGTGCGGCGGCAGGAAGCCGTGGGTTACGGAGAGCGCAGCGGCCATTGGCACACCCACGTACAGCAGCGGAATACGCGCGTTTGCGGCGATGGTGAACACCAGCGGCAGCAGCAGCACGAAGCCCACTTCATAGAACAGCGCGAAGCCGACGGTGAAGCCAGTCAGTACGACGGCCCACTGAATGTGCTTACGACCAAATTTGTCGATAAGGGTAGTGGCGATACGCTGCGCGCCGCCGCAGTCTGCCAGCATCTTACCGAGCATGGCGCCGAAGCCCATAATCAGCGCCAGGCTGCCGAGGGTGCCGCCGACGCCGTTTTTGATGGAGACGATAACTTTGTCCAGGGGCATACCCTGCATTAATCCGACGGCCAGAGCCACCAGAACCAGAGCGATAAACCCGTTCATTTTGAAACGGATCATCAGCAGTAATAAGAGGATAACCCCGATAGCTACGATGATTAATGGCATAATTTATCCAGCCTTTAATTTGTTATGGGTAACGTCACTGGTGTTGCGACAATGTCCAATTGCCCCTACAGAGGGAATAGGTACTGACTTCTCCACGCCACCTTGATGTTGTATGACTCAGCAAAGAATAGCTGGCTATTTATTTAACGCGGTGGTGTGTGTTGCGATGATACGGGTAACATGTAGAGGTTGAGAATAACCCCATGCATGGAAATGTGAAATCTGCGACGGTAGTCAAATTATTGGTAGGGTTATTGCACTGCTTCGAGCGGAAATTTGCGAGGAATGTTGCACGGTAACATGGGTAGAACGGAGATTTCCCCGGGGTCGACGTAAACGCCTCGCCCGGGCTGCCAGTGAGAATCGCGCTCGTTTGTAGCCCGGCCAAGCGAAGCGCCGCCGGGACGAGCACAAAGCTAACTTAGTAGTAAGAGTGCTCGCCGCGCTGGTGCTCGGTCAGATCGCGCACGCCTTTCAGTTCCGGGAATTCGGCCAGCAGCTGCTTTTCGATACCGTCTTTCAGGGTGACATCAATCATTGAACAACCGTTACAGCCGCCGCCGAATTGCAGAATGGCGTAGCCGTCGTCGGTGATTTCCATCAGCGACACGCGGCCACCGTGGCCAGCCAACTGAGGGTTAACCTGCGACTGCAGCATGTATTCAACGCGCTCCATCAGCGGGGCGTCGTCGGACACTTTACGCATTTTCGCGTTTGGCGCTTTCAGGGTCAGCTGAGAACCCAACTGATCGGTGACGAAATCAATTTCCGCATCTTCCAGATACGGAGCGCTCAGCTCGTCGACATAGGCGGTGAGCTGTTCAAATTTCAGGGCAGTATCACTTGCTTCCACCGCATCCGGCGGGCAATAAGAAACGCCGCATTCTGCGTTAGGCGTACCAGGGTTAATCACAAATACACGGATTTGTGTCCCTTCTTCCTGATTTTGCAGAAGTTTGGCAAAGTGCGCTTGCGCAGTATCGGAAATACGGATCATAGCTTTGACCTAATAGTTGACTACTTTAGTTGGTTATAATACGCCCATCGATGGGGGTCTACAAGGTGCGACACAGACACCATACCTGAACGCTCGCCGCGCCATTTCGCAAAAGAAGCCGGGAAATCTCGGCAACGGTGCTGCCCGTAGTGACCACATCATCCACAACAACCATATGGCGACCTTGAACCGGTAATTCAAGCTGGAACGCATTTTTCAGGTTCTGCTTGCGCAGCCGTGCGTTGAGCTGATGCTGCGTGGCTGTCGGGCGGGTACGGGTGAGCGCTCGCGAGTTGAATTCACAAGGCAGCCATTTTGCCAGCGCCTGGCAGAGTAGCTCGCTCTGGTTATACCCCCGCCGCCAGTGACGGCGCTGCCACAGCGGCACGCTGATAAGCTGTTGCGGCATAGGCCGCGTGGCGTTTTGCCGCACAGCCAGCAGCAGCAGGCGCGCCAGTACAGGAGCCAGCTCTGGTTGGCCGCTAAATTTGAAGTGATGAATCAACGTGCTGAGCGGAGGTTGATAGTCGTTAATCGCGATCAGGCGTTGCCAGGGCGGTGGTTTTTGCAGGCAGCGCCCGCAGGGGACGTTGCTGTCAGCCGAAGGTAAACCGCACTGTGGGCAGAGACAAATGTGGAGCGTGACCGCGCGGGTGCAGCGGGAGCAGATACCCCACGCTGGTAGCGCCAGCGGCATTTTGCATAGCCAGCACGAGCCGTGGACTGTTAGCATAATCGCCTCCTGAACTGATAAAACGAGAACGATAGCTGATGAACGACATCTGGTGGCAAACCACGGGCGAAGGAAATTGTCATCTTGTGCTGCTGCACGGATGGGGGCTGAATGCCCAGGTCTGGGATTGCATCACGGCGGAATTAGGCGCGCATTTTACGCTGCATCTGGTCGACCTACCGGGCTACGGTCGCAGCGAAGGTTTTGGGGCGTTATCGCTTGCCGAAATGGCCGCGCATGTGCTGGAAAAAGCCCCTGAACAGGCTATCTGGCTTGGCTGGAGTCTGGGCGGGCTGGTGGCAAGCCAGGTGGCATTGCAGCATCCTGAACGGGTCTCCGCGCTGGTCACCGTGGCTTCATCGCCCTGCTTTAGTGCGCATGAGGATTGGCCCGGCATTAAACCCGAGGTACTAAGTGGATTCCAGCAGCAGCTTAGCGAGGATTTCCAACGTACCGTTGAGCGTTTCCTGGCGTTGCAAACGATGGGAACCGAAAGCGCGCGTCAGGATGCTCGTGCGCTGAAGCAGGCGGTGCTGTCGTTGCCTATGCCGTCGCCAGAGGTCCTGAACGGCGGGCTGGAGATCCTGAAAACGGCAGACCTACGCCAGCCGTTAGCCGGGCTGACGATGCCGTTCCTGCGTCTTTACGGCAGGCTCGATGGCTTGGTGCCGCGCAAAATTGTGCCCATACTGGATACCCTGTGGCCGCAGAGTGAATCGCTTATTTTTGATAAAGCGGCTCATGCACCGTTTATCTCGCATCCGCAGGCGTTTTGCGAACCGCTGGTGGCATTGAAAGCGCGGATTAAGAATTAATTCTGCTCTGAGATGGTAAAAGTGGAATTCATAGCAATACTTAAGCTGTTGCCGTAGGTGATTATCCTGCTCACCGCGCAGCGCAAATAACAACCTTAAGGAGAGTAGAGGCTATGAAATTTGTTACAGGTATTGTTGCATCTCTGGTGATTGGCTCCCTGTCGTTTGGTGCGTTTGCTGCTAAGGAGATTCAGAAAGATGACGTGGCTAAGATGAACCTGACGAAAATCGGCAACATCACCACCTCGCGTACGACGTCGCCAATGGATGCCAAGCAGGATCTGTCGAAAAAAGCCGATGAAATGGGCGGGAAGTACTACGTTATCATCGCCGGTGAGAAAAACGAGAAAACCGTTCACGGTAACGCGGACGTCTACAAATAATCTTTCGTGTTGATCCCCGACGCTGGTTGCAGCGTCGGGGGGACCGTCTTAACGCAGCGCCCACCACTGACGTAGGCAGGCTTTTCCTTCCGGGCAGCTTTTACAACTGCCGGTCAGACATCCATCAGGTTCTTCGTCAATTTTCATGACTTTCCCCATGGCTTCCAGGCGGTTCAGCATGGCATCGATCAGCGCCTGCGGCGTATGCAGTTGGGCGCTGAGCTGTGAGGCTTCCATGCGTCCCTGCAATGCCAGCATATCGCGTACTTCAATCAATGATGCCATGTTGACTCCTAGTGACAATCGCCTGCTGGGCTAGAGCAGCAGGATGTCGGGGTTTTACGCGTGGCCAGCAGGGAGACATCCACCCGGCTACGGGCACGGCGCAGCAGACCAATCACCACGACGTTGAACAGAATCACTGCCAGGATGCATACCAGGCTGTAGCGTGGGTGCTGGCTGAAGCTTACCGTCTGGTAGTACAACGTAGAAAGCGAGTAGGCGATATTCAGGCCCCACAGAATGGAGAAGGACATCCAGCCACGGCTCGACTCACGGGCAATGGCTCCCATTACCGAGATGCACGGAATATAGAGCAGAACGAAAATCAGGTAGCTGTAGGCGGCCGCCGCGCTGCCGAATTTACTGCTCATCACGCCCATCGCCCCGGTTTCCATCTCACCGTCGCCCTTGCTGGCTTCGATTGGGTTGGCCAGTACGCTCAGGCTGAAGGTGTCTTTCAGGCCCTGCCAGGTTTCATCAGCCGCAGCCAGCAGCTCTTCACCGAGGCTAAATTCCTGCGGATTAAACTCTTCGTTCTGGATGTTTTCGGCGGTGTAGAGGGTGTTCAGCGTACCGACCACCACTTCTTTCGCCATCGCCCCGGTAAACAGACCCACGGTGGCCTGCCAGTTATCGTCATGCACGCCAATCGGTTTAAACACCGGGGTGATCGCCCGGCTGACGGAGGCCAGCGCGGAGTCATTGATGTTGTCGACGATTTTGCCGCTGAAGGAGAAACTGTTCAGCGCGCTCAGGAAGATACTGACGATAACGATAACTTTACCGGCACGAAGTACGAAGCCTTTAAGGCGCTGCCAGGTCTGGATAATCAGGCTCTTAATATGCGGTACGTGGTACACCGGCAGCTCCATCACAAACGGTGACGCTTCACCGCGCATAATGGTGTATTTGAGCATCAGGCCGGTCAGGATAGCGATAACGATCCCCAGCACGTACAGGGAGAAGACCACCAGCGCGCCGCCCTGGCCGAAGAAGGCGGCGGCGAAGACGGCGAAGATAGCCAGACGCGCGCCGCAGGACATAAACGGCGCCATCATGATGGTCATCAGACGCTCACGCGGGGCGTCCAGTGTACGTGCGCCCATCACCGACGGTACGTTACAGCCGAAGCCGACGATCAGCGGCACAAAGGATTTACCCGGCAGACCCAGAGACTGCATCAGGCGGTCCATGACGAACGCGGCGCGCGCCATGTATCCGGAGTCTTCAAGGAAGGAGAGGAACAGGTACATCATGCCGATTTGCGGCACGAGCGGCAGCACGGTGTTGATACCGCCACCGATACCCTGCGCCAGGAAAACGGTCAGCCAGTCCGGGAAGTGAAGCTGGTAGCCAATCCACTGAATGCCGTGAATAAAGATAGCGACGGAACCGCCGTCAAAGATCGGCTGCAGCGCGCCACCGATGTTGATAGCGAGTAAGAACATCAGGTACATGACGAACAGGAAAATCGGCAGACCCAACACGCGGTTGAGGACGATTTTGTCCAGCGCGGCGGTGAAGCGGCTTGGCTCAGCGGTCAGGGTATTGCTGACGGCGTCGCAAATCGCGGCGATGCTTTGGTAGCGAGCGTCGGCGATATGCAGCGCCGGGTCGTCCATCTCTTCTCTCAGATGCGCCAGGGAGACGTCCAGCTTGTGCGCAGCATCGCCAGCGTAGGCACTGCTATAGATATCGCCTTCGAGCATCTGCATGCCCAGCCAGTGGCGCTGGCGTTCAGGGATCTCCTGCGCCATCTCTTTCGCCAGTTTATCGGCTTCGCGTAGCAGCGGCTGCGGGTAGTGCACCAGCTCAATCGGTTGGTTGCCCTGATGGCGGTCAATGGCCATTTTCAGTGCTTCGATTCCGCGGGCGCGGGTAGAGACCAGCGGCACAACCGGACAGCCGAGGCGCGCCGAGAGCGCATCTACGTCGATACGGATTTGCTGTTTCTCGGCAATGTCGAGCATGTTCAACGCGACCACGCACGGAATGCCCAGTTCAAGCAGCTGTAGCGTCAGGTAGAGGTTACGTTCCAGGTTGGAGGCATCGACCACGTTAATCAGCAGGTCGGCGTCGCCACTCAGAATATAGTGGCAGGCGATCTGCTCATCCAGCGAGGTTTGCGATGAAATGGTGGTCAGCGAGTAGGTGCCAGGCAGGTCGACGAGGGTGACCTGGTGATCGGTGGTGGCGAACGCGCCTTCTTTACGCTCAACCGTAACCCCGGCCCAGTTGCCCACGCGCTGGCGCGCGCCGGTAAGCTGGTTAAATAAGGTTGTCTTGCCGGAATTAGGATTACCAATTAAACCAATGGTTAATTTTTTCATATTTCAGACTCTTAGTACCGGGCTGGGGTTATTGCGCGACGGCTTCTAATTCAATAAGCGCGAGATCTTTTTTACGCAATACCAGGCTAACGCGACGGGTTTCAATATGAATAGGGTCGCCGAGTGGCGCAACGCGAACCACATTAAATGACGATCCCGGCAGCATACCCAGTGACAGCAGTTTCTGACGATAGGCTGGGCTAATTTCGCGGGAGAAACCGACAATCTTCCACGCAGTATCAGGTGTAAATTGCATAGAACCTACTTATATATCGCTAGCTGAACGAGAGGGAACCCGCGCGCTGCCTGGCGGCAACTGGGGCATCGTCACAGAATAAAGGAATAAAGCTTACTGAATATGATGATAATGAGAATGGTTTTTATCATCAATACATATTATGCGATCGGCGAGAAATTCGAGCGGAATTTGCACTTTTTTTGATATGACGCAAGCAACGTATTGTAGCTATGAATGAATTAAATATTACTTTCTTCGCTTAATGTTTAATTAAAGTTTCATTGGTTAATAAAATAAAACATGATGAGGCTTATTATTAAAAGCCTATAAAGAACGAACGATAGGGTGAGATATATTGCGGTAGCCCGGGCGAGGCGTTTTAACGCCGACCCGGGAGCTCTGGAGCCTTTCCCGGCGTCGCTATGCTCGGCCGGGCTACCTGTTACTATTTAGCGTTTTTTGCCCATGGCGGCTGCCAGCGCGTCCATCATGGCGCTGTTGCCTGCCGGTTGCGCTTCGCGACCGCGCGGTTTTGCCGCTTTCGCGGCCGGGCGGTTGTTGCCCTGGCTGCGATCGTTGCCGCCGCCGCGACGGGCGTTGGTTTCGCCCGGTTGTTCGTCAAGACGCATGGTCAGCGCAATACGCTTACGCTGCAAATCAACTTCCAGCACCTTCACTTTGACGATATCGCCCGCTTTCACCACGGTGTGTGGGTCTTCGACGAATTTATCCGCCAGCGAAGAGATATGCACCAGACCATCCTGATGCACGCCAATATCCACGAACGCGCCAAAGTTGGTGACGTTGGTGACGGCGCCTTCGAGGATCATCCCCGGCAGCAGGTCGTTCATGGTTTCCACACCGTCGGCGAACTTCGCGGTTTTGAACTCAGGACGTGGATCGCGGCCCGGTTTCTCCAGCTCTTTGATGATGTCGGTAACGGTTGGCACACCGAAACGCTCGTCGGTGAACTCGGAGGCTTTCAGACTTTTGAGCTCGTTGCTATTGCCCATTAAATCCTTCAGCGCCTGCTGCGTGGCGGCCAGAATTCGCTCGACCACTGGATAGGCTTCCGGGTGAACGGTTGAGGCATCCAGCGGGTTGTCGCCGTGGTTAATACGGAGGAAGCCCGCGCACTGCTCAAACGCTTTTGGCCCCAGACGGCTCACCTTCAGCAGCTGCTGGCGGTTCTGGAACTGACCGTTCTCATCACGCCAGGCGACGATGTTCTGTGCCATCATGCGCGTCAGGCCCGCCACGCGGGTCAGCAGCGGCACGGAGGCGGTGTTCAGGTCTACGCCGACGGCGTTTACGCAGTCTTCCACCACCGCATCGAGCTTACGCGCCAGCTGGGTCTGGCTCACGTCGTGCTGATACTGACCGACCCCGATGGATTTCGGGTCGATTTTCACCAGCTCTGCCAGCGGATCTTGTAAACGACGGGCGATAGATACCGCGCCGCGCAGGGAAACGTCGAGGTCCGGGAACTCCAGCGCCGCCAGTTCGGAGGCCGAGTAGACGGATGCGCCCGCTTCGCTGACGATCACCTTCTGGGCGGTGACTTTCGGGAACTGCTGCTGTACGTCGAGGAAGAAGCGCTCGGTTTCGCGAGACGCCGTTCCGTTACCGATAGCCACCAGCTCGACGTTGTGTTTTTCGCACAGCGCGGCGACGACAACCGCTGCTTTTGCGGCCTGACCGGTATGCGGATAGATGGTGTCGGTAGCGACCAGTTTACCGGTACCGTCGACCACCGCGACTTTAACGCCGGTACGCAGGCCGGGATCGAGGCCCATAGTCGCACGCAGGCCAGCCGGTGCGGCCATCAGCAGGTCGTGCAGGTTGCGGGCGAAGACCTTAATGGCTTCATCTTCCGCACGTTCGCGCACGGTGCCCATCAGTTCGGTTTCGAGGTGCATCAGCACCTTGATACGCCAGGTCCAGCTCACCACGCCTTTACGCCAGCTGTCCGCCGGGGCGTTGTTCAGGCGCAGGCCGAGGTGGTCGATAATAATTTGTTCGCAGTAGCTCTCTTTCGGCGGCTCGTCGAACTGCGGGTCGGCGTTGAGAGAGAGTTGCAGCACGCCTTCGTTACGCCCGCGGAACATCGCCAGCGCGCGGTGGGAAGGGGTGGTTGAAATCGGTTCGTGGTGGTCGAAGTAGTCGCGGAACTTGGCGCCTTCCTCTTCTTTGCCGCTGACCACTTTGGCGACCAGGTGGGCGTTCTTCCACAGATAGTCACGCACTTTTGCCAGCAGGCCCGCGTCTTCCGCGAAGCGCTCCATCAGGATATAGCGCGCGCCGTCGAGGGCGGCTTTGGTGTCCGCAATGCCCTTATCGGCATCGACAAATTTGGCGGCTTCGGTTTCCGGGTCGTGGGACGGCTCGCTCCACAGCAGGTCGGCCAGCGGCTCAAGGCCCGCTTCAATGGCAATCTGCCCGCGGGTGCGGCGCTTCTGTTTATACGGTAAGTAAAGGTCTTCGAGCTCGGTTTTGTTGAGCGTGCCGTTGATGGCTTTTTCCAGCGCCTCGGTCAGCTTACCTTGCTCACCGATGGATTTCAGAATGACCTGACGGCGGTCTTCCAGCTCACGCAGATACCCGAGGCGGGTTTCCAGATTACGCAGCTGCGTATCATCCAGTCCGCCGGTGATTTCCTTACGATAACGTGCAATAAACGGCACGGTGTTCCCTTCATCAAGCAGGCGAACGGCGGCTTCCACCTGTTCGGCTCTGGCCTGAAGTTCACCCGCAATAATGCGGCAGAGCGAATCATTCATCATGGCTTGGTTTCACTGTTAGGTCATAAAATCAAGGGACAGTTATACGGATTGACTGGCAAAAATGCCAGTCATCAACAGGGGCTTCGGATTGTTCCGGACTTATTTTACGTATTCGATCTCATTCACATACCAGCTCGCTTCGCCAGCCGGGGTGTTGACCACCGCCAGATCGCCGACCTCTTTTTTCAGCAGCGCGCGGGCCATTGGCGAATCGATGGAGATATAGTCCTTACGACCAAAAATCTCATCGTAGCCGACGATGCGAAAACGCTTGGTGTCGCCGTCGTCGTTTTCTATCTCAACCCAGGCGCCGAAAAAGACTTTGCCTTCCTGCTGCGGTGAATAATCGACAATGCGCAGATTCTCCAGGCATTTGGTCAAATAACGAACGCGCCGGTCAATCTCTCTTAAGCGTTTCTTATTATACTGGTAGTCAGCATTCTCACTGCGATCGCCAAGGCTTGCGGCCCAGGTCACCTTCTTTGTGACCTCCGGGCGCTCTTCGCGCCAGAGATAATCCATCTCTTTTTTGAGCTTTTCGTACCCTTCACGGGTGATCAACTGTGTTTTCATGTTCCGTGCTTACCTGCTGCCGAGGAAAGAATACGCACAATACGTATTACGCGAGTATGCCGACAGAATAAATAATGTGTATTAAGATTCATTGTATACTTAACTCGCTGTTAAATATGCTTTGTAACAATTTAGCCTGGAATTTATACCAGATTTAGCTGGTCGGAAGCGCAGGCTTTTTTGAGAATACATGCTGAATAATTGTTGCGAACCTTTGGGAGTAAAAACAATGCAAGAGAATTATAAGATTCTTGTTGTGGATGACGATATGCGCCTGCGTGCGCTGCTGGAACGTTATCTGACCGAGCAGGGTTTCCAGGTTCGAAGCGTAGCTAACGCCGAACAGATGGACCGATTACTGACTCGTGAATCATTCCATCTGATGGTTCTGGATTTAATGCTGCCTGGCGAAGATGGCCTGTCTATCTGCCGTCGTCTGCGTAGCCAGAGCAACCCGATGCCGATCATCATGGTGACGGCGAAAGGGGAAGAAGTTGACCGTATCGTGGGCCTGGAAATCGGCGCCGACGATTACATTCCGAAACCGTTCAACCCGCGTGAACTGCTGGCCCGTATTCGTGCGGTGCTGCGTCGTCAGGCGAATGAACTGCCGGGCGCGCCTTCTCAGGAAGAAGCGGTTATCGCCTTCGGTAAGTTTAAGCTGAACCTCGGTACTCGCGAAATGTTCCGCGAAGATGAGCCTATGCCACTCACCAGCGGTGAGTTCGCGGTACTGAAAGCGCTGGTCAGCCACCCGCGTGAGCCGCTGTCTCGTGATAAGCTGATGAACCTGGCCCGTGGTCGCGAATACTCGGCAATGGAACGTTCCATCGACGTGCAGATTTCTCGCCTGCGCCGCATGGTGGAAGAAGATCCGGCTCACCCTCGCTACATTCAGACCGTTTGGGGTCTGGGCTACGTGTTCGTCCCGGACGGTTCTAAAGCATGAGGCGACTTCGCTTCTCGCCTCGAAGTTCGTTTGCCCGCACGTTACTGTTGATTGTCACCCTGCTGTTCGTCAGCCTGGTGACAACCTATCTTGTGGTGCTGAACTTCGCGATTTTGCCAAGCCTGCAGCAGTTTAATAAAGTCTTAGCCTACGAAGTGCGTATGCTGATGACCGATAAACTGCAGCTGGAAGACGGCACGCAGCTTGTCGTGCCGCCGGCATTTCGCCGCGAGATCTATCGTGAACTGGGTATCTCACTCTATTCCGATGAAGCCGCTGAAGAGGCCGGTTTACGCTGGGCTCAACACTACGAGTTCTTAAGTCAGCAGATGGCCCAGCAGCTGGGCGGGCCGACTGAAGTTCGGGTTGAAGTTAATAAAAGCTCCCCGGTGGTCTGGTTGAAGACCTGGCTGTCGCCCAATATCTGGGTGCGCGTGCCGTTAACTGAAATCCATCAGGGAGACTTCTCTCCGCTCTTCCGCTATACCCTGGCGATTATGCTGTTGGCGATAGGCGGCGCATGGCTGTTTATCCGCATCCAGAACCGACCCCTGGTCGACCTGGAGCACGCCGCGCTTCAGGTCGGGAAAGGCATTATTCCTCCGCCGCTGCGTGAATACGGCGCGTCTGAGGTACGTTCGGTCACCCGAGCCTTTAACCATATGGCCGCGGGCGTGAAGCAGCTTTCTGACGACCGTACGTTGCTGATGGCCGGTGTTAGCCACGACCTTCGCACGCCGCTAACGCGTATTCGTCTGGCGACGGAGATGATGGGCGAAGAAGATGGTTATCTTGCCGAATCTATCAATAAAGATATTGAAGAGTGCAACGCCATCATCGAGCAGTTTATTGACTATCTGCGTACCGGTCAGGAGATGCCGCTGGAGTCTATCGACCTCAACACGGTGCTGGGTGAAGTGATCGCCGCGGAAAGCGGCTACGAGCGCGAAATTGATACTGCATTGTTCGACGATGAGATCCCGGTTAGGGTGCATCCGCTGTCTATCAAGCGTGCGCTGGCCAATATGGTGGTGAACGCCGCGCGTTACGGCAACGGCTGGATTAAAGTCAGCAGCGGTCGTGAAGCGCATCGCGCCTGGTTCCAGGTGGAAGACGATGGCCCAGGGATTAAACCCGAGCAGCGTAAGCACCTGTTCCAGCCGTTTGTCCGTGGCGATAGCGCCCGTACCATCAGCGGAACGGGTCTGGGGCTGGCCATCGTGCAGCGTATTATCGATAACCACAACGGGATACTGGAGCTTGATACCAGCGAACGCGGCGGGTTGCTGATACGCGCCTGGCTGCCGGTGCCGGGAAGTCGTCCGCAAACGCCGACGAAAGAGAGCTAAAAAAAACCGCTGGGGGAGACCCCGGCGGTTTTTGTTTGTATGGTGCGGCGTGCTGTCCCGGCGGCGCTTCGCTTGGCCGGGCTACGATGCGGGTCTTGTAGGCCTGATAAGCGTAGCGCCATCAGGCGATTCGATGCCGATTGCCGGATGGCGGCGTAAACGCCTTATCCGGCCTACAAACGCCAGGTAGGTCAATTCAGCGTTAATTACAGCTTCGGCCCTGCGCTCACCAGCGCGGCGCCTGCCGGGGTATCGGTGTACTTCTCGAAGTTCTCAATAAACAGCTTCGCCAGCGCCTGGGCTTTTTCCTGCCACTGCTCCGGCGAACCGTAGGTGCTGCGCGGGTCGAGGATGTGGGTGTCTACGCCCGGCAGTGCCGTTGGGATCTGCAGGTCGAACATTGGCAGGGTGAAGGTTTCTGCGTTGTCCAGAGAGCCGTCGAGGATGGCATCGATAATCGCGCGCGTATTCTGGATAGAGATACGTTTGCCAGTGCCGTTCCAGCCGGTATTCACCAGGTAAGCCTGTGCGCCTGCAGCCTGCATGCGTTTTACCAGCACTTCTGCGTACTGCGTCGGGTGCAGCGACAGGAAGGCTGCGCCGAAGCAGGCGGAGAAGGTTGGGGTCGGCTCAGTGACGCCGCGCTCGGTACCCGCCAGCTTCGCGGTGAAGCCAGACAGGAAATGGTACTGCGTCTGATCGGCGGTGAGGCGCGATACCGGCGGCAGAACCCCGAATGCATCGGCGGTCAGGAAGATAACCTTGGTGGCATGGCCCGCTTTCGACACCGGCTTCACGATATTGTCGATGTGGTAAATCGGGTAAGAGACGCGGGTGTTTTCCGTTTTGGAACCGTCGTTAAAGTCGATAGTACCATCGGCCAGCACCACCACGTTTTCTAGCAGCGCATCGCGGCGGATCGCGTGATAGATATCGGGCTCAGCGGCTTCGGAGAGTTTGATGGTCTTCGCGTAGCAGCCGCCTTCAAAGTTAAACACGCCGTCGTCGTCCCAGCCGTGTTCGTCATCGCCAATCAGACGACGTTTCGGATCGGTGGAGAGGGTGGTTTTACCGGTACCGGACAGGCCAAAGAAGACCGCCACGTCGCCTTTCTCGCCGACGTTCGCCGAGCAGTGCATGGAAGCGATACCCTGCAGCGGCAGCAGGTAGTTCATGATAGAGAACATCCCTTTTTTCATTTCGCCGCCGTACCAGGTCCCGCCAATCAGCTGGATGCGCTCTGTCAGGTTAAACGCGACAAAGTTTTCCGAGTTGAGACCCTGCTCTTTCCACTGTGGGTTAGTGCATTTTGCGCCGTTCATCACGATGAAGTCTGGTTTGAACGTCTTCAGTTCTTCATCGGTTGGGCGGATAAACATGTTCTTCACGAAGTGCGCCTGCCAGGCGACTTCGGTAATAAAGCGGACGGACAGGCGGGTGTCTTCGTTCGCGCCGCAGTAGGCGTCGACGATAAACAGGCGCTTGCCGGAAAGCTGCTGGGAGACCAGGCCTTTAAGATGTTGCCAGATTTCAGGTGACAGAGGCTTGTTGTCATTTTTTCCGTTACCCTTATCAGACCACCATACCGTGTCGCGCGTGGTGTCGTCGCGAACGATATATTTGTCCTTCGGAGAACGGCCGGTAAAGATACCGGTGTCGACAGAAATTGCGCCCAGATTCGTTAAGACACCGCGCTCATAACCTTCCAGGTTAGGATCGAGTTCTTCTTGATACAATGTATCGTAATCGGGGTTGTAGACGATATCCTGTGCGTCGTTAATACCATAAGCCTTGAGGTCCTGCGGGGTTATACCGTTGCGCATTTCACTGCTCCTTAGCCAATATGTACTGCTATAAATTCTATGGGTATTTTAGGGGTGTTGACCGCGACCAGGCTCATAGATTTACGTATCCCGACAAACGTCTTACTTACGAAAACATTGTGACTCCTGTCACGAAGCGCCTCGGATTATGACAGGAAAAGCCATAAAATTGGCACGAATGTTCTTAAATGGTTACAAAATGGTTTAATGGACAGCATAAATGTGAAATTAATCGCATTTATGAAAGAAAATTACGTAATGCTTTCAGATAAAAAATCGATTCACCACGCTGAGCAAAATCTACATTTAACGTTCTAATCGGTGCGCAAAACGCGTTTTTTCTTCACTTCTGGGATGGGAATATCGAAATGGATGCTGCGACTCCTCTTTCACCGACAACGCGCTGGGGTATGGCGCTAACCGGCATAGTACAAGGGCTGGTGTGCTATTTGCTGACCCTTTATCTGATCCCGAAAGACAGCGGCTGGATGTTTTACGCTTTGCCGGGAAGCCTGGCATTTTCCTCTGTGCTGCTTTTCACCGTAGTCTCTTTTAAACAGCGTGCACTGTGGTGCTGGTTGGCGGTGGTACTGGTTGTCGTACTGGGAATGGGGGGCTGGCTAAAATTCAACCTTAATGAGGAAGACCATTGGCGGCAGTATGACGCGCTATGGACCTACGGCTGGTGCCTGCTGCTGATGGCATTGCTGGCGTTACCGTGGCTGCAATACCGTATTCAGTCCGCGACGGGTCTCTCGAGATATGCGCACTTTTATGCCCAGCAGTGGCAAAACGTACTGACGTTGCTGCTGATTGGCGTTGCCAACGGCCTGGTCTGGCTGGTTCTGCTGCTCTGGAGCGGACTGTTTGAGCTGGCTAATATCACCTTCTTCTCGCGGTTGTTCTTCGATACGCAGTGGTTTGTCTTTGTTTGCATCGGCTTGGTGACGGCACTGACGGTGATCCTGGCACGCCAGAACGAACGGCTGATTACCGCTATCCACAAGCTGCTGGCGCTGATTGCCATCGGCTTGCTGCCGTTGGTCTCGCTGCTGGCGCTGCTGTTCCTGGTGACGCTGCCGTTTGCAGGCGTGACGGCCATCTCCCAGCGCTTCTCTGCGGCGGCATTGCTCTCGGCGCTGGCGTTTGTGCAGTTGCTGCTTACCGCAATGGTCTGGGAACCTACTGCCACGCGTCTCGGGTACCCGCGTCCGCTGCGGCTGTTGATTCAGGCGGCAGTGATGCTGACGCCGGTCTACGTGCTGATTGCCGGCTGGGCGCTATGGGTTCGTATTGGGCAGTATGGCTGGACGCCGGATCGCCTGCACGGCGTGCTGGTGGTGGTCGTGCTGTTGGTCTGGTCGGTTGGCTATCTGATTGGCCTGCTACGCCACCGTGATGATCCCTCACCTCATTTAGGGCAGGTCAATCTGGCGGTCTCGTTACTGGGTATCGTGCTGCTTTTCCTGCTTTATACCCCGGTGCTGGATAGCTGGCGTATCAGCGTGAACAGCCATATGAGTCGTTACCATAGTGGTAAAATCACTGCCGACCAGGTGAGTCTGTATATGTTGTCGCACAGCGGCAAGCCCGGTCGCGCGGCGCTACTTGAGCTACAGCAAGATAAAGCGTTCACCCAGGATGCGAAGCGTCAGCAGCAGCTTAAGCGGTTGCTGAGTGGCGATCTCAGTCCGACGGTAAAATTGACCGCCGAGATACTGGCAAAAAACGTGACGATCCTTGTGGGCAGCACGCCGCCTGATAATGCGCTCTGGGCGGCGGTGAGTGAGCAACGCTATCGGGTAGAGTCGTGCAGCGAAGCCGATAGCTGCGTGCTGGTAAGTCAGGATCTGAACGGTGATGGCAAAGTAGAGCAGGTGCTGTATGCCTTTGGCGATCGTACCGTGCTGGTCTTTGCTCAGGGCGAAAAGGGCTGGGAATATAAGGCAAGTGCGCCACTGCCGCGCGGCGTGAGCAAGACGAAGCTGCTTCAGGCGGCGAAGGATGGGACGTTAGGTTCGAAACCGAAGGCGTGGCAGGATATTACGCTGGGGGACGAGACGGTGGTGCTGGAGTATCGGCGCTGATTTTCCCCGGCGGCGCTGCGCTTAGCCGGGCTACGATCGTTTGTAGCCCGGCCAAACAAAGTGACGCCGGGAAAGGCTCAGAACTTAGTGAACCTGCGGGTCAGACGGTGCCGCGTTATTGCGAATCTCTGCAATATCCATGGCATTGAACACATAGTGACTACCGCAGTAATCACAATGCATATCAATTTCGCCTTCTTCTTCGAGGATGCTGTTAATTTCTTCGTCCGGCAGGGTTTTCAGCGCGCCAGCGCAGCGTTCGCGTGAGCAGGTGCACTTGAACTCTACGTCCTGAGGATCGTACAGGGTGACTTCCTCTTCGTGATACAGACGCCACAGCACATCGTTGGCCGGCAGCGTGAACAGCTCTTCGGCTTTGATGGTGTCGGTCAGCGCCGCCAGGTGCTCAAAATCTTCCGGCTGCGCGTTCTGCGCTGGCATCACCTGCAGCAACATGCCGCCTGCCGCTGGCTTGCCGTCGGATTCGCCGGTACGGATAATCAGACGGGTTGGCAGCTGTTCGGAACGCTGGAAGTAATCTTCCAGGCAGGCCGCCAGCGTATCGCCTTCCAGACCGACGACACCCTGATAGCGCTCGCCTTCGGCCGGGCTGATGGTAATCACCAGATAACCGTTACCGATAAGCGTCTTCAGGTCAGCGTCGGCCGGAATATCACCCTGCACGCGAGCGACGCCGCGCAGTTGCTGGTGGTTGTTGCCGTTGATTACCGCCAGTGTCATCGGGCCATCACCCTGTAGCTGAACGGTGATATCGCCTTCAAACTTCAGCGTTGCGGTCAGCAGGCTGGTGGCGACCAGCAGTTCGGACAGCACGTTTTTTACCGGCTGCGGATAGTTATGGCCTGCCAGGATCTGTTCGAGCGTTTCGGATACGGTGACCAGTTCGCCACGCACGGCGTAGTTTTCAAACAAATAGCGATGTAATTGATCGTGTTGAGTCATAATTTTCTCTCTTGGGGTGGCAGTTATTCACTGTCGCCGTATTTAAATCTCATCAGGTCGCGCCGCTCTTTTTTATCCGGACGTCTGTCCGGGTGCGGCATGGTCAGCGCATTCAGTTTGCGCGCCAGGGCGACTTTTTCGCGCTTCTCGATGCTTTCCTTCGTCTCTTCATAGAGCGTAACGGCCTCCGTGGCCGGACGTCGCTGCTCCGTGATGCCTTTCACCACCACGGTGCGCTCGTCGTTTCCCTGGCGAAGCGTCAGCAGGGCGTTCAGTTCAACCACTTTACTGGGCTTACTGCGCTGCCCGTTATAGTGAACTTTGCCGCCTTCAATCATCTCTCGGGCGACGGCACGCGTTTTATAAAAACGCGCCGCCCAGAGCCATTTATCCAGCCTGACGCCTTCGGTAGGCTTCTCTTTCATGGTCGCTCCTTCACTGAAGTGAGGGGATCAGACGACGGTAATCGTTAAGCGCGGGATGACGCAGGTACTGCTTTTCCGCAAGGCCGGAGTCGGGGTTGGTCACACCGAGGCAATAGCGGATCCCAAAGTGGGCGGCGGCATCCAGAATGGGCTCGCTATCGTCGATAAATAACGTGCGCTCGGCATCCAGACCCGTATGTTTCTCAACTGCCCGCCATAACCGCTGATCCTCTTTCGGATAACCAAATGTATGGGTGGAAAGTAATAAATCAAGGTGCTCGCCAAGACCGGTGTGTTCCAGCTTCACCGCCAGGTTATGCGGATGCGCGTTGGTCAGCAGAATACGTCGCTTCCCACTCGCTTTAAGCGCGTTGAGAAAAGGGATGGTGTCATCACGCAGCACGGCGCGCGGGCCCTGCTCGCTGGTCATCGAACGGATATCCAGACTCAAACGTTCGCTCCAGTAATCCAGACAGTACCAGTTTAGCGTATGTTGTACCGCATGGTACTCCTGACGAATGGCTTCCTGCGCCGCCTGAGGTGTGATACCCAGCTTTGCGCCATAGGTTTCTGGCACCAGTTTTTGCCAGAAGTAGTTATCAAAAGCGAGGTCGAGCAGCGTGCCATCCATGTCCAGAAGAACGGTATCTACCTCGCGCCAGGCGATATCAAAATGCATGGTGAGTCTCCAGACGGAAGAAATGCGCGACAGATTAACATAACCTGTCGCGAACTACGCAGTGGGCTTATTTTGTCGGGAAGTCAGACTTGAACTCTTCCGGGGCGGAAAGCAGCACCGGGTTAATGCAGCTCTCATAGTATTTCTGAATCTCGACCAGTCGTTCACGATGGCGATGATAGCGACGCAGCGCCTGCACGCCGTTGTAAACCGCACAGACGAGCATGGCCAGCATCAGCAGCGTGGTTGCCAGATAGTGCCACAGCCCGCTGCTGTCCGGCATACGGTGCAGGTTGATATGCTGTGTCCCGTTGGCGTCGGTATAGAGATTGGTCACGATGCCTTCCGCGTGGAACGGCGTGTGCATCAACATGTCAGCCAGCCGCTGGAACTCATTCCACTGCTCGCTGGCAGGGTAGTCATACAGCGTCGTGCTTGGGTAAGGCTGGCTGACAAAATCGCTGCCTTCATCGCTGGTTATCAGGAAACCACCCGGCGCTGGGCTGTTGAGCGCCTGTGCCGCGCGCGCGGTTTCACGCAGGATAAACGGCGCGGTAGAGGTATCGACAAGGTTATCCAGTGACTCGGCGCTGACCGGCCGGAGCAGAACGTTTACGCCGTCCAGCTTACCGGAGTTCGCGCGCTTAACCAGCGCATCCCAGTCACGGGTATTGCCAAGGTTCACCAACGCATTTTTCAGGCGTACGCAGTCATCGGCCGCGGAGCAAAGATCTTTCGTTTTCAGCACGATATCGGCAAAGTCATCCAGCAGCACCATGCCCGATTTCTGAATCGCCGAGCGCAGGGCCGGGCTGACGCGGGAATCATCGTCCGCCGTTGGATGCAGCTGGCGGTTTACGGCCTGAACCAGCGCGGTCGCCTTATTGACGGTTTCTGATTCCGGCAGCGGCAGGCGAGGGGCATCGTTCCAGAGGATTTGCGAGCAGTCGAATGGCAGGAATGGCGAGCTTTCCTGCGCAGTCCAGGTGCCAGGTGAGTGGATATTACACATCCCGGTTCCGCTGATGTGGAGGGTATCACCCACGCGAACGCCTGCCTGCTCTAGCTGGCGAACGTCTTTGGCCTCAATGGTTTGCGCCCCCTTGAGCCAGGAGAGTGTAAATTTGAATGGCATATTCAGCGGTACGCTGACCCACATCATGATAGCGATCAGCAGCGCGCCGCCGCCGATGACAGCGCTGCGTAACCAGTGCTGAAGCGGGAAGTTTTTCACTTCATCATGCAGTGAGAGGAAACGCCCCTGGCGCACGACGTGCCTATCAAGGTAGATATCGATATCTGTTTTTTGTCCCAGGTCCTGGGCGACAAACGGTTGCCAGTGGGGAGGGTAGATTAAATCGATGATCCCAAGAGAGATGTTGTTGACCTGCTCCTGATCGTTTTCACCGAACAACCCCCAGCGTTTTGGCGTGCCGCGCAGACAGTGGATCTCTCGTAGAGACGACTTCGTTGGTGGTGCAAATATCCCCCACAGCCCGCCGCACAGCAACAGGAATGCGCTGGCGAAAATCCAAGGCGTAAAGACTGCGGGTGCGATAAGCCCGCAGTAAAACAGCACAAAGGCGGCGACGATCAGCAGCGCTTCACGCAGGCCATCGGGGCGGCTAAGTGCGTGTTCCTCATGGGTTTCCTGGCGGATGTTGAGCAGCTCGATTTGCTCGCTCTCCTCACCACGGATAGAAGCCTGCGTCGACGACGTAGACTCCAGCGCAAAGCTTTTATTTTCAGGTGAATAGGTCTTCAGCGAATGGCCGTTGAGACCAATAACCAGCGGCACATCATCAGTTTCGATAAGCTCAATACTGTTCTCATCGGTAATATGCTGTTCCCAGAACGGGGGGAGATGCACTTCCACGGAGTCGAGGAAGTAACGCCACTTGTTGGGTTCATCTGTGGTGATGCCGTAGCGGGTAATCGCGCGCGTCAGCGTAAAAACGGTGTTGCTCTGTGGCGTGAGCGTCAGCACCGCAGGGGCAATGGTCGCGCCGGACGCCGGCACGCGCTGATCCTGATTAAGATAATCGAGGTAGTTTTCAATGCCCTGACGCTCTTCATTGGTCAGTTTTCGGGTGGTTGCTCCCGAAAACTGATGGAGCCACGGCAGGTGAAGACGTTTTGTCCGTTTACGCAAAAGCCAACCGGCCAGCACGGCGCAGATCAGTATCGCTACGGTAAAGATCATCAGTGTGCCCATGCTTTTCCCATCATACTTATCTTAGAGGTCTCTTCGTTGCCTGCTTTTCGTATAAACCATTGGCACGTATTACGCATTCATAAAAAGAGTCTATAGACTCTCGCAAAACGTAAGCATAACAAACCCATCGGCTCGCGAGTATCAGTAAATTCCCAATTGTAATTCAACCTCTTGACATTTATCCATAAATGAGAGATGAAAGGCTAAAAGTTGCAACAATGTAAATAAAGCGCTTTATGCATTGCTGGAACCTCATCGCTATCGCACAATAATAAAAGTCATTACAGCAAAGACCCCAGCCCAATGAGCAAATCATTACAGAAACCTACTATTCTCCATGTTGAAACCGTCGCGCAATCACGCCTTTTTAACGTGGAAAGCGTTGATTTAGAGTTCAGCAATGGCGTTCGTCGCGTTTATGAACGTATGAAACCGTCCTCGCGCGAAGCGGTGATGATTGTGGCTATTGTTGATGACCACCTGATTTTAATCCGCGAATATGCAGTGGGGACCGAGTCCTATGAACTCGGTTTCTCAAAAGGGCTTATTGATCCGGGTGAAACGGTGATGGAAGCGGCGAATCGCGAGCTGAAAGAAGAGGTCGGCTTTGGCGCTCGTCAACTGACGTTCCTGAAAAAGCTGGGTATGGCGCCGTCCTATTTTTCCAGCAAAATGAATATCGTCGTGGCAGAAGACCTCTATCCGGAATCGCTGCCAGGAGATGAACCAGAGCCGTTGCCTCAGGTCCGCTGGCCGCTGGCAAACCTGATGGCGTTGTTGGATGAACCTGACTTCAATGAAGCCCGCAACGTAAGTGCGCTGTTCCTGTTGCGCGAGTGGCTAAAAGAGCAGGGCAGATTGCCATAGAAAAAGGCGCCATCGGCGCCTTTTTACTTTTCGAGCATATCCCCGGAGTCGGTGCTGCGCACCTCGTCCGGGCTACGAGTGATAGGTAAAATGTTGTGCGTTTTTTGTAGCCCGGCCAAGCGAAGCGCCGCCGGGAGGGCTCCGGAGCCGGAGCTAAAGTCAGCAATAAAAAAGGCGCCGATGGCGCCTTTTTCTTAGAACAACTCGTGGGTTTCCCCGTTATCAATTATCTCAGTCCCCACCTCGTGAACCGCCTGCTGCGTAGGCTGTGTCCCGTCGATGAAGTACTCCTCACGGCTGCTGCCACCGTTGGCTAACTGCCCGGTGCTGCGGTCGATATTGACCGTCACCACGCCCGGCGGCGGCGTCAGCGGTTGCTCCGGAACCCCGGCCAGAACCTGTTTCATGAAGGCATCCCACGCCGGTTGCGCGCTCTTCGCGCCGCCTTCGTAGCCGGAGATTTGATCCTTAATGGCGCCAGACGCCGTCGTACGTCCCAGATCGCGACGGTGATCGTCAAAGCCAATCCACACAGAGGTCACTACGCCTGGGCCGTAGCCGGAGAACCAGGCATCTTTCGAACTGTTGGTGGTCCCGGTTTTTCCGCCAATATCACGGCGACCCAGATCGCGCCCAGCGCGCCAGCCGGTACCCTGCCAGCCCGGTTCGCCAAAGATGTTGGTGTTCAGCGCGCTTTTAATCAGGAACGACAGCGGAGTGTTAATCACATGTGGTGCGTACTCCTGGGCACCGGTCTGAGCGACCAACTGCTGGTTAGCCTGTTCAAGCGCTGGCATCGGTACAGTAGCGTTCTGCGGCATCTGAGAAACGGCAACGTCTTCCACGTCGTTGTTTTCCAGCACGTTAGACTTCTGCGTATCGCCATAGATAACCGGGATATTGCAATCAGGACAGGCGATTTTCGGCTTCGCTTCAAACAGCACGCCGCCCTGATCGTTTTCAATCTTGCTGATGTAGTACGGGTCGACCAGGAAGCCGCCGTTGGCCATCACCGCATAGCCGCGAGCGACCTGCAGCGGGGTAAACGAGGCTGAACCCAGCGCCAGCGATTCGGTATGCACGATGTTTTCCGCCGGGAAGCCGAAGCGTTGCAGATATTCCGCGGCGTAATCAACGCCCATCGCACGCATCGCGCGCACCATCACCACGTTCTTCGACTGTCCAAGACCCTGACGCAGGCGGATTGGGCCGGCATACTGCGCTGGGGAGTTCTTCGGCTGCCAGTCAGAACCCGCGCCGGCATCCCAGCGGGAGATAGGCACGTCGTTGAGCATACTGGCGAGCGTTAAGCCCTTATCCATTGCAGCGGTGTACAGGAATGGTTTGATGTTAGAACCCACCTGGCGCAGCGCCTGGGTCGCACGGTTAAACTTGCTCTGGTTGAAATCAAACCCGCCTACCAGCGCAATAATGGCGCCGTTTTGTGGGTTGATGGAAACCAGCGCGGAGTTAACGTCCGGCACCTGAGCCAGCCACCAGCTATCGCCGTTCTGACGCACCCAGATCTGCTGCCCCGCGGCGACGACATCGGTCACCTTACGCGGCGTTGGGCCTTGTGCCGTGTCCGAACGGTATGGTCGCGCCCAGCGCATGCCTTCCATGCCTAATGACACTGAAGTGCCATCGGCCAGTTCGACGGTCGCTTCCTGCGGGTTCGCCGCGGTGACGACAGCCGGTACTAACGGGCCATAGGATGGCAGCGGGCGTAACGAAGCGCGAATCTTCTTGCTATCCCACGCGGCTTCACCGGCTTTCCACAGTACGTTGGACGGGCCACGGTAGCCGTGGCGCATGTCGTAGTCCATCACGTTATTGCGCAGCGCCTGTTGAGCCGCCTGCTGATTTTTGCGGGTAATGGTGGTGTACACGCGATAGCCGTCTTCATAGGCCTGTTCGCCGTACTGCTTGACCATATCCTGACGTACCATTTCCGTTAAGTACGGTGCAGAGAAGGCAATCTCTGGGGCATGGTAGTTGGCATCAATCGCTTCGTTACGCGCCTGATCGTACTGCGCCTGGGTGATATAGCCTTCGCTCAGCATACGCGACAGCACCACGTTGCGACGGGCGGTGGCGCGATCTAACGAGTAGAGCGGATTGAAGGTCGACGGGGCTTTCGGCAGACCGGCAATCACCGCCATTTCGCTTAAGCTGAGCTGGTCGACGGGTTTACCGAAATAGACCTGCGCGGCTGCGCCGACGCCATAGGCGCGGTAGCCGAGGTAAATCTTGTTCAGATACAGCTCAAGGATCTCGTCCTTACTCAGCAGTTGCTCAATGCGAATGGCAAGGAACGCTTCCTTTACTTTACGCATCAGCGTTTTTTCAGGGCTGAGGAAGAAGTTACGCGCAAGCTGTTGGGTAATGGTACTTGCCCCCTGCGAGGCGTGGCCAGAGAACATCGCCACGCTTGCCGCACGGAAAATACCAATCGGGTCAATCCCGTGGTGCTCGTAGAAACGGCTGTCCTCGGTCGCAATAAACGCTTTCACCATTTCTGGTGGGATCTGGTTGAGGGTCATTGGAATACGGCGTTTTTCACCATACTGCGCAATAAGCTCGCCGTCCGCGCTATAAACCTGCATTGGCACCTGCAGGCGCACGTCTTTGAGCGTCGCCACGTCGGGCAACTGGGGCTCAATATATTTGTAGAGGCCGTAGATCGAGCCTGCTCCCAGCAGAATGCAACAGACTGCAAGGATGAATAAATACTTTACGAACTTCACCGGAGATTTCCCATTAAGTGTCATTTGGGCAGTTTATAAACAAACGCGCGGTAGTATAAAGGCAAGCCTGATGCATTGATATAGCCGTCACTGTGAGGTGACGTAAGGATAATCGTGAAATGGCTTTCAGATGCTGGCAAATGGGTCTTCATATTCAGGAGGATAACGTCTTTATCGTCGCCCTTCAGCGAACGCGCAGCGGCTGGGGGCTACGCCGCTGGTGGCAATTACCGCTACCGCCGTCAGCGCAACAGGATGATGCGGCGCTGCTGGAGTTGCTCAAACCGTGGCGGCGTGAGTTACCCTGGCAGCATGCGGTCCGCGTTGCCTTTCCCGCCAATAGAACGTTACAAAAAAACCTCCCTCTGGCGTCAATGACGCTGCGTGACGCCGAGCAAATGCAGTGGATTGCTAGCGCGATGTCACAGCAGCTTGAAATGAACGCCGACGCGCTCTGCTTTGACTATCATCTGGCGGAATCCGCAGTGTGCTGGAATGTGACTGCCGCGCAGCAAGGTGATGTCGCTCGCTTGCAGCACCTGGCAAAGACGTTACGTCTACAGGTGACAAGCATTACACCGGATGCCTGCGCGTTACAGGCGTTGGTCACACAGTCAGAGGTACAGGATGCGGTTTTGGTTTGGCCTGACCACCAACAGTGGCTCTGGGCGAGCCGGGAAGGCTGGGGGCACTGTCTATTTCAAGACGCCCGGTCGCTGACGCAACTGGCTGATTGGCTGAGTATCAACCCGCAGCGCCTGGTGCGTTGCTCAGCACTCGCCGCTGGAGAACGATGCTTCGACCCCTGGAGCGCGGTCGTGCAGAAACATCCCCCACTTCCTGTTAATGGCGATGATTTTGCCGTGGCGCTTGCGCTGGCAATGGGGGTCCCGGCATGAAGGCGTCTCTGGTGAACTTCCTTCCCTGGCGGCAGATGCACTTTCAGAAGCAGCTACGCGGCTGGAGCCTGATGGTAGGCGGGCTCTGGCTGGTATCCTTTGCGCTAACGCTAATCATGCGCGAGGGCTGGTCTTCTGCTGGGGCGATAAGCGACCTACATACGTCTGTTGAGCAGCAGGTAGCCCAGCAACTGGCGCGAAAAGAGCAGTCTTTGGAGATGGAAATGCAACGGCAGTCTGTTCTCAGGAAGCGTCAGCGTTCCCGGCGAGCGACGGAGGCCTGGGCATTGCGGTTGCAGGCGCTGGCAGAACATCTCCCTGCTTCGGCCTGGCTGAGAGAGCTCAGCTATCGTGACGGTACGCTGTCGCTCTCGGGCGTTTTAACGCAGTTTTCTGCGCTGGGTGAGGTGGAAAAGACGCTTCGCGCCATTCCCGGATTCCACCTTAAGCCAATAGAAAAAATCGAGCGGGAGAACACTGGACGCTGGTTATTCCAGTATTCCTTGCGTGAGGAGGCTGACTATGTCCTCCCTTGAGTGCATCAAACGGTTATCCCCGGTAATTAAAGTGAGGATGGGGGCTTTTCTGGCTATTCTGCTCGCCGCATATGGGGGATACCTGGCGGGGCATCAGGCTTATCGTGATGCTGAGCAACGTCGTAGCGCGCAGTTGGCTCAGCACCAAAAATATCTAGCTATTTTACAGCGTGTTATGCGTACCAGAGCGGAGATGTTGTCAACGCCAGTGCTGGGTGAGAAAAACACGTTACCGTTCACCCCGGCTGATTTTCAGCGTGCGGGAGCCCATCTCACGGGGTGGCAACCTACAGATGCAGGCGGTGAAATGTCGCTGGAAACCCCCTGGCAATCTGTTCCCTCAACCTTTCCTCTGCTCACCGAACGCGGTATGCAGGTCACGGCCTTCGTGCTAATGGCGCATAACGATGCGCTGCGTTTTACGTTACAGCTGGTGCGTAGCGATGAATCCTGAACGCGCGCTTCTTTTATTACTTATCGTCCCGCTGCTTTGCGGCATGCGGGATCCATTTGCCCCTGCAATAGACACCTGCCAGACCGCGCAGCTTGCCAACTGGCACTATCGGGGCGGAACGCAATCCGCGCGGCGTTTGATAGGCTTGATGCAGGATAGCGACGGTCGCTGGCAGCGAGTTGAAGCAGGGCAGACGCTCAGCGCGGGCTGGCGAATTAAAGCACTAACATTAGATAGCCTGACCGTGGAGACGGGAGCGGGGTGTGAGCCCCAGCGTTGGCAATGGAAAAGAGAAGGAACGACGAATGATAAAAAGGATAAGCCTGTTCGTACTGACGCTGCTGCTGCCAGCGTTGAGCCCAGCGAAAAACATCACGCTGGTAGTGGACGACGTACCAGTCGTACAGCTGCTTCAGAGTCTCGCTGACCTGGAGCAGAAAAATATGGTGATTTCCCCCGACGTACAGGGAACGCTCTCTCTCCAGCTACGTAACCTGCCGTGGCAGCAGGCGCTACAAACGGTCATCAATAGTATGGCGCTGGCGCTAAGCCAGGAGAATGGCGTCTATTACGTCCACTCACAGCGCTGGCGTGAAGAAAAGCAGGCGCAGGTGCAGCAGGAAAAAGAGAAACGCCAGTTGGCGCTGCCGCTGATGAATCGCAGCCTGGTACTGCGCTATGCTGATGCCAGTGAGCTGGCGAAAGCGGGCGATAAATTGCTGAGCTCGCGCGGCGCGATCACCGTTGATAAGCGTACTAACCGCTTGATTGTCCGCGATGACCGAGAGCATCTTCCGGTATTGGAAGCGTGGGTGAAGGAGATGGACATCCCTGTGGGGCAGGTCGAACTGGCGGCGCATATTGTGACCATCAACGAAACCAGCCTACGAGAATTAGGGGTGAAGTGGAATCTTGCTGATGCTGCGGGTTCTTCTGGTTCCGGACAAATCACGACCTTAAGCAGCGCGCTCTCCGTCCCCGATGCGACGGCGCGTACCGGTTTCAATATCGGAAAAATCAATGGACGCCTGCTTGAGCTTGAACTCTCGGCGCTGGAGCAAAAACAGAAGGTGGATATTATCGCGAGCCCGAGATTGCTGGCCTCGCACCTGCAACCTGCCAGTATCAAACAAGGTAGCGAGATCCCCTACCAGGTCTCCAGCGGTGAAAGCGGGGCGACTTCGGTGGAGTTTAAAGAGGCCGTGCTTGGCATGGAAGTTACCCCCACTGTGCTGCAAAATAATCGCGTTCGCCTGAAGCTGCGCATCAGTGAAAACATGCCCGGCCAGGTGTTACAGCAGGCGGACGGCGAAGTGCTGGCGATTGACAAGCAGGAGATTGAAACCCAGGTTGAGGTCAAAAGCGGTGACACGCTGGCGCTGGGCGGTATTTTTTCGCAGAAGAATAAGAACGCCAGCGATAGCGTCCCGTTGCTGGGTGATATCCCCTTGTTGGGCCATCTTTTTCGTCATGATGGGAAGGACAATGAGCGCCGCGAGCTGGTGGTGTTTATCACCCCGCGTATTATTTCTGTGCAGTAGCGACGGGTAAACGTGCTGATTTGGTGAATAAGGTGTTTCCCAAGTTTGACGTGGGGCCGGATTTAGCATACAAGGAGTACCGATTTGAGCGTCAGTGAATAACATTCCTTCCTCCTGAAGTCTGCTGATTTAATCTGTTGCCAAACCAGCCGGAGTATTGAGATAATTTTCAGTCTGACTCTCGCTCTATTGCATAAGAGGTTTCAGTTCATGTCCAGCGACGCGCGAACGACTGCGGCGCGGATTTATCATTAACGAATAGTCTTAGTAGTACCAAAAAAATGGCAGAGAAACGCAATATCTTTCTGGTTGGGCCTATGGGTGCCGGCAAAAGCACCATTGGGCGCCAGCTGGCTCAACAGCTCAATATGGAATTTTACGATTCTGATCAAGAGATTGAGAAACGAACAGGCGCTGACGTGGGCTGGGTCTTTGATGTCGAAGGCGAAGAAGGTTTCCGTGACCGCGAAGAAAAAATCATCAATGAGTTAACGGAAAAGCAGGGTATTGTTCTGGCAACAGGCGGTGGCTCTGTAAAATCACGTGAAACGCGCAATCGTCTCTCCGCTCGTGGCGTCGTCGTCTATCTGGAAACGACCATTGAAAAGCAGCTAGCACGTACTCAGCGTGATAAAAAGCGCCCGCTGCTGCAGGTCGAAACGCCTCCGCGTGAAGTGCTTGAAGCGCTGGCTGACGAACGTAACCCGCTGTACGAAGAGATTGCGGATGTCACTATCCGTACTGACGATCAGAGCGCAAAAGTTGTCGCTAACCAGATTATCCATATGCTGGAAAGCAACTAATACTGGCCCAGAATAGAACGCCAGCGAATAAAAGTAACTAAGGTGGACGTCGCGTTATGGAGAGGCTTACTGTAACTCTCGGGGAACGTAGTTACCCGATAACCATCGCGGCTGGTTTGTTTAACGATCCAGCTTCCTTCTTACCGCTCAAGTCTGGCGATCAGGTTATGCTGGTCACCAACGAAACGCTGGCACCGCTCTATCTGGACCAGGTCCGGTCTGTGCTTGAACAGGCGGGCGTGAAGGTTGATAGCGTCATTCTGCCAGACGGCGAACAGTATAAAAGCCTGGCCGTCATGGACACCGTCTTTACTGCGCTTTTGCAAAAACCGCACGGTCGCGATACGACTCTCGTTGCTTTAGGCGGCGGCGTTATTGGCGACTTGACCGGTTTTGCTGCGGCTAGCTATCAGCGTGGCGTGCGTTTTATTCAGGTTCCTACCACCTTGCTGTCTCAGGTGGATTCTTCGGTTGGCGGCAAAACCGCGGTCAACCACCCTCTCGGCAAAAACATGATCGGCGCATTCTGGCAGCCAGCCTCCGTGGTGGTTGACCTGAATTGCCTGAAAACGTTGCCGAAACGCGAACTCTCCTCCGGTCTTGCTGAAGTGATCAAATACGGCATCATTCTTGATGCGCCGTTCTTTGACTGGCTGGAAGAAAACATCGATACGCTGATGGCGCTGGATGAAAAAGCGATGGCGTACTGTATTCGTCGTTGTTGTGAGCTGAAAGCGGATGTTGTGGCAGCCGACGAGCGCGAAACCGGGTTACGTGCTTTACTCAATCTTGGGCATACGTTCGGTCATGCGATCGAAGCCGAGATGGGTTACGGCAACTGGCTGCACGGTGAAGCCGTTGCGGCAGGTATGGTGATGGCTGCGCATGCATCAGAACGTCTGGGGCAGTTTGCTGCCGAAGACACGCAGCGTATTATTACGTTGCTCAAGCGTGCAGGCCTGCCGGTTACCGGTCCGCAGGAAATGTCGGCAGAGGCATATCTGCCGCACATGATGCGAGATAAAAAGGTTCTCGCTGGTGAAATGCGGTTAGTGCTGCCGCTGGCCATCGGGAAGAGTGAAGTACGCGGTGGCGTATCTCACGATGTGGTTCTTGGCGCTATTGCTGATACTCAGCAAGCGCAACTATAAGAAAGGTCAAGCCGCGTTCGCGCGGTGTTTTAACTTCAGGTGATATGCAATTGTCGTGGCATAAGCCTTTTAGTGGGGTGTTAAATGGATGAATTTAAACCAGAAGACGAGCTGAAACCCGATCCCAGCGATCGTCGTACTGGTCGCTCTCGTCAGTCTTCCGATCGTGACAGCGAGCCACAGATCAATTTTGATGATGTGGATCTCGATGCTGATGAGCGTCGTCCGTCCCGTAGTCGCAAAGCGCGTGAAGAAGCTGAGCCGGAAGACGAATACTATGAATCTGATGAAGCCGATGAAGGCGATGCAGAGGAAGTGGTAGAGCGCCGCCCGCGTAAACGTAAAGCCGCTGCACCGCGCAAACCTGCTTCCCGTCAGTACATCATGATGGGTCTGGGGGTTGTGGTATTACTGGTGCTGATTGTGGGTATCGGTTCGGCACTGAAAGCGCCGTCTCCTGCTGACCAGAGCGCCTCTTCTGAGAAGAGCATTTCGCTTTCTGGTGATACCAATACCGATCAGGCCAACACGACTCAGCCTGCGCAGGAAAACAACCCGCAGCAGCAACAGGATGTCTCTCTGCCGCCGATTTCCTCTACCCCAACTCAGGGCCAGGAAACGACTGCACCGGACGGACAGCAGCGCGTTGAAGTTCAGGGCGACTTGAATAATGCGCTGACACAGCAGCAGGGCCAGATTGACAACGCCGTTGTTAACTCCACGCTGCCAACTGAACCGGCAACCGTCGCGCCAATCCGCAATGGTTCTCGCCCGGCCGTCACCGCACCGGAAGCGCCTCGTCAGACGGCGACCACACCGCGTCCGGAACGTAAACATGCGGTTATCGAAGCGAAGCCACAGCCAGTGGCAACGGCGAAAACGACCGCGTCGGCGACGCAAACCAAACCTGCTACTGAAGCGAAGCCTGTCGTTACCACGCCGAAGCACACTGAAACTGCAGCGACTGCAGCACCGGTGAAAGCGCCTGTAGCAGCTACCGAAACCGCGAAACCGGCAGCGACCACGACTGTGCCAGCGGCTACGGCTGCCACGGCAGCACCTGCGGCGTCAGCTACGGGCAAATCTGCGGGTGACGTAAACTCGCTGAAAACGGCTTCAGGCTCACATTACACGCTGCAGCTCAGCTCTTCATCTAACTACAACAACCTGAACGGTTGGGCGAAGAAAGAGAATCTGAAAAACTACGTGGTGTATGAAACCTCACGCAACGGTCAGCCGTGGTACGTGCTGGTTAGCGGCATCTACGCATCAAAAGATGATGCGAAGCGTGCTGTCACCTCGCTGCCAGCTGACGTCCAGGCGAAAAACCCATGGGCGAAACCGCTGCATCAGGTACAGACTGACCTGAAATAATCGTTATCAAGATAACCCGAGCCGTACCGTCGTGTGCGGTTCGGGGATAGAAGCGCAGGATGCTGTCGGAGCTTTCTCCACAGCCGGAGAAAGTGTAATTAGTCAGGCCGCATGAAAAAAAATCGCGCTTTTCTGAAATGGGCGGGAGGCAAGTATCCTCTGCTCGACGATATTCGAGATCATCTGCCTGCTGGCGATTGTCTGGTTGAACCCTTTGTTGGTGCTGGATCGGTATTCCTGAATACCGATTTTTCGCGTTATATTCTTGCTGACATTAACAGCGACCTCATCGAACTCTACAAAATAGTCAAAACCCGTTCCGATGAGTACATCGACCGGGCGCGCGCTATGTTTGTGCCTGAGAACAATGACGCTGACCGCTATTACCAACTGCGTGAAGAGTTCAACCGCAGTACCGATCTGTTCCAGCGCGCAGTGCTGTTTTTATATCTCAACCGCCACGGTTATAACGGCCTGTGCCGCTACAATTTGCGCGGCGAGTTTAACGTCCCGTTTGGTCGTTATAAGAAACCTTATTTTCCGGAAGCGGAACTGCGTCACTTCGCCGAGAAGGCGCAGAATGCCGAGTTCTACTGCGAGTCGTATGAAACCTGCATGACGCGTGCGGATGCACGCTCTGTTGTGTATTGCGACCCGCCGTATGCACCGCTCTCGGCGACGGCGAACTTCACGGCGTATCACACCAACAGCTTTAGCCTCGAACAACAGGCGTTTCTGGCGAACAAAGCCGAAGAGCTGGTGGCGAAGCGAATTCCCGTGCTGATTTCAAATCACCGTACGCCGCTGACGCTGGAGTGGTACAAAAATGCGGCGGAAACGTATACCGTAAAGGTTCGACGCAGCATTAGCCGCAACGGCGGCACACGTAAAAAGGTGGACGAACTGCTGGCCCTATACCGCCCGCCTGGAAAAAAACAACGTTAAAAGACCCTAATGGATAGGCTCTGAGGAGATGCGGATGAAACAGTACCTGATTGCCCCTTCAATTTTGTCGGCCGATTTTGCCCGTTTAGGCGAAGATACTGCCCGCGCACTGGCTGCCGGGGCGGATGTGGTTCATTTCGATGTTATGGATAACCATTACGTACCGAACCTGACCATCGGCCCGATGGTGCTGAAAGCGCTACGTAATTACGGTATCACCGCACCCATCGATGTTCACCTGATGGTGAAACCGGTCGACCGTCTGGTGCCTGATTTTGCCGCTGCAGGTGCCAGCATTATCACTTTCCACCCTGAAGCTTCTGAACACGTAGACCGCACGCTGCAGCTGATTAAAGAACACGGCTGTAAAGCGGGCCTGGTGTTCAACCCGGCAACTCCGCTGACCTACCTTGACTACGTAATGGATAAGCTCGACGTCATTCTGCTGATGTCAGTTAACCCAGGCTTCGGCGGCCAATCCTTTATTCCTCATACCCTCGATAAACTGCGCGAAGTGCGCCGTCGCATCGATGAGTCCGGCTATGACATCCGCCTGGAAGTGGACGGTGGTGTGAAGGTAAACAACATTAGTGAAATCGCCGCGGCTGGGGCTGACATGTTTGTTGCCGGCTCGGCGATTTTTGACCAACCAGACTACAAAAAAGTCATTGATGAAATGCGCAGTGAACTGGCAAAGGTAAGTCATGGATAAATTGCAGACCATTCGCGGCGTCGCGTTTGACCTCGATGGCACGCTGGTAGACAGCGCGCCGGGGCTCACCGCCGCCGTTGATAGCGCACTTTACGCGCTTGAGCTTCCAGTTGCAGGTGAAGACAGGGTTGTCACCTGGATTGGTAACGGTGCTGATGTTCTGATGGAACGCGCGCTCAACTGGGCTCGTCAGGAACGGGCGAGCCAGCGTGCCGCTCAGGGTAAACCTTCGGTGGATAGCCACGATATCCCCCAGGACGAGCAGCTTCGCGTGCTGCGTCGCCTGTTCGATCGCTACTACGCCGAGTTCGCCGAAGAGGGCAGCTTCCTGTTCCCTCACGTGGCCGATACCCTGGCTGCGCTGCATGCTAACGGCCTGCCGCTAGCGCTGGTGACCAACAAACCGACGCCGTTTGTGGCCCCGATTCTCGAATCTTTAGGTATCGCCAGCTACTTCACCGTGGTGATTGGCGGCGATGATGTGCAGAACAAGAAGCCGCATCCGGAACCGCTGCTGAAAGTCGCGGAGAAGCTGGCTCAGGCACCGGAAACGCTGCTGTTCGTTGGCGACTCCCGTAACGATATTCAGGCAGCTAAGGCGGCGGGTTTTGTCTCCGTCGGCCTGACCTACGGCTATAACTATGGCGAAGCCATCGCGCTCAGCGAGCCGGATGTTATCTTCGACCACTTTAATGAACTGCTGCCCGCTCTCGGGTTTGCGCACAGTGAACATCAGGAATCAGAACATGACTAAGCCCATCGTATTTAGCGGCGCACAGCCGTCAGGTGAACTGACCATCGGTAACTACATGGGTGCGTTGCGTCAGTGGGTCAACATGCAGGACGACTACCACTGCATCTACTGCATCGTGGATCAGCATGCGATTACCGTCCGCCAGGACCCACAGGCGCTGCGTAAAGCGACGCTGGACACGCTGGCGCTGTATCTGGCCTGCGGTATTGACCCGGAAAAAAGCACCATCTTTGTACAGTCTCACGTGCCGGAACATGCACAGCTGGGCTGGGCGCTGAACTGCTACACCTATTTCGGTGAGCTGAGCCGTATGACCCAGTTCAAAGATAAATCCGCTCGCTACGCGGAAAACATCAACGCCGGTCTGTTTGACTACCCGGTGCTGATGGCGGCAGATATCCTGCTGTATCAAACTAACCAGGTGCCGGTTGGTGAAGACCAGAAGCAGCATTTAGAGCTGAGCCGCGATATCGCCCAGCGCTTTAACGCCATTTATGGTGATGTGTTCAAAGTACCTGAGCCGTTTATTCCTAAGTCCGGCGCGCGCGTGATGTCACTGCTTGAGCCGACGAAGAAGATGTCCAAGTCTGACGATAACCGCAACAACGTGATTGGCCTGCTGGAAGACCCGAAATCCGTGGTTAAGAAGATCAAACGCGCGATGACCGACTCCGAAGAGCCGCCTGTTATTCGTTACGACCTGAAAGAGAAAGCGGGCGTTTCTAACCTGCTGGATATCCTTTCCGGCGTCACCGGCCAGAGCATCCCTGAGTTGGAAAAACACTTTGAAGGCAAGATGTATGGCCACCTGAAGGGTGAAGTGGCAGAAGCCGTTTCCGGTATGCTGACTGAGCTGCAGGAGCGTTATAATCGCTTCCGCAATGACGAAGCATTCCTGCAGAAAATCATGAAAGACGGTGCTGATAAAGCCAGCGCACGTGCTTCACAAACGCTGAAAGCGGTATATGAAGCGATTGGTTTCGTGGCTAAGCCGTAATAGCGGTATTGATAAATAAAAAAACCGGGATATATCCCGGTTTTTTATTATAGGGGTGAATATTATTATTCAGCCTGTGCCGCGTCGCCACAGCCACCAATAATTTTAGAAATGGAAATGGCTGGATGCAGTAAATAGTCGTATGAGCAATTATCTTTTTTGTTCTGGATGGAACCGGTGCAAGCTGTCAGAGTAGACAGCGCCAGCAGTACTGCCGCAGCTTTTAACATGTTTTTCATTTATAATCCCTTTTAATTAAATAATTTTATTTATGCATAATTCCATATGCTTTAATACATGCGTGAATTAAGCCCTTAATATATAAGCTTAAAGTTAAATATTGAGTCAAATTAGTTAGTCGCTTAACTAATTAAAAATAAATTAATTTAATCTAACGATCGGAAATAAATGAAAGAAAACAAAGAGAAGTGCGCTATAAATATCTTATAGCGCATATAAAAAGTTTGAAAATGGATTAATGGTGGGAGAACCAGTTCAGCTTATTACGTAACCCTACCACGCGGCCAACGATAATCAGCGCCGGGCTTGCCATCTGCTCAGCCAGTTCACCAAGCTGCGACAGCTCTCCATCCACCACGCGTTGGTTAATGGCGGTACCGTTTTCGACAATAGCTACCGGCATATCAGCCTGCATACCGTGTTCAATCAGCTTTTGCTGGATGGTGGCGGCCTGGTTCAAACCCATATAAAACACCAGCGTCTGTTTTTCTGCCGCCAGGTTTTCCCAGTCCAGCTCACCGCCGGTTTTCAGGTGTCCGGTGACCAGACGCACGCTCTGGGCGTAGTCGCGGTGGGTCAACGGAATACCCGAGTAGGCAGAACAGCCGGAAGCGGCGGTAATGCCGGGTACAACGGAGAAGGGAATACCTGCATGGCACAGGGTTTCCAGCTCTTCACCACCGCGGCCAAAGATAAACGGATCACCGCCTTTCAGACGCACCACGCGTTTACCCTGCTGAGCTTCGCGCAGCAGGATCTGGTTAATTTCTTCCTGCGGTACGCAGTGGTAGCCAGCACGTTTACCCACGAACACGCGGTCGGCGTCGCGGCGAACCAGATTCATAATGTCGTCGGAGACCAGGCGGTCGTAAACCACCACGTCTGCCTGTTGGATCTGCTGTAGGCCTTTCAGGGTCAGCAGCCCGGCATCACCTGGACCAGCGCCAACCAGCACCACTTCACCGCGATGATCCAGCGGCGCGTTCAGCAGTTGTTCTGTGGTGTCCTCAATGGCCTGCTGATCCTGGTTGGCCAGCGATTGCGCCAGACGATCGTTTTCAAACAGCTTTTCCCAGAAACGGCGACGCTCACCCATGGTGGCGAACTGTTTTTTCACCCGTGAACGTAGCTTTCCTGCATAGGCGGCAACTTGTCCAAGATGCTGCGGCAGCAGCGCTTCTAGCTTCTCGCGCAGCAGGCGTGCCAGTACCGGTGAAGTCCCGCCGGAGGAGACGGCGACCATCAGCGGAGAGCGGTCGATAATTGACGGCATGATAAAGCTCGCCGCTTTTGGTGCGTCGACCACGTTGCAGAAGATACGTCGAGATTCCGCGGCGTCGCTGACCTGCTGGTTCACTGCGTCATCATCGGTCGCGGCAATTGCCAGCCAGCAAGGGTCGAGCAGCGTAGGCTGAAAATCGCCTTGCACCAGCGTCAACATGCCCGCCTCGGCCCAAACGTGGAACTGTGGAACGTAATCCCGCGCGTTTACCGTCAGACGAGCGCCCGCATCCAGCAGCAAACGTGCTTTACGCTCGGCGACATCGCCACCGCCGACCAGCAAACAGTCACGATCGCGCAGTTGGCAAAAGATAGGTAAGTGATCCAAGGGGCAACCTCACGGAATAGATAAATGCGGGGATGAATAATGCGGGTAAGGATAACAGCAGTCATCGTATGGAATATACGAATTTTCCCGCTGTTACCCCTTTAAGGTCATAAGTTTTTGGTATTACTTATGCCTAAAACGATCAGGCTTTCAGCTGCACCTGGCCATCTTTAACGCGAACTTCATAATGTGGAATGGAGTGACTTTCGTCCTCCATGCACAGGCCGTCACGCAGGCGGAAGCGCTGTTTTTTCAGCGGGCTTGCTACCCACAGTTCGCCTTGATGTTCGGCAATCAGGCCGCGAGACAGCACGCTCGACTCGAAAAAGGGGTCGATGTTGCTGATGGCGAAGACCTGGTTGTCGGCATACGGACGGAACACGGCAACCTGCTGGTTGCCCAGCAGCGCGCAGACGCCTGTTGCTGGCAGAATAGCGTCAATCTTGCAGATATTTACCCACTGGCTCATGCGTTTTCCTCCACCAGAGTGACCGGAATACGTTCATACGGTGTAGCAGGGCGGTGCTGGGCACGTTCTGCCACGACCTGGACGTTCGGGTCACGTTGTTCGCTGTTGATAAAGTGTTTGAAGCGTACCTGGGCGGCCGGGTCGTTTACGGTCTCGGTCCATTCGCAGGCGAATGCTTCGCGCAGGCGGGCGATCTCTTCTTCCAGGTGCTGGTTCAGCCCCAATTTGTCGTCGATGATAACGGAACGCAGGTAGTCGATACCGCCTTCCAGGTTATCCAGCCACGGCGCGGTACGCGTCAGCTTATCGGCGGTGCGGATGTAGAACATCATGAAGCGGTCGAGGTATTTCACCAGAGTATCGCGGTCGAGGTCAGCGGCCAGCAGGTCTGCATGGCGTGGCTTCATCCCGCCGTTACCGCAGACGTAAAGGTTCCAGCCTTTCTCGGTGGCGATGATACCGACGTCTTTGCCCTGAGCTTCCGCACATTCACGGGTACAGCCAGAGACACCAAACTTCATCTTGTGCGGCGTACGAATGCCCTTGTAGCGGTTTTCCAGCTCTACGCCGAAGCCTACGCTGTCGCCGACGCCATAACGGCACCAGGTGCTGCCTACGCAGGTTTTCGCCATACGCAGCGCTTTGGCATAGGCATGACCGGTTTCGAAGCCGGCTTCAATCAACTGACGCCAGATTTCTGGCAGGTCATCTTTCTGCGCGCCGAAAAGGCCGATACGCTGGGAACCGGTAATTTTGGTGTACAGGTTGAATTCACGCGCGATACGGCCCACGGCGACCAGACCTTCCGGGGTGATTTCACCGCCCGCAGAACGTGGGATCACGGAGTAGGTACCGTCTTTCTGGATGTTCGCCAGGAAGTTATCGTTAGTGTCCTGCAGCGGCGTGTGCTGTGGCTTCAGGATGTATTCATTCCAGCAGGAGGCCAGCAGAGAACCGACGGTTGGTTTACAAATTTCGCAGCCGTAACCTTTACCGTATTTCGCCAGCAGTTCGTCGAAGGTTTTGATGCCTTCTACGCGGATCAGGTGATACAGCTCCTGACGGGTAAAGGCGAAGTGTTCGCACAGGCTGTGGTTGACTTCGATACCCTGCTTCGCCAGCTCGGCGTTCAGCACCTGAGTCACCAGCGGGATACAGCCACCGCAGCCGGTACCGGCTTTGGTTTCGGCTTTCAGTGCGGCAACGGTGTGGCAGCCTTTGTTGATAGCGGCAATCAGGTCGCCTTTAGAGACGTCAAAGCAGGAACAAATCTGCGCGCTGTCCGGCAGTTTATCGACGCCGATAGACGGTTTACCGCTGCTGGCGTGCGCTGGCAGAATCAGTGAATCCGGGTTTTCTGGCAGTTCGATAGCGTTCAACGCCAGCTGCAGCAGGTTGCCGTAGTCGCTGGTATCACCAACCAATACCGCACCGAGCAGGGTTTTGTTGTCTTCGCTTACGATAAGACGTTTGTAGACTTCTTTGCTTTCGTCGAGATAGACGTAGCTGCGCGCGCCCGGCGTACGGCCGTGCGCATCGCCGATACCGCCGACGTCTACGCCCAGCAGCTTCAGCTTGGCGCTCATATCCGCGCCCTGGAAGGCGTTTGGCGTGCCGAGGATATGATCAACGGCGACCTGCGCCATTTTATAACCCGGTGCGACCAGGCCGTAGACGCGGTTTTTCCAGCTGGCGCATTCGCCGATAGCGTAGATATCCGGGTCAGAGGTCTGGCAGCTGTCGTTAATCAGGATACCGCCGCGCTGGCCGACTTCCAGGCCGCACTGGGTGGCCAGCTTGTCGCGTGGGCGAATACCGGTAGAGAAGACGATGAAGTCGATTTCCAGCTGGCTACCGTCGGCAAAACGCATGGTTTTGCGGCCGTTTTCGCCTTCCTGAACAATCTCTTTGGTGTTTTTGCTGGTGTGAACTTTCACACCCATGCTTTCAATTTTACGCTTGAGCTGTTCGCCGCCCATCTGATCAAGCTGTTCAGCCATCAGCATTGGAGCGAACTCAATGACGTGGGTTTCCACGCCGAGGTTTTTCAGCGCGCCGGCTGCTTCGAGGCCGAGCAGGCCGCCGCCGACTACCGCGCCGCGCTTACTACGGCGGGCACAGGCTTCAATGGCGTTCAGATCTTCAATCGTACGGTAAACGAAGCAGTCCTGAGTTTCAGACCCTTTGATTGGCGGGATCCACGGATAGGAGCCGGTCGCCATGATCAGCTTGTCATAAAAGACGGTACGGCCTGCGCTGGAGTGAATCACCTTCTCTTTACGGTTGATGGTGATGGCGCGTTCACCGACCAGCACCTTCACGCCGTGCTTCTCATAGTAACCTTCACGCACCAGCGACAGCTCTTCTGCCGTGTGGTGGGAGAAGTAGGAGGAGAGGTGTACGCGGTCGTAGGCGATGCGGGGTTCTTCACAGAAGACGGTGATATCGAACTGGCTGGCGTCGGACTTATCGAGAAGATCCTCGATAAAGCGGTGGCCGACCATGCCGTTACCGATAATTGCGAGTCTGACTTTGCTCATTTTTGCCTCGATTTCTATTCTAATACTGCCTACCTTAACGATTCAGCTATTGGGATTATTGATACAAATCAATTTAGCCTTTACCTACCCCTTAATGAGTAGCGTGATGATTTTTAAGTGGTTTTGTAAGTTGCGGAAAATACTCAACTTTATGGTCTGTGTGTTTTTTGAGCAAAAAGAGTGAAAAACCGGCGAAAGGAGAGGGGGAGGTGTTTGTTAGCTTTGAAAGAGGTTTTAGGTATCCTCAGCCCACATCCTGTAGGCCGGATAAGCGAAGCGCATCCGGCGCTCTGTGGCACTTTGCCGGATGGCGCTTCGCTTATCCGGCCTACAACGGAAAGGGAGCGCAGCAGCTTGCCCCTCTTCACACCGAAAAGGGGCGCGGCAGATTAGTGAGAAGCGCTCACCGCATGCTGGCGATGGCGGCTTACAAAGCCCAGAACCAGACACATCACGAACACCACAGCGTACAGACCGTTGGCGGTGGTCAGCGCTGCCAGTGGGCCGCTGTGGGCAACGATAGGCCCGGTGACCACGAAGGTCAGCATGGTGCCAATGGTGCCGCAGGTCAGAACAAAGTTAACCAGTTTTGGTGAGGCGATTTTAGTCTGCAGCGAACCCAGCGTAATGATGGAGGTATAGATAGCGCTGGAGAAGAAGCCCAGAGTCAGAATGAACCAGGCCAGGTGCTGCGGCTCGCCGTGGTTGAACAGGTACATCATCACGGTCGCGATACCGGCCAGAACGGTCAGGATACGCTGCAGGTCGAAGAAGCGCAGAATAAAGCTGAAGGCCCACATACCGAACATATAGGACATCCAGAAATCACTCACCAACTGGCCCGCGTCGTTCAGGCTCATGCCCAGACCTTTGGCGTATTCCGGTACCCAGGAGATGAAGCCCAGCTGACCCAGGATGTAGCACAGCGCAGCGATGGACAGGAACAGCACGCCGATGCCCCATTTCTCTTTCACTACCGGCTGGTCGCTGGTTTGTGCTTTCTTGCCCAGAACCGGGAATTCGCAGCCCAGGGTCAGCACGAAGATAGCGACATAGATGAGGCCGATGCAGGCGTAAACCCAGTACCACTCAATCGTACGCGCCAGCAGCCAGGCGGCGAGCATTGGGAAGATCATCCCGGCCATGCTGAAGAAGGAGTCGGTAAACAGCAGACGCGCGCCGCGCTGACGACCTTCATACATATGGGTGATCAGGAAAGTACCAATGGACATGGTGATACCGCTGACCAGGCCCAGCACGAACATCGCCGCAGAGAATAGCGCCAGGCTATGGCTGGTCATCAGCCCGATAACCGCTAATACCATCAAAATGAAGCCGAAACGCAGCTGAGTTTTCAGCGGGACGATTTCCATCAGCCAGGCATTGAGGAAAATAGAGATCAGGATCCCAGCGTTCAGGAAGGTAAAGGTGTTACTCATGCTGGAAACGGGCAGATTAAAGTAATCGGCGATATTTCCCATCACCATCCCGGTGACGATAACCAACGCACCGGTAAGGGCGTAGGAGAAGAAGCTGATCCATGTGAGCTTGGTACGATTGCTGTTAGTCATGACTGGCCTGTGAATAGTTGTGTAAAGCGCGTTGACTCTGCGCTGAGCGAGCAGATTTTAGACATAGGAGTGATGCATTCATAGTTTTATTACGCAAATGCTCTCTTATTACATTTTTGAGTGTGATCTTGATCACATAATGAAATCTGCACTTTATTACCCTGATCATTATTAACCGTTTCAGTCACGTAAACTTTAGTAAAGCACTGGCCTGAGGGACTATCCCTCTTTAGAATCAAGCCACTTGCTTTCTCTACTGCACCGTTAAAGGAATTCTCATGCTCAAATCAACTCTGGCGGCCATGGCGGCTGTGTTTGCACTCTCTGCGCCCGTGGCTTTAGCAGCAACCAATAATCCCCACGTGCTGCTGACGACTTCGGCGGGCAACATTGAGCTGCAGCTCGACAGCCAGAAAGCGCCGGTCTCCGTTGAAAACTTCCTGAACTACGTTAATAGCGGCTTTTATAACAACACCACGTTCCACCGCGTGATCCCGGGCTTTATGGTTCAGGGCGGCGGCTTTAACGAACAGATGCAGCAGAAGCAGCCGAATCCACCGATCAAAAACGAAGCTGATAACGGCCTGCGTAATACCCGTGGCACTATCGCTATGGCGCGTACTGCTGATAAAGATAGCGCAACCAGCCAGTTCTTTATCAACGTGGCGGACAACGCTTTCCTGGACCACGGCCAGCGTGACTTTGGCTACGCGGTATTTGGTAAAGTTGTGAAGGGGATGGATGTGGCAGACAAAATTGCCCAGGTGCCGACCCACAACGTTGGTCCGTACCAGAACGTCCCTTCCAAACCGATTGTGATCCTGTCGGCGAAAGTCCTGCCGTAATCAGTACGGGGCGGCATCTGGCATGAGGCTGCCGTCCCGTCACTAAAGTTGGTAGAATGGCGGCAGATTGAATGACCGGAGCCGCCATGATCCTGCTGATTGATAACTACGATTCCTTTACCTGGAACCTCTACCAGTATTTCTGTGAGCTCGGTGCCAGCGTGACGGTTAAACGTAATGATGACATCACCCTTGATGACATCGACGCGCTCTCCCCAGACAAAATCGTGATTTCCCCGGGCCCCTGCACACCGGATGAAGCCGGTATCTCCCTTGATGTTATTCGCCGCTATGCGGGTAAAACACCGCTGCTTGGCGTCTGCTTAGGCCATCAGGCTATTGCTCAGGCATTCGGTGCGCGAATTGTTCGTGCCGAAAAAGTGATGCACGGCAAAACCTCGCCGATTACCCATCAGCAGCAGGGCGTGTTCCGCGGCCTGAATAATCCACTTACCGTGACGCGCTACCATTCACTGCTGATCGATCCCGCAACGTTGCCCGACTGCTTTGAAGTGACGGCCCGCAGCGAAACGGGTGAAATTATGGGTATCCGCCACCGTGAATGGGATCTGGAAGGGGTGCAGTTCCACCCGGAAAGCATTCTCAGCGAGCAGGGCCACGCGCTACTGGCAAACTTCCTCACGCGATAGTAGTTGCCATGACGTGATTTTTTATGCATATTTTGTGGATAAATTCTCACAATCATTGCTTCATCGTTTGCAGAAGGGCATGACATGGAAACCAAACAACCTGCTATTACCCGCGCGACCTTCGATCAGGTCATTTTGCCAATCTATGCACCAGCGGAATTTATCCCGGTGAAGGGCAAGGGGAGCCGCGTGTGGGATCAGCAAGGCAAAGAGTACGTTGATTTCGCGGGCGGTATTGCGGTGACCGCGCTGGGCCACTGTCATCCTGCGCTGGTTGATGCGCTGAAAACTCAGGGTGAAACGCTGTGGCACACCAGCAACGTCTTTACCAACGAACCGGCGCTGCGTCTGGGTCAGAAGCTGGTAGATGCGACCTTCGCCGAGCGCGTGGTGTTCATGAACTCCGGGACGGAAGCTAACGAAACCGCCTTTAAGCTGGCGCGCTACTATGCCTCTACCCGTCATAGCCCGTACAAAAGCAAAATCATCGCTTTCCATAATGCCTTCCACGGTCGTTCGCTGTTTACTGTCTCCGTTGGCGGGCAGCCGAAGTACTCCGACGGCTTTGGCCCGAAACCTGCCGATATCGTCCACGTGCCGTTTAACGACCTGCACGCGGTGGAAGCGGTGATTGATGATCATACCTGCGCCATCGTGGTTGAGCCGATTCAGGGCGAAGGCGGCGTACTGGCAGCGACCCCTGAGTTCTTACAGGGCCTGCGCGCGCTGTGCGATAAGCATCAGGCGCTGTTGGTGTTTGATGAAGTGCAAAGCGGCATGGGGCGTACCGGTTCGTTATTTGCCTACATGCACTATGGCGTGACGCCGGACATTCTCACCAGTGCTAAAGCGCTGGGCGGCGGTTTCCCGGTGAGCGCGATGCTGACCACCAATGAGATTGCCAGCGCGTTCCACGTTGGTTCGCACGGTTCTACCTACGGCGGTAACCCGCTGGCCTGCGCCGTTGCGGGCGCCGCGTTCGATATTATCAACACCCAGGAAGTCCTGAACGGCGTGAACGCCAAGCGCGAGCGCTTTGTGCAGCACCTTCAGCATATCAATGCAAAGTACGACGTCTTTAGCGACGTGCGCGGTATGGGCCTGCTGATTGGCGCGGCGCTGAACGAGAAATACAAAGGCCGGGCGCGTGATTTCCTCTACGCCGCGGCGGACGTTGGCGTGATGGTCCTGAATGCCGGGCCGGACGTGATGCGTTTTGCGCCATCGCTGGTGGTGGAAGAAGTGGATATCGACGAAGGGATGCAGCGCTTCGCTCAGGCGGTCGCTAAAATCGTTAGCTAGCCCGCCGTTTTAACCAGCCTCCATGACGGGGGCGCTGTCGCCAGGCCACCGACGAGATGGTGTGCATAGTGCTCAGATGCCCCAGAATACGCTGAAGATGCTGTTCCATGGTGCTTAACGGACCATGGGACAGCGTGTCCGGCGATTCCATAATATTCACCTCACCGCTGCTTCCCGCCTCATCGTACTCCAGACGCTGCTGACAGCGCTGAAGAGCAACTTCGCAGGATTCCAGATACTGCTGCGCGAGATCCGGCGTCAGCATGTTGTGCTCGCGCGCTAGCGTCGTCATGGCGTTGATGTGCTCGACGATAAACTGACTATGGGTGACCCACAGCTTCATATCTTCCAGATAACGCGAGTTAAAGCCAGGCTCCTGCATGGCCTGGTTGAGCGTGTTGTAGAGCGTGTTGTGCGCCTGGTTCACGCGCATCCGCTGATAGGCCAGCTTCGGTGCCTGCGGGTCGGGGCTCAGGATAAGACGAATAGCCTCCTGGTCGGCTTCCAACGCCGCCTGGGCGTTTTGTCGAAGTTGACCGCTCTGCCACTGTGGCCACAGCCAGATCATCCCGCCAAAGGCAATCAGGCAGCCGATGATGGTGTCGATAAAGCGCGCGACGATAAACTGCTCGCCGTTCAGCGTCAGAATTTGCAGGGTATATACCGCGGTGATGGTAAAGCCGACGGTGGCCCAGCCGTAGTGACGACGGATAATCAGGTAGCTCCCCAACGTGACGATCAGCATGCCCGATAACGCTAGCCCTTCTGAGGTGTGGAAGTGCAGGACGACGGCGGCAATCACTAACCCCGCCAGCGTGCCCGCCGCACGATGGAAAATACGCACGCGGGTCGCGCCATAGCCGTTTTGCGTGACCAGCAGCACCGTCATCAGGATCCAGTAAGGCTTCGGCAGATGCAGCGCGGCACCCATCAGGCTGGCGATGCTGAGCATTACGCTGAGTCGAGCGGCATTACGCAGCGCCGGGGATTTCAGCGACAGATAGCTTTTAAGCGCTGCGAATAGCGGTAGACGTCGCTGTTTATCGGCCATCAGGTTGCGCGGGTAGAGCGGTCGCTGAGAGCGTAGCACGCGGGCGATGCGGCTGAAGTGCCATGCGCAAAACTGGCCGACCGGGTTGTCTGGATGCTGGTCGGCGATTTTCTCCAGCGCGCCTATTTGTTTATCCATATTGAAGCGGGTGGGGTAGCGGTGATAGAGAATATCGTCCGCCAGTACCCTCAGGCGCGCCGCAACGGTCTGGGCGTTCCAGCGGATCACCGCTTCGGCGTGGCTGCGTTCAACCAGCTTTTGTACCTCTTCGGGCTGGTGCAGGCTGACAGAGATATGTTCCTGTAAATCGAGCCCCACCTGGAAGGCGCGCAGCAGGCGCTTGTAATCGTTATGCTGGTTAGCCGCAAGCATGTGCAACTGCTGATAGCATTGGGAAATCAGATCCACCACTTTCTGCTGGCGAGTCAGCAACGGCGGCAGCGCGGTGCCCGGGTCGGTATGCTGCGTCAGCAGGCTATATTTCGCTTCACAGTATTCGGCGAGCTGGCGGTAAAGCAAGCTCAGTGATTCCCGCAGCGGCTGTTCGCGCCACATCCAGAACCACCACCAGTTAAATACTCCGTACCACAGCGTACCCAGCGCGTAGAGCAGCAAGGGCTCCCAGATGGGCATATTTCCCGCAAGGCTTAGGGTAAAGATAGACGCGATGAGCGAGGCGGGTAGTAGCCGCCCGTGCAGCGCGCTGATTTCCGCCGTAACGCCCAGCAGCAGCGCCAGCCCGGTGAGAATCAACGGCAAGGGGATGTCGCGCGCCAACAACAGCTGAACGGCAAGACTGCATCCGGCGAACAGACAGCCACCGATAATCAGGCGTTTAAAGAAGCGCTTATGCGGAGTGTCGAGACCGGCGATATTGCAGCAGGCGGGCACCAATGAAAACAGCAAACCCTGCTGGAGATGGCCGAGCAGAAGTCCGATAGCAACCGGCAGACATAACACCAGCGTTTGCCGCAGTGCATAGTTGACTTCCGGGTGGTAAATCAGCCTGCGCCACATAGGGGGAAAAACAAAAATGGCGTATTGCTTTTACAATACGCCATTTTGGGCCGGATTAGCGGGTACCGTAAACGACAATGGTTTTGCCGTGTGCGGAGATCAGGTTCTGATCTTCCAGCATTTTCAGAATACGGCCCACGGTTTCACGGGAGCAGCCAACGATCTGACCAATTTCCTGACGGGTGATTTTGATCTGCATACCGTCTGGGTGGGTCATGGCGTCAGGCTGTTTAGCCAGGTTCAGCAGGGTCTGAGCGATACGACCGGTTACGTCCAGGAAGGCCAGGTTACCCACTTTTTCAGAGGTGACCTGCAGACGACGCGCCATCTGAGAAGAGAGACGCATCAGAATGTCCGGGTTAACCTGGATCAGCTGACGGAATTTTTTATAAGAGATTTCAGCAACTTCACAAGCGGTTTTTGCTCGTACCCATGCGCTGCGTTCCTGGCCTTCTTCGAACAGGCCCAGCTCGCCGATAAAATCGCCCTGGTTGAGGTAAGAGAGGATCATCTCTTTGCCTTCTTCGTCCTTGATGAGTACAGCCACGGAGCCTTTTACGATGTAATACAGCGTCTCTGCTTTTTCACCCTGGTGAATCAGCGTGCTCTTCGATGGGTACTTATGAATATGGCAATGAGACAAGAACCATTCGAGAGTAGGGTCTGTTTGCGGTTTGCCAAGCACCATGCGCGGTTATCCTCTGTTATAAGCTCTTCCCAGCGGCAAAAACATTGCAGCCACTGGTTGCAATAGTATCCTTCCCGTTACCTGGGAAGTCGGCTGTCGAATAGGGTCGCAGCCTGTAATGTGATGTCCTCTGCATACATGCAGTACGTTTATGTATTACCGTAGCATCCCGACTGTTTTAGCATAGCTTTAGCCGTGTGTCTCCTGGTGTCTCGCTTCAGCATGACGGCGATCGCCTTCCATTGCGAGAATTGTTATGTGCGCGTAATCTGAGAAGAAAATTGCAACCTGGGAGTTAAATATTATGCAAGCACGTGTGAAATGGGTTGAAGGGTTAACCTTCCTCGGTGAGTCTGCTTCTGGCCACCAAATTTTGATGGACGGTAACTCTGGCGATAAAGCGCCGAGCCCGATGGAAGTCGTGCTGATGGCCGCCGGTGGTTGCAGTGCGATTGACGTTGTTTCTATCCTGCAAAAAGGTCGCAATGACGTGACCGACTGCGAAGTGAAGCTCACCTCTGAGCGCCGTGAAGAAGCGCCTCGTCTGTTTACGCACATTAACCTGCACTTTATCGTCACCGGTAAAGATCTGAAGGATGCGGCGGTATCGCGTGCGGTGGATCTGTCTGCTGAGAAATACTGCTCGGTGGCGCTGATGCTCGAAAAAGCGGTGAATATCACTCACTCTTACGAAGTGATCGAAGGCTGATTACATGCCAGACGTAGCCCGGCCGAACGCAGTGACGCCGGGGTCATTCCCGGAGTCGGTACTAGCGCACCTCGTCCGGGCTACCTGGTCTTGATGCTATTTCCTGCCTTCCATCAGCCGCTGCACCAGCGGCGTCATGATTAATTCCATTGCCAGCACCATTTTCCCACCGGGAACGACCAGCGTATTCATATGTGAGATGAATGACCCCTGCAACATGGCCAGTAGCCATGGGAAGTCGATGTGGTCGAGATTACGGAAGTGAATCACCACGAAACTCTCGTCCAGTGACGGAATGCTTTTGGCTGCAAACGGGTTAGAGGTATCGACCGTTGGCACGCGCTGGAAGTTGATGTGGGTGCGTGAGAACTGTGGGGTGATGAAGTTGATATAGTCTTCCATCGAACGCACCACGGAATCCATCACCGCTTCGCGAGAGTGGCCGCGCTCGCTGGTGTCGCGGATCATCTTCTGGATCCACTCCAGGTTAACAATCGGTACTACGCCAACCAGCAGATCAACATGCCGTGCGACGTCGTGCTGCGGGGTGACGACGCCGCCGTGCAGCCCTTCATAAAACAGCACATCGGTCGGTTCCGGCAGCGGCTGCCACGGCGTAAATGTGCCTGGCACCTGGTTCCACGGCACCGCTTCGTCATAGGTATGCAGGTATTTGCGTGACTTCCCCTGTCCGTTCAGGCCGTAGTCGCGGAAAGTCTGTTCCAGCAGACCAAAGTCGTTGGCATCCGGGCCGAAATAGCTGATGTGGCGGCCAAGGTCGCGGGCCTTACGGATAGCCATATCCATTTCCGGACGGGTATAGCGGTGAAAGCTGTCGCCTTCAACTTCCGCCGCGCGCAGGTTGAGCTGAGCAAAAATTTTACGAAACGCGAGGCTGGTGGTGGTGGTTCCCGCTCCGCTGGAGCCGGTAACGGCAATAACCGGATGTTTGGCAGACATGCGAATAACTCCCTGAACAGACGACAACGGAAGCAGGGTAAAATGCTTCCTGTCGTTAGAGTATAGTTAACCGCGAAATTGGTTACGGGGCATGATGTTGACGGTCTCGTGAAGCTCAGACCAGACCAGCACCGCTTCGCCTGTTTGTAGCTGGTGTTTGACGTCGGCGACCTTTTGCGCAAGTGAACGTTCATATTCACCATAATCAGTGCCTTCGCGCAAGACAAAGCTTTCAATCAGGTTATCCAGCGTCTCCGGGTCGATATCCTGCCAGGGAATTATCATGCCTTGCCTCCCAGCCACGGCATCAGCCAGGCAGGGATACGTTTTTCCAGCCACATTTCCGGGTGGCGCAGCGTGCCGCCGATGAACCCAACGTGGCCACCGTATTCGGTGAGCTGGTAGACGACGTTGTCCGGTAGCTCTTCCTGGGCAGGAATGGAGTGGTGGTCCATAAACGGATCGTCTTTCGAGTGGATGATCAGCGTTGGTTTGGTGATTTTGCTTAAGATAGGCATCGCGCTACATTGACGGTAATAATCAATAGCGTCGGCGAAACCGTGGATCTTCGAGGTGATCGAATCATCAAACTCGCGGATGCGGCGCATACTTTTCAACTGACGCAGATCCACCGGCAGTGAGCCGGGATAGGCTTTGAGCTTACGCGCAGCGTTGCCTTTCAACAGGTTCAGCAGATAGCGCTGATAGACCCGCGAGAAGCCCTTATCCATATGGTAGCTGCAGGCTTCCAGCATAAACGGCGCGGAGACAATCACCGCCGCATCGATCGGCACGTCATCACCTTCTTTGGCCAGCAGGCAGGCCAGCATATTGCCGCCAAGCGAGTAGCCAACCGCCGCCGTTGGCGCTTTGCCGTATTCGCGCTGTAGCCAGTTCAGGAACCAGGTGCCGTCTTCCGTTTCACCTGAGTGATAAATACGGTTCAGACGGTTCGGCTCGCCGCTGCAGCCACGAAAATGCATGACCACGCCCAGCCAGCCTTGCTCTTTGGCTGCGTTAATCAGGCCATGCGCGTACGGGCTGTGCAGGCTACCCTCCAGACCATGAAACACCACCAGACGAGGCTTATGCAGCGCGCCTGCCGGGTCTTCACTCCACGCTAAATCGACGAAGTCGCCGTCCGGCAGCTCAAGGCGTTGCCAGTGTGGAGTGAATTGCAGCTTGCGACGAAGCAGGCGCGGCAGCATGGTTTGTAGATGGCGGTTACTAATGCCGCGCATTGGCACAAACTCGGCGCTGCTCGTTGCATCAATGCCGAGGTCATGGTGGGTGGTTTCAGTCATAGCGATGTGATGTTTCCGATTAATCTGCCGCCTACTATACCGTCACTTTGCCATTGTGTTTATGAAAATGAGGGATCGGTAGTCGTTTTTCTCCCATCAGGATCTGATCCTAATCACAATTTGTTACTTCAATTATTACTCTCAGGCTAATGATTCTCTCCTACGCTTAATTGATGACTTTCTCGCCAGGGTGCACAATCTTTTCAGTGTTAAGCAATCAAAATGATTAGCTGAATCAGGAGGTTAATAATGTTATCTGGGCAAACACCAGCACGCGTCTGGAACACACGTCGCACCGAAAAACAGCGACGTCTGGCTTCCGTACCGGTGCAGGGCAAGGTTCTGCCGACCGCAGACCTGACCGCCATGCTGGAAAAACTGATCGCGCCGGGTGACCGCGTGGTATTAGAAGGGAATAACCAAAAGCAGGCAGATTTCTTATCCCGCATGCTGGCCGAGGTTAACCCGCAGATTGTGCACGACCTGCACATGATTATGCCAAGCGTCGGTCGCAGTGAGCATCTGGACATCTTCGAAAAAGGGATCGCCCGCAAGCTGGACTTCTCCTTCTCCGGTACCCAGAGCCTGCGCATTTCGCAGCTGCTGGAGGATGGTCTGCTGGAAATCGGCGCCATCCACACCTACATCGAACTCTATTCCCGTCTGTACGTTGACTTGTCGCCTAACGTTGCGCTGATTGCCGGTTTTAAAGCCGACCGCAAAGGTAACCTCTATACCGGGGCGAGCACCGAAGATACCCCAGCGCTGGTTGAAGCTGCCGCGTTCCACGACGGTATCGTCATCGCACAGGTGAACGAGTTGGTAGACGACGAATGTGACCTACCGCGTGTGGATATCCCTGGCTCCTGGGTTGACTTCGTAGTGGTTGCCGACAAGCCGTTCTTTATCGAACCACTGTTTACCCGCGACCCGCGTCTCATCAAACAGGAACACATCCTGATGGCGATGATGGCGATTAAAGGCATCTACGCGGAACACCAGGTCCAGTCGCTGAACCACGGTATCGGCTTTAACACCGCGGCTATCGAACTGCTGCTGCCAACCTACGGCGAACAGCTCGGCCTGAAAGGCAAAATCTGTAAACACTGGACGCTGAACCCGCACCCAACGTTGATTCCAGCGATTGAGAGCGGCTGGGTAGAAAGCGTGCACTGCTTCGGCGGCGAGCTGGGGATGGAAGAGTACATCCGCGCCCGTCCTGACATCTTCTTTACCGGTTCCGACGGCTCGATGCGTTCTAACCGCGCCTTCTGCCAGCTGGCAGGTCAGTACGCGGTGGATATGTTCATCGGCTCTACCCTACAGGTTGATGGCTACGCCAACTCCTCTACCGTGACCCGTGGTCGTCTTTCCGGCTTCGGTGGCGCGCCAAACATGGGCCATGACCCACACGGTCGCCGTCATGCAACGCCAGCCTGGCTGAACATGATCACCGAGCCAGACCCAATGCAGCGCGGTAAAAAACTGGTGGTGCAGATGGTTGAAACCTTCCAGGCCGGCGTGAAACCAACCTTCGTCGAAAAACTCGATGCTGTGGAAGTGGCTAAATCTTCAGGGATGCCGCTGGCTCCGGTAATGATCTATGGCGACGACGTGACCCACGTGCTGACTGAAGAAGGTATCGCCTACCTCTACCGCGCGAAAGATCTTGAAGAGCGTCGTGCGATGGTGGCTGCGGTCACGGGTATCACCGATATCGGCCTGGGCGTTGACGCTAAACGCGTTGCCGAACTGCGTCAGAGCGGCAAGGTGGTTTATCCGGAAGATATGGGTATTCGTCGTACCGATGCCACCCGTTCACTGCTGGCGGCCGGTAGCGTTGCTGACCTGGTGGAATGGTCCGGCGGTCTTTACAACCCACCTGCGAAATTCCGGAGCTGGTAATGAAACTTCTGCCCCAGATTCAGGTTGAAGGCGGTGCCGAATGGCTGGCGCGAACCGCCACGCAGTGTCTGATTGACGAAGCACGATTAAGCCCGAAACCCGGTCTGGTGGACAGTCGGGGGAACGGCGCGCACCACGATTTATCGTTGGCGCTGATGGAGCGCTCAGCGCACAGCCTGACCTCCACGTTTCAGGCGCTGGCGCAACAAAGCTGGCAGCGTCCGGCGGATATTGCGCTCAGACAAACCATAGGGCGACTCGGCCGTGAGGGCGAGCAACAGATGATGGCCGCGACCAACGGCGTGAATACCCACCGCGGCGCGATTTGGGCGCTGGGGTTGCTGGTGAGCGCCGTCGCGATGCACGGCGGTACCGGTGGCGCGCAGCAGATAGCCGCCACCGCAGCGGAGCTGGCGAAGCTGCCGGACGACGCGGCGCCGAAAGTCTTCAGTAAGGGGCTCCGCGCCACACACCGTTATCGCGTACCAGGTGCTCGCGAAGAAGCTCAGCAGGCGTTTCCGCATGTGATGCAGCGAGCGCTGCCGCAGCTGCGTTTAAGCCGCTTGAGCGGCAGTAGCGAAACGTACGCGAGGCTGGATGCGCTGATGGCCATCATGACTTCGCTGACCGATACCTGCGTGCTGTCTCGCGCAGGGCTGGAAGGGCTTGATGCCATGCAGGACGGTGCCCGTGCGGTGCTGAATGCTGGCGGTAGCGCTCATCCGGCGGGTCAGGCGGCATTAGCGGAGCTCGATAGCCAGATGCTGGCGCTGAATGCCTCGCCGGGCGGCGCTGCCGACCTGCTTGCCGCCACGCTGTTTCTAGATCGCGTCGAAACCACGTCGAATCGCCGTATTTAAAGCATTAAGAGGATGTTATGGAACACATTACGTTAACCGTACCGGCCAGCCGCACCTTAAGCGGCAAAGCGCTGGCAGGCGTTGTGGGCTCCGGGGATATGGAGGTGTTATTCACCGCCGACCAGAGCCAGACGTTAACCATTGATATCACCACTTCTGTCGATAACAGCACCAGCCGTTGGGAAGCGCTGTTCAACCGTCTGCAAACGGTCAGCAGCCTGCCGGCGGGCAAACTGACTATCCACGACTTCGGCGCGACGCCGGGCGTGGCGCGCATTCGTATCGAACAGGTTTTTGAAGAGGTGAGCTATGCGTGATGACCGCAGTTTTATCGAATTAAAAGCACGCCAGCGTGCGCATGCGCTGCTGGATGAAGGCAGCTACCGTGAACTGCTCGACCCGTTTGAAGGCGTGATGTCTCCATGGCTGGGCGCGCAGGGCATTGTCCCGCAGGCCGATGACGGCATGGTGGTAGCCAAAGGCACCATTAATGGCAAACCAGCCGTTGTGGTGGCGATTGAAGGCGCATTCCAGGGCGGCAGCATGGGCGAAGTGTCCGGTGCCAAAATGGCGGCGGCGCTGGAGCTGGCAGCGGAAGATAACCGCAACGGCATTCCTACCCAGGCGGTACTGAGCCTGGAAACCGGCGGTGTGCGTTTACAGGAAGCCAACCTCGGTCTGGCGGCGATTGCCGACATCCACGCGGCAATTGTTGACCTGCGTCGTTATACCCCGGTGGTCGGCATTGTGGCGGGTACCGTGGGCTGCTTCGGTGGGATGTCCATCGCGGCGGCGCTGTGCAGCTATCTGATTGTGACCCGCGAAGCGCGTCTCGGCCTGAACGGCCCGCAGGTCATCGAACAGGAAGCCGGGATTGAAGAGTACGACTCCCGCGACCGTCCGTTTATCTGGAGCATGACCGGCGGTGAAGTTCGTTACCAAAGCGGGCTGGTTGAAGCGTTGGTTAACGACGGTGTGAACGCGGTGAAAGCCGCCATGAACGACGCGCTGGCGAAAGGCGTGCCGGCAAAACATCGCACCGATAACTACGACTGGTATCTCGATCGCCTGAGCCATTTCGACACCCGCAAACAGGCCGATTCAGAACAGATTAAAGCGCTCTTCGCCCGGGAGGTGAAATGATGAGTAACGTAATTAGCCGTGGCGAATTATGGCTGGAAACGCTGGTTCCAGGTGCCAAACGTATTGCAGGGCTGTGCCCGTCCGTACAGGCCGCTGATGGCGAACTGAACGGTGAAACCGTGCGTTTTATTGCCGTCGTTCCGGATGCCCATAACCACTACCCGCGCGCCACCAAAGGCGAAGTGGGTCTGCTGGAAGGCTGGACGCTGGCGAAAGTGGTGAGCGAAACCATCGCCGCCGATGCCAACAGCGCCGTGAAGCGCCCGATTGTGGCGGTGATTGATGTTGCCAGCCAGGCCTATGGCCGTCGTGAAGAAGGTTTTGGTATTCACCAGGCGCTGGCTGGTGCCGCAGCGGCGTATGCCAATGCGCGTCTGGCAGGTCACCCGGTGATTGGCCTTATCGTCGGTAAAGCGATGTCCGGTGCGTTTCTGGCGCACGGCTACCAGGCAAACCGCCTGATCGCTTTTAACGACAAAGGCGTACTGATCCACGCGATGGGCAAAGAGTCCGCGGCGCGCATTACCCTGCGTACCGTTGAAGCGCTGGAAAAACTGGCGGCAACCATTCCGCCGATGGCGTATGACATCAGTAACTACGCCACCCTTGGGCTGCTGGAAAACCTGCTGGATATCAGCAACCCGGATGCCCCATCTGCACAAGATCTGGCGCTGGTGAAAAACACCCTGCAACAGGCCATCAACGACGCTCGTCAAGACCCGACGCTGAAAAGCCGTCTGGGTGCCGACAATCGCCGCAGCTCTGCCCTCGTACGCGAACGCATGCGAGCAAGCTGGTAAGTAAAAAAAGAGACCTGCCGGATGTACGGCTCCGCGGGTGCAGTAACTGCACCCGCGCGGGTTGATGCATCTGAAAAATAATAATCATCGCGTCAGTGCTACTTCTTTTTAGATTACAGGTGAAATATGACTTACGTAATTGTTCATGCTCTTGCTCCGATTTTCGTCATCATGCTGCTGGGATTCTGGGCCGGTAAGGCCAAAATGGTCGACAATAAAAACGTCTCCCTGCTCAATATCTTCGTGATGGACTTCGCTTTACCCGCTGCGCTGTTTAGCGCGACGGTACAAACCCCATGGGCCGGTATTGTGGCTCAGTCGCCGCTGATTGTGGTGCTGACCCTGGCGATGTGGATTACCTACGCCGCTATCTACTTTATGGCGACCAAGCTATTCAATAAATCGCCGCAGGATGCCGCCGTACTGACGCTGACCGTCGCGCTGCCAAACTACGCCGCGCTGGGCCTGCCGATTCTGGGTAGCGTGCTGGGTGAAACGTCTTCTACTTCACTGTCCGTTGCCGTTTCTATCGCCTGCGGTTCCGTACTGATGACGCCGTTCTGCCTGCTGATCCTCGAACGCGAAAAAGCGCGCGCAGAAGGCGGTAACTCCGGTTCTACGCTCTCCATGCTGCCGGTGCTGATGTGGCGCTCGATTAAAAAACCTATCGTAATGGGCCCGCTGCTGGGGGTTATCCTCTCCGCGATTGGCATCAAAATGCCGGAACTGGTGCTGGCGGCGATCAAACCGCTGGGTCTGTCTGCAACCGCGGCGGCGCTGTTCCTGACCGGTGTGATCCTCTCTGCGCGTAAACTGCAGATCAACACCGTGGTGATTACCTCGACCATCGCCAAGCTGCTGATTCAACCGGCTATTGCCTGGGGTATCGTACTGATTTTCGGTCTGCATGGTTCCGTGGCGATTACCGCTATCCTGATGATTGCGCTGTCCGCTGGCTTCTTCGGTGTGGTATTCGGTAACCGCTTTGGCGTGCAGTCGCCGGATGCAGAAGCCGTGCTGCTGTTGAGCTCCGTACTGTGTATCCTGTCGCTGCCGCTGTTTATCTCGCTGACTTCAGGAATCTAAATCATGAGCACAACATTACGTCCCCACGACCTTATCTGGCTGAATGCGCGTGACGCGCTGGAAGATGTCACGGAATCCTGGGTGGATACCGTCTGGCATAGCGGTCTGCCGGTGGTGGTGCGACGTGATGTTGATGCGCAGGGGCGTATTCCCGTGGGTGTCCGCGGGATGAAACGTGACCAGCGCGCTGCCGGTTGGGTGAACGCGGAAGCGGTTGTTCGCGTCTGCTCGCCGGAATCGCTGGTGGACCCGCTGTCGCTGCTGCGCTCGCCCTTTATTTCTCAGCCACCGCTCCAGGTGGCTTTGTTATTGGCGCAGCAGGCGTGGCCGTGGACGTGGGGCATTACCGGCAGTACCGGCTATGCGCTGGCGACCGGGATCCCGGTTATTCACTCGGCAAGTGATTTGGACTTGCTTATCCGCGCGCCGCAGCCGCTCTCCCGAGAAGCGCTGGAGAAGTGGCAGCAGCAGCTGGCGGGCGGGTTGTGCCGGGCGGATACCCAGGTGGATACCCCGCGCGGCGGCTTTGCCCTCAATGAATGGCTGCGCGATGGAAAAGCGCTGTTAAAAACCTCACAGGGACCGCAGTTGGTTGGCGATCCGTGGGGCAGGGAGGAGTCATGAAAATTCTGTTTACCTTCCCGGGGCAGGGGACGCAGCACGAAGGTATGCTGCAAAACCTTCCGGGGACGGAGTTCGCTCAGGCGCGTGACGTGCTGGGCGCTGAGGTTGATACGCTGGATACTCCTGAGGCGCTCAAACATACCCGAGCCGTTCAGCTGTCTCTGCTGATTGCTGGCGTTGCCTGGGCGCGCGAGCTGGAACGTCGCGGCGTGGCGCCTGATATCGTTAGTGGACTTTCCATTGGCGCGTACCCGGCGGCGGTGGTTGCCGGCGCGCTCGAGTTTGCCGACGCGCTAACGCTGGTGGCGCTGCGCGGTGATTTAATGGAGCAGGCCTATCCGAACGGCTATGGCCTGACGGCGATTATGGGGCTGACGCTCGCTCAGGTGGAAAGTCTGGTGGCAGGCAGCGGGACGTATATCGCTAACCTGAATGCCGAAACGCAGATTGTGATTGCCGGGCCCGATGACGCGATGGCCGAGGTGGCGAAGCGCGCGATGGCCAAAGGCGCCAGTAAAGCGCCTCGGCTGGCGGTGAGCGTACCATCGCACTGTGAATTGCTCGCCGAGCCCGCGCAAAAGCTGGTTGAGGCGTTCAGCCATGTAACGCTCTCCCGTCCGCGCTACGCTTACCTGAGCGGCAGCACCGGGCGTGTGCTGTGGCAGCCGGAACGGATTGCTGACGATCTGGCGATGAATATGGCGCGCACGGTGCGCTGGCAGGAGGCGGTTATCTCCGCTAACGAACGTGAAGCGCGGCTGGCGATTGAAATGCCGCCCGGCGGCATCCTGACCTGCTTAACGCGGCAGGCGGCGTGGGAAGGGGAGTCTATCTCGCTGGAGCGCAGCGGAGTGGATGTGGCCGTGCACCTGGCGAAACGCCTGCGTGTGTAGCAAGAATTGCCCGATGGCGCTTCGCTTATCGGGCCTACAACTCGCACCAGTGTAGCCCGGCCGAGCGAAGCGACGCCGGGAGTTCTCCGGAGTGTAGGCCGGATAAGACGCGTAGCGTCGCCATCCGGCAATCAGGCGTTCTGCTTCAGCGTTCTGGCGTACATGCGCCCTTCGGCGGCCAGCGCCAGCAGGCTTGGGTCGCGCTCGCGGTTGCGGGCAAAGACAATCGCGATAAGCTGCTGCATCTGATAAGGCTCAGCGAGCTTTTGCAGCTTCACGGTATTCTCATACATCTTCTTCATTCGCCCCGGCATCAAACAGAATCCTACCCCAGCTTGTACCAGACTGAGCATCGAGAAGATGTCGTTGACGCGGGTCACGATTTCCGGCTCAAACCCGGCGATATGAAACGCTTCCTGAAAACCGGCGTAGGTGGCAAACCCTTCTGCCAGCGAGACAAACTTCTCATTGCGATAGTGGCGTAGGTCCGCCTTCTTGGTGGCGTCCAGCGTCGCGGACATCGGTGCGGCGAGGTAGATATCGTCGTGGAACAGGGGGAGGACTTCGAGGCTGTTGCGGTCGATTTCGCTTTCAGAAATGGAGATGAGGATCGCGTCCAGCGTGCCGTCTTCCAGCATTTTCAGCAGCGCTTCGTTGGAGCCCATGGTGAGATCCAGCTCCAGGTCCGGGCGGCGCAGCTTCATGCCCATAATCAGGTGCGGCACCGTCTCCAGCGTCAGCGAGTAAAGCGTACCCACGCGTAAACGCCCCTGGCCGACGCCCGCCGTTTTGCGCGTCTCTTCCAGACCGCGCTCCATCAACTGGGTGACTTCCTGGCAATACTCCAGCAGTGTCCACGCCGCGGGCTGGGCGATAAGATTACGCCCTTTATGGACGAACAGCGGACACCGAACGTTCTCTTCCAGCGTGTGCAGCGCCCGGTGTACGCTGACGCCGCTGATGTTCAGCGCCTCGGCGGTACGGGCGATGTTGCCCTTCTCCATAAAGGTCATGAATATGGTCAGCTTGCGGAAGGTAATATCGTCGGTGATTGACAGGTTCATCGCCCGCTCCCATGGCTTAGTCGTTTTGCATCATCTGCTCAAGCTGTTCCTGCGCCTCGAGCCACGCCATCTCGCATTCTTCCAGCCCGGACTTGGCGCTGGCCTGAAGCTGCAAGCATTCGGTCATTTCGGCTTTGCGGCCTGGTTCATACAGGCTGCTGTCGCCGAGCTTCTCTTCTGCTTTTGCCAGTTGGGCGTTGAGCTTCTCCATCTCTTTTTCCAGACGGGTAATTTCTTTACGCAGCGGCTGCGTTAGGGTGCGCAGCTCCGCTTCGCGGCGCTTTTGATCTTTACGCGACTGCGCGCTGTTGGCGTTGTTCTCTTTCGGCGTGTCGTCGGCCTGGTTTTCCAGCTTCTGCACGTCGCTCAGCCACTGCTGATAATCTTCCAGGTCACCGTCGAACGGCTCGACCTTTTTATCGTGCACCAGGTAGAGATCGTCGGTGGTAGAGCGAATCAGGTGACGGTCGTGCGAGACCACAACCAGCGCGCCTTCGAAATCGATTAATGCTTCGGTCAGCGCCTGACGCATGTCGAGGTCAAGGTGGTTGGTCGGTTCATCGAGCAGCAGCAGGTTCGGGCGCTGCCAGACGATCAGCGCCAGCACCAGACGCGCTTTCTCGCCGCCGGAAAAGCGAGCGGTCTGCTCGGTGACTTTATCGCCCTGGAAGCCAAAGCCGCCGAGGTAGTCACGCAGCTTCTGCTCGAGCTCCTGCGGTGCCATACGCGCCAGATGCTGCAACGGGGATTCATCCGCGCGCAGGAACTCTAGCTGATGCTGGGCGAAGTAACCGAGCTTGATGCCTTTGGCGAGGCCGATTTCACCGTGCAGCGGCTCAAGTTCGCCCGCCAGCAGTTTAATCAGCGTCGATTTACCTGCGCCGTTGCGGCCGAGCAGACCGATGCGCGAGCCCGGTACCAGGTTCAGCTTGATGGATTCAAGGATCGTGCGGTCGCCGTAGCCCGCGCTGACTTTTTCCATCTTCAGCAGCGGGTTCGGCAGGCTTTCTGGCGCGCGGAAGCTGAAGTGGAACGGGTTATCGACGTGGGCGGGGGCAATCAGCTCCATGCGCTCAAGCATCTTGATACGGCTCTGCGCCTGCTTGGCCTTGGTGGCCTTGGCGCGGAAACGGTCGATATAGCTTTGCAGATGCGCCACGCGCTCCTGCTGGCTTTCGTACATTGCCTGCTGCTGAGCCAGACGGGTGGCACGCTGCACCTCAAACGAGCTGTAGTTGCCGGTGTACTCGAACATCGTTTCCTGTTCGATATGAATAATTTTGTCGATAACCGGGTCAAGGAAGTCGCGGTCGTGGGAAATCAGGATCAGCGTGCCCTGATAGCTTTTGAGCCATCTTTCCAGCCAGATAACCGCATCGAGGTCGAGGTGGTTGGTCGGTTCATCGAGCAGCAGCAGGTCGGAGCGGCAAATCAGCGCCTGTGCCAGGTTAAGGCGCATACGCCAGCCGCCCGAGAAGTCGCTGACCGGGCGGTCGAGCTGTTCATTGCTGAAGCCGAGGCCGTGCAGCAGGCTGGAGGCGCGAGAGCGGATGGTCCACGCGTCAATCGCGTCCAGCTTGCCGTGAACGGTGGCAATGGCGTGGCCGTCATCGCGTTCGTTGGCGTCGTTAAGCTGGGCTTCGAGCTGGCGGTATTCACGGTCGCCGTCAATGACATAGTCCAGAGCAGGCTGAGGCAGCGCAGGGGTTTCCTGGTTTACCCACGCCAGCTGCCAGCTGCTCGGATAGGTAAAGTTGCCGCCGTCGGCGCTTATCTCGTTTTTCAGCAGCGCGAGCAGCGTGGATTTGCCGCAGCCGTTTTTGCCCACCAGGCCGACTTTCTGCCCGGGGTTGATGGTGGCCGATGCGTTATCCAGCAGGACACGCACGCCGCGACGAATTTGTAACGAGGAGAAAACAATCATAAGGCGCCGTATGTTCTGAATATGTTAAATTGTCATTGTGGTAATGTAGTGTGGTAAGCGAATCGCAGACCGGGCCGCAATGGTAGCCCAAAACGATGACTATACACAAAATCATTCAGGTTGCGTCCCGCTACCAGAAAGAGGATGTGATTGACGCCCGGGAGGGGAATGATGTCACAGACGGCGAAAGTCCTGCTTGTCTATGCCCATCCGGAATCACAGGACTCGGTGGCTAACCGGGTTTTGCTTAAACCGGCTTCGCAGTTAAGCAACGTAACCGTGCACGATCTCTACGCGCACTATCCTGATTTTTTTATTGATATCCCCCGCGAGCAGGCGCTGCTGCGTGAGCACGATGTCATCGTGTTTCAGCACCCTCTCTATACCTACAGCTGCCCATCCTTGATGAAAGAGTGGCTGGATCGCGTGCTAAGCCGCGGTTTCGCTAGCGGTATTGGTGGTAACCAGCTGGCGGGAAAGTACTGGCGTAGCGTAATTACCACCGGTGAACCGGAAAGCGCCTATCGCCACGACGGGCTCAATCGCTACCCGATGAGCGACATTTTGCGCCCGTTCGAGCTGACGGCTGCCATGTGCCATATGCACTGGCTGAGCCCAATCATCATCTATTGGGCGCGACGTCAGCCGCCCAATGAATTAGCAAACCACGCGAAAGCCTATGCCGACTGGCTAGCAGCGCCGATAACGGCAGGGGGGCGATGATGGAAGGTTCTGATTTATTACTGGCCGGAGTGCTGTTTCTCTTCGCGGCGGTGGCCGCGGTGCCACTGGCAGCGCGGTTAGGTATCGGTGCGGTATTAGGTTATCTGCTGGCGGGTATCGCCATCGGCCCGTGGGGACTTGGCTTTATCAGCGACGTGGATGAAATTCTCCACTTCTCCGAGCTGGGCGTGGTGTTCCTGATGTTTATCATCGGCCTGGAGCTGAATCCGGCCAAACTGTGGCAGCTACGGCGTCCTATCTTTGGTATCGGCGCGGCGCAGGTGATTTTCAGCGCGGCGATCCTCGGCGGGCTGTTGATGCTCACCCACTTCTCCTGGCAGGCAGCGGTGATCGGCGGTATTGGCCTTGCGATGTCGTCAACCGCGATGGCGCTGCAATTGATGCGTGAAAAAGGGATGAACCGCAGCGAGTCCGGGCAGCTCGGTTTCTCGGTGCTGCTATTCCAGGATCTGGCGGTCATTCCCGCGTTAGCGCTGGTACCGCTGCTAGCCGGTGCGGGCGATGATCATTTTGATTGGCAAACCGTTGGCGTAAAAGTCCTGGCCTTTGGCGGCATGCTGATCGGCGGGCGCTATCTGCTGCGCCCGGTATTCCGTTTTATTGCCAGCTCTGGCGTGCGTGAAGTGTTTACTGCCGCGACGCTGCTGCTGGTGCTGGGGTCGGCGCTGTTTATGGACGCGCTGGGTCTTTCAATGGCGCTGGGGACTTTCATTGCAGGCGTGCTGCTGGCAGAAAGTGAATATCGCCACGAGCTGGAAATTGCTATCGAGCCGTTTAAAGGGCTGCTGCTGGGGCTGTTCTTTATCTCGGTGGGGATGTCGCTCAACCTTGGCGTGCTCTACACCCATCTACTGGTGGTGATTGTTGGCGTGGCGCTGCTGGTGGCGGTGAAAACGCTGGTGCTGTATCTGCTGGCGCATCTTCACGGTATGCGCAGCTCGGAGCGGATGCAGTTTGCCGGCGTGCTGAGCCAGGGCGGTGAGTTTGCCTTTGTGCTCTTCTCGGCGGCATCGTCATTTAAGGTCTTTAAGGGCGACCAGATGTCGCTCCTGCTGGTGGTCGTGACGCTGTCGATGATGACCACGCCGCTGCTGATGAAGCTTGTCGATCTCACGCTGTCGCGCCGCTTTAATGGGCCGGAAGAGGAAGATGAAGCGCCGTGGGTGGACGATGATAAGCCGCAGGTTATTGTGGTGGGCTTTGGGCGCTTCGGGCAGGTGATTGGTCGCCTGCTGATGGCCAACAAGCTACGAATCACCGTTCTGGAGCGCGACATCAGCGCGGTTAACCTGATGCGCAAATATGGCTATAAGGTTTATTACGGCGATGCGACCCAGGTTGAACTGTTGCGTTCGGCAGGCGCTGAGCAGGCGCAGTCAATCGTGATCACCTGCAACGAGCCGGAAGATACCATGAAGCTGGTGGAAATCTGCCAGCAGCATTTCCCGCACCTGAAGATTATGGCCCGTGCGCGAGGACGTGTGGAGGCGCACGAACTGCTGCAGGCGGGCGTGGTACAGTTTTCTCGTGAGACCTTTTCCAGCGCGCTGGAACTGGGGCGCAAAGCGCTTATCTCCACCGGTATGCACCCGCATCAGGCGCAGCGCGCACAGCTGCACTTTAAGCGCCTGGATATGCGCATGCTGCGCGAGCTGATGCCGGTACACAGCGATACCCAACAAATTTCTCGCGTGCGGGAAGCGCGACGAGAGCTGGAGGAAATTTTCCAGCGCGAGATGCAACAAGAGCGGCGGCAGTTGGACGGCTGGGACGAATTTGAATAGAAGGTGAGTATGGCGGTACGTAAACGTTTTATCGCGGGCGCGAAATGCCCGTCGTGTCAGGCGCAAGACTCTATGGCGATGTGGCGCGAGAATAATATCGATGTGGTTGAGTGTGTTAAGTGCGGACACCAGATGCGAGAGGCGGATAAAGAAGCCCGCGAACACGTTCGTAAAGAGGAACAAGTGATCGGTATTTTTCATCCGGAGTAGCGATCCGTGCTGTCTTTTTTTAAGCTTATGGGTACACGGGTGTAGAATTCCGCTACAATCTGCGCCACTAAAATATTCCCATGCTCAGGAGATATCATGAAAGTAGCAAAAGACCTGGTGGTCAGCCTGGCCTATCAGGTACGTACAGAAGACGGTGTATTGGTTGATGAGTCTCCGGTAAGTGCACCGCTTGACTACCTGCATGGTCACGGTTCCCTGATCTCCGGCCTGGAAAACGCGCTGGACGGTCACGAAGTTGGTGATAAATTCGACGTTGCTGTTCAAGCTAACGACGCTTACGGTCAGTACGACGAAAACCTGGTGCAGCGCGTTCCTAAAGACGTCTTCATGGGCGTTGACGAACTGCAGGTTGGCATGCGCTTCCTGGCTGAAACTGACCAGGGTCCAGTACCGGTTGAAATCACCGAAGTTGAAGACGACCACGTTGTGGTTGACGGCAACCACATGCTGGCTGGCCAGAACCTGAAGTTCAACGTTGAAGTTGTTGCTATCCGCGAAGCGACCGAAGAAGAGCTGGCTCACGGCCACGTTCACGGTGCGAACGGTCACGACCACGATCATGACCACGACCACGACGGTTGCTGCGGCGGTCACGGCCATGACCACGGTCACGACCACGGTGGCGAAGGCTGCTGCGGCGGCGGCGGTAAAGGCCACGGCGGTTGCGGTTGCCACTAAGCCGTATGTTTGCCTGATGGCGCTGTGCTTATCAGGCCTACGGTAGGCCGGATAAGACGTTTACGTCGCCATCCGGCACAAAAAAAAGCGGGGAAACCCGCTTTTTTTACGCCTCAATAATGAGGTGGTGGTGTCTCTTCAGATTGTGACGCCATGTTTGACGGCTGGCTGGCCTTTAGCTTTTCAGTCAGTAAGCGCAGATGTTCGCGTAGCTTTGCCATCTCCATCTCGTGCGCTGTGACCGTCATGTTGAGGTCATCGATGGTGATTTCCTGAAAGGCCAGACGGCTTTCAAGCTCAGCCAGACGCGCTTCGATAGTCGTTTCCTGCATGATGTCCTCTCTACTGTTGTCACCGCAATCGCCGCGGATTCTACGCAACTTTTCCCAGCCGTGCAGCCTCTCTTTACGAGGCTGGAAACTAATTTAAACAAAAAGAGTCTGAAAAGAGTCGATATGAGAAGCGTTCATATGTAGATTTCCTCTACAACGTTCTATAGTACGCTTCTCATTTAGTTAACATTGGGGCGAGAGGCCCCGGCCCTGGAGAGATGGATGAAATCACTGTTTAAAGTAACGCTTCTGGCAACCACAATGGCCGTTGCACTGAATGCCCCTCTGACCTATGCAGCTGACGCTGCTAAAGCTGCACCAGCTGCGGACGCGAAAGCGGCTCCAGCAGCAGACAGCAAAGCTGCATTCAAAAATGACGACCAGAAATCTGCCTATGCGCTGGGCGCATCGCTGGGTCGTTACATGGAAAACTCTCTGAAAGAACAGGAAAAACTGGGCATCAAACTGGATAAAAACCAGCTGATCGCCGGTGTTCAGGATGCGTTTGCTGATAAGAGCAAGCTGTCCGATCAGGAGATCGAACAAACTCTGCAGGCGTTTGAAACTCGCGTGAAGACCTCCGCTCAGGCGAAGATGGAAAAAGACGCGGCTGATAACGAAGCAAAAGGTAAGGCTTTCCGCGACAAGTTCGCCAAAGAGAAAGGCGTGAAAACCGCTAAATCTGGCCTGCTGTACAAAGTAGAGAAAGAAGGTACTGGCGACGCGCCGAAAGACAGCGACACCGTTGTGGTTAACTACAAAGGTACGCTGATCGATGGTAAAGAGTTCGATAACTCTTACACCCGCGGTGAGCCTCTCTCCTTCCGTCTGGACGGCGTTATCCCAGGCTGGACCGAAGGTCTGAAAAATATTAAGAAGGGCGGTAAAATCCAGCTGGTTATCCCACCAGATCTGGCTTACGGCAAAACCGGCGTTCCGGGTATCCCGGCTAACTCCACCCTGGTCTTCGATGTTGAACTGTTAGACATCAAACCGGCACCGAAAGCCGATGCGCAGCCAGAAGCTGCGCCGGCTGATAAAGCGGCCGAAGCCAGCAAAAAATAAGATAGCGAAAGCCGCCGCCCAATGGGCGGCGGCTTTTTATTATCTACAGGATATAATTAATGCTGGAAAGCGCCTTATGCGCTGTATTACTTTAGATGCCCCTAATAGTGATGAGCCTGCCCTGACAACATAACGACAGGCTCCTGAAAAGGAGTGCTTTTTTTCATGTCCAGGTCGCTTTTAACCAACGAAACCAGTGAACTTGATTTACTGGATCAACGTCCTTTCGATCAAACTGACTTCGATATTCTAAAATCCTACGAAGCGGTTGTGGACGGGTTGGCGATGCTCATTGGTTCCCACTGCGAAATCGTGTTGCATTCACTTCAGGATTTAAAATGCTCGGCGATACGCATCGCGAATGGCGAACATACCGGGCGTAAAATCGGTTCTCCGATTACCGATCTCGCGCTACGCATGCTGCATGATATGACCGGGGCAGATAGCAGCGTTTCCAAATGCTATTTTACTCGCGCCAAAAGCGGTGTACTGATGAAGTCCGTCACCATCGCAATCCGTAACCGCGATCACCGGGTTATCGGCTTACTGTGCATCAACATGAACCTCGATGTACCGTTCTCCCAGATCATGAACACCTTTATTCCGCCGGAAACGCCGGAAGTCGGTTCTGCGGTTAACTTCGCTTCCTCCGTTGAGGACCTGGTGACCCAGACGCTGGAGTTCACTATCGAAGAGGTGAATGCCGATCGCAACGTTTCCAATAACGCCAAGAATCGCCAGATCGTGCTCAATCTTTATGAGAAAGGCATCTTTGACATCAAGGATGCGATTAACCAGGTAGCCGATCGTCTGAACATCTCCAAACACACCGTCTATCTCTACATTCGTCAGTTCAAGAGCGGTGATTTCCTGGGGCAAGATAAGTAATGCGTTTTGCTTTGATGGTGACCGGCCCCGCCTATGGTACTCAGCAGGCGAGCAGCGCGCTGCAGTTTGCGAAAGCTGCAATGGCGGAAGGTCACGAGATAGCCTGCGTGTTTTTCTATCGGGAAGGGGTCTATAACGCCAATCAGCTGACCTCGCCCGCCAGTGATGAATTCGATTTGGTCCGTGCCTGGCAATCATTGCATGACCAAAATGGCGTGGCGTTGCATATCTGCGTAGCCGCTGCGCTGCGCCGCGGCGTGACCGATGAAACCGAGGCCCGACAGCTTGGTCTGCCGACGTTTAATCTCCAGCCCGGCTTTTCGCTGAGCGGATTAGGTTCGCTGGCCGAAGCCGCGCTAACCTGCGATCGAGTGGTACAGTTCTGATGAAACGAGTTGCGTTTGTTTTTTCCTCCGCCCCGCACGGCAGCAGCGCCGGCAGGGAAGGGCTGGATGCGCTGCTGGCGACATCAGCCCTGAGTGAAGACCTTGGCGTGTTCTTTGTGGGTGACGGCGTGTTTCAGTTACTCAGCCAGCAGCAACCGGGGGTTATCCTTGCCCGTGACTACATTGCCACCTTCAAGCTGCTCTCGCTGTACGATATTGAAAATTGCTGGATCTGCGCGGCATCCCTGCGTGAGCGCGGACTGACTGCAGAGACGACGTTTGTCACCGACGTTGAACCGCTGGAAGCTGATGCGCTGCGCCAGCGCCTTAACGACTACGATGTGATCCTGCGCTTTTGAGGCCCTCATGCTGCATACGCTACGCACCTCTCCCTGGCACGCCGACATTAGCGGGATTACCCGCCTGATGGATGACGGCGACGACCTGCTGCTGATCGCCGATGGCGTGCTGGCTGCGGTTGAAAACAGCCGCTTCCTTGAAATTCTCCGCGCTGCCCCCATATCCATCCACGTGTTGAATGAAGATGTGCAAGCGCGCGGTCTTTGTGCTCAAATTTCGAGCGATGTCATCATGGTCAGCTATACTGACTTCGTCAGGTTAACGGTAAAACACGCTTCCCAGATCGCCTGGTAACGTCTTTGCCGTTGTATATTTCTTGACACCCTTTCGGCATGGCCCTAAAATTTCGCGTCCTCATATTATATGAGGCGATTTATTACGTGTTTACGAAGCAAAAGCTAAAACCAGGAGCTATTTAATGGCAACAGTTAACCAGCTGGTTCGCAAACCACGTGCTCGCAAAGTTGCAAAAAGCAACGTGCCTGCACTGGAAGCCTGCCCGCAGAAACGTGGTGTATGTACCCGTGTATATACCACCACTCCTAAGAAACCAAACTCCGCACTGCGTAAAGTATGCCGTGTGCGTTTGACTAACGGTTTTGAAGTTACCTCCTACATCGGTGGTGAAGGTCACAACCTGCAGGAACACTCCGTGATCCTGATCCGTGGCGGTCGTGTAAAAGACCTTCCGGGTGTTCGTTACCACACCGTTCGTGGTGCGCTTGACTGCTCCGGCGTTAAAGACCGTAAGCAAGCTCGCTCCAAGTATGGCGTGAAGCGTCCTAAGGCTTAATGGTTCTCCGTTAAGTAAGGCCAAACGTTTTATATTAATGTCAAACTCTTTGAGTTTTGGACAATCCTGAATTAACAACGGAGTATTTCCATGCCACGTCGTCGCGTCATTGGTCAGCGTAAAATCCTGCCAGATCCTAAGTTCGGATCAGAACTGCTGGCTAAATTTGTCAACATTCTGATGGTAGATGGTAAAAAATCTACTGCAGAATCAATCGTATACAGCGCGCTGGAGACCCTGGCTCAGCGTTCTGGTAAAAATGAACTGGAAGCATTCGAAGTTGCGCTCGAAAACGTGCGCCCAACTGTCGAAGTTAAGTCCCGCCGCGTAGGTGGTTCTACTTATCAGGTTCCAGTTGAAGTTCGTCCGGTCCGTCGTAATGCTCTGGCAATGCGTTGGATCGTTGAAGCTGCTCGTAAACGCGGTGATAAATCCATGGCTCTGCGCCTGGCGAACGAACTTTCTGACGCTGCAGACAACAAAGGTACTGCAGTTAAGAAACGTGAAGACGTTCACCGTATGGCAGAAGCCAACAAGGCGTTCGCACACTACCGTTGGTAATCCCTTCGGAGTATTAGTCACCAGGCGGGCGCTTCAGCGAAGCAGCCCGCTTTGGGTTACTTAACTGAACGCCTAAAAAGATAAACGAGGAATCAAATGGCTCGTACAACACCCATCGCACGCTACCGTAACATCGGTATCAGTGCGCACATCGACGCCGGTAAAACCACTACTACCGAACGTATTCTGTTCTACACCGGTGTAAACCACAAAATCGGTGAAGTTCACGACGGCGCCGCTACCATGGACTGGATGGAGCAGGAGCAGGAACGTGGTATTACCATCACTTCCGCAGCGACTACTGCCTTCTGGTCTGGTATGGCTAAGCAGTATGAACCGCACCGCGTAAACATCATCGACACCCCGGGGCACGTTGACTTCACTATCGAAGTAGAACGTTCCATGCGTGTTCTTGACGGTGCGGTAATGGTTTACTGCGCAGTTGGTGGTGTTCAGCCACAGTCTGAAACCGTATGGCGTCAGGCTAACAAATATAAAGTTCCACGTATTGCGTTCGTTAACAAAATGGACCGTATGGGTGCGAACTTCCTGAAAGTTGTTGGTCAGATCAAAACACGTCTGGGCGCGAACCCTGTTCCGCTGCAGCTGGCAATTGGTGCTGAAGAAGGTTTCACCGGTGTTGTTGACCTGGTGAAAATGAAAGCCATCAACTGGAATGAAGAAGACGCAGGCGTTACCTTCACTTATGAAGATATCCCAGCAGACATGCAGGACCTGGCTGACGAATGGCACCAGAACCTGATCGAGTCCGCTGCAGAAGCTTCAGAAGAGCTGATGGAGAAATACCTGGGTGGTGAAGAACTGACTGAAGAAGAGATCAAAAAAGCTCTGCGTCAGCGCGTTCTGAACAACGAAATCATCCTGGTAACCTGTGGTTCTGCGTTCAAGAACAAAGGTGTTCAGGCGATGCTGGATGCGGTAATTGATTACCTGCCATCCCCAATCGACGTACCTGCGATCAACGGTATCCTGGACGACGGTAAAGACACTCCGGCAGAACGTCACGCAAGCGACGATGAGCCGTTCTCTGCACTGGCGTTCAAAATTGCTACCGACCCGTTTGTTGGTAACTTGACCTTCTTCCGTGTGTATTCCGGTGTGGTTAACTCTGGTGATACCGTACTGAACTCCGTGAAAACTGCACGTGAGCGTTTCGGCCGTATCGTTCAGATGCACGCTAACAAACGTGAAGAGATCAAAGAAGTTCGCGCGGGCGACATCGCTGCTGCAATCGGTCTGAAAGACGTAACTACCGGTGACACTCTGTGTGACCCAGATGCGCCTATCATTCTGGAACGTATGGAATTCCCAGAGCCGGTAATCTCCATCGCAGTAGAACCAAAAACCAAAGCTGACCAGGAAAAAATGGGTCTGGCTCTGGGCCGTCTGGCTAAAGAAGACCCGTCATTCCGCGTATGGACTGATGAAGAATCTAACCAGACCATTATCGCCGGTATGGGTGAGCTGCACCTCGACATCATCGTTGACCGTATGAAACGTGAATTCAACGTTGAAGCGAACGTCGGTAAACCTCAGGTTGCTTACCGCGAAGCGATTCGCGCGAAAGTTACCGATATCGAAGGTAAGCACGCTAAGCAGTCTGGTGGTCGCGGTCAGTACGGTCATGTTGTTATCGACATGTACCCACTGGAGCCGGGTTCTAACCCGAAAGGCTACGAATTCATCAACGACATCAAGGGTGGTGTAATCCCTGGCGAATACATCCCTGCCGTTGATAAAGGTATCCAGGAACAGCTGAAATCTGGCCCGCTGGCTGGTTACCCGGTTGTTGACATGGGTGTTCGTCTGCACTTCGGTTCTTACCATGACGTTGACTCCTCTGAACTGGCGTTTAAACTGGCAGCTTCTCTGGCGTTTAAAGACGGCTTTAAGAAAGCGAAACCAGTTCTGCTTGAGCCTATCATGAAGGTTGAAGTAGAGACTCCTGAAGAGAACACTGGTGACGTTATCGGTGACTTGAGCCGCCGTCGTGGTATGCTCAAAGGTCAGGAATCCAACGTTACTGGCGTTGTGATCCACGCTGAAGTTCCGCTGTCCGAAATGTTCGGTTATGCAACTCAGCTGCGTTCACTGACCAAAGGCCGTGCTTCTTACTCCATGGAGTTCCTGAAGTACGACGATGCGCCGAACAACGTTGCTCAGGCCGTTATTGAAGCCCGTGGTAAATAATCCACAGGATTAAAACCTAAGTCCCGTGCTCTCTCCAAAGGGGAGAGCACTATAGTAAGGAATATAGCCGTGTCTAAAGAAAAATTTGAACGTACAAAACCGCACGTTAACGTCGGCACCATCGGCCACGTTGACCACGGTAAAACTACCCTGACTGCTGCAATCACTACCGTACTGGCTAAAACCTACGGCGGTGCTGCTCGTGCTTTCGACCAGATCGATAACGCACCAGAAGAAAAAGCTCGTGGTATCACCATCAACACTTCCCACGTTGAATATGACACCCCGACTCGCCACTACGCACACGTAGACTGCCCAGGCCACGCCGACTATGTTAAAAACATGATCACCGGTGCTGCGCAGATGGACGGCGCGATCCTGGTTGTTGCTGCGACTGATGGCCCTATGCCACAGACTCGTGAGCACATCCTGCTGGGTCGTCAGGTAGGCGTTCCTTACATCATCGTGTTCCTGAACAAATGCGACATGGTTGATGACGAAGAGCTGCTGGAACTGGTTGAAATGGAAGTTCGTGAACTTCTGTCCCAGTACGACTTCCCAGGTGATGATACCCCAATCATCCGTGGTTCTGCTCTGAAAGCGCTGGAAGGCGAAGCAGAGTGGGAAGCGAAAATCATCGAACTGGCTGGCTTCCTGGATTCTTACATCCCAGAACCAGAACGTGCTATCGATAAGCCGTTCCTGCTGCCAATCGAAGACGTATTCTCCATCTCCGGTCGTGGTACCGTTGTTACCGGTCGTGTAGAGCGCGGTATCATCAAAGTTGGTGAAGAAGTTGAAATCGTTGGTATCAAAGAGACTGCTAAGTCTACCTGTACTGGCGTTGAAATGTTCCGCAAACTGCTGGACGAAGGCCGTGCTGGTGAGAACGTTGGTGTTCTGCTGCGTGGTAT
>NZ_JBIQOI010000011.1:0-140510 GCF_044197065.1 Kluyvera chengduensis
CCCGGCAAGCTGACCGGACCACCCCGGCCAAGCGCAGCGCCGCCGGGAGGCACGCCGATTTACTCAAGATTCAACAACTGACTCACCAGCGCAATATGGGTCTTAATCCCCACCGCCAGCGCATCCTCATCAATGCGGAAATGCGGGTTATGCACGTTCCACGTTGCCCCTTTCGCCTTGTTGCCGCAGCCGATAAACAGAAACGTCCCCGGAATTTTCTCCTGATAAGAGGAGAAATCCTCACTGCCGAACAGCGCCTTCTCTTCCAGCTTCAGCGTGCCCGCCGGGAAGTGGCGGCCAATCGCTTCGCGGGCAATCGTGTTGGTGGCGTCATGGTTATTACCCACCGCATAGCCTTTCTGCCACTGGATATCGCAGCCCGCGCCGTGCGCCGCCGCAACGCCATTCACAATGCGCGACATCAGCCCCGGCACTGCCTCTCGTACCTGCTGATTGTGGGTACGCAGCGTGCCTGCCAGGCGCGCGCTGTCGGGGATAACGTTATAGCTATCGCCCGCCTGGAAGGTGGCGATGGTCAGCACCGGCGCGGTGCCGGGGTCGATATTGCGGGCCACTATCTGCTGCAATGCCCCCACCATTTCAGCGCCGATGGTCACCGGGTCAATGCAGTGCTGCGGCATCGAACCGTGGCCGCCTTTTCCGCGAATGGTGATATCAAAGTTATCGCTGGAGGCCACATAAACGCCCTCTTTTAAGGCGATCGTCCCCACCGGGCTGGTCGGGAAAACGTGCAGGCCGAAAATATGCTCCACGTCGTCCACCACGCCCAGTTCAACCAGTTCACGCGCCCCGCCCGGTGGCACCTCTTCGGCGGGCTGGAAGATAAACTTGATGCTGCCGTGCAGCTTGCCGCGCAGCTGGCAGAGCACCTTTACCGCCCCCATCAGCATCGCCGCATGAGCATCGTGACCGCAGGCGTGCATCACGCCGGGTACGGTGGAGCAGAAGTTTTCACCGCTCTCTTCCTGTAGCGGCAGCGCGTCAATATCCGCGCGTAGCGCCCACATCGGCCCCGGGTGCGCGCCGCGCAGCACGGCAATCACGCAGTTTTCCACCGGGCGGCTGATTTCCAGACCGGCAAACGGCGCCAGTTCACAGGCGATATAGTCCGCCGTTGGCTTCTCCTGAAACGATAAATCCGGATGGGCGTGAATATGACGACGCCAGCGCAGCGCATCTTCAAAGGCCGCGGAGATTAACTGTTCAGTGGTGTGATTCATCAGATTTTCCTTCTACTCAACAACAGGCAGGCTGGCGACGGTACGGCGCTTCATCAGCGGCAGTACCGCCAGGGCGGAGCAGACCATCGCCAGTGACAGAAACGTAAACGCGCTGGCGTAACCGTGGGTGTGCTCCACCAGGTAGCCAATCACGATAGGTGAGACAAAACCGCCCAGCGTGCCGCCGGTATTAATCAGGCCAATCGCCGAGCCCATCATATTTTCCGGCAGTCGCTTCATCGGCAGCGTAAAGGCGGTAACAAACGTCGCCATCAGGAAGACTTCACCGACAAACAGCAGCAGGCTAGCGGTCAGCGGCGTGGCGGCATGGAAGATAGAAAAAATGGCCACGGCGCTCAGCAAGGCACTGATAACAATGACCAGCGGTTCGCGGTTGAGGAAATATTTGCCCACCAGCCAGCCGGTGCCGAGCGAGGAGATCCAGATCCCCAATCCTCCCGCCGCAACCACATAGCCGGAAGCCGACAGCGACATCCCCATATGCTGGACGAAGAATTTCGGCAGCCACGCCATCAGGCCGTAGCTGGGGATGTTGACGCAGAAAATTGACAGAAACAGCAGGATAACCGTCGGGTTACGCCACAGCGCCGCGCCGGAGACGGACTGCTTTTTCACGCTCGGCGTCAGCTGCTGGCGCGGTACGCGCAGGGCAATCAGCGCCGCAATCACACAGACCATCACCCCCAGTACGGTAAACGAGGTGTGCCAGCCCATTATCGCCAATGCGTTTACCGCGATAATCGGCCCGATGGTCATCGCCAGCCCTGCGGAAGAGAGCAGAATCGACTGGGCGAAGGTACGCTTCTCGACGCTGAAGTTACTGACCACCGCCTTGGCGCACGAGCACGGGTAGCCGGAATGGCCCACGCCGGAGAGAAAACGAAACAGCAGCAGAAGGCCGAAACTCGCGCCCAGCGCGCCGAAGCACAGCGCAAAAATGCCCAACGCCGCCAGCGACAGCACCAGCATGGTTTTGTAGCCAATGCGGTCGTTCAGCCAACCGGCAGGCACCTGAAACAGTGAATAGGCGAGGAAGAAGATCCCAGTGATATAGCCCAGTTGCTCGGCGTTAAGGCCGAACTCCTTTTCGATCGGTAGTAAAGCAAAGCCGGTCACGGTCTTGTCGATATAGACAAATACGTAGCCAATAAACAGCAAAAAGATCATTTGAGACTGACTTTTCATTATTTTTTCCGCCTTGTGTCTCATGAAGATAGTTGTTGTGTGAGGACGATTGCCCCTACGTATCCTGGCGCTTTACCTGAGAGGCGGGAAGATGTAATTTTTCTATAGGTGATGCTTTTTTCTGATAGGGGTAAGCGGTGAATTATTTACCAAAAGTGAACCAACTGCAGGCGCTAAAGCAGGTGGCGCGCAGCGGCAGCATCCGTGCGGCCGCCCGTGAGTTGGGGCAGTCTCAGCCCGCGCTCAGCCGCACGTTGCGTGAGCTAGAGCAAACCCTGGGGACGCAACTTTTACTGCGCAGCAAAGAAGGTATCACCCTGACCGAAGCAGGCAGCGCGTTTTCACAGCGTGCGGAATGGGTGCTGGAGGAGCTGCGTCGCGCTGCCGATGAGGTTGAACAGATAAACCATGCGACTCACGGCAGGCTCACCATCGGCTACTCGTCGCTCATTGCGCTAACGGTGTTTCCCGCCGTCGCCGACGCCTTTAAGCAGGCGCTGCCGCAGGTGGCGCTCACCCTCAAAGAGGGGCAGCTTTCTTCGCTGCTGCCCGGCGTGCGCAGCGGTGAGATAGACCTGGCCGTCGGCTCCATCGACCCAATGCACCCGCCGGAAGGGGTGATGATTGAGCCGCTGTTCACCACCCCGTTTTGCGTGGTGGCACGACGCGGGCATCCGCTGGCCAATGAGGGGGATTTAATGGCGCTGCGGCGAGCAAAATGGCTACTGCCGGAGTCGCCGATGGGCTACTACCAGCAGCTACAGAATGAACTCGCCCACTTCTATCGCCAGTTGGCGATAGCGCCGCTGCGTACCGATTCGGTGATAACCGGGCTGAATATGGTGCTGGAATCCGATTACCTGACCATCGTCGCCCGTGCCATGAGCCAGCCGCTACAGCTTGAGGGGAAAATCGTCACGCTGCCGGTCTCCACCCTGCCCGCCGCGCAGTATTGCGCAGTCTGGTCACAGAAATCGGCGCTCACGACCAACGCCCAGCAGTTTTTATCGCGGCTGCGCGGGGCGTGTCAGGGGTATAGCTGGTAGGCCTGATAAACATAGCGCCATCCGGCAATTCGGCGCACATTGCCGGATGGCGGCGTTGCCTTATCCGACCTACAACGGCCACCCCACCGTTATATCGCCACTAACTGGCGCACACCCTGCGCTTCCATTTCGTCGCCGCGCCCGCGTTGAATAATCGTGCCGCGCGACATCACCAGGTAGCTATCCGCCAGCTCGGCGGCAAAATCATAAAACTGCTCCACCAGCAGAATCGCCATATCGCCTCGGTTGGCGAGGCTGCGGATCACCGCGCCGATCTCTTTGATAACCGACGGCTGGATCCCTTCGGTTGGCTCGTCGAGGATCAGAAGCTGCGGCCTGCACGCCAGCGCCCGGCCGATCGCCAACTGCTGCTGTTGTCCGCCAGACAGATCCCCACCCCGCCGCTGCTTCATTTCGCGCAGTACCGGGAACAGTTCGTAGATCTCTTCCGGCACGCTTTTGGCCTGCGATCCAGAAAAGCGCGACAGCCCCATCAGCAGGTTCTCTTCGACCGTCAGACGCGGGAAAATCTCGCGCCCCTGCGGCACATAGGCAATCCCCTGCTGCACCCGCTGGTGCGGCTTGCAGTGGTTAATCAGCTTGCCCTGCCAGTGCAGCGTGCCGGATTTCGCCGGGATGATGCCCATCAGGCATTTCAGCAGCGTGGTTTTGCCCACGCCGTTGCGCCCCAGCAGACAGGTAATCTCGCCCGGCGTAGTCTCAAACGACAGACCGCGCAGAATATGGCTGCCGCCGTAATACTGATTTAAATCATTCACCTGTAACATATTAGCGCCCCAGATAGACGTCGATAACCTGCTCGTTGGCCTGCACCTCGCGCAGCGAGCCCTCGGCCAACACCTGCCCCTGATGCAGCACGGTGACGTGGTCGGCGATAGTCTCAACAAAGCCCATGTCATGCTCCACCACCATCAGCGAGTGCTTGCCCGCCAGCCCGCGAAATAGCTCGGCAATATAGTCCGTTTCGGCGTCGGTCAGCCCGGCGGCGGGTTCATCGAGCAGCAGCAGATGCGGCTCCTGCACCAGCAGCATGCCGATTTCCAGAAACTGTTTTTGCCCATGGGAAAGCAGCCCGGACGGGCGATGGCGATGCGCGGTCAGCCGCAGCAGCTCCAGCACTTCGTCAATGCGATCCCGCTGGCTGCCGTTGAGCGTGGCACGCAGGCAGGTCCAGACCGATTTATCCATCTTCAGGGCAATTTCGAGATTTTCCATCACGCTCAGCGCCTCAAACACCGTCGGCTTCTGGAATTTGCGACCAATGCCCGCACGGGCAATCTCCACCGACGACAGCCCCATCAGGTCAACGTTCTGGTCGTAGGTGACTTTGCCGCTGTCCGGTTTTGTCTTGCCGGTGATCACGTCCATCAGCGTGGTTTTTCCCGCGCCGTTGGGGCCAATCACGCAGCGCAGTTCGCCGACGCCAATCGACAGCGACAGGTCGGTCAGCGCGCGAAACGAGTCGAAGCTGACGTTGATATTTTCCAGCTGCAGCACCGGGTCAGTGGTCTCGCGGTAGCGGTCCTGCGGCTGCGGCTGGGTGAACAGGGAATCAGTCATGCTTTCTCCTTTTGAGCAGGCCAATCACGCCGCGCGGCAGGAACAGGGTGACAAGAATAAACATCAGGCCGAGGAAAAAGAGCCAGAAGTCCGGGAAGGCGACGGTGAAGAAGCTTTTCGCGCCGTTGACGATCCCCGCGCCGAGAATGGGACCAATCAGCGTGCCGCGCCCGCCGAGCGCCACCCAGATGGCGGCCTCAATCGAGTTGGTCGGCGACATTTCGCTGGGGTTGATAATCCCCACCTGCGGCACGTACAGCGCCCCCGCCAGCCCGCACAGCACGGCGGAGAGCGTCCAGACGAACAGCTTGAAGCCTTTTGGGTCGTAGCCGCAGAACATCAGGCGGTTTTCCGCGTCGCGCACCGCGGTTAACACCCGGCCAAACTTACTGCGGGTGAGCATCAGGCCAATCGCCAGCGAGCCCGTCAGCAGCAGCACGGTGGCGACAAACAGCGCAATGCGCGTGCCGGTTGCCGATACCGGGAAGCCCAGCAGCGTGGTGAAACCGGTAAAGCCGTTGTTGCCGCCAAAGCCGGTTTCATTGCGGAAAAACAGCAGCATCCCGGCGTAGGTCAGCGCTTGGGTCATTATCGAGAAATAGACGTCCTTAATGCGCGAGCGGAAGGCAAAGTAGCCGAACACCAGCGCCAGCAGGCCGGGGACGAGGATAATCAGGCACAGCGCCCAGGCGAAATGCTGGGTGCCCGCCCAGAACCACGGCAACTCGCTCCACGACAGGAACGACATAAACGCGGGCAGGCCGTCGCCCGACGCCTGACGCATCAGGTACATCCCCATCGCGTAGCCGCCGAGAGCAAAGAACAGCCCGTGCCCCAGCGACAGCAGCCCGGCATAGCCCCAGACCAGATCCAGCGCCACCGCGACTACCGCGTAGCACAGAATTTTACCCAGCAGCGTCAGCGTGTAGGTGGAGATAGCCAGCGGGTTATCCGCCGGCAGCAGCGCCAGAAACGGCAGCACCAGCAAAACCACCAGCGCCAGCGCCGCCAGCGAGCAAGTCAGTCGCGGTGCACGCCGCGCGAGAGTTAACGTAATAGGTTGGCTCATCAGTCAATTACCCGCCCTTTGAATGCGAACAACCCCTGCGGCCGTTTCTGAATAAACAGCACGATCAGGACCAGAATGGCAATTTTGCCCAGCACCGCGCCAATCTGCGGCTCCAGCACTTTGTTCAGCACGCCCAGCCCCAGCGCGGCCACGACGGTGCCAGCCAGTTGCCCTACGCCGCCAGTCACCACCACCAGGAAGGAGTCGATGATGTACCCCTGCCCGAGCTCCGGGCCGACGTTGCCAAGCTGCGACAGCGCCACGCCGCCCAGCCCGGCAATGCCGGAACCAAGGCCAAACGCCAGCATATCCACGCGCCCGGTGGGTACGCCGCAGCAGTCGGCCATACGGCGGTTTTGCGTTACCGCCCGCACGTTCATGCCGAGACGGGTTTTGTTGAGCAGCAGCCAGGTCAGCGCTAATACACCCATCACGAAGAGGATCACCGCAATGCGGTTGTACGGCAGCACCAGATTTGGCAGTACGTTCCAGCCGCCGGAGAGCCAGGCGGGGTTCGCCACTTCAAGGTTTTGCGTGCCGAACAGCACGCGCACCAGTTGGATAAGCATCAGGCTGATGCCCCAGGTGGCCAGCAGCGTCTCCAGCGGGCGGCCATAGAGGTGGCGGATGATGGTGCGCTCCAGCAGCATCCCGACCGCCGCGGTCATAAAGAACGCCACCGGTAGCGCCACCAGCGGGTAGAGCGCCAGCCACTCCGGCGCCAGGCGTTGAAACGCGTCCTGCACCATCCAGGTGGCGTAGGCACCAAGCATCAGCATCTCGCCGTGGGCCATATTAATCACCCCCAGCAGGCCGTAGGTGATCGCCAGCCCCAGCGCAGCGAGCAGCAGAATAGAGCCGAGGGAAATACCGCTGAACGCCTGCCCCAGCCAGTCGCCCCATTTCAGGCGCTGCTGCACCTGCTTAAGGCTTTCGGCGGCGGCGGCGCGCACCGCCGGGTCGGGTTCATTTTGCGGCTGCGTCAGTCGGCTGAGGCTCGCCTGCACCTGCGGGTCGCTGGCTTCGCCGAGTAATTTCACGGCGTTGAGCCGCTGCGCCGCACGGCTATCGGAGAGCTGTAAATTAGCAACCGCAATCGCCAGCGCGGTATGCACACCGGCATCGGTTTCCACCGCCAGACGCTGGCTAAGCATCGGCAGTTGATCCTGCTGGGCGCTATTCTGCAAGGTGAGTGCCGCGTTCAGACGCACTTTCACGTCGTTACTAACCAGTTGATGCGAGGCCAGTGCGCTAGCCACCAGCCCGCGAATGCGGTTATTCATAAACACTTTTTTAGTGCTGCCAGAAGGCGTAGCGCTCCCTTCCAGCGGCGTTAGCTGGCCATTTTTTTCCGTAAACAGTTGACCCTCGGCATCGCTCACCACCGCTTCCTGGCTTAGCGCCTGTAATAGCGGCAGACGCTCAGCCTGCGGCGCGGCCGCCCATGCCTGAAGCAGCTGCGCCTGCTCGGTGCGGCTGGCATGACCGTAATCGGCCGCCGTGCCGGCCTGCGCCGTAAGGCTGGTCAACAGCCCGCTTAAAAGGAGAAACAGCAAGGCGGGAAAGTAAAGCGCCGCGCGTTGTCTCATCATTATGTTCATCGTTGAATTCCTGTTGGTATACAAGATGGAATTCAATTAGCAATGCGCATGCCAAATATATAACAGACTGATTTCAATAAAATTAATATAAAAACAATATCAGCATCAAATATTCTACCGCACCGCCACAGCACATCCGCGCACGGTAATAGCGCAGCTCGTCATAAGAAAAATAAATAGGTTAAGCAGCGGATCAAAATAATTATTTATACCCACCGCACGGCTTATTCCACGTTATTTAAGTGGTTATTTCAGAACGAAAAAAAATTATTCAAAGTGTGAAGGAATTTGCAACTATCAGAATCAGTTATTGATAATGAGAAACGTTATACACAGAATTCCCATTTGCATTTTTTCATGTAGCACCACGCTGCTTCTTTAACTCACTACGCGCATCTTTGGGCCGATCGTTGTCTGCCCGTGCGCAGGAATGATGATGATTAATAAGAAATATACTCTCTGGGCGCTTAACCCCTTGCTGCTTGCCATGATGGCACCCGCCGTCGCCCAACAAAGCGATGACGAAAATATGGTGATATCCGCCAGCCGTAACAACCGTACCGTAGCCGAGATGGCGCAAACCACCTGGGTTATCGAAAATGCTGAACTGGAACAACAAATCCAGGGCGGTAAAGAGCTGAAAGACGCGCTGGCCCAGCTGATTCCCGGCCTGGACGTCAGCAGCCAGAGCCGCACTAACTACGGCATGAACGTGCGCGGTCGCCCGCTGGTGGTGCTGATTGACGGCGTACGCCTCAACTCATCGCGCACCGACAGCCGCCAGCTCGACTCCATCGATCCGTTCAACATCGAACACATTGAAGTGATCTCCGGCGCGACCTCGCTGTACGGCGGCGGCAGTACCGGCGGGCTTATCAATATCGTGACCAAAAAGGGCCAGCCGGAAACCCAGGTGGAGTTTGAGGCGGGAATCAAAAGCGGCTTTAACAGCAGCAAAGATCACGACGAGCGTATTGCCAGCGCCGTCTCCGGCGGCAACGAGCATATCTCCGGGCGTATGTCGGTGGCCTATCAGAAGTTTGGCGGCTGGTATGACGGCAACGGCGACGCTACCCTGCTGGACAACACCCAGACCGGGCTACAGTATTCCGACCGTCTGGATCTGATGGGCACCGGGACGCTGAATATTGATGAAAATCAGCAGCTACAGCTGGTCAGTCAATACTATAAAAGTCAGGGCGATGACGATTATGGCCTGAATCTGGGGAAAGATTTCTCGGCCCTCACCGGGGCCACCAAACCTTACGTCAGCAGCGGATTGAACTCCGACCGTATTCCGGGCACCGAACGGCACCTGATGAGCCTTCAGTATTCCAACAGCAGTTTCCTCGGTCAGGAACTGGTCGGGCAGATTTACTACCGTGATGAGTCCCTCAAGTTCTATCCGTTCCCAACCGTCGACAAGGATATGAACTTAACCAGCTTCTCGTCATCTCAGCAGAAAACCAATCAGTACGGTGCCAAGCTCACCCTGAACAGTACGCCGCTGGATGGCTGGCAGCTCACCTATGGACTGGATGCCGATCATGAGCGCTTTACCTCAAACCAGATGTATTTCAATAAGGATCTGGCGAACGCTTCCGGCGGGATGAACAACCAGCAGATTTATACCACCGGGCGCTACCCTTCCTACGACATCAGCAATCTGGCCGCCTTCCTGCAATCCAGCTATGACATCAACGAGATCTTTACCCTCAGCGGCGGCGTGCGCTACCAGTACACCGAAAACAAAGTTGATGATTTTGTCGGTTATGCCGAGCAACAAAAAATTGCCGACGGCAAGGCCACTTCCGCCGATGCGATCCCCGGTGGCTCCACCGACTATGACAACTTCCTGTTTAACGCCGGGTTACTGATGCACCTCACCGAGCGCCAGCAGACGTGGTTTAACTTCTCTCAGGGCGTGGAGCTCCCCGACCCTGGCAAATACTATGGTCGTGGAAAATATGGCCCGGCGGTCAACGGTCATCTGCCGCTCGTCAACAGCGTCAACGTCGATGACAGCAAGCTGGAGGGGATTAAGGTCAACTCCTATGAACTTGGCTGGCGCTACACCGGCGACAACCTGCGTACCCAAATCGCGGCTTACTACTCGCTGTCTGATAAAAACGTGAAGGCGAATAAAGATCTGACCATCAGCGTGGTGGACGACAAACGTCGCATTTACGGCGTAGAAGGCGCGGTGGACTACTTTATTCCGGACACCAACTGGAGCACCGGCGGTAACTTCAACGTGCTGAAAACCGAGTCGAAGGTAAACGGCAGTTGGGAAAAATATGATGTGAAGGTCGCGAGCCCGTCAAAAGCCACCGCTTATATCGGCTGGGCACCGGACCCATGGAGCCTGCGCGTACAGAGCACGACGTCATTTAAGCTGCGTGATGAAGCGGGGAATGAGATTGACGGTTACACCACTATCGACCTGCTCGGCAGCTACGCCCTTCCGGTGGGTAAGCTGAGCTTTAGCATCGAAAACCTGTTCGACCGTGACTACACCACCGTGTGGGGTCAGCGTGCGCCGATGTACTACAGCCCTAGCTATGGCCCGGCGTCGCTGTATGACTACAAAGGGCGCGGGCGGACGTTTGGGTTGAACTATTCGGTGCTGTTCTGATAGTTGTACCGTGCATTAACCCTCACCCACCCCTCTCCCTTAAAAAGGGAGAGGGAGCAGATTGTGCCAGGACGCAAATAGTGCACCTAACTGTCCCCTCTCCCCCTTGGGGAGAGGGCTAGGGTGAGGGGACTCGCCCCCTCACCCACTACCAAACCTTACTTCCCACCCGTTTTCACCGGCGTATCCGGCTTCTTATCATTCCCCGGAATATAAGGGCTCCACGGCTGCGCCCGCACCGGCTTATCGGTATTCCACACCACGTTAAACTGACCGTTCTCTTCAATTTCACCAATCATCACCGGCTTATGCAGATGGTGATTCGTCGCGTCCATAGTCAGGGTAAATCCGCTCGGCGCAGCAAAGGTCTGCCCGGCCATCGCCGCACGCACTTTATCCACGTCGGTCGTTCCCGCTTTCTCTACCGCCTGCGCCCACATATGAATGCCCACATAGGTCGCTTCCATCGGGTCGTTAGTGACCACGGTATCGGCGTTCGGCAGCTTGTGCGCTTTGGCATAAGCGCGGTAATCCGCGACAAACTTCTCGTTCACTGGGTTGCTCACCGACTCAAAGTAGTTCCACGCCGCCAGATGCCCCACCAGCGGTTTGGTATCAATACCGCGCAGTTCCTCTTCGCCGACGGAGAACGCTACCACCGGCACATCGGTAGCTTTAATGCCCTGGTTCGCCAGCTCTTTGTAGAACGGCACGTTAGAGTCGCCGTTGATGGTGGAGATCACCGCCGTTTTACCGCCAGCGGAGAATTTTTTGATGTTTGCCACGATGGTCTGGTAGTCGCTGTAGCCAAACGGCGTGTAGACCTCTTCAATATCTTTATCCTGAACCCCTTTCGAGTGCAGGAAGGCGCGCAGGATCTTGTTGGTGGTGCGCGGGTAGACGTAGTCGGTGCCGAGCAGGAAGAAGCGCTTCGCGCTGCCGCCGTCTTCGCTCATCATATATTCCACCGCAGGAATCGCCTGTTGGTTAGGCGCCGCGCCGGTGTAGAAGACGTTTGGCGACATCTCTTCACCTTCATACTGCACCGGGTAGAACAGCAGGCCGTTCAGCTCTTCAAACACCGGCAGCACGGATTTACGCGATACCGAGGTCCAGCAGCCAAACACCGCCGCCACTTTATCCTGGGTCAACAACTGGCGCGCTTTCTCGGCGAACAGCGGCCAGTTAGAGGCTGGGTCAACCACCACCGGCTCCAGCTTTTTGCCCAGCACGCCGCCCTTGGCGTTGATTTCATCGATGGTCATCAGCGCCACGTCCTTCAGCGGCGTTTCGGAAATCGCCATGGTGCCGGAGAGCGAATGCATAATGCCGATTTTAATAGTGTCTGCTGCGTATGCCTGCAAAGAGAAGCCCATGCTCAAAAAGGTGGCCGACAGGGCAAATGCTTTCAGTAAAGAACGTCTTTTCATGACCAAAACCCCTAAACGATATTGAGTGATAAATGTTCCCCACCGGGATGGGGCGGATGCCACAACTACGGTGAAACGGGTTGTAAACGGGCCTGCTGAAGCCGGTGTAGGGTTATTTTTCTGACCTCGGCCTTACTCTGTGAAATATGCGCAGTGAGGATCCGCTGCGCCTCTTCGGTTTGCTGCTGCACAATGGCGCGAAGCACCTGGGCGTGTTCGCTATAGGTCGCGTCCACGCGGTCCTCGCGGGTAAAGTCGAGGTGGCGAATAATGCGCATTTTTTCCGTCAGCTCGACGTGTACGCGCGCCATCTCGCCGTTGCCGGTGGCGCTCACCAGTGCGGTGTGAAACGCCTCGTCATGCCGCGAGAGTTCCTTGCCCGGCGACATCTGCGGCGCGTCGCACCAGAAAGCGAGCAGCGGCGCGAGATGGGCGGCGCGCTCCTGCGACGGCATAGCGCACAGACGCTTCACCGCCTCCATCTCCAGGACGATACGAAAGTCGTACAGCGCTTCGAAGTAGGTAAAGTCGAACGGTTTCACCTGCCAGCCGCTGCGCGAATAAACCTGCACATAGCCTTCATGCTCCAGCCAGAACAGCGCCTGACGCACCGGCGTGCGGCTGGCCGCCATGCGCTCGGAGATTTCGTTTTCACTAAAGTGCTCACCGGGCATCAGGCGGAAATCAAAAATGTCGTTTTTCAGCGCCAGATAGATGCGCTCTGCCAGCCCCACCGTGCGTTTTTTGCCGTTCGCTTGCGTCATACGCGGCTCCCTATTCCAGCCACAGCAGCGCGTCGCCTGGGCTCACCGGGCGGCCCGGCTGGCAGCCGATGCGTTTAACGATGCCCGCCTGCGGAGCGTGAATGGCCAGCTCCATTTTCATCGCTTCCACGATGATGAGCGGCTGACCGGCTTCCACCGCCTCGCCCGGCGCGACCAGCACTTTCCAGATATTGCCGTTCATATCGGCAGCCACCGGCAGCGCGCCGTCGTCGATGGTCTCTTCCTGCATCGGCAGCAGGCTTTCAGCCTCGCTTTCCTGGTCGTCCAGATGCCAGCGCTCGACTTCAGCTTCAAATGCCGCAGACTGAAGCTGGCGGAAACGGGCGATATCAGCGGCGTTGTCATCAAGGAACTGCAGGTGCTCGGCAAAATCAAACACCGTCTCTTCGATACGTACCGCCGCACGGCCTTCGCGGAAATCGTCGCGCAGCACAGAGAGCTCCGCTTCGCTCACCGGGTAGAAACGCACCTGGTCGAAGAAGCGCAGCAGCCACGGCTCGCCATCGTTGAACTGCGCGTTTTTGAGGAACTTGTTCCAGATGGGCAGCGTACGCCCCACCAACTGATAGCCGCCCGGCGAGTCCATGCCGTAGATGCACATGTACATGCCGCCAATGCCCACCGTACCTTCGGCGGTAAAGGTGCGCGCCGGGTTATATTTGGAACTCAGCAGACGGTGGCGCGGATCAACCGGCACCGCGCACGGCGCGCCGAGGTAGACGTCACCCAGGCCCAGAATCAGGTAGCTGGCATCAAACAGAGTCTCCATCACCGCTTCACGGCTCGGCAGGCCATTAATACGCTGGATAAAATCGACGTTGTTCGGCAGCCACGGCGCAGAAGCGCGCACGGTATCGGCATAGCGGCTGACGGCGTCCAGCGTGGCGCTGTCTTCAAAGGCCATCGGCAGATGGACGATGCGCGACGGCACCTTCATGCGGGAGACGTCGCCAATGCGCGCCTCCTGCTCCAGCAGCAGCGACACCAGCGCGGGCTGGCTAATCTCGCGGCTGTCGTAGCGCACCTGTAGCGAACGCACGCCGGGAGAAAGCTCTTTAATGCCCGGATGCGCCCGTTCACGCAGCTGCTCCATCAGCACGTGAACGCGCAGGCGCAGCGCCAGATCCAGCACGTTCTCGCCGTACTCAATCAGGATGTAGTTATCGCCCGCCTGACGATAAACAATCGCCGGAGTGCTGAAGGTAGCGGGCAGCGACACCAGCCCGGCGGCGGAAACGCCGTCGCGGTCGGCAAGCGACGGCATGGCGAATTCACGCAGCGCGGTGGTTTGCAGGGTTTCAACGCTGCGGTCCTGGGCGTTTTCCCGCGCCACCGCATCTTCCACGCTAATCGGGTAGAAGCGAATACGGTCGCCCGGCTTCACCTGTCCCACTTTCCACAGCTCCGCTTTGGCGATGGTCACCGGGCAGACAAAACCGCCGAGGCTTGGGCCGTCGCGGGTGAGGATCACCGGGAAGTCGCCGGTAAAGTTAATCGCGCCAATGGCGTATTCGCAGTCATGGACGTTTGACGGATGCAGCCCCGCTTCGCCGCCGTTCGGCCGTGTCCAGCTTGGTTTTGGGCCGACTAAACGCACGCCAAGACGGTTGGAGTTGTAGTGCACCTGCCAGTCGCTGGCGAAGAATTCGTCGATAGACTCCTGGGTGAAGAAGTCCGGCGCGCCGTGCGGCCCGTAAAGCACGCCAATACGCCAGACGTCGCCATATTCAGGAATTAATGCCGCGGACAGCGCTTTCGGTTCAGAAACCGGCGCGGGCGTGGTGCAGGCGGCAATGTCTGGGCGCGAGATAGACAGCAGATCCGCGACCTTCAGCGTACGCCCCGCGTGACCACCAAACTGACCCAGCGCAAAGGTAGAACGGCTGCCGAGATAGACCGGTACATCAATCCCGTTGCGCACCGCCAGATAGCCACGGCAGCCGCTCTGCGCGCGCCCAAGGCTCAGGGTTTGCCCCGCTTTCACCGTCACCGGCTGCCACATCGGCACGTCTTCATCATCCAGCGTCGCCTGACAGTCGGCCCCGGTCAGGGCAATCAGCGCGTCGGCGTGGAACTGCAACACCGGCCCCTGAAGGGTGAACTCCAGCCCGGCCGCCGATTCATGGTTGCCGACAATACGGTTCGCCAGACGGAAGGCGAAATCATCCATCGGGCCAGACGGCGGCACGCCGATATCCCAGTAGCCCTGACGGCCCGGATAATCCTGCACGCTGCTCCAGGTACCGGGCTGCAATACTTCAATCATCGGTGACTGCGCCACCACGCTATCGAGCATCCGCGTCCAGGCGGTGCCGCTGACAAAGGCTTCGCTGGCGGTAATCTGCCGCAGGTAGTCGAGGTTGGTGGCAATGCCGTGCAGTCGCGTGGCGTCAAGTGCCGTCGCCAGTTTTGCCAGCGCAGCCGCGCGAGTTGGCGCATGGACGATCAGCTTGGCGATCATCGGGTCGTAAAACGCGGAGACCTCGCTGCCGGTAGTGACGCCGGTATCGATGCGCACATCGTCCGGGAAGACCACTTCGCTCAGTACGCCGGGGCTCGGCTGGAAATTTTTCAGCGGGCTTTCGGCATAAATGCGCACTTCAATCGCCGCCCCCTGCGGTGCCTGTGCCAGACGCGCCCAGTCGATAGGTTCATCGGCCGCCACGCGCAGCATGCACTCCACCAGATCCAGCCCGGTCACGCATTCGGTTACCGGATGTTCAACCTGGAGACGAGTATTCACTTCGAGGAAATAAAACGCGTCCAGCGCGGCATCGTAGATAAACTCCACCGTCCCGGCGCTGCGGTAGTTCACCAGCGTACCGAGCTGTACCGCGGCGTCGAGAATGGCTTTGCGGGTGGTCGCCGGAAGATTTGGCGCAGGCGTCTCTTCCACCACCTTCTGGTTGCGGCGCTGGAGCGAACAGTCGCGCTCGCCGAGCGCCACCACGTTACCTTTGCCATCGCCAAAAATCTGCACTTCAATATGGCGTGCGCGATCCACGCAGCGCTCGACAAACACCCCGGCATCGCTGAAGAACTGCTCGCCCAGACGGCGCACGCTCTCCCATCCCTGCGCCAGCGCCTGCGCATCGGCGCAGCGCGTCAGGCCAATGCCGCCGCCGCCCGCCGTGCTTTTCAGCATCACCGGGTAGCCAATGTTTTGCGCCGCTGCCAGCGCGTCGTCGAGGGAATTGAGCAGCCCGGTCCCCGGCGTCATCGGTACGCCCGCTTCGGCGGCCAGTTCACGAGCGCGGTGCTTCAGACCAAATTCGCCAATCTGCTGCGCAGTGGGGCCGATAAATACGATGCCCGCCTTGTCGCAGGCGTCGGCAAACGGCAGGCTTTCTGAGAGAAAACCGTAGCCGGGCCAGATGGCCTGTGCCCCGCTTTCCCGCGCGGCGGCAATAATTGCGTCAATCTTCAGGTAGCTATCGCTGGCCTTTTCGCCGCCCAGCGCCAGCGCGATATCGGCCTGCTTAACGTGTTCGGCGTTTTTATCAGCGTCGGAGTAGACCGCGACGCTGGTGATGCCCAGACGTTTCAAGGTTCGGATCGCGCGGCAGGCAATTTCACCCCGGTTGGCAATCAGCACGGTGTTAAACATGGTGGCTCTCCTTACGGGCAACCCAGTGCCGCCAGCCTTTAAATTCGGTAATGTCCACGGCGTCGTTCAGCGCCGCCGGTTCGCAGATAAAGCCTTTCACCCAGCGGCCATCGCAGAGCTCCAGTGAGCCAATGCCCAGCGGCGACGGAATTTCCGCCACGAACTCGCCAAAGCGCGCCAGCGGGATATCCCACAGTTCCACCTCAATCGCCGCGCCGGAGGCATCACGCGCCAGCCCCGGCTTTTGCGGCTGGGTATTCGCCAGCGCGTACAGGCGATAGGTCGCCGCCGTCTGCGTAGCTTCGACAAAGACCGCATGGCGGGTGGTGAGCTGGAAGTTGAGCGGCATACCGCGCAGGTGCGCGCCGACCACGGCAATGCGCACGTGGTGTGGCGATGGCGGCAACGCGGCGGCGTTTTGCGTTAACGGCAGCCCGGTCGCCCCCAGCGGCAGCGCAAGCTGCTGCTGCCAGCGTCGGCCAAAGTCCGCCAGCGCCCGGTCGTGCCACGCGGGGGCTATCAGGGTGATACCCGCCGGCAGGCCATCGGCGCGGAACGGCGCGGGCAGCGCCAGCGCACTGAGGTCGGCCAGATTGGTGAAGTTGGTGTAGGTGCCGAACTGGGAGTTGAAGCGGATAGGCTCCTGCGCCATCTCCTTTAAGGTGTGGATGGTCGGCGACGTTGGCACCACCAGCGCGTCGACCTCACTTAGCGCCTGCTGGATTTTTTGCGCCAGTTCGGCGCGCAGGTATTCGGCGTTGTAGGCATCGACCGCGCTGTAGTTGAGGCCCGCAGAGACGATGGTGTAGACGGTCGGGTCCATCTGCTCAGGGTGTTTGAGCATGTCGCCCACCGCCGCGGTGCGCTCGGCCACCCACGGACCCTGATACAGTTGCTCGGCAAGCTCGGTAAACGCGGAAAAGTCGATAGGTTTCAGCGTGGCGCCGCTTTCACACAGCGCATCGATAGCCTGTTCCCAGGCCGCCTGCGCCTGAACGTCGCCAAAAAAGTTCAGCGTTTCCGGTACGGCAAAGGTCGGGTTCGCTGACAGCGCCGCAGGCGTGGTCGCCGGGTTAGCGCGCGAGTAAGCATCTTCGCTATCAATGCCACCTGCCAGCGAAGCGATATAAAAAGCGTCATCCACCGTCAGGGCAAAGACCGACAGCGTGTCGTTGAGGCGGCACGCAGGCACCACGCCTTTGGCGGAGAGCCAGCCTTTGGTGGGCTTGAGTCCGACGATATTGTTAAACCCGGCGGGTACGCGCCCGGAACCGGCGGTATCGGTGCCAAAGGCGAACGGCACCAGGCCCCGCGCCACCACCGAGGCCGAGCCGGAGCTGGAGCCGCCGCTGACGTAGTCGGAATTAAAAGTATTGACCACCGCGCCGTAGGGCGAACGGGTGCCCACCAGCCCGGTCGCGAACTGGTCGAGGTTGGTTTTACCGATGACAATCGCCCCGGCGGCTTTCAGCCTGGCCACCGCCGTCGCATCCTGCTCGGCAATATATTCAAACGCCGGGCAGGCCGCGGTGGTCGGCCATCCGGCGACGTCCACGTTGTCTTTGACCGCAAAGGGAATACCGAATAATGGCAGGGCGTCGGGGTTATTCTGATAAAGGCCTATTAACGGCGCTAATTGTGCTGTCAGCTGCGCTTCGCTGGCGATCATCAGCCAGGCGTTATCTTCCGCCGGGAAGGTATTAATATGTTCAAGTAAACGGGTAAGAACAGATTCGCTGTCCTGACCGATTTGCTGACGCCATGCGGCCAGCGTTTGTCCTGTCATTAATGCCATCGTTGAATTCCTGTTGGTATACAAGATGGAATTCAATTAGCAAGGCACGTGCCAGTTATTTAATTTATTGTTTTATATGAATTTAAAAACAAAAATGGAGATAGCGATAATATTACCTCGCACCGTAAAAGTACATCGAGCGCAATAATAGTGCAGCAAGTCATAGGAAAAACAAATATAACAACGAAGGGTCAGAATAATTATTTATGAGAGTGACCTTATAAAGACAATGGCATTTATGCAGCTATTTTACTTATTTCACTTTGAATTATGCACCCAGGCGAGTAGCCGCCAGCATGGGTGCAGAAACAGCGCAACGCATCGACGGCGCTTGCGGAATAAAGCGCGAAACATTACGCGGAAACCTTGATGCCAGTCATAGTGGCGTTGGCGATCCCGCTCTAATTTATTCGCCTTCCTGATTAGAGACCTCTCAAATGTTCATACCTTCTATTGGTGCAACGGCGTTCGTTGCGTCTATCGCCACGCTCGGCATTTTGTCACCCGGCCCGGACTTCTTTATGGTGATTAAAAACGCCGCACGCTATCGCCGGCTCCCCGCGATGATGACCGCTTTTGGCATCACCTGCGGCGTGTTGACACATATGTCTTACTGTGTGGCCGGTCTGGCGGTGGTCATCACCACCACGCCGTGGCTGTTTGATATTCTGAAATACGCCGGCGCCGCCTATCTTATCTGGGTTGGCCTGCTGGCACTGTTGGCGCGTGGGCATAAGAGTATGGATATGACCGGCATCACTCAGCAGGAAACCACGCTGAAAAAGGCGTTTCTCCAGGGCTATCTGTGCAACCTGCTGAACCCCAAAGCCACGCTGTTTTTTCTCTCCATTTTTACTCAAGTGCTGAACGTGAAATCCGGTTTCCCGGAGAAGCTGTGGTACGCCGGGGTGATCCTCACCGTGTCCGTTATCTGGTGGCCAATGCTGGTGGTGCTGATTCAGAGCGCGCCGGTACGTCGCGGGCTGGCGAAGGCGCAGAAGGTTATTGATAAGATGCTAGGTGGACTGCTGATTGCGCTGGGGATTAAGGTCGCGCTGAGCTGACGCCGATGGGTGAGTGGGTGAATGACCGTGCATGAACCCTCACCCCAACCCTCTCCCTTAAAAAGGGAGAGGGTGCAGAATGTGCTCAGATTTTCGTTTCGTCCCTACTTCTGCTGAGTGGGATAAGGCTAACGCCTGACACCGCAGCAACAAACGTCATCTATCGGTCCCCTCTCCCCCCTGGGGAGAGGGCTAGGGTGAGGGGGCAGAATGTGCTCAGATTTTCCATTCGTACCCGATTCTTACCGTTCCCGGAACGCTTCCGCCTTCGCGCGCAAAATCGGCTTCAGCAGATAGCTAAGCACCGTTTTCTGTCCGGTCATGATATCTACCGACACCACCATCCCCGGAATAATCAGCAGCGGTTTTTCTTCGCTGCCCAGATAGTTGCGATCCGTGCGCAGCCGAATCTGGTAAAAACTGTGTCCTTCTTTATCGGTAATGGTGTCGGCGCTGATGTGCTCCAGCGAACCTTTCAGGCCGCCGTAGATGGTGTAGTCATAGGCGGTGAATTTGATCATCGCTTTCTGTCCAGGGTGAAGAAACGCAATATCCTGGGGACGGATTTTTGCCTCGACCAGCAGGGTGTCGTCCAGCGGCACAATCTCCACCAGCTCGCTGCCGGGTTGGATAACCCCGCCGATGGTGTTGACGAGCATCTGCTGGATAATCCCGCGCACCGGCGAGGTCACCAGCGTACGGTGAACCCGGTCTTCAATAGCTTTGCCGGAGGCTTCTATTTTCGCCAGGCTAGTGCGCGCTTCGTTAAGCTGGCCCAGCATTTCGCTACGATAGCGGCCTCGCGATTCGGCAATTTTGTTTTCAATTTCCTTAATGGCCGACCGTGCGCGGGGTATGGCGAGAACCACCGAGTCAAGCTGCCCGCGCGTGTCCACTTCGGAGCGGCGCAGGCGCAGGATTTCGACTTTAGAAATCGCCCCTGCGCTGACCAGCGGTTGGGACATGTTAACTTCCTGCTGAATAAGCCCCAGGCTGCGGCTAAACTGCGATTTTTTGGCTTCAAAATCCAGCAGTTCCTGTTTTTTCTGCGCCAGCTGTTCTTCCAGCCCGGCAATTTCATTACGAAAACGGGCGCCCTGGGATTCAAAGAGCCCCCGCTCCCCGCTGGCGATCCCCGGCGCTTCCTGCTCGATTTCCGGGCTCAACGATAAAGGTTTCTCGTCTATTTGCGCCTGCAGACGTGAGATGCGCGCCATCAGCGCATAGCGGTCAGCCTCGCTTTCACCGACGGTTGACTTAAAACGCGTGTCGTCGAGGCGCAGCAGCGGCTGCCCGGCGTCGACAATTTGCCCTTCGTGGACGAAGACTTCGGAAACAATCCCGCCTTCCAGGTTCTGGATTTTTTGTAGCCTGGATGAGGGTATCGCTTTGCCGTCGCCGCGGGTGACTTCATCGATAGGGGCGTTCGCTGCCCAGACAATCAGCGCAATAAAAAAGCCAAAGCAGGCCCACAGCGTTATGCGGCGCGAGCGCGGTGCGTCGCTCATCACCGCGCCGCTAATGCCGTTAACCGTCAGGGAGTCGTCCGTTTTGCCGAGACCAAACCATTTAGTTACCCCCATGGATTTGCCCCTTCTTCAGTGCCTCCAGCACGCTATCGCGCGGCCCATCGGCCACCACGCGCCCACGTTCGATGATGATAAGCCGGTCGACCAGCGCCAGCATCGAGGCACGGTGAGTCACCAGTAGTAACGTGCGTCCGCGGGTTGACGCCATCAGCGCCCGACGGACGGCATCTTCGGTAGTGTTATCCATCGAACTGGTCGGTTCATCAAGCAGAAGGATCGGCGGCTCGAGCAGAAGCGCACGCGCCAGCATCACCGCCTGGCGTTGGCCGCCAGAGAGGTTAAGCCCACGCTCGCCAACCTGCATGTGATAGCCGTCCGGGTGCTTACGGGCAAAATCATGCACCCCGGCCAGCTGCGCTGCCCGCAGCATCGCCTCATCGTCGACGTAGGTCGCCCCGCTTATCAGGTTGTCGCGCAGCGTGCCGCTGAACAGGTAAATATCCTGCGGCGCGTAGCCGATGTTGTGGCGAAGGTCATTGACGTCAATTTGGTTGGCATCCATGCCATCCACCAGGATCTCCCCGGAGTCCGGCTGGTAGAAGCCGATTATTAACTTGGCCAGCGAGCTTTTTCCCGACCCGCTACGCCCGATAATCCCCACCCGCTCGCCCGGCGTGATGGTGAAAGAGACATTAGTCAGTGAAGGTCGCTTTTGGTCCGGGTAGGTGAAGGTGACATTCTGGAAGGCAATCGCCCCTTGCAGGGTGTCACGGGCGACCAGCGCGCGGTCATCCTGACGCTCCTGCGGCAGCTCCATCATCTGTTCAGTGGTATTCATGGTCATTCTGGCCTGCTGGTAGCGCGTCACCAGACCGCTCAGTTGACCCATCGGTACCAGCGCACGACCGTTTAGCATGTAGCAGGCGATAAGCCCGCCCATACTGAGGCTGCCGCCGATAATCAGATATACCCCGGCAACAATCATTGCCACGCCGGAGAACTGCTGAAGCCAGGCAGTAAAATTCACCGCAAAGGTCGAGAGCGTTTTAACCCGTAGCTCTTTTTTGCTGAGCGTCACCAGCGTGCTTTCCCACATAAACTGGCGCTCGCTTTGTGCGTTATTTACCTTCATGGCGTCCAGCCCGCCAAGGGTTTCAATCAGCACCGCCTGACGCTCTGAGGCGAGGCGCATGGTCTCTTTGATAGTGTCGTTGAGCGGCTTTTGAATTGCCCAACTCACCACCAGCGCCACCGGGAAGGCCACCAGCGGGATAAACACCAGCGGGCCGCCGATAATGGCGATCACCAGCAGCATCAGCAAGGTGAACGGAATGTCGATAAGCGTCGCCATGGTGAGCGAGGAGAGAAAATCACGCAGCGACTGGATTTCATGAATATTCTGCGCAAAGCTCCCCAGCCGCGCTGGACGCGCTTTCATCGCCACGCCGGTAATGCGCTCGAAGATGGAAGCCGAGACGATCATGTCGGTCTTTTTGCCCGCGATATCGAGGCAGCGGGTGCGCAGTGTTTTCAGCAGCAGATCAAACAAGAAGGCGACGGTAATCCCGATAGCTAGCACCCATAACGTGGCGGTGGCCTGATTGGGCACCACGCGGTCGTAAACGTTCATCACGAACAGCGGCGTACACAGCGCGATAAGGTTAATCAGGAAGCTAGCAACGATGGCGTCAACGTAGAGAAAGCGCGATAGCTTTAACGTGTCGCGAAACCAGGTGCGGGTGCGCGGCAGCAGGGACGATTTGGTGCGTTCGCTTTGATGGATGGGCTGAATAAACAGCGCCGTACCGGAGTACTCCAGCGCCAGCGCGGCTGGGTCGACCATGATTTCTCCGCCGCCGACCTCACCGGTCTGCACCCGAGCCTGCCCTTGTTCATTCCAGCCAAAGAGTACGGCGGTGCGATGATTCTCCAGTACCAGGACGGCGGGCAGTGAAAGCGCGGTAATATCCTTGAGTTCACGCTTGAGCATTCGCACGCGCAGCCCGGCGCGGGCGGCGGCGCGCGGAAAAACGTCGAGGGTCAGTTGGTTATTTTTAAGCGGTAAGCCTGCGGTCAGCGAAACGCGGGTTGCCGCTTTTCCATAGTGCGAACAGACCGCCAGCAGGCTATCGAGCAGCGCATCATCCTGAAGCTCGCGCTGATCGATTTTATTCTCTTTTTGCCATTCTACTGCGTCATTGCCACCTGCAGCCGGCGAATGTTGTGCCATATGTTATATCCTTAATAACAGACCCGAAGCATAAGTTCATCCTGAAGGCCGGGTAATAGCGACTGGGCATTATCGTTCCAGAAATTTAAACTAGCACAGTCAAATATAATATTCATTAGCGATGAGTGTTTATAATATTTTATAACCAGCACTAATGATAATGCCGTATGGCGTAATTAAATAATCACCGAGTTATTTTTATATTTAAATCAATCGTTGCCAGAAAAGTAAAATGCACCCTGCCGGGAAGGCAGGGTGCGGTTTAGAGTTAAATCAGTGAATCCGGTTTAGCAATCAAGCTGTCTATATCTGTAGAAGTGCAGTGTTCAACGGTAATCTGTACCGCGGTGGCGTTACCGCCATGGTGCAGACCTTCGGTATTAATGGTAATTATCGTATTCCCATCTTTATCAGATATATTGACGAAATCAGAGAAGTTACCCTTAATCCCCTCAAGCAGCTCGGTTAAATCGATTTTATCCTCATGAACATTAAAATCTTTAATAACATCCTTGCCGTAATCACCCTGTTGCCATTTGAAGATATCGTGGCCTTCCCCGCCATAAAGCGTGTCATTCCCTTTACCGCCAATCAGGATGTCATTACCCGCACCGCCATACAGGTTATCGTTGCCATCACCACCATAGAGAATATCGTTTCCATCGCCGCCATACAGTTTATCGTTGCCCGCGCCGCCATAAATAATGTCGTTACCGGCATCACCAGAGATGTCGTCGTTACCCCCATAGCCATAGATGATGTCATCACCATCAGTGCCAACAAGCTCGTTGTTACCAGAATTTCCATGGATCGTTTCACCCGGTACCGGGGTCGGCTCGTTTTCATCAGGCGTCGTCTCACTTCCGCCGCCTGTAGGTTCGCTTCCACCAGGGATTATTGGAGTATCAGATCCATCACCGCTCTCGCCCGCGCCCTCATTACCAGAGGTACCGCTTTCGGCCGTCTGGCGTGGAATGACGGAGAAAATTCCGTCGGTCACATCACCATCACCGTCGGTGGCTTTGAAGGAAAAATCAATCTGCCCATCATCCCCAGGTTGCTTCATATCCTGGTACTGGTAGAACTCCCACTTACCCGTTTCAGGGGTAAACTCCAGACGGAACACCAGATTACCGTTTGAATCGTAGCCAAGAACCGTGTTCTCTGATTCAGAGAAGGTTGTAGTAATTTCCAGGCCTGCGCTGGTACGTAGATCACCTTCAACGCCTTCCTTGTCCAGGACCAGGCTATATTTGCCGTCAGCCCCCCAATCAATATCGAGCGTACCCTCAGCATAGCCAGTTGGCGTATCCGTATTCGGTCCAATGAATGTGACGCCTTTCACCGTAAAGTCGCTGTTATCCTGCTTATCTTGCTTAAAGTTATCCGTCGCCTTAACGATCATCGTATCGAAACCGCCTTCCTGCACGCTGAAGTTCTTGGCATAGTTGCCGCTGTTCGCATTGGAGCTAAACTCCTGCGTCGCAATTAGCTTACCGTCACGATAAAACTCAACGATGCCGCTCTCGAGCTCGCCGCCGTACATTTTTTCAAACTCAATGCTCACACCGTAGGCAACTGAGCCCACGTCCAGCGTGAAAATCAGTTCTTCAGAAGCGCCATTGTCACCGTCAAAAACGCGGTAATCGATCTCATTAGCAAGGTTGTGATAAGGGCCTTCCTTGCTTTTTACCCCCAACCCGCTACCGGTTCGGTCAACCTCGGCCTCAATTAATTCTGAATCAGTCTTGGAGGTGAACCCTTTGGCCGTCACGGTAAATCCATGACCCTGAGCATCCGTGTAGCGAAGACTGGTTTTAGAAGTATCGTCCCCACCAAGGTCAAATTTGCCGAGTAGAATATCAGGGATGCCCTCACTGCTGACTTGACCCACCGATGGCGCACTCAACACGGGAACATCGTCGACAATGGTTATCTCAAGTGAACCTGTTGAGGTGGCTTTACCATCGTCCACGGTGATTGTCAGGTCAAACTTCACATCATCCGTACCCTGCTCCGGATGATCGATTGGCTCTTTAAGTTCTACCTTGTAGGACCATTCGCCTCGATCGGTCCCCTCTGGTGGGGTAAGCTGGACTTCAACAACGGATTTATAAGTTCCATCTTCGGTAGAGCCAGTGTAGCCAACGAGCTTGTTGCCTTCCGCATCCCATGCCCATTCGACTTTCGTACCACCGGAGGTTACCGATTCGCTCGGGCCACCCAGCGAAACGGTCAACGCATCACTGGTATCAATGTCATCGATGGTAAACGTGCCCGTAGCCCCATCAGGGATATGGCTCTCGGATAATTCCTCACTGCTCGTCACCTCGATAGTCGGTTTATCGTTGGTGCCTTTAATGGTGATGGTCACGGTGTCATAGCTTTCTCCGCCATGGTTATCCTTCACCGTCACGACGTAGCTCACCTTCGCTTCCTGGCCTTCGGCCAGCGTCTGCGTCAGCGCGTTGTCGATCTGGTAGCTCCAGTTCTTATAATCACCATCCAGCGCAAAAATTCCTTTCTCCAGCGCCGCTATCTGTTCAGGGGTCAGTTCCGGGCCACTACTCGACTTCACCTCCACCTTCCCGACGCTGTACTCATGAACGTCAGCGCTATCGATATCAACAGTTGTCAGCGTGCCACCGGTTTGCAACACCTCTGTCGTCTCTTCACCGCCGGTAAGGGTGACTACATCTTTATCTTCCTGTAGGTCACCGTTCTGCGCCGTCAGTTCAGGGAGATCGTTGGTGCCTTTAATGGTAATAGTGACGGTGTCATAGCTTTCTCCGCCGTGGTTATCCTTCACCGTCACAACGTAGCTCACCTTCGCTTCCTGGCCTTCGGCAAGCGTCTGCGTCAGCGCGTTGTCGATCTGGTAGCTCCAGTTCTTATAATCACCATCCAGCGCAAAAATTCCTTTCTCCAGCGCCGCTATCTGTTCAGGGGTCAGTTCCGGGCCACTACTCGACTTCACCTCCACCTTCCCGACGCTGTACTCATGAACGTCAGCGCTATCGATATCAACGGTTGTCAGCGTGCCACCGGTTTGCAACACCTCTGTCGTCTCTTCACCGCCGGTAAGGGTGACTACATCTTTATCTTCCTGTAGGTCACCGTTCTGCGCCGTCAGTTCAGGGAGATCGTTGGTACCTTTAATGGTAATAACGACATCAGCGGTTCCCTCACTGCCGTGCTCATCAACAACCTTCACCGTATAAGTAAGCTTAACTTCCTGCCCTGCGGCCAGTGATTGGGTCAGCGCATTGGAGATCTCATAATGCCAACCCTTACCATCATCGGTAACGGTAAAAGTACCGCTACTTAGCGCTTTCATCTGCGCATCAGTCAAATCAGCGCCAGCACCCATTTCTATCTTAGTGAACGCACTGCTGTACTGATGGCTGTCCATGAGATCCACATCGTGCATCTCCAGTTTACCTTGAGTCTCAAGCAAAACTGGGGCTGGTTCAGTCTCTGTGCTGGTCACAATCCCATTATCTTCCTGTAGCGCCTCTCCGCCGCTCGCACTCAACTCCGGTGCATCATTACGCCCGGTAATCGTAATCGTCACCGTGTGTTCGGTGCCGTCAGCGCTTTTCACCACGAAGGTTTCAATTTTCGTTTCACCTTCGGCGAGGTACTGCACATCGGCGTTATTGACCTCATAGCGCCATGAGCCATCTCTGGCGAGGATCAGGTTCCCCAGTGCGCCATCGCTGGCTTTGACAGAGTTCGTGACAAACCAGGATTGTGCTTCATCGGGATCGTGGATCGACAAACGGCCGCTGTCGGCAAGGGTTGGGTCGCTATCGTCTTCGACAACAGAACCCGTATCGTCGCCGCCGATGATAGCGGGATTATTAAGGTCAACGGTATTGGAGCCAAACAGTGAGGTGTCTTCTTCCACGCGGTCAGGGCGCGCGCTGCCTAAACCATCTGTGGGATAGCCCGCATTAGGGTCAAGAATTTGTCCGGTCAGTTCCAGCATCACGAAGGAGTGTCGTCCTCCCTCGCCCGCTTCGCCCTGCGCATCGATGATAATCGGATTCCCTGCGGCGGTGGCTTCCAGAATTTGCGTTGGGTCTGCGCCTTCGGCAATGGCCTGCTGCACAGCAGCAACGTCCTGGGTTGCTGTCGCATCAGCCGTCGCGGTGGCTGCGCCGCTGCCTCCCCACTGGCTCATACGCCCCAGATCCAGACTCTTGCCATCCGGCAAGGTGACGGTCACCGCCCCCTGTTCGGTCACGACCTGCTCGCCGCGCATAACCTGTTCACCTTCCATTGCCTGACGCCGGCTGCCGTCCGCCGCTTCAATCCACGCCTGGCCCATCATGACTTTGATCGTTCCAATTACCGTTGGCATAGCATCTCTCCCTGGTTCGCAAATACCGGAGCGTTTCACATAGCGCTCCAATTAAACTCATTAGGTAAAAACTGAACTTCTATCCTTATTCTTCGAGGCATTGAATTAACACCCACTTTTACCCATTAGCAAAATATATTCATTAACAATCGCATTAGTAATAATAAAATTTGGTGATTTTTGTAAAACAAGCCATACATTGAGTGATTGGAATACGTACCTTTCAGTCAATAGCGTGATCACTACCCCATATAATAAAAGAAAGAACAAATAAAGCACCATCATAAATAAAACAAATTACATAGTAAAATCAAGCAATTAAAGAAAAACAAATCAATATGAACGCATTTACTTTAATATTTCTTAAGAAAATTACAAATATCATGAAGGAATAAAAAAAAGCCAATCAAATATTACTTACCATTTCATCATTTTTTCCCTAAACGGTAGGCGTTAATTATTCACAAACCTTCCTTACCATATTTATAAATCAATAACCTGCGCTTATTCAAGATACCGACACAGGATCATCGAACGGAGAATAAATTATGTTTTCTGATGCATTCCGGCGGGGAGCGGAGAAAAACACCCTCCGAAGAACAGAGCGGCTTATGATTAGGTCTGACTGATGTATACGCAGCATACAGCCGTACCGTCCTTCAGCCAGGTCATGCAACAGAGGAGCGATAACAAGAATGCAGATCTGTGAACCTCAACACAAAACACTACCATTAGAGATTTTATCAATACAAAACAAAAGAAACCGATTTCACATACCAAACTAACCCCTAAAAAATAGGCAAAAAACCATAGTTAATTTATTGTTAATTTTGATAATGAATTGTTTTTGATATTTTTAGCATTAATAACTAATACGTATCTTTCAGAACAATTATGGAAAAAAAGTGTGATGCTCGACATTCTTTAATAAGGATAATGCTTCATTTAAAATTTAATTTGATAATTTACACATTAAATTTAATCCATTTCCTGACCGTTAATTACTCGATAATTGCTTGAAAGATCGCCAAATAGAGATTGTTAGCAACGTTAAAAAATAGCCGCCGTTATCGGCATAAAATATTTTTATCCCCCCATTATTTTTTGATAAAAGTCAGATGAAAGCGTTATATTAAAAACGTAACAACATGATAAATAATACTTTTTATAAAATCACATCGCGTCTGATAATTCACCAAAAGATAATTTGTGAGTACTAGCACAAATCCCTGGTCTATTAATTTGTTACACTTCTTCCCGTCAACAAAGCAATTAACACGGATCGTTATGAACACATTAAACCTCCCAAAAATACAAAATCTGGTGGTCTTTCAGGAGGTGATCCGCAGTGGTTCTATCGGCTCGGCGGCAAAAGAATTAGGGTTAACGCAGCCGGCGGTCAGTAAAATCATTAGCGATATTGAAGCTTACTTTGGCGCAGAGGTCATCGTCAGAAAAAACACCGGTGTAACGCTGACCCATCCGGGCCAGGTGCTGCTGACCTGGTCTGAGTCCATCACCCGTGAGATGACGAACATGGTGAATGAGATGAACAGCATGACGGACGATGCAGCCATCGATGTCTCCTTCGGTTTCCCTTCGCTGATTGGCTTCACCTTTATGTCTGACATGATTCAGAAGTTTAAAGAGGTGTTTCCGAAGGTACAGATCTCGATGTTCGAAGCCCAGCTCTCCTCGTTCCTGCCTGCGCTGCGCGATGGCCGTCTGGATTTCGCCATCGGTACGTTGAGCGACGAGATGAAGCTACAAGACCTGCACGTCGAACCGCTGTTTGAATCAGAGTTTGTCGTCGTGGCCAATAAGTCCCGAACGCGCGTCGGCAATACCCCGCTGGAATCACTGAAGGAAGCGCAGTGGGTATTGCCGCAAACCAATATGGGTTACTACAGTGAGCTACTTATTACGCTACAACGAAACGGCATCAGCATTGAAAACATTGTTAAAACGGACTCCGTGGTCACCATTTATAATCTTGTTCTCAATGCCGATTTCCTGACGGTTATTCCTTGTGATATGACCGCACCTTTTGGTTCCGACCAGTTTATTACGCTCGAGGTTGAAGAAACATTACCCATTGCGCGCTATGCCGCAATATGGTCGAAGAATTACCGGATAAAAAAAGCCGCATCAATTCTGGTGCAATTAGCGAAGGAATACTCGGCCTGCAAAGGACGCAGGCGAAAGCAAATAATAAACTCAAATTAAGCCAGTAACTTTAAATATCGAATACCTATGCCGCCGATCGTCATATCGGTCAGCGGTGACGAATATCTATTACCCTAACACTCTAGTTATGAGGTTATAATGCATATTACATACGATCTCCCAGTTGCTATTGAAGATATTATTGAAGCTAAAAAACGCCTGGCAGGTAAAATTTATAAAACGGGTATGCCTCGCTCTAATTACTTTAGTGAACAGTGCCAGGGCGATATCTTCCTTAAGTTTGAAAACATGCAGCGTACCGGCTCATTTAAGATTCGCGGTGCCTTTAATAAGCTTAGCTCCCTGACCGAAGCCGAAAGACGTAAAGGCGTTGTGGCGTGCTCTGCAGGTAACCATGCGCAGGGCGTTTCGCTCTCCTGCGCGATGCTCGGTATTGATGGCAAAGTCGTGATGCCAAAAGGCGCGCCGAAGTCTAAAGTCGCCGCCACCTGCGACTACTCGGCCGAAGTGGTGCTGCACGGCGATAACTTCAACGATACCATCGCTAAGGTCAGCGAAATTGTCGAAATGGAAGGTCGCATTTTTATTCCACCGTACGACGATCCGAAAGTCATTGCCGGACAAGGCACCATCGGTCTGGAAATTCTCGAAGACCTGTATGACGTTGATAATGTGATTGTGCCTATCGGCGGCGGCGGTTTAATTGCCGGTATTGCTATCGCCATTAAATCAATTAACCCAACCATTAAAGTGATTGGCGTACAGTCTGAAAACGTTCACGGTATGGCTGCCTCTTATTATGCCGGAAATATAACCACACACCGAACGACCGGCACCCTGGCGGATGGCTGTGACGTTTCCCGCCCGGGTAATTTAACCTACGAAATTGTTCGTGACCTCGTCGATGATATTGTTCTAGTCAACGAAGATGAAATTCGCAAAAGCATGATTGCCCTTATCCAGCGTAATAAAGTCGTCACCGAAGGCGCTGGTGCATTAGCCTGTGCGGCATTATTAAGCGGCAAATTAGATAGCTATATCAAAAACCGTAAAACGGTCAGCATTATTTCTGGCGGGAATATCGACTTATCTCGCGTATCACAAATTACCGGTTTAGTTGACGCTTAATTCTACTATTTAACTTCGTTGAGGATAGGATATGAGTACTACTGAAAGCATTATATCCAGCCAGACCAAACAGTCAGTCTGGCGTAAATCAGATACAACGTGGACGCTCGGTTTATTTGGTACCGCTATCGGTGCCGGGGTGCTGTTCTTCCCGATTCGCGCCGGGTTTGGTGGGCTAATCCCCATTCTGCTGATGCTGGTGCTGGCTTACCCCATCGCGTTTTATTGCCACCGCGCGCTGGCGCGTTTGTGCCTGTCGGGGTCAAATCCATCCGGTAACATCACCGAGACGGTAGAAGAGCATTTTGGTAAGACGGGGGGCGTTGTGATCACCTTCCTGTACTTCTTCGCCATCTGCCCGCTGCTGTGGATTTACGGCGTCACCATCACCAACACTTTTATGACCTTCTGGGAAAACCAGCTGCAGATGCCGGCGCTGAACCGTGGCTTTGTCGCCCTGTTCCTGCTGCTGCTGATGGCATTCGTTATCTGGTTTGGTAAAGACCTGATGGTGAAAGTGATGAGCTACCTGGTCTGGCCGTTCATTGCCTGCCTGGTATTGATTTCACTGTCGCTGATCCCTTACTGGAACTCTGCCGCTATCGATCAGGTCGACCTCAGCAATATCGCGCTGACCGGGCACGACGGCATTCTGGTCACCGTGTGGCTGGGCATCTCCATCATGGTGTTCTCCTTTAACTTCTCGCCGATCGTCTCCTCTTTCGTGGTCTCCAAGCGCGAAGAGTATGAAAAGGACTTCGGCCGTGAATTCACCGAGCAGAAATGTTCGCAGATTATCTCCCGCGCCAGCGTCCTGATGGTCGCCGTGGTGATGTTCTTCGCCTTCAGTTGCCTGTTTACGCTCTCCCCGCAGAACATGGCGGATGCCAAAGCACAGAACATTCCGGTGCTCTCTTATCTGGCAAACCACTTCTCCTCCATGGCGGGCTCGAAGTCGACCTTCGCCACCACGCTTGAGTATGGCGCTTCCATCATCGCCCTGGTGGCTATCTTCAAATCCTTCTTCGGCCACTATCTCGGCACACTGGAAGGGCTGAACGGTCTGGTGCTGAAGTTTGGCTATAAAGGCGATAAAACCAAGGTCTCCTCCGGGAAACTGAACACCATCAGCATGATCTTCATCATGGGTTCCACCTGGGTTGTGGCCTACGCCAACCCGAACATTCTGGACCTGATTGAAGCCATGGGCGCACCGATTATCGCGTCGCTGCTCTGCCTGCTGCCAATGTACGCCATCCGTAAAGCGCCATCGCTGGCGAAATACCGTGGCCGTCTGGATAACGTATTTGTCACCGTTATTGGTCTGCTGACCATTCTCAACATCGTGTACAAACTGTTTTAATCTGTGAACTCAGGATGAGTCGTAAAATGAATGAATTCCCGGTCGTATTAGTCATTAACTGTGGATCATCTTCAATTAAGTTTTCAGTACTGGATGCAACCAACTGCGATGTATTAATGGCGGGTATTGCTGACGGTATTAACACTGAAAATGCGTTCTTATCCGTAAATGGAGGTGAGCCAGCCACGCTGGCTCACCACAGCTACGAAGGCGCATTAAAGGCGATTGCCTTTGAACTCGAGAAGCGTGATTTAAATGACAGCGTGGCCTTAATTGGTCACCGGATTGCTCACGGCGGAAATATCTTTACCGAGTCGGCCATTATTACTGACGAGGTGATCGATAATATTCGCCGAGTCTCTCCACTGGCTCCACTCCATAATTATGCCAACCTCAGCGGTATTGAATCGGCACAGCAGCTTTTCCCTGGCGTAACCCAGGTGGCGGTCTTTGATACCAGTTTCCACCAGACTATGGCGCCTGAAGCTTACCTGTACGGGTTGCCGTGGAAATATTACGAGGAGCTCGGCGTGCGCCGTTACGGCTTCCACGGAACGTCGCACCGCTACGTCTCCCAGCGCGCTCACGACCTGCTTGGTCTGCCGGAGCAGGACTCCGGTCTGGTGGTCGCCCACCTGGGTAACGGCGCTTCTATCTGCGCGGTGCGCAACGGACAAAGCGTCGATACCTCAATGGGGATGACGCCGCTCGAAGGGCTGATGATGGGCACCCGCAGCGGCGATGTGGACTTCGGCGCTATGGCATGGGTGGCGAGTGAAACCCAGCAGACGCTCAGTGACCTGGAACGGGTGGTGAATAAGGAGTCTGGTCTGCTCGGTATTTCCGGCCTCTCTTCCGACCTGCGGGTGCTGGAAAAAGCCTGGCATGAAGGGCATGAACGCGCACAGCTGGCGATTAAAACCTTCGTCCACCGTATCGCTCGCCATATTGCCGGGCACGCTGCGTCATTACACCGCCTCGACGGCATTATTTTTACCGGCGGAATTGGCGAAAATTCGGCGTTAATTCGTCGTCTGGTGATTGAACATCTGGCGGTGCTGGGCGTGAATATCGACAGCGATAGAAATAGCTTACCCAATTCTTATGGTGAGCGCGTTATTTCCAGGGAGGATGCGCGCGTTATTTGCACCGTCATTCCAACCAATGAAGAAAAGATGATTGCCCTCGATGCGATTCATTTAGGCGAAATCAGCGCCAGCGTCGAATACGCATAATTAACGGTTAGTCAGCAGAGAGAATTCCATGAAGGTAAATATCGATACCGGCGAGAGTCTGTACGCCGATGCGTGGCAGGGATTTAACGGCACGGACTGGAAAGAAGAGATTAACGTCCGTGATTTTATTCAGCATAACTACACGCCATATGAAGGTGATGAGTCCTTCCTCGCTGAAGCGACGTCCGCGACCCTCGCCCTCTGGGAGAAGGTGATGGCCGGCATTCGCATCGAAAACGCCACGCACGCGCCGGTCGACTTCGACACCAATGTTGCCACCACCATTACCGCCCACGATGCGGGCTACATCGACCAGAGTCTGGAAAAGATTGTGGGTCTGCAAACCGATAAACCGCTCAAGCGTGCATTGCACCCGTATGGCGGCGTGAACATGATCAAAAGTTCGTTCGATGCCTACGGTCGTGAGATGGACCCGAACTTCGAATACCTGTTCACCGAGCTGCGTAAAACCCACAACCAGGGCGTGTTTGACGCTTACTCTCCAGATATGCTGCGCTGCCGTAAATCGGGCGTGCTGACCGGCTTGCCGGATGGCTATGGCCGTGGGCGTATCATCGGCGACTACCGCCGCGTGGCGTTGTACGGCATTCAGTATCTGGTGCGCGAGCGCGAGCAGCAGTTCGCCGACCTCCAGTCCAACCTTGAGTGGGGACAACAGCTTGAGGCTACCATTCGTCTGCGCGAAGAGCTGGCGGAACACCGCCGTGCGCTGCTGCAGATGCAGGAGATGGCCGCAAAATACGGCTGCGATATTTCACGCCCGGCGCGTAACGCACAGGAAGCCGTGCAATGGCTCTACTTTGCCTATCTCGCGGCGGTGAAATCACAAAACGGCGGCGCGATGTCTCTGGGGCGCACCGCGTCGTTCCTCGATATCTACATTGAGCGCGACGTCAAAGCCGGACGCCTGAACGAGCAGCAGGCGCAGGAGCTTATCGACCACTTCATTATGAAGATCCGCATGGTGCGCTTCCTGCGTACGCCGGAGTTCGACACGCTGTTCTCCGGCGACCCTATCTGGGCCACCGAAGTGATTGGCGGTATGGGATTGGATGGCCGCACGCTGGTCACCAAAAACTCATTCCGCTATCTGCATACCCTGCACACCATGGGGCCTGCGCCGGAACCGAACCTGACGGTGCTGTGGTCAGAAGCGCTGCCGGTAGCGTTTAAAAAGTATGCCGCCCAGGTTTCTATCGTCACCTCTTCCTTGCAGTATGAGAACGACGACCTGATGCGCGCCGACTTTAACAGCGACGATTACGCGATTGCCTGCTGCGTCAGCCCGATGGTTATCGGTAAGCAGATGCAGTTCTTCGGCGCGCGCGCCAACCTCGCCAAAACCCTGCTGTACGCAATCAACGGCGGCGTGGATGAAAAGCTGAAGATTCAGGTGGGGCCAAAAACCGCCCCGCTGATGGACGACGTGCTCAACTACGAGACGGTGATGGAGAGCCTCGACCACTTTATGGACTGGCTGGCGGTGCAGTACATCAGCGCGCTGAATATCATCCACTACATGCACGATAAATACAGCTACGAAGCCTCGTTGATGGCGCTGCACGACCGTGACGTTTATCGCACCATGGCCTGCGGTATCGCCGGGCTGTCGGTAGCGGCGGATTCCCTCTCGGCCATTAAATACGCACAGGTGAAACCGGTGCGCGACCATACCGGACTGGCGGTCGACTTTGTGATTGAAGGGGAGTATCCGCAGTACGGTAACAACGATGAGCGCGTGGACAGCATTGCCTGCGATTTGGTCGAGCGCTTTATGAAGAAAATTCAGGTGCTGCCAACCTACCGTAATGCCGTGCCAACGCAGTCCATTCTGACCATCACCTCTAACGTGGTATACGGCCAGAAAACCGGGAACACGCCGGACGGGCGCCGCGGCGGAACGCCGTTCGCGCCAGGGGCAAACCCAATGCACGGACGCGACCGTAAAGGCGCCGTCGCCTCGCTGACCTCGGTGGCAAAACTGCCGTTCACCTACGCCAAAGACGGGATTTCCTACACCTTCTCCATTGTGCCAGCGGCGCTGGGCAAAGAGGACACAGTGCGGAAAACCAACCTGGTCGGGTTGCTCGACGGCTACTTCCACCACGAGGCACACGTCGAAGGCGGGCAGCATCTGAACGTTAACGTGCTGAACCGGGAGATGCTGCTGGATGCCATTCAACATCCAGAGAACTATCCGAACCTGACGATTCGCGTTTCTGGCTATGCGGTGCGCTTTAATGCGCTGACGCGTGAGCAGCAACAGGATGTTATCTCAAGGACGTTCACCCAGGCGCTGTAACGCAGGAAGCCTCCATTGTAGGCCGGATAAGCGAAGCGCCATCCGGCAGTCCTGGCAGATTGCCGGATGGCGGCGTAACGCCTTATCCGGCCTACAAACTCTGTTCGGAGCAGTAAAGGCGTTTTTTAGTGAATTTGAGTGTGTTTGTCTCTCCTTTAGGTGCACGGTTGTGCACCTTTTTTTGCTTTGGCTATTCCCCCAGCGTCCGATTCAGCGCCAGATACTGCAGCAGCATAATAGTCTTCGCATCCATTATCTCGCCGCTCGCCACTGCCTGCAGCGCGTGTTCCAACGGCCACTCCAGCACTTCAATGTCTTCGCCCTCTTCTTCCACACCGCCGCCACGGCTAACGCGATCCTCATCCTGGTACTCCGCGATAAAGAACCACAGTTTTTCCGTCACCGAGCCCGGACTCATAAAGGCACGAAAGACCGGCTCGATTTGCGTAATGCGAAAGCCGGTTTCCTCTTCCGCTTCGGCGATAATCCGAGCTTCCGGAGAAGCGCTGTCGAGCAACCCCGCCGCCGCTTCAATTAACAGGCCGTTACCGTCGTGGAGGTAAACTGGCATTCTGAACTGACGCGTCAGGACAACCGTTTTTTTGCGGCGATTGTACAGCAGCACCACCGCGCCGTGGCCGCGGTCATAGGCTTCGCGGCTCTGCTGCTGCCAGCTTCCGTCGCGGCGACGCAGCTCAAAAGTGTATTTTTTCAGGGTATACCAGTCGTCAGAAAGCAGCTGAGAATGAATATTTCTCACTAACGGCTCAATAGCGCTCATTTTTTCTCTCCTGTAGATGACATTTTGCAAACTATCATGCACAATCAGGCAACATCAAGAAAAAACATGCATGAGAGAAAACATGTTAGCCAGCCAACGAAAACAGCAAATCCTGGCGATTCTGGCCCGGGATAAACAGGTACACTCCACCGAGTTAAGCCAACAGTTTCAGGTATCAGAAGATTCGATTCGCCGCGATTTAAGAGAGCTTGCCGCCGCCGGGCTGCTGCAGCGCGTCCACGGTGGTGCGCTGCCGGTCTCCGCCGCCATTGCGCCGTTTGAAGCAAGAAAAAGCGTGCAGATAGACGCAAAAAAAACCATCGCCCAGAAGGCCGTCTCGCTGATTAGCGCAGGCCAGGTCGTGATGATTGATGGCGGCACCACCACCACCGAGATGATCAAACTGCTACCGCACGACCTGCGCTTCACCGTTGTCACCCATAGCCCGAGCATTGCGGTTGGGCTGATTGATTACCCGGCCATTGAAGTGATTTTGTTGGGCGGTACGCTGTTTAAACACTCCGTTGTCACCACCGGCTCTGCCCTGAGCGAGTCGGCGAATCGCATTAACGCCGACCTGTTTTTTATGGGCGTGACTGGGGTACATCACCACGCGGGCTTTACCACCGGTAGCTTCGAAGAGGCGGGCGTGAAGCGTCTGCTGAGCGAGCGAGCTTCCGAGACCATCGTTATGGCCTCGCAGGAAAAAATTAACGCCGCTTCTGCCTTTGCCATTGGCGACCTCTATCTGGCGAGTACATTGATTGTGGACTGCGAGCTGGATGCGCCGCTGAAGGCCGCATTAGACAGCCACGGCGTCTCCGTTATCGCGTAACGCGGTTCGTTTTTGTTGTTCGTTTCACCCTGAGGTTTTCATGCTGGATATCACCAATCTTTGGCTGTTTAGCCTATCGGTCCTGCTGCTTTCCGTGACTCCGGGGCCGGACATGGCCTACGTCGTTGGCCAGAGCGTCGTTAACGGTCGCCGTGCGGGCGTTATCTCCGCCACCGGCGTCGCGCTGGGTAGCTGTACGCACGCCATTGCCAGCGTGGTCGGGCTGACGGCGCTTATCAGCACATCGCCGTTGATGTTTACTCTCGTGAAATATATGGGCGCGGTTTACCTGATGTATCTAGGCGGCAAAATGCTGATCGGATCGTTTTCCAGCAAAGCAGCGGATAGCGAAAACCCCGCGCCGCGTAAGATGCAGGCAGACCTGAGCAGTTTACTGTCGAAAGGGTTTATCACCACGCTAACCAACCCGAAGGTTATCCTGTTCTTTATCTCGTTCTTTCCACAGTTCGTCACGCCAAACGGTGAGCACCACGCCGCGTCGTTCCTGGTCCTCGGCATGGTTTACGCGCTGATTGGTTTTATGACCGATGCCACCTTTGCCATTCTCGCTGGCGGTGCGGCGGGAGCGGTATCGCAGAACAGAATGCTGCAACGACTGCTGGATCGTATCGTTGGCACGGCATTTATTGGCTTAGGGATTCGTCTGGCTTTGACCCGAAGAATATAGGTAGCTCACAACTCTGCGGTCACTCGGTTACGGTTCGTATTTTCGCACGATAGGCTTTTCAGATGATCCTTCTGCTCTGGCCGCAACACGGCCATCTATCGCTGCCGGAAAAACACGTTTGGGTATTCCCAAAATTCTGATGACTCAGGGAGCGGCATCTTGCCGCTCCCCTATTCTTGCTGACTTATAGCGATCTCAGCCGCTGCACGTTCAAACTTTCCAGCTTGCCATCAAGAATCGCCAGAAAATCGTCGTGATAGGACATCGCAACATGCTTTTTCAAATCGTCCTCTGATTTCCAGCGCTCAATAAATACGAACGACACTTTGCCTTCGTTTGCCAGCACCCGCACGTCCGCAATCGCCCTACTTTCGTGAAGATCGTACTGCAGGCATCCGGCTTCCTGATGGGTAAGCGGCACCATGGCTTTCGCGGCATTGCGAACGGCGTCGAGGTGTTCGGGGAGAGGCGTGAGTGTGGCTACGATCTTAACTTCGCTCATGGAGAAAGGCCTTGGTTTGAGTGAATGACATCATAGAGCGTAGATGGGGAGAAGCGGTGTAGCCAGAAGGTTTCGCCCGTTACTCCCCTGATCTCTCAACGTCGGCTCATCGCTAACTTCGCGGCACACAGGCCGAATAACATTTTCCGCACCAGGTCACACTTTTCCACCTTGCAGATACCCACTTAAAAACTACGTGTTATCATTCACCCCGTAAATACCTTTCAACTCAACCCGAGGCTTTGATGCTGGAGAATGTAATCATCCGATAATCAGCTTCCCGACCTTTTCAGGCCGGACTGATTATCAATGCGCCGAAATCGAATGCGGACACCGCAGTGTGTTTGCACGTTTTGCACATGATGATTAAACAGGTTTTCCAGTATGAATTTATCCCGTCAGGAACAACGTACCTTACACGTTCTCGCCAAAGGTGGCCGAATCGCGCACGTCCGCGATGCATCAGGCCGCGTCACCGCCGTTGAATGCTACACCCGAGAAGGGCTGTTGCTTACCGACTGCACTCTCGCCACGTTCAAAAAACTCAAAACCAAAAAGCTTATCAAGTCCGTCAACGGTCAGCCCTATCGAATTAACACCACCGGGCTGAATAACGTTCGCGCTCAGCTTGATAACCGCTAAGGAGAGTGTCTATGACAGCACATCCTTTCACAGGCCTAACCCAATAACAGGAATTCACTTATGGATATCCCACGTATTTTTACGATTAGCGAAAGCGAACACCGCATTCATAACCCCTTTACCTCAGAAAAATACGCCACGCTGGGCCGCGTATTGCGTATGAAACCGGGGATGCGAATCCTTGACCTTGGCAGTGGCTCAGGGGAGATGCTCTGCACCTGGGCCCGCGATCACGGCATTACGGGTACGGGTATCGACATGAGCCCACTCTTCACTGCGCAGGCAAAACAACGAGCGGAAGAACTCAGAGTCAGCGGCCAGGTTCACTTCATTCATAACGACGCCGCCGGATATGTGGCAGAAGAAAAATGTGATGTGGCCGCCTGCGTCGGCGCTACATGGATTGCCGGTGGGTTTACCGGGACGGTTGGGCTGCTGGCGCAAAGCCTCGAACCGGGCGGGATTATGCTCATCGGTGAACCTTACTGGCGTCAGCTACCGGCATCGGAGGAGATAGCCCAGGCTTGTGGCGTTAGCTCTCAAGCCGATTTTCTCACACTCCCAGGGCTTGTCAGCGCGTTCGACGACCTCGGCTACGACGTGGTGGAAATGGTCCTTGCCGACCAGGAAGGGTGGGACCGGTATGAGGCGGCTAAATGGCTGACCCAGCGCCGCTGGCTGGAAGCCAACCCTGACGACGAGTTCGCAGCGGAAGTCAGGGCCGAGCTTAACCTCTCGCCAAAACGCCACGTCACGTACACGCGGGAATACTTTGGCTGGGGCGTATTCGCGCTTATCGCCAGATAACAACAGGTTCCCGGCATCTCTTACACCGGATGCCGGGAACACAAGATGTCGCCTGAGCGTTGATCTGATGCATCACCTGCACAATGCATATTCAGTATGTTTATTAATCAACAATGCCACCCTAAGGAGCATCCTATGTCACAACATGAACAGTTCTGTCAGGCTTGCGGAATGCCGATGTCGGCACCCGATGCACAAAGCGCCAGCGATAAATATTGCGCGTACTGTAGCGACAGCAACGGCAATCTTAAATCCTGGGAAGAAGCGGTATCCGGCCTGGCAAGCTTCCTCGATTCCTGGCAAAAAGTCGGCCCGGAAGAAGCGCAAAAGCGGGCGAAGCGTTATCTGACGGCAATGCCGGCCTGGGCGCATAAAGCGAACGAGTAAAGCGTGAAGCCTGAATGAATTGGGGGGACTTTCTTCGGTCTATTGGAACCATAAGGGTAGCTATAAAGCGTGGTTTGCGGGCTTTAAGTTGATTTCGATAGACTGGGGAAGCGTTTGAAATGGTGCGATAATAGGAACATAACACACCACAAAAAACATTTGATAAATATACAATTTTTCTTGTTTCATCTTTATAAATGCCCCCATTTATGCCCCCATCTTGTTTTTTTATGCGACTCGATGAGCCTTTCATCGAGTCGCTAATCCCACTAATATCTTCACAGACCGTATAAATTTTCTCAGCTATTGAAGTACACCTCACTGCCGCGATCGGCTAAGAACAATATTACTTACCGATAAGGACAACTGTTCGTTAATCCACATTCTCTCCTGGCATGAAGGATATCTGTCACGGTCAAATATGGCACTTGTCCCTGTGAGCTAAATCCTCTGCGATCGATACGGATCAATTCGTACTTCTCCACCAGAAAATTAACAGCATCGACAAGCGTGATACCAGCTTCGATATGTCTTTTAATAACAGCCTCATCGCTGAACGGCGTGTCATTTAAGGTCAGGCCATAGTGCTGCTCAAGTAGTCGAGCAAGCAGCATTTGCCAGACAACCACGGGTGATAAGCATGTCTGAACAGCCCGCTGGTTTATTGCAGGTAAAGTATTCATGAGTTGTTCTCGTAAAAGTGAGTTCTAAAGTTAATTAGCGTTGAGTAGGATAAATGGAGATATAGACGTGACCACAGGAACCCAGCGTATCAGCTTCGCAGGTCAACCCCTTTGCATAGAGGGTGACGCTATGCTGGTGTCGGGGATTCAGTTCGCCGCTGGTAAGCATGAGCTCCGCCTGCTTCAGCAGAACAGGAAATGCCTGGTCAAGATGGAGCAAATCCGCTTTATTGAACTGACCTGTTATGCTGGCGCGGTCAGACAGGTAATGTAGGCGGTTACCTTCCTGGACCAGACGTGCACCAAAACAAGGAATGACATTACGATTCAGCCCCCACCAGGGCTCAGCTGTATCATCATTCACTGTCAGTGTCTTACTCGACATCTGAAGCTCCTTTAATAAGGTTAATTGAGAGTGACGCTGCGCAGAGAGACATACGTTCCGTTCCGGTCCTTGCGTCGCTCGGCAAAGACAGCCAGAACACCCTTGATATCCGGAACTTCACGACCGTAGTAATGGCAGACGCTCCCGAACCAGCAATATTTCCCGGTACAGAATTGAAACAATCGGGATTCAGGATGCAGACGATAAATTGCCATCGCCTGACGCTTACTGATGATTTTCATTAGCCCTTCCTCTTCTTATAGCCATCCATGCTCAGCAAACGACAACGCTTCACCATCACCAATGATGAAATGATCCAGTAGCCGGACATCGACCAGACCCAGCGCCTCTCTAATCCTGGACGTAATAGCTCTGTCAGCTTTACTGGCATCGGTAATGCCAGAGGGGTGGTTATGAGAGATGATTACCGCAGCTGCATTATGACGTAGTGCAAATTTCACAATTTCGCGAGGATGAATTTCGGTATGGTTAATCGTGCCGAGGAAGAGCGTTTCATGCTCCAGCAGACGATGTTGATTATCGAGATAGATAACAACAAAGACTTCGCGCTCCTGCTTTGCCAAATAGAGCTGTAACCATTTTTTCGCGAAACTAGCGGCTAGGAACGACTCACTGGGCTGCCGCTGATATTTCTCCAGTAATCGCAGGGCACGACGGATGGTACGTTGCTCATTCATCGGGAAGACCGAAGGTAAAATCAGTTCGGACATGGTGGCTCCTTAAAAGAAAAAGCCCCGTAACAACCAGCTACAGGGCTATAAACAAACACGGAGATATCGTTCATGAGGCGAGTTGCAGCATATTTTCTGCCATCACCCACAGAGCTCGATTCAGCTTCACATCACCATCAATACCTTTAATTGCACGTGTATGTGTGCGTCCTCCTTTTGCATTGTGACCGTTCAAACCACCTTTGATTAGGTTCTCCTGAATACGCTGATAAGTTGTCCAGAGATCTCCGGACTCATCCTGCCAGCGACGAGGGGCCAATAGCTGTGATTCCGTCACGGGCTGATGCTCCTCGCCAAAGCGATATGTCAGTGCAGCTTTTGCCAATGCCTGTTGTGCTGGTGGCGGAAGCATTAGTGACTGCATGGCGTCGCGTTTTTCCTCCACCCTGTCAAACACCCCAAGCACCTCGTAAGCCCCTTCGATAACCTTTTCCACCACGTTGCCCTTATGGGGCACTCGCACCTCTCCAAAGCTCTCGCCGCAAATCAGTCCGTTCTGACAGACCGCTCGGAACAGTCCCGGCAGCATCTGGTAGGAACTAGAACCGTCATGGCTGTTAAGCAGGATAATTTCCGGCACCTGTTTACCGGTAATCTGCCCTTCGCGGCGCAGACGTAGCATATGTTTGGTGTGTTCCCGCTTGTCGGGGTTACGCACACGGGTCTGGCAGGCAAAGAACGGCTGAAAACCTTCGCGCTGCAGGTTATCCAACAGAGTGATGGTCGGGATGCAGGTATAGCGCTCGCTGCGCGATTCATGCTTTTCCTCACTGAACACGCTGGGAACATAGTGAGCAAGTTCATCACGGGTTAAGGGACGGTCACGGCGAACAAGGTTCACCGCACCAAAGCGGGATGCTAATCGCATAATTCACTCCTTTGTGCGTTTATCGGTATAAAAAGAAAAGGCCACGCTCCCGAAGGAACATGGCCTTTAACATTAAAAATGGCGTGGCGGATAAGACGTTATTGCCCCATGTATTCAACCCTGGCACCGGTGGCCTTACCATCAGCACCAACGGTCACCACCACCTTATCGTAGGTACGATACCCGGCATTGTAGACCTCATAAACCACAGTATTTCCCTCCACTTTGTAGCTGCCAAAATCAGCGGCCTCAGCCGTGTCACGGTCATACTCTTTCGTGTACGCTTCTTTGGCCGCTTTCATGACTGAGCCTTTGTTAATCTCCGGCGCTCGACTACCGGCACTGGCAGCAAGGCCAGATACGTATTTCGGGCAGACCGTCATCATGTCCCCGCGGGTGAATGTCAGTTGCGCACCAAAGACCTGAAGGGTCGATGTTTCCTGACCTGCAATCGAAGCAATTGCCTTTCTGGCGGCTGCAGGTGCCTGCCCACCTTCAACCTCAACAGCCTTAAATCCTGTTTGCTGGTTGCACAACTGAGACGTGGGTACCAGATTGCCGTTTACATTGATGCGACTCCCCATCAGCTCCTGCGGGCCATTGGGGCAGCCCTGCAACTGACCAAAGATGCCAATGGTATTGTTTTTTAGCATCACCAGTGCCTGACCATTATCGGTCAGCGTCTGGCACCAGCCGTTTTTCACAGCCCAGTTACCCGCCTGAGCAGAAACCGAAATGGCTGACAAAACAAGTGCAATCACGGTCTGAATTTTCATATGTCACCTTATTAATGAATCAGAAGCGGCAACGGGGGACGCGGTACACAGAACCTGATGCATCTTTGTATCCGGACCATCACGTCAACGTCCCTGTTCGTCGTGCTCATGAACACTTTTGAGAAAGAAATATCCCTTTGCTTTGATAGGTAAAAGCGATCAATAGGGGGCTTATACATCGATATTTTAATAGATAAAAGCGATCGATATTCTATTATCGATCGTTTTTACAGATCAATGTACTGTTTTTTGAATGTGGTAATTGAGGGATAAAGCGGCGGATTTCAGCCAAATACTCGGTCCCATAATGTCGTGGCAAGTTGCACTAATTTTTGTCGGAGACTCCTTAACAGAGCAGTCCAGACAGAAGGCAGGTGGTCAGGATTAATCACCGTGTCAAAAGCCTTACCCGCTGCCTCACCAAACTGCTGCCGTACAGCGGCGTCAGTGTCCGGGGTCTGATGTTCTGGTTTCAGCTGGCAATACACGGCACTGCTGGCCTGTACGGGCAAGGCATACACAATCAACTCCACCAGGGCGGGCAGGTTATAGCCGGTATGTGCAGAGACAGCCATGACCGGGAAAGAGGACGGCAACTGACCGGCAACCTGCGCACTGACTGAAGCCAATGAAAGGCATTGTTCAGAAGAAGGAGATGCCTGCCAGGGCTCACCATCCCTGAGGGGTGGAATGCGGTCGGCCTGAGTCAGTACAAACAGGAAACGTGAAGGGTCGGCACCTGCTTCCATCAGTGCCCTGTATGCCGTGATATCCGTTGCCCGGGCACGGTCATCGGCACGCAGTACCCAGATAATCAAATCCAGCTCTACCAGCAACGCCTTATAGAGCGCCAGATATTCCTCGTCGTATTCCGGTGTCTCGCCCACCCCAGGCAAATCCACCAGTGTCATGCTGCGCTCACCAACGGTGAGTAACAGACGCTGGGGTTCCCGGGTGCAGCCTAGCAAATCACTGGTCAGACAGACGGGTTGCTGAAAAAGCGCGTTGCATAATGAACTCTTGCCCGCACCACTTTTGCCCATGATGCCTATCACGGGTTCATAGTTAATCGCCTCCTGGAGGCGGGACAGAATACGTTCAGTAGCCTGCCGGGGTAAGAGATTGAGGCAGGTACGCACCACATCACTGGTATCCTGCGGATCGGGGATTTGAGGCATGATTTACTCCTGTGAAAAAACTATGCCGGGAAATTTTTCTCCCGGCGACTCACATGAGTAATGTAGGCGTTATATTTTTTGGAGTTATCGTTGCCTGTCTAGGATGGATTTTTGTAATCAAAAAGCTTGCTTTTATATCTTAGATACTCATCATGAATAAGTTTTTCAATAACTTTAATCTCTTTTTTATTAAGTGCCACTGCTAACTCAGATAATTCCTTGCTGGCTTTGGCAGAGATTGTCAAATCATGTTTTCCAGACCTTCTTTTTCGTTGCTTAAAAGAATCACTCATTTTTTTCAGGAGTGCACTTTTATCATCCAGAAATTTTCTGTAATTTTCCACATCCAGTTTATTCGGGATGGCCCAGCAATCAATCGCGCCCATTACACCAATGTATCGCTCATTAAGGTCTGCGGGTTTAAACCAGGACAGAACATTTCTTTTTATATCCTTTTTCTTTGATAAATACGACCATGCCCACTCAATGCCTTCATTATCATTTTTCTTTAACCATCTGGGGCTTTGAACCTGACTATTAAAAACAAGCCAGATACTACGAATATAATCGAATGTTTTCTTACTTTGATATGGACTGAGGGAACAAGACAGTTTATTCATAAAGGTAATAATTACCCGACTTCTTTCAGCTGAACTCGTTGGATTACCAGATAGTCTGAAAAAAGAATATAAGTTTTCCTCTCTTTGATCCCATTCCGGAATTAACACAGCCGTATCTTCAGGTAAATAAAGCTCCCGGGCAGAGGCTTTTCGTATATACGCCCAGAACCAAAAAATAGCACGTGAATTAACCGCCCCCTTCAACCACTTTAAATCGACGTCTTGTAGACATGAAGAATCTTCACCATGAAGACTTTTAGTTTTAACATTGCGTTTTTCCCCGGCCTGCATATTTTGCATTAAACGCTTAAAAGCTTCATCACCCCTGGTGGCGTTATTACTGCTTTCAGACACCGGGGGGCTTGAGATCGGTTCTCCTGTCCTGACTTCAATATCAGAATCCTCGGCCGCCTGCGCAGACTCACCTTCTGGCCAAGAGTCGATACTAAATTCTCTCTCAGGACTGGTAAAGCGGCTCCCTCCCTCAAGGAGAGGTTCTTCTGGCCTTGCTAATTCTTCAGCGCCCAGTTTACCAATCCCTTTTGGATAATAATTCTCATTATCACTATCGCTCACCGTTACCTCATGTAGTAAAATCCACCATAAACAGTATGTATAATGAATCGATTATGAAGTAAACAAGTTTTTATTTTGAATGAAAATAGCTCGAAAATTGTAAGTTTTTTGTAAGAGTAAAATCGACGCCAACCTCTAAAATAAAGGGGGTTCCGGCGATTTACCAGGTAAAAATGAACATTCATAAACTTGTACAGCATACATAAATTTGTGGCAGGCATTCACTATGTTTTACATTGTCACGCGCACCGCGAATGTAGCTCACGTCAGTTCTGTTCTTATTATCAGGGTACAGGGCTGGACACGTTGTGTCCTGACAGCACTACTAGCTGGTGAGAACTAGCTGATGTAATTTTCTACTTATCAGCTGATGGTATGAGAAGGATGCCCGTTACTCTATCGATGGCAACTGGCCCTCTCCCGAACTCACACTAAATCGCGGGAGCATTACCATGACAAACAAAACTCATCCGATATCATCCAGTACCCAAACAACCACATCTTTACTGAATGATCAGCTCGTTGATATGACATTCATCACTGGCTATACAAACATGACCGATAAATGGTTCTACCGATTAATTTCAGAAAATGCGTTCCCTGCACCAATTAAACTGGGGCGTAGCTCACGCTGGCTAAAAAGCGAAGTGGAAAAATGGATGCTGGATAGAATACAAGCATCTCGAGGTTAGAACCTTTAATGTTGGTGTTTTACACAGGAAGGTTACGTAATTTAATATAGGTTTTTTAATATAATTATACTCACTCTCATTTGTTCTTATATTCATCGCTTACTATCAAAGCCCGTTCAAGCACCCTCGTAAACAATATTTCAACAACCACTATCATCTTTTTAAAGTGATAATTAATTTAAGTATCAGTTCAGTATTGGCTTAAAGAAAAGCCTTGCATGAAATATCATTAAATTAGTGCTTGTACTGACCTCTCTCATCATATGCAGTGGAATAATCATGCTTAAAAATTCAGATAGAACTTTTAATGAAGACTGGTTCCTGACTTCACTTCTCAATGCACACATCGATGAAATGATATACAGATACTCATGCCTTTTGGCATTACGTATGGATTTTTTCTACCAAAAGGAAAGTGCCAGGTATTCACACTTAAATCACCAAACACTTGAACATGACTTGCGTGAACTAATGGAGAAAATGACAAAAGAGAAAGGTGTGGTGGGCTATTTCTGGGTTGTCGAATGGACTGAACGACATAGATACCATGCGCATGTCGTATTCTGGCTGGACAGACAAAAAACACAGCACTCTTATCCCTTTGCCCTTACAGCAAATACACTTTGGGAGGAAATAACGCACCGGGACGGCGTATCGCACCGATGTGAATATCGGCCGCAGTATTCTGGAAATATCAATATACCTGTTCGGTATAACGATCCGGAAAGCATTAACAATATCCGTCATGTTCTGAGCTATCTGGCTAAGGAAGAACAAAAAGAAGGTTTGTGTGCATACGGCTGTAATGACGTTCCTCCACGCTCAGCGGCAGGGCGTCCACGTAAGCCAGGCCCCTGATCCTACGGCTACGCAACTGGCTCTGCATCCTGTACAAACCCCGTTATTACGGCGACAAATAATGTCCTCGCAGTCGTGACCGGACCAGCACACTTGAAGCTTGTCGCTCCAACCGCAGTGAATCAGCAAATCCACAACTCCATTTATACCCGACAGGAGAGCTGCCGGGTATTTCTCATACCTGTCAAACAAGGGAAATCAAAAATGAAACAGCCAGAGAACACGATCGTGGTAAAGGTGGCGGAATACAGTTTATACATCACCCGGCTTAGGGTCTGCCGGGATAGCCTGGCTGGATGATGTAGTGATGCCGAGCGGCGTGGCTGGCGTTTGAGAGCGCTTGAGCAGTTAAGTAAAGCCTCATCGCTCTACTGCCAAAGGGCTAACTCTGCCGATACCAGCAGTGGAACAGCCCTTCAACTCAGGTTAAGCATCGTGACCACTGGAACCTCCGTTGCAGATTAAGTCGTTTCTCCAGTTTGACTCTCAGGCATGTTGACTATGGTTTCCTGGGAAAATAAGTTATTATTTCCACAATTCCGGAAATATAGAAATAAAATGCAAATGGAGCTTTCAAAAGCAGCAGACACCCTGAAAGAGCTGGGTCATCCTACACGACTGAGCGTGTACAGAGAGCTGGTTAAAGCCGGACATAAAGGGTTACCGGTTGGCGAACTGCAGAAGCGGCTCGACATCCCTGCCTCTACGCTGAGCCATCATCTCTCATCGCTGATATCAGTCTCTCTGGTACGCCAGGAACGTCAGGGCAGAACGCTCTTTTGCCATGCTCGATATGAAAACCTTGAGGCTCTGATTGCCTTCCTGACCGAAGAATGCTGCTCAGGAACTGACGACTGCCTCACCATGCCCCAGAAGACGGAGAACTAAAATGACAGGTGATCTTAAGAATGTTGATTCGGGTTTGTTCGACACCTCAATCACAGAGGCAAGATTCGGTGTTCCTGCCGTTCCCCATCCTCCACGTATCCTCATGTTGTACGGCTCTGTGCGCGAACGTTCCTATAGCCGACTGGCAACGGAAGAAGCGGCAAGGTTACTGACCGCAATGGGCGCAGACGTGCGGATCTTCAATCCTTCTGGCTTGCCTCTTCCTGATGATGCGCCTGACTCGCATCCTAAAGTCATGGAACTGCGCGAGCTGGTTCGTTGGTCCGAAGGGATGGTGTGGTGTTCCCCTGAACGCCATGGTGCGATGACCGGCATCATGAAGGCCCAGATTGATTGGATACCGTTATCAGAAGGTGCAGTTCGCCCTTCACAGGGTAAAACACTGGCCGTTATGCAGGTCTGCGGTGGCTCTCAGTCTTTCAATGCCGTCAACCAGATGCGCATTCTTGGCCGCTGGATGCGGATGATCACCATCCCAAATCAATCCTCTGTGGCAAAAGCCTGGCAGGAGTTTGATGAAGATGGACGAATGAAACCGTCGTCTTATTACGACCGCATCGTGGATGTGATGGAAGAACTGGTGAAATTTACTCTGCTGACCAGAGGTAGCTCAGCTTATCTCGTCGATCGCTACAGCGAACGTAAAGAGTCGGCAGAAGAACTTTCCCGGCGGGTTAATCAGAGCAAAATTTGAGGGCTGGTATGAGTGATGTAACGGCATTCAATAACTGCATGAGTGTGTTCTGGCGACAACATGAAGCCGAACTCTCTCGCTTTCTGACATCAAAGACGGGCGATAGCGAAAAAGCAGCTGACCTGCTGCAGGAGCTATTCCTGCGTGCCCGTGCTCATTCAGACAGTTTCTGCGAGATGGAGAATCCGCGAGCCTGGCTATATCGGGCTGCGAGGAATCTGCTGATTGATGAGTACCGCACCACCAGGGAATTCGTTGAGCTGGAAGAAGATGCACTATTAACAGACGCATCCCCTGATGCAATCTCAATGCTGGGTATATGCCTGCCTGAAACATTACAGGCTTTACCCGAAGATGAGCGGTGGTTGATTGAAGTGTCCGACCTTAACCGGCGTCCCCAGCAGTCTCTGGCCGATGAACTGGGAATCACGCTTACGGCGTTTAAATCCCGTCTGCTTCGGGCCAGGAAGCACCTGAAAGAGACGATGACAGAACTCTGCCAAATTGAGGCGGATGACACATCTCCTGTCTGCTGCCACAAAAAAATGAATTAATCGCGCATCTTTTCCCCTCCTCCTTCGTTTACCTCAGTGTAAAGCCAAATGACTAAACACAGAGGTAAACAGTCCATGTCAAAAATTGAGATCTTTGAAGCAGCAGGCTGCTGCGCAACCAGTAGCGTTGTGGTCAGTGACGAAGCCGTGAAATGGAACGCCAGCGCCGAATGGGCAAAAAAAAATGGCGTCGATATTCAGCGCTACAGCCTTGCGAAAAACCCGCAGCAGTTCCTGAATAACCCTGTCATCAAAGAGTTTCTAAACACTTCGGGACTAGAGTCCCTTCCAGTGACCTTGCTCGACGGCAAGCTAGTAATGGCAGGTAAACTCCCGAATCGTGAAGATATCGCCCGTTGGGCCGGTATTCAGCTTCCTCAGGACTGGAGTGAAGACAGCACACAACCAAGCTGCTGCTGCATTCCACGTATGCCTTAATTACAGAGGAGCTATCACTGATGAAGATGCCATTTTTAAAAGACATTCCCCCGTTCATCTTCTTCACCGGTAAAGGTGGAGTGGGTAAAACATCTCTGGCCTGCGCTACTGCAGTATGGCTGGCCGATCAGGGAAAGAGAACACTTCTGGTGAGTACCGATCCGGCTTCCAATGTCGGTCAGGTATTTAGCCAGACTATCGGCCACCGAATCAAAGATATCAATACCGTAGAAAATCTTGCCGCGATGGAAGTTGACCCTATGGCTGCGGCACAGGCTTATCGTGACCGTGTGCTTGACCCCGTTCGTGAGCTGATGCCAGCCGATGTGGTCAGAAGCATTGAAGAGCAGCTCTCCGGTTCATGTACTACGGAAATCGCGGCATTTGATGAGTTTACTGGTCTGTTGACCAATCATGAGTTGCGGGAAAAATATGATCATATCGTATTTGATACAGCGCCAACCGGTCATACCATCCGTATGCTTGAACTGCCGGGAGCCTGGAGCGGTTATCTTGAAGCAAATCCTGATGCCGCCGCTAATCTTGGGCCGCTGGTGGGACTGGAGAAACAACAGCACCAGTACTCCGATGCGGTTAAAGCGTTGTCTGATGCAGCACTCACGCGCTTAGTTTTGGTTGCACGTGCTCAGGCTTCAACGCTGAAAGAGGTATCCCATACGCATGATGAGCTGTCTGCTATCGGTTTGCAGCATCAGCACCTTGCCATAAATGGTGTGCTGCCGCCGTTTGCGGGTGAAAATGATCCACTGGCGCAAAGTATTCTGGCTCGGGAAGAAAATGCACTACAGGCAATGCCTGATAATCTGGCTAATCTTCCCCGCTCGCAGCTGTATCTGAAGCCATTTAATCTGGTCGGTCTCGAAGCCTTGCGTGAGTTATTTACAGAGAGCGAAGCCTCGATGTCTCTCCCAACAACCACGCTGAACACTCTGGATTTACCGAAACTTGCCTCGCTGGTTGATGAACTCAGCCTGACAGGTAAAGGTCTGGTAATGACGATGGGTAAAGGCGGCGTGGGCAAAACGACTGTTGCGGCATCGGTGGCGGTATCTCTGGCAAAACGCGGCCATAAAGTCCATCTGACCACATCCGATCCGGCAGCACATCTGTCTTATACTCTGGATGGCTCGCTACCAAATCTTCAGGTCAGCCGTATCGACCCGAAGGTAGAGACGGAACGCTATCGTCGCTTTGTTCTGGAAAATCAGGGGAAAGGGTTAGATGCAGAAGGGCTGGCGGTGCTGGAGGAAGATCTCCGCTCTCCCTGTACTGAAGAGATCGCCGTCTTCCAGGCGTTCTCGCGGATCATCAAAGAGGCAGACGATCATTTTGTCATTATGGACACAGCGCCAACAGGCCACACGCTTCTGCTACTGGATGCAACAGGAGCCTATCATCGGGAAATGGTGCGCCAGATGGGGCAAACGCATGACCATGTGTTGACGCCAATGATGCAATTGCAGGACCCGGAGAAGACGAAGGTGATTATCGTGACGCTTGCCGAAACGACACCTGTACTGGAAGCAGCAAACCTGCAGCAGGATCTGCGTCGAGCTGGCATCGAGCCGTGGGCATGGGTTGTTAATAACAGCCTGGCAGCTGCTGAACCGTCTTCGCCTTTCCTGAAGACCAGGGCGAACCGCGAGCTGCCTCTCATTTCTGATGTGGAAGAGCAGTATGCAAAGCGTATTGCATTAACAGCGCTACAGAGCGAAGAGCCAGTTGGTATTGACCTGCTGGAAGAAATGGCGAAGTAATAATGAAGGGGGCAAATGCCCCCTTCATCTTTATTTCAGTCTTTTACCTGCATCATCAACGACTTTTTCACCATCTTCCTTGGTGAACGCCGCTTTCTGGGCATCCGGAAGGATATCCAGAACCACCTCCGAAGGACGGCAAAGTTTAGTTCCCAGTGGCGTCACCACAATCGGACGGTTAATCAAAATCGGATGTTGCAGCATAAAGTCGATGAGCTGGTCATCAGTAAATTTATCTTCTGCAAGACCCAGCTCCTCATACGGCTCGACGTTCTTACGCAGCAAAGCCCGTACCGTGATCCCCATATCTGCAATGAGTTTGACCAGCTCATCGCGCGAAGGTGGGTTTTCGAGGTAAAGAATAACGGTCGGTTCAGTACCGCTGTTACGGATCATTTCCAGCGTATTACGCGACGTGCCGCAGGCTGGGTTGTGATAAATGGTGATGTTGCTCATATCAGTATCTCATTACAAAGTGAAAGAGAGACGTAGCGCCAGCGCGGCCAGCGTTACAAACAGCACAGGCAGCGTCATGACGATCCCGGTGCGGAAATAGTATCCCCAGGTGATGGTCATGTTCTTCTGTGAAAGGACATGCAGCCAGAGCAGCGTTGCCAGGCTACCAATAGGTGTAATTTTCGGTCCCAGATCGCAGCCAATCACGTTGGCATAAATCATCGCCTCTTTGATAACGCCTGTTGCGGTGCTGCCATCAATAGAGAGAGCGCCAACCAGCACGGTAGGCATGTTGTTCATGATGGAAGACAGGAAAGCCGTCAGGAAGCCAGTACCCAGCGTTGCGGCCCAGAGTCCTTTATCCGCCAGTACGTTCAGCACACCTGAAAGGTATTCGGTTAGCCCGGCGTTGCGCAGACCGTAGACCACCAGGTACATCCCCAGTGAGAAGATGACGATCTGCCAGGGTGCGCCACGCAGCACTTTACCGGTGTTAATGGCATGACCTCGTTTAGCTACTGCAAACAGGATCACAGCTCCAACAGCCGCAATCGCGCTAACGGGAATACCGAGCGGCTCGAGGACAAAGAACCCAACCAACAGAAGAATTAAAACTATCCAGCCGGTTCTGAAGGTTGCCAGATCTTTAATCGCCTTTGCCGGTGCTTTCAGGAGAGCCAGGTCGTAAGTCGGTGGAATATCTTTGCGGAAGAACAGATGCAGCATCACCAGCGTGGCGATAATAGCGGCAATATCCACCGGCACCATTACCGACGCATACTCAGTGAAGCCCAGTCCAAAGAAGTCCGCCGAGACTATATTCACCAGGTTCGACACGATAAGCGGCAGGCTGGCCGTATCGGCAATAAAACCGGCAGCCATGACGAATGCCAGCGTGGTGCCTTTGCTGAACCCTAATGCCAGCAGCATGGCAATGACTATCGGCGTCAAAATAAGTGCCGCGCCATCGTTGGCAAACAGTGCCGCCACCGCCGCACCGAGCAGAACGATATACGTAAAGAGCAAACGTCCGCGACCGTTACCCCAGCGGGAAACGTGCAGCGCTGCCCATTCGAAAAAACCGGACTCATCAAGCAGCAAGCTGATAATAATTACGGCAATAAAGGTCGCCGTCGCGTTCCAGACGATATTCCACACCACCGGAATATCACCCACATGCACAACGCCTGATATCAGAGCCAGTCCCGCGCCCAGCATTGCACTCCAGCCGATCCCTAATCCCTTCGGTTGCCAGATAACCAAAACAATGGTCAGGACAAAAATAGCGCCTGCCAGTAACATAAAACCTCCTGACAGGGCGACTTTGCCGCCCTGTATATGCCAAAAAATTAACTCATCAACTCTCTGAGCTTTTCAATACCGGCGGGCTCTGACGCCAGCACCGGAACAAGCGCTATACGCTCAGCGTGCTGATTCTTAACAGCCTCAATCTGAGCCCGTTCCTGCCGGGCGCGCTGGCAAAGCAACGGAGAACGCGTATCCGCAATGGAAAGGCTGTTATTGATAATCCAGCCCCACGGATAAATTCCCGCTCTTTCGAGGTCAGCCTGCAGGTTTGCCGCTTCCAACACCGGTGTGTTTTCAGGAAGCGTAACCAGCAGAACTTTGGTTCGCTCTGGGTCCTGAAGCTGCATCATTGGTGTAGTGAAATGTCCCTTTTCACCCATTTTTTTGGCAATTTCGCGGTGATACGCCCCAGTGGCATCCAGCAGCAAAAGCGTATGCCCGGTTGGTGCCGTGTCCATGACCACAAAGCGCTTACCTGCTTCACGAATTACCCTTGAAAAGGCCTGAAAGACGGCAATTTCTTCGGTGCAAGGGGAGCGTAAATCTTCTTCCAGCAGCCGTTTCCCAGCTTCGTCCAGATCTCTTCCCTTCGTCTCAAGAACATGCTGGCGATAGCGTTCGGTTTCATCGTGAGGGTTGATGCGGCTGACCTGAAGGTTTTTGAGGCTGCCGTTCAGCGTTGTACTTAGGTGCGCAGCAGGATCAGAGGTCGTGAGATGCACGTCAAATCCCATGTCTGCCAGCCTTACGGCGATGGCAGCAGCCATTGTGGTTTTCCCTACGCCACCTTTGCCCATCAGCATAATCAGGCCGTGTTCGCTGCGAGCGATATCATTGACCAGGCCAGAGAGCGATAAGTTTTCAGGCGTGTACTGGATGTTCGTTACCGGGAGCGGTAATGCCTCAGAACCGGTATCCAGCAGTCCCTTCAATGCTGAAACACCAACCATATTGACTGGCTGTAGTAATAGGGTATCTGTCGGTAGCCCAGATAAATCGGCAGGAAGATTTGCCAGTGCCTCCTGCTCACGTTGCCATATCGCAGCGGCCAGGGCGTCATGTTCAGCTTCGGCTTTAGGCAGCACACCATTAATCACCAGGTATTGGTTTTTCAGGCCAATTGCGGCGAGTTCTTCATGGGTGCGGGCGACTTCCTGCAGCGTAGATTTTTGCAGTCGCGCAACCAGAACCAGGCGGGTACGTTCAGGATCGGATAACGCCTCTACCGCATAAGCATACTGCTCACGCTGCTTTTCCAGCCCGGCCATTGGGCCAAGACAGGAAGCACCATCTGGATTACTTTCAATGAAGCTACTCCAGGCACCGGGAAGCTGGAGAAGGCGAATCGTGTGGCCCGTCGGCGCTGTATCAAAAATGATGTGATCGAAGCGGGTCAGCAGGGAAGCGTCTGTCAATAAGCCGGTGAACTCATCAAACGCCGCAATCTCAGTGGTACAGGCTCCTGAAAGCTGCTCGCTGATACTGTTAACAACATCATCAGGCAGAAGACCTTTGATAGGATCAACGATTCTGGCGCGGTATTGCTGGGCGGCTTCCTGCGGGTCAATCTCCAGAGCAGAAAGCCCAGGAACTGCCGTCACAGGGCGAATGGTATTACCGATAGCCTGATCGAATACCTGACCGACATTGGAGGCCGGATCGGTACTGACCAGCAAAACCCGCTTACCCTGTTCAGCAAGGCGGATTACCGTCGCGCAGGAAATAGAAGTTTTACCTACACCTCCCTTACCGGTAAAAAACAGGTAAGGCGGGATATTCTGTAAGAATTTCATATGTCCTCCTGACATATTCAGCAACAGGAAGTATTACCACCACAGCAGCTGGTGGGAGCTAACCCTACCTTCTCCAGCGGAATACCGAACCAGCGAGCCAGCTCAGCACGTTTTGGGTATCGCCCTGCCATCACCGTTTCACCGTCCAACAGCAGTAGCGGAAGCCCTTCTGCTCCAGATGCTTCGAGGAATGCTTTCGCTTTCTCATTCTGAACAAAGCTCATGGGCTGCTGCGCCAGGTTGTAACGTTCAACCTGTACACCACGTCCTTTCAGCCACTGCACATCAGCAGAAAAATCAACCAGAACCTGATCGACATCTGAGCCACATACGCCGGTACTACAGCACATTGCCGGGTCAAACACCGTTAACGTCTTCATTCTGAATACCTCACATTTGAAAAAACATATATGTTTAGGCAAATTTTTTAGATGCAAACAGCCTTACCGCTACCAGAGCAGTTTGCCGATGTCAGCTTACGGGCGATGGTCTGTACGTCGTCCTGTTGGCTTAACCAGGCCTGCTCAATCACCTGAGCGGCCCAGGAAGGAATATGCGGGGATAAGCGATAATGAACCCATTTCCCCTGCTTGCGATCCAGCAATAGACCGCTTTCCCGGAGCATTGCCAGATGACGGGAGATCTTGGGCTGCGACTGATCCAGCGCTGTACAGAGATCGCACACGCACAGCTCTCCCATCTCTCTGAGCAGCAGTACGATCCCTAGACGGGTTTCATCGGAGAGGTTTTTGAAGAGTTGTAGGGAAGTTAGTGACATTAGGCCTCCTGTTCTATTGAAGTCAGGATACGCCTTAAATGAATAAGATCAATTAACAAATACGAAAAAACATATGTGTTAGAGCGTAATGCTTTATCGGGCATGTGTTACGGACAGTTTAGAGTCCTGGAATTCCCTGACGCAAGCGCATTATACGTCGCGATTACAGATGAAAAAACACAACAGAGATGGACTTTAAGTTGATTTCGGTAGACTTGGGAAGAGTTTGAAATGGTGCCAATGGTCAGGGTCGTATTGGTGCCAGAGCAATCGATTACGGCGGAGTACGTAATATTTTATGAATTTTCAAGGATACGCCTGTTCGTATCGGCCTGATGACCACGATTGGCGTGACTGAACGGCTCAGCATCTGGAATCAAAGCACTGAGGTTCATGACTGGAAAAGACGTGCCGAGCGTCTGGTCAGGGCCAGCGGTCATCCCTATACCATCGTCAGGCCCGGCTGGTTTGATTACAACAATGATGATGAACGCAGGAGCGTTATGCTTCAGGGGGATCGTCGCCACGCGGGAACACCGGAAGATGATGTGATATCCCGGGAGCAAATCGCAGAGGTTCTGGTCAGTGCCCTGACCAATGACGAGGCAAAAAACAAAACGTTCGAGCTGGTGGCTGAACGAGGTGAAGCACCACAGGATCTTACTCCACTGTTTGCAAACCTGCAGACTGATGATCCACAAAAAAATGATGGGGTTTTAGACATAGACAATATGCCTCTCAAGGAAGAACCGGAGTGCATTGTTAACGAGCTGAATTTGTATTCAAAAAATTAACTAATCTACAACCATGACAATTTTGTTATATAGCGGTCAGTCTCATGACAGCTTAGGTCTGTATATTTGAATGTACAGAGGGGATAGTTTCCCTGATACGAGTCCAGTTTCAAACATAGATTTTAAAAGAGGTATTAGATATGAAATCACTACTTATTACTTCATTGGTCATGAGATTTACTGCAGTGTATGCCGCATCTGCCGCTCAGGAAATTGACCACGCAGATGGGAAAGAAAAGATGGGTGTAGCCTCAGCCAGCAATGCTTATACGCTTGATGATTTATCGAATGCGCTCTCTCGTAAGGCTGATGAGCAAGAAGCAACATCATTCAAAATCCTGTCGACTACGGGGAATAACCGACTGCACGGGGTTGCGGAAATCTATCAATAAAAATTAATTGCGATGCTACATAATTTCCATATGGAATAACAATCTATAGTTAAAGCAAGCACCATCATCATTCACACATTACATTTATTAATATAGCTAGAAGTTTCAAATAATTAGATATTTAACATTAGCCATATTCAATCAAAAAAATAACGCCCTGCCATTTCAAGTAAAAATCACCAATATTTTCAGATAGTAGGGGCGTTAACTTTTTCAGTTTTTTTATTTTTTCTTGCAGGAGGTTTAGGCTTATACGCATTAACAAAAAGTTGATATGAATCCTGTAATGATAATCCGGGAAGGGTATCGTTTTTAGCACTAAATATTGCATAGTACTTTTCGAATCGACTTATATCTTTTTCAAACACCCATGTCCATTCAGAATCATATAGTCTTTCTCCTCCTTTTTCCTTATTTTTGTTCTCAACTGTACGATTAATTATAAATTTGAAAACAGTGTTATTCAAAGTTCTAATAAAATTCTCCACAATAAATGCGATTTGCTCGAGATCCTCATTATTGAGTATTATCGGTTTTTCTAAGTGCTTCATATGTTCAGCCAATCCTAGTCGGATTGCATTTTTCGAACCCAACTTACCAAATCGATGAACACAACAATGCCTTAACTCACAAACTTTCATGAATTCGCTTGAGCATTTCATCATTTCGATTGGTCTTTGTCCTTTCATTCCAATAATGTCCTTTAATGTTTCAAAAACATTATAAGGGCTTGCCAATGAAAAGTCCTCAAGTAAAGCCTCTGGTAATAACTCCTTTTTATGGTGTTGTGCCGCTGCATAACTAACGGCCTTATCAGAAACTATAGACTGAATATATTCATCATGATTAATTAGATTCCTGATAAGAGCTCGCAAATAACTTTCGGCTGCAGACACATAACCTAATAACAACAGATGGCTTAATGTGTTTGAAATATCACCAGATCTTAACAAGTGAAGTTGTTTTGTATTAGCTATAAAAAGATCTAACGGGGATTCCTTGCTATCAACAGGTAACTCATTAAATTTTTTGTGTGTCTCAAACGAAAAAACTAGAGCTGGATTACTACATAGTTCAAAAAACTCTCTTCCATCTAAGTTATCATGAGTTGCAGTAACAACTGAGGACGCCACATTATGATGAGTGGTCTCTTCATAATCCTCTTTTGATTCTAGTTCCATTTTCCCGACTCTTTTTAAATTAAACTTTTCAGATAAGAAAGACACGATTGACAAGTAAATGCCATCAAAATTAAGACAAAAATTCTTCAACATGTAATAACACTTTGTCCATAATTTTATTGGCAATTTTGGGTCCTATTCTGTGAATTTTTCTTAACTCACTCCCTGGGTCTTGTAAAGATAATACATCTCCTATAGTTTTTACTTTTTCCAGCCCAGATAGTTTTTGCATTTGCCAAGATGTTAGATGTGGTACTTTTGAAAGTGGAATAGACATGCACTGATTATAGGCCGACTCATCAATCAATTGATTCCCACAATGGTGGCAAAATTTTTGATTGTCAGTCAATCGCGGAGTCTTGCAGTTATTGCATGGAGGTAAAGTTAGTTTAAGTCTCGCAAGTTGCTCAGTATTGAATAATGATGAAATGTTTCTTCTGACAGGATGCTTAGCATTCTTTCTTAGTATTTTTTGAATAATCTGAGAGGGAGAAAAACCTCTACTTCCTTCGTTAAACACTCTTTCCTTTATCAATAAAGCATAATGAGGTATATATCTTTCATAAGTACGCCCATCACCATGAGAAATATCAGGAAGATTATAAAAAAGCCCTGTTTCAATTAATAGTTTAGTTAGTCGAGAAAAATAAACATTATCATTTTTCTCTATACCGATTATGACTTGTTTCTCTTCTTTATATTGGGAGTTACTTTCCTTGAGTAATTCGACTACTTTTAATAAAAGTGATTCACCTAATGAAACAATGTCAAACAATCGAGGTAGCTTATCTTTTAGTGAACTGTATTCGCTGAGTCTAAGCTCAACATACTTTTCAATTATTTTATTGAATTTTTGCTGAGTTGTCTGACTTAAAGTTGTTTGACAATCCCTTAACATCATCAAAAAAGAACGTGGAATTCCAAATGCTGAAAATTTAAATAACTCTTTCAAGTCATCCGGAATGTCATCATACCCAGGAAACCTTGCCTGCGCTATAGCATCCATCACTGAGGAATAATTAGGGTGCTGTACCGAAATCCAAGCATCAATTGTTTCAGCATCATGAGCAACATGAAACCTTGGGCCATATTCGGTTGTTCCAGGATAAACCGATGCCTTTAAAGCTATTTTTGAGGTTTTTAGACTACGTACAATATCAAAAAACTCGTAAAGATATTCAGGAGTTAAGCTTATTGCAGCATCGTCTAATAAAATAATGACTCTTTTACGTTCAAGCCAATCGCATAGTGAACTCAACGAGGATATGACAGAAGAAACACTGATCAATTGAACAATGTTTTCTTGTTCTAATGATGGCGAAAGACCCTGCTCAAGCCTTACGATTAAATTAATCAGGAACTCTTTATCCGCTATGAGTATCGTTGACAAATCAAGATCTTCAGAATCTTCAATATCGCAAGCAATTTCATAAGCAGAGAGTAGTATCTTTGCTAATACCCATTTATGAAAGAGATCAATTGCATTAGGTTTAGTTTTTAAAAGCGGCTCTAACTTAAAATATTTATTAAAGGAAACATAGAGTGGTAATGGTGCGTTATCATCGTTTTTACATTCAACCCAAGCATAACGCATCAAATGTGTTTTACCACATCCCCTAGGACCAACTATAAGTTTGATTCCTGGGGATATAAGAGCATTATGTATAATATCGAAAAACTCTCCAGATCTGATAGTATTATTTTTTATCGTATCCTCATCAATATAATCAGCTCGTTCCTCGACAAGAAATTTACTATCTAATTCCACATCAGTCATGTTAAATCCTTACAAGATGTATTTTTTTTAATGCATCCATTGTAATATGTTGTGCGGCTACACCACTACTCGCTCGAGATAATTCCTCTTGCCCATCTTGAGAACAAAGAAAATCAAATAGTTTTTTCTGATCTTCACCAGAGGCTCGTATCAGAAAAATACAGTCACTGATATAAGAATACCCGCTCTCAACAAACAATATTTTTTTATAAAAATTTCGCCCAACCCTTGCTATTAATATATCACCAGGCTTAGCAATAACATCTAATTTTGATGGCTTCAATTCTTCTACAGAGTTGCAGTGGAATTTAATACACTTTTTATCACCACTAAACTTTGTCGTATGAAAAACATGTTCCGTAATTTCCTTTGAATTAAACCTACCTCTAAAAATCGAAATATTTTTAAGCATCCCAATGGTGCTAAACTCTTCATTTTTATTATAATGATAAGAGTAGTCCATTCTCTCAATCGCATCTTCTTTTCTAATTAAAACAGGAGGCGACAATTCCCCATCTTTAGTTATACAATGTAATTGTATTTTCTGATGAGGCACAATTTTTTTATTAAAAATCAAAATATGTGTTTTAGCCTCTGTCCTTTTGAAGATATTCCTAGGTAATTCAATGACTTTTGTAATTGAATGTTCATTCAATAAATATCGTCTTAAACCTATAAACTTTCTTGCTGTAAATATACCATCAGGTAAAATTATCCCAGCTTCACCGCCCTTTTTAAGAAACCTGATGACTTGAGATATAAATATTATCTCTGCTGGGACATATTTTGAGATAGATATATATTTATCTGCCCCAATCTCACTAATGATTTTAAAATAATCATCCCTCCATTCAGGGAGAGTGAATGGAGGGTTACATACTGCAACATCAAAATTTCCTTGATGTCGGGCAAGCATTTCAGGAAATGAATGAACAAGGGCATCTGTTACGATATGAGTAAGATTATCACATACTTTTTTTGACATCCGAGATTCTATATCCAAAGAATATGCTTCTGCATTCTTCCATCGGTTTAAAGCGGCATAGGTTAAGCTCCCCTCACCAGAAGCTAAATCAATAATATTATTGACTTTTTCAGCTTTCATCTGAGAAACCAATAATGCACTTATGGATTCTTTTGTATAGTATCTTCCGAGACTATCTCGTTGTGTGAATGGCATATAGTTACTGTTCATTTTTTATACTCGCCTTAAGTACGCTACCGCCCTAGGCGTTACGGCTACCCAAGAACCAACATAATCAGGTAAATTATTGATATTTATAAGTTTATTCTCAAACCTTTCAGCCCTAAAACCTAAAAAAGATAGAAGTGTAGGTAACAAAGGGCAATCGGATCTAGGGCTAATGTTTAAACTTAAGTATCAAAATATACGGTTTTAGGTCGTTTTCCTAATCAATCCTATCATCACGTCAAATCTACTTTCTAGCGTTCACTAGCAAAGAAATACATGAATTATGATTAGCGTTTATATGGTCCGCATACCACTGCATCATCTCCCTCCGTCCTTCCAGATATAAAGCATGGTTGTACGTCCCACGAATCGCATTCTTATCGACATGCGCAAGCTGGGTTTCAATCCATGCCGTATTGAACCCTTCCTCATGCAAAATCGTACTCATCGTGTGGCGGAAACCATGCCCCGTTACCTTCCCCGTATATCCAATCCGCTTGAACACCTGATTTATACTCGCTTCGCTCATCGTTTTGCGGGGATCATTTCGCCCTGGGAATACCAGTGGATATTGCCCAGTCATCCCTTTGAGCTGCTGTACGATTTCCAGCGCTTGGGTAGAAAGGGGGACAAGATGGGGCCGCTTCATCTTCATACGCTCGGCAGGTATTTCCCACACCGCTTTTTCAAGATCAAACTCACTCCAGAAAGCACCTCGGAGTTCGCCAGTGCGAACTCCCGTGAGGATCAGCAGACGTGCCGCAAGAACAACTAACGGGCTTCCTGTGTAGCCTGCGAGAGCTTTAAAGAAGTCTGGTAACTCCTCAACAGTCAGGAAGGGGTAATGCTTCGATTCATGCCCTGACATCGCGCTGGTTAGATCTGCTGCAGGGTTGTATTCCGCACGGCCGGTAACGATGGCGTAACGAAAAACTTCACTGCAGCGCTGGCGAACCTTCTTAGCCTTCTCTGTCGCGCCACGGCTTTCCATTCGACGCAGCACATTCAGCAGAACCAGCGGTTTTATTTCATTCACCGGCTGCTGGCCGATATAGGGGAAAATATCTTTATTGAAAGCTTCGATAATGTCGGAGGCATAACCTTCTGACCACCGGCTCACCTTCGTTCCGTGCCATTCAAGTGCCACAGCCTGAAACGTATTATTGAGCCGCACATCGCGAACCAACTTTTCTTCTTTCTTGGCAAACGATGGATCGATACCCTCGGCCAGTTTTTTCTTGGCTTCATCACGCAGTGCTCTCGCTTGTGCAAGGGACACTGCCGGATAGACCCCAAAAGCCATACGCTTCTCTTTTCCATTGAAGCGATATTTCATCCGCCAGTATCGGGAACCTGAGGGAACGACTTCAAGATACAAGCCAGCACCATCTGCCAGCTTGTAGGCCTTCTCTCTGGGTTTAGCGGTGTCTACCTGCCGTGCATTTAGCTTCATTGGGGGCATCTCCCTGGACCGAACACAGAATGCCCCCACTTATGCCCCCAACTGTAACTTGATTCCGGTTGAGTCCAGTTGATAACAGGAGATAAGATACGGGCTAGAAACCGCAGTATACGGGCTTTAAGTTGATTTCGGTAGACTTGAGAAGAGTTTGAAATGGTGCCGATAATAGGAGTCGAACCTACGACCTTCGCATTACGAATGCGCTGCTCTACCAACTGAGCTATATCGGCACTGCAAGACGTGTTCACGAACGTGAATCACGGGACAAAAGGTTAAAACTAACCGGGCGATGCGTCAATAGTCAGGTTAATCAACCGCCTATTTTTGCATCGCCCGCTATCAATTACGCACGAATGGTATCGTCGCCGAAGCCGATCCACTTGTAGGTGGTCAGTGCTTCAAGGCCCATTGGGCCGCGCGCGTGGAGTTTCTGCGTGCTCACCGCCACTTCTGCGCCCAGGCCAAACTGACCGCCGTCGGTGAAGCGGGTGGAGGCATTGACGTACACCGCAGAGGAATCCACTTCGTTGATGAAACGGTTGGCATTGCTCAGGGTGCGGGTCAGGATCGCATCGGAGTGCTGGGTGCCGTGTTGGCGGATGTGCGCAATGGCGGTATCAATATCGGGCACCAGCACCACATTGAGATCCAGCGACAAATACTCGTTATCAAGCTCTTCAGCCTTTAACGGTACCCGCTTCGCCGGGCCTTGCAGCTCGCGCAGTACGGTGTCGTCGCCGTGCAGCGTAATGCCGCTTTCGGCCATCTGCTGGCTCAACGCAGGCAGGAAGCGGTCGGCGATGGACTGATTCACCAGCAGCGTTTCCACGCTATTACAGGCGCTCGGGCGCTGGGCTTTCGCATTGACGATAATCTTCAGCGCCGCTTCAATCTCTGCGCTGTCATCAATATAAATATGACAAACGCCGATACCACCGGTGATGACCGGGATCGTCGACTGCTCACGGCACAGCTTGTGCAGACCCGCACCGCCGCGAGGGATCAGCATATCGATATACTTATCCATACGCAGCATCTCGCTCACCAGCGCGCGATCGGGGTTGTCAATCGCCTGAACGGCCGCTTCTGGCAGGCCACACTCTTTCAGCGCGCGTTGGATAACGCCAACGGTGGCGGCGTTGGTACGATAGGTCTCTTTACCACCGCGCAGAATCGCGGCGTTGCCGGTTTTCAGGCACAGCGCTGCCACATCAACGGTGACGTTCGGGCGAGCTTCATAAATCACGCCAATCACGCCCAGCGGGACGCGGCGACGTTCGATACGTAAGCCGCTGTCGAGCAGCCCGCCGTCAATCACCTGCCCTACCGGATCGGCCAGCACGCAGACCTGACGGACGTCGTTAGCAATCGCCGTCAGACGGGCGGGCGTCAGCGCCAGACGATCGAGCATGGCTTCGCTCAGGCCGTTTTCACGCGCCTGGGCTAAATCTTCGGCGTTCGCCACAAGAATCTCTTCACTTTGAGATTCCAGATGATCGGCAATAGTTTCCAGAACCCGGTTTTTCTCACGGCAGGATAACTGCGCCAGCGTATAGGAGGCCTGCCTGGCGGCAATGCCCATTTGTTCCAGCATGTTGAACTCCTTAGCGGGTAATCATGTCGTCGCGATGCACGGCAACCGGGCCATACTCGTAGCCGAGAATGGCGTCAATTTCCTGCGAGTGGTGCCCGGCGATAAGGCGCAGCGCATCGCTGTTGTAACGGCTTACGCCGTGAGCGATGTCGCGGCCTGCAAGGCTACGAATACGGATCACTTCACCACGAGAGAAGTTGCCTGTCACGTTTTTAATGCCTTTTGGAAGTAATGAACTTCCGCGCTCCAGAATGGCGGAGGTCGCGCCTTCATCCACAATCAGCTCACCGGCAGGCGGTGCGCCGAAAATCCAGCGTTTGCGGTTTTCCAGCGGAGTATCCTGAGCGTGGAAACGGGTGCCGACGGAGACATTCGCCATCACGTCACCGATCACGCCCGGCAGGCTGCCAGCGGCAATAATGGTATCGATACCGGCGCGGCAGGCAACATCTGCGGCCTGCAGCTTGGTGCCCATGCCACCTGTTCCCAGGCCAGACACGCTATCACCGGCAACGGCACGCAGCTCGTCGTCAATGCCGTAGACGTCTTTAATCAGCTCGGCGTCCGGGTTACTGCGCGGGTCAGCAGTAAACAGCCCTTGCTGATCGGTCAGCAGCAGCAGTTTATCGGCACCCGCCAGAATCGCCGCCAGCGCGGAGAGGTTGTCGTTATCGCCTACCTTAATCTCGGCAGTGGCGACCGCGTCGTTTTCATTAATCACCGGAACGATGTTGTTATCAAGCAGCGCGCGCATGGTGTCGCGGGCGTTGAGGAAGCGTTCACGGTCTTCCATATCGGCGCGGGTTAACAGCATCTGGCCGACGTGAATACCATAAATGGAGAAGAGCTGTTCCCAGAGCTGAATTAAGCGACTCTGACCTACAGCAGCAAGCAGTTGTTTGGAAGCAATAGTCGCGGGCAGTTCAGGGTAACCCAGATGCTCACGCCCGGCGGCAATTGCTCCTGACGTTACGATGACAATTCGATGCCCGGCTGCGTGGAGCTGGGCGCACTGGCGAACCAGTTCGACAATATGCGCGCGATTCAGGCGGCGCGATCCGCCCGTTAAAACACTGGTGCCCAGTTTGACCACCAGCGTCTGACTATCACTCATGATTCTCTGCCGTTAAAAATAGGAAATATAAAACCAGACAAACGTTGTAACAGGAGTCAGGCCGCTTGCCAACAGGCAGCGCAGAAAGCGAGGGGTTTTGTTGCGCGGGATCAGGCAGGCTAGAGGAGAATATTGACATTTTTATGACGGAAAAACTTTATCATACTTTTTTATATTTAATCTGACATTGTCATAAATTTTTAACACGGGAGGGATAAAAACGTTCCTGTTTTTTCACAGTGGTCTTTCACAGCAATTTTAGAACATAAAAACCGGGATTGAGAAATGCAAAAAACTACGCTGGCATTAACGATGATGGGTATTATTGCGTCTTCTTCAGCTATGGCCGCAGAAGTTTATAACAAAGACGGTAATAAGCTGGATGTTTACGGCAAAGTAAAAGCCATGCATTACATGAGTGATGACTCCAGCTCCGATGGCGATAAAACATACGTTCGTTTCGGCTTTAAAGGCGAAACCCAAATTAACGATCAGCTGACAGGTTATGGCCGTTGGGAATCTGAATTCTCTGGTAATAACGATGAAAGCACCTCCACGCAAAAAACCCGTCTGGCTTTTGCGGGTCTGAAATTAAAACAGTTTGGTTCTTTCGATTACGGTCGTAACCTTGGCGCACTGTACGACGTAGAAGCCTGGACCGATATGTTCCCGGAATTCGGCGGTGATTCTACCGGCAAAACCGATAACTTTATGACCAAACGTTCCAGCGGCCTGGCAACCTACCGCAATAGCGATTTCTTCGGCGTTGTCGACGGTCTGGACTTAACCCTGCAGTATCAGGGCAAAAATGACCGCAGCACCTACGCTACCGCGAACGGCGATGGCTTCGGTACCGCGCTTTCTTATGACTTCGGCGGCAGCGATTTCGCTATCAGCGCGGCGTATACCAACTCTGACCGTACCAACGTCCAGCAGGCAAAATCACTGGCTAACGGCGGTAAAAACGCAGAGTCCTGGGGCACCGGCCTGAAATATGATGCCAACAATATTTATCTGGCAATGGTTTATACCGAAACCCGTAACATGACCCCAATTAAAGGTCTGGTAGCGGCGGATCAGGGCTTTGCCAATAAAGCACAGAACTTCGAAGCCGTTGCTCAATATCAATTCGATTTCGGTCTGCGTCCATCTCTGGGCTACGTGCAGATGAAAGGTAAAGACCTCGACAACGGGATCGGCGATCAGGATCTGATGAAATATGTTGATGTGGGTGCGACCTACTATTTCAACAAAAACATGTCCGCCTTTGTTGATTATAAAATCAACCTGATTGACGAAACAGCGGTCACTAAACGTCTGGCTATTATGACCGACGACGTTGTGGCAGTGGGTATGACTTATCAGTTCTAAGACTGATAAATAATAACGCCAGTTGTCTGGCGTTATTTTCTTTTCAATATAAAGGCTAGCGAATTCGCTGGCCTTTATAGTTGATATCGCCGGATGGCGGCTTTGCCTTATCCGGCCTACAAAAAACGGTAGGCCTGATAAGCGTAGCACCATCAGGCATGCACTACGCGGTACGCTTCACCGCTTCATTGGCAAACCCATCAGCGGGTTCCAATGCCAAGTCCAGCGTCGCCAGCAGATCTTTTGCCCGATCGTGGAATCCGCGTAGCGTTTGTTGCAGCCGCTCAACCACCTCTGGATCCTTGATCGCCACCGCCTGCCAGATGCCATCTTTGTCGAACAGGCCGAACTGGTAACTGTAGGTAAAGCGGTGCTCTTCCGCTTCCATCTCCATCCACCAGCCCCAGAATTCACGCTTCTCTGGTGCAGGTTTTACGTTTACGCATACCGCCAGACAGTCGAAAAAAAAGCGGTTATCGGCACACTGTTCTTCGCGGATATAAGGTCCAAGCGCAGTGAATTTCTTGATCAATCTACTCTTCGGGTGTCCACTCGGTAACGTCATTGCGATCTCCTTTAGTGATGCAACTGTTTTACCAAATCAATAGAATTTATCAATATATTAACAAAATCTATTATTGATCCACCCGGCAATTTCCTTCAGTGCCTTATCGAAATTACGGTATACCGGGTTAAATGGAATCGGCATCAGCTTGCCCTGCGAAGATGACGAAACAATTAACCGCGACTCCTCTTCCGGGCTGAACGGATCGTTCTCCCAGAAGCCTGACAGCATTGGCGTTGGGCAGCGTCGGCCCAGCAGACCCTGGGTCTTCAACGAGTAGCGATTAAGCTCAACTCGCAGCGCTTCGTCAGAGGCGTCGTGCATGCCGAGGCGCGAAGCCAGCACGTCAAGATACATCTCAGGCACCCGGCCCTGATGCAACGGATCGTTCAGCAGACCATGCACCACCGGCCCCAGGCAGGCGACGGCTTTCAGGCGCTGCGCTTCGAGGTAAGCCAGCCGCACGGCGATATTGGCGCCAAAGCGGAAGCCAAATGCCGCCACGCGAGTGTGATCGACCCACGGAATATCCGGCAGCGCGCGCAGCGCGTGCTGATGGAGCATGCTGGAATCCTGGGTCAGCTTCCATTTTGAAGAGAAGCCGATGGAAGGCATATCCAGCGTCAGCATGGCAATGCCGAGCGGCGCAAAGTAACGCTCATAAAGGCTGTAGTAGTCGGTTTGCAGACCATCCAACCCACCGCACATCAGCACCGTCGGGAATGGGCCGTTGCCTTTTGGCATATGCAGAAAGCCGGTGACCGGCGAGCCGCCGGGGATAGCGAACTCCAGCTCACGTATTTCACCCGGCAGTCGTTGCGCCGCTTCTTCATAGGCGCGGTTTGCCAACGCCTGCGCCTGTTCAGCGAGGTCATCGCCCTTCAGATGCGGGTAAGCGGCAATGCTATAAAGGTTGGAGGCGTGCAGCCAGTGGCGGCCGCTGAGGGCCTGGTCTTGCTCCTGGGTAGCTTTCTGCTGCCAGAGCATCGCCTGGGTAGACCACTCGTAAATCCAGTTACCGCCGCGATAACCCACCACGGTGTCATAGAGCTCTTCGTCGGTGCGTTCGGCTTTACTCATCACGATACGCGCCTGGACGTCGAGGATCTCCTGCGGAGTTACGCCGCGCCAGATCCACATCAGGCGGTTAATCATGCGGTACCAGTGGGGTACGTTATTGCCGCTAAGCGCCGACTGCATACGGTCGGTGCTACCGTTATTGAACCGGCGAACCAGCGTTGACGTTTCAGGGTGTTTAAAACGCGGCTTGAATAGCGTTTCGCTGAGATTAGCTTCTGGCATCACAAAACCTCCATAGATACTGTCTTAGGGGTATTGTAACGCGTGGGGCGTTAAAAAAAACAACGCCCGGCATAACCGGGCGTTGGAAGCGCATTTATTGATGAATTAACGGCCAGAAATAGGCGGTACGAATACCACGCCCATGTCCCAAGGCTGTTCAATCCAGGTATCCTGCGGGATATCAACAACATAATCGTCAACCAGCGGACGACCTGCTGGTTTAGCGAAGATGGTAACGAAGTGGGCTTTCGGATACATATCGCGAATCGCCACCGCGGTGCCGCCGGTGTCTACCAGATCGTCAATAACAATAAAGCCTTCGCCATCGCCTTCAGCGCGTTTCAGAACTTTCAGTTCACGCTGGTTATCATGGTCATAGCTGGAGATGCATACGGTGTCGACGTGACGAATGCCCAGTTCACGTGCCAGCAGTGCGCCCGGTACCAGACCGCCGCGGCTAACGGCGATAATGCCTTTCCACTGTTCAGAAGGCATCAGGCGTGCAGCCAGTTTGCGTGCGTGAATCTGCAACATGTCCCAGGTGACGACGTATTTTTCGCTCATGTGAAGTGTCCCAGCCTGTGTTATACGGCTTAAAAATTGTTCAAGGGGGAAATGGGTTGCGCGAGATTATAGAGATCTGACGCACTAAAAACCAGTGTTAAGCGGAATCCACCGCGCTTTTTACGTGGTTTGTTCTACCGGGGAGGGCAGAAAGTGGTATTCTCAACCCCATCGCGCAAGCCAGAGCTTGTGGTATATGTATGTGCTAACCCTTTACCTGCAAGCGACTTTTGCAGAACGCCGTAAGGAGACTCATTGTGTCTGAACTGTCTCAATTATCCCCGCAGCCGCTGTGGGATATTTTTGCCAAAATCTGTTCTATTCCGCACCCTTCTCATCACGAAGAGCAGCTCGCCGCACACATCGTTGGCTGGGCAAAAGAAAAAGGGCTTCACGCCGAGCGTGACCAGGTTGGCAACATTCTGATTCGCAAAGCCGCCACCCCGGGTATGGAAAACCGTAAACCGGTTGTGCTGCAGGCCCACCTCGATATGGTGCCGCAGAAAAACAATGACACCGTACACGACTTCGCTAAAGACCCGATTCAACCGTACATCGACGGTGAGTGGGTAAAAGCACGCGGCACCACGCTGGGCGCTGATAACGGTATTGGTATGGCCTCCGCACTGGCGGTGCTGTCTGATGAATCCGTTGAGCATGGCCCGCTGGAAGTGCTGCTGACCATGACCGAAGAGACCGGTATGGACGGCGCGTTCGGTCTGCAACCAAACTGGCTGCAGGGCGATATCCTTATCAACACCGACTCTGAAGAAGAGGGTGAAATCTACATGGGTTGCGCCGGTGGTATCGATTTCACCAGCAACCTGCCGCTGACCCGCGAAGCGATTCCTGCGGGCTTCCAGACCTTCAAGCTGACGCTGAAAGGCCTGAAAGGCGGCCACTCCGGCGGTGATATTCACCTCGGTCTCGGCAACGCCAACAAGCTGCTGGCACGCTTCCTGGTGGCTCACGCTGCGGAACTGGATCTGCGTCTGGTTGATTTCACCGGCGGTACCCTGCGTAACGCTATTCCACGCGAAGCCTTTGCCGCTATCGCGATTCCAGCAGATAAAGTTGATGCGCTGAAAGGGCTGGTTGAAACCTACCTGCACATTCTGCAAAACGAACTGTCTGCCAAAGAGAAGAACCTGACCCTGGTGCTGGAAGCGAATACCGTTGAAGGTAAAGCGCTGACCACCGCGTCTCGCGATGCTTTCATTCAGTTGCTGAACGCGACCCCTAACGGTGTGATTCGTAACTCCGACGTGGCAAAAGGCGTGGTTGAAACGTCGCTGAACGTCGGCGTGGTTTCCTTCACTGAAGATACCGCAACCATTCACTGCCTGATTCGTTCCCTGCTCGACAGCGGTAAAGATTACGTGGTGAGCATGCTGGAATCTCTGGGCGCGCTGGCGGGTGCACAAACCCAGCCTAAAGGCGGCTACCCAGGCTGGCAGCCGGATGCAAACTCTCCGGTAATGAAGCTGGTGCGTGAAACCTATCAGCGCCTGTTCAACAAGGTGCCGAACATTCAGATTATCCACGCGGGTCTGGAATGTGGTCTGTTCAAGAAACCGTATCCGGATATGGATATGGTTTCCATTGGGCCAACCATCACCGGGCCACACTCTCCGGATGAGCAGGTTCATATCGAAAGCGTTGGCCAGTACTGGCAACTGCTGACGGAACTGCTGAAAGCGATTCCGGCGAAGTAAGTTCGGAGCCGTTCCCGGTGGCTCTTCGCTTGGCCGGGCTACTTGGTTCTGGGCTTTCCCGGCGGCGCTTCAACCTCTTGTTCTGCCACCACCACGAACTCCAGTCGTTCAAAACACGCTTTGGCCGTCATGCTCGCTTCTACCGTTAGCGTTCCCGTCGGTACCCTGGCGAACAGCGCTTCCAGCAGCGCGCTGGCAATGCCCTGTCTCGTATAAGTTGGGTCGACAAACAGCAGGTCGATATAGCACTCAACGGCGGTGACAAAACCCACCGCCGCTTCATCAACCGTTGCCACCAGCACCAGAGAGTCCGCCATTTTTTGTCGCCAGCGCGCGTCATCTACCTGTGCCCAGGCGTTTACCTGCGCCGGTGAATAGTGCTGGCTGGCGGTTTCCCGCACCGCGCGCTGGAAAATCTGGCACAGCGTGGAGAAGTCCTCGTCACGGTAATCACGAATTATCATGGTTAAATCCCTAATAACAGCTGCCGTTCCAGCTGTGGGTCCAGCAGCGTCACGTGCAGGCCCACCAGGCGCACTCCGCGCCCGGCACGACGCTCGTGCCAGGCTTTGTAGGCCGTCGCGAGCAGATCATCTTTGGTCAGCTTCGGCCAGACGTGCTCCTGGGTGGTTTGCTGGAAATCATTAAATTTGAGTTTTATCCCCTGCCGGGCAATGCGCAGGTCGGGCCGGACCTTCGCCAGCCGCCGTTCCAGCTCGGGGTAGAGACGCTCCACGATCGCCTCGCAGTCAGCCCATTCGTGAATATCTTCTTCCAGCGTACGCTCCACGCCAACCGATTTACGCTGGCGATCGTTATGGATCTCCCGCTCGTCAATCCCCTGGCTGCGTTCCCAGAGGACCCGCCCAAACTTGCCAAAGCGTTTAAGCAGCATGGCGAGATCGCAGTTCTGTACATCTTCACAGGTGCGCAGCCCCATACTTTCAAGCTTTGCCGCAGACACCTTCCCCACGCCAGGAATTTTGCCAAGCGGCAGGGTTTTGAGAAAAGCGGGCACCTCATCAGGCGTCAGCACAAACTGACCATCCGGCTTATTGAGGTCTGAAGCAATTTTGGCGAGAAACTTCACCGGAGCGACCCCCGCCGAAGCGGTCAGAGAAAGCTCGTTAAAGATAGTTTGCCGAATCTCCTGCGCCATCAGCGTCGCTGAGCCGTGGCAGTGCGGGCTATCGCTGACGTCCAGATAGGCTTCATCAAGTGAGAGCGGTTCGATAAGCGAGGTATAGCGGGAGAAGATCTCGCGGATATGATTAGAGGCTTCCCGATAGGCTTCAAAGCGCCCCGGCAGCAGGGTGAGATGTGGGCAGAGCTTCAGCGCCATTCCCGTCGGCATGGCGCTGCGCACGCCAAACTTGCGCGCCGGATAGTTTGCGGTGCTAATCACCCCGCGCTGCACGCGGCTGCCGCCAATGGCGATAGGAATATCACGCAGCGCCGGGTTATCGCGCATTTCAACCGCTGCAAAAAAGCAGTCCATGTCGATATGGATAATTTTTCGCATCTGGCTCCCCTCACAAATCACTGTTTAAGTATACAGTGCATTTATGCATTGAGGAAAGCCGACGCGGCTACATTTTCGGCGAGTTCATCATAAAGCGGGCATCGCACAGGTAGCGCACCGCCTCCTTGCCCCTATCCGCTGCCGGGCTCCCCGCCATGCTCACAAACAGCTTGTTCACCTTTCTGACGTGGGAATGCAGCAACTTTTCAATCGTCATCTGCCGAAACGCATCATCCGCCATGCAGAAAAGCTCGTAGTCACCCAAGCGCTCGCCGCAGGTTTCGCAGTGGTTCATCCAGTAACGCAGCCCTGTCGTTTTACTTTTATCAACATAGTAATTTTTCGCTTTGATGTTCTTTTTTATCGCCTCAGGAAGTTCATTAATGTGGAAGACAAAGCTATTACGCTTCACGGACTCCCACCCTTTTCCATCCTGACATTTGCGCAGATAACGGGTAAACATCACCGCAATAATGGAGGTAGGAAGATGGCAATTCCAGCAGGTCATCTTCGTTGAAACCACCAGATAGTAAGGCGCCATTATGTTAAAGCTATCCATATCATAAGCATAACCACCGAGCGCTTCCGTCAGCTCGTGCTCTTCCACATACCATACGTTCGAATCCGCATCGTAATGTGCCCCCTGGCAGACGGCCTGTGCAACGTCGTCGGTGTGAATATCCAGCGGGATGATACGTGCCGCATCAATCACGTTTTCCTCCTGAAAATGTTTCGGCTAAAAAATCCCCCGCATCTGCGGGGGAATAAAAAATTATGGATTCGTCACCGCCCCTCGTCGAAGCGACGTAACCTGCTGCTGTTTATCCAGCTGATTCACCAGCGGCTGAACAATCTTCTCGCCCTGCTGACCAAAGTACTGATACAGCGTGTCCGACGCGCTCTGCGTCAGCACCATGATTTCAATGCGACGGTTGCCCGCGCTCTCTGGGTTTTTACTGTCCAGCAGCATTTGGTCAGCCATCGCGCTCACCTGCATGACTTTGTCATTCGGCATCCCGGCCTGCTCCAGCACGCGTCGTGCAGAGAGCGCACGGTCGCCGGAAAGGTTCCAGTTGTTGTAGATATCGCTCTTGTAGGCCATCGCGTCGGTGTGGCCGGTGATGATGATTTTGTTATCCAGCGAGTCGAATACCGGAGCCAGCTCCACCAGCAGCGATTTGAAGAACGGCATGATCCTCGCGCTACCACGCTCGAACATATTGCGGTTCTGATCGTCTTTAATCAGCACGCGCAGCCCTTGAGGAACGATCTCCATTTCAAGGTTGCTTTCCATATGCGCGTTGCGCGCAATGGTGTTGATATCGGTCGCCAGTTCACCCAATTCTCGGGCCGATTTTTTCTTCAGCAGCGCCGTTTTCTCATTCACGTCCCTGGCTTTTTTGGCGTTCTCTTCGGTGATTTTCGCCAGCTCCTCTGGGGTGCTCGCCTGCATTTTACGTTTGGCGTTCTTACTCGCCGCCCCTGGTGCGATGGGCTGTTTTCCTACCTTATTGAGCGGCGCCATACCGCCACCGTTAAAAATAGACTGGCCATGCAGCGCAGCCACGATGTTCTCGCGGTCAGATTTGCTGACGCTGTTAACAATCCATAGCGTCATAAACAGCGCCATCATCGCCAGCGTAAAGTCCGCGAACGCAACCTTCCAGGCGCCGCCGTGGTGTCCGCCATGGTTCTTTTTAATCTGCCGCCGGATGATGGTGGTTTTTGTCCCACGATCGCGGCGATTGAGTCCCTTCGACATGCTTATTCTTGCTCCAGCATGGCGTTCACCCACGCATCCAGGTTTGCAAAGGTCGGTTTAGAGGCCAGATGCAGCAGCTTACGCCCCGCATCCACCGCCAGCAGCGTCGGTTTGCCGCCGGCCTGCGCCACCAGCACCGTACGCACGCACTCCAACAACGAATGCTCGGCACGCGCCTGCTGTTCCATGGAGTTCGCCAGCGGGTCCATCAGGCAGTAGCAGAAGAATACCCCGAGGAACGTCCCCACCAGCGCCGCTGCCACCTTCAGGCCAATCAGCGCGATGGAACCGTCAATGGATTGCATGGTAATGATAATCCCAAGCACCGCCGCGCAGATCCCGAACCCCGGCATCGCCTCCGCAGTACGTTGCAGGGAGCGTGAAGGCGCAAGCAGCTCTTCTTCAACGGTGTCGAGTTCCTGGTCGAGGATCCCTTCCAGTTCATGGGCATCGATTTTACCCATCGCCATCAGGCGGAAGTTATCGGCGATAAACGTCACCAAACGTTTTTGCGTCAGCACCAGCGGGTATTTCTGGAAGATAGTGCTCTCTTCCGGCTGTTCGATATGCTGGTCAAGCATGCGCAGCCCACCGTTCTGCACCAGTTCCAGCAGTTCAAACAAGCACATCAGCAGCTGACGCTGAAATTCCGGGCCCAACTGCTTCTTGCTGATGACCCCTTTAATCTGATGCATAATTTCTTTTAATACGTGGCGTGGGTTGCCAATAATCATGGCCCCCAGCCCGGCGCCAAGAATAATGACGATTTCTGCTGGCTGCCAAATAGCAATAAGCTGGCCACCGGCCTCAAAATAACCACCAAATACACAACCTAAAACAACCAATAAACCTAAAATCTTTTGCATGACATCCTCTGCATGGCAATTCGGGATTGTTAGTCCTGATATAAACAATCACGAATCTTGAGCGTGATTTTCTTATTAATCTGACAAATTCGAGCTTCAGTAAGCCCTAATACCAGCGCAATCTCTTTAAGACTCATATCGTGCTGGTAATACATCGAGAGAATCAGCCCTTCTTTTTCATCAAGCTGACTCAGTGCATAGCTCAACATATCCTGAGTAATGACCTGCTCTTCCAGGCCGCGGCCGGCAAGCGATGCCACCTGCCCGTCACCGCTAAGCAGATCGTCGAGGCTGGCCAGAGATTCCGCACCTTCCAACTGCTGAAACTCCAGATAGTCCTCCGAAGTGACGCCTAGCGGAGCCAGCTCTTCCCATAGGGGTTCGCGCCCCAGATTCTTGCGAGCGTCACGAATAAGATCTTTAATTTGATGATATTTCTGCCGCAGTTGGCGCGGTCGCCAGTCAAGGCTGCGCAATTCATCCAGTATCGCGCCACGAATACGGTGTACGGCATACCCTGCGAAACCTTCGTCCGGCATGCCATAGCGGCGAATGGCATTTAATAATCCCATCAGCGCCGTCTGTTCCATGTCCTGTCGGTCAATCACGCAGTTACACTGCGGTGCTAACTGGCGTACCACTTTACGTACCAGAGGGAGATAAGCCTGCAAATAATGGCTCTCTTCCTGAGGCGTTAAAGATGGCGCAGCGCTAAATTCTTCTGACTCATATGCTGTCCGTATCATTTTCTTCCCTGGCGTGTCTCCTACTGAAACACGACCTTTTTCACCAGAATATCCTTATAAGGCATCGACATTTTGCGCTTCGCTAATTCCGTTTTTAGCGTGTCAGAAACCAGCGTTTTAATTTCTGAAATTTTCAGTGCGCGAATATCTTCATACTTCATATCTGAAAGCTCATTCACCGCAATACTCTGGTACAGCGGCTCATCTTTTTTCACTTTTTCAGCGTCTTTATCGTTTTCCACCACCATGACCAGTTCAGCCAGCATGTAGTGATCGTTTCCGTCGCTATCGTGCAGGCTGACCACGGTTTCCGGCAGAGAAACAAAAATACTGGCGCTTTCATCCAGGGTATCGGGCGATGCTGGCGCTGGATGTTCAGCGGATGTGGCTTTTGCCACGCTGGTGCCGCCCATCACGCGATAGACCCCCCACCCGGCACCGGCGCCAACCCCCAATGCCACCACCGCGCTAATCACACTCGCTATAATGATTTTCTTCATTTGCTCTTACACTTTGATCAGAACAGATTCACTCTGTTGATGTTGAGGTTCATCGTTCAGGGCCAGGGCTGATTTCACCTCATCCTGTTGATGACCCGACTGTTGCTGCTGTTGAGATTGCCCTTCAGAGGAAACCTGAACATTCACTTCCATAAAATTCTGTGCCGTAAGATGCTGGCGTAGGTTGTCGCTAAACTGTTGCAACGACCGGCAAACGTCGGCCTGGTTCGCACTGATGTGAACCATCAGTTTTCCTGAGTCCAACTGGACGGCTATTTCAAGCTTGCCGAGTGAAGGTGGATCAAGGCGGATCGTTGAGGTTTGTTGCTGCTGGTTAAGCTGGAACTGAATGCGGTCTTTCAGCATCGCCGTCAGCTTTTCGCCGAGCTCGTCCGGTGATAATTCGACCGGCGTGGCCACGTGGGTCGCGATAGTCGGACCGTCGCTGATGAGTTTGGCAGGCTGCGTACCCTGCGAAGTCACGTTCACCAGGCTCTGCGCCATAGACTGCGCCGTCAGGCCCGTCGCCCGCAGGGTCTCGGTTTTCTTCACCTGCGGCTGGCGCGAAATCGCCGGGTTGGTCTGCTTCACGCGATCGGCCACCTGCTGTGCCACGCTTTGCGCTGGCTGCTCTGGTGCAATGATCCGCAGGTCCTGCGCGGAGAATTTGGCGATGGCGGCCTGCTGATCAGGCGTTTGCGCCTGCGACGTATTCTGAGCCAGCGAAGCTATCAGCCCCTGAAGCTTGGGAGAGAGCGACGCACTATCCTGCGGGGAAGCCGCGCTTCCGCTTTTGTTCTTTTTCTCCATCACATCGGCAATCTGCTGGAGCAGCGGCGAAGAGCCGCTCCCCGCCGAGGTTGCCGCCAGCATTTTCAACATTTCACCGCCGGGCTGATTCTGGGTGCCGGTCTGCGCCACCGCATGGGCGGGCTGCGCCAGCAGCATCGCCAGCATGGCCTGCATGGCAGCCGGGTCGCTCGCATCGGTTTTTTCAGCCTGTTGATGGTTGTGTTTTGCCCCCTGCAAACGCTCTGCCGCGGCAGCCAGCGCCGCTGTCGGCAGCGAAAATTCGCCGCCATTTTCTGCGCCAGCGGCGGCAGAAATCGTGCCTTTTGCCGTCACGCCTTCCGTCAGTGAGCCGGTCGAGGCCAGTAATAGCGGGTTCATGCCTGCTCCGAAATCGTGTTAATCATTGAGTACGCCAGCACGCCTTCCTGGTGCTTTTGATGGTTATCCATGCATGCCTTTAAGGAGTCTGCGCGCTGGGTACGTCGTGCTATCAGCGCAGCAAACGCCGCGTGCAGCGTGGCTTTCGTTGCCTGAAGCTCATCGGCGGAGGCTTCCGCCGCTTCGTAGACGCGAAACTCACGCATCAACTGCTGATGTAACGCGGGTAAACGCCGCCAACGCTGTTCATCCAGCGCGGTGTTCATGGCCTCTACCAACGCGTAGAGCGCTTGCTGCCTGCTTTTGCTCTCCATGCGCTTACCCCAGTTTGCTCGCCAGGCCATCCCAGCCTTCACGCAGGTTGGTCAGAATGAGGATCACCTCGTCGATTTTCTCCAGCGAAAGCTCACCGCTTGCTTCATACAGGCGGTAAACGCAATGGTCGTATAGCCGGGAGAGGCTCACCACCAGCTCGCCGCCGGTGTCGAACTCCAGCGAGCTGGTCAACGCATTCAGGATATCGATGCATTTATTGATGCTTTGCGCTTTGCGGTCATAGCGTTTGTTTTCGATGTGGCTTTTGGCGCGCTCCAGCTCATCCATCAAGCCGGAAAAAAGCACCAGCACTAGCTCCAGCGGCGTGGCCGCCGCCGTGCGGGATGCAAGGTCCATCTCTTTGTATTGCGAATAGCCGTCCTGCGTGTCGTACATTTTTTCCGTGAATCCTTGCGTTAAATCGGGAGTTACATGAAGGCCGACATACTGATTTTCATGGTGTACACCTCAACGATGGTGCTGGTGTACTCCGTCAGATAGCGTTCATAGTTGGTGTTATAGGTTTCAGTCAGCTGATCGCCACGATCCGAAATTTTGTCCTGCTGTTCGTCAATATTTTCCTGACGCTGCTCGATAATCCCGGTATTGCTGTCAAGATAGCTGTCCATCAGATCGTCCATCTGCGCCACCATGCTGTCGTCGCCGACAAAAATGGAGGTCAGGCCGTCTGGGTTCTTTTTCATTTCATCGCTGAACTGCGTGGAGTCGATCTGCAGATGACCGTCGGAGTCCAGGGTGATGCCATAATCGACAATCGACGAGCCGTCGTAGTACGAGTGAACGATGTCATCCATCCGGCTGGTCAGCGATTTCAACCCAGCATCGCCGGCAAAAACCCCTGACGAACCATCGGAACCATCACCGTTGGAGGTCAGTGAATCCACGGTATCCACCAGCGTGTTGTAGGCATCGACGAAGGTTTGCACCTTTTCCTGCGAGCCGCTGGTGTCTTCGGCAATGGTAAAGGTCGTCGGGTCGTCGTCCGCGCCGGTCACTTCGGTGAAAGTCATGGTGACGCCGGGGATCACATCATCAAAGGTGTTCGAACTGTTGGTCACCGACGGACCGTCTGCGCTACCGAGGTGGATAATCGCATCCTGCCCTTTCACTTCGGTCACCGTCGGAATATCGGTGGTGGTATCGCCAGAGCTATCATGCCCGCTCACGTTGATGGAGAACTGGCTCTGCTCGCCAGTATCATCGGCGGTCAGCATAATGGTGGTGGTGCCGTCGGTTTTCACCAGCGCCGCTGTCACGCCGGGGTTGTCGTCAGATTGGTTGATGGCGTTGACCAGCTCGCTGCCATCGATAAAGCCATCACCGTTACCGGCCTCATCTGCCGCAGCAAGATCGATATCCATGGTGCTATCGCCCATGGTGAGTTCGAAGGTACCGGTTGCCGAGTAAGTGCCATCGTTCATGCCGAAGGTCTGCTGCTCCGCCTGCGCCAGTTGCTCGACATAGAAGGTATAGGTCCCCGCCTGCGCCTCTGAGTTTGCCGACACGGTGGCCGAATCATTATTACTGCTCGCGGAATAGGTCAGCGGGCCATCGGTATCGCTGTTCAGGGCATCGACGGCTGACTGGAAATCGGTCAACGCAGAGCTCAGCGAGTCCAGCGCGTTGCTTTCCGCCGTCAGCTCATCAGACTGCGTCTGCAGGTTATCGACCTGGGTAGAAATATCGGCATAGGCCATTTTTTGTGCCAGCGACTGTATGCGGCTTGTGTAGCTCATAATGATTGGCTCCGTGCGACGTTATTTTTCTTTAGCAACAATCATGCCAATAATTTTAATCATTAAAATCATGATGTTATGAAATAGAGGAAAAGTACCTTCCTGCAAACAGGAAGGGTTTAGGTTTTCATCGCGTTAAACGCACAACACCGCCTGACGGCGGTGTTGTGGATAACCAAATTTCACCGCAAAGGGAGAAATTACTGCAGCAGGCTGGAGACCATGCTGGACATGCTGTTGGACTGTTTCAGCATGGTGATGCCGGTCTGCATCAGCACCTGTTGTTTGGTCATGTTGGACGCTTCCGTCGCGTAGTCGGTATCCATAATGTTACCGATAGCCACTTCCGTGTTGTCCTGCATGCTGGTCAGGTTGTTAGCGGTGTCGTTCAGACGGTTGATAGACGCACCCAGTTTGGACTGGATTTTGGAAACGTCATCCATCGCGGTCTGAATGGTATCAATCATGCTGTTTGCGGAGCCGGAAGCGGTCAACTCAGAGCCGCCAGACAGAGGGGCAGAACCCGTGGCATCAGCCTGGTCCGCCGTGAAGGAAGCACTAACATCACCCAGTGCATCGGTCAGGTCGCTCAGTTGACTAGAGATATCCACGGTCATGGTATCGGAAGATTCAGCGCCCACCTGGAAGGTCACGCTGCTGGTGAACAGACCATCTTTTTTGGTGTTACTGGTGGTGGCATCGCCGAACAGGTTGGTGCCGCCGTAGGTGGTGTTCTGCAGCATGTCAGACATCTGCTGACCCAGTTCATCGTATTCGTCCTGCATCGCCTGCAGGTCGTCGTCGCTGTAGGTGCCGTTCGCTGCCTGAGTAGACAGGTCTTGCATACGGCCCAGCACGTCAGTCATTTCATCGAAGGTGCTGTCAGCGGTCTGCAGCATCGCGGTCGCATCCTGAATGTTGCTCAGCGCAACGCCCATACCGCTGGACTGTGCGGACAGACGGTTAGCGATTTGTTTACCCGCGGCGTCATCGGCGGAAGAGTTGATGCGGTTACCGGTAGCCAGACGCTCCATGGAGGTGGACAGAGATGCGTTGCTTTTGTTGATGGCGTTGACGGCTGCCATTGAGGCGTTGTTAGTATTAATCGATAACATGGTACTGCTCCTTGAGGATAATCGGTTTAGGTTCGATACCCAGTAAAAACGACCAGTCACTTTGAAAACTTAAAGCCCTTAAAAAATTTTTTTCGATTTTCTGCAGAATATTTTTCCATCCTGATTTATGTGCCACCAGCCCGCACTCTTGCCTGTCTCATATTATTTTCATTTAAAAGCATTTTAATTTTCACTTAAACATCAGGAAAAAAGCCGTCCGCAAGACCAAAAACACGATTTATAAAATTATGAGAAAGATCCCATTCGCATGAGAATTAATCGGCTTAATGACGCATTAATCATATGAAATCATTAATATTGCTATCAGCCATGCGGCATATCGACATTACATTATCTCGTTGAATATTACATTCAGTTGCAAATACCAGGTATTTTGATATTGTCTACATCAATGTCTTTAGATACATTTCCTGTCCATTTTCGACCCGCCCAAAAAACACACAATAAAGACACATTATTGGCTAACGTCAGATTAGAAAATGGAATTTTAAAATTTATACTTCATTCATATTATTGATTCTTAGCAGTGTGGCTCTCGCAATAAGCTGAATGCTACGTAGGTAAAAAAACATGAGCATTTTAGTCAACAATTGGCGAATGGATTCGTCACTTAATGCATTAATACATTCCTCAACAGGGGAAGTCAGGCGCCTTGGCGAGTATCACTTTATTCTTCTGGAAACACTGGTAAAGCACGCCGATATGGTCTTGTCGCGCTCATTTTTGATGTCAGAAGTCTGGAAAAACAGGGTGGTAGGTGGGAACAGCCTGCCGACGGCGATCCATGCTTTACGCACGGCTATTGATGATAATGGTAAACAACAGGAAATTATTAAGACCATTCCAAAGAAAGGTTATTTGTTTAATAAAAGTTATATTTCCGTTGTGGAGCCTGATGAGAAAAATGACCAAACCCTCACCACCAATAACGACAACGGCCAGGACAAAGAGGTAGTCAAAAATAAAACCCAGCAGACGCCACCAGCCATTGATAATGCCGCGTTAGATACCGTCAGCAGTACGGCGAACCCCATCATCCCAGGTAAAAAGAAGTGGCCTAAAATGCTTTTTATTACGCTGATGTTGATACTTATCGCGCTGTTTTTATCCACGCGACTTTATGACGCCTTTGCCAAAGAGAGCGAATCAGACACGCCGGTGATGATCAAAGAGGTGGCTCAGCATGCCGACCGCATCTCTATTTATCATCTCTATGACGAAAACGCAGAAAAAGAAACGCTGCAGAGTGCTTCACACATTGCAGGTGGTCTTGAAAACCTCAACCAGCTATTAACGCAGCACAAATCATCCATCAATCTTTATTACAAATTGACGTTCAACAAACTGGCCATGAACATGATTATCCAGAACCAGTGCAATCACAGTTGGCAGCTCGCGCTACGTTTTAACAACTGGCAAAGCAAAGACGCAGAGATAAAAAAAATTATGTATCAAGAAGTGGATAAGATGTTAAATGAAATGCCAGCCTGTAAATAATATCGCTCGCGCTTCTCTGGTCTGCGGCTTATTTCTCATGAGTTTTACCGCAAGTGCCGCCATCGAAAACACGGTATATGCAAATTACAATCTGGCTACCGGGGAGAGCGATCATCACGCCGTGATCCTCGATAGCAACAGCAAACAAAGTACCGTCACGCTGATGCCTTTCGAAACCAACGCCAGTACGCCGTCAATCTTTAAAGTTAGCGCCTGTATTCATCGTCGCATTGGCAATTATACCCAGGGTGAGCTGCACTTAGAGTGCCGTACAAACCGACGACAAAGATATCCGAGCCGCTAATCTCAGCAGCTTCACCAACGAGCACAACCTCTCGATGTGGTGGACAGCAATAGGCGATAAAATGACGCTTATTCATACGCGAGACCCCAACGGGATCTTAATTATCAACCCCGATGAGTTAACCTCCAACGCCTCTAAATGCGCGTCCTACTAACGTAGCAGGCTGCGTACGGTCTGGCTGGAGAGACGCGCCTGGCCATTGACCGCCTGCGCGAGCACCTGGTAATTATGGTTTGCCTCATCCAGCACGCCGCCGAGCGTCTTTGAGGCCAGCACCGCGCTCTCACCTTCCGGGAAGCGGGCCATCCCATCAATCAACTGACGCGCTTTTTCCTGCTGAACCGCCATCTGTGAGCGCTGCTCGGCAATGGTCTCCAGCGCAGCGTCGAGCGAACGTGAACTTCCCTGCGCCAGGCTCTGCACCAGATCGTCCGTACGTGAAGGTTCTGCCGTCAGCTTCAGCGGCGTGAAGGCGGAGGTGGTGGTGCCGTCATCGCGAAGGCTCAGGCTTTGCTCAACCTGCGGCCACTGGCTTTCAGGGGTGGAAAAGGTGAAGTTACCCTTCTGCTCATGAATCTGAACCCCCACGCGGCGCAGCGCGTTGCTCATCATCAATTTGTACTGACCGCTATCCACGTCATCGCCCACCACCACGGCGGAAAGCTGAGTCTGGCGACCGTCCGAGACGCTGAACATCAGCGAACCGCTGCGCGGGTTTTGCAGCATGTTAGCCAGCTCCGGCGATTGGAACGTCACGCGCGCGGTACCCTGTAGAACCGACTGCAGCTGACGGTCGACGGCCCCGCCGGAGAGCGAACTACGCTTCGCAAGTTGCGTGGTAATCTCAGCGCCCTTTTGCTGCTGCGCCTGTCCGCCACGCCGGGACGCGTGGCGGTAATCCAGCAGTTGCTGCTCCAGATTGCCGAGATAGTGATCGGCCTGCTGCAACGTGGTGAGCTGATCGTTAAGCTGAACGCTATAGCGCTGGGGCCGTGTGGTAATCAGCGGTGAGGCCGGGTAATCACTTGCCGTAGCGGGTAATTTTTTATTAACGGACGCGTTCTGCTGAACAGAACGCGGTTGTACCGACGCGTTAAGCGCCCCGCTGCCGGAGAGAGATGTTGTATTTAAACCGACCTGCATACTTTTCCTGAAATCTTAAATCACACTAAAAAGGTTTAACTCACTCACTTTTGAGTAGGTTTTCAGCGTTGCTTCCATGGCCATTTCGAGGCCGGTAAAGGTAATCGACGCCGGGCCGTAATCCAGATCGCTCAACTGACCGAGCAACTGGTCATTTGAGGTGGAAATATCGGTCTGGGCATCGCTCAGCATCGACATCGTATTTTGCGTTTCCCCAATGGACGCAATCGAGGCGTTCAGCGAGTCAGAAGCGGCGTCCACCACGTCGACCGCGCTGGAAATATCGCTTTGTACCTGCGGGTCGGAAGGATCAAGCGTGGGGTCCATCAGCTCATTGGACAGCGAGGTGAGCGTATTTAACACGTCCAGGTTGCTGCCGAAGAAATCGCTGACCGCCACGTTGGTATCCACTTCCACGCCGTTTGACACCGTCGCCTCACGGTGATTGCCGTTACCTTGATAACGGTAGCTATCGGTCACGCCGTCGCCATCGTCATCCACGGCGACAATCGGCGGCTGGTCGTTCACGGTGCCGCCGAAGACATAGTGACCGTCTTCGTCCTGGTAGTTCAGCGCCGCCACCATCGAGGTCGTCAGGGACTGGATATCCTGCCCGAGGCTCGCCAGAGAATCTGCGGTATTCGTGCCGTTAGCAGCTTGCAGCAGGTCATCGCGCACGGAAAGCAGGTCGTTATTTACGCCATCGAGAATGGACTCCTGCTGGCTTAGCCCTGCGCTGGCGGTATCAATGTTGTCCTGATACTGGCTGATAGCCGACTGCTGGCGGTTAAGCTGGGTAATACGGGTCGCCGCAATCGGGTCATCGGACGGCAGAATAATGCTTTTGCCAGTCGCCATCTGGGTCACAACGTGCGTCAAATCGCTTGAGAGGTTATTAAAGCTCTGCGTCATCGACGTGTAGGTTTGTTGGGTAGATACTCGCATCGGTTAACGCTCCAGGTTAGCTACACATATCCAACACGGAATCGAAGATATCGGCCCCGGCGGAAATCACTTTCAGGTTGGCTTCATAGATTTGCTGGTAGGTGATCAAATTGACCGCCTCTTCATCCATACTCACGCCGCTGACGCTGCTCTGCTGGTTCTGCGCTTCGCTATAGACGTTGGCGGCTGCGGTCGCTTCCGTCTGATTCTGCTGGCTGTAGATCCCCACTTTGCTGATGATTGTCGAGCAGGCCTCGCCCACCGTCACGCTGCCGAGGTTGTCTATTTCCAGCGGCTCGTTCGAGATATTGATAAGCGCCTGCAGGTTATCGCTGTTACCGCTTTCGTCCGGTGAACTGGAGAACGCCAGCTCATCTTCGGTGATGTCCGGGTTCACTTCGAGCGGGCCGTCGGAAGAAGTCGGATCATAGATAAACAGCGGCGTCCCCGCGTTGCCGTTGAGATCGTAGCCCTGCGCCAGTTGGTTGTTCACCGCATCAGCAAACTGCTCTGCCAGGCTATCGATGGTATCGCTCATCGGCGTGAGAATATTATTCTGGTAGTCGAACAGCGACCCCAGAGAACCGCCGGTATCCATCGTCATATTGCTGGTGGTGCCCGCGAAGGTGAGCGTCATGCTCTGACTGCCGTCGGAATTGCTTTGCAGCGCAATGGTGGAGCTGTTCTGGCCGCTCACCAGCGGCTGGCCATTTTGCAGCGCGATGTTGTAGTTGCCTTCATCGTCGATGCTAACCTGCACGTCCATCATGCCGCTCAACTCTTCCACCATCTGGTCGCGCGCGTCGTACAGCGATGAGGCGTTATCGCCGTTGGCTTCCGCCGTGGCAATCTGCTGGTTGTAGCTGGCAATACCCGAAGTCAGGGTGTTGATTTGCGTCACCATCGCCTGCTCCTGGGAGATGATTTCGCTGCTCTGCGAGGTGATGTAGTCCAGCGTGTTATCAACGCGCAGGGACAGCGCCCCGGCTTCGCTTATCACCTGTTCACGCAGCGCCGAATCATCCGGGCTGGTGGTCGCATCGTTCAGGGCCGCAAAGAAATCGTCAAAGCCGCCGCTGAGGCTGGTATTGTCATCGCTTAGCACGGTTTCCAGTTGGGTGAGATACTCCTGCTGGGTGCTGTAGTAGCCATAGTCGCTGGCGGCATACCAGACCTGATTGACCTGATACTGGTTCGACACGCGGCGAATGCTGTCAACCTGAACCCCGTTGCCTGCGCTGTTCGAAGAGCCGGAGCTGGCGCCAATGGTACTGACCATGGCCTCCTGTCGCGTATAGCCATCGGTCATGGCGTTCGCGGTGTTTTGCGCGGTCACGTTCAACTCAACCTGCGCCGCCGATGCCCCGCTGTAGGCAATATTAATCATATCCATCAGAAAATCCTCGCCGGTCCATTGCCCGGTATCTCGTTAACAACCTTTTGGCTTAAGAGCGGCGCAAAAACCGAGGTTCTTAAATCGCCGCGCGCGTTACCCTTTGTTGTGGGGCGAGAGCTGCTTGATGAGCATCGCCGCGATACCGATCCCGTGATGCTGAGCCAGCGAGTTACAGAGCTGGTCGTCGTAAAAACCCTGCATCATGCGCACCGAATCGCTGTTGAACGGATTGTCTTTGGAATCAAAAATTTCGTTGGTCTTACGCATCTCTTTCATCATGTTGCGCAGGAAAATCGCCTCGAACTGTTCAGCGGCTTTCTGAATGTCGTTGCCTTTGATTTTCGGCCCCATCAACGCATCGCTGCCGTCAATCCCGCCGCTATGCTGAACCTTAAGGTCCGCCATTAAATCACCTCCAGATCGGCATCCAGCGCCCCGGCTTCATGCAGCGCCTGCAGAATCGACATAATGTCATCCGGGGTGGCGCCCAGGTTGTTCAGCGCGCTCACCAGCGTGCGCAGGCTGCTGGACTCCGGCAGCGTTATCATTCCAGGACGCGCGTGGTTAACCGAAATATTGCTCTGCGGCGTCACCGCCGTTCTGCCGCCGGCAAAGGCGTTTGGCTGGCTGACGTTCGAACTTTCGTTAATCGAGACCGTCAGGCTGCCGTGAGAAACCGCCGCCGCGTGCAGGGCAATACCGTCACCCATCACCACCGTGCCGGTGCGAGAGTTAAACACCACGCGGGCGCGGACTTTTTCCGCGCTGACCTGTACATCATCCAGTTGGGACATAAACGCCACGCGCGCGCCCGGACTGGTTGGCGCACGCACCACCACGTTGGTTGAGCTTTCCGCCGTGGCAATACCGCCAAACGAGGCGTTGATCGCCCCGGCAATATTATTGGCATCTTTAAACGACGGGCGCTTCAGGTTGAGGGTAATGGTGTCGCCCATCTGGAAATCGCTTTGAATTTCGCGCTCCACCGACGCGCCGTTAGGAATAAGCCCAGCCGTTGGCGTATTGACGGTCACGCTGGAGCCGCTGGCCCCGGTGGCGTTCATCCCGCCCACCACCACGCTGCCCTGCGCCAGCGCGTAGACTTCGCCGTCCGCACCGTGCAGTTGGGTTAGCAGCAGCGTGCCGCCGCGCAGGCTTTTGGCATCGCCAATCGACGACACGGTGACGTCAATGGTCTGCCCGCGAGAGTACATCGGCGGTAGCACCGCGCTGACCGCCACCGCGGCGACGTTCTTCACCTTCGGGTCAATTTTCGACGGTAGCTGCACGCCGAACTGGCGCAGCATGTTGGTAATCGTCTGGTTGGTAAATTTCACCTGGTTTTTATCCCCGGTGCCGTCAAGACCCACCACCAGGCTGTAGCCAACGAGTTGGTTGCTGCGCACGCCCTGGACATTAACCAGCGACTCCAGCGATTGCGCCTGCGTCGCCGCAGGCAAAAACAGTGACAGCGCAATAACGACGCCATTTAACGCCTTCATCCAGCGCCAGCTTGAGTGTTGCATTTCAGTCTCCGGCTTAAATCGGGAAGAGAGGATGGTTAAACAGGCGCGTCAGCCAGCCCGCCGCGTTAGCATCGCTCAGCGCGCCGCGACCGGCATAGGAGATGCGAGCATCGGCAATGCGCTGGGAGGAAACCGAGTTATCGTTCTGAATATCATCGGCGCGGACCAGGCCGCTCAGTCGGATGTATTCATCGCCCTGATTGAGGGTCAGCCATTTTTCACCGCGAATTTCCAGAATGCCGTTTGGCTGCACCGAATGTACGGAGACGGTGATTTCACCGCGCAGGCTATTTTGCTGCTGCGACGTGGCGCTACCGGTAAAGTCACGGTTCGCGTCAATGCTGCCGGAGAGCTTATCTTTGGTATGACCAAAGACCGTAGGCGCACCGATATCCACGGTGTTGTTTTTACCGAAGTTGGTTTTCGCCTGTTTGCTGGACTGAGTGGACTCTTCCAGCATCACGGTCAGGATATCCCCCACGCGATAGGCGCGGCGGTCTGCCGTTAGCGACCAGTTGTAGCCGGTTTCAAATACCCCACCCGCACGACCTTCCGCCGCAGGCGGCTGTTCGGTTTTCGGGGGCGCAAAGTATTCGTCGTTCTTTTTGACCAGAATGGCCTGCGATTCGCATCCGCTCAGTAGCGGGACAAGCACCATCAGCCACAGATATTTTTTCACGTTCAGCCTATTAACCTACTCACAAATCCATTGTTATTCCTCCCACCGAGGAGTGGGAGGGACGCGCGATACGCCTTACAGCGTCTGGCTGATAAACTGCAGCATGTCGTCCGCCGCAGAGACCATTTTGGCGTTCATTTCATAGGCCCGCTGGACCGTAATCATCGACACCATTTCGTTGACGATATCGACGTTGGAACCTTCCAGCGCGCTGTCCTGCAAGGTACCGAGGCCATCTTCGCCCGGCACGCCTTCCGTCGGCTGGCCGCTGGCGGCGGTTTCCAGATACAGGTTGTCCCCTTCCGCCGAGAGCCCGGCCGGGTTGGCAAAGTTCACCAGCGTCAGCTGTCCCAGTTCGGTCGCGTCGGTTTCGCCCGGCAGAATGGCGGTGACGGTGCCGTCCTCGCCGAAAGCCACGTTGGTTGCCCCGGCTGGCACGTCAATTTCCGGCTGTAGTGGCAGGCCTTCCGAGTTGGTCAGCACGCCGTCTGCGTTGATTTGCAGGTTGCCGTCGCGGGTGTAGGCGATATCGCCGTTGGCTTTCTGCACCTGCAAAAAACCCTGCCCCATGATGGCCACGTTCATGGCGTTGTCGGTGGTTTCCACGTTGCCTTCGGTGAAGGTTTTCTGGGTACCCACCACGCGCACGCCGCTACCGAATTGCATGCCGGTCGGCATGATATTGTTCTGGTCGAGCATGGCGCCCGGCGCTTCCTGGGTCTGGTAGAACAGATCCTGGAACATCACGCGGTCGCGCTTAAAGCCCGTGGTATTGACGTTTGCGATGTTGTTCGCAATCGCGCTCATCTCAGCATCTTCCGCCGACAGGCCGGTTTTACTGATCCATAATGCTGCGTTCATAATGCGTTATTCCTGATTAGGAGCCGGTGAGCAGGCGGTTGCCTGAGTCACTGATATCCTCGGCCGTTTTCATCATCTTGATTTGCGCTTCAAACTGACGGTTCATCGCAATAGAAGACATCATTTCGCTCACCGCGGAGACGTTGCTGCCTTCAAGGAATCCGCCGCTCACTTTGATGTTTTCATCGCGCTGGGCCGGGACGCCATCGGCAGTAACCAGCATCCCCTGGCTGTTCTTCGCGAGGTTGCTGACCGAAATATCCACCAGCTTTAGGCGATCGATATCCATGGTGGCGGTCACATCGCCGTCATCCGGCGTGACCGACAGCGTGCCGTCGCTGCCGAAAGAGGCGATGGCGTTGGGCGGCAGCGTAATCGGGCCGTTATCGCCCAGCACGCGGTAGCCATTGATGGTGAGCTGCCCCTGATCGTCCTGCTGAATATTGCCGTTGCGGGTATACACCTCTTTCCCAGCGCTATCTTCCACCGCGATGTAGCCCGTCCCCTGAATGGCGACATCCAACGGACGTTCTGTTTTTTCCGCGACGCCAGTGCTGTCGTCGACGCCGCTCGGGCTTTCCTGCGCCATATAGCGCGTGGTGAAGCCGCGGCCGCTGACCTGCTGGTACTGCGACATCGGCACGTCGGCGCGAAAGCCGTTGGTATTGACGTTAGCAAGGTTGTTGGCGCTAATGCGCTGCTCAACCAGCGTCTGCGAGGCACCGCTGAGCGCGGTATAAATCAACCGATCCATAAGTCAGTGCCTTACATCGCCTGGAAGAGTGCGTCATCAAGCTGCGTACTGGTGGAGATCACCTTGGTGTTCGCCTGGTAGTTACGCTGCGCCGTCATCAGATCCACCAGCTCGTTGGTGATGTCCACGTTAGAGCTTTCGAGCATGCCGGAAGAGAGCGTGCCGAACGCGCCGGAGCCCGGAGCGCCAATCAGCGGCGTGCCGGATTCCCCGGTCTGTACCCAGGCGGTACCGCTCACCGCTTCCAGCCCGTTTTCGTTCGGGAAGGTCGCCAGAACGACCTGGCCCTGCAACATACGCTCGCCGTTGCTGTAGGTGGCATACACTTTGCCGTCGTCATCCACCTGAACCCCGTTCTGCGTGGCAGAAGCGTAGCCGTCGGCGGAGTTGGCGGTTACCGAGAAATCAGAGCCGTACTGGGTACAGCTGCTGTAATCAAAGGTCATGGTGATCGGGTCCGCGCCGCTGGTGGCGAAGGTCATACTTGGCGGCGTGGTCGGAGAGACCAGTTCACCGGTAGAGCTGAAGTCGAGCTCTACGCTATCGCCTTGATCTTCACCATCAAAGGTGTAGGAGACCGTCCACTGGTTATCGCCTGTTTTAGTGAAGTACTGGCCGACCGAGTGTTCATTGCCCAGCGAGTCGTACACCGTGGTGGTGTAACTGGAGGTATAGGTGTTGCTGTTATTTGGGTCAAACGGTGTGACGGATGGATCGATAACCTCTGAACTGGAGTCCAGGTTTGCGGTAAAGGTTTCCGAGGTGGTCGGTTGCGCCGGGATGTTGCCGGTTTTGATTTGAATATTCGTCACGGTCCCCGTTTGCAGCGTCCCGCTGTCATCCACCGGATAGCCTTGCAGGTAGTCGCCGGAAGCGTTGACGATATAGCCATTTTTATCCGTTTCGAAAGAGCCTGCGCGGGTATAGCTGATGTTGCCTGCGCTATCGCAGATAACGAAAAAACCGCCGTCGTTAATCGCCAGATCCAGCGCGTTGCCGGTAGAGACCATCGACCCGCCGGTAGAAATACTTTGTGCCGAGCCCGACACGCTCACCCCCATCGCCTGAGTACCGGCATACATCGCGGAGAACTGAGTAGACTGCGATTTATATCCCACCGTACCGGCGTTGGCGATGTTGTTACTGATACCATCAAGCTGTTCGTTGACGGCGTTCAGACCCGTCGCGGCAATTTCATAACTCATTATTTTTTCCTGTTATTTCGCTAACTTACGCCACATCACTGTTGGCAGAATCATCGTTGGCGTCGGGGACGCCAAACTGGCTAATCATGGTAAACGGCACTTCACCTACCCCCGCGACGTTGAGCACTGGCGTGCTGCCGTCGAGCGGAATACGCACGTCTTCCACTTCACCGGAGACTTCAATCGGCACCTCTTCTTCGCCAGTGTTGGTGACGACAGAGATGTCGTAATCCCCTGCGGGAATGCCGTAATCGGACGGGTTAATATCAAAATCAACCTGACCGGGGCCGATAGACGTTTCACCGTCCGGGATAAGCGATACGGCATAGTCATCTCCCGCCGCATCGGTAAAGTGCAGCTCAACGTCGGTACAGGCATCGTCCAGCGTGACGCGACCCTGGATGTCCTGGGTGTTGTCGGCCAAATCCAGCGATGAGGTCTGCACCATGATGGTGTCGCCCACCATATTGCCCAGCGCCATCACCTGAAGGTTGCTCATCAGAACGGCGTTGGTGTTGGCCTGCACGCTCATTTCACTCATCATCGCCACCTGCGCCATCGAGGAGAGCTGGTCGATATACTCGGTCGGGTCCGCTGGGTCGGTCGGGTCCTGATTTTCGATTTCCGCCACGAACAGCGTTAAAAAGGTGTCTACACCGGAACTCTCCGTCGAGGTCGTGGTGGTCGCCGTACCGCTGGTGCTGCTGGTGTCCGTCGTATCGCTCGTCGCGCTGCTATCGCTGGCGCCCAGATTGTTGCTCGATGCCGTAGCGCCGAGGTTATTGTCCGCGACCGCCGTCTTTCCGCTTTCGGATGACAGGGCCTGTGATTGGGCATACAGCGCCAAAGCATTCATTACGATTCCCCTAACTTGAGTAGGCTTTGCTGCATGCTTTTCACGTTGTTCAGCACGTCAACATTGGTTTCAAAATCCCGCGAGGCGGACATCATGTCGGCCATCTGTTCCACCACGTTCACGTCCGGGTAGTAGACGTATCCGGTCTGGTCAGCCATTGGGTTATGCGGCTCGTAGCGTTTTTCCGCTCCGCCGCTTTGCAGCACGTCCTGCACCTGTACGCTGGCCCCATCAATCTCATGGCGGTTGTGGCCGCCCATCAGGCTGTTGTTATAGACCGCCGCAAATACCGGGCTGCGCGCCTTATAGGCCGTCGCTTCGCTGCTCGCTGGCGATTCGGCGTTCGCCAGGTTACTGGCGACGGTGTTGAGGCGAATGGTCTGCGCCGTCATCGCCGAACCAGAAATCTGATAAATATCTGAAAAAGACATTGTTATTTCCCTTCAATGGCTTCCCTAAGCCCGCTTAGTTGCAGATTTAAAAACGCCAGACTGCTTTGATAATCCATACTGTTTTGCGAGAACCGCGCCTGCTCGGTGTTGAGCTCCACGGTGTTGCCATCCTCAGAGGGCTGCATCGGCACGCGATACTTCACGTCCACCTGCGGCTCTGCGGTGGAACCATTTGCCCGTTGCATCTCAGCGGCAAAATCAATATCTTTAGCTTTGAAATTTGGCGTATCGACGTTCGCCAGATTCGCGGTCAGTAGCTCGGTCCTCTCAAGACGTAACTGCACTGCCTGCGGATGTACACCCAATGCTTTTTGAAAACTGATTGCCATTTCTTCCATCACTCCTGCATCGTCCTTGCCAGTTATAGCAATATACATGCCAACTTTTTAAGTGATTGATAGGAAATGGATTTATGAGTTTGTTACGCCATAAAGGGAAAGGAATTTTCCGCCTGGTTGCGGAAGTTATGCTGACGCTCAGCGCGGCGCTTCCGGTCTGTGCCGCCGTCCATCCGGTACAGCACAGCGCCAGAGAACAGATCAACGCCCAGGTGCTTCACGCGGCAACCCAAATCATTGAAGCCCAGGCGCAAAAAGCCCAGTGGCAGGATTATCGCTACACGTTCAACGTTTTTATCCCCTCCATGGTGGCGAACGCGACGGTCTGCCCGTCGCCGCTGCATCTTAACCTCACCTCTCCCCCCGACATGGCGCTTAGCCGTATGAACTATGAAGTTAGCTGTCAGGATGCCAACGGCTGGAAGGTTAACGTCGGCGTGCGGCCTGATGTCTTCGTCGCCGTGGTGATGCCGCGCTCGCTGATACCACGCAATACCGAAATTACGGCCGACGATATCGAGCTGAAAAAATTCAACATCAGTAACCAGCACGGCGACGTGCTGATGCACCCGGAAGACGTCGTTGGCCTGACCAGCAAGCGCGCGCTGCAACCCGGTAAGCCGCTGACCGCCGCCGAGCTGGTGCAGCCGCTGCTGGTGAAACGCGATCAGCCGGTGATGATTGTTTCCCGTATGCAGGGGATTACCGCGTCCATGCCCGGCGTGGCGATGAAAAATGGGCACAAAGGCGATGTGATCCGCGTGCGTAATGCCACGAGCCAGCGGGTGATTAGCGGCGTTGTCGACCAGGCTGGGGTGGTGGAGACGCTGAACGCAACGCCATAACGCGTTTTTTTAGCCAACGATTAAAGTTTTCCGCCGCTGTCGCCGCTTTTATGCGGTAACAGACGAACGACCATGCGGGATTTGCACGAGGTTGATATGAAAATTACGCCCATGATTTCCGGTAGCCGCCCGGCTTCCGTCTCAGGAAGCGAGCGAAACAAGCAGAACAGCACGGCGCAGAGCAGCACCAGCAACACATCAACGCTGTCTGCGGATGACATCACTCAGGCCGGGTTACAGTCGGCGCAGCAAACGCTGAATAACGACGCCCAGGACGACGTGGACTACGACAAAGTGGCCCAGATGCAGGCCGCATTAGCAGCAGGCCAGCTCCAGGTGAACCCCGACGATCTGGCCGCTGATATGCTGAGCTACTTCCAGCAATAAAGGACGTGAAGAGTGAGTACGACGCTTCAACAGGTGAAAATCCTGCTACAGGGGATCCGCGACGACGACGGCCACTACGATGCGCTGCGTTCGCTGCTGGAACAGCAACGACTGTGCATGATTCGTCGCGCCAGCGACGACCTGCTCGCCGTTAACGACAAGATTCAGCAGTACTACGAACAGCTCAACACCAGCAGCCAGCAGCGCCGTTCGCTGTTGCAAACGCTGGGGGTAAGCGTCAACCGCAGCGGGCTGGAGCAGGTCTTTAACTGGCTGCCCGCCCCCCAAAAAAATGCCGCCCGCGGCTGGTGGCTGGCGCTGGAGCAAAAGGCAGAACGCTGCAAAGCCTACAACGAAAAAAATGGCGAGCTGCTGATTCGCCAGTACGAATTTATTCAGACTTTTTTAGGCACCGAGCCGGATTTTATCTATTGCCCGTAGCGTTGCCGTAAAGCGGAAAACGATTTTCCGCTTAAAATTAACCTATTGATTATATTGATAATAAAAAAAAGGCACGGTAATTGCTTAGCGCCATATGGATTTTATAAAAGGGAATGCTGAGAGCACCATATGAGTATGATTGAATGTTACGAGCCAGACTTTGTCCGCGCGTTTTTATCCCGCCATCCGGATTCAGCGCTAAAGACCCAAAGGGTCTTTGAAAACGAAATTCGCCAGAGCCTGACGTTGACCACGGCCGCCAGCTGCGAAGCCGCATTAGGCACGCCTGACGCCTTTAGCCTGCACGTAACGCAATGTGATGCAATCCCGAACGCTAGCCCGTTAAGCGCGCGCCAGCAGACCTTGAACCAGGCGGCGCTGGATGTCATCACGCTGCCGGGTTTGTCGGAAGAGCTGCGCCTTTACGCGCTCGGCATTATGGTCTCGTACAGCGACAAGCTAACGGATGAAAGCCCGGAAACGCTAAGCCAACTGGCGGCGATTCCACAAGGCCTTGCCGCCCACGCCGAGGCCGGACGGTTGCAGCAGCAGTTTGCGCGTCTGCCAGCCATCACGCAGCTTCAGTGCCAATTGTTAACCCGCCTCGGCGGGCTGGAACTTGACTGGGATAGCCTGCCGGAAAGCCCACGGCGACAGACGCTGCAGCTACAGGTGAGCCTGCTGATGCTTCAGGACGCCAACAGCGAAGCACTGCTCCAGCAACAGCTAACGACTCAGTGGCAGATCACCCGCGAGCGCTGTTTTGCGCCGTCGCCGTGGGTGCTGAATAACTACCTGATTTATCGCCTGTATCACGACACTTTCCCGCAGCAGGCCGGGGCCGATACCGCGGAATGCTACTTCACGCTGGTGACCGACTACTTCTTGCTGCGCACGCTCTTCAGCCTGTGGACTCTTGAAGGCTCGTCGTTGAACCAGGAAGAAATTTTCGCGCTTTTTGCACTGTTTGAGCGCTGGCGTTATAGCGAAGACGCCGCGTCAACCCGACTGCAGATCCGCCAGGCACTGCCTGCGGACCCGCTCCTGTGTGCCTTTTCATTATTAACTCTCTAGAGTTCATTGGCCGGATTTGCCTCCGGCCCTTTTTTTTCGCTTCACAGTAAACAGCCCATCATGTCTAAACTCACCAACGTCGTAAAAACTCTTGATACCGGCCGCGAAAAACCTTTCGTCAGCGTGGTCACACCGACCTGGAACCGCGCCGCTTTTTTACCTTATCTGCTCTATATGTACCGCTATCAGGACTACCCGGCCGACCGGCGAGAGTTGGTAATCCTCGACGACTCGCCGCAAAGCCACCTGCCCATTATTGAGCGGCTGACGCAGGGGAAACCGGAAGCGTTCAATATTCGCTACGTTCATCACCCGGAAAAGCTGGCTCTGGGCAAAAAGCGCAATATGCTCAACGCGCTGGCAAAAGGTGAATACATTTTGTGTATGGACGATGACGACTATTATCCGGCGGATAAAATCTCCTACACCATCAATATGATGCAGCAGCACCGGGCGCTGATTTCCGGCGCCGATCAGATTCCTATCTGGTATAGCCATATCAACCGGCTGTTTAAAACCCGCAGCTTCGGCGCGCAAAATATCCTCAACGGCACCTTCTGTTATCATCGCAACTATCTGAAAAAACACCGCTATGATGACGATTGTAATCTGGCAGAAGAGGCTGGGTTTACCCATCAGTTCAGCGTCAACCCGCTCCAGCTTCCCGGCGAACGCACCATTCTGTGCATCTCGCACAGTCAGAACACCTTTGATAAAGACTTTGTCCTCGGCAGCAGTAAACCGATTACTGACACGCTCGAACAGCGGATCGCGGACCCGATGCTGCGTACCTGGTATCAGAGTCTGCATAACGCCACCCACAACCAGCCGATCGACTGGGCGGCCATCGATCGCGTGGTGATCGTCAACCTCGACAAGCGCCCGGATCGCCTCAGTCAGATCCAACAGGAGCTGGCGCAGTTGAACGTACCGGCGGAGAAAATTGTCCGCCTGGCCGCCAGCGAGAACGCTAATGGCCAACTTGGCCGCCGCCAGTCGCACCTGGAAGCCTTGCAGATGGCGCAGCAGCAGGGCTGGCAAAACTATCTGCTGCTGGAAGACGATGCGATTTTGCTAAAGCAGGAGAAACACACCCGCGTACTGAACGCACTGCTGGCCGCCCTCCCCCAACTGCCCTGGGAAGTGGTGCTGCTCGGCGGCGAGATCCAGCGCGGCAGCGAGCTAAAAAAACTCACCGGGATTATCCATGCGCGGGACTGCCGGAAAGTCTGCGCGTACCTAGTGAGCAGCCGCTATTACGCCACCCTCGCCCAGCAGATGCAGCAGGACCTTTCCAGCACGCTGGAAGAACAATGGCAGCCGCTGATGCGCGAAGGAAAATGGTTGGCCTGCTACCCGAGCCTGAGCTATCAGCGCACCGGATACAGTGACATTGAACAACAGGAAACGGATAACATTCGCTTCTATTTCAACAAGATTAACCGCTCTCCCGCCGCGGTACAGCGCCCGTCAGACAGCCTTCCCGCCAACGCCACCAGCGACGTGATTGGTTTTTATATGGAAACGGGCCTGCATTATGCGGTCTACAAACCCATTATTCTCGCGCTTCAGGCGATGGGGCTGCGCTGTTCGTTGCTGGTAAGCGACCGGATCCAAAAATCGTTCCTTGATGAGATGATCGCCACCATCAAAGGGATTGATAACCCGACGCTCGGCGGTGCGCAGCTTTCCAGCGTGATTGCCCAGCACCAGCGTTTTCGCTGTCTGGTGAGCCCTTACTACACCCCGCTGCTAAACGGACTGGCGGATATTCACGTTCGGGCCATGTACGGCCTTGCTAAAGAAGCGTGGAACCACGCCTGGTGGAACACCTTCTACCAACGTATTCTGTGCTACGGCCCTTACAGCCAGCAGGCGCTGGACATCAACGGCAGCGCGAAGGTGGTCGGCAACCCGCGTTTCGATGAGTGGCACAATGGCCGGTATTCGCGCGAGCTTCCGGCATCGCTGAAGCTCGACCCGAAAAAACCCACTATCCTGTATGCGCCAACCTACGGTGCGCTAAGCTCACTGCCCCATTGGGCAGAAAAGCTCGGCCGTTTAAGCCGTGAATTTAACGTGATCGCCAAGCTGCACCACGGCACTTGCCATCGCGCGGAAGAGTCAGCATCGCTGGCGCTAGCCGAACGTCATCTGAAAAAACATATCGACGACCCCCAACTGGTGCTGCCGCTGCTGGCAAAAGCGGACTACGTGCTCACCGACAGCAGCGGCTTTATCTTTGACGCCATCCATATGAACAAGCGGGTGATTTTGCTCGACTGGCCCGGCATGGACGCACTGCTGGACGGCCAGCAAAGCTACTCGACGCCGAACAGCGCCGATCAGCGCATCCGCGCCATACTGCCGGTCGCCCATGATATGTCGACGCTGCGCGAAGCCCTCGCCGACGGCTACGACTGGGCCGCGCTGGACGCGCCACTCAACGAGATTCGTCAGCGCTACTGCGACCCGTTTATGGACGGGCAGGCTGGTACCCGTGCGGCGCAGGTGATTGTGGAAGCCCTTGAACAACACGCGCGCGGTGAAGGCGAGACTAACGCGCTGCTGCACAGCTTGCAGGAGAAACTCTTCCCACGATGAGCGCGCATAACCCCGCCGCCAACGGCGTGACGGCCTTTTTCCTCTTCGATATTCCGGTCGCGCGTTTTTACTGGCGCATCGTTCAGGCGCTGGATTTGCAGCGCCATCCCTGCCTCTTTGTCATTCAGGACGAACAGGTGCGGCGCTACGCCGAAGCGCACTTTTCCGGTATTGAGACGCTGTGGATACCGATGTTCCGTAACCCGCAGTTGATGGACAACATCAAGAGCAAACCGGCGATACACGCCAGCATCAAGGCGGATATTCGCCGCTCGATGGAGTACGTGTTGCATCGCGTCGACGAAGACGAGTGTCTCGCACGCTACCTCAGCACCTTTTTTATTCTCAAGACGATGTTTGACCGCATTCCGGTGCGCCGGATGTTTGTTGGCAGCGGCACGGCGATAGTGACCAAAGCCTGCGCCTTCACCTGTAAAATGCACCAGGTCGAGATGCGCTATATCGAGCAATCGAACCTGCCCGATACCGTATTCCTCGACCCGGTTGGCGTGAACGCTGATTCTTCGCTGGCGCGCGACCCCACAAAGCTGGACGCCTTTCCCGCTGTGAGCGATGAACGGCACCAGCAGTGGATGCTGCGCTACGAAAAATTCAAACAGCGCATTCCACCGCAGGCGCGCAATAACCCGCAGGCACACCTGGTTGAACAGGCGTCGAGCGACCGGGTGCTGGAGAGCGGACAGCCGTTTATCTTCGCCCCGTTACAGGTGTCGCACGACGCGCAGCTTGCGCTTTATACGGATAAAATTAACGAGGATTTGATTCACCATGCGGCGGCAGAAGCCCGGCGCACGCAGCAGCGGCTGGTGGTAAAAATGCATCCTGCGGAAGTTAATATGGCGGAGATCCAGAAGGTGGTGTCACTGAAAGCGCAGCTAGGCTTTGCCCTGAGCGCTGAAAACCCCACCCGGCTGCTCCAGCAGGCGGCAAAGGTTATCACCATCAATTCAACCGTGGGGCTGGAGGCTCAGCTGTACGGTAAAGAACTGGAGATATTAGGCGACTGTTTTTACCGCCACTTCGACCGTTCACGGCTGAAAAAATATATTCACCATTATTTGTTCGGGCCGGTGAAGTTCTTTTCTGAGGAGCCGATTGCTGCGAGCGTTGCTCGCCGCTTTATTCAAGGGTAACTGGCGTGTTGGGTCGAACTATTTCGCGTGCGGCTGCGAGGGAATGCCCTGGTAGCTTGTCTTCGGCTATGGCTGATCGCGCCGGTCTAAAATGTTTCCTCGACTTAGTCTGCTTTGAGCGAGGAGCGGACATTCTGTTTGAAATAGCCCTTCAGGCTGGCATTATCCATCAAAAGCCCTGGCCATTTTTAATGAAGGAGTTCGCATGCTAAAGGTCATTGCCGAAGATTTTATCAAACCCGAGTGCGTCGACACCGTTCTCCCTTTATACCGCGAGCTCATCGCAGCAACGAAACGAGAGCCTCTGTGTATTGCTTATGATTTGTATCGAGATGAAAAGGATCCGGGGCATTTTATTTTTATTGAAGAATGGCCTGACCGGGCGGCACTCGATGCACATTGCGCCAGCGAGCATTTCACTCGGCTTGTGCCTTTGATTGATCAATACGCGCGTAAAGCGGCGCAGTATATACTCATGGATGGTCTGGTGGACCCTGAGAGATAAGGTCCGCTTTTGGCACTAAGCAGACATTCATGTACCAGGGACGCAAAACTCCCCGAGGGAAGCGAAATCCGCAGCCAATTCCTCACCCCTTACCCGCTCTGGCGGGTAAACGCCGATGAGCCAATAAACGCCTCAATCTCTTTAAACAGCCGTTCAGCCGGGTAGCGGTTAATGCAGGCGTAGCGCACCGCCTCGCCGTCAACGTCGCCGAGCGGGCACCAGTCGTTAAGCCGTCGCATCTGAATATTGCTATGCAGTACCTTGCGGCAAAACTGTGCGTCCATCGACAGCGACATGCAGTGGCCGTAGCGGCATTTGAGATTGATACACCGCGCGTTCCACCCCAATTCACCGTGCCGATAAGCAATACGACGTTCGCCGGGTACAATCGTATAGAGGACGACAATGCCGATATCAGAGGCTCCCGCCAGCGCGACCGGGCCGGAGTCCGTCGCCACCAGCAGCTGGCAGCGACGCATTAAGGCGATGGTCTCGATGATGGAAAAACGGTCGACCGCATTAATAACCTGCCCGTTTTCGAAGGTGCAGACCTGCGTTTCGGCGTATTTATTGTTGGTGCTGCCAATGGCGATAACGCGCCAGCCCGCGGCAATAAACCGCTCCGCCAGCGCGTTCCAGTTCTCGCCAGACCAGGTCCGGTTCGGATCGCCGATGTTGCCATGCAGCAGCACGATGTTTTCCTCACCCAACTGATGCTCGGCAAAAAACTGCGTCACGCGGCTTAAATCTTGCTGGCTAAGGTCAAGATCCATGTTCAGCGAGTCTGGGTCGGCGCGAAGATCCACACTTTTTAGACATGCATCAATCTGATGCTGATGCGAAACGATATGCAGCTGCTCGCAAAATTTCTGATTTCTTCGCGTTTCCAGGGCGCAATAGTCCATCAGCGCGTGGTTCGCTTTATCCTCCAGCGCAATCACCGTGTCGACCCACGGGCAGCACTGCGCCAGCGGCACATAGGCGCGCCGGGTCATAAAGGTGATAGGCTTCTGACGCTGGAGGTAAAGCTGTTTGACTGCCGCCAGCGCAAACATACAGTCACCGAGCGAAGACTCCATTTTGATAAGTAGAGGCTCTTGCACCTCCTCGCTTAACCCTTTTCGCAGCAGCGTCGACGTTTCACGAGTGTAAAGCGGCTCCGCATCGCAGCCTATGGCCTGTAGCAGCGCCCGGTATTTTTGGCTGCTCGCAAATTCTGGCGCTTCATGCAGCCAATAGTGGGAAATGCGGGCCGCCGGAAACGCCAGCAGATAAAGGTCGGGGAAGCCCGCCAGGCGCTGCGGCAAGCAGCCCAGCGCATGCAGCAGGAAAAGCGAGCACTGCGCTTCATAGCGCAGGTTGTTATCGTCGCCCGCGTTTAAATAAGCATGACGGTAGCTTGAAGCGCTGGCGGCGCAGTGGATGACCTTTTGCGCATGCTGCCCTAAGCGCGGGTCCTGCACGCATAGCTGCGTAAAATGAGTAACAAAATCGGCTTCATATTGCTTCAGTCCCGCAAATTCCGTCGCTAACTTATAATAATTCGCCTCGCTGTAATTCAGCATCAGCGTGCCCGGAGCCATATAGGTTTTTAAGACCGCAAATATTCCGCCATCAATACCGGTGACTTTCATCAACAGCATCAGCGTTTTTTTGTCCTGCTTTTTAATACATTCCGCGGTGATGGCGACGGTACGCGCCAATAGCCGTTCAAAAAACGGGCGGTAATGATTGTGACGCATTAATTCCGGGCGCACAAAATGGTAGGTGGTCTCAAAAATAGTGTGCCAGAAATAAAACAGAAATGGGGTATCGAAGCGAAAGCGGAATGGGATATCAGGATTATCCATCATCAGCCTAAGCTCATCGGCCAGGCGCGTCGTCGTCGATACGGCGGTGCTCTTCTTAAAAGAGCAAAACGCCTGACGGTAGAGCACGTCCTCGATTTTACCGTCCCAGACGTGCAGCGATAACGTTCCCGCTGGCAGGCTGTTGCTAAGCTGGCGCAGCAGGCCGAACGCGAGAAGGGCGATAGTCGAGGTGGTCACCGGAAAATGCACTTCCACATTTTCAAAACGGTGAGCGTCAATAATCTCGCACAGTTTTACGATTAGCTGCTGATAGTGTTTTTCCCCATAGGCATGAGGCAGAACAAACCCCTGATGGGCGGTCAGCAGCATTTTATCCAGACGGGAATCTTCTGCCGAAATAAAAATGGAGAAAATATCCGTATCACCGATGTCATTGAGGTAATTCAGCAACTGCTGTTCAAGCGTGAAAAACGTTTCTGATAAATATATTTTTATCTTCCGCATGTTGGCCTTCAGAAATAAATGCGTTAATGCCAGAGCACATTAATCGTTGCGAATAACCTCAATGAGGGAGGTCGTGGAGATAGAGGGCGTTCGGGGGAAATAGACCACCGGGCAGAGAAAGGAGAGGCTATCGAAGCGTCCTGCCCAATCGTCGCCCATCACCAGCATGTCGGCGTTAAAACGGCGGATATAGTCCGCTTTGAGATCCAGCGACTCTTCAATAAACACTTCATCGACGCACTTCAATCCGGCAATAATCGCCAGGCGATCACGCTGGCCGTAGATGGGGTTCCGGCCCTTTTTTTGTTGATTTAGCGCATCCGAAGAGACGCCAACCACCAGCCGGTCGCCCAGCGCACGTGCGCGGGAGAGAATATTAAGATGACCAACATGAAACACGTCGAAGGTACCGAAGGTGATAACCGTGGTCATAGCAGCCCCAGCGTCTTCTGGCGAAGCCAGCACTGACCGGCGATTTCATCCACCGCTTTCTGGTCCTTGAGGGCTTGTTCATCTTCCAGCGCCTGCCGCTGGCCGTCGAGCGTCATGGCCACCACTTTTTCCTGACAGGCCGCCTCTACCAGACCTTGCTGGATTCGCCCCTCTTTGATTTTCGCCAGCGTCTTCTCCTGCTCCTGCCAGGCAATAACCCGCCGCAGCGTGCCTTTGTATCCGGCGACGTTTTTCAGCGATTCCGGGCTCGGCGCTTGTGTTTCGGCTCCCGTTTTCTGGATAAGAAAACCCAGCGCTTTAATATTGTTATCAAAGCCAACGGTGACCTGTTTTTGTCGGGCAAGCTGCACCGTCATGTCTTTGACGGATTTATCCCGCAGGCGCTGAAGCTGCGCCAGGGTGTCGATGATTTGTCGCATCCTTACTTACCTTCTGCTTTTTTGACCACCGGGAAAAGGGTTTGCAAGCGGCTTTGTATCAGATCAAGCGAAGCCGGCTCGCTCACCTCCTGACGTAAAAAACGCTCGATGGCAGGGAATACTTTCACCGCTTTATCGACGCCAGGATCGGCACCCGCCACATAACCGCCAAGCGGAATCAGCGGCTTGATGTCCATATAGGTCGCGTAGTTCTGCTTCAGCAGCCGCGCCGACTGCTGGTGTTCTTTACTGGTCACCTGCGTCATACAGCGGCTGATCGACTGACCAATATCGATCGCCGGATAATGCCCCGACTCCGCCAGTTTTCGGGTCAGTACGATATGACCATCAAGCACGGCGCGCGCGCAATCGACGATCGGATCCTGCTGATCGTCCCCTTCGGCCAGCACCGTGTAGATAGCGGTCATTGAGCCTTCGCTTTCGCTGTTGCCCGCGCTTTCCACCAGTTTCGGGATCATGCCGAACGCGGAAGGCGGATAGCCTTTGGTTGCCGGCGGTTCACCTAATGAGAGGGCGATTTCGCGCTGCGCCATCGCGTAGCGCGTAAGTGAGTCCACCAGCAGCAGCACGTGATAGCCGCGATCGCGAAACCAGGCGGCGATGGAGTGACACAGCTCGGTCGCCTTCAGGCGCATCAGCGGCGATTCGTCGGCGGGGGCGGCGACGATAATCGATTTCGCCAGCCCCTCGGCGCCCAACGAGTGGTCGATAAACTCTTTCACTTCGCGGCCTCGCTCGCCAATCAGCCCCACCACCACGATTTCCGCCTTCGTCTGGCGGGTTATCATGCCGAGCAGCACGCTTTTCCCTACCCCACTGCCCGCCATCAGGCCAACGCGCTGGCCTTTGCCAATCGTCAGCAGGCCGTTAATCGCCTTCACGCCCACGTCGAGCGGCTGGTTCACCGACCGGCGAGTCAGTGGGTTGATGGAGGGGGCCTGCGGCGGCAGTACGTCGTTGCCGCTCAGGCGGCCTTTGTTATCCAACGGCTCGCCGAGACCGTTCACCACGCGCCCCAGCCAGCTTTCACTAATCAGAATATCCTGCGCCTTGTCTTCCGGGAAAACGCGCGCGCCAGCCATCAGACCAACGGGATTTTTAAACGGCATCAGGTAGGTAATGTCGCGGTTAAAGCCGACGGCCTGCGCGTCGATAAGGGTATGATTCGCGCTTTCGATACGACAAAGCTGCCCCGTAGCCAGCGGGCAGCCCACGCTTTCCAGCAAAATGCCGTTCACTCGCACCAGGCGCCCGGCTACGCGCGCCAGCGAGATAGACTCCAGCGAGCGCAGCGCGTTATCAACCAGCGAAAAGTCAGTCACCCTGCGGCTCCGGCGCCAGCGTCTCTTTTAACGCCGACATGCACTGTTCCAGGCGATGCTCACAGCCCACGTCCAGCTCTGATTTATCGGTTATCACTCGGCATTCTCCGGCCTGAAGGTCGGCCGACGGCGTCAGTCCCCATTCGCTGACTTTCTCCGGTACAGCGGCTTTGATACGGTTGAACTCTTCGTTGTTGAGCAGCACCTGCAAAGATTCCGGCGTCGACGGCAGCGCCGACAGCGCCTCTTCCACCAGCGCCAGCAACTGCGTTGGCTGTAACGCCAGCTCGCAGCGGATCACCTGACGCGTTACTTTCTCCACCAGTTGCAACAGGTCTTCCCGCTGCTTACGCTGGATATGCGCCAGGTAGTCATTCACCTTGCCCGAAATGCTCTCTAATGGTTGTGCCGCGAGGGTGAACTGCTTACGCCCTTCCTGCTGCCCGGCCAGGCTTCCTTCGGTGTGGCCAATGCGCCGCCCCTCTTCGTAGCCCTTCTGATGCCCCTCTTCAAAGCCCTGCTCCTGGCCTTCCGCCATGCCCTGGTCGAAGCCCTTTTGCAGCCCTTCCTGGAACCCTTCCATCAGCTGACGCTGGTAGTCTGCGGTGGTGATCCCCTGCGGTAGCTGCTCCACCGAAATCGCATGCTGGCGTGGCGGAAAGCGGTGCAGGCGGTAGCGTCCGCGCAGTGTTTCAATGGCCATGTTTTACTCCGCCGTCTGTTCTGCGAAGAGCTGAAGCTGAATATCGCCCGCCTCTTCCATCTCACGAGCTATCGCCATGATTTCACGACGAATCTGTTCAATACGGCTGACCGGCACCGGGCCCAGGCGTGAGGTGATCGCCTCAAGCTGCTGTGCCTGACGTTTTGGCATGACGGCGTAGATAGAACGACGCAGCAGCGTTTCAGTGCCCTTCAGCGCCACCGCCCAGTCTTCCATCGGCACTTCATCCAGCAGACGGCGACGCACTTCTTCGCTCTGACGGCTCAGAATGAAGAAGTCGTACATCTCATCCTGCAACTGTTCCAGCACGTCTTCGTCACGTTCACGAAGCTGGTCGAGGATCACCTGCTGATTACCCTGGAAGCGGTTCACGATATCCGCCGCCTGTTTAATGCCCTTGACCTTCGAGCCGTGCTCGGAAAGTACCGACAGCCCGCGATCGATAAGGCGATCCAGTTCATCCACCACGTCGCGGTTCACGTCACTCAGCTTGGCCACGCGGTACAAAATTTCATTTTGCACCGACTCGCTCATATAGGAGAGCACGGTGGCGGAGATTTCTGGTGTCAGAAACGCCAGGAACACGGCCTGCAGCTGTAGGTGTTCTTCGGCGATGAGGATCGCCAACTGACGCGGCTCAACCCATTGCAGCCGGGCCATACGGGAGCGGATCTCATCACCGTAGATCCCGTTGATCACGCTGCTGGCGATCTCGGTACCCAGCGCTTTATTCAGAATGCTTTGCAGCATGCTGCGCGACGCACCGTTGATCCCGCTCTGTTCGCGGAATTCGTCGAAAAAGTTATTGATGACCTTTCTCGCCATGCTGACCTTCACGCCGGAAAGACGCGCCATGTTTTCACTCAGACGCACCACTTCTTCACGGCTGAGCTTTTGCATCACCGTCGCCGCCGCTTCTTCGCCCAGACACAGCAGGAGGATCGCAGCCTGTTCCAGATAGCTGTTGCTACCGCTCTTATTTATTGTCAATTCGCTCATTGCTGGTAATCCATTGTCTGAGAACTTCCGCTACGCGGTCGGTATCGCTCATTGCCAGTTTTTGCAGGAATTCAAGCTTCACTTCCAGACCTGAACTCTGCGATGGCAGCGTGTCGTCGCCGGAGAATGACGGTAGCTCAATATTTTTCCGCTCTTCTTCCTGGGCCGTAAACGACGGCTCGATGGCGTCGAAAGTGGCCCCGCTCATTGCCGGTTCCTGCGCAATGGCCTGTGGCCGCTGGGCCAGCAGCCGTTTCATCACTGGACGCACCACCAGCAGCAGCACCAGCAGCGCCAGAATGCCGAGGCCCGCCAGGCGCGCCCATGCCAGCACGCTATCATCGCGCCATAGCGGAATGGCGGTGCTGTCCGGTTCGGCTTGAGGGACAAAGTTCAGTAAAGAGATCGACAGCCGGTCGCCGCGTTCAGCGTTAATGCCTGCAGCGTTGTTCAGCAGCGTGGTGAGCTGGGTCAACTGTTCCGGCTTCCACGCTTTCAGGCCCGGTGCTGACTGGTTCAGCACAATCGCAACATCAAGGCGCTTCACTTCAAAGCCTGGATGCTGAATGTGCTCAACGCTGCGGTCATAGGAGTAGTCGCGTTTGTTTTCAGAGTGTTTCGACAGCGCTTCCGGCGCGCTGGTATTCGCCGCATTGGCCGCCGTATTAGCCGCCGCGTTGCCGGTCGTGACCTGGTTATTGGCCACCGGCGGACGGTTGCTCAGGGAGCCTGGAATACCGAGCGCAATCTGGTTGGTGTCGCTATCCAGTACGCTCTCTTCGCGGTTCACCTTAGGAACGTCGCCGTAGTGTTCCTTGGTTTCATCGATGTCGCTAAGATCAAGATCCGGCATCACGCTGATGCGGTAATTGCCAGTACCCACCAGCGAGTCCAGCACGTTGGCGATACTGACGCGAGTTTTGTCCTGAATATCCTTCAGAATTTGATCGTGCTTACGGGTTGCCGCCGATACCGCTTCCCCGGCCCCTACCCCCTCAGACAGCAGATTACCGGCCTGATCGACCACGCTCACCTTCGAGGCCTTAAGCCCTGGAATACTGCCGGAAATCAGATGGATAATGGCGTTAACCTGATCCATATCGAGCTTCGTGCCGTAGTGCAGACGCACAATGACCGAGGCGCTGTTTTGCGGTTCATCGCTCACCACAAACGAGCTCTCTTCGTTCAGCGCCAGATGTACGCGAGCGCTTTCTACCGCATCAAGGGTCATGATGCTCTGCGCCAGTTCACCTTCGAGGCTGCGTTTGTAGCGGATGTTCTGCACAAACTGACTGGTACCCAGTACCTCGTCTTTATCCATCAACTCGTAACCGTTCGGCAAAATCGCCTGTACGCCCTTAGCGGCAAGCGCCATACGCGTTTTGGACAGCAACGCTTCCGGGACCAGGATCTGGCCGCTTTGCGGATCGATACGATATTCCAGCTTCTCGCCATCAAGCACGGTGATAATCTGCGATACCGGTAGGTTCTCCTGACGGCCGTACAGCGAGATATAGCCGCGGTTGCTGTTCCACAGCAGGCTGACGATAATCGCAGTTGCCGCAATCGCGACGCCAGCCAACAGGCTCCAGCGCTTATAACCATCCAGCCTGAAGGAGAACGACGGCACAAACGGTGTGAGTTTTTTTATCAATTCATTCATAGCGTTAGATAGACATGCTCATCAGGTCATTAAATCCGGTCGAAATTTTGTTTCTCACCTGCACCAGCGCAGAGAACGACAGCGAAGCCTGCTGACCGGCAATCATCGCCCCGGCCAGATCGTCACTTTTTCCCATATCGACGGCGGTCTGTTTCTGCTCTGCCACCTGCTGCAAATGATCAACGTGTGAGAGCGCTCCCTGCATCACCTGATTAAAGGAGACCTGCGACCCGCCGAATGCCGCGCTGCTATCGCTTATCTGCATCGCAGAATGAACGGGAGTCTGTGCGACGGCCTTCATCTGCTGCATATCCTGCATCAGGCTCACCTGCATCGCGCTGGCTGGGTTAATATTCGTTATGCTCATGACTTACTCTTAACGTTGAAAAACTCTGTGGGTGCGCCGCCTGGCTCAGAATAAGATTTCAATACCTTGCTTACGCATCGATGCCAGGCGATAACGCAGGGCGCGTGGGGTAATTCCCAGCAAATCTGCAATTTTGGTTTTATTGCCCTGATACTTCTGCATAAGGTCGGCAATATATTGGTATTGGGCACTGCGTCCATGTTGGCCCAGGTTATCGCTAGCCGGGATTTGCACCCGTGGCTGCGGCGACCAGGTTGTTTCAACATAAGAGTGTGATTCAGGCATCGGCAGCCCTAATGTATCGGGATAAATGATGCCGTCACGATTGAGAATCATGCCACGCTGGATGGTGTTTTCTAATTGACGCACGTTACCCGGCCAGTCGTAGCTTAACAATGCTCGGCGGCTTGACTCGGAGAGCTTGATATTTTTAACCAGCACCGTGGAGTATTTTTTAATAAATGATTCGGCAAGTGGAATAATATCTTCACGGCGTTCACGCAGCGGCGGGACCGTCACCGGAATTACCGACATGCGATAGTACAAGTCCTCACGAAAACGGCCAGCGGCCACCTCTTCCTCAAGGTTTTTATTCGTACAGGCAATCAACCGAAAGTTAAGATTAATGGCACGATTGCTGCCTAAACGCTCAACCTGGTGTTCCTGTAGCGCACGTAATATTTTAGCCTGTAGCGCTAACGGCATATCGCCGATTTCATCCAGCAACAGTGTGCCGTTATTCGCTAACTCCATTTTACCGGCCACGGCTGCCACCGCACCGGTAAATGCACCTTTTTCATAGCCAAAAAGCGTCGCTTCCAGCATGTTTTCCGGAATAGCGGCACAGTTTACGCCAATATAAGGTGCATCCTGACGGTCTGCGGACGCAATGGAATGAATAAATTTAGCGACGCATTCTTTACCTGTTCCGGTTTCGCCCTGAATAAGAACAGGAACATTAAAGACAGCAACGCGCTGTGCCAGAGAAAAGGCATTAATGCTGGAGGCAGCTTCGGCAATAAGTTCAAACATGATTATCTCACACTTACCGGTGAATAAGTTAACGTCCTTGACGACAAATAAAAGAGAGCACCAGAACAAGTTTATCCCGGAAATTTTTTTACTCGAGTCATGATTTAACCCCATCCATGGTTCATGTTTTTTTGACTGTAAATTCCTGGCCTCATCCGAGATTGTTCTCAAATGGGCACTTCCCTAAAAAAATACTACCACTCGCGGCGGCGACAATTCTGAATTAAAAGATAATAAAAATATTAATCTATAAAAATCAACAAGATGATAAAATATTGAACAAACAACAACCATTAATCGATTAATCTTACGCCTCATCACCCCCTTGCAAAATAGCTCATTTTTCATCCTTTTATTATTTTTTAATTATAATTATTGATTATTTATTATTTGCAGAAAACGCCACTAGACGATTAAATATCAGACCCTACATGATCGCTAGCCGTAGGCACAGAAAACACACTGGATAACGACTCAATGAGACATGCTAAAGGAATTAGCACCTATATAAATGGAATTATTTATATATCTACCACCAGGGGATATGTCCCCCCCCAATCCGCGTCAGAACATAACCGCAGAGAAAGCGCATCATGCTGAAGTACAGTCAAACCCCGGGTATCTTTAAACTTGAAGGTAATCGGCTTGGGCGCCCATACCATCGTCTGCCGACCATGTTTACGGGGAATTTTGATACGCTAGAATCACACCTGGCTAACTATTTTCTCAAAAAGCATCGCACCAATATTTCTCTCAAGAAAATATGCTGTGAGATGGATGTGATAAATAAAAATGCCGACCTGCTGGCCTCGCAGGTCGGCCATCTGGCATTTGATATCGACAGATCATTACTTCTCATGCTGTTGGGGAATTTTTATGGACTGGATGCTTCGCTGACAGAAGATAATTCATCGGACCATTTACCAACCAAGACCGAAATTCGCCTGAAGAATAGATTAGCGATTGATATCTGTAACGTTGTATTTGATAAGAATACCTCCGGTATTCCGTTGACGTTGAAACCGGACAGCAGCACGGTTCAGACCCACTGGGCCTATCAGCTCACGTTCATTCTGGGGGACGATGAAAAAAATAGCCTGAGAATACTGCTCGATGACGCGCATACGGATTATATCCTCAACCTTATTCGCCGCAGCGAAAGCAATCAGTCAACGCATCGCGTGGATAAAACCAGCCGCCCTGAGAAAAAGCAGTCGCTGATTAACGCCATTATTAATACGTTACCACTGACCATGAACGTAAAGATAGCGGAACTGCCGTTAAGCGTTGCCGATCTTACCAGCATTAAGCCTGGCGATATTTTGCCGATCGCGATGCCCGAGCATTTTCCCGTGTATATCGGGAAGTCTGAACTGTTTAATGCCCTGATCATAGAAGATAAAGACAAACTGTTTTTATCCGAATTAACGAATAAAACGTTGGAGAAATCCTATGAGTAAGCAAGAAGATATTTTAGAACAAGGTTTTGAGCTTAATAACGAAACCACAAAAGCCAGCCCCGACACGTCCGCCGCAGAAAAGCTGGTTACCCGTCTGGAAGACCGTTTTTCTGAGTCAATGACGCTGCTCAAACGCATTCCCGTCACGCTCACGCTAGAAGTGTCTTCCGTAGAGATCATGCTAGCTGACCTGCTGAATATCGATGATGACACCGTGATCGAGATGGATAAACTGGCCGGCGAGCCGCTGGACATTAAGGTCAATAACATCCTGCTTGGTAAGGCAGAGGTGGTGGTCGTTAATGAAAAGTATGGCCTGCGCGTTCTTGAGTTTAACGCTAACGAAATCAACGATCTGGCACCATGAAATCAGCATCACGCCTCCCCTTTATTCTGGGTTTCACGCTGCTGTGCCTTTCGCCTTACGCCTGTGCACAAGGTGGCGATATTCCGTTGCTGAACGTCATTACCCACGGAAGCAATCAGGAATACAGCGTTAAAATTCAGGTGCTGCTGCTGATGAGCCTGGTGGGCCTGCTGCCCACGCTGCTTCTGATGATGACCTGCTTTACCCGCTTTATCATCGTGCTTTCGCTATTGCGCCAGGCGCTTGGCTTGCAACAAACGCCGCCAAATCGCATTCTTATTGGTATTGCGCTATCGCTCACCATGCTGGTCATGCGGCCTATCTGGATAAACATTTATGACCATGCCGTCGTACCGTTTGAAAATGACCAGATAACGTTACCGCAGGCGCTGGGTACTGCCGCTGCGCCGTTGAAACGCTTTATGCTCGCGCAGACCAATAAAAAAGCAATGGCGCAGATTATGACCATCGCCAACGCCAAAGGTAACGCCACGGATCAGGACCTGTCGATTGTGGTGCCGGCCTACGTGCTCAGCGAGCTGAAAACCGCCTTCCAGATAGGCTTTATGATTTATATCCCCTTCCTCGTCATCGACCTTATCGTGGCGAGCGTACTGATGGCGATGGGGATGATGATGCTGTCGCCGCTGATCGTTTCGCTGCCCTTCAAGCTGATGCTGTTCGTCCTGATTGACGGCTGGTCGCTGACCGTGGGCACGTTAACCTCCAGCATTCGCGGCCTGGGGCTGGGATAAAAAAGGATTTACCCATGTTAACCGTTGATGTTGCCGCCGATATTGTCGCCAGCGGGATTAAAATCGTCATTGTTCTGGTCTGTGTTCTGGTCGTCCCGAGCCTGTTGGTGGGCCTGCTGGTCAGTATTTTCCAGGCCGTGACGCAAATTAACGAACAGACGCTCAGCTTTTTGCCTCGTCTTATCGTGACGCTGGTCGTACTGGGCGTATGTGGAAAATGGATGATCGTCCAGCTAAGCGATCTCTGCGTTCATCTGTTCACCCAGGCCGCTATCCTGGTGAATTGATATGCGTGAAATCGATATTACCCAGCTCAGCGCTCTGGTTTTGGGACTCTGGTTCCCCTTCGTGCGCATTATGGCGTTTATGCACTACGTGCCGGTGTTTGATAACGCCGTGCTGACCGTGCGGGTGCGCATTATTTTGTCGCTGTCGCTGGCGATTATCATTACCCCGCTTATTCCGCACCCGGTACCGACCAACCTGCTGTCGATAAACAGCGTGATCCTCACCGTGGAGCAAATTGCCTGGGGGATGCTCTTTGGGCTGATGCTGCAATTTCTGTTCCTCGCGCTACAGCTTGCCGGGCAGATCCTCTCGTTCAACATGGGGATGAGTATGGCGGTGATGAACGATCCGAGCAGCGGCGCGTCGACGACGGTGTTGTCCGAGATGATCAACATCTACGCCATCCTGCTCTTTTTCGCGATGGACGGGCACCTGCTTCTGGTCAGTATTCTCTATAAAGGCTTCACCTACTGGCCGATTGGCAACGCGCTGCATCCGCAGACGCTGCGCACCATATCACTGGCATTAAGCTGGGTTATCGCCTCCGCGATGCTGTTAGCGCTGCCAACAACCTTCATTATGCTGGTTGTGCAGGGCAGCTTCGGCCTGCTCAACCGTATATCACCGGCGCTGAACCTCTACTCGCTTGGCTTCCCGATTAACATGCTGGCGGGCATGGTGTGCTTCGGTACCCTGCTCTATAACCTGCCTGACCACTATCTACATCTGGCCGACTTCGTTTTACAGCAGCTTGATGCGCTAAAGGGGCACTATGGCGGATAACAGCAGCGACGAAAAAACAGAAAAACCCTCGGCGCAAAAACTTCGCAAAGCCAGACAAGACGGGCAGCTCCCACGCTCCAAAGATATGGGCATGTCCGCGAGCCTGTTCGCCGCCTTTATGGTGCTGTCCAGCAGCTTTCCCTGGTATGAAGATTTTGTCCGCGAGAGTTTTATCAGCGTGCATCAGTACGCGCAGAACATTAACGACCCGGAGATTATCAGCCAGTTTTTACGTCACCATCTGCTGATCCTGGGCAAGTTTATTCTGACGCTGCTGCCGATGCCGCTGGCGGCGTCGGTCGCTTCACTGGTGCCAGGCGGCTGGCTGTTTCTGCCGAAAAAGATCCTGCCGGATTTCTCGAAACTCAGCCCACTGAAGGGAATAGGCCGTCTGTTTTCATCCGATCATCTGGTGGATACCGGCAAGATGACGATCAAAGCGATCATTCTGTTGATCATGCTGTGGATTAGCCTGCGCAATAACGTGATGACGTTTCTGGGCCTACAGGAACTCTTTTTCAAGCAGGCGGTGGCCGATGGCCTGTCGCTGTACGCCAGCGTGATGCAGAACTTTGTCATCCTGTTTATTTTCTTTGCCCTTATCGATGTACCGCTGGCCCGTAAGATGTTTATCAAAGGGCTGAAGATGACCAAGCAGGAAGTCAAAGAAGAGTATAAAAATCAGGAAGGTAAACCTGAGGTCAAAGCGAAAATCCGCCGCCTTCAGCGGCAGATGGCAATGGGGCAGATCCGCAAAGTCGTGCCGAAAGCCAATGTTGTCATCACCAACCCGACTCACTATGCCGTTGCCCTGCAATATGATCTCGACCGCGCCGCCGCGCCTTTTGTCGTCGCTAAAGGGACGGATGAGATTGCACTCTATATTCGTCAGGTGGCCACCGAACACAGCATCGAGATAGTCGAGTTTCCCAAGCTGGCGCGCTCGGTCTATTACACCACGCAGGTTAATCAGCAGATCCCCTTCCAGCTGTATCGGGCGATTGCGCATGTCCTGACCTACGTCCTGCAAATGAAACACTGGCGCGATGGCGCACAGCAGCGCCCGTCACTGAACAGACATATATCCATTCCGAAAGAGGTCCTTAAACTGGATGCCGAAAATAACTAAACACCTTCTGGCGGTGCTGCGTAACGGCAGCATTGGCGTACCGCTGGTCATTCTCTGTATTCTGGCGATGGTTATCCTGCCGCTGCCGCCAGCGTTACTGGACATTCTGTTTACCTTTAACATTGTGCTTGCGGTGCTGGTGTTGCTGGTGAGCGTGTCGGCAAAACGTCCGCTGGAATTCAGCCTGTTCCCGACCATCTTGCTTATCACCACGCTGATGCGACTGACGCTGAACGTCGCTTCGACGCGCGTGGTGCTGCTGCACGGTCATATGGGCGCAGGCGCGGCCGGTAAGGTTATTGAATCTTTCGGTCAGGTCGTTATTGGCGGTAACTTTGTGGTGGGCTTCGTGGTGTTCATCATCCTGATGATCATCAACTTCATCGTGGTGACCAAAGGGGCAGAGCGTATTTCCGAAGTCTCCGCCCGCTTCACCCTCGATGCGATGCCGGGCAAACAGATGGCTATCGATGCCGACCTTAACGCCGGGCTTATCAATCAGGCTCAGGCCCAGACACGACGCAAAGATGTGGCGGGTGAGGCTGACTTCTATGGCGCGATGGACGGGGCGTCGAAATTCGTGCGTGGCGATGCCATCGCCGGGATGATGATCCTTGCCATCAATCTTATCGGCGGCGTGTGCATCGGGATTTTCAAATACAACCTGAGCGCGGAGGCGGCCTTCCAGCAGTACGTGCTGATGACCATCGGTGACGGTCTGGTCGCGCAGATCCCTTCCCTGCTGCTCTCCACCGCCGCGGCAATCATCGTGACCCGCATCAGCGATAACGGCGATATTGCCACCGACGTGCGGACCCAGTTGCTGGCGACGCCATCGATTCTGTATACCGCTACCGGCATTATGTTCGTGCTGGCTATCGTCCCTGGGATGCCGCACTTCCCGTTCCTCGCCTTCAGTGCGCTGTTGGGCTTTACCGCCTGGCGCATGAGCAAGCGCCCGAAAGCCGCCGAACACGAGGAAAAAAGCCTCGAAACGCTGACCAAAACCATTACTGAAAATGCCGAGCAGGTGGTCAGTTGGGAAACCATTCCGCTGATTGAACCCATCAGCCTTAGCCTGGGGTACAAACTGGTTTCTCTGGTGGATAAGTCGAAGGGTAACCCGCTCACCCAGCGTATTCGCGGGGTGCGGCAGGTCATTTCAGACACCAATGGCGTGCTGCTGCCGGAGATTCGCATTCGTGAAAACTTCCGTCTCAAGGCCAGCCAGTACGCCATTTACATCAATGGGATTAAAGCGGATGAGGCCGATATCCCCGCAGATAAACTGATGGCGCTGCCCTCGAGCGAGACCTATGGTGAAATCGATGGCGTGATGGGGAACGACCCGGCCTACGGGATGCCGGTTACCTGGATCCAGCCCGCGCAAAAGGCAAAAGCGTTGAATATGGGGTATCAGGTGATCGACAGCGCCAGCGTTATCGCCACCCATGTGAATAAGGTCATTCGCAACCATATTCCCGATCTGTTTAACTACGACGACATCACTCAACTGCATAATCGCCTCTCTTCTATGGCCCCAAGGCTGGCGGAAGACCTCAGCGCGGCGCTGAACTACAGCCATCTGTTAAAGGTGTATCGGGCGCTGCTGATTGAAGGCGTATCGCTACGGGATATCGTCACTATCGCCACGGTGCTGGTCGCTAGCAGCGCGACAACTAAAGATCCGATTCTGCTGGTTGCCGATGTTCGTCTGGCGCTACGCCGAAGCATCACCCACCCGCTGGTACGCAAGCAGGAGTTGACGGTATATACCCTGAATAACGAGCTGGAAAACCTGCTGTCTAACGTCGTGAATCAGGCCCAGCAGAGTGGAAAAGTGATGCTCGACAGCGTGCCAGTTGATCCGAATATGCTCAACCAATTCCAGACCAATATGCCGCAGGTGAAAGAACAGATGAAGGCGGCCGGTAAAGAGCCCGTACTGCTGGTCGCTCCACAATTACGTCCGCTGCTGGCACGCTATGCCCGCCTTTTTTCTCCGGGTCTGCATGTGCTTTCTTATAACGAAGTTCCCGATGAGCTGGAATTAAAAATCATGGGAGCATTAAGCTAAATAAATATATAGAGCGACAATTAAGTTTCGTCCTGATTTGTCGCTTTATAGTTCTGAACATACCAGGGAAGGTGTGTTTCTCCAGAAAATGTTTATTATCAGGGATAATCATGTGATGAGAGATGAAAAAGTAAAAAGGAATTTTGCTTACCGCTCCGGGCATCATCCGCGGCGCCAATATTCTCCAACTTTTATGGAATTCGTGCATCGTCAGGAAGAACGGCAGGAACACCATGAACAGGAGATGAGTCAACACGCTCCTTGCGGTAAATCAGCAGACAATCAACGATATCATCCCATCCCGGACACTTTTGATACCCCGCCCGTGCCGCTGATTAACACCTTTGACCTCTTTCTGGCAGCCGCGCTGATGTTTCTTTTCATCAGCATGCTGCTGCTATTTATGAATTAAAGCACCGTGTTCTCTGTCAGGATCCGTCGAGCGCCAAGATAGTGATCCTGCCAGAACATATCCGCTAAATGGCTAACACGAACAGTTTCTCCGGTACGCGGTGATTCAATAAAGTCGCCGTTGCCCAGATAGACCCCCATATGATCCGCAATCTCTTGGCTATGAATATGGAAGAAGAGCAGATCGCCGCGACGCAGATCGTTATTTGCTACGATCGTCGCACGACGATAGTGATACATTTCATTCGCCGTCCGCGGTAATTTTTCCGCGAGGATCTTATTGTAGGCGTAAAATATCAGACCACTACAGTCAAATCCCCGATCGGGATTAACGCCTCCCCAGATATACGGTTTTCCCAACTGCTGTTCAAGACGGTGAATCGCAACTTCGGTCATATTATGCAGATGGTCGCTATTGAGGAAATGCGGGTTTTCAGCCAGCGCTTTCCAGTGACGATCGCTGGCCTTAAGCGGGCCCGGAAACCACTCCGGGTGCTGCTTAATCAGCAGGCGGTTCTGTTGGCGCAGCGCTTTCTTACTCTCTGCGTCGCCCACCACAATGTAGCTGGCCTGCTTTTTCAGCTTCGCATGATATGCCCCCCACAGCTTTTCCCGGTTCTGCATACGCAGCGAAGCGCCATAGCTTAGCGAAGCATGGGCGGCAGGCTTGTGGGTATGCGCAATAGCAAACGGACTCAGCGTCATGCAGGCCAACAATGCGGTGGACAGAAAGCGGGTCGATGTAGAGGGGGAAGCCATGAAAACCTTTCAACCGTGAAACGTTGAAACAGTCTACGTTGGCAGGGTTTACGCCAGGATTAATTCTCGATTATTAATCAATTAATAATTATATTTCATCACGTTAAATAACCCGGCTGATGGGCATCATACCGGGTTATCCGTCGATTTACAGGATACGGTTCTGCTGGCGCTGTGCTTCCCGAGCCATGCGTTTTTTACGCGCATCACAGGGTTCAGGGCAATCGCATACCTTTTCCAACCCCAGCGATGAAATCCCCCCGCAGCTTCCCTGTAGGCTTTTCCGCTTGACCAGATAGCCAAGCGACATGCCGAAGATAACCAGCAAGAAAATGCAGAAGGTCGCCAGAAAGACCGTTAACATCATCAGCCTCCAAAGTCATCGAGCATGATGTTCTCATCCTCAACGCCCAGCTCTTTGAGCATTTTGATAACCGCCGCGTTCATCATTGGTGGCCCACACATATAGAATTCGCAATCTTCCGGTGCCGGGTGGTCACGCAGGTAGTTTTCATACAGGACGTTGTGAATAAAGCCAGTATAGCCCGTCCAGTTATCTTCCGGCAGCGCGTCAGAGAGCGCAATATGGAAGGTAAAGTTCGGGTTTTCTTGAGCCAGCTTTTCAAATTCGTCCTGGTAGAACATTTCGCGCAGGGAACGCGCGCCGTACCAGAAGCTTATTTTGCGGTTGCTATGCAGGCGTTTAAGCTGGTCAAAGATATGCGAACGCATCGGTGCCATCCCCGCACCACCGCCGATAAATACCATTTCCGCCTCGGTCTCTTTGGCAAAGAATTCACCAAACGGACCAGAGATCGTCACCTTATCGCCCGCTTTCAGCGACCAGATATACGAAGACATAATTCCCGGCGGAACGTCAGGCGCGGACGGCGGCGGCGTGGCGATACGCACGTTGAGCATGATAATGCCCTTTTCGTCCGGATAGTTTGCCATCGAGTAGGCGCGCAGGGTCGGCTCTTTCACGTCGGAGACGTAGCGGAAGAGATTAAATTTATCCCAGTCACCGCGATATTCGTCCGGCACGTCAAAGTCGGCGTAGGCCACTTTATGCGGTGGGCATTCAATCTGAATATAACCCCCAGCACGGAACGGCACGCTTTCGCCAGCAGGAATCGCGAGCTTCAACTCTTTAATAAACGTCGCTTTGTTATCGTTGGAGATAACTTCACATTCCCACTTCTTCACGCCAAACACTTCGTCCGGCAGTTCGATTTTCATGTCCTGGCGCACGGCAACCTGACAGGCCAGACGGCAGCCTTCTTTGGCTTCTCGCTTCGTAATATGCGAAAGCTCGGTCGGCAGAATGTCACCGCCGCCCTCTTTCACCTTTACCCGGCACTGCCCGCAGGAACCGCCGCCGCCACAGGCGGACGAGATAAAAATGCCGTTGCTGGAGAGCGTATTCAACAGCTTGTCGCCGGCTGGCGTTTTGATCTGCTTGTCGGCTTCGTTGTTGATTTCAATCACCACGTCGCCGGCGTTCACCAGCTTCGATTTGGCGAAGAGAATCAGCACCGACAGCACCAGCACAATCAGCGTAAACATGGCTACGCCAAGTAATATTTCCATAATTAACGGCCCTTATAGCTGCACACCGGAGAATGACATAAAACCAAGCGCCATTAGTCCGGTGGTGATAAAGGTTATCCCTAAGCCGCGCAGTCCCGCAGGCACGTTTGAGTACTTCATCTTTTCGCGAATGCCCGCCATGGCAACAATCGCCAGCGTCCAGCCAATGCCGGAACCAAAGCCGTAGACGATAGACTCGCTGAAGTTATAGTCGCGCTGCACCATAAACGAGACGCCGCCGAAGATGGCGCAGTTCACCGCAATCAGCGGCAAGAAGATGCCGAGCGCGGTATAGAGCGACGGGAAGTACTTATCGAGGATCATCTCGAGGATCTGTACCAGCGCCGCAATCACCCCGATAAAGGTGATGAAGTTCAGGAAGCTGAGGTCAACACCCTCAACCAGCGCACCGTCGCGCAGCACCAGGTTATAGACCAGGTTGTTGATAGGCACCGACAGCCCCAGCACAACCGTTACCGCAACGCCAAGGCCGAACGCGGTAGAAACTTTCTTCGACACCGCGAGGAAAGTACACATCCCCAGGAAGAAGGCCAGCGCCATGTTCTCAACAAACACTGCGCGGACAAACAGGCTAATGTAATGAGCCATAATCGGTTACTCCTTTTCCTGCTGTTCTGGCTTCCAGCTACGCAGCGCCCAGATCAGCAAACCGATAATGAAAAATGCGCTCGGCGCGAGCAGGAACAGACCATTTGGCTGATACCAGCCGCCGTTCTGCACCGTTTCCAGCACCGTGATACCGAACAGCTTGCCGCTGCCGATAAGCTCACGCAGGAAGCCGACAATCAGCAGGATAGCGCCGTAGCCCAGCCCGTTGCCGATGCCGTCCATAAAGCTCGCCAGCGGTGGAGACTTCATGGCGTAGGCTTCTGCGCGCCCCATCACGATACAGTTGGTGATAATCAGCCCAACGAATACCGAGAGCTGTTTAGAGGTTTCGTAAGCGAACGCGCGCAGCAGCTGGTCGACGACAATAACCAATGAAGCAATGATTGCCATCTGCACGATAATGCGCACGCTGTTCGGAATGTGGTGGCGGATCATCGAGATAAACATGCTCGAGAATGCCGTCACCAGCGTCACCGCAATGGTCATCACGAAAGCCGTTTCCAGCTTGGTGGTGACCGCCAGCGCCGAACAGACACCGAGCACCTGTAGCGCAATGGGGTTATTGGCGATAAGCGGGCCAACCAGCACGCGCTTCATCTCTTTCATATCACCCTGCTCAGCCATGGTTCAGCCCTCCTTCACGCACCTGCTTCAGGAACGGGCCAAAGCCCATTTCACCCATCCAGAACTCAAAGCTATGCTGTACTCCGTTAGACGTGAGCGTTGCCCCGGAGAGACCGTCAACGGCATAGAGATCGCCCTGCGGTGCCGCGCCTTTCATCACCCGCAGCGCCGGTTTACCGTTATCATCCACCACGCGTTTTCCCACAAACTGCGCGCGCCAGTTCGGGTTTTCAATTTCACCGCCAAGGCCCGGGGTTTCCCCCTGGTCGTAATAGGTAATGCCACGGATGGTGCGACCGTCAGTATCCAGCGCCACAAAGGCGTACATCATCGACCACAGACCGTTTCCGTACACCGGCAGAACCATCTCCTGCACCTTCTGCTGTTCATCTTTAATAAGATAAATTTCCACTACGTTACTGCGACGGCGAATGCCCGCAGGGTCTTCGCTGGAGGTCAGCTCAATGCTTTGTGCAGGGTCTTTCAGCGCCTGACTTTGGTTAAACTTCGCCGGGTCTTTGTCGAGGATAGCGCCGCTTTTCAAATCGACCAGTCTAGGTACCACGCGGGATGCGAACACATCAGCCACATCGTCTGCTGACATTTTGTCGTGCATCAATCCCGCCACCGCCAGGATATTGCGCTGTTTATCCAGCGCGCGCTGCTCCTGCTGGCGTGGTTTCAACCCAACGGCGGAGCCCGCCACGACGATAGAGCAGACCAGGCAAAGCACCAGCACCACCAGCAGCGTTTTGCCGATGCTATCGTTACTTTTGTTTTCAGCCACGCGACTTCCTCCGCTTTATGTTGGCCTGCACCACCAGGTAATCAAAGAGCGGCGCAAAGAGGTTGGCGAACAGAATCGCCAGCATCATCCCTTCCGGATAGGCGGGGTTAACCACGCGGATTAACACGCACATCACGCCGATAAGCGCCCCGTAGCACCACTTTCCTTTATCAGTAAACGAGGCGGAAACCGGGTCGGTTGCCATAAACATCATGCCGAAGGCAAAACCACCCAGTACCAAATGCCAGTACCACGGCATGGCGAACATCGGGTTGGTATCGGAACCAATCAGGTTAAACAGTGTGGCGCAGGCCATCATGCCGAGCATCACGCCGGCAACGATGCGCCAGGAGGCGACACGGCCAAAGATAATCAGCGCTCCGCCAAGCAGAATCATCAGCGTCGAGACTTCACCAATTGAGCCCGGGATATTGCCGATAAAGGCATCCATCCAGCTCACCGGCTGGCCGGTCACGACGTTAACCAGCGACTCACCGCCGTGGCTTGCCCACTGGGAGAGCGGCGTGGCACCGGAGAAGCCGTCGGCCGCCGTCCAGACTAAATCGCCGGAGATTTGCGCCGGATAGGCAAAGAACAAGAAGGCGCGCCCCGCCAACGCCGGGTTAAGGAAGTTGCGCCCGGTACCGCCAAATATCTCTTTGGCAATCACCACGCCAAAAGTGATCCCCAGAGCGGCCTGCCACAGTGGCATGGTTGGCGGGACAATCAGCGCGAACAAAATCGAGGTGACGAAGAAGCCTTCGTTGATCTCATGCTTGCGCACGATAGAAAACAGCACTTCCCAGAAGCCGCCCACCAGGAAGACCACCGCGTAGATAGGCACAAAGAACACCGCGCCGAGCATCATCATGCTGAACCAGCCAGCATCTGGCGCGAAACTCACGCCCAGCGCCTGCGCCACGCTGTAGTGCCAGTTTCCGGCAATCACCTGCTGGAGCTGTTCAGCACCGTAGAGCTTGTGCAGCGCCGGAATGGTCTGCAGACCGACGTTGTACATCCCCCAGAACATCGCCGGGAAAACGGCGAACCAGACGAGGATCATCATACGTTTCAGGTCGATAGCATCACGAACGTGCGCCGCACCCTTTGTGACGTGTCCCGGCGTGTAGAGCAGCGTTGCCGTTGCTTCATACAGCGGGTAGTACTTTTCAAGCTTGCCGCCCTGCGTGAAGTGCGGCTCAACTTTTTCTAATAGCTGTTTTAAGCCCATCACTTAGCCTTCCTGCTCAATTTGCGTTAATACATGGCGTAATACCGGTCCGTATTCGTATTTCCCTGGACAAACATAGGTACACAGCGCCAGATCCTCTTCATCAAGCTCCAGACAGCCCAGTGCCTGGGCACTATCGGTATCGCCTGCCAGCAGGTCACGCAGCAGGACGGTTGGCAGGATATCCAGCGGCATCACCCGCTCGTAGCTGCCGATTGGGACCATCGCGCGTTCGCCGCCGTGGGTATCGGTGGAGAGGTTGAACAGCTTTTTCTTGAGGAAGTGGCCAAGCGTGGTGCGGGTGATGGAGAACTTATCCCGTCCCGGCGCGACCCAGCCCAGCAGCTCTTTGTCGCGCCCTTCTTTCAGCACGCTCACCTGCAGGTGGAAGCGCCCCAAGAAGGCATGCGGCCCGACGGCCTGCGTGCCATTCAGGACGGAACCGGAGATAACACGGTTTTCGCCGTCGTGGAGTTCGCCCACCAGCATGGCGTCGAGGTCCGCGCCAAGACGGGTGCGCAGCAGGCGCGGCTGTTTCACCTGCGGGCCACCGAGCGCAATAATGCGTTCGGTCCAGAGCACGCCGTCGAGGAACAGTTTGCCGTAGGCGATAACATCCTGATAGTTCAGGTGCCACACCTGTTTGTTCAGGCTCACCGGCTCCAGGAAATGAATGTGAGTACCCACTAGCCCAGCAGGATGCGGGCCAGTGAACTGGTTAAAGGTCACCTGTCCCTGAGGATGCCCACCCAGTTTCCCGCCGCTGCCCTGGCAGACATGCACTCTGCCGTCGGTCAGGCGCGTCAGCACGGTCAGACCGGCGTTAAAAGCGTCGCGCTGGGCGAGTATAATCGGCTGCGGGTCGGCAGCCAGCGGGTTGGTGTCCATCGCAGTGACAAAAATAGCCACGGGTTCGGCACCCGGCGCAGGCGTCTTGCTGAAAGGACGCGTACGCATCGCGGTCCACAGACCGGAATCAATCAGCTGTGCGGTAACCGTTTCACGCGACAACGTTGCTAGCTCATCGGGCGCGTAGGCGTTAAAGGTCACGGCATCATCGCCGTCAATATCGATAACAACAGATTGCAGCACCCGACGCTCACCGCGATGGATGGCGCTGACAATGCCGCTGGCCGGCGCGGTAAAACGCACACCGGTGATCTTTTTATCTTCGAAAAGCAGCTGCCCTTTGGCGACTCTGTCGCCTTCTTTGACCGCCATTGATGGGCGAAGCCCGATATATTCTTCACCTTTCACCGCGACACGCGTGACCGCCACATCATCAATGCGTTGCCCATCAGGCTGGCCAGCGATAGGCAGATCGAGGCCTTTGGTTATTTTAATCATACAGTTCGCAGGTATCCGTTAACGACGGCATCAGTTAGAAGCTGAAGCCAGCGTTTTGGTTAACGAAACAAAAGAAAGGAGTAAAACCTGAAACCCAATGACCATCCGTGATTGGGCATATGAGAGATTGAAGCATCCTTTCTTACGCTGTTTTGAGAGTTAATACATTCACCATTCAAATGGGAATCCGTTTACCCAATCTTTTCTAGAATGATTCAGTAACGAAAGTTTACCATTTTCTCTTTCTTCGATGCAGCAGTTCTGCTTTTGAAGCCGCTAAATTGCGAGCCGATACGCAAAGTGAACGTGTTTCAGATAAAGATAGCTAGTGAATCATCGGCTTATCCTACACTCTCTGTAGCTAATGCTGCCTGGCAGGGAAACAGCACAACGCACCGGGTTCAGGCGAGAATGCATTATGAAATGGTAAACGCTTACCATCCCTCTTGCGAAAAAATGCGGTGGTGCTAAGGTGAGCGCACAAAAAACAGATTTGTCTGCTTTTTTCTCTCTGTTGCCTTCCTGGCATGTTGTTATCTTTTATCAAGGAACAAGTAGTATGCGCAAAATCGCATTTGTTATTGCGATGCTTTTGATGCCGTGCGTTTCGTTTGCTGGGTTATTAAGCAGCAACACGCCAACGACGCCTGTCAGCAAAGAATATAAGCAGCAAATGATGGGCTCGCCGGTTTACATCCAAATCTTCAAAGAAGAGCGCACGCTCGATCTCTTCGTCAAGATGGGTGAGACCTACCAACTCCTCGATAGCTATAAGATCTGCAACTACTCAGGCGGCCTGGGGCCGAAGCAGCGTCAGGGCGACTTTAAAAGTCCTGAAGGGTTTTATTCGGTGCAGCGCAGCCAGTTGAAGCCGGATAGTCGCTTCTATAAAGCGATTAATATTGGTTTCCCGAATGCCTATGACCGTTCTCACGGTTATGAAGGGAAATACCTGATGATTCACGGTGCATGTGTGTCGATTGGCTGCTATGCCATGACCGACTCCGGTATTGATGAGATCTTCCAGTTCGTGACCGCGGCGTTAGTCTTCGGTCAGTCGAGCGTTGAAGTCAGCATCTATCCGTTCCGCATGACAGACGCCAACATGCAGCGTCATAAATATTCCTACTACAACGATTTTTGGCAGCAGTTGAAGCCGGGCTACGACTACTTCCAGCAGACGCATAAGCCGCCGATGGTGTCGGTCGTTGATGGGCGTTATGTGGTAAGCAAGCCGCTGAGCCACGAAGTGGTTCAGCCGCAGCTGGCCTCAAACTATACGCTCCCCGAGACAAAATAAGCGCCATTCGCCTGGCATAACCTTGTGCCAGGTTTCATTCCCCGTCAGCGGTTGGGTTGCTATTACAGTCACCACATCGTTGGCGGTGGTCTCTTGCTGAAAATCAATTTCCACGTCTCTATCCAGAAGCTTCGCCACACCAAACGGCGCACGGCGGGTTATCCAGTACAGGTTGGTTGAGCAGAACGCCATAACGTAACGGCCATCTGACAGCAGCATGTTAAACACGCCCTTTTCGCGCAGTTCATCCGCCAGCGAGGCGATGTATTTAAAGACCGCCTGCATATTGCCCGGCGTGCGTGGATAGCGCTCGGTGAGCTTGTGCAACAACCAGCAGAAGGCTTTTTCACTGTCGGTTTCCCCGACCGGGCGGAACTGCCCCGTCTCCAGTGATTTATAGCCGGTAAGCTGCCCGTTGTGGGCGTAGGTCCAGTTGCGCCCCCAGAGTTCGCGGGTAAACGGGTGGGTATTCTCCAGCGCCACCATTCCGCGATTCGCCTGGCGAATATGCGCAATGACGGAGCAGGACTTAATGGGATAGTCCTGCACCAGTTTCGCGATAGGAGATTGATAGCTCGGCTGCGGATCTTTGAACGTGCGACAGCCTTTGCCTTCGTAGAAGGTAATTCCCCAGCCGTCTTTATGCGGCCCGGTGCCTCCACCGCGCTGGACCAGCCCGGTAAAACTGAAGCAGATATCGGTTGGCACATTGGCGCTCATCCCGAGCAGTTCGCACATATCACACCCCCACAGCAATCGGGGCCGGAGCCCCGTGAAACTTAAGCTTTAGCCATCTCTTTTTCGATCAGCATAATCAGGATATGAATCACTTTAATGTGAATTTCCTGAACGCGGTCAGCGTAGCCAAAGTGCGGTACGCGAATTTCGATGTCCGCGGAGCCCGCCATTTTGCCACCGTCTTTACCGGTCAGCGTAATCACTTTCATCCCTTGCGCACGAGCCGCTTCAATCGCTTTGATCACGTTAGCGGAGTTACCCGAGGTAGAGATACCCAGCAGCACGTCACCCGCACGACCCACGGATTCCACGTAACGAGAGAACACATATTCATAACCGAAATCATTACTCACGCAGGAGAGATGGCTGACGTCGGAAATCGCAATCGCCGGGTAGCCCGGGCGGTTTTCACGATAGCGGCCCGTCAGCTCTTCTGCGAAGTGCATCGCATCGCAATGAGAACCACCGTTGCCGCAGGAGAGCACTTTACCGCCGGCTTTGAAGCTGTCTGCCAGCAGGACTGCTGCGCGCTGAATGGCATGGATGTTGGCTTCATCCTTGAGGAAGTTTGCCAGCGTATCGGCCGCTTCATTCAGTTCGTTACGAATAAGATCCTGGTACATGAGGATAATCCTTCAGCATTAATAAAATTGTCATCGCTAGTGTACCGGATAGCGCCAGCCCAGAGAAGCAAGCACGAATCTATTCACCAGATGTTTGGATTTTTAGTGCGCTAAAAAGAAGCAACAATGTGAGCGAGGTTGTAATTATTTTGTAAACACATTGCTAAATAAAAACGGTTCAACTACAACCATATCATCACAAGTGGTCAGACCTCCTACAAGACAGGGGCATTTCTCTATGATGATTTTGAGTATTGTTTTAACCATTGCCGTACTCGGTGCACTCTTCTACCACCGCATTAGCTTGACGCTCGGCAGCGTCATTCTGCTGGCCTGGACCGCCGCTCTCGGCGCGATTGGCCTGTGGAACCTGTGGCTGCTGGTGCCGCTGGCCATCATCCTGGTGCCGTTCAACTTTACGCCGATGCGTAAAGCGCTGATCTCAACGCCGGTATTCCGCATGTTCAGCAAAGTGATGCCGCCGATGTCGCGCACTGAGAAAGAAGCGATTGATGCCGGTACCACCTGGTGGGAAGGCGATCTGTTCCGCGGCAACCCGGACTGGAAAAAGCTGCACAACTACCCGCGTCCACAGTTGACCGCCGAAGAGCAGGCCTTTATTGATGGCCCGGTTGAAGAAGCGTGCCGCATGGCTAACGACTTTGCTATCACTCACGAGATGGCTGACCTGCCGCCAGAGCTGTGGGCCTACCTGAAAGAACACCGCTTCTTCGCGATGATCATTAAGAAAGAGTACGGTGGTCTGGAGTTCTCCGCTTATGCGCAGGCTCGCGTGCTGCAAAAACTTTCAGGCGTTTCCGGCATTCTGGCAATTACCGTCGGCGTGCCTAACTCTTTAGGCCCGGGCGAGCTGCTGCAACACTACGGTACTGAAGAGCAGAAAGATCATTATCTGCCGCGCCTGGCGCGTGGTCAGGAAATCCCATGCTTCGCGCTGACCAGCCCAGAGGCGGGCTCTGATGCCGGTGCGATTCCGGATACCGGCGTCGTCTGTATGGGCGAATGGCAGGGTGAGCAGGTTCTGGGTATGCGTTTAACCTGGAACAAGCGTTACATCACTCTCGCTCCGATTGCGACCGTACTGGGCCTGGCTTTCAAGCTGTCTGACCCGGAAAAACTGCTGGGCGGGGCGGAAGATTTAGGCATCACCTGTGCGCTGATCCCAACCAACACCCCAGGCGTTGAAATTGGTCGTCGCCACTTCCCGCTGAACGTTCCGTTCCAGAACGGTCCGACGCGTGGTCAGGATATCTTCGTACCGATCGACTACATCATCGGCGGGCCGAAAATGGCCGGTCAGGGCTGGCGTATGCTGGTTGAATGTCTGTCGGTGGGACGCGGGATTACCCTGCCATCCAACTCGACCGGCGGCGTGAAATCCGTTGCGCTGGCAACCGGTGCCTACGCGCATATTCGCCGTCAGTTCAAAGTGTCGATTGGTAAAATGGAAGGGATTGAAGAGCCATTAGCGCGCATCGCAGGCAACGCCTACGTGATGGACGCAGCGGCAACGTTAATTACCTACGGTATTATGCTCGGTGAAAAACCCGCGGTACTGTCGGCTATCGTGAAGTACCACTGTACCCACCGCGGCCAGCAGTCCATCGTTGACGCCATGGATATCGCCGGTGGGAAAGGCATTATGCTCGGTGAAGGTAACTTCCTGGCACGTGCTTATCAGGGTGCACCTATCGCCATTACCGTTGAAGGCGCAAACATTCTGACGCGTAGCATGATGATCTTCGGTCAAGGCGCTATTCGTTGCCATCCATACGTGCTGGAAGAGATGGCCGCGGCGCAGAACAAAGATGCCGATGCGTTCGATAAACTGCTGTTTAAACACATCGGCCATGTCGGCAGCAACAAAGTACGCAGCTTCTGGTTGGGGATCACCCGCGGCTTAACCAGCCCAACGCCAACCCGCGATGCAACCAAACGTTACTATCAGCACCTGAACCGTCTGAGCGCCAACCTGGCGTTGCTGTCGGACGTTTCTATGGCCGTTCTGGGCGGCAGCCTGAAGCGTCGTGAGCGCATCTCCGCCCGTCTGGGTGATGTGTTGAGCCAGCTGTACCTCGCCTCTTCCGTCCTGAAACGCTATGACGATGAAGGGCGTAACGAAGCAGATTTATCACTGGTACACTGGGGCGTTCAGGATGCGCTGCATCAGGCTGAGCAGGCCATTGACGACCTGCTGAAGAACTTCCCGAACCGCTTTGTCGCAGGGGCAATGCGCGTGGTTATCTTCCCGACCGGTCGTCATTACAATGCGCCGTCCGATAAGCTCGACCACAGCGTAGCGAAAATTCTGCAGACACCAAGCGCCACCCGTTCCCGTATCGGCCGTGGTCAGTATCTGACCCCGAGCGAGCACAACCCGGTTGGCTTGCTGGAAGAAGCGCTGGTTGACGTCATGGCAGCCGATCCTATCCACCAGCGCATCTGCAAAGAAATTGGCAAGAACCTGCCGTTTACCCGCCTGGATGAGCTGGCGCGTAATGCACTGGCTAAGGGACTGATTAATCAGGAAGAAGCGGCCATTCTGACCAAAGCAGAAGTCAGCCGACTGCGCAGCATCAACGTTGACGACTTTGCACCAGACGAGCTGGCGACCAAGCCGGTAAAGCTGCCGGACAACGTGCGCAAGGTTGAAGCCGCGTAACGTTTTTGAATCGTTATCCTCAAAGCGGAGCCTGGCTCCGCTTTTTTTTATGCAAACTGTCCTCAGCAAAGCAGCAGCCTGATAAGGTGTTACAGTTAGGTCTACGTCCTGCAACAGAGGAGTACATCACCATGTCTGGCTTGAAGATTACCCTTTTACAACAACCCCTCGTGTGGATGGACGGCCCCGCGAATCTGCGCCACTTTGCGCGACAGATGGAAGGCATTACCGGGCGTGATGTGATAGTCCTGCCGGAGATGTTTACCACCGGCTTTGCGATGGAAGCCGCTGAACAGTCGTTATCAGAAGATAAGGTCGTGGCGTGGATGCGAGAGCAAGCCACGCGTACTAATGCGCTGGTTTGCGGGAGTGCTGCGCTGCAAACTGGTCTTGGCGCGGTGAATCGTTTTCTGCTCGTTGAGCCAGAAGGCCGCGTCCACCGCTATGATAAACGCCACTTGTTCCGCATGGTGGATGAACATCATCACTACGTTGCGGGTCATCAACGCCTCGTGTTGACGTGGCGCGGCTGGCGTATTCTGCCGCTGGTCTGCTATGACCTGCGTTTCCCGGTATGGTCTCGTAATCGGAACGATTACGATCTGGCGCTTTACGTCGCGAACTGGCCTGCTCCACGTTCCGTACACTGGCAGACGCTGCTGGCCGCTCGGGCAATTGAAAATCAGGCCTATGTTGCAGGATGCAACCGCGTCGGCACCGATGGCAATGGTCATCACTATCGTGGCGACAGCCGGATTCTTACGCCACAGGGTGAGATTCTGGCCACCGCGGAACCGCATCAGGCGATTCGTATCGACGGCGAGCTTTCGATGCTCCAGCTTCAGGAGTATCGAGAAAAGTTTCCTGCCTGGCAGGATGCCGATCCCTTTGCTCTTGGCTAACCCCCTACCTTCCCGGCCTGAATTGTTTCAGGCCGCTATCATCATAATTACTTATTATATTTCAATACGATTCCAGATTCGTTTTCAGACTAATAAAGGTATTGAACAACACTCAACCGGGTGTTTTTAATATTTACTAATTCCCCCTTCTTTCTGTTCTACACTCATAAAGTGGATAAAATTCAACACCAATGAGCGTTTGTAGTACATAAGATCCAGCGATGACTTTTCTCTTTTGGCTTGCTTTGCACATCAGGTCGGGATGTTTGCGTCTGCAATATCAACTGGAACAACAATCATGGAAAATAACGATCTTCTCATTGTTGAAAAAAGGCTGGTTGCCCGATTGATGGATATGTTCATACGGTTTGGACTTATCCTGGCATTAGCCTCTTTCTGCTTTACCGTTTTTTCACCCTTTCTGAATATGATGCTGTGGGCCATCATTCTGGCCGTGACGCTCTATCCGCTTCAGCAAAAATTCGTAGTCGGCCTTGGGGGTAAACGGGGATGGGCCTCAACGCTGTTGGTATTGTTAGGCATCCTGCTTATTGTCTCCCCGACAATACTGATGATTAGCTCTCTGGGGGAAAGTATTAGCGGCCTGATTAGCCGATTTGGTCATGAAAATCTGGTCATCCCACCGCCGCCAGACAATATCGCTTCGCTGCCCATTATCGGCGGTAAACTCCATGCGCTATGGCTAAAAATTTCCTCAGACTTACCGGGCGTTATCAGTACTTACCGTACGCAGCTCGCTGAGGTTACCGGGCTGGTATTGAGCTTTCTTGCCAGTATGGGCGGCGGAATTTTAGGCTTTGTCGTCTCCTTTATTGTGGCAGGTGTCATTATGGCCTGGGGAGAGGCAGGGGCAGTCAGCGCCAGACGTATCGCCATACGCATAACCGATGAACAGAAAGGCACCTCACTCACCCGACTTTGTACCAGCACCATACGTGCTGTGGCTCTGGGCGTGATTGGCGTTGCGCTTATTCAGGCGTTGCTGGCAGGGATCATCATGGTGCTCGCCGGTATACCCGCCGTTGGTATTTTCTTTATTCTGGCGCTCATTCTCGGGATAGCTCAGATCCCCGTCATCCTGGTCACCGCACCAGCTATTGCTATTATGTGGTGCTTTGGCGATCACGGTATGGGGTTCAATATCCTCTTTACCGTGCTGCTGCTGGTCGCCGGGATGGTCGATAACGTCCTCAAACCCCTCATGCTTGGTCGTGGTGTGGATGCGCCCATGCCGGTCGTGCTGATTGGCGCACTCGGCGGCATGGCCGCCAGCGGCATTCTCGGCATGTTTATCGGCGCCACTCTGCTCTCTATTGGCTATCGTATTTTTATGGCATGGGTTAATGATGGCCTGGCAAACTCAACGAGCAACAGCGATGTGCCCTGATGGCAGCGTGCGGAGAGTAACATCATGCTGCTGTCATTTCTGATGGGAATGCCGGTCATACTGTGCAATATGCTATTGCAGTCTATCGCGTCCATCTGGGCAATCCGCTTTTATATCAATCGTTTCCAGAGGAAAGATGGGGTCATCGCTGGCGTGCTGGCACTGTTCGGGATTATCACTATCGTACTGATTGGTAATTTGCTGCAGATACTTCTGTGGGGCATGCTTTTTTTATGTCTGGGCGAGTTTGCGACACTGGCCGATGCGGTATATCACTCAAGCGTGAATTTCGCGACATTGGGCTATGGCGACATTGTGATGAGTGCAAAATGGAAGCTGCTGGGTCCACTGGAGGCGGTGAACGGTGCAATGATGATTGGATTGTCCGGAGCCTGTATGCTCGCGGTGCTGCAACAGCATATTCGTAAACAGATCGGGCTGTAAAATTAGCCCCGCCCAGAAACGACGAAAGCCCGAATCATTTCTGATTCGGGCTCTCTGAAAGTGGCGGAACGGACGGGACTCGAACCCGCGACCCCCTGCGTGACAGGCAGGTATTCTAACCGACTGAACTACCGCTCCGCTGTGTTCCCTTGGGAACGAGGCGAATATTACGGATTCCCCAGCAACCCGTCAACGCTTTTTCTCTGCTTTTGAATCGTTTGCTGCAAAAATCACCCGCAAGGCTATTTTCACAGCAAAAACAGCCATTTTACGAACGCCAGAGGCAGCTCCCGCCCTTTTTCTGCACCAGGTCGAGGCGCGATTCATGATTCGCCAACTCTTCATCAGTGGCATAAACCACACGCAATTTGCTCGCCGCGCGAACAACGCGCTGAATACCGGTATCTCCCGTCTGCTGTTGCTCACCTTCCATCGAGAATTTAATGGAGGTTTGCCCACCGGTCATGGTCAGATAAACATCCGCCAGGATTTGGGCATCGAGCAATGCGCCGTGCAGCGTACGCTTGGTGTTATCTATCTCATAGCGCGAGCAGAGTGCATCAAGGCTGTTACGCTTGCCGGGAAACATCTTCCTCGCCAGCGCCAGGCTATCGGTGACTTTACAGAAGGTATTGGTTTTTGGAATACCTCGGTTGAGCTTACTAAACTCATAGTCCATAAAGCCGATATCGAACGAGGCGTTATGGATGACCAGCTCCGCACCGCGGATGTAGTCCATAAACTCATCGGCTACGTCAGCAAAGGTCGGTTTATCCAGCAAAAATTCATCGGCGATACCATGAACACCGAACGCTTCGGGATCCACCAGCCGATCGGGTTTGAGGTAAACGTGGAAGTTGTTGCCGGTTAAACGACGGTTTATCACCTCGACGGCACCGATCTCAATGATCTTGTGGCCTTCATAGTGGGCACCGATCTGATTCATACCGGTGGTTTCGGTATCCAGAACGATCTGTCGTGTAATTGCAGTGCTCATATCAGTCATTTATGTCAGACTTGCCGTTTAACTTTGATTGCAGATACAGGAAGTCTACCAGAGATGCTTAAACAGGTAGAAATTTTCACCGATGGCTCTTGCCTCGGTAACCCAGGTCCGGGTGGTTATGGCGCCATTCTACGCTATCAGCAGCGGGAAAAAACCTTCAGCGAAGGCTACCGTCTGACGACCAATAACCGCATGGAAATGATGGCGGCCATCGTCGCGCTTGAAGCGCTCAAAGAGCCATGCACCGTGGTGCTGAGCACCGATAGCCAGTATGTTCGCCAGGGGATCACCCAATGGATCCACAACTGGAAAAAGCGCGGGTGGAAAACGGCGGATAAAAAGCCGGTGAAAAACGTCGATCTGTGGAAGCGCCTGGACACGGCGCTCGGCAAGCATGAAATTCGTTGGGAATGGGTTAAAGGCCACGCCGGCCACCCGGAAAACGAACGTTGCGATGAGCTGGCACGTACGGCGGCCAACTCACCCACGCACGACGATGTTGGGTATCAGCCGGAAGCTTAAGCGTCCGGTTTACGATACTGCCGCGTCGCGCCTACGGCCTGCTGAATGCGGTTTTTGGCTTTATTCTGCCGCATCGGGTTAAGCGTAAGTGGAAACGTCCGCTTGCGCGCCACAATCACCTGCAGACACCCCAGCGCCGGTAAATGCGTGCTAAGCAGCGCCCCGCCCTGTTTCGCCCAAGGGAGCACCTGGAACCGGCTTTGGTGCATCACTTCGAAATTCAGTAGCGCCAGCCAATCCAGTTGGCGCATCAGGGTAAACATCCGGCTATTGTAGGGCGTCGATTTACGCAGTACCGGAACCAGTTTACGCAGCCCCATCAGGCTCATCGGGTTAAAGCTGGTGATAATCAGCCAGCCATCGTCAATTAACACACGATCGGCTTCCCGCAACAGGCGATGAGGATCGCTGCACCAGGGCAGCGTGTGCGACAGCAGGCAGGCATCTACGGATTTCTCTGCAAATGGCAAATGTAGCGGATCCGCTTTCACCTGCATCGGGTTGCCTTCCAGCGAAATATTAACCTGATGAGAGATAGCACAGGCTTCAGTATTGATCTCCGCACTGAGGTTTCCCACCTTGAGCAGGTGAAAACCATACAGTTTTCCCAGCCAGGGTTTCAGTTGACGATCGATAGCCTCGCGATAATATTCACCCCAGGGCATTTGCGCCCACGAGACAGGCGCCGAGACTGTTTGAGGTATCCTTGCCGGTTTCATCACAACCTTCCCTACGCGTTTAAGAGGTAACAAATGAATCTTAACAGTATTCCAGCCTTTCAGGACAACTACATCTGGGTTCTTAATGATGAAACCGGCCGTTGTTTAATAGTCGATCCGGGGGATGCCGCGCCGGTACTTGAGGCAATCAAGGCAAACAACTGGCACCCTGAGGCGATCCTTTTAACACATCACCACAACGATCACGCTGGCGGCGTTGCCGAACTCGTTAGGTCTTATCCGAATATTGACGTTTATGGCCCTGAAGAGACTCACAACAAAGGGGCAACAAAAATTGTGGCTGACGGCGATCACATTCACATCCTCAACCAGGATTTTCACGTTCTCGCCACGCCGGGCCACACTTTAGGACATATCTGTTTCTACAGCGCCCCATGGCTTTTTTGCGGAGACACTCTGTTTTCCGGGGGCTGCGGCCGTCTTTTCGAAGGCACGCCAACCCAGATGTACCAGTCGTTGCAGAGCATTAACACTTTGCCTGAAGAGACGCTAATTTGTTGCGCACATGAGTACACGCTCTCCAATATGAAGTTTGCGCTGAGCGTTTTACCGCATGATTTGTTCATTAACGAATACTATCGAGAAGTGAAGGAGTTACGCGCGAAAAAGCAAATGACACTCCCCACAACTCTGAAAAAAGAGCGTCAGATTAATCTCTTTTTAAGAACGGATGATATTGATTTAATTAATGAAATAAACAAAGAAACAAAATTGCTACAATCTGAGCAGCGTTTTGCATGGTTACGGTCAAAGAAAGATAACTTCTGATACTTCCGGGTTGCGTTTTCGAAAGTTCGTCGTTATTATCGGTCGTCTTTTAAGCAACTATTGACACACACATGAAGGCAAAAGCGATATTACTCGCCTCTGTCCTGCTCGTGGGTTGCCAGGCTTCACAGCAAGGTAATGTCCAACAGCACGCACAGAGCCTTTCTGCGGCTAGTCAAGGGGAAGCAGGTAAGTTCGCAAGTCAGGCACGTTGGATGGACGATGGGACATTCGACATGCAGGACCAGGATTTGTGGGCTTACATTGGCGACGAGCTAAAGATGGGAATCCCGGATAACGCCCGGGTTCGCGAACAGAAACAGAAGTACTTACGAAATAAGAGCTATCTCCACGATGTAACTTTACGGGCAGAGCCGTATATGTACTGGATAGCCGGGCAAGTTAAGAAACGTAACATGCCGATGGAACTGGTATTACTACCCATAGTGGAGAGCGCTTTTGACCCGCACGCAACGTCTGGCGCCAATGCCGCAGGCATTTGGCAGATCATTCCGAGCACAGGGCGAAATTACGGTCTGAAACAGACCCGCAGTTATGACGCACGTCGTGACGTCGTTGCTTCCACAACGGCAGCACTGGATATGATGCAGCGCCTGAACAAAATGTTCGATGGCGACTGGTTATTAACCGTGGCAGCGTATAACAGCGGTGAAGGCCGTGTAATGAAAGCAATGAAGGTGAACAAGGCCCGTGGTAAACCCACCGACTTCTGGTCACTGCCGTTGCCTCAGGAAACAAAATTATACGTACCTAAGATGCTGGCCTTGAGCGACATCCTCAAGAACAGCAAACGCTACGGCGTTCGTCTGCCTACTGCAGATGAAAGTCGTGCACTGGCGCGCGTACGCATTGATAGTCCGGTAGAGATCTCGCAGCTGGCTGATATGGCAGGAATGCCCGTTAGCAAGTTGAAGACATTTAACGCGGGTGTCAAAGGCTCTACGCTTGGCGCAAGCGGTCCGAAGTACGTGATGGTGCCACAGAAACATGCGGATCAGCTGCGTGAGTCCCTGGCCTCCGGTGAGATTGCCGACCTCCAGCCTACGCTGGTTGCCGACAACACACCGATGGCCAGCCGCAGCTATAAAGTACGTTCAGGTGACACGCTGTCAGGCATCGCCTCACGTTTAGGCGTGAATACCAAAGATCTGCAGCAGTGGAACAACCTGCGTGGCAGCAGTCTGAAAGTCGGTCAGAGCTTAACGGTAGGTGCGGGCAGCAGCGCTGCGCGTCTTGCCGATAACAGCAGTATTACGTACCGCGTACGCAAAGGTGATTCGCTTTCGAGCATTGCCAAGCGACACGGCGTGAACATCAAAGATGTGATGCGCTGGAATAGCGATACGGCTAATCTGCAACCTGGCGATCAGCTGACGCTGTTTGTGAAAAACAGCGATCGTCCTGACTCCTGACAGGCAACCATTAAAAAAGGCACCGTTTCCCCCGGTGCCTTTTTTTATTTCCTTCGCCCTATTTTCCCGGGCTAAATTCCACAATCAGCGGATTATGATCGGATGCGCGGGTAACCAGAACAGAGGCATCAGCCACGCTTAGCCCGCGATAGAACACAAAGTCTAACGGACGCCCAAACGCGCGGCGGCGCTGGTCATCATCAAAACGCACAGGACGCAGCGACATATCGCGCGCAAACCGATACAGCGCGTTCATCCGCGGACGACTCCAGGCGTTGAAATCTCCCGCCATAATCACCGGGCCAGTGTGCTGGGCAATCTGTTCACCAATAGGCATCAGCTGTTTACTGTAAACATCCACGCCAAGGCTAAAGTTAACCGCATGAATATTGACGACCATCAGCAGGCGCGCGTCGGGAAGTGGGTAAACGGTCACTAACGCCGATTTTGCTAACCGCAGTATCGGCTCACGTTCGCGCAATGGGCAACAGTAAATAGGATGGGCGGCGGACAACGTCATCACGCCTGAGGGGTGATGCGGCAACGCAAACGCGGGAACCTGATCGGCAGCAAGATAGTTAGTGGTCGCAAACTTCACCAGTTCAGGCGTCGTTTGCGCTTCCTGTAACAGAACCAGATGGGCATCTTTACCGAACTTATTCAACACCGACAACCATTCAGCCCGTTGTTGCTTAAAGATGTTCCACACCAGGATACGAATGTTCTCTTCCGTGCTTAACGGCTTACCCACCGAGAGTGCCTGGCTAATGCTGGTATAAGCGCCTGGAGGAGGCAGGATTCGCTCCGCTGGCTGTCCGGCAATATAGCGCATGGCGTAGGTATTTTTTCGCACTTTCTTTTATAACCTCAATAACGAAAGAACCCGCCTGATTCCAGGAAGGTTCTTCTGTTATAGGGGCTTTTGCCCACGGTTTCAACGCTATTTGTGATAAAGCTGCGTGAACTTCTGTAAGCGCTTGCTTACCCTTAATCCTTAGCCGAGTGCAACGCGTGCAGGCCTATCCAGCCGGCCGCTTAGGCCAGCCAGCAGCAGTGCACCCACCACAATCAGCGCGCCAATCCACGGCGTTTGCGCCAGACCATAATGCTCTACCGTTTGACCACCGACGACGGAACCAATCGCAATGCCGACATTAAAGGCGGCGATATTCAGACCGGAGGCAACATCGACCGCGGCCGGGGTGTACTGCTCAGCTTTCTGCACCACGTATACCTGTAAGCCCGGAACATTACCGAACGCAAAGACGCCCATCACAAGGATGGTGGCCAGCGCGGCGTACTGAATGGATACCGTGAACTGGAATACCAACAGTAGTGCAGCCAACGCCGCGAAGATAAACTTCAGTGCGGGTACGGCACCGTGTTTGTCGGCCAGTTTACCGCCCCAGATGTTCCCAATCGCTACCGCCACGCCATAGCCCAGCAGGATCCAGCTCACCGCACCTGGTGTAAAGCCAGCCAAGTCTTGCATCATCGGCGCCAGGAAGGTAAAGGCAGTAAAGACGCCGCCATAGCCTAACGCTGTAATGGCGTAAATCATCAGCAAGCGAGGGTGAGTCAGTACTTTCACCTGGTCTGCAAGACTTGCTGGCGCACGCCCTGGGATATTACGTGGTATCAGCACCGCGCTGGCAATCAGCGCAATCACGCCGAGCAGAGAAACGGCGAGGAAGGTTTCACGCCAGCCGAAGTGCTGACCAATGAACGTCCCCATCGGTACACCGGTCGCTAACGCAACGGTCAGACCACCGAACATAATAGCGATTGCCGATGCCGCCTTCTCTTTAGGCACCAGGCTAGTTGCAATCGTCGACCCAATGGAGAAGAAGACGCCGTGAGCCAGGCCGGTCAGCAAACGCGCGACGACAAGAGTGATATATCCAGGTGCCTGCCAGGCCAGCAGGTTACCGATGGTAAACAGCACCATCAGCGCCAGCAGCAGCTGTTTGCGCGGCAGTTTGCCCGTCAGCGCGGTCAGTACCGGCGCGCCGATGGCCACGCCCAGGGCATAAATAGAAACCAGCATCCCTGCGGAAGGCAGAGAGATGGCAAGCTGTTCAGCAATCGTCGGGACCAGACCGACAATCACAAATTCGGTTGTGCCAATTGCGAAGGCACTGATCGTTAAGGCTAGAAGCGCCAGCGGCATAATTTACTCCACATCATCAGTATTAAGATGACACGTAGTATGCCGGGGTGTTTAAATAACAAAAATATTCAAAATCTCAATATAATTTTGCTTCAGGTGCAATAATGAGAGCGACATCAGAAGAAATAGCCATTTTTGTGGCGGTAGTGGAAAGCGGCAGTTTCAGCCGTGCCGCTGAGCAGCTTGGACAGGCCAACTCGGCGGTAAGCCGGGCGGTGAAGAAGCTGGAGTCAAAGCTCGGCGTGAGCCTGCTTAACCGCACCACACGCCAGTTGAGCCTGACCGAAGAGGGAGAGCGTTATTTCCGCCGTATGCAGGTTGTGCTACAGGAGATGGCGGCTGCCGAGAACGAGCTGCTGGATACGCGTAACACGCCACGGGGCTTATTGCGCGTGGATGCCGCTACGCCGGTGATGCTGCACTTCCTGATGCCGCTCGTGAAGCCATTCCGCGAACGCTACCCGGAAATGACGCTTTCACTGGTCTCTTCCGAAACCTTTATCAATCTGATTGAGCGAAAGGTAGATGTCGCGATTCGCGCAGGTACCTTAACGGACTCCAGCCTGCGCGCACGTCCGCTGTTTAGCAGCTATAGGAAGATTATTGCCTCGCCGGAGTATATCGCTCGTCACGGCAAGCCAGAGAACGTCGTCGACCTCAAAGAGCATCTTTGCCTGGGCTTTACCGAACCGTCCTCACTGAATACCTGGCCTGTTTACTGCTGTGATGGCCAGTTTATGGAGATTAGCGGTGGGATTTCGTCAAACAGCGGTGAGACGCTTAAGCAGCTGTGTTTGCACGGTAACGGCATTGCCTGCTTGTCGGACTATATGGTGGATAAAGAGATTGCTAGCGGGGAGTTTGTTGAGCTGCTGGCTGATAAACGTCTGCCGGTAGAAATGCCGTTTAGCGCCGTATATTACAGTGACCGGGCGGTGAGTACGCGCATCAGGGCCTTTATTGATTTTCTTAGCGAGTATGTGAAAGGCAACCGGTAATGGAGAGTTCCCGGGGTCGGCGTAAACGCCTCGTCCGGGCTACCAGAGGGTTGCAGCCCGGCCGAGTTGCTTCAGCTACTTGAGGGTTGTAGCCCGCTTATCGCGTCATTAGTCCCACTCAGGCGCCAGTCCTTCCGGGCTGACCAGGCGGTCGTTGCAATCCAGGGCCGCAATTGCTTTTTTATCGTCAGCATCTAATTTCAGATCCAGCGCCAGCAGGTTGCTCGCCAGGTTTTCACGCTTAGTTGAAGATGGGATCACCGCATAGCCTTCACCCATTGCCCAGGCCAGGATAACCTGTGCTGGCGTCGCATTGTGTTTCTTCGCAATTTCACTAATCACTTCATCTTTCAGCGCCTTACCGTAGGCCAGCGTCATGTAAGAGGTGATGTGGATACCATGCTCTGCCGCCCAATCCACCACCTTACGGTTCTGCAGGTAAGGTGATAGTTCAATCTGGTTGGTCGTAATATTTTCAACGCCAACGGCAGCAATAGCGCGTTCCATCAGCGGAATAGTGAAGTTGGAGATACCAATCTGGCGCGTCAGGCCCTGCTGTTTTGCTTCCAGCAGCGCAGCCATGAATTCTTCAACCGCCACGGCGTCATTTGGGGATGGCCAGTGGATCAGCGTCAGGTCAACGTAGTCGGTGCGCAGCTTCTGCAAGCTCTCTTTGAGGCTAGCGATCATCTTGTCTTTGCTCAGGTTTTCGATCCAGATCTTGGTGGTGATGAACAGTTCATCACGTGCGACGCCACTTTCCGCAATCGCCTGACCAACGGCCGCTTCATTGTCGTAGATCTGTGCGGTATCGATGGTGCGGTAGCCCAGCTCAAGGGCAGTTTTAACGGAGGCGATAACAACGTCATCTTTCAGGCGGAAAGTGCCGAGGCCAAGTGCAGGGATTGTCATGATTTTCCTCTTTATTTATCAATATTGGTTAACGAAAATCATTATGACTAGTGAGAGAGTTGAGAAAAAGATCGTTAAATGCAGAGGATTTTTGCTAAAACAGCAATAATTATACGGCGGACAAAGAAAAAAGCCCTGAGCAATAATGCTCAGGGCTCTTAATAAGTGGCGGAACGGACGGGACTCGAACCCGCGACCCCCTGCGTGACAGGCAGGTATTCTAACCGACTGAACTACCGCTCCACCGAATTTCTTTGTCACTACCCGGATTATTCATCCCGGTTTACTGCAATTTGATGCCTGGCAGTTCCCTACTCTCGCATGGGGAGACCCCACACTACCATCGGCGCTACGGCGTTTCACTTCTGAGTTCGGCATGGGGTCAGGT
>NZ_JBIQOI010000012.1:0-109947 GCF_044197065.1 Kluyvera chengduensis
AGAGACTTGGTATTCATTTTTCGTCTTGCGACGTTAAGAATCCGTATCTTCGAGTGCCCACACAGATTGTCTGATAAATTGTTAAAGAGCAGTGCCGCTTCGCTTTTTGTCAGCGGCGCGGGATGTGCATAATACGCTTTCCCGCTTCAGAGTCAAGCATTTAATTTCGCTTTTCTCTGTTGAGATTCTCAGGAGAACCTCGCTGACCCGGCGGCTTGTTTGCCGTTGTTCCGTGTCAGTGGAGGCGCATTATAGGGAGTTCTGAGACGTTGACAAGCCCTGTTTTAAAAAAACTTTTCAACCGTCTCTTTTTTGCTCAAATCAGGCCGAAACAGGCAGTTTTTCGAGCGTTTCAAAGCCGTAGCGCTGTAAAACGGGTAAAAGTTGCTCAGTTTCTGTCGTCAACGCCATGCAGTATGCCAGATTCGCATCGCTGGATTTCGCATCCGGCGCTTCATGTTCTAACAACCAGGCTGTTCGACGCGCAATAGCTGCACCGGAATCCACCAGGCGGGTGCCTTCGGGAAGCACCTGCAGCAACTCATCCTGTAATAGAGGGAAATGCGTGCAGCCGAGCACGACGGTATCCGGTGGTTCTTGCATGCGCAACCACGGACGCAGAATACGGCGCAGCTCTTCCAGAGGAACCGCCTCACCGTGCAGTTTCGCTTCCGCCAGCTCCACCAGCTCAGCAGACCCCAGCATCTCGATACGGCATTCATTGGCAAAGCGCGAAATCAGCTCGTGGGTATAAGGACGTTTTACCGTGCCCCGCGTCGCCAACAATCCTACGATACGGTTAGCCGACAGGCGTGCAGCCGGTTTAATGGCAGGCACGACGCCCACAACCGGGAAGACAAACTTGTCGCGCAGCGCGGGCAGTGAGACCGTGCTGGCCGTGTTACAGGCGATCACCGCTAAAGCAAGCGGGTAGCGTGCCTGTACCGCAGTAACGATTTCCACGACGCGCTCAACGATAAACTCTTCACTCTTCTCCCCATAAGGGAAAGCGACGTTATCGAAAGCGTAGATGTAATGGAGATCCGGCAAGAGATGCCGGATCTCATCGTAGACCGACAACCCACCGACACCGGAGTCAAACACCAGTACGGTAGGACGTGGTTCAGAAGGTGTAGCTGCCAGACAAGGTGTATTCCCGTCCTGCAGTTTGGTAGCCATATGCTGTCTCGTAGTCTTTATCGAACAGGTTGGCTATTTTACCACGAACGGTCAGGTGTGAGGTGACAGGATATGACAATCCGATATCCCACAGACTCACGCCCCCCATTTTAACTCGACTAGAGGTGTTTGTTGTCTCGTCGTAGTTATTGTCATAGCGCTGCCCCAAATATTGGTAAGCGATATTCCAACCGAGATCGTAAACCTGCCCAGTTAACTCATACTTCACCTGCTGTTTCGCACGACGAGCAAGAACCTGGTTGGTTTCGTCATCACGCGGATCAACATACTGCAGCGTCAGGTGATGTTCTACCGGGCCGGTCGTGATGTTCCCCGTCCACTCAACGCCTTTAATGGTGGCCGACTTCACGTTGACGTACTGGCTGTAATTACTCGAGCTTTTATAATCAATCAGGTTTTGAATTTCATAGTGGTACGCAGAGAGCTTCCAATCCAGCGGTCCAGTAATCCCGTCAATTCCTGCTTCCCACTGCTTAGATTCTTCGGGTTGCAGATTCGGATTGGCAATGATGCCTCGGTTGCTTCCATATCCATAACGCGCTGCACCATACTGCTGTCCCAAAGAGGGTGCCAGGAAGCCGGTGCCATAAGAAAGCGTTGCGCGGTAACCATCAACAAATTCCCAACCCGCAGCAGTTTGCCACGTACCGTGCCAGCCAAACTGTTCATCGTGGTCCTCACGGCCCGATGCTTCCAGCGTCACGGTATCGATCTGCTGCTGACCGGTCAGGTAAAGCCCTGTCGTATCACGTTTATAGGCATCGGTTTTTGTCGTACTGCCGGACACCAGCTTTTCCTGCTTCCAGTCCACACCACCGCTAATCGCCCCGTGCCCAACCTCAAAATTGTTCCCCCACTGGATATAACGCTGTTCCATATCATCCAGCGTGGCTTGACCAGCATAGCGGCCGAGGTTATTCGTGTAGTTATAGTCTTTAAGATGCTGATAGTTAGCGATCAGTTGAGAAGAATAGATACCGGAGTTGTATCGCAGCCCGGTATCCCAGGATTGGTTGTAGTTCTGAGCTTCGTCATTACCTTCAGGAGAGCCATACATCGTATTCTGATCGTAATCACTGTTGGCCGTGTATCCATAACCACGGAAGAAGCCCGAGAAGTTCTCGTCAAACTTATGCTGCACGGCGCCCCAGAACAGTTTATTGCGATAGCCATCTCGGTCACTGTCACCGCTGTAAGCCGAATCAGGGACAATATTAAACCCCTTGGTCGTCTGATAAGCGCCCGCCGCCGTTATCATCGTGTCACCAAAGCGTTTATTCACCGCACCGTCATAAGTCTGGTAGCCATTCGAACCCATCCCGGCATTGATCTGTGCGCGTTCATCATCACTCATGGTAATGATGTTAACCACACCGCCAATAGCACCCGATCCATAAACAGCAGAACGCGGGCCACGGATATACTCAATACGCTGCACCAGCGAGACCGGAATCTGGCTAATATCGATACCGTTGGAAATACCCGGCCGCGCCATTGGGATCCCATCAATCAGCACCAGCACATGACGCGCTTCGGTACCACGCACATAGAGGTAAGAGCTATTTCCCATGCCACCGGTCTGCGAAATATCGACTCCCGGCAGCCGGCGCATCACATCATTAAGATCTTTGGACTGCCAGCGCTGAATATCCTCACGCGTAACCACATCGGTTGGGGCCAATACCGTATTAACCGGCTGTTGAAAACGGGTGCCCGTTACCACCATCGAGTCAGAATTGCTGTCTTGCGCCCAGCCGGAAAATGCCGTGACGGATAACGCCGTCATCAGCGAAGCTTTTTTAATCATTTTTAAAAGCATCCAAATAGAAAAGGGATGCCGCAGGTTTCATCAGTTGCTCGCGACGATAAAACCCCATGCGACGTTATCCGGCAGGTCTTCGGGCTTGGAGGCTATATAAAGAGGTGATGACTTCCCACGGCACGCCGCAGTGTCTGCATTAAATGCGCTCACCTCTTACCTTCCTTACCGCTGCGCGTCAGCCCCAGATTTACACTGGGTTCCCTTTTAACTCACAGGACCGGTACGGGGATGCTACATTTAGTTACATATAGATGTCCAGACTGCTATTTATGATTTTCACCGTCATCGGCGCTGGACATCCCCTGAACAAGCCCTACAATCCCCGCGTACTTTTATTATTCAGGATGCATCATGACCCCCGAACATCTCCCAACCGAACAGTACGACGCTCAGCTCGCCGAGAAAGTCACTCGCCTGCAAACAATGATGACGCCGTTTAGCGCTCCCGCGCCGGAGGTGTTTCGCTCGCCGGTCAGCCACTACCGTATGCGCGCGGAATTCCGCATCTGGCACGACGGTGATGACCTGTACCACATCATGTTCGATCAGCAGACCAAGAACCGCATCCGCGTAGATTCTTTCCCTGCGGCAAGCCAGCTAATTAACACCCTGATGACCGCCGTGCTCGACGGCGTTCGCGATAATCATACGCTGCGCCACAAGCTATTCCAGATTGACTACCTCACCACCCTGAGCAATCAGGCGGTGGTTTCGCTGCTGTATCATAAAAAGCTCGACGACGAGTGGCGCGAACAGGCCGAAGCGCTGCGTGACGCACTGCGCGCACAGGGGCTGGACGTGCACCTGATTGGTCGCGCGACCAAAACCAAAATCGCGCTGGATCAAGACTATATTGACGAGCGCCTGCCGGTTGCGGGCAAAGAGATGATCTATCGTCAGGTAGAGAACAGCTTCACCCAGCCGAACGCCGCGATGAACATTCAGATGCTGGAGTGGGCGCTGGATGCTACGCAGAATTCAAACGGCGATCTGCTGGAACTCTACTGCGGTAACGGTAACTTCTCGCTGGCGCTGGCGCGCAACTTTAACCGCGTACTGGCAACCGAAATTGCCAAACCGTCCGTGGCAGCAGCGCAGTACAACATTGCGGCCAACCAGATAGACAACGTGCAGATTATCCGCATGGCGGCAGAAGAGTTTACGCAGGCGATGAACGGCGTACGGGAATTTAACCGTTTGCAGGGAATTGACCTGAAAAGCTATCAATGTGAGACGATTTTCGTCGATCCACCACGTAGTGGCCTGGATAGCGAAACTGAGAAGATGGTGCAGGCGTATCCGAACATTCTGTACATCTCCTGTAACCCAGAGACGCTGTGCCAGAACCTGGAAACGTTGAGCCAGACGCACAACGTGACGCGCCTGGCGCTGTTCGATCAGTTCCCGTATACCCATCATATGGAATGCGGTGTGCTGTTAACGAAGAAGTAAGGAATGGTAGGCCGGATAAGCATAGCGCCATCCGGCTGTTCCTGAGCAGGTTGCCGGATGGCGGCGTTGCCTTATCCGGCCAACAGTTTACTGCTGTTCCTGCCTGCGGTTACGCAGCTTCACGCCAATCCAGAAGACCATCGCCACCGACAGTACCGCCGGGAAGAAGTTAGAGCCGATATCCGGATACTCTGCGCGCACCACGGTGCTATACAGCAGCACGCCAAGGATAAAGCAGGCGGCCGCCAGGCCCGGTAACCCGACCGGCATTGTACGGTTCTGATAACGTTGATGCAGGCAGTACACCGTCAGCACCAGCGCAATAATAGGGAATATAGAGAAAGGTACGATGGAGCTAAACAGTGCCGCAAACGTCCCGTTAATCGATAAGCCAGCCAACAGCGCCAGCAGCAGCGTACCTTTATCTTGACCTGACTGTTTCATTGCTCGTCTACCACCTTATTCGGACTGATGTGTCATCTTCTCTTGTTCACGGCGATACCAGTAGTATGCGCCCTTGGAGATCATCCGTAACTGCAGCACCAGCCGCTCTTCCAGCTGGCGACGCTGCTCAAGGCTTACATCCAGAGCCTCCGCTCCCGCGCTAAATACAATCGTCACCATCGCCTCAGCCTGCGCTTCCGTGAAGGCTCGGGGCATATGGTTTTCGATTTCCAGATAGTCGGCAAGTTCCGCAATAAAATGCTGAATTTCGCGGGCGACCGCGGCACGGAATGCCGCAGAAGTGCCTGAACGCTCGCGCAGCAACAGGCGGAAGGCGTTCGGGTTATTACCGATAAATTCCATAAAGGTTGAAACAGAAGTGCGGATAACGCTGCCGCCTTTGGCGATACGCTGGCGCGCCTGACGCATCAACTGACGCAGCATCAGACCGCTCTCATCGACCATGGTCAGCCCAAGCTCATCCACATCGCGGAAATGACGATAAAAGGAGGTTGGCGCAATCCCTGCCTCGCGCGCCACTTCGCGCAGGCTGAGGCTGGCAAAACTACGCTCGGCACTGAGTTGACTAAATGCCGCTTCCACCAGCGAACGCCGGGTTTTTTCTTTTTGTTGCGCTCTAACACCCATCACGATGACTGAATCCTTCCACAAGCCGTGTTGGCACTATACCAGAGAATAAAACGAATCGACTTACGCAGCTTTGTTAATGATTGTTTACATGCTATTTATGCTATTTCGTATGAAAAAAGCCCAACGATAATTGGGTTATTACTTCGATGATGTTATGATTCTGTTGCTTTTATGTATAAGAACAGGTAAGCCTTACCATGCCACATTCCTACGATTATGATGCAATAGTAATTGGTTCCGGCCCCGGCGGCGAAGGTGCTGCTATGGGTCTGGTGAAGCAAGGAGCCCGTGTCGCCGTTATCGAGCGTTATCATAATGTCGGCGGCGGCTGTACCCACTGGGGTACCATCCCGTCTAAAGCCCTTCGCCACGCCGTTAGCCGTATTATCGAATTCAATCAGAACCCTCTCTACAGCGACCACAGCAGACTTCTCCGCTCCTCATTTGCCGACATCCTGAATCATGCCGATAGCGTTATCAATCAGCAAACTCACATGCGTCAGGGCTTTTATGAGCGTAATCACTGTGAAATGTTGCAGGGTGACGCCCGCTTCGTCGATGAGCACACCATCGCCCTGGAGTGTCCGGACGGTTCCGTCGAAACGTTCACCGCCGATAAGTTCGTGATTGCCTGCGGCTCACGCCCGTATCGCCCGGCCGACGTCGACTTTACCCACCCGCGCATTTACGACAGCGACTCGATTCTCAGCCTGCACCACGAACCGCGCCACGTGATTATCTACGGCGCAGGGGTTATCGGCTGCGAATATGCCTCTATCTTCCGTGGAATGGAGGTTAAGGTTGATCTCATCAACACCCGCGACCGCCTACTGGCCTTCCTCGATCAAGAAATGTCAGATTCACTCTCTTACCACTTCTGGAACAGCGGCGTGGTTATTCGCCACAACGAAGAGTACGAGAAGATTGAAGGCGTGGACGATGGCGTGATTATGCACCTGAAGTCTGGCAAAAAGCTCAAAGCCGACTGCCTGCTGTTCGCCAACGGACGTACCGGTAACACCGATTCGCTGTCGCTGGAAAACATCGGGCTACAGGCCGATGGCCGCGGTCAGCTGAAAGTGAACAGCATGTACCAGACCGCGCTGCCGCACGTCTATGCCGTCGGTGATGTTATCGGTTATCCGAGCCTGGCTTCAGCTGCTTACGATCAAGGCCGCATTGCCGCGCAGGCGTTAATGAAAGGTGAAGCAAGCGCGCACCTGATTGAAGATATCCCAACCGGTATCTATACCATTCCTGAAATCAGCTCTGTCGGCAAAACCGAGCAGCAGCTCACCGCAATGAAAGTGCCGTACGAAGTCGGTCGTGCCCAGTTCAAACACCTGGCGCGAGCGCAAATCGTCGGTATGAGCGTGGGGAGCCTGAAGATCCTGTTCCATCGGGAGACCAAGGAGATCCTCGGCATTCACTGCTTTGGCGAGCGCGCGGCCGAGATTATTCATATCGGTCAGGCGATTATGGAGCAAAAAGGTGGCGGTAACACCATTGAGTACTTCGTTAACACCACCTTTAACTACCCGACCATGGCGGAAGCCTATCGGGTAGCGGCGCTAAACGGCTTAAACCGCCTGTTTTAACGCTTTATCGAAATGGCCGTCCATCGTTTCACGGACGGCCTCTGCCAGCTGCTCATAGCGGCCGCGTAGAGGCGATCCCGGACGATAGACCAGGCCAACGGTGCGGCGTGGTTCCGGCTTAATGCACGGCAGGTACACAACGCCATCGCGCTGGCGTTCCTGCGGCACGGCTAACGCTGGCAGCAGCGTAATACCGCTCCCCGCCGCCACCATATTGCGCAGCGTTTCCAGACTGGTTGCGCGGAAGTGAGTATCTTCATCCGCACCCGCTTCAAAGCAGAAGCCCATCGCCTGGTCACGCAGGCAGTGCCCATCTTCCAGCATCAGCAGCTTCTCACCGGCCAGATCCGACATCGGCACGCGATCGCGCTCTGCCCACGGGTGATCGGCATAGATAGCCAGCATCATCGGCTCGTCGAACAGCGGCACCTCAATAAAGGCTTCACTCTCTTTCACCAGCGCCAGAATCGCACAGTCCAGCTTACCGCTGTCGAGCTGCGCCAGCAGTTGATGGGTCTGCGCTTCATGCAGGTACATTTCGAGCTTCGGGAAGGTCTGGTGCAGCATGGGAATAATATGAGGCAGCAGATACGGGCCAACGGTTGGGATCAGGCCGATATGCAACGGGCCGGACATTGTCTCCCCCTGCTGGCTTGCCATCTCCTTCAGCACTTTGACCTCGCGTAACACGGTACGCGCCTGGTCCACCAGCAGCAGCCCCGCCTGGGTGAACAGCACTTTGCGGCTGGTACGCTCCAGCAGCATGACGCCCAGTTCATCTTCCAGCTTACGAATCTGCCCACTTAGGGTTGGCTGGCTGACATGGCAGGAATCTGCCGCCCGGCGGAAGTGCCGGTGTTCAGCTAACGCTACCAGGTATTCAAGATCACGAATATTCATTATTCATCCTCCATCGCCACGATAGTTCATGGCGATAGATAGAATAGCAATGAATGATTATCCCTATCAAGCGTTCTGTTCAATAATACACCACAGAAACAGGTGACCCTTGTTTAACCCTTGAAGTCGTCACACTGATTCGGAGTTTCTCTCAAACTCGACAAACAAAGCCAACATGAACGTTTGCGGGCCCCGTGGCCCGCTTTTTTTTGGCCGTAAAAAACCCGGCGTCGCTGCGCTCGGCCGGGCTACATCAGGTGTAAAAACTTCGCTCAATTACGCGAGGCGCGTCTTCGCGTCGCTAATCGCCTGCGCGACCTGCTTCGGTGATACACCACCTTTTGCCGCACGCTTATCAAGACAGGATTGCAGCGACAGAATCGGGTAGACGTCATCGCCAATCACCGCGCTGAATTTTTGCAGGTCGGCCAGCGCCAGATCTTCCAGCGGTTTGCCCTGAGCAATGGCTTCAACCACCGCTTCGCCCACGATATGGTGCGCTTCACGGAATGGGACGCCTTTCGCCACCAGATAATCCGCCAGCTCGGTGGCGTTCGCATAACCCTGCTGCGCCGCTTCCTGGCAACGCGGACGTTTCACCTGAATGCCGTCCAGAACCAGCGCCGCCATATGCAGGCAGTCCATCCAGGTATCAAGCGCGTCGAATACGCCTTCTTTGTCTTCCTGCATATCTTTGTTGTAGGCCAGCGGCAGACCTTTCAAGGTCATCATCATGCCGGTCAGCGCACCCTGCACGCGGCCGCACTTGCCGCGGATAAGCTCGAGCGCATCCGGGTTTTTCTTCTGCGGCATCAGGGAAGAACCTGATGTCACGCGGTCAGACAGTTCAACAAAGCCTGCTTCACCGGTATTAAAGAAGATAAGGTCTTCTGCAAAGCGCGACAGGTGCACCATGCCGATAGAAGCATCAGACAGCAGCTCCAGCACGTGGTCACGGTCAGAAACGCTGTCCAGGCTGTTGCGAGTCGCGGACGCAAAGCCCAGCCAACCTGCCAGCTGTTCACGGTCGATTTCATAAGCAGTACCCGCCAGCGCGCCGCAGCCCAGTGGGCTCACGTCCAAGCGCTTAAGGGTATCCTGCAGGCGGCTTTCGTCACGCGCCAGCATCTCAACGTAGGCCAGACACCAGTGCGCGAAGGTTACCGGCTGCGCACGCTGCAGGTGCGTATAGCCCGGCATCACCGCATCCTGGTTGGCCTGTGCGGTGTCGACCAGCGCGCTTTGCAGCTGGCGAATTGCCGTCAGCAGCTCAGCAACGGTATCTTTGCACCACAGTTTGAGGTCAGTCGCGACCTGGTCGTTACGGCTACGCCCGGTGTGCAGCTTTTTACCCAACTGGCCCACTTTGTCGATAAGCTTGCCTTCAACCCAGCTATGGATATCTTCGGCATCGCTTTCCAGGATCTGCTGCGGGTTGGCCTGCACTTCTTCCAGCAGTACGCCCAGCGCAGCTTCCAGCTGAGATTGCTCTTCCGCCGTCAGAACGCCGACCGTTACCAGCGCTTTGGACCAGGCAACAGAGCCAACGATATCCTGCTCCGCCAGGCGATAGTCAAAGCGTAAAGAGTCATTGAACTGTTTGAACCGCTGATCCGCTGCCTGAGTAAAACGCCCACCCCAAAGTGCCATAACATGCTTCCTTAATTTCTTCGATTTCACTGCCGGATGGCGCTACGCTTATCCGGCCTACAGGTTCTTTTCACGTAGGCCCGATAAGGCGTAGCCGCCATCGGGCACATAAATATTAAGCCAGAATACGCGTACCAATCGGCGTGCCGTTAAACAGCGCCGGCAGTTGCTCCGCGTGACGCCATGAGGCGATATCCACCGGGCGACCCAGCGTACGCGCCGCATCAAGCGCCGCGTTCACCTTCACAATCATCCCGTCGGTAATAATGCCCTGTTCGATAAGCTGTTCGGCCTTCTCTGCGGTCATTTCAGCAATACGCTGGCCTTTACCGTCGAGAATACCGCTTACGTCGGAGAGCAGAATCAGGTCTGCGCCAAGCGTTGCCGCCAGCGCAGTTGCCGCCTGGTCAGCGTTGACGTTCATCAGTTGCCCTTCGGCGGTCACACCGATAGAGCTCACCACCGGCAGGAAACCACCTTCCAGCAGCAGATTAATCAGTTTAGGCGAACCCGGCTGTGCCAGACCCACGTGGCCCAGTTCTTCATCCAGCTTAGTAACCTGCACACTGTCGCCATCGCCGAGGAACAGACCAACGGAGGCGATATCATGCTTCTTCGCCCACGCCAGCAGCGTTTTGTTGGCGGTACCCGCCAGCGCGCCGGTAATAATGTCGATTTGATCGGCAGGCGTGACGCGCAGACCATTTTTCTTTTTCACCGGCAGGTTAAGCTGTTTCATTAGCTCATCTACCACGCAGCCGCCGCCGTGGACAATCACCAGCGGGCGCTGATGCGACTCGCGGTAGTTGACCAGCGCGGTAAACAGACGCTCCAGCGCCTCTTCGCTATCCAGTAACACGCCGCCCAGTTTGATAATTAATGGATTCATCATCGTCACACCTTAAATAAGAGACTGCGTCTCAGCGAAGCCGAAACGGATATTGGCGCACTGCACGGCCTGTGCGGCAGCGCCTTTCAATAGGTTGTCTTCAGTGGCCACGACGATCAGGTGCTCGCCCTGCACCGCAAAACCGATATCGCAGAACGGCAGGCCGACCACGTTTTTCAGTGCCGGAACGCCCTTCTCGTATAAACGTACCATCGGCTTGTCGCCGTAGGCCTGTTGTAAGGTTTCCGCCACCTGCGCGTGGGTCACGCCCGGCTTCAAACGGCAGGTAATGGTTTCCAGAATACCGCGCGGGAAGTTGCCCAAGTGCGGGGTGAAAATCACCTCCGCGCCCAAGTGGCTGGCGATTTCCGGCTGATGGCGATGAGTGAACACGCCGTACGGCTGCAGGCTCACTTCGCAGAAGCTATTGGAGATAGCCGCTTTACGCCCCGCGCCGCTCACGCCGCTGGTCGCGTTGATCACCGGCCACTGGTTGAGATCCAGCAGATCGGCATCAATCAGAGGTTTCAGGGAAAGCTGCGCCGCCGTCGGGTAACAGCCCGGCACCGCAATCAGGTTCGCCTCTTTCAGCGCCTCGGCGCTCCACTCGGCCAGACCATACACCGCCTGCGCCAGCAGCTCAGGGTGCTGATGGGTAAACCCGTAGTATTTTTCATAGAAGGCGCCGTCGTTCACGCGGAACGCACCGGAAAGGTCGAACACCACGCAGCCTGCCGCGAGGAACTGCGGGGCCAGATCGTGACTCACTTCGTGGGCAGTCGCCAGGAACACCACATCAACACCGGCGCTGAACTCGCTGATGTCGGACATCGGCTGCAGCGGCAGATCGACAATCCCTTTCAGCTGTGGATGCAAATCGGAGATTAACTTTCCTGCATCATTGCTTTGCGCTGAGACCGTCAAAGCGGTTATGTTCATATGAGGATGGCGATTTACATAGGTCACAAGCTCTGCGCCAGCGTAACCGCTCGCGCCCACAATCAGCGTATTCAACATCGGGGCTGTTCACCTTCTTATGTCCGTTTGCCTGATTAAGCGTTTTCTATTCACCCTACCGTTGGTGGGTTTTCTTACGCCTAATGATAATGTATTTTTATTCACAAATACTGCATGAATATTGATACTATCATGACCCGAGGTGTGTCAACAATGAAAAACAATTTACCCCCATTTATCGAGATTTACCGTGCGTTGATCGGCACTCCTTCCATCAGTGCAACCGAAGAAGCGCTCGATCAGAGCAATGCGTCTTTAATCACTCTGCTTGCTGACTGGTTCGCCTCATTAGGCTTCAACGTTGAGGTACAGCCGGTTCCCGGCACGCGCAATAAATTCAATCTGCTGGCCAGCACCGGACACGGCGCGGGCGGGCTGCTGCTCGCCGGTCATACCGATACCGTGCCGTTCGACGACGGCCGCTGGACCCGCGACCCGTTTACCCTCACCGAGCATGACAACAAGCTCTACGGTCTGGGCACTGCCGACATGAAAGGCTTCTTCGCCTTTATTCTGGACGCGCTGCGTGATGTTGACGTGACGACGCTGAAAAAGCCGCTCTATATTCTGGCAACCGCCGATGAAGAGACCAGCATGGCGGGCGCGCGTTACTTCTCTGAATCCACCGCGCTTCGCCCGGACTGCGCCATCATCGGCGAACCGACTTCGCTACAGCCGGTGCGCGCGCATAAAGGTCATATGTCGAACGCCATCCGCGTGATGGGCCAGTCCGGCCACTCCAGCGACCCGGCGCGCGGCGTCAACGCCATTGAAATTATGCACGACGCCATTGGCCGCGTGATGCAGCTGCGCGACTCACTGAAAGAGCGCTATCACTACGACGCGTTCACCGTGCCGTATCCAACGCTCAACCTCGGCAGCCTTCACGGCGGCGATGCCTCCAACCGTATCTGCGCCTGTTGCGAACTACACATGGACATCCGTCCGTTGCCGGGCATGACCTTGAACGATCTGAACGGCCTGCTCGACGAAGCCCTTGAGCCGGTCAGCGCCCAGTGGCCGGGCCGCCTGACGATTAGCGAGCTGCACCCACCGATTCCAGGCTATGAATGCCCACCGGATCACCAGCTGGTTCAGGTGCTGGAAAAACTGCTCGGTACCAAGACCGAAGTGGTGAATTACTGCACCGAAGCACCGTTTATCCAGACCCTGTGCCCGACCATCGTCCTGGGCCCAGGCTCGATTAACCAAGCGCACCAGCCGGACGAATACCTGGAAACGCGCTTTATTAAGCCGACGCGCGAATTAATTACCCAGGTCGTGCATCACTTCTGCTGGCACTAATGTGTTCTGCCCGGTGGCGATATGCTTACCGGGCCTCCCCCGCCCGTAGGCCGGATAAGCGCAGCGCCATCCGGCATATCTCCGCCCCCGCTTTCCCGCGATCACCTTCACATTTTCATAAGCATTTCTTATCTGGCACGATACGAATTAACTTTCATAAATTGTCGCGATTTATTCGTTTGCTGAAGCGATTTCGCAGCAATTGACGTACGGGTTTTTACGTGGCTTTATAAAAGAGGTGTCTTTATCTCGCCCTTACGTTCCAGGGGTTGGGATATAACAAAATAAAATGAGATGGGGTGTCTGGGTTAATGAACGAACAATATTCCGCATTGCGTAGTAATGTCAGTATGCTCGGTAAAGTGCTAGGCGATACCATCAAGGATGCGCTTGGTGAGAACATTCTTGACCGTGTAGAAACGATCCGTAAGTTGTCCAAATCTTCTCGTGCGGGCAACGAAGCCAATCGCCAGGAGCTGCTCACCACGCTGCAGAACCTGTCCAACGATGAACTGCTGCCGGTCGCCCGCGCGTTCAGTCAGTTCCTGAACCTGGCTAACACCGCCGAGCAGTACCACAGCATTTCGCCAAAAGGCGAAGCGGCAAGCAACCCGGAAGTGATTGCTCGTACCCTGCGTAAACTCAAAGACCAACCCAATCTCGACGAAACCACGATTAAAAAAGCCGTTGAATCCCTGTCGCTGGAGCTGGTGCTCACCGCGCACCCTACGGAAATCACGCGTCGTACGCTGATTCACAAGATGGGTGAAATCAACAACTGCCTGAAGCAGCTTGATAACAATGATATCGCCGACTACGAACGCAACCAGGTGATGCGCCGTCTGCGCCAGCTGATTGCCCAGTCCTGGCACACCGATGAAATTCGTAAGCATCGCCCAAGCCCGGTTGATGAAGCCAAATGGGGCTTTGCGGTAGTGGAAAACAGCCTGTGGGAAGGCGTACCAAACTACCTGCGTGAACTGAACGAACAGTTGGAAGAGAACCTCGGTTACCGGCTGCCGGTCGATTTCGTGCCGGTACGCTTCACCTCCTGGATGGGCGGCGACCGCGACGGTAACCCGAACGTGACCGCGGAAATCACCCGCCACGTGCTGCTGCTCAGCCGCTGGAAAGCGACCGACCTGTTCCTGAAAGACATTCAGATCCTGATTTCTGAACTGTCGATGGTCGAATGTACCGACGAGCTGCGCGAACTGGTTGGCGAAGCGGGTGCCACCGAACCGTATCGCTTCCTGATGAAAAACCTGCGCACTCGCCTGCTGTCCACCCAGGCATGGCTGGAAGCACGCCTGAAAGGTGAGCGTCTGCCAAAACCGGCGGGCCTTATCAGCCAGAACGAACATCTGTGGGAACCGCTGTATGCCTGCTATAAATCACTGCAGGCCTGCGGTATGGGTATTATCGCCAACGGTGAACTGCTCGACACCCTGCGCCGCGTGAAGTGCTTTGGCGTGCCGCTGGTGCGTATCGATGTGCGTCAGGAAAGCACCCGTCACACCGAAGCGCTGGGCGAACTGACCCGTTATCTCGGCATCGGCGACTACGAAAGCTGGTCAGAAGCCGACAAACAGGCCTTCCTGATCCGCGAACTGAATTCCAAACGTCCGCTTCTCCCGCGCAGCTGGGAGCCAAGCAATGAAACTCGCGAAGTCCTCAATACCTGTAAAGCGATTGTCGATGCCCCTATCGGCTCGGTCGCTGCTTACGTTATCTCAATGGCGAAAACGCCGTCCGACGTACTGGCGGTGCACCTGCTGTTGAAAGAGGCGGGCATTACCTTTGCGCTGCCGGTGGCTCCGCTGTTCGAAACCCTCGACGATCTGAACAACGCCGACGACGTCATGACTCAGCTGCTGAGCATCGACTGGTATCGCGGCTTTATTCAGGGCAAGCAGATGGTCATGATTGGCTATTCTGACTCCGCCAAAGACGCGGGCGTGATGGCGGCATCCTGGGCGCAGTACCAGGCGCAGGATGCGTTAATCAAAACCTGCGAGAAAGCGGGCATCGAGTTGACGCTGTTCCACGGTCGCGGTGGCTCCATCGGCCGCGGCGGCGCACCGGCGCACGCTGCGCTGCTCTCCCAGCCTCCAGGCAGCCTGAAAGGCGGGCTGCGCGTGACCGAACAGGGCGAGATGATCCGCTTCAAATACGGTCTGCCAGAAATCACCGTCAGCAGCCTGTCGCTGTACACCAGCGCCATTCTGGAAGCGAACCTGCTGCCACCGCCAGAGCCAAAAGAAGAGTGGCGCGGCATCATGGACGAACTGTCGGATATCTCCTGCGAGATGTACCGCGGCTACGTGCGTGAAAACAAAGATTTCGTGCCGTACTTCCGTTCCGCCACGCCGGAGCAGGAACTGGGCAAACTGCCATTAGGTTCACGCCCGGCAAAACGCCGTGCAACCGGCGGCGTCGAGTCACTGCGTGCGATTCCATGGATCTTCGCCTGGACGCAGAACCGCCTGATGCTGCCAGCCTGGTTGGGCGCTGGCGCCGCGCTGCAAAAAGTGGTCGAAGACGGCAAGCAGAGCAAACTGGAAGCCATGTGTCGCGACTGGCCGTTCTTCTCTACCCGTCTGGGCATGCTGGAGATGGTCTACTCGAAGGCTGACCTGTGGCTGGCGGAATACTACGATCAGCGTCTGGTGAAAAAAGAGCTGTGGGGTCTGGGTACCGAACTGCGCGAACAGCTGGAAGCCGACATCAAAGTGGTGCTGGATATCGCCAACGATGCGCACCTGATGGCCGACCTGCCGTGGATTGCCGAGTCTATCCAGCTGCGTAACGTCTACACCGACCCGCTGAACGTTCTGCAGGCCGAACTGCTGTACCGCTCACGTAAAGCAGAGGAAGAAGGTCAGGAACCAAACCATAACGTTGAGCAGGCGCTTATGGTCACCATCGCGGGCGTTGCTGCCGGTATGCGTAACACCGGTTAATCTCTCCCCCATGTAGCCCGGCCGAGCAAAGCGACGCCGGGACGTACCCAAAAGGCCACATTCTTTGTGGCCTTTTTTTATCCCCTCGGTTAAGGTTTCTTCGTTGTTCACGACGACAGGGAACCCCATGCATTCCGATATCAACCCACTGCTTTCCCACATCACTTCAGGCATCACGCCGCTGCAGAAAATCTGGTTTGCCGGGAATCACTCTCCTGTGCCGGAGATGGCTTTCCAGGTCGATTTCCCCCGGCTGGAGATCCTGCTTGAAGGGCAGCTCACCGATGCCGCGCTGGGTGAATCCATGCAGACGCTCGATGTGCTTTATGTTCCGGCTGGCGGCTGGAATTTCCCGCAGTGGCAGAGTCCGGTCACGACGCTGAGCATTCTGTTTGGCAAACAGCAGCTGGGATTTAGCGTGCAACAGTGGGATGGGCAACAGTTGAAAAACATGGCCAAGCAGCACGTCGCCCGCCGCGGCCCGCGTGTCGGCTCTTTCTTGCTGCAAACCATGAGTGAGATTCAGATGCAGCCGCAGGAGCAGCAAACCGCCCGGCTGATAGCCACCAGCCTGATTAGCCACTGCGCCGACCTGCTCAGCAGCCAGATCCAGACCGCCTCACGCAGCCAGGCGCTGTTCGACGCGATTCGCGAATATATCGATAGCCACTTTGCCGAACCGCTGACCCGCGAATCCGTCGCGCAGGCGTTCTACATCTCCCCCAACTACCTGTCGCACCTGTTCCAGAAAAGTGGAGTGATGGGGTTTAACGAATACCTCAACCACACGCGGCTGGAACACGCCAGACGGTTGTTGAAGGGCTACGACCTGAAGGTCAAAGAGATCGCCCACGCTTGTGGGTTTGTCGACAGCAACTACTTCTGCCGTCTGTTTCGTAAAAATACCGACCGCTCACCGTCAGAGTACCGTCGCCAGTACCACAGCCAGCTGACTACGACAGAGTAATATGCGTGTGCTGCGGCGCGGAAAGCAGCTTGCGCACTGCGGTCATGACCTTCTGCGGCTCGCGTAAAAAGGCGCTAATCCCAGACTGCACATAGCGGCTCTGGGTAAAACGGTCTGCGCCATTCAGTTCAATATCGGTAATCAGGAGCACCGCGTCTGCACGGCGGATATCCTCTTCCGTCAGCGCATTTTCAATGCCGAGCGCACCTTGCGTTTCTATCTTTATGGTCCACTTTTCCTGCTGACAGAGTTTTTCCAGACGTTCCGCCGCCATATACGTGTGGGCAACCCCACTCACGCAGGCCGTTACTGCCACCAGCATTCTTCCGCTCGTTACCGTCATCGTCTCCTCCTTGCAGAAAACAAACGCTGGCGGGCGCAAAAATCCTTTCGCGTCCGCCAGTGGCTAAGTTCCTATGGTATCGGGGTAAAACTTACGCACTCTGCGCTAAGTGTGCCTCAATCTTATTCATAATAGCGTCGGCGCGTTTAACCGCATCGCTAATATTCACCCGCACAATGGTTTTCCCTGCAAAACGCTCTTCGGCCTTAATACCGATATCTTTGGTCAGAATCACCATATCGGCGGCAGCGACATCGCTCGCCGTCAGCTCATTTTCCTGACCAATTGACCCCTGCGTTTCGACCTTCACGTTCCAGCCTTTCGATTTTGCCGCACTTTCCAGCGCTTCTGCTGCCATATACGTGTGTGCGACGCCGGAAGGACAAGCTGTTACCGCAATAATATTGGTCATAATCTTCTACCTTCTCAATTAGTTAATTTCAAAATCTAAATCTAAGTCGTCTTCTTTTTCGACAACCGCTTTTTTGTTCTTACGCGCCAGGCTTTTCAGGACGTTGACGCTAACCGCCGTCACCACCGCACCAACCACTATCGCCAGCAGGTAGCCCATCTTGCCTTCAACCACCGGCAGGACAATCAAGCCGCCCCACCCGGCGTAGCACTGTGCCCCCATCAGCGCGGCGGTCACGGTGCCGCAGACGGAGCCCAGCATAATGGAAGGGATCACGCGCAGCGGGTCGGCCGCCGCGAACGGAATCGCTCCTTCAGTTACCCCTACGCAGCCCATGACCAGCGCGGCTTTCCCCGCTTCACGCTCTTCATTGTTAAAGTTTTTACGGTTAATCAGCGTTGCCAGCCCCAGACCCAGCGGCGGAACGCAGATGCCGACAGCGGCAATCGCCACCACGGTATAGACGCCCTGAGAAACGCAGATCAGCATGAAGGCGTAGGCCACTTTATTCACCGGACCGCCCATATCGAACGCCAGCATCAGGCCCATAATCACCGCCAGCACCACAATGCTGCCAGCCTGCATACCTTGCAGCCACTGCGTCAGGCTGGAGGTCAGCAGACCCACTGGCTCACCCAGTCCCCACATCATGACGCCCGCGGTAATAAAGGTGCCGACGATAGGAATCACGAAGATTGGCATCACCGAGCGCAGCACTTTGTGCACCGGAATTTTCTTCAGGTAATAGACCACGATGCCGCCGATAATCCCGGCAATCAGCGCACCGAAGAAGCCTGCACCAAAGCTATTCCCCACCCACGCGCCGATAGCGCAAGGCGCCAGCGCAGAGCGTTCAGCAATGGAGTAACCAATGTAAGCGGCCAGGAACGGCACCATCAGCGTCAGGCCCGCGACGCCAATATCAAAGAGTTTTTTCAGGTTAGGGTCGGTTGCTACATCAGGTACGGCCCCTTTGCCGTACAGCATGACGGAGACGGCCAGTAAAATGCCGCCTGCAACTACAAACGGGATCATGTGCGACACGCCAGTCATTAAATGCTGACGGGTGTTTTTGAGTATTTGCACCAATTCTTTCATCAGTCGCTCCTGGGCTTCTTCGGCCCATGTCTATTAGGGTGTTGTGGCAAACAATAGGCAATTGGCAGCAGGACAGACAGTGGATAAAAAGTGCATTTACTGGATTTTTGTAATGTCAGAAGAAAAATGCGAGCGACCTCAAAGTTAGCGCAACAACGTGGCAAATGCACCAGGTTAGCAACCTGTGAGGTTGCTCGCATTTTCCAGCAGACCATACATTTATCCAGTTTTTGACATAAATGTCAGATAGCATGGCCCTTCACAAGCCCCCTATTCTGTTACCCATATCGAATGATTTGGGAGAGAAGGTTATGGCATTGGTTGTTGAATTTGTCTGTGAATTACCGAACGGTGTACACGCCCGCCCGGCCAGTCACGTAGAGACGCTGTGCAACACATTTAGCTGCGATATCGAGTGGCATAACCTACGCACGGACCGTAAAGGCAATGCGAAAAGCGCGCTGGCGATTATCGGTACCGATACGCTCTCGGGCGATAGCTGCCGCCTGCTGCTGAACGGTGCGGATGAACAGAGCGCGCATCAACGCCTCTCCGCCTGGCTGAAAGAGGAGTTCCCGCTGTGCGACGCACCGCTGGCGCAGGTCGCCAGCGTAGAGCAGGAAGCACTGCCGGAGTCCTTAACCCGCCTCAACCCAACGCTATTCCGCGCGCTGCCGGTCTGTAACGGCAGCGCAGGCGGCGTGCTCACTCGCCTTGCAGCGCTGGATCTCAACAACCTCGGTGAACTGCCGCCAGCTAAGAGCGCGGAGCAAGAACAAGCCGCGCTGGATAGCGGCCTGACGCGGCTGGTCAGAACGCTGGAACTGCGGTTGTTAGACAACGACAGCACCGCCAGCGCCATCCTCGAAGCGCACCGTTCGCTCGCCACCGATACCTCGCTGCGCCAGCATTTACTGACGGGCGTGAATAACGGTCTAAGCTGTGCGCAGGCCATCGTTGAGAGCGCCAACCACTTCTGCGCCGAATTCGCCCGCTCCAGCAGCAGCTATTTACAAGAGCGCGCGCTGGACGTGCGCGACGTCGGCTTCCAGTTGCTGCAGCATATTTATGGTGAAGACCGCTTCCCGGCACCGGGCCAGCTGACCCAGCCGTCCATCTGCGTGGCGGAAGAATTGACCCCAAGCCAGTTCCTCGAACTGGACAAAACCCTGCTCAAGGGCCTGCTGCTGCAAAGCGGCGGCACCACCTCGCACACGGTCATTCTCGCCCGCTCCTTTAATATTCCAACCCTTGTGGGCGTGGAGATTGACTCCCTGACGCCGTGGCAGAATCAGTCGATTTACCTCGACGGCAACGCGGGCGCGGTGATTGTCGCCCCGACGGAGGCCATCACCCGTTATTACCAGCAGGAAGCGCGCGTACAGGCCGCCATTCGCGAACAGCAAAGCGTGTGGTTGCATAAAGCAGCGCGCACCGCTGATGGCATTCGGCTGGAAGTTGCCGCCAACATTGCCCACTCCGTTGAAGCGCAGGCCGCCTTTGGCAACGGCGCGGAGGCTGTCGGCCTGTTCCGCACCGAAATGCTCTATATGGACAGAGCCAGCGAGCCGAGCGAGAGCGAGCTGTACAACATTTTCTGCCAGGCGCTGGAATCCGCCGAAGGGCGTAGCATTATTATCCGCACCATGGATATCGGCGGCGATAAGCCGGTGGATTACCTCAATATTCCGGCGGAGAACAACCCGTTCCTTGGCTATCGCGCGGTGCGTATTTATGAAGAGTACTCTACGCTATTCACCACCCAACTGCGCGCGATTCTCCGCGCCTCCGCGCACGGCAGCCTGAAAATCATGATTCCGATGATCTCCTCCATGGAGGAGATTTTATGGGTCAAAGAGAAGGTGGCCGAAGCTAAACAGCAGTTGCGCAGCGAACACGTGCCGTTTGATGAGCGCATTCCGCTGGGCATCATGCTGGAAGTGCCGTCGGTGATGTTCATCATCGACCAGTGTTGCGAAGAGATTGATTTCTTCAGCATCGGCAGCAACGACCTGACCCAGTATCTGCTGGCGGTTGACCGTGACAACGCCAAAGTGACTCGCCACTACAACAGCCTGAATCCGGCCTTCCTGCGCGCCCTCGATTTCGCCGTGCAGGCGGTGCACCGTCAGGGGAAATGGATTGGTCTGTGCGGCGAGCTGGGCGCTAAAGGTTCGGTACTGCCGCTGCTGGTTGGGCTGGGAATGGATGAAATCAGCATGAGCGCGCCGTCGATTCCGGCGACCAAAGCGCGTCTGGCGCAGCTTGACAGCCGCGCCTGCCGCCAGTTGCTTAACCAGGCAATGGCCTGCCGTACGTCGCTGGAAGTGGAGCATCTGCTCGCCCAGTTCCGTATGAGCCAGCAGGACGCACCGCTGATTACCCCACGCTGCATTTCGCTCGACAACGACTGGCGCAGCAAAGAAGAGGTCATCAAAGGGATGACCGATAACCTGCTGCTCGCCGGGCGCTGCCGTTATCCGCGCAAGCTGGAAGCCGACCTGTGGGCGCGAGAAGCGGTCTTCTCCACCGGACTGGGCTTCAGCTTCGCCATTCCGCACAGCAAGTCAGAACATATTGAACAGTCGACCATCAGCGTCGCCCGCCTCCCCGCACCGGTAGCCTGGGGCGATGACGAGGCGCAGTTCATCATTATGCTGACGCTGAACAAACATGCCGCCGGAGACCAGCATATGCGCATCTTCTCGCGCCTGGCCCGCCGCATCATGCATGAAGAATTCCGCAGCGCACTGGTTAACGCCGCCTCTGCCGACGCTATCGCCAGCCTGCTGCAACACGAACTGGAACTTTAAGAGGAAATAGCATGGAACTGTATCTGGATACCGCCAACGTGCAGGAAGTTGAACGTCTGGCGCGCATTTTCCCGATTGTCGGCGTGACCACCAACCCGAGCATTGTGGCCGCCAGCCGTGAATCCATCTGGGACGTGCTGCCACGGCTGAAAAAAGCCGTGGGCGAAAACGGCACGCTGTTTGCCCAAACCATGAGCCGTACCGCCGAAGGCATGGTCGCCGACGCACGTAAGCTCAATGACGCGGTGCCGGGAATTGTGGTGAAGGTTCCGGTTACCGCCGAAGGTCTGGCAGCAATTAAGCTTCTGAAAAAAGAAGGTATCCCGACGCTTGGTACCGCCGTCTACAGTGCTTCTCAGGGTCTACTGGCAGCACTGGCCGGTGCAAAATACGTCGCGCCATACGTCAACCGCGTTGATGCCCAGGGCGGGGACGGCATTCGTATGGTTCAGGAACTGCAATCGCTGCTGGAGCTGCATGCCCCGGAGAGCAAAGTGCTGGCCGCCAGTTTTAAAACCCCGCGCCAGGCGTTGGACTGTTTATTGGCTGGATGTGAAGCCATCACACTTCCTTTAGATGTAGCGCAACAAATGCTCGGCACTCCCGCAGTAGAGTCAGCTATAGAGAAGTTTGAGCAAGACTGGAAAAACGCATTTGGTAATCTGAACCTGTAGGAGAAATGTATGGATCGCATTATTCAATCACCAGGTAAGTATATTCAGGGTGCAGACGTGATCACGCGTCTTGGTGACTATCTGAAGCCAATGGCCAATAGCTGGCTGGTCGTCGGTGATAAATTCGTGCTGGGATTTGCCGAAGAGACGCTGCGTAAAAGCCTGACCGACGCAGGCCTGTCCGTTGAGATCGTGCCGTTTGGCGGCGAGTGTTCGCAGAACGAAGTTAACCGTCTGCAGGACGTGGCGAACAGCGCAAAATGCAGCGCCATTTTAGGTATCGGCGGTGGGAAAACGCTGGATACCGCTAAAGCGCTGGCCCACTTTATGAATCTGCCGGTGGCGATTGTTCCTACCATCGCCTCCACCGATGCGCCATGTAGCGCGCTCTCCGTTCTGTATACCGACGACGGTGAATTTGACCGCTATTTGATGCTGCCGCACAACCCAAACATGGTTATCGTCGACACCAAAATTGTTGCCGGAGCCCCAGCACGTCTGCTGGCAGCCGGTATTGGTGATGCATTGGCCACCTGGTTTGAAGCCCGCGCCTGCTCACGTAGCGGCGCCACCACCATGGCCGGTGGCAAATGCACCCAAGCCGCGCTGGCGCTGGCCGAGCTGTGCTATAACACGCTAATTGAAGAAGGCGAAAAAGCGATGCTAGCCGCCGAACAACACGTGGTGACCCCAGCGTTAGAGCGCGTGATTGAGGCCAACACCTATCTGAGCGGCGTCGGCTTTGAGAGCGGTGGCCTGGCCGCAGCACACGCCATCCATAACGGCATGACGGCGATTCCAGACGCGCATCATTACTATCATGGTGAGAAAGTCGCGTTTGGTACGCTGACTCAGCTGGTTCTGGAAAACGCCTCGGTGGAAGAAATTGAAACCGTTGCCGCCCTGTGCCACAGCGTCGGCCTGCCGATCACCCTGGCGCAGTTGGATATCAAAGAAGATATTCCGACGAAGATGCGTCTGGTCGCGGAAGCAGCCTGCGCCGAAGGGGAAACCATCCACAACATGCCTGGCGGCGCGGACCCTGACCGCGTTTACGCGGCGCTGTTGGTGGCTGACCAGTATGGGCAGCGTTTTCTGCACGAGTGGGAGTAATTCCCCTTACCCGTCTTTAAAATCTATACCCACAAACCGCACTAAACGGTCCCCTCTCCCTCTGGGAGAGGGTTAGGGTGAGGGGTCTCCCCGCACCAAACCTACAAACAAAAATCCCCGCTTTCGCGGGGATTTTTTATTCCATCACGCCAACCTTACAGCAGGTCGAAACGGTCCAGGTTCATCACTTTCACCCATGCCGCCACGAAGTCTTTCACAAACTTCTCTTTTGCATCGCTGGAAGCATAAACCTCCGCCAGCGCGCGCAGTACGGCATTAGAGCCAAAGACCAGGTCAGCGCGCGTCGCGGTGTATTTCACCTCTCCGCTCGCACGGTCACGGCCTTCGAACAGCTCGGACGTTTCGTCGGTCGCTTTCCACTCGGTGCGCATATCCAGCAGGTTGACGAAGAAGTCAGTGCTGAGCGCGCCCACGTTGTCGGTAAAGACGCCGTGGTTGCTGCCGTCGAAGTTCGCACCCAGTACACGCATACCGCCAACCAGTACCGTCAGTTCAGGCGCAGTCAGGGTCAGCAGCTGTGCTTTGTCGATCAGCAGAGATTCAGTGGTCGCTTCGCCCGGTGCCGCGCGGTAGTTACGGAAGCCATCGGCAATCGGCTTGAGCAGCTCAAACATCTCGATGTCCGTCTGATCCTGACGCGCATCCACGCGGCCTGGGGTAAACGGAACCTTGATATCAACGCCGGCCGCTTTCGCTGCCTGCTCAACGCCAACCACACCTGCCAGCACAATAATATCGGCCAGAGAAGCCTTGTGCGCTGACTTGTAGATACCTTCCAGCACCGGCAGAACGCGAGCCGCCGTGGCGTTCACTTCCCAGTCACGCTGTGGTGCCAGCGCCAGACGCGCACCGTTTGCCCCACCGCGCTTGTCACCGCCGCGGAAGGTAGAAGCCGACGCCCATGCGACCGACACCAGCTCACCCACGGAGAGGCCGGACGCCGCAATTTCAGCCTTCAGGCTTTCGATATCTTCGGCGGTTGGGTTGAAGAACGCATGCGGCAGCGGATCCTGCCAAATCAGATCTTCACGCGGCACTTCTGGGCCGATGTAACGCGCTTTTGGCCCCATATCACGATGGGTCAGTTTGAACCACGCGCGGGCAAAGGCTTCGTTAAAGGCCTGCGGGTCGTTCAGGAAGCGGCGAGAAATTTTCTCGAAGTCCGGATCGAAGCGCAGCGTCAGGTCGGTCACCAGCATGGTTGGTTTACGTTTTTTAGACGGGTCGAACGGGTCTGGAATAATATCCGGAGCGTCTACCGCTTCAAACTGGATAGCGCCAGCCGGGCTGCGGGTCTGCACCCATTCGTATTTGAACAGGTTCTCGAAGAAGTAGTTGCTCCACTGGGTAGGGGTCTGTGTCCAGACCACTTCCAGACCGGAAGTGATGGCATCTTTACCCGCCCCGCTGCCGAAGCTGTTTGCCCAGCCCAGGCCCTGAGATTCAATCGGTGCTGCTTCCGGATCCGGACCAACGTGCGTTGCCGAGGCCGCGCCGTGGGTTTTACCCAGCGTGTGACCACCGGCAATCAGCGCCACGGTCTCTTCGTCGTCCATCCCCATGTTACCGAAGGTGGCGCGAATCGCCGATGCCGCAGACAGCGGTTCACCGCTGGCGTTTGGCCCTTCCGGGTTCACGTAGATAAGGCCCATTTCGGTGGCCGCAAGCGGACGTTTTGCCAGCTCTTCCGGGTCACGGTGCGCCAGCCAGGCTTTTTCATCACCCCAGTTTACGTCCTGATCTGGTTCCCACACGTCTTCACGTCCGGCACCAAAACCAAAGGTACGGAAGCCAGAGTTTTCCAGCGCCACGTTACCCGCAAGGATATACAGGTCGGCCCAGGAAATTTTCTGCCCATATTTCTGTTTGATTGGCCACAGCAGACGACGCGCCTTATCCAGGCTCACGTTATCCGGCCAGGAGTTCAGCGGTGAAAAACGCTGTTGACCACGCCCTGCGCCGCCGCGACCATCGGTAGAACGGTAGGTACCCGCACCGTGCCACGCCATGCGGATAAACAGCCCCACATAGCTGCCCCAGTCGGCAGGCCACCAGGATTGCGAATCAGTTAACAACGCACGAATATCACCTTTCAGTGCGGAGTAATCTAATTTGCTGAATTCTTTGCGGTAATCGAAGTCTTCACCCAGCGGGTTAGATCGATTGGAATGCTGATTAAGTAGATCAACGCGAAGCTGCTTCGGCCACCAGTCCTTGCTACTGGTGCCAGCGCCGGCGCTTAAATCGTGATCACCACCGTGGTGGAAAGGACATTTACCTGCGTTCTGGATATCGTCTGGCGTGCTCATCACTATGCTCCCTTACAGTATTTATCGTTAAGATATACACCCCTGCTGATAAGTTATAGCTGAAATGACCCACGGATTTGATAGTTAATTCCTCTTATTTTTCCCTTGTCAGAGAGGAATTTCTGCGCAGGTCGAGTCTATCCTTGCACAATTTGGGGTAAGTTGACTGTGATCGATCGGGAGAAATGACAAGAAACCACTCAAAATATAAGGAGTTTCTTATGTCTAAGCGGGAGTTTGAACGCGAGTCGTTGCCCGGTGGCGCTTCGCTTACCGGGCCTACAAAATACCAATGTCGTAGGCCGGATAAGCATCGCGCCATCCGGCAAAATCGCACCACATCGTAGGCCGGACAAGCGTAGCGCCATCCGGCAAAATATTACGCGGGACGCACGCCCAGCGTGTGGCAAATGGCGTAGCTCATTTCCGCGCGGTTCAGAGTGTAGAAGTGGAAATCTTTCACCCCTTCACGGCTCAGGATTTTCACCATGTCCATGGCGATATTCGCGCCCACCAGCTTGCGGGTTTCAGCGTCATCGTCCAGACCGTCGAACATCGTCGACATCCAGGCAGGAATGCGCACGTTGGTCATGTCGGCAAATTTCTTCGCCTGCTTGAAGTTCGACACCGGCAGAATGCCTGGGATAATTTCCACATCGATGCCCGCCGATACGCAGCGGTCACGGAAGCGCAGATAGCTTTCAACATCGAAGAAGAACTGGGTAATGGCGCGGTTTGCACCGGCTTCCACTTTACGTCTCAGGTTGAGCAGATCCGCCTGGGCGCTTTTGGCTTCCGGATGCACTTCCGGGTAGGCCGCCACGGAGATATCAAAGTCCGCCACGTCTTTCAGTAAAGTGACGAGATCGGAAGCATACATTTCCGGCTTACCGCTGCCCGGCGGCAGGTCGCCACGCAAGGCGACGATATGGCGGATGCCGTTGTTCCAGTAGTCCTGAGCGATAGCGCGTAGTTCATCACGGGTGGCATCGATGCAGGTCAGGTGCGGTACCGCTTCCAGACCGGTGCGGTCTTTAATACCTTTGATGATGCTGTGCGTACGGTCGCGCTCACCGGAGTTAGCACCGTAGGTGACCGATACAAATTTCGGCTTCAGGCTGCTTAGGCGATCGATTGAGTTCCACAGGGTTTGCTCCATTTCACTGGTGCGCGGCGGGAAAAATTCGAAAGAAACGTTAATCTGCCCCTGAACTTCAGCCAGACTCTGATTCAGCGCTTCCCGCTGGTTGGCGTGAAAAAAGCTCATACCTTACCTCTATCAATCGCGTGTCATTATTGTTGTGTTGTGAACATCTATCCGTTTAGACGTCTGGATGTAAAAATGCCGCAAAAGCGGGCAGGCGTCAATAGAAAAATCCGCGTAAAAAGTGAGTTATCTGCAATCAAGATGAAAAATATTCACCTCACCCGCTAACGGAGCAGGCTGTGCTGCCAGAAGACCATTTTCCACGCATAAATAGCCGGGTTAGCCTTTGAGACTCGCGCCACCCAGTCATATTAACCACACCTTTACTATGGCATAAAATTTGAGAACTAGATCTCATATTTTTCACGCATCCACCGACTAAACAAAAATTCCATTGCAGACGTTAATGACTTGTTTCACGATAAGTAGAACGTTCTACTAAAACGTTATACTCACTATAAACAGGGTTACTAAAAGCACGCACGAAGAGGCGTCTGCTCGGGGGAAATCAGTATGAGTCTGATTCAAAGTGTTGTTAAATCGCTTTCCAAATTGTCGATGATTGGCCGCGCGCTGATGCTGCCGATCTCGCTTCTGCCCGCGGCGGGTTTGCTGCTGGCGTTCGGGGATAAATTCCATCTGCCGCTGATGATGAACGCCGGTGGGATTATCTTCGACAACCTGCCGATGCTTTTTGCTATCGGTTCTGCAGTCGGCCTGGCCTCTGAGTCAGGTATTGCGGCGCTGTCCGCCGCCGTTTCTGTCTTTGTCACCAACATCACCATCAGTACCGTGCTCGGCATTACGCCGGAAATGGCGGGACAAGGTGGGAAATATGCGATGGTGGTGGGTATTCCCACCCTGCAGATGGGCGTGTTTGGCGGACTGATTTGCGGCATCCTGGCGGCATGGTGCTATAACCGTTTCCACAAAATGCAGCTGCCAGAATTCCTCGGCTTCTTCTCCGGCAAGCGCTTCGTGGCAATTGCTACCGCGCTGCTGTCGTTCGCGCTCGGCTTGATCCTGCCATACATCTGGCAGCACATTCAGGCGGGTATCGACGCGCTGTCTGTGGTGATCAACGGTGATAACCAGGCGGCCTCGACCTTTATCTTCGGGCTGGTTGAACGTGCGCTGATTCCACTCGGCCTGCACCACATCTGGTATCCGTCTTTCTGGTACTCCTTCGGTGATTACACCACCCATACCAGTCAGGTGATCCACGGTGACCAGACCATCTGGTTCAAAATGCTGGAAGAAGGGGTGAAATCCTTCAGCAGCGATACCTACCAGAACGCCGGTAAATTCATGCAGGGCGAGTTCCCGCTGATGCTGTTCGCGCTGCCAGCGGCCTGTCTGGCGATGTACCACGAAGCGCACACCAAGAATAAAAAAATCGCTGCCGGTATCCTGTTCTCCGCTGCGCTGACCTGCTTCCTGACCGGGATCACCGAGCCGGTTGAGTTCACCTTTATCTTTGTGGCGCCGATTCTCTACGTCTTCAACGCCATTATGGCTGGTCTCTCCTACATGGTGATGTACCTGCTGCATGCGCACATCGCCAAGTCGTTCTCGGCCGGGCTTATCGACTACATCTCCTTCGGGATCCTGCCGTCGTTTAACGGCTACCAGACCAACTTCCTGAATGCGATTATCGTCGGTATTCCGATGGGGCTGATTTACTACTTCACCTTCCGCTTTGTGATTCGCCGTTTCGACGTCAAAACGCCGGGCCGTACGGAAACCACGGTCAGCGCCAACGACAAAACTGACGAAGACCTGGCAACGGAGATTATCGACCTGCTGGGCGGCGAACAGAACATCGCGTCCGTAGGTTCCTGCATTACCCGTCTGCGTCTTGAAGTGACGGATAAAGGGACAGTGGACAAAGATGGGCTGAACAATATCGGTGCTCGTGGCGTCGTTTTCGTCGGCGATCACGGAATTCAGGTAATATTTGGCGCACGAGCGCAATTTATCGCAGAAACCATGTCGACGATGATTGGCAAATAATCATAAGATTATGATCGGTTGGAGGTTCCCGTTACGGATGGGAGCCTCCTTGTTTTGCGTGGATTGGCGTGACGGCTCAGGGAGTGATTTTTGAAGAAGGTCAGCATAATTGATGTCGCGAAGCGAGCGGGCGTGTCGGTTTCTACCGTATCGCTAGTGCTTCGCCAGAAAGGCAAAATCTCCGATGCCACCATCGAAAAAGTGCAGGCTGCCATCCATGATCTGGGCTACGTCCACAACGTCGCCGCCGCCAACCTCCGTTCGAACACCTCCAACCTGATTGGCCTGATCCTACGCGACTTCAGCGACAGCTTTTCCATCAAAGTGATGGCGAGCATCGTCCAGGAGCTGGAAGCACAGGGCTATATGGTTTTTCTCGGTCAGCCGCTGAACGAGCATGAACACCTGGAACGCTGCCTACTGTCTTTCAAGCAACAAGGGGTTGCCGGGGTTATCTATCTGGCTTCCGATTCCCGCCGCGATACGTTACCCGCGCAAATTCGTCAGTGCCCGCTCCCGCTGGTCGTCGTCTCACAGTCGCCGATTAAAGATGAGTGCAACCGCGTGCTGCGCGATAACCAACAGGCGGCCAGCCTGGCAACGCGCTATCTGCTGGAACGCGGTCATCGCTATATCGCCTATCTCGGCGGTCTGGAAAACTGCCTTATCCGCCAGCAGCGCCTGGTGGGCTTTCGCAGTACCCTCACCCGCCTTGGGATCACCCATCGCGAAGAGTTCAGCCCCGCCTGCGGCGACGATACCTATGCCGCCAGCGTCGCCACGCGCCAACTGCTGGAAAACAACAACGCCATTACCGCGCTGCTGTGTCATTCACCGGATGCAATGATCGGCTGTATCGATGGGATTCATAAAGTGGGGCGCACGGTAGGGAAAGACGTTTTCCTAACGCAGCAGGTTGCCCTCATTGGCTTTGAAGATATGCTGCATATCAACCTCACCTCGCCGGCCTTTACCTATGTCTCTTCCGCCAGCGAAGAGACCGGACGGCAGGCGGCCACGCTGATGATCCGCAAGCTCAAAGAGCCTGCGCTACAGAATCAGTCGATTACGCTTTCCGGTCAGTTAGTGACGCGCGAGTCGGCCTGAACCACATCCACAAGCCAGGCAAGGCGCGCCGCATTTTCCGGTAACGTCACCAGACCACACTGCACGCAAAGCGCCACTTCATTAATCGGCCTGAACGCCACGCCCTGACGCTGAATGGCAGAAAATGAGGCAGGAAACAGGCTCAGCCCTTCACCGCGGGCGATGCGCGCCAGCAGCACATCGTGCTCCAGAGGTTCTTCAATGTAGGTTGGGACATAACCCGCACGACGGAAAATATCGCGGGTAAAGTCGAAGAACGCCGGATTACGTTCGCGTTTAAACCAGAATAGCGGCCTGCCGTTCAGCATGCTCAACGTCAGTTGCTTTTGTTCCGATTCAGCCCATTGAACCGGCAGCGCCGCAATCAGCGGTTCCTCCCGACTAAGCCGCGTCACGCTGAGCCCCGAGGTTTCCAGCGGTAGCGCCACCAGCGCGGCATCCAGTTTTCCCCGTCGCACCTGACGCACCAGCTCCGGCGAGCCGTGTCGCACCACGTGCAGCGTCTCCACCTGTACTGCCAGCGCCGTTTCCAGCGCGGCAAAAACGCCCTGCTCAAACGCGGTGGTTAGCCCCATACGCAGCGACGGTGTGCCAGACTGAGCGAGCTGGCTCAAAGCGGTATAGGTTTCATCCTGCTGCGCCAGCAGCGGGTGAATAATCTCCAGCACCCGCCGCCCCTCAGCCGTTAAGGTCAGCCCCTTGGTATGGCGGACAAAAAGCGTCACCCCCAGCCGCTCTTCAAGCTGGCGAATGTGGCGGCTCAGCGGTGGTTGTGACATATACAGTCGGTCAGCCGCGCGGCGCATGTTGTTCTCTTCCGCCACCACGGCAAAGTAACGCAGCAGGCGGATATCGAGAGCATGTAGGGGAGAAGTAGTCATACCGAAAAGGTATCACGAAATCGGTATTATCCAAATGAATCCACGCGCTCTATCTTCTCGTCATACGCTAACGAACGAGGGATTTATCATGGATTCAGAACGCTATATTACCGGTCAGAAAATGCTGCAACAGGTTGATGGGAAAGGTGGGAATGCCGTTGTCGATAGCCTGAAGGACATCGCGCCCGACTTCGCCCGCTATCTGCTTGAATTCCCGTTTGGCGATATTTATGCACGTCCGGGGTTGGACCTTCGCAGCCGGGAAATTGCCACCGTTGCCGCGCTCACCGCCATGGGTAACGCCGCACCGCAGCTTAAGGTACACATCGCCGCTGCGCTGCACGTTGGCTTAACGCAGGAAGAGATTATTGAGGTGATAATGCAGATGGCGGTTTATGCGGGATTTCCAGCGGCGCTAAACGGCCTGTTCGCCGCAAAAGAGGTGTTTGGGCGACGGTGACTATTTATACTCGATATATTATTTTCACCACCAGCAAATTTCTATATATATTCCGTACGGAATACGATTTTTATTTAATTTCGATAAGCATCAATAGCTAATGCATTAGCCCACTTTTTCCATTATCAAATATCCACGCAAGGAAAATCAGACGCGGATAAAGGCAAAGGGAATGGGCGATATTATTTACCTGCGAATAACAGGTGAAAGGCAAGGGGGTATTTCGGCGGGGTGCGGGACCGATGCATCGGTAGGTAATCGCAGGCAACGCGGACATGAAGACGAGATATTTGCTTTTTCTCTCATTAATGCGCTGAGCCGTACAGGAAATGGCATTAATCTTCAGAACCTGCGTTTTACCAAATTAATCGATAAAAGCACCCCGCTATTTTGTAATGCAATCACTAATAACGAAAGGCTGTTTATTGAAATTGATTTCTGGCGAATAAACCGAACCGGCAGATGGGATCGCTATTATTACATTGAGCTGAGAAATGCTTCGGTAACCAACATTCGCACGCGGGTTACGCTTAACGCGCTTGATACCGAAGATATTTCGCTGGCGTATGAATATATTCTCTGCAAGCACCTTATCGCTGGCACTGAATCCGATTATCTGGCATTTCCCGATGAATATAATCATCTGTTTATACCACACCGTTCCCAGCCGCTCGCTACCCCTAAACCTGCGACGCTAAAACAACCACCACCCGCCCCTGAAATCACCCCTGTTTACGCCAAATCTTGCCTGAAAGCAAAAGGATGTACGGATGCCGGAAACGCAGCAGAACCGGCAGCAAATTTTGGCCAGATGGCGATATTTGCCCAACCGGTGGTCGATGATTGTTGCGGATATGATCATCCTGTAGAAGCCTCTGGCGCACCACTGGCTCTCGGCAGACTAACGCAGATCTGGGGCGAATGGTCGCTGAGTGGCACACTCGGTGCGGCAAGAGCAATACCATGGATAGGCGCACTGGCCTCCGCTCTGTATATCCCATCGACCGGTAAAGGCAGTGCTCGTGTCCCCGGACGCGATGAATTCTGGTACGAGGAAGAATTACGGAAAAAGGCGCTTACCAGAGATACAGCCACTACCCGAGTCCGTTTCTTCTGGGGAACCGATATCCACGGAAAGCCGCAGGTTTACGGTGTGCATACCGGCGAAGGCACGCCGTATGAAAATGTGCGCGTCGCCAATATGCTGTGGAACAGCAATACTCAGCGTTACGAATTCACACCCGCCCACGGCGCAGACGGGCCGCTGATTACCTGGACGCCGGAAAGTCCGCAGAACGGTGATATCCCCGCCCATACGGGCAACCATGCTCCGCCAATCGACCAGCCGACGATTCTGGTTAATCCCATCCCGGAAGGCCAGGGCGAATACACCACGCCGCCGCTCCCGGTGCCAGATATCGCCGATTTTAACGATTATATTCTGGTATTTCCGGCAAATTCCGGGGTTCAGCCAATTTATGTTTATCTTAAAACAGCCAGGGATGAACCGGGTATGGCTACAGGAAAAGGTGAAATTTTGTCTGACAATGGCCATTGGCTGGAAACAGCAAATTCCGGGCTTGGGGCACCAATACCCATACAAGTTGCAGATAAATTGCGGGGAAGAACTTTTCGCAACTTCGACCATTTCAGGGAGGAGTTCTGGCTTGCGGTGTCAGAATGCCCTGAACTTTTAAGACAGTTTACCAAATCTAACCAGACGATCATTAAGAGTAAAGGTGCACCATTTGTCATTGAAGAACAGGCAATTGGAGGACGTGAGCTTTTCGAGTTACACCACATAGAACAAATTCAATACGATGGGCCCGTTTACGACATCGATAACTTACGAATTAACACCCCACGTAACCACATTCGTATTCATAAAGAGAAAAATAAATGTTTAAAGAACACTTAGAAAATTATACTGAAGCTGAGATGTTAGATTATCTTCATGAATTTTTTGATAATCCTGAAGATTTAAAGGGACAGGATCTGACTGAACATTTCAGTCAGCTAGTAAGACATTTAATTAAGATTACTAACCATCCTGAGGGTAGAGATCTTGTTTTTAACCCTCCAGGTGATAGAGAAGATTCACCTGAAGGGATTATGCGAGAAATCAAAAAATGGCGGAAATCCCAAGGACTCCCGCTCTTTAAAGACACCGAATAACGTTTTTACCGTTGGCCGGATAAGCGCAGCGCCATCCGGCAACCCAAACTACAGCAGCTGTGCCAGACGGTTAATATCCGACTGAATCGCCCCGGCGGTCACATCGCGACCGGCGCCCGGCCCACGAATCACCAGCGGGTTATCGCGGTACCAGCGGCTCTCAATCGCAAAGACGTTATCGCACGGCAGCAGCGATGCCAGCGGGTGCTCCTGACGTACGGCTTCCACGCCAACGCGGGCTTTGCCGTTAGCATCGAAACGCGCCACGTAGCGCAGCACCAGCCCCATCTCCTGCGCCGCTTCCAGGCGCTGGAGCATCTGCTCGTTCAGCTCGTCACCATTTTCAAAGAAGTGGTCGATAGAGCCCTCTTCACAGTGCGCAGGCACCAGAGATTCAACGCGTACCTGGTCCGGCTCGATATCGTAGCCCGCTTCACGCGCCAGAATCACCAGCTTGCGCATCACGTCTTTACCGGAAAGGTCGACGCGCGGATCGGGTTCGGTCAGCCCCTGCTGCCAGGCCTGATCCACCAGCTCGGTGAACGGCACGCTGCCGTCGAACTGTAAGAACAGCCAGGAGAGCGTACCGGAGAAGATACCGCTAATCGCCAGAATGCTGTCACCGCTGTCGATAAGGTCACGCACGGTGTGGTTCACCGGCAGACCCGCGCCGACGGTCGCGTTATACAGCCAGTGGCGGCCGGTTTTGTCGAACGCGTCATGGATCTGGCGATATTTATCGCTGCTGCTGGCCCCGGCCAGCTTGTTAGCGCTGATCACATGGAAACCATGGCTGGCGAAATCCAGATACTGATCGGCCAACTGCGGGCTGGCGGTCACGTCCAGCACCACGAGATCGTCGTACGGGTGCGCACGCATCCACAGGAACAGCGACTCTTCATCTTGTTCAATCGCTTCATCGTCGAAGAAGGCCAGCGCGCGGCTGGCATCGAGCCCTTCATAGTTCAGCAGGCTACGGCGGCTATCCACCACCCCGGCCAGCACAAACTCAAAGCCAGTACGGGCAGAGAGCGTGCTTTGCTCGCGGGCAAACAGCTCCAGCCAGCGGGAACCGATGTTGCCTTTGCCGAACAGCATCAGGCCGATACGTTTTTCCGCGCGGAACAGCGACTGGTGCAGGCCTTGAATCAGGCTTTCGGTTGGCCCCGCGCGCAGCACGGCGACCAGACTGATACCCTCTTCCGACTGCCAGGTAAACTCAACCGGCTGGCCCTTCAGCTGCTGCCAGAAACGGTGGCAGTGCAGCGGGTTACGGGTGACGCCTGCGCCTACCATTGCCACCAGCGCCAAACCCTGACGCAGGCGAAGCTCGCCCGGCAGGCCCGCTTCATCGAGAATTTTCAGCGCGCTATCGGCAACTTCCGAGGTGTAGCAAAACTGCAGCAGCTTGTGATCGGCATGCACGCCTACCGCCAGCGGGCGGATTTGCGCGCGCTTGAGTAATTGGTCTATCTCTTTATACGCCAGCTTGAAGTCCTGGCTTGCCGGCACGCGGAACTCAATCAGGCAGACGTCATCATGGCTGGTGACGATACGCGCGCCGGTGCCGGAGGCGAGCACGCGCTCAATGCGCGTAGAGCCCTGATCCGGTGTATAGCTACAGCGTAATTGCAGGTCGATATCGCTGCCGGAAACCGGCTGCAAGGTACGCGCGTGAAGTACCGGCGCGGCAAGACGCGCCAGCTCGCTGGCTTCATCCAGACGCAGCAGCGGCAGCAGGCAGGCATCCTTCACTTTACGCGGGTCGGCACTGTACACCCCCGCCACGTCGCTCCAGATGGTAACGCGGGAAACTCCCGCCAGCGCACCGATTTGCGTCGCGGAGTAGTCGGAGCCGTTACGCCCCAGCAGCACGGTTTCACCCGCGTTGTTGCGGCTGATAAAGCCAGTAACCACCAGACGTTTTCCTGGATGCTGCGCCAGAAGCTGTTGCAGCAGCGGATAAGAGAGGCCTTCGTCTACCTGTGGCTGCGCAGAGCGCTCGGCACGTAAAAACGCGCGGGCATCCAACCAGGCGGCGTCCAGACCTTGCAGCTTCAGGACTTCCGCCATCAGACGAGCCGACCACAGTTCGCCATGACCAACCACTTCCGCATATACCGCGTCGTTAACGCCGTTATCCAGCAGCCCGGCCAGACGCTCCAGGTCGTGAATGAAATCAGCAATCATGCCGTCGGCAATCTCGGCAGGCAGCAGGCCGCTAATCAGTTCGGACTGATAGCGGCGCAGCGTCTGCTGAACCTGATGCGCAGAGAGGCGATCGGTCTGGCTGAGCTTCAGCCAGCTAATCAGCTGGTTGGTGGTGCTCCCTGCGGCGGAAACGACCATCATATCGCCGGGCTGAGAGTACTCCGTCATAATTCCGGCAACGCGCAGGTAACACTTCACATCCGCCAGACTACTCCCACCAAATTTATGCAGCTGACGCTCTTTCGCCCCTGCCTGCGCAATCACACTCATGTTTACCCCTCTGCTGCGACCCGGAATCCATTTTCCAGATCGGCAATTAAGTCCTGGCTATCTTCAATACCGGTTGAGATACGCAGTAACGTCTCAGAAATACCTGCGGCCGCGCGCGCTTCCGGGGCCATACCCGCGTGGGTCATGGTGGCCGCGTGAGAAATCAGGCTCTCTACCCCACCCAGCGATTCCGCCAGGGTGAAGAGCGACAGCCCGCTCAGGAAGCGACGCAGCGTCTGTTCATCACCGTTCAGTTCAAAGCTCAGCATCGCACCAAACCCTTTCTGCTGGCGAGCGGCAATTTCATGCCCCTGGTTATCCGGCAGAGAAGGATGATACAGCTTTTTCACCAGCGGCTGGGTTTTCAGGAAATCGACAATCGCCTGGGCGTTGCGCTGTGCCACGTCCATGCGCGGTACGAGCGTACGCAGGCCGCGCAGCAGCAGGTAGCTGTCGAACGCGCCGCCGGTGACGCCGATATTATTCGCCCACCATGCCAGTTCTGTGACCGTTTCAGGATCTTTTGCAATTACCACGCCGGCGACCACATCGGAGTGGCCGTTCAGATATTTGGTGCAGGAGTGCAGGACCAGATCCGCACCCAGCGACAGCGGGTTTTGCAGCGCCGGGCTCAGGAAGGTGTTATCCACCACGCTGACCGCACCGGCTTCACGCGCCAGCTGGCAAATTTTGGCGATATCCACCACACGCAGCAGCGGGTTGCTTGGGCTTTCGACCAGCACCAGCTTTGGCTTTTCCGCCAGCGCCGCTTTTAACGCTTCATCATTGCCCTGATCGACAAACAGCACGCGATAGCAGCCGCGTTTTGCCAAGCTATCGAACAGGCGGTAGCTGCCGCCGTAGCAGTCGTGTGGGGCTACCAGCAGGTCGCCAGGCTTGAGGAATACGGTAGTCACCAGGTGAATCGCCGACATGCCCGTATTGGTCAGAACCGCGCCAGCGCCTCCTTCCAGTTCGGCCAGCGCCCGCTGAACCACATCACGCGTCGGGTTACCGCGACGTGAATAGTCATGCGCACGCGGCTCGTTAAAGCCGGTAAAGTTATAGGTACTGGAAAGATGAATCGGCGGGACAACACAACCATACTGCTCGTCGTCATTTAATCCGCTACGCACTGCGATGGTGGCCTGTTTACGGGTCATGAGGATTCGTTCCTGGCAAGGTCGGTGAAAAGTCGGACTCCAGAGTAAACATTGTTGTCATAGCCGTCAATACATCTAGACTTCTAAACTTCTTTGCGTATAGATTGAGCTATTGGCAAATAGCCGTTAAAATTATATGCATTAGCGCACATCTGCGAAGCTGAAGCTCGTGTCACAGCAAGGCTCTGTACGGTAAACTACGCGCGATCACGGCCGTGACCCGGCCTGTTAACTTATGACTAGAGGATTAAAGGTATCTCATGGCTGAATGGAGCGGCGAATATATCAGCCCATACGCTGAGCACGGTAAGAAGAGTGAGCAAGTAAAAAAAATTACGGTTTCCATTCCTCTGAAGGTGTTGAAGATCCTCACCGATGAACGCACGCGTCGCCAGGTGAACAACCTGCGTCACGCCACCAACAGCGAACTGCTGTGTGAAGCGTTCCTGCATGCATTTACCGGTCAACCGTTACCTAACGATGAAGACCTGCGTAAAGAGCGCAGCGATGAAATTCCGGAAGCGGCGAAAGAAATTATGCGTGAACTGGGAATTGACCCGGATACGTGGGAATACTGATTGGCAGGCATAAAAAAAGCAGAAATTACTTTCTGCTTTTTTTTCGAATTTTTTCAGCGTCTTAGAAGCGTGTTACTTCAGGATGCAGTTCAGACATAGAGATCAGGTAAGAAACAAAAACGTTTTTGATTGCGGTCAGCATAGTCACACCTTTACCCATAGTTATTTTGTGGTCGTTTGATGGGCAAATAATAAGCTTATCCGCAGCACGGCGCAATATTTTCGTGACGCTCGTCACAAAAAATTTTACGACTGCCGACATTCAGAGACAAAAAAAGCGCCCTGAGGCGCTTTTTTCGCTTGGCAACTTACTTGCTGCCTGGGATGCTGAAACGCTTGTTGAAGCGGTCAACACGGCCACCGGTAGCAACATCACGCTGCTTGCCAGTATAGAACGGGTGGCATTTACCGCACACGTCCAGGTTCAGGTTGTGACCAACGGTAGAGCGGATCTGCATGACGTTACCGCAAGAACAAGTTGCAGTAATTTCTTCGTATTTCGGGTGAATATCTTTTTTCATGGGAAAACCTCGGTTAAGGCCGCGTCGCTCTTCCAGCCCTAACGCCAGACACCACGCGATGTTAATAGTATAGGTCGATGATACAAAGATGCATCAAAGGCGGCGAATCATACAGAATTTGACCAGCAGATGCAAACTGATCCGCGCTCCCTTACCACAATGTGTATACTGTCTCGCCAGATTTCAAGTCAGGAAGAAAACATGCCCGTTGCTCACGTTGCCCTGCCTGTTCCGCTGCCCCGCACCTTTGACTACCTGCTGCCTGATGACCTCAGCGCGAAAGCGGGCTGCCGCGTGCGCGTGCCGTTTGGTAAACAGGAACGCGTGGGGATTGTCGTCTCGGTCAATGAGAGCAGCGAGCTGCCGCGCGATGAGCTAAAAGCGGTCATCGAAGTGCTGGACGGCGAGCCGGTCTTCTCCACTTCCGTCTGGCGGCTGCTGTTGTGGGCGGCGGACTATTACCATCACCCGATTGGCGACGTGTTGTTCCACGCGCTGCCCATTTTACTGCGCCAGGGGAAACCCGCCAGCGCCACGCCGCAGTGGTTCTGGTTTGCCACTGAGCAGGGACAGGCGGTGGACATTAACAGCCTCAAGCGCTCGCCAAAACAGCAGCAGGCGCTGGCCGCACTGCGTCAGGGGAAAATCTGGCGCCATCAGGTCGCGGAGATGGAGTTTAATGAAAGCGCAATGCAGTCGCTGCGTAGCAAAGGGCTTTGCGAGCTGGGCAGTATTGCGCCGGAAACCATCGACTGGCGCACCACCTATTCCGTGCCCGGTGAACGCCTGCGCCTGAACACCGAACAGGCAACCGCCGTGGGAGCGATTCACAGCGGGTCCGATGAATTTTCCGCCTGGCTGCTGGAAGGCATCACCGGTTCAGGCAAAACGGAAGTCTACCTTAGCGTGCTGGAAAACGTGCTGGCGCAGGGTAAACAAGCGCTGGTCATGGTGCCGGAAATCGGCCTCACGCCGCAAACTATCGCCCGTTTCCGCGAGCGCTTTAATGCGCCGGTAGAAGTGCTGCACTCGGCACTGAACGACAGCGAGCGCATGGCTGCCTGGCTCAAGGCCAAAAGCGGTGAAGCGGCGATCGTCATCGGCACCCGTTCATCGCTGTTTACGCCGTTTAAAAATCTCGGCGTCATTGTCATCGACGAAGAGCATGATAGCTCCTATAAGCAGCAGGAAGGCTGGCGTTATCACGCCCGCGACCTTGCGGTATGGCGCGCGCACAGCGAGCAGATCCCCATAATCCTCGGCTCGGCGACACCGGCGCTGGAAACCCTGCTCAACGTACGTCAGCACAAGTATCGCCTGCTGCGTTTAACGCGTCGCGCGGGTAACGCCCGTCCGGCAACCCAGCACGTGCTGGATTTGAAAGGCCAGCAGCTTCAGGCCGGGCTTTCTCCGGCGCTGATCAACCGCATGCGCCAGCATTTGCAGGCCGATAACCAGGTCATTTTATTCCTCAACCGCCGTGGATTCGCCCCTACGCTGCTGTGCCACGACTGCGGCTGGATTGCCGAATGTCCGCGTTGCGACAGCTACTACACGCTGCACCAGGCGCAGCATCATCTGCGCTGCCATCACTGTGACAGCCAGCGCCCTATTCCGCGCCAGTGCCCATCCTGCGGCTCAACGCACATGGTGCCGGTGGGCTTGGGCACCGAGCAGTTGGAGCAAGTATTAGCGCCGATGTTCCCCGGCGTGCCGCTCTCGCGTATAGACCGCGATACCACCAGCCGTAAAGGCGCACTGGAACAGCATCTGGCAGAAGTGCATCGCGGCGGCGCGCGTATCCTGATTGGCACCCAGATGCTGGCGAAAGGTCACCACTTCCCCGACGTCACGCTGGTGGCCCTGCTGGACGTCGATGGTGCGCTGTTCTCCGCTGATTTCCGCTCAGCGGAACGCTTTGCCCAGCTTTATACCCAGGTTTCCGGCCGCGCCGGGCGCGCGGGTAAGCAGGGTGAAGTGGTTTTGCAAACGCACCACCCTGACCACCCGCTGCTGCAAACGCTGCTTTATAAAGGCTACAACGCCTTCGCCGAGCAGGCGCTGGCGGAACGCCAGACCATGCAGCTGCCGCCGTACACCAGCCACGTGCTGATTCGCGCCGAAGATCACAACAACCAGCAGGCACCGGTATTCCTGCAGCAGTTGCGTAACCTGATACAGGCCAGCCCGCTGGCGGACGACAAGCTATGGGTGATTGGCCCGGTTCCGGCGTTGGCGCCGAAACGTGGCGGCCGCTACCGCTGGCAGATACTGCTTCAGCACCCTTCGCGCATTCGCCTGCAGCATATTGTCACGGCGAGCCTCGCGCTCATCAATACGCTGCCGGAATCCCGCAAGGTGAAGTGGGTTCTCGACGTTGACCCAATCGAAGGTTAATGCAGAGTTGCGAGCGGGATCTAGAAATCAAACAAACATCACATTTTTGATGAAAATTCTGTAACGGATCCCCCTAACTATCTGATAAAAGTGTGTCAGATGTCAGGTCACATAGGACGTGCCTGCGCCAGTTAGCGAGGAGAAAATCAGGTGAAGGCTAAAAAACCGGTTGTTGCCGCAACCATGAAGGATGTTGCCCTGCAAGCGAATGTCTCTACGGCAACCGTATCTCGTGCATTGATGAACCCAGAGAAAGTCTCGCAGGCGACGCGTAACCGCGTGGAGCAAGCGGCGCTGGAAGTGGGCTACCTGCCGCAGATGCAGGGACGTAACATGAAGCGCAATGAGTCGCGCACGATTCTGGTTATCGTTCCGGATATTTGCGATCCCTTCTTTAGCGAAGTGATCCGCGGGATCGAGGTGACGGCAGCGGCTCAGGGTTATCTGGTGCTAATTGGCGACTGTGCGCACCAGAATCAGCAGGAAAAAACCTTCATCGATTTAATCATCACCAAGCAAATTGACGGCATGCTGCTGCTGGGTTCGCGTCTGCCGTTCGACGCCAGCATTGAAGAGCAGCGCAATCTGCCGCCAATGGTGATGGCCAACGAATTTGCTCCCGAACTGGGGCTGCCGACGGTACACATCGACAACCTCACCGCCTCGTTCGATGCCGTTAACTATCTTCACGAACTCGGCCACCAGCGTATCGCCTGTATCGCCGGGCCGGAAGAGATGCCGCTGTGCCATTATCGTCTGCAAGGTTACGTGCAGGCGCTGCGTCGCTGCGGTATCACCGTTGACCCTCACTATATCGCCCGCGGCAACTTCACCTATGAAGCCGGCGCTAACGCACTGGAACAGCTGCTGGCACTGCCTCAGCCGCCAACCGCCATTTTCTGTCACAGCGATATTATGGCGCTGGGCGCACTCTCTTACGCTAAACGTCAGGGGCTGAAAGTCCCGGATGACCTGTCCATTATTGGCTTCGATAACATCTCGCTGGCTGAGTTTTGCGACCCGCCGTTAACCACCGTTTCTCAACCACGTTTCGATATTGGTCGGGAAGCCATGCTGCTGTTGCTGAATCAACTGAGCGGGCAGTTTGTTGATAGTGGTTCGCGTCTGCTGGATTGCGAACTGATCATTCGTGGCAGTACAAGCAAAATTTGATGTAAAGCAGGGTGCTTTAGGACTTGCTTGTCTGGTCAAAGCCCCGTCGCTTAAGTAACATGTCGGGCTAACTAACGGAAAAAGACAGCGAAACGATAGTGGCACAACGAGACTATGTACGCCGCAGCCAACAGGCACCTTCGCGGCGCAAGAACAGCGCTTCACGGAATACACGGAAAAAGCAAAGTAACTTTCCGGCAGTCTCTCCTGCCATGGTGGCGATTGCTGCCGCGGTTGTCGTCGCCTTTATCGGCGGTTTGTACTTCATCACGCATCATAAGAAAGAAGAGTCTGAATCACTTCAGAGCCGCCAGGTGACCGGGAACGGCCTGCCGCCGAAGCCGGAAGAGCGCTGGCGCTATATCAAAGAGCTGGAAAGCCGCCAGCCAGGCGTACGTGCGCCAACCGAACCGTCTGCGGGCGGGGAAGTGATCAACCCGAATCAGCTTACCGACGAGCAGCGCCAGCTGTTGGCCCAGATGCAGGCGGATATGCGCCAGCAGCCAACGCAGCTGACGGAAGTGCCGTGGAACGAGCAAACGCCAGCCCAGCGCCAACAGACCTTGCAGCGCCAGCGCCTGGCGCAGCAGGCTCAGCAACAGCAGTGGTCGCAGCAGCAGGTCGTACAGCAGCCACAAACGCGCGCGCCGCAGCCGGTTCAGCAGCAGCATCAAACCCAGCAGGCGCCAAAGGCAACGGTCTCCAACAAGGCGCCGTATCAGGATCTGTTGCAAACGCCAGCGCATACCGCTGCCTCGCAGCCAAAAGCGCAGAGCAATAACGGTATCCCGGAAGTGCGTGAAGTGACGCCACCGCCGAAGCCAGAGAAAAAAGACGATCGCCGCTGGATGGTACAGTGTGGTTCGTTCAAAGGTGCTGAGCAGGCGGAAACCGTCCGCGCGCAGCTGGCATTTGAAGGCTTTGATTCCAGAATCACCACCAACAACGGCTGGAATCGCGTGGTCATCGGCCCGGTCAAAGGCAAAGAGAACGTCGATAACACCATCGCCCGCCTGAAGCTGGCGGGTCACGGAAACTGCATTAGGCTCGCCTCCGGGGGTTGAAACCCCCAAAAACCCCCCCATCTATACTTACATTCTGCCCCGTACGCGTTAAAGCGATACGGGGCCCCTATATCTCGTATTTGCAACAAAGGGGTCTGCTCGTGACAACAATAGTAAGTGTTCGCCGTAACGGCCACGTCGTAATCGCCGGTGATGGTCAGGCCACGTTGGGCAATACCGTCATGAAAGGCAACGTGAAAAAAGTCCGCCGTCTGTATAACGACAAAGTGATCGCTGGTTTTGCTGGCGGCACCGCGGACGCCTTCACGCTGTTCGAACTGTTTGAACGTAAGCTGGAAATGCACCAGGGCCATCTGGTCAAAGCCGCCGTTGAGCTGGCGAAAGACTGGCGTACTGACCGTATGCTGCGCAAGCTGGAAGCCCTGCTGGCGGTCGCGGACGAAACCGCATCGCTTATCATCACCGGGAACGGTGACGTCGTGCAGCCAGAAAACGACCTGATTGCTATCGGCTCTGGCGGCCCGTACGCCCAGGCCGCTGCCCGCGCCATGCTGGAAAATACCGAGCTTAGCGCGCGCGAAATTGCTGAAAAAGCGTTGGATATCGCAGGCGACATCTGCATCTATACCAACCATTTCCACACCATTGAAGAATTACCGTCTAAGGCGTAAGGATCTCCCATGTCTGAAATGACCCCACGCGAAATTGTCAGCGAGCTGAACAAACACATTATCGGTCAGGACGCGGCTAAGCGTTCTGTCGCTATCGCCTTACGTAACCGCTGGCGCCGTATGCAGCTCGACGAAGAGCTGCGCCACGAAGTGACGCCGAAAAATATTCTGATGATCGGCCCAACCGGCGTCGGTAAAACCGAAATCGCCCGTCGTCTGGCGAAGCTCGCCAACGCACCGTTCATCAAAGTCGAAGCCACTAAGTTCACCGAAGTGGGCTATGTGGGTAAAGAAGTGGATTCTATCATCCGCGATCTGACCGATTCTGCTATCAAAATGGTACGCGTTCAGTCTATCGAGAAGAACCGCTACCGCGCAGAAGAGATGGCGGAAGAGCGCATTCTCGACGTGCTGATCCCACCGGCTAAAAACAACTGGGGCCAGGCAGAGCAACAGGCCGAGCCTTCCGCAGCGCGCCAGGCATTCCGCAAGAAACTGCGTGAAGGCCAGCTGGACGACAAAGAGATTGAGATCGATCTCGCCGCAGCGCCGATGGGCGTCGAAATCATGTCCCCTCCGGGCATGGAAGAGATGACCAGCCAGCTGCAGTCCATGTTCCAGAACCTGGGCGGCCAGAAGCAGAAACCGCGTAAGCTGAAAATCAAAGATGCGATGAAGCTGCTGATTGAAGAAGAAGCGGCGAAGCTGGTGAACCCGGAAGAGCTGAAGCAAGACGCTATCGACGCGGTTGAGCAGCACGGCATCGTGTTTATCGACGAAATCGACAAAATCTGTAAGCGCGGCGAATCCTCCGGCCCGGACGTTTCCCGTGAAGGTGTACAGCGCGACCTGCTGCCGCTGGTTGAAGGCTGCACCGTCTCCACCAAACACGGTATGGTCAAAACCGACCACATCCTGTTTATCGCCTCCGGCGCATTCCAGGTGGCGAAGCCGTCAGATCTGATCCCTGAATTACAGGGTCGTCTGCCGATTCGCGTTGAGCTGCAGGCGCTGACCACCAGCGACTTCGAGCGCATCCTGACCGAGCCAAATGCCTCTGTTACCGTACAGTACAAGGCGTTGATGGCCACCGAAGGCGTGAACATCGAGTTCACTGAATCCGGTATCAAGCGTATCGCCGAAGCGGCGTGGCAGGTGAACGAAACCACCGAAAATATCGGTGCTCGTCGTCTGCACACCGTTCTGGAACGTCTGATGGAAGATATCTCCTATGACGCCAGCGACCTCAACGGTCAAAGCATCACAATTGATGCGGAATATGTGAGCAAACATCTGGATGCATTAGTCGCAGATGAAGATCTGAGCCGTTTTATCCTATAATCGCGGTCACTGCATTTTCATCTTTAATTGATGGGGCTGAAAAGCCCCATTTTTATTGGCTAATTATTATGACAAATACACCTGTAAGCCGCTCTCAGGCATGGCTGGAAAGTCTGCGCCCGAAAACGTTACCTCTGGCCTGTGCGGCAATCGTCGTCGGCACCACGCTGGCATGGTGGCAAGGGCACTTCAACGCGGGCGTGACCGTGCTGGCGTTGATAACCGCAAGCCTGCTGCAAATTCTCTCCAACCTCGCCAACGACTACGGCGATGCGGTGAAAGGCAGCGATAAACCGGACCGCATCGGGCCGCTGCGCGGTATGCAAAAAGGGGTTATCACCAAGGAACAGATGAAGCGCGCGTTGATTATCACCGTCGGGCTTATCTGCGTCTCTGGCCTTGCTCTGCTGTTTACCGCTTCGCAGACGACCGGTGATTTTATCGGCTTCCTGGTGCTGGGGCTGCTGGCGATTATTGCCGCCATCACCTACACCGTCGGCACGCGCCCGTATGGCTACATTGGCCTTGGCGACGTCTCGGTGTTGATCTTCTTCGGCTGGCTGAGCGTAATTGGTAGCTGGTATTTACAGACGCACACCCTGAGCAGCGCCATTATTCTGCCTGCGACCGCCTGCGGCCTGCTGGCAACGGCGGTGCTGAATATCAATAACCTGCGCGACATCGACAGCGACCGCGAAAACGGTAAGAACACGCTGGCCGTGCGTTTAGGGCCGGTTAATGCCCGCCGCTACCACGTGTGTCTGCTGATGGGGACGCTGGTCTGCCTGGCGCTGTTCAACCTACTCTCGCTGCATAGTCCGTGGGGCTGGCTGTTTATTCTCAGCGCGCCGTTGCTGGTGAAACAAGCGCGTTTTGTGATGCGCGAGCGCTCCCCGCAGGCGATGCCGCCAATGCTGGAAAGAACGGTAAAAGGGGCATTATTAACTAACCTACTGTTCGTCATCGGAATTGTGCTGAGCAAGGCGCTGGCTTAACTGACAAATATCAATTAACAATTGATGATTTTGCCAACAATGCATAGAGCGCGATATACTAAAATCACTCGCAGCAACTGAGCGTTAATCCTATGAAATACGATACTTCCGAGCTTTGCGACATCTACCAGGAAGATGTCAACGTAGTAGAACCCCTGTTCTCTAACTTTGGCGGACGGCTGTCGTTTGGTGGACAAATCATCACCGTAAAATGTTTCGAGGATAACGGGTTGCTGTACGATCTGCTCGAACAGAACGGCCGTGGTCGTATTCTGCTGGTCGACGGCGGCGGTTCTGTCCGTCGCGCGCTGATCGATGCCGACCTTGCCCGCCTGGCCACTCAAAACGAGTGGGAAGGCATCGTAGTATACGGCGCGGTGCGTCAGGTCGATGATTTAGAAGAGCTGGATATTGGCATTCAGGCGATTGCCGCCATTCCAGTTGGCGCGGCGGGCGAAGGCATCGGCGAAAGCGACGTTCGCGTCAACTTCGGCGGCGTAACCTTCTTCTCCGGCGACCATCTCTATGCCGACAATACTGGCATCATCCTGTCGGAAGACGCGCTGGATATCGAATAAGCGCCTTATGCGTACAAAAAAGCCTTCTCAATGAGAAGGCTTTTTTTTCACTCGAACTTGCCCGTTTCCGGGCAAACGCGGCTTAGTACAGCTGTTTAGCGCATTCCAGCCAGTCACCTTTGAACGGACGCTTCATGTTTTCGATAGCGTCGATGATGTCATGGTGAACCAGTTTTTCGTTCTGAATACCAACGCAACGGCCGCCGAAGCCCTGCTGCAGCAGTTCAATCGCGTACGCGCCCATGCGGGAGGCCAGGATACGGTCGTAAGGAACCGGGGAGCCGCCGCGCTGGATGTGACCCAGAACGGTTGCGCGGGTTTCACGGCCCGTTTCAGCTTCGATGAAGTGAGCCAGTTCGTCAACGTCGCACATGTGCTCGGTAATCGCGACGATCGCGTGTTTCTTACCTTTAGCAATACCCGCTTTGATTTCAGACACCAGGTCGTCACGTTTGAATTCAACTTCTGGTACTACGATAAATTCGCAGCCGCCCGCGATAGCCGCAGCCAGAGTCAGGTCGCCGCAGTAACGGCCCATCACTTCAACCACGGAGATACGCTGGTGAGAAGAAGAGGTGTCACGCAGGCGGTCAATCGCTTCAACCACGGTGCTCAGCGCGGTGAAGAAACCGATGGTGTAGTCGGTGCCTTTGATGTCGTTATCAATGGTGCCAGGCAGGCCGATGCATGGGAAGCCCATTTCGGTCAGACGCACGGCGCCCATATAGGAACCGTCACCGCCGATAACCACCAGCGCATCGATACCGCGTTTTTTCAGGTTTTCGATAGCCACGGCACGGATGTTTTCATCACGGAATTCTGGGAAACGCGCGGAGCCCAGGAAGGTGCCGCCACGGTTAATCATGTCAGACACGCTGTAACGGTCGAGCTGTACCATACGGTCTTCATACAGGCCCAGATAACCGTCATAGACGCCCATGACTTCAATGCCTTCCGTCAATGCTGCGCGCACAACACCGCGAATGGCGGCGTTCATACCCGGCGCATCACCGCCACTTGTCAACACACCGATTTTCTTAATCATGACTACCTCTGAACTTAGGAATGCTAAAAATTAATTCTTCTGCCCGAAGCGCTCCCACAATTGTAGGGGGGAGAGAACGACTCTATGTAGAGATAGTATATCAAGCGCTTCTTGCTGAATTGATTCAGGTCAGGCTAACCGGCGGTTATTTATACAAATAATGCCGACTTAGCTCACATTTCATACAACCACTACGAAAGTTCAAACGTCTCTGTTTGCCTGCAGCATTACAGAGCATGGGTCCTGATGAATAATCACGTCGGACCCAGGAAAACGATGCAAAATCGCCTGCTCCACCTGATCGGCAACGTGATGCGCCTGAACCAGCGGCAGGTTGTCTTCCATTTCAATATGAATCTGAATAAAGCGGGTCGGCCCTGACTGCCGCGTTCGGAGATCGTGAGCACCGCTTACACCAGGCCAGGTGGTCACGATGTCGAAAATTTCCTGACGTTCTTCATCGGGCAGCGCACGATCCAATAACGATTGCACCGCTTCGTACCCCATGCGTAACGCGCTATATAGAATATAGATGCCAATTCCTAATGCAAACAGCGCATCGGCACGATGCCAGCCGTACCAGGAGAGGCCAAGCGCGACTAAAATCGCGCCGTTCATCATAACATCAGACTGATAATGAAGCATATCTGCGCGTACGGCCTGGCTCTGGGTTTTTCTGACTACCCAACGCTGAAACGTCACGAGCACTAATGTACTGATAAGCGCAATGACCGTCACCACCACGCCAATGCCAGGCTGGCTCATCGGCGTAGGCCGCGCCAGATGCTGAATACCGGTCAAGAACAGAAACAGCGCCGAGCCAGAGATAAACATACTTTGCGCCAGCGCCGCTAGCGACTCGGCCTTACCGTGACCAAAAGTATGTTCTTCATCCGCCGGTTGCAGCGAATAACGCACCACCAGCAGGTTGGTCAGCGAGGCGGCAATATCCACTAATGAATCCACCAGCGCCGCCAGAATACTGACCGACCCGGTATACCACCACGCAAAGATTTTAATCACCAGCAGCACGGAAGCCATTACCGTCGCGGCGATTGCAGCACGACTTACCAGTCGTCCATAAGATTGATTCATAAACACTCCTGCTTTCGATCTGCGTAGTATAGCGGAATGTATGAGGGGTGCGCGGTGACGAATTTCAGACAAAAAAAACCCCCACATCATGTGGGGGAAGACAGGGATGGTGTCTATGGCAAGGAAAAACAGGGTTTGTTACTGGTTGCTACGGGTATTGCTACTAAACAGGTTCTGACTCGGTACTGAACCTTGCTGCATCCGTGCAACGTCACGCAGCTGCTCCATACGCTGCTGGTGATTCTCATTTAAAGCCGCTTGCTGCTCCGGTGTTAACAGGCGGTACATCTGGTTGCGTACCCGCGCCATTTCTACCTGGCGGTTAACCTGCTCCTCGGCCATTTTCTCGGCCTGGGCTCGCACGGCGGCTTCATCAAATTTTTCTGCGGTGACAAGGCGATGCATTGTCTCCACTTCGCTAACATTAACAGGTGGACGATCGTGTCGTGCCCGTTGCATCAGATCGCGCATCTGTTGGCGCTGATGTTCGGTTAAACTAATACCGTCGAACATATGGCCCTGGCCGTTTCGCAGCGTATTACTTTCCGCTGGGTGCCAGTTAACGCTGGTGACGACTTCATCGGCCTGGCTATATGCACTGAATGCCAGCGTTGAGGCCATGACGGCAGCGATAACATTGCGCATCACATGCTCCCAAAAACTTTTGTGTCGCGATTCAACGAGAGACAGTTTACGATTCAGGCTGCAAACATGCGTCAGGGGGTGTAAAACAACGTAAAGTCATGGATTCGCTGGCTCTGATGACGTAATTTCTGCCTCGGAGGGATGAAAATATGAATAAAATTTTATTAGTTGATGATGACCGCGAGCTGACTTCCTTGCTCAAGGAACTTCTTGATATGGAAGGCTTTAACGTCCTTGTTGCCCACGACGGCGAACAGGCGTTAACGCTGATTGACGACAGCATCGACCTACTTTTACTCGACGTAATGATGCCGAAGAAAAACGGTATCGATACGCTGAAAGAATTGCGACAGACACACCAGACTCCCGTCATTATGTTAACCGCTCGCGGAAGCGAGTTGGATCGCGTGCTGGGCCTTGAGCTGGGCGCGGATGACTATCTGCCTAAACCGTTTAACGATCGCGAACTGGTCGCGCGCATTCGCGCTATTTTGCGCCGTTCACACTGGAGCGAACAGCAGCAAAGTAGCGATACCAGTTCACCAACCGTAGAAGTTGACGCGCTGAGCCTGAACCCAGGTCGTCAGGAAGCCAGCTTCGATGGTCAAACGCTCGAGCTTACCGGTACTGAATTTACCCTGCTCTATCTGCTGGCGCAGCATCTTGGTCAGGTGGTTTCCCGTGAACATCTGAGTCAGGAAGTACTGGGCAAACGCTTAACGCCGTTCGACCGCGCGATTGATATGCACATTTCCAACCTTCGCCGGAAGCTGCCAGAGCGTAAAGACGGTCACCCATGGTTTAAAACCCTGCGTGGTCGTGGATACCTGATGGTCTCCGCTTCATGATAGGAAGTTTAACCGCCCGCATCTTCGCCATTTTCTGGTTAACGCTAGCGCTGGTGCTGATGCTGGTTTTGATGCTGCCAAAGCTCGATTCCCGTCAAATGACCGAGCTGCTCGATAGCGAGCAGCGCCAGGGCCTGATGATTGAGCAGCATGTTGAAGAAGAGCTTGCCAACGATCCCCCTAACGATTTGATGTGGTGGCGTCGGCTGTTCCGCGCAATTGATAAGTGGGCTCCGCCGGGTCAGCGTTTGTTGCTGGTGACGAGCGAAGGCCGTGTGATCGGCGCAGAACGCAACGAAATGCAGATTATTCGTAACTTTATCGGCCAGTCTGATAACTCCGATCATCCGCAGAAGAAGAAGTATGGCCGCGTAGAGTTAGTCGGGCCATTCTCCATTCGTGACGGCGAAGATAACTACCAGCTATACCTGATCCGTCCGGCGAGCAGTTCGCAGTCCGATTTTATCAACCTGCTGTTCGACAGGCCTTTGCTGTTGCTTATCGTCACCATGTTGGTCAGCGCCCCGCTGCTGTTATGGCTGGCGTGGAGTCTGGCAAAACCGGCGCGTAAGCTGAAAAATGCCGCGGATGAAGTGGCCCAGGGCAACCTGCGTCAGCATCCAGAACTGGAGGCCGGGCCGCAGGAGTTCCTCGCAGCGGGCGCCAGTTTTAACCAGATGGTGATGGCGCTCGAGCGAATGATGACGTCGCAGCAGCGGTTGCTCTCCGACATTTCTCACGAACTGCGTACGCCATTAACGCGTCTGCAGCTTGGCACGGCGCTTCTGCGTCGTCGCAGCGGCGAGAGCAAGGAGCTGGAGCGCATTGAAACCGAGGCGCAGCGTCTGGACAGCATGATTAACGACATGCTGGTGATGTCGCGAAATCAGCAGAAAAGCGCATTGGTCAGTGAAACCCTGAAGGCTAATCAGCTGTGGGGTGAAGTGCTGGATAACGCCGCGTTTGAAGCTGAGCAGATGGGCAAGTCGTTTAGCGTCGACTATCCGCCGGGCCCGTGGCCGCTATACGGTAACCCGAATGCGCTGGAAAGCGCGCTGGAGAACATCGTACGTAACGCCCTGCGCTACTCGCATACCAAAATTGCCGTGAGCTTCTCGGTGGATAAAGACGGCGTTACCGTCCACGTTGATGACGACGGCCCAGGCGTAAGCCCGGAAGACCGCGAGCAGATTTTCCGTCCGTTCTATCGTACCGATGAGGCGCGAGACCGTGAATCAGGCGGAACGGGGCTGGGGCTGGCGATTGTCGAAAGCGCCATGCAGCAGCACCGCGGCTGGGTGAAGGCTGACGATAGCCCGCTCGGCGGGTTGCGGCTCACGCTGTGGCTACCGCTATACAAGCGCACCTAAAACCATCGGCCTGCCTATGCAGGCCGATTTTTTTTGGCAATGTAAGAACCGCGTGTAGCCCGGCCAAGCGAAGCGCCGCCGGGAACGGTGACGAAGCCTGCAACCCGGGATCGGCATTAGCGCCTCACCCGGCCTACTTGCCCCACAGCCTTCGACTGTTATCTTCAATTTTGCCGCTCAGGCGGCGCTTCTGCATGGTTCTGCTCCAGCTCACTGACAACCCGGCCGCGCTCAGCAGGCGGTGATACTGGTCGTCATCGAACGGCATATGCCAGGCAATGGCAGCGGCGTCATACACCGAAACATCGCTCAGGCGCGACACCAGCTCCAGCGGGGCGTCCGTGGAAACCTTACCCGGCGCAATCACCCGGTACAGCCAGCCCACCTTGCCGCTGTTCTGCATCAACGATGCCATGTCACTGATAGCAAAATGGAAATTGAGTTTAAAGCACGGAGAGCGAGGCTGGGTCACCTGAACCAACGTCTCACCCCAGCGGTAAATATCACCGATAAACACGTTGTGCTCCGTCATCCCTTCCGTTGACAGGTTTTCACCAAACGCCGGTGCGCAAAACAGGGCAGCCTGTTCGGGGAATTCACGAATCAGATCTTCATAATGTTCGCGGGGGAACTGACACAGCGCGCGGTCAGGGCCGCCGTGGATTTTTTTCTCGGCCTGTTCATCACCCAACAATCCCAGCTCGGTGAGTTCCAGTTCGCCATCCATCTGGACCTTCGCGATGGCGCTTGGGCGACTGCCGTCATAGTCGCGGATTTTGCCAATAAACACATCAACCGGAAAATGCATCTGCTGCTCCTTAGGCGGATACAAAAAAAGCGAGTCATCAGACTCGCTTCTACAGACCGGCAATGCAAATTATTTTTTAGCGGCGAAACGCGCTGCTGCTTCGTCCCAGTTCACCACGTTCCAGAACTCTTTGATGTAGTCCGGGCGGCGGTTCTGGAATTTCAGGTAGTAAGCGTGTTCCCAAACGTCCAGGCCCACAATTGGGAAACCGGAAGCGCCGGAAACGGCTTCACCCATCAGCGGGGAGTCCTGGTTTGCGGTAGAAACCACAGCCAGTTTGTCGCCTTTCAGCACCAGCCACGCCCAGCCGGAGCCGAAACGTGTTGCTGCTGCTTTTTCAAATTCAGCTTTGAAGTTGTCTACGGAACCGAAATCACGCTCGATAGCCGCTTTCAGGTCACCCTGCAGGGTGGTGCCTTTTTTCAGGCCTTTCCAGAAGAAGCTGTGGTTAGCGTGGCCGCCTGCGTTGTTACGCAGAACGGTTTTTTTGTCAGCCGGCAGCTGGTCCAGTTTCGCGATCAGCTCTTCAGCAGACAGCGCAGCGAACTCTGGCAGGCTTTCCAGCGCTGCGTTAGCGTTGTTCACGTAAGCCTGGTGGTGTTTGCTGTGATGGATTTCCATCGTCTGTTTGTCGAAGTGCGGTTCCAGGGCATCGTACGCATAAGGCAGTGATGGCAGGGTATAGCTCATAATCATCTCCATTATTGTCGGGCGGCAAACCTGTAAACGCCGCGTAATCAGTTGGTTCATTATAGTTAATTAAATGATATTGAAAATGATTATCAATGCCGTAGTTTTTATAAGGTTATAACTTTAGGGCATAGATGTTTTTTTGTGAGCCTGAACAGCCAATTACACCACGTACTGCCAATGTATCCCCCTGGATGGCAACAGCCTGAAGGTTAAAAAAGCGCCTGATTTTTAGACTCATCCTGTCGGAAGACGATAACTACGACAAAAAAATGGATGAGGATAAAATCAATGAACCATGCAATTACAATGGGTATTTTTTGGCATTTGATAGGTGCGGCCAGTGCAGCCTGTTTCTATGCCCCGTTCAAAAAAGTTCAGCAGTGGTCATGGGAAACCATGTGGTCTATTGGCGGGATTGTTTCGTGGATTGTCCTGCCCTGGGCGGTCAGCGCCCTGCTCTTGCCCGATTTTTGGGCCTACTATCGTTCCTTCAGTGCTTCAACGCTCCTGCCGGTGTTTCTGTTTGGCGCCATGTGGGGCGTCGGTAACATCAACTACGGCCTGACCATGCGCTATCTCGGCATGTCGATGGGGATTGGCATTGCCATTGGCATTACGCTGATTGTCGGTACGTTAATGACGCCCATTATTAACGGTCAGTTTGATGTGCTCATCCACACCCAGGGCGGCCAGATGACGCTGCTTGGCGTGTTGATCGCCGTGATTGGCGTCGGGATTGTGACCCGCGCCGGGCAGTTGAAAGAACGAAAAATGGGCATCAAAGCGGAAGATTTCAACCTGAAGAAAGGGCTGATGCTGGCCATCATGTGCGGCGTCTTCTCCGCCGGGATGTCCTTTGCCATGAACGCCGCTAAACCGATGCACGAAGCGGCCGCCGCGTTAGGGGTCGACCCGCTTTATACCGCGCTGCCAAGCTACGTGGTCATTATGGGCGGCGGCGCGCTGGTGAACCTTGGCTTCTGCTTTATTCGTCTGGTAAAAGTTAAAAACTTGTCGATAAAAGCTGACTTCTCGCTGGCAAAACCGCTAATCATCAGCAACATTCTGCTTTCTGCACTGGGCGGGCTGATGTGGTATTTCCAGTTCTTCTTCTACGCGTGGGGCCACGCCAGCATTCCGTCGCAGTATGACTATATGAGCTGGATGCTGCACATGAGCTTCTATGTGCTGTGCGGCGGTCTGGTGGGGCTGATTCTGAAAGAGTGGAAAAATGCCGGACGCCAGCCCGTTAGCGTGCTGAGTCTGGGCTGCGTCGTCATCATTATTGCCGCCAACGTCGTTGGGCTAGGCATGGCAAGCTAAACCGAGAACCTCAGGCGGCAACGCGACTCCGTTGCCGCCACTGCCCGGGCGTCATTCCTATCTCACGGTTAAACACCACCGAAAAGTAGTTACTGTCCTCAAACCCGCAGCGCATCGCCACTTCGCCAATCAGCAGTTCAGTATGCTGAAGCAGATATTGCGCATGGCAAATCCGTAGCTGGCGCAGGTAGTGGTTAACGGTCATGCCGGTCTGGCTGCGGAACTGCTGGCGCAGCGTGCGCTCGCTGCAGCCCTGCTGCTCGCAAAAAGTATCAAGGACGAAGGGACGGTTCAGGCTGCTCGCCAGCACGGTGAGCAGTTTGTCGAGTAAGGCTTCGCTCTGCGTCGCCGCCTGGTTGTCGGTGGCATAACGGTAACGTTTCAGGCAGACCACCAACTGGGCAAACAGCAGTTCGGACATCTCGTTGGCTAACACGTCGTCTTTACGGCTCTCCTGCTCCAGTTGCGTCATTATCTGCCGCGCCTGGGTCATGCCGGTGCTGCCTATCCGCCAGTGCGGCGCCCAGTGCGAGCCGTGCAGCCCGGGAATATGGGCCACCCAGTCAAGGTTGAGCTTTAAGCGATCCGGGCAGTAGATAATATTCTGTAAAACCAGATCGTTAACCGAGGCATAGGAATGTTTATCTTCCGCGCGGATATAAAATAGATCGCCGCGGGTGATGCGGTAAGGACGGTCGTTGAGGATGTGTAAGCCGTTGCCGCGCCAGACCATCACCAGCTCGTTAAATTCGTGGGTATGCTCCGCAAAGACATTTTGCGGATAGCGGTCAGCCACCGCCACCGCCTGCGATGGACTGGCAAAAAAGTCGGCTTTTCGAAGAATTAACTGGCCTGGCACGCTGGCACCTCACGACTAACAACTTTTTATTATTAGCCGTTTTGAGGCAAAAAACGGTGATTGCCTTCGCGTTACTGAAGCAGGGTGTCTCGCCCCTGGCGAATATCGCGCGGCGACCAATCAAATTCGCGACGGAACAGAGTAGAAAAGTGGTTGCTGTCGCCAAAACCGCAGTGATAAGCAATCTCGGTCACGCTCTCATCGCTGTGGCGCAGCATGTGGCGCGCTTTAATCAGGCGCAGACGGTTAAGGTAGCGCTGCGGGGTCAGGCCGGTGCAATGCTTCAACTGGCGATGCAGCGTGCGCAGAGATAACGAGAACCTATCCGCCAATCCTTCCCAGCAGATCTCTTCCGCAAAGTGCTCTTCCAGCCACGCCATCAGCTGATTCAGGCGCGCATCATTATCCACCGCCCCCTGTTCCTGACTGCCTTTACGCAGCAGCACCAGCAGCTGCATAAACAGAATTTCACGATTGGCCAGCGACATCATATCGGTGCTGTCGTTCGCCTCTTCCATCTGACCGACGATCGCCCTGACCTGCTGTAGCGTGCTTTGGTTTACGCGCCAATGGGAAGGATAGTGACCATCCTGCTCCTGCGGCAGCAGTTTATTCAGACCTGACAAGAACTGGAAAGCATCCGGCGCGCGATATAACACATTCGTCAGACAGAGGTTTTCCGTGTGCTCATATAAGTGGCGATCAAAGTCGCGAACGAAGCAAACGGTGCCCCCGCAAATAGTATGCGGCTGACCATTGAACACATGAATACCCGTACCGTGCTCAACAATAACAATCTCATTAAAATCATGATGATGCTCAGGAAATGCAGCCTGAGGAAGTCGAGGTTCGATAGCCACGGGAAGCTTGCCGGAAGAGAAGAAATCCACGCTGTGTAGTACGGTCATCGCGAGCCTCAACAAATGAGAAAGATTATCAGGATAGTAATATCCGATAACGGATCTGACCTTGACGTTTTGACAGCAAACCGCGCAAAGCCGGTCGTTTTTTCAAGAAACAGCCGGAAAGATCGGGAAATGCGGTCATCATCACACCCCCTGAAAACCCCGCCATCGGCGGAATTTGTGAACTCTCTCACGTTCATCTTTGCTTTCTTGCCAGCGCCTAATTTCGCCTGTCAGTAACGAGAAGGTTGTGGCATTGCGCTTTTTCTAGACTGTCTCGCAATGACTCATAGAAGGACTCTTGCCATGACTTTTCGCCATTGTGTGGCCGTCGATTTAGGCGCCTCTAGCGGACGCGTAATGCTGGCGCGCTTTGATGCCGAACAGCGTTCGCTTTCACTGCGCGAAATTCACCGTTTCGTGAACAGCCTGCATAAGCGGGAAGGTTTCGATACCTGGGATATCGACGCGCTGGAAGCTGAAATCCGCATCGGCCTCAACAAGGTGTGCGATGAAGGCATTTTGATAGACAGCATCGGTATCGACACCTGGGGCGTGGACTACGTCCTGTTGGACAAACACGGGCAGCGCGTTGGCCTGCCGGTGGCCTATCGCGATAGCCGAACCGACGGCGTCATGGCCATGGCAATGGAACAGCTGGGTAAAAGTGAGATCTATCGTCGTAGCGGCATTCAGTTCCTGCCGTTCAACACGCTCTACCAGCTACGGGCGCTGGTTGAACAACAGCCAGAGCTGGTCAGCAAAGCGGCTCATGCATTGTTGATCCCGGACTACCTTAGCTTCCGTCTGACCGGAAACATGAACTGGGAATACACCAACGCCACCACCACGCAATTGGTCAACATCGATAGCGATAACTGGGATGAAGACCTGCTGAACTGGACCGGCGCGCCGCGCGAGTGGTTCGGTACACCGACCCACCCCGGCAATGTGATCGGTCACTGGATCTGCCCGCTGGGTAATAAAATCCCGGTGGTTGCCGTCGCCAGCCACGATACAGCCAGCGCCGTGATTGCCTCACCGCTGGCAGGCCACGATGCCGCCTATCTCTCTTCCGGCACCTGGTCGCTGATGGGCTTTGAAAGCAAAACCCCGTACACCAGCGAAATGGCGCAGCGCGCCAACATCACCAATGAAGGTGGCGCGGAAGGGCGCTACCGGGTGCTGAAAAACATTATGGGCCTGTGGCTGCTACAGCGCGTCCTGAAAGAACAAAAGGTTGGCAACCTGCCCGATCTCATTGCCGAAACGCAAGCACTGCCAGCCTGCCGCTATCTGATTAATCCGAACGAAGACCGCTTCATCAACCCGGAAAACATGAGCGCCGAGATTCAGGCCGCCTGCCGCGAAACGGCGCAGCCCGTTCCGACCACGCCTGCAGAACTGGCACGCTGCATCTTCGACAGCCTGGCATTGCTGTACGCCGACGTGCTCAACGAGTTGGCGCAGCTTCGCGGCAAACCGTTCAGCCAACTGCACATCGTGGGCGGCGGCTGCCAGAACCAGATGCTGAACCAGCTGTGCGCCGATGCCTGCGGCATCACCGTGGTCGCGGGCCCGATTGAAGCCTCAACCCTCGGCAACATCGGCATCCAGCTGATGACGCTGGACGAACTCACTAACGTTGACGATTTCCGCAAGGTGGTGACCGGTAACTACAGCCTCACCACATTCACCCCGAATCCAGACCATGAAATTGCCCGCTACGTTGCGCAGTTTCAGCAACAACGACAGACAAAGGAGCTTTGCGCATGACCACTCAACTTGAACAAGCCTGGGAACTCGCGAAACAGCGCTATTCCGCTGTAGGTATCGATGTCGAAGAGGCGTTACGCCAGTTGGACCGCTTACCGGTTTCGATGCACTGCTGGCAGGGCGATGACGTCGCGGGTTTTGAAAATCCAGAAGGCAGTTTAACGGGTGGCATTCAGGCGACCGGTAACTACCCGGGTAAAGCGCGTAACGCGACCGAGCTGCGCGCCGACCTGGAGCAGGCGCTGAGCCTGATCCCTGGGCCAAAACGTCTGAACCTGCACGCTATCTATCTGGAGTCTGACACCCCGGTGGCGCGCGACGAGATCAAACCTGAGCACTTCAAAAACTGGGTTGAGTGGGCGAAGAAACACAAGCTGGGCCTCGATTTTAACCCATCCTGCTTCTCACATCCGCTGAGCGCCGACGGTTTTACGCTGTCCCACGCCGACCCGAAAATTCGCCAGTTCTGGATTGACCACTGCAAGGCCAGCCGTCGCGTTTCCGCCTACTTTGGCGAGCAGTTGGGGACGCCTTCGGTGATGAACATCTGGATCCCTGACGGCATGAAAGACGTCACCGTGGACCGTTTAGCGCCGCGCCAGCGTCTGGCCGCCGCGCTGGATGAAGTCATCAGCGAAAAACTGGACCCGGCGCATCACATCGATGCCGTCGAGAGCAAGCTGTTCGGCATTGGCGCAGAGAGCTATACCGTCGGCTCCAACGAGTTCTATATGGGCTACGCCACCAGCCGCCAGACCGCGCTGTGCCTGGATGCCGGTCACTTCCACCCAACCGAAGTTATCTCCGACAAAATCTCCGCCGCCATGCTGTACGTGCCGCGCCTGCTGCTGCACGTAAGCCGCCCGGTACGTTGGGACAGCGACCACGTGGTGCTACTGGATGACGAAACCCAGGCTATCGCGAGCGAAATCATCCGCCACGACCTGTTTGACCGTGTGCACATCGGCCTCGATTTCTTTGACGCCTCCATCAACCGCATCGCGGCGTGGGTTATCGGTACCCGCAACATGAAAAAAGCCCTGCTGCGCGCGCTGCTGGAGCCAACCGAGCAGCTGCGTCAGCTGGAAGTTGACGGTGACTACACCGCCCGTCTGGCGCTGCTGGAAGAGCAGAAATGCCTGCCATGGCAGGCAGTATGGGAAATGTACTGCCAGCGTAACGATACGCCAGCGGGCAGCCAGTGGCTGGAGAGCGTACGCAGCTACGAGAAAGAGATTCTGAACAAGCGTAAATAATCGAGTGCGATTGCCGGATGGCGGCTTTGCCTTATCCGGCCTACGAAACAACAGCCATTGTAGGCCCGATAAGCGCAGCGTCATCGGGCATCAAAGTATACAGGACAACAAGACTATGCAGACCATTACCGATTCCTGGTTCGTCCAGGGCATGATTAAAGCCACCTCTGACGCCTGGTTAAAAGGCTGGGACGAACGCAACGGCGGCAACCTGACGCTGCGCCTGGACGACGCGGATATCGCGCCGTTCACCGCCGATTTCCACGCCAAACCGCGCTATATCGCCCTGAGCCAGCCGATGCCAATGCTGGCAAATACGCCGTTTATCGTCACCGGCTCCGGCAAATTCTTCCGTAACGTGCAGCTCGACCCGGCCGCCAACCTCGGCGTAGTGAAAGTCGATAGCGACGGCGCGGGCTACCATATTTTGTGGGGGCTGACTCACGAAGCCGTACCAACCTCCGAACTGCCGGCACATTTCCTGTCACACTGCGAACGTATCAAACTGACCGGCGGTAAAGACCGCGTCATCATGCACTGCCACGCGACCAACCTGATCGCGCTGACCTACGTACTGGAAAACGACTCCGCGCTGATTACCCGCAAACTGTGGGAAGGCAGCACCGAGTGTCTGGTGGTCTTCCCGGACGGCGTCGGCATTCTGCCGTGGATGGTGCCGGGTACCGATGAAATCGGCCAGGCAACCGCCGTCGAAATGCAGCAGCACTCCCTGGTGCTGTGGCCGTTCCACGGCGTCTTCGGCAGCGGCCCTACGCTCGACGAAACCTTTGGTCTGATTGATACCGCCGAAAAATCGGCAGAAGTGCTGGTTAAGGTGTACTCGATGGGCGGCATGAAGCAGACCATCACGCAGCAAGAACTGATTGCCCTCGGCCAGCGCTTTGGCGTGACCCCGATGGCCAGCGCATTAAATCTGTACAAGTAAGAACATCGCATAACCCCTGCGGGCAACGATCCGCAGGGGAAAAATTCTGTTACCTGCAAACCAACTAACTCAAAACCGTGGAGTACAAGCAATGAAAATAAAAGCAAGCTTCATCCTCACCGTTGCCGCCCTGGCGTTGTCCGGTTCCGCTTTAGCTGAAGTGAAAATTGCCCTTGTGGCGAAGTCATTAGGCAATGGCTTCTTCGAAGCCGCGAACGTTGGCGCACAGGAGGCGGCCAAAGAGTTAGGCGATGTAAAAGTCATTTATACCGGCCCCACTACCACCACGGCTGAAGCGCAGATCGAAGTGCTTAACGGGTTGATCGCCCTGGGCGTCGATGCGATCGCCATTTCCGCTAACGATCCCGATGCGGTGGTGCCGGTGCTGAAAAAAGCCATGCAGCGCGGCATTAAGGTCGTGTCATGGGATTCCGGCGTTGCCGCCGGCGGCCGTCAAATTCACCTGAACCCCTCGAATAATCAGCTGATTGGCGAAACCAACGTCAAGCTTGCCGCCGATGCGCTGAAAGCGCTGAACGTAGAGAAAGGCGACGTCGCCATTCTGAGCGCGACCCCAACCTCCACCAACCAGAACATCTGGATTGGCGAGATGAAAAAGGTGCTGCCGAACTATCCGTCCATCAACCTGGTGACCGTGGCCTACGGCGACGACCTGTCGGATAAGAGCTACCGCGAAGCGGTCGGGCTGCTGAAGTCTTACCCGGACCTGAAAGTGATTGTCTCTCCGTCTTCCGTCGGCATTGTCGCCGCGGCGCAGGCGGTGAAGGATCAGGGCAAAATTGGCAAGGTTTACGTCACCGGGCTGGGGCTGCCGTCTGAAATGGCCGGCGCGAGCAAAAGCTTCGCCATCTGGAACCCAATCGATTTGGGCTATGCCGCGACCTACCTTGCCGATGACCTGGTAAAAGGCACGGCAACCAAAACCGAAGCCAGCATGGGCAAACTGGGCAAAGTGAAGCTCGATGCTGACGGCAACGGCGCGATGTCCGAGCCGTTCGTCTACGATGCCAGCAACATTGATAAGTTCTCGAAAATCTTCTGATGCGTTTTGTAGGGCGGGTAAGCGATAGCGCCACCCGCCGTTTTGCCGGATGGCGCTATCGCTTATCCGGCCTACAACCCCAATGATGGAGACTTATCATGGCTACACCTTTGCTGCAGCTTAAGGGGATCACCAAAGTCTTCCCCGGCGTGCGCGCGCTTGAAAACGTGCAGCTCGATCTCTGGCCCGGTAAGGTCACCGCATTAATCGGTGAAAACGGCGCGGGCAAGTCCACGCTGGTCAAAGTGATGACCGGTATTTATCAGCCCGAAGAGGGCGAGATTCTCTATAAAGCGATTCCCATTACCCTGCCCACGCCGGACTCCGCGCACCGGGTGGGGATCACCGCCATTCATCAGGAAACCGTGCTGTTCGATGAGCTATCGGTCACCGAAAATATTTTTGTCGGCCAGTACCTCTACAAGGGCTGGCTGAAAAAGCTCGACTGGCCTGCGATGCACCAGAAAGCGCGGGAAATTCTCACCCGCCTCGACGTGCAGATTGACCCGCGCGCCATCTTAAAAACCCTCAGCATAGCCCAGCGCCACATGGTGGCGATTGCGCGCGCGCTGTCGTTTGAGGCGCAGGTGGTGATCCTCGATGAACCCACCGCCGCCCTTTCTCAGCACGAAATTCTGGAGTTTTATCAAATCGTTGAGCGTTTAAAGCTGGAAGGCAAAGCCATCCTGTTTATCTCGCACAAATTTGATGAAATTTTTGAGCTCGCGGATCACTACACCATCTTGCGTGACGGCGTATACGTAGGCTCCGGCGCAATCAATGAGATAACCGAAGAGCGGATGGTCGCCATGATGGTGGGCCGCGCGATCACGCAAACCTACCCGAAAGTGGCGTGCGAAAAAGGCAGCGTGGTGCTGGAGGTCAAAGATCTTTGCCACCCGACCGAATTTGCCCATATCGATTTCACCCTGCGTAAAGGGGAAATTCTCGGCTTCTACGGCCTGGTCGGTGCCGGGCGTACCGAGCTGATGCAGGCGCTTTCCGGCGTGTCACACCCCTCTTCCGGAGAGATACGCCTGAACGGCAAAGCGGTACATTTTCGCCAGCCTGCCGATGCCATCAATGCCGGGATCGTCTGCGTGCCGGAAGAGCGGCAAAAGCAGGGGGCGATTATCGAACTGCCGATTGCCCAGAACATCAGCCTGCCGCAGCTGAGCAAACTCAACCCGCGCGGCGTGCTCAACGACGCCCGCGAATGGCAGCTTGCCGACGAATATGCCCGCCGCCTGCAGGTGAAAGCCTTTAGCTGGCGGCAGCCGGTGGAGACGCTCTCCGGCGGTAACCAGCAGAAAGTGGTGATCGGCAAATGGCTGGCGACACATCCGGACGTGATCATTCTGGATGAACCCACTAAAGGCATCGATATCGGCTCAAAAGCCGCCGTGCATCAGTTTATGTCCGAGCTGGTTGCCCAGGGGCTGGCGGTGATTATGGTGTCGTCGGAACTGCCGGAAGTAATGGGCATGGCCGACCGCATTATCGTGATGCATGAAGGGCTGATGGTCGCGGAATATCAGGCCGGTGAAGCTACCGCGGAGACCATCGTCAGCGCCGCCAGCGGTGCGGGGAAGGAGGCAGCATAAATGTGGCAATCCTTATTTAAACACCGCGAAGCGCTGCTCGCTGCGGTCATTATTTTGATGATCGGTGCCATCGGCAGCCGCGTGCCGTCGTTCGTTTCGCCGGGCAACCTGGTGGAGATGTTCAACGATACCGCCATCTTAATCATCCTCGCGCTGGGGCAGATGATGGTGCTGCTGACCAAAGGCATCGACCTGTCGATGGCCGCCAACCTGGCGCTCACCGGGATGATCGTCGCGCTGCTTAACTTCCACTATCCTGACGTGCCGGTTTGGGCGCTGCTGCTGCTGGCGACGGTGCTGGGGCTGGTGATGGGGATGATTAACGGCCTGCTGGTGTGGAAGCTCGGTATTCCGGCGATTGTGGTGACGCTTGGTACCATGAGCATCTACCGCGGGATTATCTTCCTGCTCTCCGACGGCGGCTGGATTAACTCGCACCAGATGAGCGCCGATTTCCTCGGCCTGCCGCGCACCTCGCTGCTGGGTCTGCCGGTATTGAGCTGGTGTGCCGTGGCCGCGCTGCTGCTGGTTGGTTATTTCCTGCGCTTTAGCCGTACCGGACGGGCGCTGTACACCGCCGGGGGCAACGCGACCGCCGCTTACTACACCGGGATTAACGCCGGAAAAATGCAGTTCGTCAGCTTCTGCCTCTCCGGCGCGCTGGCCGGATTCTGCGGCTATTTGTGGATTTCGCGCTTTGCCGTGGCCTACGTCGATGTGGCGAACGGCTTCGAACTTCAGGTGGTAGCGGCCTGCGTCATCGGCGGCATCAGCACCATGGGCGGCACCGGACGCGTGGTGGGATGCCTGTGCGGCGCGCTGTTCCTCGGCATCATCAACAACGCCCTGCCGGTGATCGGCATTTCGCCGTTCTGGCAGATGGCGATTTCCGGCGCGGTCATTGTGATTGCCGTCCTGCTGAACGAACGCGGCAATAAACGCAAAGGACGGCTTATCCTGCGCGATGCCGCGCTGGCCCGACAGAAACAGGCGGTGCGCTCATGAGCAAAATAATGATGCCGGACGAGATTAAAACGGAAATCGCTGCGCCGTCGTTCTTCCAGCGGCTGGTGTGCTGGGAAGGCTTTTTACTGGCGGTCACGCTGCTGGTGTTTGTCGGCAACGCGCTGGCTTCGCCCTACTTCCTCAATATCTGGAACCTGTCGGACGCCACTTTCAACTTCACCGAGAAAGCGATCATCGTACTGCCGATGGCGATGCTGATTATCGCCCGGGAAATTGACCTGTCGGTGGCGTCGACCATCGCGCTGAGTTCTACGCTGATGGGCTTTTGCGCCGCCGCGGGAATGGACACACCGCTGCTGGTCTGCGTGGGGCTGGGGGTCGGTCTGCTGTGCGGGCTGTTTAACGGGCTGCTGGTGACGCGCTTTAACCTCTCTTCCATCGTTATCACCATCGGCACGATGAGCCTGTATCGCGGCATTACCTACATTCTGCTCGGCGATCAGGCGCTGAACAAATACCCGGAGAGCTTCGCCTGGTTCGGCCAGGGCTACGTGTGGGGCGCACTGTCGTTTGAGTTTGCGCTGTTTATCGTGCTCGCCGCCGCATTTGCCTTTCTGCTGCACAAAACCAACTTTGGTCGCCGCACTTACGCCATCGGCAATAACCCCACCGGCGCATGGTATTCAGGGATTAACGTCAAGCGCCACAACCTGCTGCTGTTCGCGCTGGTCGGGCTGATGTCTGGCCTGGCGGCGGTGCTGCTGACCTCGCGCCTCGGCAGTACCCGACCAACCATTGCGATGGGCTGGGAGCTGGCGGTGGTGACCATGGCGGTACTCGGCGGCATCAACATTCTTGGCGGCTCCGGCAGCATGGTCGGCGTGATTATCGCCGCCTTTCTGATGGGGCTGGTCACCTTCGGGCTAAGCCTGCTTAACGTCCCCGGCATCGTCATGTCCATCATCATCGGCGCGATGCTGATCGTGGTGATTTCACTGCCGATTATTGTTCGCCGGGTGATGCAACGAAGACGAATTTAAAGATGCCCCTCACCCCACAGGATGAGGGGAAAACAGGATTTCATAAGTTAGGTATTTAAGGAGAAACACCATGAGTTTTATGTTAGCACTGCCAAAAATCAGCCTGCACGGCGCGGGCGCCATTGGCGATATGGTCAACCTGGTTGCCGGTAAGCAATGGGGAAAAGCGCTGATCGTCACCGACGGTCAACTGGTGAAAATGGGTCTGCTGGAGAGCCTGTTCACCGCGCTGGACGAACATAAAATGTCTTATCACCTGTTCGACGAGGTTTTCCCAAACCCAACGGAAGAACTGGTACAACAAGGCTACGCCGCTTATCAGGACAATGAATGTGATTACATTATTGCCTTCGGCGGCGGCAGCCCGATTGATACCGCGAAAGCGATTAAAATTCTGACCGCCAACCCGGGTCCTTCAACCGCGTACTCCGGCGTCGGCAAAGTGCTGAACGCCGGTGTGCACCTGGTGGCGATTAACACCACCGCCGGTACCGCGGCGGAGATGACCAGCAACGCGGTCATTATCGACTCCGCGCGTCAGGTCAAAGAGGTGATTATCGACTCGAACATCATCCCGGATATCGCCGTGGACGATGCCAGCGTGATGCTCGATATTCCGGCATCCGTCACCGCCGCCACCGGTATGGACGCGCTGACCCACGCGGTGGAAGCGTACGTTTCCGTCGGCGCGCACCCGCTGACCGACGCCAACGCGCTGGAAGCTATCCGTTTGATCACCCTGTGGCTGCCGAAAGCCGTCGACGAGGGTCACAACCTGGAAGCGCGCGAGCAGATGGCGTTTGGCCAGTATCTGGCAGGCATGGCGTTTAACAGCGCCGGTCTCGGGTTAGTCCACGCGCTGGCGCATCAGCCGGGCGCCACGCACAACCTGCCGCACGGCGTGTGCAACGCCATCCTGCTGCCTATCATCGAGAACTTTAACCGTCCGAACGCCGTAGCGCGCTTTGCCCGCGTGGCGCAGGCGATGGGTGTGGATACCCGCAACATGAGCGATGAAGCGGCGAGCATGGAGGCAATCAACGCCATCCGTAAACTCAGCGCTCGCGTGGGCATTCCTGAAGGGTTCAGCAAGCTTGGTGTGACCAAAGCCGATATTGAAGGCTGGCTGGATAAAGCGCTGGCCGACCCATGCGCGCCTTGCAACCCACGCACCGCCAGCCGCGAAGAGGTTCGTGAGCTGTACCTGGAGGCATTATGATCCGTAAAGCCTTTGTGATGCAGGTGAACGCCAACGCACACGAAGAGTACCAGCGCCGCCACAACCCAATCTGGCCGGAGCTGGAAGCCGTGCTGAAAGCACACGGCGCGCACCATTACGCCATTTATCTCGATAAAGAACGTCATCTGCTGTTTGCAACCGTGGAGATTGAGTCCGAAGAGCGCTGGAACGCGGTGGCGAACACCGAGGTGTGCCAGCGTTGGTGGAAGTATATGACCGACGTGATGCCGTCCAACCCGGATAACAGCCCGGTTAGCGCTGAGCTTAAAGAGGTGTTTTACCTGGCATAAGCGCCGAATTGCCTGATGGCGCTGCGCTTATCAGGCCTACAAGAGTCATCTCGTAGCCCGGCCGAGCGAAGCGACGCCGGGATTAAGCACCGAGCCCACACAATAACAAGAAAAAGGCCTCTGTTTCCAGAGGCCTTTATTTTTTAGAAGTAGTATTTAAAGCGAACGCGCGCGCCGTAGCGATCGTCAGAACCATCGCCGTGATAACCGTCGCCATCGCTGTTCAGGATCGAGTAATAAGTCCCGAGATAGATATTAAAGTTCTGCATATCCATCACGTTAGCAAACTGGTAGGACGCATGAATGGTGTGGATATCGTAGGTGCCTTCATCGTTGATCCAGCAGTCGTTGTCGCAGACCACACCGGAGTAATCATCAATCTTGTTGTGCGCGTAGATGTAGCCCAACTCGAAGCGTTTCCACAGCACGTTTGCCGCCGCGGTAAAGTCTTGTTCGTTGTTCGCATCCAGATAGGCGGTATTCAGGTTAACCACTACGCCATTATCCGGATCGTTCTTCAGCCCGTTCCACGTCATGGTCATGCCATAACCGGTGCGATCGGACTGGTCGACAAACTCGCCTTTCTTGTTGGTATAGCCGTACGCATTGTTGACGACGTTGCTTTCCATCGCCGCCGACACGGTAAATTCATCCGTTGGTGACCAGGCAATGACCGGACGCAGATAGGCCACGTTCTTCTGCTGCTCCATGCTACGGCCATGATAATCGCCATCGTTGTAAAGCGACGTACCATCTTCCAGCAGGGTGTTTAATTCGAAATACCAGTCGTCTATTTGCTTACTCATCAGGAAGTTGCCGCCAGAGTCAGAACGACCGCGACCTTCTTTCATCATATAGATATAGCCGCTGCCGTCATCATAGAGATCGTTGGCAGTATTACCGGAATGCTCAACAAACGTATCCTGATTTAATGGGAACATATCGTAGGCTTCAAAACGGCCTACTTTAATTTTCCAGTCATCCTCTTTACCAAAGAAGAACGCCGCATCATCAATATTTACCGTCCCAGAGAGATCGCCCAGCGGCTGCGCGGAGAACCCGGCAAAATAGCCGTTATTCAGCTTACGCATACCATCAAAACCGAGCAATATACGTCCGTTAACGTCCCATTTTTCATTGCTTGGGTCGCCGTCGTAGTTGGGATTGGTCATGGCGAGTAAGCCATGCTTACTTTCCCCATCCATATTAAATTCGACGTCACCGTAAATTTTCAGGTCACCATAACCGGACAGAATGAGATTAGCTTTATTGGCGTTGATGTGAGTCTCTTCGGCGGAAGCCTCACTGTTCACCGGCGTATTCCCCTGTGCGGCCTTAATCTCTTTAATTTCAGCTGCCTGCTGAACTCTCAGCGTTTCTACCTGCTGCTCCGCTTTCGCTGCACGGCCTTCTGCTGCTTCCAGACGTGATTCTAACTGCGCCAGCCTTTGCTCTAACGTCATATTCGTTGTTTTCGCAATGCCGGTATTGGCCACCAGCAATAATCCAATCGCCAGAGAGAGTGTCGATTTCTTCATTATTTGCTTTCCTTGAAATAAAGAATAACGCCAAATTCACTATTTGAATTTTGGTATTTTTATAACAGCCATGAATGTATTTTTTAATATTCATTTGCCGGTAGAAATCGCCAGTTACGCACAGACACAATCCATAACAAGCACAGAGACACTAGCTAATATATTTTAGCCGGTAAACAGGCACGATCTTAATATCGTGAGCGAGATAACATGTCGAATGAGAAAAACATTGTCTCACTCGCTTTCAATAGAATATTTATATATTCCTAAATCAGGCATGAAAATATAATATTAAAAATAACTATGGATATAAAAATACGCACGGTTATTTGTATAACTGTGCGTATCGACGATCAATTCTGCTCGGCGACCAGAATCGCCAGCGTATCAGGTTCCAGCGCTTTAAAAAGATGCGGCTCATCGGCGGGATAGCAGATGTAATCACCCGCATTCAGTTCTTCCGGCGCAGCAGTCAGGCCAACCAGTGCTCGCCCCTGCGTAATAATAATGTGCTCGATAGAGCCCGGCGGGTGCGGATGTGAAATACGGTCTGCACCGGGCTGTGTAGTCAGCAAATAGATATCACGACGCGCGCCCGGTGGACAGGTTGCGAGCAGCGTGGCCTGATAGTTGGCCTGCTCGGCAATCACCTTCGTCCCCTCGCCCCGGCGGATCACCTGGGTTTTATTGGGCTGCGGCTCAAGCAAACGCGCAAAAGGAATATCCAGCGCGACACAAAGTGCCCATAGGGTTTCCAGGCTAGGGTTACCGTTCCCGGCCTCCAGCTGCGAAAGCGTTGATTTGGCAATACCGGCGCGACGGGCAATTTCGGCCAGAGATAATCCGGTCCTTGCGCGCTCACGCACCAGGCTTTGCGCGATCACGCTGATTGGCTGTGTCATACACAACTCCATCGTTTTATTTATCGAACGAAACGTTCATCTTGAACTACCACACTGATTCGTTCATTATAATGGATATATCGTTCGATATGGTAAATTTCGATGTCATTAAAAATGTTCTCCTGCCTGAAAGGCAGCACGATTAAGGCCGTTTTTCTTGTGTGTCTCGCTGTCGGCGTGGTCGGCGTCTCTTATGGTTCGCTGGCAATGGCGTACGGCTTCCCACTGTGGGTGCCGCTGCTACTCTCGGTTTCCGTCCTCGCGGGGGCGTCAGAATTTATGTTTATCGGGATTGTTGCCAGCGGTGGCAACCCGCTAGCGGCTGCGGCGGCGGGCTTGTTAGTCAACGCTCGTCATATTCCTTTCGGCGTAACGGTGCGCGACCTGGTGGGCAAACGCGCCGCCAGCTTTATTGGCTGCCATATCATGAACGACGAAAGCGTGGTCTTTGGCTTATCGCAACCCACGCCCGAACAGCGCAAGGCCGCATTCTGGCTCTGCGGTATTGGCGTCGCACTCTTCTGGCCGCTCGGGGCACTGTTTGGCGCAGCGGTAGGACGATTATTGCCCGCACCAGAAACCATCGGGCTGGATGCCGTATTCCCGGCCATCCTGCTGGCGCTGGTGATCCCGGCCTTTAAAAATCGCACCACGCTAATTCGCGCCTGCAGCGGCGCAGCGCTGTCGCTCGCCGCTGTACCCTTCGCTCCGGTCGGGCTGCCGGTTCTGCTTTCACTGTTTGGCCTGCTGGCGAGGAAAAAATAATGGGTAACATGACGCTGTTTATCACCGGAATCGCCATTCTTTCCGTAGGGACCTATCTAATGCGTCTTGGCGGCGCGAAGCTGGGGAATCGTCTGGCCTTTTCCGAGCGCTCGCAGGCGCTGCTTTCCGATGCCGCCACGGTGCTGCTCTTTTCCGTTGCGCTGGCGACGACCTTTTATGAGGGTGAGCATTTCGCCGGCGCGGCGCGTCTGCTGGGGGTAGGTTTTGCGGTATTTCTGGCCTGGCGCAAAGCGCCGCTTATCGTGGTGATTATTGCCGCCGCGGTCGCGACCGCGCTGCTGCGTCTGGCAGGTATCAACTAAAGTCGTCCGGATAGGCAAAGCGCCATCCGGCAGAATTCGCGCAGATTGCCAGATGCCAGCGTAGTCGCCTTATCCAGCCTACCGCTAAAACGAAAAAAGCGCCCCGAGGGCGCTCTTTCGACAGTAGCTGATAGCTTATTTGGTCAGTTCAGCGGTCATATGCACGCGGTTACCGGAATAAGCCTGGGTAATTTTGTAAGAGCTTGCACCCGCTTGTTCAGCCTGGGCGGCAATTTTCGCTTCTGCGCCGTCAATAGTAGAGGCGGTTGCGGTCACGGTCTGAGCGGCGAAAGTACCGAAAGAAGCGGCGAGAGCGATAACTGCGACAAAAGTTTTGATGCTTTTCATGATATATACCCTTTAACTTAGTTGTTTGTATAAGGCATGTTGCCTTGATGTGATAAATAATAGGCCACATACCCATCAACTAAAAGCAGAGTAATTTGCTCAACTAATTCAATTTTTTTGACATTTCATTTTCAACTCATTATTTCCCCGTCCACCTATAGATTTCTGTAAGAAAATCATCGGTCGATCGCGATCACATTCCAGGTAAAACAGGGTTTCACTTTGCTATATAAGCGAGGAGAGTATCGAGTGTCTAATAAAAACATTAGTGTCTAGTGTCCAATTATTTTCGACGCTATTTTCTACTCTATGCAGGACATTGAAAAATGGCGCTGTCAGCAAAAGAAAAATTATTCCACAAAATACTCACGCACTATGCGGAAAGCCCTTCAGGATTCACGGCCCAGGACTGCGCCGACTTTATGCAGGTTAACCGTAGCGTCATTAGCCATTATCTGAACAGGCTATGCGACGACGGTCGTTTGAGTAAGGAAAACACGCGCCCGGTTCGCTTTCATGTGCAGCACAACGAGGGCCAAAGGGTACTGCCGTCCAGGTTAGTGTCGAAACTGGCCGATGCCTTTATGAATTTGACCGGTGCCGAAGGTAGCCTGGCAGAAGCCGTCGCGCTATGCCGCTCGGCGGTAGACTACCCTGGTGAAGGGTTGCCAATCCTGCTTTCTGGCGAAAGTGGCGTGGGGAAGAGCCATCTCGCTTCGCTCATTTACCAATACGCCCTGGATCGCGGGGTTATCGCCGCGAATAAACCTTTTGTAGAGCTGAACTGCGCCGACTACGCCAACAATCCCGAACTGCTGTCCGCCACCCTGTTTGGTTATACGCGCGGTGCCTTCACCGGGGCCGACCGCGACAAGCGTGGTGCATTTGATGATGCTGACGGCGGTTTTCTATTCCTGGATGAAGTGCACCGACTGTCCGCAGAGAACCAGGAAAAATTGTTCCTGTTTATGGATAAAGGCTATTTCTACCGCCTGGGCGATAACCGCACGCGCCACCCTGCTTCACTACGATTTATCTTCGCCACCACCGAAAATATCGAAACGGTGCTGCTCAATACCTTCCGCCGCCGTATTCCGGTGCGCGTGACGCTGCCCAATTTTATCTCCCGCCCACTGACCGAGCGGGTGGCGCAGGTGAATCTGTTCCTGCATCAGGAAGCGATGAGCCTACGGCGAGATATCCACCTGGATACTCAGCTCATGCACCAGCTCGTTACTTCACCCGTGCGGGGGAATATCGGCGAGCTGAAAAACCAGATCAAAGTCATGTGCGCCAGCGCCTGGAGCGATAACCGCGACGCCGACGCCATCACGCTCCACGGCGCGCACCCTGGCGGGGAGACGCTGGTGATTTCGGCCAGCAAGCCGGGAGACAACCTGAATGCCCACGCCCTGCTGCCTAAAGCCATGCATGACGAAGTCATTTTTCGCGAGTTTTGCCACAGCGGCAACGTGATGCTGCTCAATCGCAAAATCGAACATCTGCTCACGACGGTGAACGGCATCGTCTCGCAGGAGGCGCTCTACAGCGGCTACATCTGGCAAAACACCATGCACGCCGTGAATGAGCTGGAGAACCTGACCGGCGTGGCCTGCGGGCAGGAGATCCGCAAAGCAGTCTGGCTGTGCCTGACCTACGCCTTGCATGCCCCTCAGCACGCTGAGCAAATTGATGAGCTCCAGGCCATCGCTGACTATGTTTCCGGGAAGGCGCGCCTGCTGGCCGAAGAGTGTATGGCTTTGCTGGCGAGGCATGTGAACCACGCGCCTTTGCCGCTGCTGCTGCCTCTGCTGAGCTGCGCTTTCCATTCGTTGGCAGGTGAAGATTCACCAATTCAGGGGATTATCGTCTCCCACGGACGTTCGACCGCCTCCAGTATCGCCGGTATCGCGAACCAGCTTACCGGCGGTTACTACTTCAAAGCCTTCGATATGCCGAACGCCACTTCCACCCGCGAAATTATCGATTTGCTGATTGCGCATCTATCGCGCCTTAAGCAGGGGGCCGGGCTAATCATCCTGGTCGACATGGGCTCGCTCAAGGAGATCTACGAAGAGATTAAGCTGCATCTGCACGGCGAGCTGCTGGTCATTAACAACGTCAGTACCGCCATGGCGCTGGATATTGCGGGAAAAATCCAGGATAAGCTGCCGATGGAGGCAATTATCGAAAGCGCTAAGGGCGCTTATGAGGTGGAAACGCGCTACTACGCGGGGATGTTGCCTGGTAATAAGATCATCATTTCCTGCATCTCCGGTGAAGGCATTTCCCGCAAGCTGAAAGACATCGTCCAGCGCTACCTGCCGCAGGAAGAGATCGACATCCTCACCATGGAATATGACGACCTGAAGTGGAAAATCGCCCGCGCAGACCCGGCGCTCAACGGCACGCGGCTTATCATCACGACCACCGATCTGGAAGCGGGTTATATCCCTCTCATCAGCGTCGAACAGCTGATCAAAGAAAAAGCCCAGGTGCTTAAACGAGACTACTTCAACGGCTTGCTGATGGAAGGCGGGTTAGAACCCATGGTCGAAGAGGTGGTGAAGCTGTTTACCGTCGAGGGCGTCGCCAGCCGCCTGAACTTCCTCAACCCGGTAGTGATTATCGATGAAGTAGAAGCCGTGATTAAACAGTATGAGGCGTTCTACAAAATTCATTTTGAAAGCTACCTGCGCATTAACCTGTTTATGCACATCGCGCTGATGATTGAACGGGTGATGGTCAACAACGGTGTGCGCCATCGTGAAGAGGCGGAACTGACGCTTGAGCAGCAGGCCTTTGTCGCCGTGCACGACACCTTCTTCCAGGCGCTCAACCGTAAGTACAACATCACCCTGCCGCTCACCGAAGTCCTGATGATTTATGAAATCATGGAACCGTGGATTGCGCCCGACTCGCTCAACTAAACGTTCTGCCAGCGCAGGCTGGCAGACGCTTCGACACTCCCATTATTGCCGCTATCAACACCACCAACACCGCTGGACACTAATTTTTTTATCTATTAAATCATATAGATAAAAATATGGCACGGCGGTTGCAACATCTTCAACAGATACCGAAAAAAAATGAAGGAATTCGACATGCGAGAGATGTACATCGCAACCCACGGTCGCTATGCGGAAGGGATTATTTCAGCGCTGAACCTGCTGGTTGGTGACGATCACGGCGTCACGCCCATCTGCGCCTACTGCGGCGAGATTGGCTCCACGGCCGAACTGGCGGTGCGCTTTGAGGCCCTCGCCCAACAGACCCTCGGCCAGCAAAAAGAGCTGGTGCTGTTTACCGATATGCCCGGCGGCAGCGTCAACAACACCGCCGTACAGCTGCTGGTGAAATATCCGCATGTTCAGGTTATTAGCGGCGCCAATCTGATTATGCTGATGGAGTTTTGCCTCTCCGAGCATGCGGATACCCCATCACGTCTTGAAGACGCCATTGCCGCCGCCAACGGCGCGATGCAGTACATGAACGTGCAGCCGGAAATTCTCGCCGCTCGCCAGGCCACCCAGCCCGCTGCTGATGATGATATCGACGACTTTTTTGCCACGGAGACACAGCCATGAACGTTGCGCTGGAAACCCTCGATCGCCGCTACCTTACGCCGCAGCCGGGCTTAGATTCGCGCTGGCTGAACGGAGCGCTTCACGAGGTGCTCGCCAAAGTTGATGCCATGCTGCCGCGCTTTACCGCTACCTTTCCGGCGGCCAGCGCAACGGATGGCCGCTACCCGGCGGTAGAAAAGGTCGATTGGACCGAAGGATTCTGGACCGGGATGCTGTGGCTGGCCTGGGAAGTGACCGGCGATGACAAATACCGCACGGCGGCGGAAGGGCTGCTCGACAGTTTTGAAGAGCGTCTTGATAAGCAGATTAAAGTCGACACTCACGACCTGGGCTTTCTCTATCTGCTCTCCTGCGTCAACGCCTGGAAGCTCACCGGCAACCTTCGCGCCCGCGGTCTGGCGCTACGCGCCGCAGAGCTGCTGTATCGCCGCTTTAACGAAACGGCGGGCGTGATCCAGGCCTGGGGCGATCTCAACGACCCGGCGCGCCAGGGACGCATGATCATCGACTGCAACCTCAACGTGCCGCTGCTGTTCTGGGCCGCCAATGAGACGGGCAACGTCGCGTGGTGGGAAGCCGCGACGCGTCACCTGGCGCAGGCCGCGCGTTATCTGGTGCGAGAAGATGCTTCCAGCTTCCACACTTTCTATATGGATGTGCACAGCGGCCAACCGCTGCGCGGCGATACTCATCAGGGCTTTAGCGACAGCTCGTGCTGGGCGCGCGGTCAGGCGTGGGGGATTTACGGCTTTGCGCTGGGCTTCCGCCATACCGGCGATACTGCACAGCCGGAGCTAGCGCGTAAACTGGCGCACTATTACCTCAACCGTCTGCCGGAAGATTTCGTCTGCTATTGGGATCTGATTTTCACGCCGCAGGATAACGCGCCGCGAGATACCTCCGCTGCCGCCGTTGCCGCCTGCGGCCTGGCGGAGCTGCTTACTCTGCTGCCGTTAACCGACCCGCTACGCCCCGCTTACGGTAACGCCATCGAACTGATGATGCGCAATTTGCGCGAGCGCTATTTTGCCCACACGCAGGACGGCCTGCTGCGTGAAGGTGTTTATAACTTTGGCCGCAACATGGGCATTAACGAACCTAACCTCTGGGGCGATTATTTCTATTTCGAAGCCCTGGTTCGCCTTTCCCGCGTCTGGACCCCCTACTTTTGCTAACTGGAGCTACACATGATTTCTTTAGTACGAATTGACGATCGCCTGATTCACGGCCAGGTTGCCGTGGTCTGGACCAAACATCTCGGTGTTAACCGTATTCTGGTCGCCAACGATCAGATCGTGAATAACGAAGTGCAGAAGATGTCGCTGCGCATGGCGGCTCCTGATACCGCGAAGTGCGCGATCATGGCAGTCAAAGACGCGGGCGATATTCTCAACGACCCGCGCTCCGAGGCGATGAAAATTATGGTGATCGTCAACAATGCCGCCGATGCGCGTCGCCTCGTTGAACAGGCTGACGGCATCAAAACCCTGAACGTCGCCAACTTTGGGCGTATCACCGACAATCTAGCAGCGAAAAAACGCATTAGCGACACCGTGTACGTGACACCGGAAGACGTGGCTGATTTTCATGCCATCGCCGCGCGCGGCGTGAAGGTGGAATACCAGGTACTGCCCTCTCATCCGGTGAAAAACCTGATTGAGATGCTGGATAACGCTGCTAGCTAAGCGAGGTCGCTATGTTAACGTCTGCACTGCTTGTCGCGCTGGTGATGTATATCGCCAAGTTCGCTGACCATACGCTCGGCCAGCCGCTGATTGAACGCCCGCTAATCTGCGGCGCGATGGTCGGTTTCGTGCTGGGCGATTTTCAGCAGGGAATTATCATCGGCGCTACGCTTGAGCTGATTTTTCTCGGCACCATCACCATCGGCGGCTCGGTGCCTGCCGACCTGGCGGTGGGTTCAGTTCTGGCTACCGCGTTCACCATTCTCACCCACGCTGAACCTGCGGTTGCGGTGGCATTAGCGCTGCCGATCAGCCTGCTGGCGGTCTTTGTTTACCAGGTGCTGAAGCTGGTTTATACCGCGCTGGTTGAGAAATATGACGCTTTGCTTGAAGAGGGGCGCGACCGCACCGCGCTCGGTATCACGCTCGGAATGACGATGTTCTACGGCGTGCCGTTTGCGGTACTGGCCTTCTTCGGCATTCTGTTTGGTACCGATGTGATCCGCAGCCTGGTGGAAAGTATTCCGGATACCGTTATGCGCGGTATGACGGCGGTAGGCGGCATTCTTCCCGCTCTGGGCTTTGCCATTTTGCTCAAGGCGCTGTGGAACCGAAATATCGCGGCCTTCTTCTTTATTGGCTTCGCCATGGCGGCTTATCTGCAACTGCCGATTATGGGCATCGCGATTATCGCCGCTTCCGTTGCCGTTTATCTCTGCTTCAACGAATTCAACCAGTTGAAAGCCAATAAACAAGCCACTACTGCCGCAAGCGCGTCGGTTGACGATAAGGATGGGTTCTTCAATGACTGATATCCACAACAGCGCGGTAAGCGCAGTCGACGACAGCAAGAGCGAGAAAAAGATGTTCCGCCAGCTGTTTTTCCGCCAGTTCCAACTGCTGGGCTCCATGAACTTCACCCGTATGGAAGGGCTGAGCTACGGCTGGATCCTGGCGCCGCTGCTCAAGAAGATCTATACCGGCAACCCGCACGGCTACGTTGAGTCGCTCAAACGCAACAGCCAGTTCTTCAATACCAACCAGCATCTGGCACCGTTCATTATGGGCCTGACGCTTTCAATGGAAAAAGAGAACGCCGCCAATCCGGATTTTGATACCTCCAGTATTAACGGTATCAAAGTGGCCTTGATGGGGCCGTTTGCGGGCGTCGGCGATTCCTTCTTCTATGGCGTGCTGCGCATCATTGCAACGGGGATTGCTATCGGCCTCGCATCACAGGGGAACCCGTTGGGGCCGCTGCTGTTCCTGCTGATTTACAACATCCCAAGCTTACTGCTGCGCTACTACGGTGGGGTCATGGGCTATCGGCTGGGTTCGAAGTACATCGCCGAAGCGACGCAGTCTGGCTTGCTTTCCTGTATCACCAAAGCCTCGGCCATGATGGGCCTGATGATGGTGGGCGCAATGAGCGCCAGCATGGTGAAGTTTACCACCACCTTTAAAACCACTATCGCCGGGCAGCCATTCGTATTGCAGGAGATCCTCGACAAAATCTGCGTCGGGCTGATTCCGCTGCTGCTGGTGTTGGGCTGCCTGAAGCTGCTGAACAAAAAAGTGAGCCCCAATAAAGTGCTCATCATGCTGATTGTTTTCGGTTTCGCTGCTGCGGGCGTTGGGATTATTTAACCCTTACCAGGCTCCCTTCTAAACAAGGGGGCCTGTCATGGAGTATTTATGGTCTGGCATGCCGCGTTGTTTTCTTGTCAGCCTGAGAAATTTCATCAGGTTTTTCAATCAATTCATCTCACCGACATTGCTTCTCGCTGCAATCTCTATCCTGTACTCATTACCCCGGAAAATATCAACCAGCACCTATCGGCGCTAAAAGATATTGAGTTCATATTTTCAACCTGGGGCATGTTCACCTTAAGTGAAGCACAGCTGGATAACTTATCTCGCCTGAAGGTTGTTTTTTATGCTGCGGGTGCAACGGATTACTTCTCGGCTCCCTATCTTGCTCGTAAGATAAAAATTGTCAGTGCATGGCGAGCAAATGCTGTTCCTGTCGCTGAATTTTGTCTCGCACAGATCTTATTAGGTTGTAAGGGCTATTACCGTAATCTGCGGGAATACACTTGCCCGGAACAATTTTCAGTGCTGGCGAATCAGCATTCCGCGCCCGGAAATTATCAAGAACGGGTCGCGCTACTTGGTGCAGGCGCGATCTCTCAGGCTTTGCAAACTTTATTACACCCGTTCGCCCTTGATGTGGTGGTGATTCCATCAAGGCCGGATAAACGAACGCTTTCTTTGGAAGATGCCTTCTCAAGTGCGTGGGTTATCAGTAACCATTTACCTAACCGCGCTGATAACATAGGTATTATTGATAGAAATCTTTTTCAAAGAATGCGTACTGGGGCCGTATTTATTAATACCGGGAGAGGCATGCAGGTAAACGAAAAAGACCTCATCAACATACTGGAAGAACGCCCCGATCTGACCGCTATTCTGGATGTCACCAAACCTGAACCACCCGATGCAACATCATCGTTATATACACTTCCTAACGTGCAGTTAACCAGCCATATTGCCGGGGCACTGAATAATGAGACCCGACGTTTGGTTCACTGCGTACTGGATGAATTCCAGCGCTGGTTGAAAGGTGAACCACTTCAACATGAGATTTCAACACGTTTATAAATGATGCCCTTCAGAGGATTTATATAGTCAGGCGCTGGCCTGCGGAGAGAAACGATAGGTCAGATAAGGTATTTACGCCGCCATCAGGTAACTTGCGCGGGTTCTGCCGGATGACGCTTCGCTTATCCGACCTACCGCTTAAAAACAAAAAAAGCGCCCCAAGGGCGCTCTTTCGACGGTGATTCGCAGCTTATTTATTCAGTTCAGCGGTCATGTGCACGCGGTTACCGGAATAAGCCTGAGTAATTTTGTAAGAGCTTGCACCCGCTTGTTCAGCCTGGGCGGCAATTTTCGCTTCTGCACCGTCAATGGTAGAGGCGGTTGCGGTCACGGTCTGAGCAGCGAAAGTACCGAAAGAAGCGGCGAGTGCGATAACTGCGACAAAAGTTTTGATGCTTTTCATGATGTAAACCCTTTCAATTAGTTGTTTGGATAAGGCGTGTCGCCTTGATGTGATAAATAATAGCCCTCACATCGTTCAACGAAAAGCGGAAGGATTTGTTGTTATCAATCAAATAAATTGATTAATTTTACACCACTATCGCACCTACGCATCAACCCAGTCGCAGACCTCTCCGATGTCGGGCTGAGCCTGCTGATCGACACAGTACACGGCCCCCAGATGCATCGGCTTTGCTATTTTCTTACCTCATTAGTGTCATGGTGCCTTTGTCATCAGGCGCAACAACTATCGTTCCATACATCACGATAAATAATATTACCCTCCGTATACTTCCAGGTAATTGCCTCATAACGCAATTCAAGCGTTTCAAGATGGGTGCTGCTCATGCCATTAGGAGCAAGATATGGGGAAACCGTCGTGAGTTTGACATTGTCCAGGATGATATTGAAATATTCAGACTCGATGCCCGACTCCAGTATTCGATACATCTTGATTGTTGCTTTCTTCAGCGTTCGGCCTTCGCATACGGCGCGATACAGAATAGGTGTCGTTTGGTCAAATTCCTTCACTACTGTGATAGGGCGATGAACGCGCGTTCCTGTCAGCTTTCCCCTGTTTGGATCTACCGGGATAGTGACACCGTGAGAAAATGATTTTAACTCTATAGATCCAAGACGAAGTGGTATTAGACAACTGCCCACAATAGGCGAACCATTTTCATCTTCAAGCCATAAGTGTGCGGGGGTAGACATATAATTTCCTTATATATAAAATGAAGATAATGCTATCTTTTAATAATATTCATAATAACGACCTAATCATCCTGGTAATAATGATTATAAATTCATCATCCGATACAATTGTAATTTAAACGCCTCAATTCGCTCAAACAATGGTTCTATCATATAATACAACCTGGACCTTATCGATGATGATTTAAATAGCTGAGATATTCACGCCATCACCATTTACAGTAACGTGTAAAAATAAAAATCATAACAATGGCGAATAATCCTATAGGCCAGATAGGACTATCAGGAAAAAAATACCCCTGAAGCAACGCAAAAATAACCGTGAGAATCACAGGGCCGTAAAGTGATGATAAAAACCTGAGCTGCCACAGTAGAAATTTCTTTAGTGAGTGAATCATGATTATCGGATCATCCGGGTGATGATGTTTACTATATTGGAATCAGACGACCATTGTGCTTCTAGTGCACCTGCATGCTCGAATGTCGGTTCAATCAGGAAATACATCATTTCTAGTTGTTGCATGTAAAGCACTGAATAATAAGCTGGATATTGGAAGTGTAAACGATGAGCGCTATCCGCCGCTTTCTGAACCAGGCCATATGTAGCAACAACCCCAGCGACGGTACCCGCGGCACGTCCCGTTAGGGCACTGAGTTGTATACTTAAATTTAATCCAACACGAACGCTGGTAGCAACAGCTAAAGCGTACCCTGCACCTGTAAGAGTGCTAGCAGCTATATGGATATTCACTGCCATAAGCGATTTTTTAATACACTCTAACTGAGCATTAGTTTTGTATTTGAATATTTCCTCAAAGTAAATTCGAAGCATCTCATAGACAACATCACCATGCTGAATAATGCGAATAACTGCATTTCTAAAACGCAGATCTTCTGTCTTTTGCTGCTGGCAAACATCGTTATACTCATCGGTAAAACAGGACGTGTAATACAGCAAGCGGGTCGTCCCTTTCCCTAATATATCAACCTGGTTTCTGACCTGTTCGCCTACGGCTGAAACAGCATGATCGAGCTTCAGTGCAAGAATTTTGTTGGCTTGTAGGTAACTGATAACTTTATTGTTATTGTACATAAACACTCCATGTTAATTTCCATTATTTACCACGGGAAAGAGCTCGGAAAACTGTCGGGCGTAGAACGGAATATCGCCAGTACGTAAAGCACATCTGACCCATCGGGTCCGCAGTGTCGTATCGGCCTATAAAAATATCTGATTCAGTCCGTCGGACAGATTGATCTGGATCTTATCACTCGTGAAAAAGCTGAGAGGTGACGCAAGTTTCTCCGGCTCCGGCGGCAGAACCCCAGAAACGAAAAAAGCGCCCCAAGGGCGCTCTTTCGACAGGTGCTTATCGCTTATTTGTTCAGTTCAGCGGTCATGTGCACGCGGTTACCGGTAAATGCTTCGGTAATTTTATAAGACGATGCGCCAGCAGCCTGTGCCTGAGCAGCGATTTTCGCTTCTGCACCGTCCATTGTAGAGGCGGTTGCGGTCACGGTCTGAGCAGCGAAAGTACCGAAAGAAGCGGCGAGTGCGATAACTGCGACAAAAGTTTTGATGCTTTTCATGATGTAAACCCTTTCAATTAGTTGTTTGGATAAGGCGTGTCGCCTTGATGTGATAAATAATAGCCCTCACATCGTTCAACGAAAAGCGGAAGGATTTGTTTGCATCATTCAAATTAATTGAACATCAATTACTCACCGATAAGACGCTGTGGATGGGTATAGATTGTCGCTCTGCCTGGTTTGCAAAAGCCCACCAGCGTCAGATTGCAGCGCTCGGCAACTTCTACCGCCAATGTGGTGGCAGCGGAGACCGCAAATAAAATCTCGACGCCGCACATGGCCGATTTCTGCACCATCTCATAGCTGGCACGGCTAGAAACCAGCGCCGCCCCCAGCTGCCAGCGCGACCCTTCCTGCGCACGATGGCCTAGCAGTTTATCCAGCGCCACGTGACGACCCACATCTTCATGCCCGCCCACCAGCTCACCCGATGGCATAACCCAGGCTGCCGCGTGGGTGCATCCCGTTTCACGGCCAACCGGTTGAACATCGTTTAAATGCCTTAGCGCATGGTCAAGATGGGCCAGATCAAAGGTCTGGCTGAAAGGCAGCGGCTGGACTGGTTTGCCAATATCATTGAGTTGCTCAACGCCGCAAACGCCACACCCGGTTCGCCCGGCAAGCGCACGACGGCGCTCTTTTAACCCCATAAAGCGGCGGCTGGAGAGCTCAATTCTGACTTCCATGCCGTTGCAGGCCGGCACCACGTCCATGCCGAATATTTCACGTGGATGTTCAATAATGCCTTCAGACAGCGAAAAGCCAACGGCAAAGGCTTCGAGGTCTTTCGGCGTCGCCATCATCACGACGTGAGAAATGCCGTTGTAGACCAGCGCAACGGGAACTTCTTCAGCGAGAATATCCTGTGTGGGTTGCATAATCTTTGGCCTTCTGAAGACAGTTCGCTCGGCTGCACCAACCAGCTGCAACGAGGGTTCGACTTCATCTTTAACATTAAACACGGCAAATACTCTGAACGACATCAAAAATAAGGGGCGTCTATTCCATCACAACCGGAGGGAATTGAGGCTTATTATGGATCAAGTTGTGGTGCAATAACGCACAATGCGCATTTTTCGCGGCATTCTGCTACAAAACGACTGAGTAAACCAGAGGTACTACCTTGTGGTTATCTTCGTTAATCACGCGCAAAATCAGTGCGATATACAGGGCTAAATGTGATAAATATCACGATTCAATGTTAACCCAAGCAAAATCCATTCACCTGTCGTTAACCGCGTTAGAACAAGCCTACCGATATTGTGGTATTCTGAACCAAAGCCCTCCTGGAACTGAGGGCATCGCAGTATTCAGAATCTTCGTCTGACTACGACGAAGAACAATTACAAGCAATGACAATGTCGAAACAAGGAGCTAACCATGCAGGTCAGCAGAAGGCAGTTCTTTAAGATCTGCGCTGGCGGTATGGCAGGAACCACGGCAGCCGCACTGGGCTTTGCCCCAGGCATCGCACTCGCGGAAACACGGCAGTATAAATTACTGCGCACCCGTGAGACCCGTAACACCTGCACTTACTGCTCTGTCGGTTGTGGGCTTTTAATGTATAGCCTCGGCGACGGCGCAAAAAACGCAAAAGCCTCAATTTTCCACATCGAAGGGGACCCGGATCACCCGGTCAACCGCGGCGCGCTGTGCCCGAAAGGCGCAGGTCTGGTGGACTTTATCCACTCTGAAAGCCGTCTGAAATACCCTGAATACCGCGCACCAGGCTCCAATAAATGGCAGCAAATCAGTTGGGATGAAGCGTTTGATCGCATCGCTAAGCTGATGAAGGCTGACCGCGACGCCAACTTTATCGAGAAAAACGAAGCAGGCACCACCGTTAACCGTTGGTTGACCACCGGTATGCTGTGCGCCTCCGCTTCCAGTAACGAAACCGGCTTCTTAACCCAGAAATTCACCCGCGCGCTCGGTATGCTCGCGGTCGACAACCAAGCGCGTGTCTGACACGGACCAACGGTAGCAAGTCTTGCTCCAACATTTGGTCGCGGTGCGATGACCAACCACTGGGTTGATATGAAGAATGCCAACCTCATCGTCGTGATGGGTGGGAACGCGGCAGAAGCGCATCCAGTAGGATTCCGCTGGGCGATGGAAGCCAAGATCCATAATGGCGCGAAGCTGATTGTTATCGATCCCCGCTTTACGCGAACCGCGTCAGTGGCGGATTTCTACGCCCCAATTCGCTCCGGTACCGACATTACCTTCCTGTCGGGCGTGATGCTGTACCTGTTGAATAACGAAAAATTCAACCGCGAGTACACCGAAGCCTATACCAACGCCAGCCTTATCGTGCGGGAAGACTTTAGCTTCAACGACGGCCTGTTCAGTGGCTACGACGCCGAAGCGCGTAAGTATGATAAGACCTCCTGGAACTACGAACTGGATGAGAACGGCCACGCGAAACGCGATACCACCCTCACCCATCCGCGCTGCGTCTGGAATCTGCTGAAACAGCATATTTCTCGCTATACGCCGGAGATGGTCGAAAAGATTTGCGGTACGCCAAAAGCTGACTTCCTGAAAGTCTGCGAGTACATCGCAGAAACCAGCGCGCACGATAAAACCGCCTCGTTCCTGTATGCGCTGGGCTGGACGCAGCACTCCATCGGTTCGCAGAACATCCGTACCATGGCGATGATCCAGCTGCTGCTCGGTAACATGGGCATGGCAGGCGGCGGCGTAAACGCCCTGCGTGGTCACTCCAACATCCAGGGTCTGACCGACCTCGGCCTGCTGTCGACAAGCCTGCCGGGCTACATGACGCTGCCAAATGAGAAGCAGGCTGACCTGCAAACTTACCTCACCGCCAACACGCCTAAACCGCTGCTGGATGGCCAGGTGAACTACTGGGGCAACTACCCGAAATTCTTTGTCTCGATGATGAAGACCTTCTACGGCGATAAAGCGACGGCGGAAAATAGCTGGGGCTTTGACTGGCTGCCGAAGTGGGACAAAGGGTACGACGTCCTGCAGTACTTCGAGATGATGAACGAGGGCAAGGTCAATGGCTATCTTTGCCAGGGCTTTAACCCAGTTGCCTCATTCCCGAACAAAAACAAAACCGTCGCGGCGCTTTCTAAGCTGAAGTTCCTCGTCACCATTGACCCGCTCAACACCGAAACGGCGACCTTCTGGCAAAACCACGGCGAGTCGAACGATGTTGATCCATCGAAAATCCAGACCGAAGTGTTCCGTCTGCCGTCCACCTGCTTCGCCGAAGAGAACGGTTCTATCGTGAACTCCGGTCGCTGGCTGCAGTGGCACTGGAAAGGCGCGGACGCCCCGGGTGATGCCGTCACCGACGGTGAGATCCTGGCTGGTATCTTCTTACGCCTGCGTAAGATGTATGCCGAAGAGGGCGGCCCGGTACCAGAGCAGGTGCTGAACATGAGCTGGAACTACTCAACGCCGGATGAGCCCGCGTCTGAGGAAGTGGCGATGGAGAACAACGGTAAGGCGCTGGCCGATATTATCGACCCGGCCACCGGCGCGGTTATCGTGAAGAAAGGCCAACAGCTGAGCTCGTTCGCCCAACTGCGCGATGACGGTACCACCGCCAGCGGCTGCTGGATCTTCGCCGGTAGCTGGACGCCGGACGGCAACCAGATGGCGCGTCGTGATAACGCCGATCCATCCGGCCTTGGCAACACGCTGGGCTGGGCCTGGGCATGGCCGCTGAACCGTCGCATCCTGTATAACCGTGCCTCCGCAGACCCGCAGGGTAACCCGTGGGATCCGAAGCGCCAGCTCCTCAAGTGGGACGGCGCGAAATGGGGCGGCGTGGATATTCCGGACTACAGCGCCGCGGCACCGGGCAGCAACGTCGGGCCGTTTATCATGCAGCCGGAAGGGATGGGTCGCCTGTTCGCCCTTGATAAGATGGCAGAAGGTCCGTTCCCGGAACACTACGAACCGTTTGAAACGCCGCTGGGCACTAACCCGCTGCACCCGAACGTCATCTCTAACCCTGCCGCCCGTATCTTTAAAGGCGATAGGGAAGCGTTGGGTAAAGCGGATAAGTTCCCGTACGTCGGTACCACCTACCGTCTGACCGAGCACTTCCACTACTGGACCAAGCATGCGCTGCTTAACGCCATCGCACAGCCGGAACAGTTTGTGGAGATTGGTGAGAAGCTGGCCAATAAGCTCGGCATTGGTCACGGCGATACCGTGAAGGTCTCCTCCAACCGCGGCTACATCAAAGCCAAGGCGGTAGTGACCAAGCGTATCCGCACGCTGAAAGTTGACGGTAAGGATATCGATACCATCGGTATTCCAATCCACTGGGGCTATGAAGGCGTGGCGAAGAAAGGGTTTATTGCCAACACCCTGACGCCGTCCGTCGGTGATGCGAACTCGCAGACGCCGGAATTCAAGTCCTTCCTGGTGAACGTGGAAAAGGTGTAACGGAGACGACCTATGGCTTATCAATCGCAGGACATTATCCGTCGTTCCGCCACTAACGGTTTTACTCCCGCGCCTCGCGCGCGGGATCACCAGGAAGAAGTGGCGAAGCTTATCGACGTGACCACCTGTATCGGCTGTAAAGCCTGTCAGGTGGCCTGTTCAGAGTGGAACGATATCCGTGACGAGATCGGCAGCAACGTTGGGGTGTATGACAACCCGGCGGATTTAACCGCCAAATCCTGGACGGTGATGCGTTTCTCGGAAGTGGAACAGAACGACAAACTGGAGTGGCTCATCCGCAAGGATGGCTGTATGCACTGCGCCGACCCGGGCTGCCTGAAGGCATGTCCGTCAGAAGGGGCTATCATTCAGTATGCCAACGGCATCGTCGACTTCCAGTCTGAGCAGTGCATTGGCTGTGGCTACTGTATCGCAGGCTGCCCGTTCAACGTGCCGCGACTCAACCCGGAAGACAACCGCGTCTACAAATGTACGCTGTGCGTCGACCGCGTGAACGTCGGGCAAGAACCGGCATGCGTGAAAACCTGCCCAACCGGCGCTATCCACTTTGGTTCCAAAGAGGATATGAAAGTGCTGGCGGGCGAGCGCGTAGCCGAACTGAAAACCCGTGGTTACGATAACGCAGGCCTGTACGATCCGGCGGGCGTTGGCGGTACGCACGTGATGTATGTGCTGCACCACGCCGACAAACCGAATCTGTACCACGGTCTGCCGGAGAACCCGGAAATCAGCGCCACCGTGAAGTTCTGGAAAGGCGTCTGGAAACCGCTGGCCGCCATCGGCTTTGCCGCCACTTTTGCAGCGAGTATTTTCCACTACGTCGGGGTCGGTCCGAACCGTGCGGAAGAGGAAGAAGACAACCTGCATGAAAAAGACGACGAGGTGCGCAAATGAAACGACGTGACACCATCGTGCGCTACACGGCGCCGGAACGCATCAACCACTGGGTCACCGCCTTCTGTTTCATGTTGGCGGCGATAAGCGGGCTGGGATTTTTCTTCCCATCCTTCAACTGGTTGATGCAAATCATGGGGACTCCACAGCTGGCGCGAATTCTGCACCCGTTTGTGGGCGTCATCATGTTTGCTTCGTTTATCATCATGTTTTTCCGCTACTGGCACCACAATCTAATCAATCGGGATGATATCTTTTGGGCGAAGAATATTCGTAAGATCGTCGTCAACGAGGAAGTAGGTGACACCGGGCGTTATAACTTCGGCCAGAAATGCGTATTCTGGGCGGCGATTATCTTCCTGGTGCTGCTGCTGGTGAGCGGTGTGGTTATCTGGCGTCCGTACTTTGCGCCTGCTTTCTCAATCCCGGTGATCCGATTTGCGCTAATGCTGCATTCATTTGCCGCAGTGGCGTTAATTGTGGTTATCATGGTGCATATCTACGCCGCCCTTTGGGTGAAAGGCACCATTACCGCGATGGTGGAGGGATGGGTTACCAAAACGTGGGCGAAGAAACACCACCCGCGCTGGTACCGTGAAGTCCGCCAGAAACAGGAAAAGTCATCTGAATGAGTATTCGCATAATCCCGCAAGATGAGCTGGGTTCGAGCGAGAAACGTACGGCGGAAGTCATTCCGCCGTTGTTGTTCCCCAGACTCAAGAACCTCTATAACCGCCGCGCCGAACGCCTGCGCGAGCTGGCAGAGAATAATCCGCTAGGCGATTACCTGCGCTTTGCTGCGCTGATTGCCCACGCTCAGGAAGTGGTGCTGTACGACCACCCGCTGAAGATGGATCTCACCGCGCGCATCAAAGAAGCGAATGACCAGGGCAAACCGCCGCTGGATATTCACGTTCTGCCGCGCGACAAGCACTGGCACACGCTGCTGCAATCGATGATTGCCGAGCTGAAGCCAGAGATGAGCGGCCCAGCGCTGGCGGTTATCGAGAACCTGGAGAAAGCTTCCGAGCAGGAGCTGGAGCAGATGGCGAACGCGCTGTTTGCCTCTGACTTTGCTTCCGTGAGCAGCGATAAAGCGCCGTTTATCTGGGCTGCTCTGTCGCTCTACTGGGCACAAATGGCCAGCCTGATTCCGGGCAAAGCCCGCGCCGAATATGGCGAACAGCGCCAGTTCTGCCCGGTATGTGGCTCAATGCCGGTTTCCAGCATGGTGCAAATTGGTACCACTCAGGGGCTGCGCTACCTGCACTGCAACCTGTGTGAAACCGAGTGGCACGTGGTGCGCGTGAAGTGCAGCAACTGCGAGCAGAGCCGCGACCTGCACTACTGGTCGCTGGATAACGAGCAGGCAGCAATCAAAGCCGAAAGCTGCGGCGACTGCGGTACTTACCTGAAGATTCTGTATCAGGAAAAAGACCCGAAAGTCGAAGCGGTTGCCGACGATCTCGCCTCATTGGTACTGGACGCACGAATGGAGCAAGAAGGGTTCGCCCGCAGCTCGATTAACCCGTTCCTGTTCCCGGGGGAAGGGGAGTAATTTCCCGCGTTAAACCGGGCGGTGTATTCGGCCCGGTTTACAGCGCATAGGGTAAAATAACGCCCGGAAGTCCCGCAAAATCCTTGGTATTGCGCGTCACCAGTTCTCGGCGATGAACATGCGCGGTAGCCAGAATAATGGCATCGGGCAGCTTCATGCCGTACTCCTGCCGTAGATTCACACTCTTGCCAGATCCCAAGCGCACCAGAAATAGTGAACTCAGCCTGACTCTGCTTTTCAAGATATTGCTCAACCGCTTCACGCAACAGTTCCGCACGAGGCAGATTTCGCTGCTGTTTAAGTATGTCGAGGCGCTTAATCACCTCGTCGGACAAATCGAGAAGTATTCTGCCCATATCCCTTTCAACCATCATGCTCATATATGCCTCAAGTATATCATTCATGCTCAATAAGCGAACAACATACACGTGGTTTAAATAGGGTTATAGGCTGCAATGAACAAATCGTTCATTTTTGCGAGCCGCTATCCACAATCACCCATCCCCCCCAATTTCTCGTTTTCATTCACGATAAACCAGGCTATAAAACTGTATGTTTATACAGCAAAAAGGAGATCGTCATGGCATTGGAAAACGGCATTGCGCAGTTAGTTGCTGAGTTTATTGCGGCGGGTCGCCCCTCTTTACGCAAGCAGAATATTGATGACCGGAGAAAGGGCTATATTGCCAGCACGGCACTGGCGGGTGAGAAGGAGATTCGCGTCAAATCGGAAGACATTGTGCTGGAAGAGATGATATTTCGCGTCATTTCACCGCTAAATGCGGCATCTTCACTCCCCTGTATTATCTACTTTCATGGCGGCTGTTTTGTCAGCGGTGGGTTTATCACTCACGATAATCAGCTGCGGCAATTAGCCTGGCACAGCGGATGCCGGGTGATTGCTGTGCAGTATCGTCTGGCACCGGAACACACTTTCCCCGCCGCTCACGATGACGCCGAGCGTGGCGCGAACCTGGTCCATAAATATGCTCAGCAGCTTGGTATTGACCGCAAGCGTATCACGCTCGCTGGTGATAGCGCTGGCGGCCACCTGGCGCTGGTCACCGCGCTACGACTTAAAGCCAACGCGGCATGGACGCCGTCAAAACTTATGCTGATTTACCCTATGCTCGACGCCACCGCCAGCTTTGCCAGCTACATCAGCAACGGGCAGGACTACATTATTACTCGCGATGCGCTGCTTTCAGGTTTTGAGATGTATTTGCAGGGACAAGATCCACGGAACCAGGAGGCCAGCCCACTCTGGCGCGACGATTTTAACGGCCTTCCTCCGGTGCATATCATTACCGCCGAATACGATCCGCTGCGCGATGAAGGGGAAGCGCTGTATGAACGATTAACCCGACAGGGCGTGACCTGCACCTGCCAGCGCTATCATGGGGTTATTCACGGATTTTTCCAGCTTGGCGGCGTGAGCCAGGCAGCACGGGAGGCAATGGAGGATGTGGCCCGACGGGTGGCAGGCCACTGAATATATTGGGCGAAGCGAGATGCCCTACTCCTCTTCGTTCCCGCCCTCGACATACGAACCGAAGGGTTTTGCAGGCAGCACGATATAGGTTCCCTCAAACACCACGCCAGGGGTGTCATCGCCAAACAGCTCAACCTGCATCTGCACGCGTGCTTTACGCCCTCGGGCCAGTCGGTCCAGGTCACCGCTAAGCGAGCCGAGGTCGGCGATGGCGGTCGGTTTACCGGTAATAGGTTTCCGGTATCGGATATGGGCGTCGGCCAGAATAATGGTTCCGCCCAGGTGGCGCTCACGTAGCATCAGCCAGATAAGCCCCCAGCCGGTGAGCGTGGCCAGCGAAAAGAGGCTACCGGCAAACAGCGTATGGTGCGGGTTCTGGTTGCCGGTTTCCGGCATGGTGGTAATGAATTTCTGCCCAGTGTACTGCTGGATGCGCACGCCCATTTTTTCGCTGAGCGGAATATGATCGTACCAGGCCTGTTGCAGCTGTGCGCACCAGTCGCCGCGGTGAAGAATATCATCCAGCGTAGCAACGGGTTTAATCATCAGGAAATGGCGAACGGGTGTGGTCTGCGGGGTGGTAATTTCCCCTTCGTTCTTGAACCCGAGCTTGGAAAAAAACGGCACGGCATCTTCACGTGCGCTACAGGTGACGCGCTTAACCCCTTCCTGACGCGCAACGGACTCCAGCGTCATCGCGATAAGCGTCCCCAGGCCTTTATCCTGAACATCGGGGTGTACCGCCATAAAACGGATAGACGCTTCGTTATCCGCGTTGATGTACAGCCGCCCGACGGCGACCAGCTTTCCCAGCTCATCAACCACCATCTGATGGTGCGCCATGGCATCCCAGGCATCACGCTCGGAACCTTTTGGCTGATGCAGGGGTTTACGCAGCATTTCCCAGCGGAACTGGTAATACTGCTCTAACTCTTCTTCAGTCTGCGGTACTCGGAGATGGTACATAATGGCACTCTCTTTTGTCGCCCACGTCCTAACGGGAAGCGTGGTCATACTTGTAACCAGAACGTCACGGGGCCGTCATTGACCAGCGACACCTGCATATCCGCTGCGAATCGTCCTGTTTGCGTGTTCATATCCTGTTGGCGACAGCGTTGTACAAAATAGTCATAGAGCGCTTCGGCGCGATCCGGTGCGGCGCCTTTTGAGAAGCTCGGACGCATGCCGCGTTCGGTATCCGCCGCCAGCGTAAACTGCGACACCACCAGCACGCTGCCGCCAGCTTGCTGCACGTTAAGGTTCATCTTGCCGTCAGCATCGCTGAAGATGCGGTAGCCCAGCACGCGCTCACACAGGCGGTTCGCCTTCTGCTCATCGTCGTCTTTCTCTACGCCCAGCAACACCAGCAGCCCCAGGCCAATTTCTCCCGTCACTTCGTCCGCGACGCTAACGCTCGCGCGGGTGACTCGCTGAATTAATGCAATCATGATTCTTCGGCTTCTTGTTGTTCTGTTTTCAATTTTCGGTATTCACCGAGAGTGACAGTTATTTCGGCACCTAGCAAGACGATACACCAGGTCCAGTAGACCCAGACAAACAAAATAGGGATCACTGCCAGTACACCGTAAATCAACTGATAGGACGGGAATGCGGTGATGTAGAGGGAGAACGCCTTCTTACCCAATTCATGCAGCAGCGCAGCAACCAGCGCGCCAATCACCGCATCACGGTTCGGAACCTGGGTGGTAGGAACAATGCTGTAGAGCAGCCAGAACGAAAGCCAGGAGAGCAGCAGCGGGAAAATACGCAACAGATTATCAATCACTCCATGCAGTTCGCTGGCCCAACGTAGCGAGAGCAAATAGGAGCTAATTGCCAGGCTCACCCCGGCCAGCAACGGCCCAAGGGTGAGGATCATCCAGTAGACAGCAAACGAATAAACCTTTGGGCGCGTGCGCTTGCTCCGCCAGATGGTGTTCAGGGCGCTGTCGATGGAGTACATCAACAGCAGCGCGGTAATAATCAGGCCGCAGGCACCAAACGCGGTCATCCTGTTGGAGTTGGCGACAAACTGCTCGATATAGCGCTGAATAACGTCGCCGGTTGCGGGCAGGAAGTTAGCGAACACAAAATGGCGAATCTGCAGACTCACTTCCGAAAACATGGGAAATGCCGCGAACAGGGCGAAAATTACCGCCACCAGCGGCACAAGAGAAAGCAACGACACGTAGGCCAGGTTACCTGCCAGTGTCGTCATGTTGTCTTCTTCGATGCGCCGCCAGAGGAATTTGCTCCACGCCGCCAGCGGTCGGGTATGATGAATCAGTTTTTGATAAACGGTTTTTAGCATAACGACTTCATAAAGTAGTCGGGTAGGGTTTCTCTCCCGGTCACCAGTATGCTGGTGATCCCCAACTGGTTAGCGCCCTCTATATTATCGGCGTTATCGTCAAAAAAGACCGCATCGGCGGCAGAAAAACCTTCAGATTCCAGTACACGTTGGTAAATCCGGGCCTCCGGTTTACGCATTCCCATCTCCTGAGAAAGATAAACGTGATCGGCAGCAGCATAGATTTCCGGGTATGCATCAGGCCAGAAGGTGGTGTGAAGCGCGTTGGTATTAGACAGCACCACCACGCGGTGTCCCTGCTCGCGCAGTGTTTTCATGATATCGATGACTTCAGGGCGAAGGGCTACAAAAACCGCCTGCCAGCCGTGGGCAAACTGCTCGTAGCTGAGCGGTAGCTCCATGTCATGGCACATGGCTTTCGCAAATTCTTCATCCGATATTTCACCGCGTTCGTGCTGATGAAATACCTCACCCATGGTGAAACTCTGCTTTAGCCGAGCCAGCGGCACGCGAGCGAGATCGCTCCACGTTCCCAGAACACGGTTGAAATCAATGTCGACAATCACATTACCTAAATCAAAGATATAGAGCATTTTTGCCTCCGTTCACGCCGTGGAAATTTCACTCTAGCGGGAAAGGCGAACTTTGACCATGAACAAACGCTCTCTATTTCAAAAAGAAAAACCCCGCCATATAGGCGGGGTTTCAGGTCACTACAAAAGAGAGAAATTAATCTTCTTTTGGACCGCGCATAGCGCGTTTACGGTCGTTTTCAGTCAGGTGACGTTTACGGATACGGATAGAGGTTGGGGTAACTTCTACCAGTTCGTCGTCATCGATGAACTCCAGAGCTTGTTCCAGAGTCATTTTCTGAGCTGGGACCAGCGTGGTGGCTTCATCAGTACCGGAAGCACGCATGTTGGTCAGTTTCTTACCGGTCAGGCAGTTTACAGTCAGGTCGTTAGAACGGCTGTGAATACCGATGATCTGGCCTTCGTAAACTTCTGCGCCGTGGCCCAGGAACAGCTTACCGCGGTCCTGCAGGCTGAACAGTGCGAACGCAACTGCTTTACCCTGACCGTTGGAGATCAGTACGCCGTTCTGACGCTGACCCACTTCACCTGGACGAACGTCGTCGTAGTGGCTGAAGGTGGAGTACAGCAGACCGGTACCAGAGGTCATGGTCATGAATTCTGAACGGAAGCCGATCAGACCACGGCTTGGGATCACGTAGTCGAGACGTACGCGGCCTTTTCCGTCTGGATTCATGTTTTTCAGGTCGCCTTTACGCTCACCCAGTGCCTGCATGACAGAACCCTGGTGCTGCTCTTCGACGTCCAGCGTTACGTTTTCGAATGGCTCTTGTTTACGGCCATCGATTTCGCGGAAGATGACTTTCGGACGGGAAACCGCCATTTCGAAACCTTCACGACGCATGTTTTCAATCAGAACGGACAGGTGCAGTTCACCACGGCCAGAAACGCGGAATGCGTCTGCATCCGGAGTTTCTTCAACGCGCAATGCCACGTTGTGTACCAGTTCTTTCTTCAGACGGTCCAGAATCTGGCGAGAAGTAACGTACTTACCTTCTTTACCACAGAATGGAGAGGTGTTGACGTTGAAGAACATGGTTACCGTCGGTTCATCAACGGACAGCGCTGGCAGCGCTTCGACGTTCTGCGGGTCGCAGATGGTGTCGGAGATGTTCAGCTCGCCCAGACCGGTGATCGCGATGATGTCGCCAGCTTCAGCCAGGTCGCTATCGATACGCTCCAGACCCAGGTGAGTCAGCACTTTACCGACTTTACCGTTACGGGTTTTGCCTTCGCTATCGATGATAGTGATCTGCTGGTTTGGCTTCACTTTACCGCGTTTGATACGGCCGATACCGATAACACCAACGTAGTTGTTGTAGTCCAGCTGGGAGATTTGCATCTGCAGCGGGCCATCCAGGTCTACGTCTGGAGCCGGTACACGATCAACGATGGTCTGATACAGCGGGGTCATGTCTTCCGCCATATTTTCGTGATCCAGACCTGCGATACCGTTCAGCGCGGAAGCGTAAACGATAGGGAAGTCCAGCTGTTCGTCGGTCGCGTCGAGGTTAACGAACAGGTCAAATACCTGGTCAACAACCCAATCAGGACGTGCGCCTGGACGGTCAACTTTGTTGATAACAACAATTGGCTTCAGACCATGAGCAAATGCTTTTTTGGTCACGAAGCGCGTCTGCGGCATCGGGCCATCCATTGCATCAACTACCAGCAGCACAGAGTCAACCATGGACATGACGCGCTCAACTTCACCACCGAAGTCGGCGTGCCCTGGGGTATCAACGATGTTGATACGGTAATCATTCCATTTGATTGCGGTGTTTTTCGCGAGGATGGTAATCCCACGCTCTTTCTCCAAATCGTTGGAGTCCATCACACGTTCTTGAGTTTCAGCACGTGCATCAAACGTACCGGATTGCTGCAGCAGCTTATCAACCAGGGTAGTTTTACCATGGTCAACGTGCGCGATGATGGCGATGTTACGCAAATTTTCGATCACAACTTTGCCTCGGGCATTAGAAATAGCGCGTTATTGTACACGGATTAATCGCACTACAAAACAGGATCACAGAGATCCTCCGCAAACAAGTATTGCAGAGTTTCTTTGTGATCGCTTTCACGGAGCATAAAAAGGGCACCTGGTCACAACTTGCACCAATATGGTGCTCATCGTTTCAGGATAAGCACTATAATGGTGCAAAGACGCTATCGTGGTGCAGCCCTTTTGCACTATGGTGCGCATGATAACGCCTTTTGGGGGTGATTTAAAAGTTGGCACAGATTTCGCTTTGTATATTTCAAGGCAACAACGCCACTTTAAGCAGTGATTGAAGACCTCGTTACCACGACGACAATGATAAATCCGGGAGATGTTAAGTATGTCCGCTGAACACGTTTTGACGATGCTGAATGAGCACGAAGTGAAGTTTGTCGATCTGCGCTTCACCGATACCAAAGGTAAAGAACAGCACGTCACTATTCCTGCGCACCAGGTAAATGCCGAATTCTTCGAAGAAGGCAAAATGTTTGACGGCTCCTCTATCGGTGGCTGGAAAGGCATTAACGAATCCGACATGGTTCTGATGCCAGACGCATCTACCGCTCTCATCGACCCGTTCTTTGAAGAGTCTACCCTGATTATCCGTTGTGACATCCTGGAACCAGGCACCCTGCAGGGCTACGACCGTGACCCGCGCTCCATCGCTAAACGCGCTGAAGAGTACCTGCGCGCTACCGGCATCGCAGACACCGTTCTGTTCGGGCCAGAGCCAGAATTCTTCCTGTTTGATGACATTCGCTTCGGCGCATCCATCTCCGGTTCTCACGTAGCTATCGATGACATCGAAGGCGCATGGAACTCCTCCACCAAATATGAAGGTGGTAACAAAGGTCACCGTCCAGGCGTTAAAGGCGGTTACTTCCCGGTTCCTCCGGTTGATTCTTCACAGGACATCCGTTCTACCATGTGTCTGATCATGGAAGAGATGGGCCTGGTTGTTGAAGCGCATCACCACGAAGTTGCGACTGCTGGCCAGAACGAAATCGCCACCCGCTTCAACACCATGACCAAGAAAGCGGACGAAATTCAGATTTACAAATATGTTGTGCACAACGTCGCTCACCGCTTCGGTAAAACCGCGACCTTTATGCCAAAACCAATGTTTGGCGATAACGGTTCCGGCATGCACTGCCACATGTCCCTGTCCAAGAACGGCGTAAACCTGTTCTCCGGCGACAAATATGCTGGCCTGTCCGAGCAAGCGCTGCACTACATCGGCGGTGTTATCAAACACGCTAAAGCTATCAACGCCCTGGCTAACCCGACCACCAACTCCTACAAGCGTCTGGTCCCAGGTTATGAAGCACCGGTAATGCTGGCTTACTCTGCCCGTAACCGTTCTGCATCCATCCGTATCCCGGTTGTTGCTTCTCCGAAAGCGCGTCGTATCGAAGTGCGCTTCCCGGACCCAGCGGCTAACCCATACCTGTGCTTCGCAGCACTGCTGATGGCTGGCCTGGACGGCATCAAGAACAAAATCCACCCTGGCGAAGCCATGGACAAAAACCTGTACGACCTGCCGCCAGAAGAAGCGAAAGAGATCCCACAGGTTGCTGGCTCTCTGGAAGAAGCGCTGCAGGCTCTCGATGCAGACCGCGAGTTCCTGACCGCAGGTGGCGTGTTCACTGATGAAGCTATCGACGCTTACATCACGCTGCGTACCGAAGAAAACGACCGCGTACGTATGACTCCGCACCCGGTTGAGTTCGAACTGTACTACAGCGTCTAATCGTATTTTGAGTTGTACTTTCCAGCTGTAGCCGCGCCATTGCCTTCAGGTTCTGGCGCTCTCCCTGGAATTAAGTTGCCGTGGAAACTTTCAGCCCATCTCAGGATGGGCTTTTTTCTCCACCAACAACCTGATATCTCGCGCTTTTTACCCGTAAAAAGCTATACTGCACTAAAACAGTGCAAGCCTTTTCAGGAGACTGCTAAATGGCAACAGGCGCACTGCCCGATGCTGGGCAGATCCTTAATTCGTTAATCAACAGCATTTTACTGGTCGATGATGACCTGGCCGTTCACTATGCGAACCCTGCCGCACAGCAACTGCTGGCACAGAGCGCGCGCAAACTCTTTGGTACGCCCTTACCCGAGCTTCTGAGCTATTTCTCGCTGAACATTGGCTTGATGCAGGAGAGCCTGCAAACGGGCCAGGGATTTACCGATAACGAAGTGACGCTAGTGATTGACGGGCGCTCGCATATTCTTTCGCTGACCGCACAGCGTTTGCCAGACGGTTTTATCCTGCTGGAAATGGCGCCGATGGATAACCAACGCCGCCTCAGCCAGGAGCAGCTCCAGCACGCTCAGCAAATCGCGGCGCGCGATCTGGTACGAGGGCTCGCCCACGAGATTAAAAACCCGCTGGGTGGCTTACGCGGCGCTGCACAGCTACTGAGCAAAGCGTTGCCTGACCCGGCGTTGACCGAGTACACCAACGTCATCATTGAACAGGCCGACCGCCTGCGTAATCTGGTCGACCGCCTGCTTGGCCCACAGCATCCCGGTACGCATATTACCGAGAGCATTCATAAAGTGGCGGAACGTGTCGTCAAACTGGTCTCAATGGAGCTGCCAGAGAACGTCACGCTGGTGCGTGATTACGACCCAAGTTTGCCGGAACTCCCGCACGATCCTGACCAGATTGAACAAGTTCTTCTGAATATCGTGCGTAACGCATTGCAGGCGCTTGGCCCGGAAGGGGGCGAAATTGTCCTGCGCACCCGTACCGCATTCCAGTTAACGCTGCACGGCGTACGCTACCGGCTGGCCGCCAGAATTGATGTCGAAGATAACGGCCCCGGTATTCCACCGCATTTGCAGGATACGCTGTTTTACCCGATGGTCAGCGGCCGCGAAGGCGGCACCGGGCTGGGTCTGTCGATAGCGCGCAGCCTTATCGATCAGCACTCCGGCAAAATTGAATTTACCAGTTGGCCAGGCCATACCGAGTTCTCGGTTTTCCTGCCAATCAAAAAATAAGGTGTGTTTATGCAACGAGGGATAGTCTGGGTCGTTGATGACGATAGCTCCATCCGTTGGGTGCTTGAACGCGCACTCACCGGCGCGGGGTTAACCTGCACCACGTTTGAAGGCGGGAAAGAGGTGCTGGATGCGCTGGCCACCAAAACGCCTGACGTACTGATGTCCGACATCCGTATGCCCGGTATGGACGGTCTGGCGCTGTTAACGCAAATCAAGCAGCGCCATCCGATGCTTCCGGTCATCATAATGACGGCGCACTCCGATCTCGATGCCGCCGTTAGCGCCTATCAGCAAGGTGCATTCGATTACCTGCCAAAACCGTTCGATATCGATGAAGCGGTGGCACTGGTAGAGCGGGCAATTAGCCATTACCAGGAACAGCAGCAGCCACGCAACGTGCAGGTCAATGACCCGACCACCGATATCATCGGTGAAGCGCCCGCCATGCAGGATGTCTTCCGCATTATCGGCCGCCTCTCCCGCTCGTCTATCAGCGTGCTGATTAACGGTGAGTCCGGCACCGGTAAAGAGCTGGTCGCCCATGCGCTGCATCGCCATAGCCCGCGCGTTAAAGCGCCATTTATCGCGCTCAACATGGCGGCAATCCCGAAAGACCTGATTGAGTCCGAGCTGTTTGGCCATGAGAAAGGGGCCTTTACCGGCGCGAATACCGTTCGTCAGGGCCGATTTGAGCAGGCCGATGGCGGCACGCTGTTCCTCGACGAAATTGGCGATATGCCGATGGATGTCCAGACCCGTCTGCTGCGCGTACTGGCCGACGGCCAGTTCTACCGCGTGGGCGGCTATGCTCCGGTGAAGGTCGACGTGCGCATCATCGCGGCGACCCACCAGAACCTCGAACAGCGCGTTCAGGAAGGCAAATTCCGCGAAGACTTATTCCACCGCCTGAACGTCATTCGTGTCCATCTGCCGCCGCTGCGCGAGCGTCGGGAAGATATCCCGCGCCTGGCGCACCATTTTTTACAGGTTGCCGCGCGCGAACTGGGCGTGGAAGCTAAGCTGCTGCACCCGGAAACCGAAGCAGCGTTAACGCGTCTGGCCTGGCCGGGCAACGTGCGCCAATTGGAAAACACCTGCCGCTGGCTGACGGTGATGGCCGCAGGACAAGAAGTGCTGATACAGGATCTGCCGAGTGAGCTGTTTGAAGCCAGCATGCCAGACAGCACCACGGCAACGTCGCTGCCGGATAGCTGGGCAACGCTGCTAGCGCAGTGGGCCGACCGCGCGCTGCGTTCCGGTCATCAGAACCTGCTTTCTGAAGCACAGCCGGAGATGGAGCGTACGCTGCTGACCACCGCGCTGCGCTATACGCAGGGGCACAAACAGGAAGCGGCTCGCCTGCTGGGCTGGGGTCGCAATACCCTGACGCGTAAGCTGAAAGAACTGGGAATGGAGTAAGGCCAGCGTGAAGTGTAAATATTGCTCGATTCGCGCAAGTTGCTGCAATTTTATACTTTACTGTTTCGATGAGTTAAGTATTATTCAGCCCGCAAATTCGAGGGGACGATAATGTTTGAATCATTGATCAATTTGGCTTCAAGCGGCGCCGCCGGTCATTCACCACAGACGGCCGTTGCTGCCGTGCTGTGTGCTGCGCTGGTTGGGCTGTTTAGCTAAGCCGGATGGCGCTTGCGCTTATTCGGCCTGTAGGCCCGGTAAGCGTAGCGCCACCGGGCAATATTAACGCTAAATCACCCGCGAGAACTGCTGCATCCGCGCCTTCTGCCGCAGATAGGCATCAAAGCACATGCAGATATTACGAATTAACAGGCGACCTTTCGCCGTCACCTTAATCCCTTTCTCATCGACATCCACCAGCCCATCCTGCGCTAACGGTGCCAGAAGTTTCAGGTCTTCAGCAAAATAGTCGCTGAATTTCAGCGCCCACTGCTTTTCGATCGCCGCGAAATCGAGGCTGAAGTTACAGATAAGCGCTTTGATCACATCGCGACGAATACAGTCATCGCGGGTTAACGCGATACCGCGCCACAGCGCGTTACCCTGCTCGGCAACCTGCTGGTAATAGAGCTTCAGCTCTTTTTGGTTCTGCGCGTAGCAGTCGCCAATCATGCTGATCGCGGATACGCCCATACCCAGCAGGTCGGTATCGCCCTGCGTGGTGTAGCCCTGGAAGTTGCGATGCAGCACGCCTTCGCGCTGGGCTACGGCGAGTTCGTTATCCGGGCGGGCAAAGTGATCCATACCGATAAATTGGTAACCTGCTTGCGTCAGCGAACCGATAGTTTCCTGCAAAATATCCAGCTTCTGCTGCGCCGACGGAAGGTCGGCATCTTTGATTTTGCGCTGCGCGGCAAACAGTGTCGGCAGGTGCGCGTAGTTAAATACGCTCAGGCGATCTGGGTTCAGCTCAGCCACGCGCTGCAGCGTAAAGGCAAAGCTCTCCGGCGTTTGCTTTGGTAGGCCGTAGATAAGGTCGATATTGGTCGAGGTGAAACCAATTTCGCGAGCGTGGTTGAGCAACGCGAAGATAAAATATTCATCCTGCTCACGGTTCACCAGCCGCTGCACTTCTTTGTTGAAGTCCTGTACGCCCATACTCAGGCGATTAAAGCCCTCGGCGCGCAGGTGGTCGATAACGTCCAGCTCAATTTCACGCGGGTCGACTTCAATGGAGATTTCCGCATCGGCATCAAAGTGAAAATGCTCGCGCAGCAGCGTCATCAGGCGGCTGATTTGCGCCTTGTTCAGATAGGTTGGCGTACCGCCGCCCCAGTGGAGCTGGCTGACGTGGCGGCCGGTAAACAGCGGCGCGCGCTGGCGAATTTCCTGCTCCAGCACGTCAAGGTATTGGTCAGCCTTATGCTGCTGACGCGTCACGATTTTATTGCAGCCGCAGAAATAGCAGAGCTTGTGGCAGAACGGAATATGCACGTACAGCGACAGCGGACGCTCAGGGTAACGCGCGACGGCGTGGTGAAACTCAGGCTCGCCAAAGGCGTCAGAGAATTCCAGTGCGGTGGGATACGAGGTATAGCGCGGCCCGGAATAGTTATATTTCTGGATCAGGGCCAGATCCCAGTCGATTAACTGCTCAGACATGCTCACTCCTTCCGATGGTGTCGAGAACGACGACGGCGTGCCGGCCTGGCTCCATTTCGGAGCAACAGCCGGTTGCGCAGCCACTTTTGACGCCGCGACAACCGTCGTAGTTTAACGAATAACCACACCAGATAACATACAACCAAAAGGGTTATAAGCAGGACTGGCAAGCCAATCGGGTGCAAACGTTAGTTTCCGCCTCTCAGCAGGCGCATCATGTCTTCCTTGCCCTCTTCTTCCTCTTCTTCTTCGTCATCATCGTAAGAGAGGCCGAGTTGCTGCATCAGTTCATCGATGCGATCCAATTTTGCGTCAACCCATTTCTGCTCTTCAGCAGTCAGGGTTTCGTCATTTTCCAGACGTTCCAGCAGCGCATCCAGGCGCTCATCACTCTCCAGCATATCCAGCTCGGCCTGCGGTGAAAGCATAGGTTTCTCGCTCTTCGGTTTGGGCTGTTTCACGACCGGTGCGTCAGTAACGCCCAGCGCGATTGGTTTTTTACTGCCAATACGAGGATCTTTTTGCTGCTTTTGTTTATTGGAGCCAGATGCACCGTTAGAGCCAGTCGCACGGCTACCGGCTGCGTTACCACGGTGTTTTTTATCGTTTTTACGTTCGCGAGCTTCGAGGTCCAGTTCTTCGCGCGTTTTGCGGCGCTGTTTGCCCGGAGCTTTACTGCGCGGTGCAGAGGTTGGTTTTTTCATGATGTCTGTCTTTAAGCCGTTTTATTCAGTATAGAATTGAGCCGGAATCTAGCAGAAAGCAAACAAAGAAAAAAGGCGACAGAGTAATCTGCCGCCTTTTTTCCTGACTCACAACCCTTTACGGGTTCTACATTCCATGTTGGCTTTCAACGCGCCCTGTCTATCCGTTAGCTCTATAACAGTCCCTGTTATGGTCCCTATCCGTGTTCAACGTCTCCAGACGTTCGCCTTCCTGGCTAATTCCTTCGGTCTTCGCCTCCTGGCGTTCCTGACCGCTCATCCTGAGTCTGAATTCCTTCCGGCGCCCTTGCCGATGCGTGCTACTTTACCCTGTTGGATTAAACTAACAAGCAACGAAACGGCGAAAAATGGACAATTCAGAATATTGCCCAACAATAACTATATGATTTCAAATGATTTGAATATTATCTCGCCCCCGTTTTTTCCTAAATTTCGCATAGCAGCAATGGCAAATATCTTACAAACGGAAGGGCATCGTCTTACAGTCGACGCACGACGAGGAAAATCAGTCTTTTTTTGCCGATCGGGTATAATCGCCCACATTGCCTTATTTAACGGAGATCACCGTTTTGACTAACTGGAATTATCAACAGACGCACTTTGTAACCAGTGCGCCTGATATCCGCCACTTACCTTCCGATACCGGAATCGAAGTGGCCTTTGCTGGCCGTTCTAACGCGGGGAAATCCAGCGCCCTGAATACGCTCACCAACCAGAAAAGCCTGGCACGTACGTCAAAAACACCTGGCCGTACTCAGCTGATTAACCTGTTTGAAGTTGCCGATGGCAAACGCCTGGTCGACCTGCCGGGCTATGGTTACGCGCAGGTTCCGGAAGAGATGAAAATCAAATGGCAACGCGCGCTGGGTGAATACCTGGAGAAGCGTCTGTGTTTGAAAGGATTAGTGGTGCTGATGGATATCCGCCATCCGCTGAAGGATCTCGACCAGCAGATGATCGAATGGGCCGTCGCGAGTGAAATTCCGGTACTGGTACTGCTGACGAAGGCGGACAAGCTGGCAAGCGGCGCGCGCAAAGCGCAGCTGAACCAGGTTCGTGAAGCGGCGCTGGCCTTTAACGGCGACGTACAGGTTGAAGCTTTTTCTTCACTGAAAAAGCAGGGTGTCGATAAGCTGCGCCAGAAGCTGGATAGCTGGTTTAACGGCATTCCTCCGCAGGAAGAAGTCGAGGCCGCAGAAGAGTAATCCCCCGCATTTATCCCGGATAGCGGCGCGCTGCGCCCTGTTCCGGGCTCGCCACATCCCACTGATTTATTTCAATATCATTCAATTTTATCGTGACGAAAACTTTTCTTTCGCCCAATAAAAAACGCCCCAGTCATTACTGACTGGGGCGGCTAAAATATTCAGCCAAATCCGATTACGTGAAGTAAAAGGTCTGAAAGATAGAACATCTTACCTCTGTACCCTACGAGATTAACTCTACTCTTTTTTACCCCGTTCAGAAAGCATTTTTTGTAGTTTTTTTTCATTTGTTACATAACGAATTCTAATGTTCATCACAAAACTAGATAAGTTATGTTGCTTACTTACAAAAAAGAGCGTTATTCATCGGATACTTAATGAGCTTGATCCCAGTTTTCACCACTGCCGACTTCCACCAGCAATGGCACGTCCAGCGTCGTGCTGTTTTCCATTAATTCATGCACCTTCTTCGATACCGCGTCCAGATCGTCTTTATGTACTTCAAAGACCAATTCATCGTGTACCTGCATGATCATACGGACACGCGGTTTCTCACTTTCTAACCATTCATCCACCGCAATCATCGCGCGTTTGATGATGTCGGCAGCGGTTCCCTGCATCGGGGCGTTAATCGCCGCACGTTCTGCACCTGCACGGCGAGCGCCGTTGCTGGATTTGATGTCCGGCAGATAGAGGCGACGGCCATCGAGCGTGGCAACATAGCCCTGCTCTTTAGCCTGCTGGCGGGTACGTTCCATATAGTCAAGCACGCCAGGATAACGCTCGAAGTAGAGGTCCATATATTTCTGGGCTTCTTTGCGCGGGATATTAAGCTGGCGAGCCAGACCGAAGGCGCTCATGCCGTAAATCAGGCCGAAGTTAATCGCCTTGGCGCTGCGACGCTGTTCATTGCTTACGCTTTCCAGCGGTAGGCCAAATACCTCAGCCGCGGTCGCGCGGTGAATATCCTTACCTTCGGCAAACGCTTTCAGCAGGCCTTCATCGCGAGACAGGTGCGCCATAATGCGCAGTTCGATTTGCGAGTAGTCGGCAGAGACGATGAGGTAATCTTCAGGGGCAATAAACGCCTGGCGAATACGGCGCCCCTCTTCATTACGCACTGGAATGTTCTGCAGGTTTGGATCGGTTGAGGACAAGCGTCCGGTCGCGGTGACCGCCTGGTGATAGGAGGTATGAACACGGCCGGTTTTCGGGTTAATCATCAGCGGTAGCTTATCGGTATAAGTCGATTTCAGCTTCGCCAGGCCACGATACTCCAGAATCACTTTCGGCAGCGGGTAGTCGAGCGCCAGCTCTTCCAGCACCTCTTCCGATGTAGACGGCGCGCCGCCCGGCGTTTTCTTCAGCGGCTTGATGCCCTGTTTTTCAAACAAAATGGTCTGCAACTGCTTCGGCGAGGAGAGGTTAAACTCTTCACCAGCAATCTCGTAAGCCTTTTGCTCCAGCTCTACCAGGCGCTTAGCAAGCTCCTGCGAGTGCGCATGTAATACAGCGGGATCAATCTTCACGCCGTTACGTTCGACGCGTGACAGCACCGGCACCAGCGGCATTTCAATCTCGTTGAAGATGCGCAGCGGCCCTTCATGCTTTTGCAGCTTCGGCCACATTTTCAGATGCAGCTGGAGGGTTACATCAGCGTCCTCAGCCGCATAGCGACCCGCTTCTTCCAGCGCAATCTGGTTGAAAGTCAGCTGATTTTTACCTTTGCCGGCAATCTCTTCAAAGGTGATGGTTTTGTGTTTTAACCAGCGGTCAGAGAGGCTGTCCATATCATGGCGACCCGCTACGCTATCCAGCGTGTAGGACTCCAGCATGGTGTCGTAGGCGATACCGCGCAATTCGATGCCATAGTTAGCAAGGATACCGCGGTCGTATTTCAGGTTCTGACCCACCTTCAGCAGCTTTTCATCTTCCAGCAGCGGCTTGAGAAGTTCTAAGGCGCGGTCGCGGGAGACCTGGTCCGGGGCATCGAGATAGTCATGGGCCACAGGAACATAGGCAGCAACGCCAGGTTCGGTGGCAAACGACAGACCCACCATATTGGCAGAGATGTTATCCAGGCTGTCAGTTTCAGTATCGAAAGCAAACAGCGGCGCTTTTTTCAGCTTCTCAATCCAGCTGACCAGCGTAGCTTCATCAAGGATGGTGACATAGTTTTCAGATGACAGCGTGGCTGCGGTCTCTTCGACTTCAACCTCAATTTCAACATCGACGGCTTTGCTGGCCGGTTTAGCGACAGGTTTTGCTCCTTTGGCCTGCATCCAGGTACCGGACTCAACGTCGGTGATCCAGCGCTTAAATTCGTATTTTTTGAACAGCGTTAACAGCTCATCGGCCGCAGGTTCCGCGACAATCAGCTGCTCGCAGCCCAGCTCCAGCTCAACGTCCGTTTTGATAGTCGCCAGCTTATAGGAGAGGTAGGCCAGATCTTTATTCTGCTCAAGCTTCGCCGCCATGGTCTTCGCACCACGGAAGGTCAGCCCGGCGATTTTTTCCGATTCGCCGTAGAGCGTATCCAGGCCACCCAACCCTTGCAGCAGCGCCTGCGCGGTTTTTTCGCCCACGCCCGGCACACCTGGAATGTTATCCGAGGAGTCACCCATCAGCGCGAGGAAGTCGATAATCAGCTCCGGCGGCACGCCGTATTTGGTCACCACTTCGTCCGGGCCGAGAATGGTATTGGTCATGGTATTGATAAGCGTAATGCCCGGCGTGACGAGCTGCGCCATATCTTTATCCCCGGTGCTGATTAGCACCGGACGACCCGCTTTTTCGGCTTCACGCGCCAGCGTGCCGATCACGTCATCCGCTTCAACGCCAGAGACGGCCAGCAGCGGCAGGCCCATAGCTTTTACCATGGTGTGTAGTGGTTCAATCTGCGCACGCAGATCGTCCGGCATTGGCGGGCGATGCGATTTGTAGTCTTCAAACAATTCGTCACGGAAGGTTTTTCCCTTCGCATCAAATACCACGGCAGCGTGGGTTGGCTGATACTGAAGGATCAGGCTGCGCAGCATGTTTAACACACCGTACATCGCGCCTGTCGGCTCTCCCGCACGGTTCGTCAGCGGTGGGAATGCGTGATATGCCCGATAGAGATAAGAAGATCCATCAACGAGGATGAGAGGGTTTTCAGGGATCTGAACCATAATTTCCGTGCCTGTTTATCAGATTATGGGTAAAGGATGCCACATACGGCATGAAAACATGAGTTTTTCGCCAAAATAACGCGAAAAGATTTGCAGATCCTCGCGATCGCGCGCAAAACAAATTGTGGATAAGTTTGTGAATAGTTTTATTTTACTGATAACAAATGATATGTAACCGATGATAAAGTAAAAATTAATTTAATCATTTCAATTAATTAACTCAATAACGAGGTTAGTAAAAGCGATCTGGTGGTAATTCACACAGTGTGGATAGACACTATGACCATTTTTCTATTCCGGTAAGACCCGCCATTTAGCGCGTTTTCTGTTAAAATCAGCCCCTTGTGCTCTTTTATATACGCACGTTAAATAACTAACTATCTGAATAAACGAACTATGTCGAGATTGCTCGCTGCGATAACGTTGCCCATCAGTATCGCACTCACCATTTTATTGACTATATTGTGCTCAATACCGATTATTCTCGCCGGCATTATTAAATTGATTTTACCGGTACCGGCTATCTGGCGTTCCGTCTCAGTATTCTGCAACTTTATGATGTACTGCTGGTGCGAAGGGCTGGCAGCGCTGCTGCATCTCAACCCCTGGCTCAAGTGGGATATTGAAGGGCTCGAGACGCTCAATAAAAAGAACTGGTACCTGCTTATCAGCAACCACCACAGCTGGGCAGATATTGTGGTGTTATGCGTGATCTTCCGCAAGCACATCCCAATGAACAAATACTTCCTCAAGCAGCAACTGGCCTGGGTACCCTTCATGGGGCTGGCATGCTGGGCGCTGGATATGCCCTTTATGCGCCGATATTCCCGCAGCTATCTGATTCGCCACCCGGAACGCCGCGGTAAAGATGTTGAAACAACACGTCGCTCGTGCGAGAAATTCCGCGCGCATCCAACAACCATCGTTAACTTTGTCGAAGGCTCACGCTTTACACCTGAAAAACGCCTGCAAACCCGTTCGCCCTATCAAAATCTGCTGCCGCCAAAAGCTGCCGGTATTGCGATGGCGCTAAACGTGTTAGGCACTCAGTTCGATAAGCTGCTCGACGTGACGCTCTGCTACCCGGAAAACGATAAGACGCCGTTCTACGATATGCTCAGCGGTAAACTGACGCGCATTGTGGTTCGCGTGAATCTGCGTCCGATTGCCCCGGAGATGCACGGTGACTACGTAGGGGATAAGAACTTTAAGCGACGCTTCCAGCTATGGCTGAATGCGCTGTGGGAAGAGAAAGACCATCAGATTACAGACATCAAAGCAGAATACAAAAACGCCGGTCATTGACCGGCGTTTTCTTTTTTATTTCTTCTCAACAAGCTGTTTTACGGTATCAGCGTACTGAGCGACAAAGACGTCCATATTGCTAGTGTCCATGCCCTGCGGATTCAGCTGGTATTTGCCGTTAACAAACATTGCTGGAACGCCCTGCAGCTGCAGATCGGCAGCCGCTTTTTCCTGCTGCGCAACCAGAGATTTCACCACGAAGCTGTTCCAGGCGGCGTCATAATCTTCGCCCTTCACGCCAGCGTCGGTGAAGACTTTACGGATATCCGCAACGGTCTGCACGGTCTGGGTTTTCTGTACCGCTTCAAACATCGGTGCAGTAATCTGATCTTCTACGCCCAGCGCCATCGCCACTGCCCACGCCTGAGTCAGGTCTTTGCCCAATGGGCCCAGGAACTCAACGTGGTACTTGGTCATTTTGGTGCCTTCCGGCAGCTTTTTCTTCACGTTGTCAGAAACGTGCAGAACTTCTTCAAACTGATAGCAATGCGGGCAGTAGAAGGAGAAGAACTCCAGCACCTGCGGCTCACCAGCAACCGGCTTATCAATCGTTACGTATTGTTTGCCGTCGGTAATCTGAGCAGCGGATGCGCTGAATGCCAGAATCATACCTGCCAGCGCAAGCCAAACCTTTTTCATAACTCACTCTCTCCTGACTGTGTCGAATTAATACATTGGCGTTAATTGAAGAGGGGGTTCTTGTAGAACCTTCACCTGCTCTATAAAAGTTGCGATCTGCCGATGCCAGAAATCTTCCCCGGTTAACCAGGGAAAATTTTTCGGAAATGCAGGGTCATCCCAACGCCTGATAATCCAGGCAAGATAATAAACCAACCGCATTGCACGTAAAGGCTCAATCAGCGCCAATTCGTCTGAATTAAAGCTGCTGAATTCTTCGTAAGCCTCAACGATGGTTTCAAGCTGCATACGTCTCTCTACCTGAGAGCCGTTAAGCAACATCCAGAGATCCTGAACTGCGGGGCCGTTGCGCGCATCATCAAGATCGACAAACAGCGGGCCATCGCGCCAGAGAATATTTCCTGCGTGGCAGTCACCGTGTAAGCGCAATGCATCGAAACGGCCGTGCCATAGTCCCATTACCGCATCGATCAAATCATCGGTTGCTTTCAGGAAACGGTCTTTTAAACCAGCAGGAATGAGCGCCGAATGCTCAAAGAGGGCACGCGGTTCGATAAGATACTCTTTCACGCCAATAGAAGGACGCGCGGTAAAGCGGGATTTACGGCCGGTCTGGTGCATACGCCCCAGATAGCGCCCAACCCACTCCATCTGATCCAGATTATCGGATTCGAACTGGCGGCCGCCCATGCTAGGGAAGACGGCAAAATAGAAGCCTTCGTGCGTTAGCAGCGTCTGGTCATTAAAAACCAGAGGTGCCGCAACCGGAACCTCATCCTGAACCAACTCAAGCGCGAATTGATGCTCTTCAAGAATCTGCGCCGCTGACCAGCGTTCCGGACGATAGAACTTCACCACCATACGACGGCGATCTTCATCCTGAAACTGATAAACCCGATTCTCATAGCTGTTAAGGGGGGTAAGTCCAGAATCAACCCGGATACCCTGATCGAATAGGGCATCGATGATGGTATCCGGGTGGAGAGTCTGGAAAGTGAAAGCCTTGTCGTTCATCCTGACATCCGATAACGATACGAATGATTCAGGATATCATTTCACAGTGATTTGAGTGGCGCTGCTTACAACCTTTTACTCTTTTATTACGCCGCGAGCGCGTAGCAGCGCGGTTTTGAAGTCTTCTTCATAATCTTTCTGAATACCTGGAATGACCGCATCTTTGGCCGAGTCACGCATTTTCAGATGATAGATCAGAATATCATCCGTTAAATCGGCCAATTCGCCGTCATAGCCTGACTCCTTCGCCAGTTTCTGCAAAAATTGCAGTAAATTCAGCTCCGGCTCTTTCTGCCAGGCTGGCTGGAGGAGTTCGATAACTTCGTTCAGACGTTTACATTTCATGGTCGTGCTCCTTACGCTTGATGGAGACACGTTAGCAGGGTAAACCACACAATAAAAGAGGCGATAGCGGTGAATGCAAAGAGCCAGATAACCGGCGTGGTATTAGCGGGCGGCAAAGCCTCAAGAATGGGCGGTCAGGATAAAGGATTAATGCTGCTGAACGGTAAGCCATTGTGGCAGCACGTCGCAGATTGCCTGTGTTCGCAGGTAAATGATGTCGTTATCAGTGCTAATCGTAATCTGGATATCTATCGACAGAGCGGCTTAACGGTCATTGCTGATACGCTGTCAGACTTTCCAGGGCCACTCGCCGGGCTGTTATCGGTTATGCAGCAGAGATCCGGCGAATGGTTTCTGTTTTGTCCCTGCGATACGCCGTTTATTCCCAATAATCTCGTTGAACGCCTGGCAGAAGAACGTAGCGACGCGCCAGTTGTTTGGGTGCATGATGGCGATCGCGACCACCCTGCAGTGGCGCTTGCCCACCGCAGTCTAGCCCCACAGATCGTGGATTATCTTGCTAGCGGCGAACGCCGCGTTATGATCTTTATGCGTCAGGTTGGCGGCCATTCTGTCGATTTTAGCGACATGAAAGAAGCATTTCGCAACATGAATACGCCAGAAGATTTGCAGCTCTATCAGGAAAAATCATGATTCCATTATTGGCCATTGCCGCCTGGAGCGGGACGGGAAAAACGACGTTATTGAAAAAGCTCATACCTGAGCTTTGTCAGCTCGGGATTCGCCCTGGCCTCATCAAGCATACTCATCACAATATGGATGTCGATAAGCCGGGTAAGGACAGCTATGAACTTCGCAAGGCAGGGGCAGCACAGACTCTGGTGGCGAGTAAACAGCGTTGGGCGCTGATGACGGAAACGCCGGACGAAGAGGAGCTCGATCTGGCTTTTCTGGTGAGCAGGATGGATGAATCGAAGCTGGACCTGGTGCTGGTTGAAGGGTTCAAACATGAATCCGTCGCCAAGATCTTGCTGTTTCGTCAGGATGCAGGGCACCCTGTGAGCGAGTTGACGATCGATGAACATACGATTGCTGTCGCCAGCGATATTCCGCTAAACGTTGATGTCCCGGTACTGGATTTGAATAATTTGCAGGAAATAGTGGCGTTTATTGTCGCGTGGTTAGGAACAGAATAGTAGGCAGGATAAGGCGTTTAAGCCGCCATCCGGCAATGTGCACCGCGTAAACGCCTCGTCCGGGCGACCAGCGCAGTCTGTAGCCCGGGCGAACGCAGTGACCCCGGGAAAATTCACCGCACTTTCCTTTCCCGCAGACGCAAAAAAGCCCATCCGTCAGGATGGGCTTCTTCACTAATTGATGCCTGGCAGTTCCCTACTCTCGCATGGGGAGACCCCACACTACCATCGGCGCTACGGCGTTTCACTTCTGAGTTCGGCATGG
>NZ_JBIQOI010000013.1:0-93039 GCF_044197065.1 Kluyvera chengduensis
AAGAAATTCGGTGGAGCGGTAGTTCAGTCGGTTAGAATACCTGCCTGTCACGCAGGGGGTCGCGGGTTCGAGTCCCGTCCGTTCCGCCACTTATTTAAAATTAAGCCTGCTACATTAGCAGGCTTAATGATAAGAAAAATTAAGAAGTCTTTAGGGGCGTAGCTCAGTTGGTAGAGCACCGGTCTCCAAAACCGGGTGTCGCGAGTTCGAGTCTCTCCGCCCCTGCCATATATAATCCTTTGCTTAGGCAAAGGATTTTTTTTGCCCAAAATTTACCTTTCTAAATGCCCGTCGCTGTTCACTTCGGGCCACTCATTTTCCTTAGTTATCAAAAAACGTTGTTTTTCAATATGTCGCGAATTTGCGCCTGTTTGTCGCTATTTTGCAGCCAGATTGCGTATAAAGGTCGTGAAATTGATGATCCATCAGCAACCGGATATACGCCGCTTTGTTCCTGCGCCCACGCCGTTGGTAACCAGGTACACCCCTTTAACGGCAGCAGCTGTCGATAGGCCAGACTCGCCGAACTGGTGGTTAATAACGGAATATCATCGCTGGCGATAAGCCCGGTTTCATGCTGCTGAAAATCCGCGCCCCACTCGAGACGGAGATAGTTGAGATCGGCTTTGATGGTGGCTGGTGACGCGCAAAACAGCTCCAGAGTAAAATGTCCCAGCAGCTGGCTGCTGAATTCATCCATCTTTGGTGTTTCTGTGGTGATCAGCAGATCGAGCTGGCGCTCATGCAACTGCTTCACCAGAGACTGCCGTTGCGCAATTCGTGCTTCAAACTGCAGGGCATCTTCCGCCTGGTAGAGCCTTCCTAGCCACTCATTGAGCATACACTCCCACAGTGAAGCGCTGGCGCCAATCGAAAATTCGTTGTGCCGTGAGGTGCTGGCAACTTCCTTACGTGCTGCCTGCCAGGTACTCATCAATGTCTCTGCGTAGGGGAGCAGCTTTTCTCCCGCAGCCGTCAGCCGTATGTTATTGCGGTGACGGGTAAATAAATTAACGCCAAGCTGATTTTCTAACTGACGAATACGAAAGCTCACCGCAGATTGTGTCAGATAGAGCGCTTCTGCGGCTCGCCCAAAGTGGCGAGTTCTGCTCACTTCGAGGAAAGTTTTCAGCAATTCGGTATCCACAGCTTTCTCCGCAAAATTTTTTGTCGTAATGATTTAAATCTTTTGTTTTACACTCTGTCAAGCGTATCTAATACTCCGCGCCATAAATAGCTCGGCCAAAGAATTAGGAGCGTGTAGGATGGCGGAAAGCTTTACGACGACTAATCGTTTTTTCGATAATAAAAATTATCCGCGCGGGTTCTCTCGTCATGGTGACTTCACCATCAAAGAGGCGCAGCTGCTGGAGCGTTATGGCTTTGCCTTTAACGAACTCGATCTTGGCAAGCGTGAGCCTGCAACCGATGAGGAACACCAGTTCGTCGCGGTATGCCGTGGTGAGCGTGAACCGGCTTCAGAAGCTGAACGCGTATGGCACAAGTATGTGACTCGCATTAAGCGTCCTAAGCGTTTCCATACGCTGTCCGGTGGTAAACCGCAGATGGAAGGCGCTGACGACTACACTGAAAGCGACGATTAAGAAAAAGGGGCTCCGGCCCCTTTTTTATTGCAATAAGGTTTGCAGATGGCTGAGCATGCGGTCAATCCCACGGTAGCTTAACGCCTCCTGCAAATGTCGACGCTCAATGGCGTCAACGCCCTCCATATCGGCCAACGTGCGCGCAACCTTGAGTAGCCGCTGCCAGGCGCGTATTGAAAGCCCCAACTGCGTGAGCGTCTGCTCCAGCCACCGTGAGTCTTCATCACAGAGAGCGCAATGCAGCCTTGCTTCACCGCTACCGAGATGGGCATTTAGTTTCCCCTGCCGGGTAAACTGACGCTGATGGGCGGCAATCACGCGACGTTGTACCTCCCCGCTACTCTCTTCGAGACGAACGGGTTGGCTCAGCAATCCTGGTGGCGGCATGGGTATCTCGAGCGATAAATCGAAACGATCGAGAAAAGGCCCTGACAGACGATTGAGATAGCGCAGCGTCTGCTCTGGCGTGCAGCGGTTGTGCTTTCCCTCATAATGCCCGGTCGGGCTGGGATTCATGGCAGCAATAAGCTGGAAGCGAGCAGGGTAGGTGATTTTGGCGCGCGTTCGTGAAATATGGATCTTGCCCGACTCGATGGGCTCTCTTAGTGCATCCAGCACCCGACGTTCAAACTCCGGCAGTTCATCCAGAAATAGAATACCGTTATGGGCCAGCGAGACCTCGCCAGGCGCAGGTATTGACCCTCCGCCTACCATCGCGGTTAACGAAGCGCTATGGTGCGGTGCGCGAAAAGGCCGACAGCGCCACTCGGCCTGCACGCGGTGACTATTTTCCAGACTGATGATAGCAGCACTTTCCAGCGCCTCACGATCGTTGAGCGGCGGCAGTAGCCCTCTGAGCCTGGAGGCGAGCATGGTTTTCCCGGTGCCCGGTGGGCCAATCAGCAGTAAATTATGCCCGCCCGCAGCCGTCACCTCTAACGCGCGTTTCCCCTGCTGCTGCCCGATGACTTCGTTCAGGTCATCAACGGCCTCGGTAATCACAGGTGTCTCCGCGGGTGGAAGGCGCAATTCCTGCTTCCCTTCCAGAAACGCACAAACTTCCAGAAGATGGCTGGCGATAAGACAATCGTTGCCACCTAGCAAGCCAACCAGTGGGGCATCGTCTTCAGCAAGTACTATCTGCCGCCCGGCGCTGATGGCCTCCATGGCGGCAGAGATAGCTCCAGGAATGCCGCGTAATGCGCCTGTAAGCGCTAATTCCCCCACGAACTCATACTGACCCAGTTTCTGGGTGCTAAGCTGCTCAGAAGCTGCCAGGAGCGCAATAGCGATAGGTAAATCATATCGACCGCCTTCTTTCGGCAGATCGGCTGGCGCCAGATTGATGGTGATTTTTTTTGCCGGGAAGGTATAACCGCTGTTGATGATTGCGCTACGAACCCGATCCCGGGACTCTTTGACGGTCGTTTCCGGCAGACCCACCATCACCAGCCCCGGCAGCCCCTGGCTGATATGCACTTCAATGGTAATCAGTGGCGCATTCACGCCGAGCGCTGCGCGCGTATAGACGACGGATAGTGACATAAACCCTCCCTGATGAAGGGCATTATGCATTGGCGCGTTGTCGTATTAATCTGTTACTTGATGAATTTACAGGGCTTATTCCGGTTTTTTCGCTACTTTTCATGTATTTTCATTTTTCACGCACGCACGCCCGCATTTTTTTACGCTATTGATAAGCGATGTCCGTTTTTATGCGCGGTAAACGCCAGATGGTGAAATATTTTCATTTCATATTTTTTCTATATAAAACAAATCTTTTTCTAAAGATCCTTAGCGTGGTAATCAATGGCGTCATAAAAAAAACTTGTGCATTTTGTGATGTCTGTGGTAACTCTGTAGGTATTCCTTCGAACAAGATGCAAGAATAGACAAAAATGACAGCCCTTCTACGAGTGATTAGCCTGGTCGTGATTAGCGTGGTGGTGATTATTATCCCACCGTGCGGGGCTGCACTTGGACGAGGAAAGGCTTAGAAATCAAGCCTTAACGAACTAAGACCCCCGCACCGAAAGGTCCGGGGGTTTTTTTATGACTAAAAAACAATAACGAGGAGCAGAGAATGACGAGTAGCACAAAATTCTGTTTCTTACGATCTAAGGCGGGGAACTAACTATGAATGGCGCACAGTGGGTGGTACATGCGTTGCGAGCGCAGGGAGTCGAAACGGTATTTGGGTATCCAGGTGGTGCCATTATGCCAGTTTACGACGCTCTGTATGACGGCGGCGTAGAGCACCTGCTGTGTCGACACGAGCAGGGCGCGGCGATGGCGGCCATTGGTTATGCCCGCTCTACCGGTAAAACCGGCGTCTGTATCGCCACATCTGGCCCAGGGGCAACGAACCTGATCACCGGCCTGGCGGACGCGCTGCTCGATTCCGTTCCCGTTGTTGCCATCACCGGCCAGGTTGCCGCGCCGTTTATCGGCACCGATGCCTTCCAGGAAGTGGACGTTCTCGGTTTGTCGCTGGCCTGCACCAAACACAGTTTCCTGGTGCAATCTCTGGAAGAGCTCCCTCGCGTGATTGCGGAAGCCTTTGAGGTGGCAAACTCAGGCCGTCCTGGACCTGTTCTGGTTGATATTCCTAAAGATATCCAGGTTGCTCAAGGTGATTTGGACCCTTACTTCTCTACCGTAGAAAGCGACGACACCTTCCCGCACAGCGAAATGGCGCAGGCACAGAAAATGTTGGCTGAAGCGCAGAAACCGATGCTGTACGTCGGCGGCGGTGTGGGGATGGCGCAGGCGGTTCCGGCGCTGCGAGAATTTATGGCGGTCACGAAAATGCCAGCGACCTGCACGCTGAAAGGTCTGGGCGCCGTGCCTGCGGATTATCCGTACTACCTCGGTATGCTGGGCATGCACGGTACCAAAGCGGCCAACCTGGCGGTACAGGAGTGTGACCTGCTGATCGCCGTTGGCGCACGCTTTGATGACCGCGTAACCGGCAAGCTGAACACCTTCGCACCGCACGCCAAAGTTATCCATATGGATATCGACCCGGCTGAAATGAACAAACTGCGCCAGGCGCACGTTGCCCTGCAGGGCGACCTGAATACACTGCTGCCTGCGTTACAGCAGCCGCTGACGATCGATGCCTGGTGTGAACATAACGCGGCGATGCGCGCAGAGCATGAGTGGCGTTACGACCATCCGGGCGAGGCTATCTACGCGCCACTGTTACTGAAACAGCTCTCCGATCGTAAACCGGCAGAAAGCGTGGTGACGACGGATGTTGGCCAACACCAGATGTGGTCCGCTCAGCACATGACCTACACCCGCCCGGAGAACTTCATTACCTCAAGCGGCTTAGGCACCATGGGCTTCGGTCTGCCGGCAGCCGTTGGCGCACAGGTAGCGCGCCCGAACGATACGGTTATCTGTATCTCCGGTGACGGCTCTTTCATGATGAATGTGCAAGAGCTGGGCACCGTAAAACGCAAGCAGTTGCCGCTGAAGATCGTCTTGCTCGACAACCAGCGGTTAGGGATGGTTCGACAATGGCAGCAGCTGTTCTTCCAGGAACGTTATAGCGAAACCACCCTGACCGATAACCCCGATTTCCTCACGCTGGCCAGCGCCTTCGGCATCCCTGGCCAACATATCACCCGTAAAGACCAGGTAGAAGCGGCACTCGACACCATGCTCGCAAGCGAAGGCCCGTACCTGCTTCATGTCTCAATCGACGAACTTGAGAATGTCTGGCCACTGGTGCCGCCTGGCGCCAGCAACTCACAAATGCTGGAGAAATTATCATGATGCAACATCAGGTCAACGTGCAGGCCCGCTTCAACCCGGAAACCTTAGAACGCGTCTTACGTGTGGTTCGTCATCGCGGCTTTCAGATTTGCGCGATGAATATGGAAACGGCGAGCGATGCACAGAACATAAATATCGAATTGACCGTTGCCAGCCCACGGTCGGTCGACTTACTGTTTAGTCAGTTAAATAAACTGGTGGACGTGGCCTCGGTTGCCGTTCAGCAGTGTACAAGCACATCACAACAACAGATTCGCGCCTGAGCGCAATAGGAAGAGAAATGACGACGAAAAAAGCGGATTACATCTGGTTCAACGGTGAGATGGTGCGTTGGGAAGACGCGAAAGTACACGTCATGTCCCACGCGCTGCACTACGGCACCTCCGTGTTTGAAGGTATCCGCTGCTACGACTCTCACAAAGGCCCGGTTGTCTTCCGTCACCGTGAGCACATGCAGCGCCTGCGTGACTCCGCCAAAATCTATCGCTTCCCGGTTTCTCAGAGCGTTGACGAACTGATGGAAGCCTGCCGCGAAGTGCTGCGCAAAAACAATCTGACCAGCGCCTATATCCGTCCGCTGGTCTTCGTGGGTGACGTGGGTATGGGCGTTAATCCGCCGGACGGCTACACCACCGACGTGATCATCGCGGCGTTCCCGTGGGGTGCTTATCTGGGCGCAGAAGCGCTGGATCAGGGGATCGATGCCATGGTTTCTTCCTGGAACCGCGCGGCACCGAACACCATCCCAACGGCGGCAAAAGCGGGCGGTAACTACCTCTCCTCACTGTTGGTTGGCAGCGAAGCGCGCCGCCACGGTTATCAGGAAGGGATTGCGCTGGATGTGAATGGCTATCTGTCTGAAGGGGCGGGCGAAAACCTGTTTGAAGTGAAAGATGGTGTGATCTTTACTCCTCCGTTCACCTCGTCCGCGCTGCCGGGGATCACCCGTGACGCCATCATCAAACTGGCGAAAGACCTCGGTATTGAAGTGCGCGAGCAGGTACTGTCTCGCGAATCCCTGTACCTTGCAGATGAAGTCTTCATGTCCGGTACCGCCGCTGAAATCACGCCAGTACGTAGCGTCGACGGTATCCAGGTAGGTGAAGGCCGCTGTGGCCCGGTCACCAAACGCGTTCAGCAAGCATTCTTTGGCCTCTTTACCGGTGAAACCGAAGATAAATGGGGTTGGTTGGATCAGGTTAATCCATAAGTATAAAAAGATGGGGTGTCACGCAGCACCCCATTTAACAAGATAAAGACTGGGAGTACTAAAGCATGCCTAAATACCGTTCCGCCACCACCACTCACGGCCGCAATATGGCGGGCGCTCGCGCACTGTGGCGCGCCACCGGGATGACCGACGATGATTTCGGTAAACCGATTATTGCTGTCGTAAACTCGTTTACCCAGTTCGTGCCGGGCCACGTGCACCTGCGCGACCTCGGTAAACTGGTTGCCGAGCAGATTGAAGCCTCCGGCGGTGTCGCTAAAGAATTCAATACCATTGCGGTGGATGATGGTATCGCCATGGGCCATGGCGGCATGCTTTACTCTCTGCCGTCGCGTGAACTGATTGCCGACTCCGTCGAGTATATGGTGAACGCCCACTGCGCCGATGCGATGGTCTGTATCTCCAACTGCGACAAAATCACCCCAGGGATGTTGATGGCCTCTTTGCGCCTGAACATTCCGGTTATCTTCGTTTCCGGCGGCCCGATGGAAGCCGGGAAAACTAAGCTCTCTGACAAAATCATCAAGCTCGACCTGGTCGATGCAATGATTCAGGGCGCAGACCCGAAAGTCTCTGACTCGCAGAGCGAGCAGGTTGAACGTTCCGCCTGCCCAACCTGCGGCTCTTGTTCCGGTATGTTCACCGCCAACTCGATGAACTGCCTGACCGAAGCGCTGGGTCTGTCTCAGCCGGGCAATGGCTCGCTGCTGGCTACCCATGCTGACCGCAAAGCACTGTTCCTTACCGCAGGCCAGCGCATCGTTGAGCTGACCAAGCGCTATTACGAGCAGGATGATGCATCCGCGCTGCCGCGCAACATCGCGTGCAAAGAGGCGTTCGAGAACGCCATGACGCTGGATATCGCCATGGGCGGTTCCACCAACACCGTTCTGCACCTGCTGGCGGCTGCGCAGGAAGCCGAAATCGACTTCACCATGAGCGATATCGACAAGCTGTCCCGCAAGGTTCCGCAGCTGTGTAAAGTGGCGCCAAGTACCCAGAAATATCATATGGAAGATGTACACCGCGCCGGCGGCGTGCTGGGGATCCTCGGCGAGCTGGACCGCGCAGGCCTGCTGAATCGCGACGTGAAAAACGTTCTCGGTCTTTCCCTGCCGCAGACGCTGGAGCAGTACGACATCACCGTCACCCAGGACGACGCGGTCAAGAAAATGTTCCGCGCGGGCCCGGCGGGCATCCGTACCACTCAGGCGTTCTCGCAGGATTGTCGCTGGGACACGCTGGATGACGACCGCGCCGAAGGCTGTATTCGTTCTCTGGAACACGCCTACAGCAAAGACGGCGGCCTGGCCGTGCTGTACGGTAACTTTGCGGAAAACGGCTGTATCGTAAAAACCGCTGGCGTCGATGACAGCATCCTCAAATTCACCGGCCCGGCGAAAGTGTACGAAAGCCAGGACGATGCGGTAGAAGCGATTCTCGGCGGCAAAGTGGTTGCAGGCGACGTGGTGGTGATTCGCTACGAAGGGCCGAAAGGCGGCCCGGGCATGCAGGAAATGCTCTACCCAACCACCTTCCTGAAATCAATGGGTCTCGGCAAAGCCTGCGCCCTGATTACCGACGGTCGTTTCTCTGGCGGTACATCCGGCCTCTCTATCGGCCACGTTTCTCCGGAAGCGGCAAGCGGCGGCAATATCGCGATCATCGAAGATGGTGACATGATTGCTATCGACATCCCGAACCGTGGCATTCAGCTGCAGTTGAGCGATGCAGAAATTGCTGCGCGTCGTGAAGCGCAGGAAGCCCGCGGCGAACAGGCGTGGACCCCGAAAAACCGTGAACGTCAGGTCTCCTTTGCCCTTCGCGCCTATGCCAGCCTGGCAACCAGCGCCGACAAAGGCGCCGTGCGCGATAAATCGAAACTGGGTGGCTAATCATGGCAGATTCACAACCCCTATCCGGCTCCCCTGAGGGGGCCGAGTATCTCAGAGCGGTGCTTCGCGCACCGGTCTACGAAGCGGTGCAGGTGACGCCGCTGCAGAAAATGGAAAAGATCTCTTCGCGCCTCGATAACGTGATTCTGGTGAAGCGTGAAGACCGCCAGCCGGTGCACAGCTTCAAGCTGCGCGGGGCTTACGCGATGATGGCGGGCTTGACGCCCGAGCAGAAATCGCACGGCGTGATCACCGCATCCGCGGGCAACCATGCGCAGGGCGTGGCGTTCTCCTCCGCTCGCCTTGGCCTGAAATCGCTTATCGTCATGCCGGTCGCGACTGCCGACATCAAAGTGGATGCAGTACGTGGTTTTGGCGGCGAAGTGCTGCTGCACGGCGCGAACTTTGATGAAGCCAAAGCTAAAGCGATTGAACTGGCGCAGCAGCAGGGTTTTACCTGGGTTCCGCCGTTCGATCACCCGATGGTGATTGCCGGGCAGGGCACGCTGGCGCTCGAATTACTGCAACAAGACGCTCACCTTGACCGCGTGTTTGTGCCGGTTGGCGGCGGTGGTCTGGCAGCGGGCGTTGCGGTGCTGATTAAACAGCTGATGCCGCAAATCAAAGTGATTGCGGTAGAAGCCGAAGATTCTGCCTGCCTGAAAGCGGCGCTGGATGCCGGCCATCCGGTCGACCTGCCGCGCGTAGGTCTCTTTGCTGAAGGCGTGGCGGTGAAGCGCATCGGTGATGAAACCTTCCGCCTGTGCCAGGAATATCTCGACGATATCGTCACCGTGGATAGCGATGCTATCTGCGCGGCGATGAAAGACTTGTTCGAAGATGTACGTGCGGTGGCGGAGCCTTCCGGGGCGCTGGCGCTGGCGGGCATGAAAAAATACATCGCCCAGCACAACATTCGCGGTGAACGTCTGGCGCACGTGCTCTCCGGCGCGAACGTTAACTTCCACGGCCTGCGCTACGTCTCCGAACGCTGCGAGCTGGGGGAACAGCGTGAAGCGCTACTGGCGGTGACGATTCCAGAAGAGAAGGGCAGCTTCCTGAAGTTCTGCCAACTGCTGGGTGGGCGATCGGTCACCGAGTTCAACTACCGTTTTGCCGACGCGAAAGATGCCTGCATTTTTGTTGGCGTTCGCTTGAGCCGGGGTCTGGAAGAGCGCAAAGAGATTTTGCAGTTGCTCAACGAGGGCGGCTACAGCGTGGTCGATCTCTCCGACGATGAAATGGCGAAGCTGCACGTGCGCTATATGGTCGGCGGCCGTCCGTCTAAACCGTTACAGGAACGTCTGTACAGCTTCGAATTCCCGGAATCCCCGGGCGCGTTGCTGAAATTCCTGCATACCTTAGGCACGCACTGGAATATCTCTCTGTTCCACTACCGCAGCCACGGTACCGACTATGGTCGCGTACTGGCGGCGTTTGAACTGGGCGAACATGAGCCTGATTTTGAAACGCGGCTCAATGAGCTGGGCTACGATTGTCACGACGAAACCAATAACCCGGCGTTCCGCTTCTTCCTGGCGGGCTAACCGCAGCCATTAAAAAAGGGTGCATGTTTTCACATGTACCCTTTTTTTATCGCGTTATCCGCGAATTACAGCGTGATCACATCGAATTCAACTTCGGTGTTCACGTCAGCGTCGTAATCCACACCGTCGAGGCCGAAACCGAACAGGTTCAGGAATTCCTGCTTGTAGCCTGCATAGTCGGTTTCTTGCGCCAGGTTTTCAGTGGTGATCAGCGGCCACAGGTCGCGACATGCCTGCTGAATATCTTCACGCAGTTCCCAGTCGTCCATGCGGATACGCTGGTTGTCATCAAGCGCCACTTTATCGCCGTACAGGCTGGTGGTCATCAGACGATTGATCTGCTCGATACAACCTTCGTGAATTCCCTGCGCTTTCATCAGCTTGAAGACCATGGAGATGTACAGCGGCATCACTGGAATAGCGGAGGATGCCTGAGTGATGACGGACTTCAGTACCGCAACGTTCGCGGAGCCGTTCAGCGGAGCCAGCTGGTTACGCAGTTCACCCGCCGCGCGATCGAGGTCTTCTTTCGCTTTGCCCAGCGCGCCGTGCCAGTAGATTGGCCAGGTCAGGTCGGTACCGATGTAGGAGTAGGCTACGGTTTTCACGCCTTCAGCCAGCACGCCAGCTTCGCTCAGCGCGCCCATCCACAGTTCCCAGTCTTCGCCGCCCATTACGGTAACGGTGTTCTGAACTTCTTCTTCGGTTGCCGGCTCAATGCTGGCGGTCATGATCTGATCTTTGTTGGTATCAATCGCTTTAGAGGTGTAAACCTCGCCGATTGGCTTCAGCGCAGAACGAACGATTTCACCGGTTTTTGGCATTTTACGCACTGGAGAAGCCAGTGAGTAAACCACCAGGTCGATCTGACCCAGATCTTCTTTGATCAGCTTGATAACTTCATCGCGGCATTCGTCAGAGAACGCGTCGCCGTTGATACTTTTAGAGTACAGGCCTTCACGCTTTGCGGCTTCATCGAAAGCGGCAGAGTTATACCAGCCCGCGGAACCTGGTTTGGTGTCCGTGCCTGGTTTTTCGAAAAATACGCCGATAGTGGCGGCACCGCTGCCAAACGCTGCGGAAATTCTGGATGCAAGGCCATAACCGGTGGAAGCACCGATGACCAGCACGCGGGAAGGGCCGTTCTCGATTTTCCCGTTTTGCTTAACGTACTCGATCTGTTTTTCCACGTTGACTTTACAGCCAGTCGGATGGGTCGTTGTACAGATGAATCCACGAATTTTTGGTTTGATTATCATAATGATGGCTAATTAAGTTTGTATTTTCGCTGTCAAGTGCGCAATGACACCGTCTGTTCTGGCTTGCTTAACGCGATGGTTAACAAGCCCCCCACTACAATGGATCGCGACATTATACAGAAAAGCAGCGCCAATACTGAATCTACCACTGATTTTAGGCCTGGCGCTGAGGTTACTCGGCGATTTTGCGCTCCAGAACAATCTTCCAGAAGGCATCGACCAACGGTTCGTGCAGCCGTTTTTTCTGTACGCAGACGCCTAGCTCGAACGGGGTTTTCTCATCGCTGCGCTCTAAAATCATCACGCGGTTACGCACCGGCTCCGGGCTGTTTTCCAGCACGATTTCGGGGATCAGCGCCACGCCGCAGCCCAGCGCCACCATCGACACCATCGCCTCGTGGCCGCCAACGGTGGCATAAATCGACGGGTTGCTGATTTTATGGCGGCGGAACCACAGCTCGATGCGGCGGCGCACCGGCCCCTGGTCGGCCATGATAAACGGCACCGTTGACCAGTCTGGCTCATCGACGGAAACCTGATTGCGCACCGGGCAGGGTAGCGCCGGGGCGATGAGCACCACCGCCAGATTCTCCAGCATCGAGAAGGCCACCGCGCCGGGCAGCGTTTCGGGCTTACCGGCGATGGCGAGATCGGCCTCGTTGGTGGCGACCTTCTCCATCGCATCGGCGGCATCACCGGTAGTGAGCTTGATTTCAACCGACGGATGCTCGGCGCGGAAGCGGTCAAGAATCGGCGGCAGGTGGCTATAGGCGGCGGTGACCGAGCAGAAGATATGCAGCTCGCCGGAAAGGGACGGCCCCTGCTGATCAAGGGTGTGGCGTAGTTGCTGATACTGCAACAGCGTCTGCTGGGCAAACACGCGCAGCTCCTCACCTGCTTCAGTGAGCGTCACCGTGCGGTTATCGCGGACAAATAGCGGCTGGCCGAGGTCCTCTTCGAGGCGCTGAATCTGCCGGGAAAGCGTGGACGGGCTGACGTGCATCGCCCGCGCGCTGCGGCCAAAATGGCGGCTTTCCGCCAGATGCAGAAAGGTTTTCAGATCGCGTAAATCCACAGACGAGTCTCCGGTTTTCGACGTTGCATAAATTGCAATGTGACGTTGTGAATATATCAATTTCCGCAATAAATTTCCTGTTGTAATGTGGGTTCATTCTCGCTGAGACGCGAACCGAACAATAAGACACACAACATCACGGAGTACACCATCATGGCTAACTACTTTAATACACTGAATCTGCGTCAGCAGCTGGCTCAGCTGGGCAAATGTCGCTTCATGGGCCGCGAAGAATTCGCCGACGGCGCAAGCTACCTTCAGGGTAAAAAAGTGGTCATCGTCGGCTGTGGCGCTCAGGGTCTGAACCAGGGCCTGAACATGCGTGACTCCGGTCTGGATATCTCCTACGCCCTGCGTAAAGAAGCGATTGCTGAGAAACGTGCTTCCTGGCGTAAAGCGACCGAAAACGGCTTCAAAGTGGGTACCTACGAAGAGCTGATCCCGCAGGCTGACCTGGTGGTTAACCTGACGCCAGACAAACAGCACTCCGACGTGGTGCGTTCCGTACAGCCGCTGATGAAAGACGGCGCGGCGCTGGGTTACTCCCACGGCTTCAACATCGTTGAAGTGGGCGAGCAGATCCGTAAAGACATCACCGTTGTGATGGTGGCACCGAAGTGCCCGGGTACCGAAGTACGTGAAGAGTACAAACGTGGTTTCGGTGTTCCAACCCTGATCGCCGTTCACCCGGAAAACGATCCAAAAGGCGAAGGTATGGCCATCGCTAAAGCCTGGGCAGCAGCAACGGGCGGTCACCGTGCTGGCGTACTGGAATCCTCCTTCGTAGCAGAAGTAAAATCTGACCTGATGGGCGAGCAGACAATCCTGTGCGGTATGCTGCAGGCTGGTTCTCTGCTGTGCTTCGACAAGCTGGTGGCTGAAGGCACCGACGCCGCTTACGCAGAAAAACTGATTCAGTTCGGCTGGGAAACCATCACCGAAGCGCTGAAGCAGGGCGGCATCACTCTGATGATGGATCGTCTGTCTAACCCGGCGAAACTGCGCGCTTATGCGCTGTCCGAACAGCTGAAAGCGATCATGGCGACGCTGTTCCAGAAACACATGGACGACATCATCTCCGGTGAATTCTCTTCCGGCATGATGGCTGACTGGGCTAACGACGATAAGAAACTGCTGACCTGGCGTGAAGAGACCGGTAAAACCGCGTTCGAAACCGCACCGCAGTTTGAAGGTAAAATCGGCGAGCAGGAATACTTCGATAAAGGCGTTCTGATGATTGCGATGGTGAAAGCGGGCGTTGAGCTGGCGTTCGAAACCATGGTGGATTCCGGCATCATCGAAGAGTCTGCTTACTACGAATCACTGCACGAACTGCCGCTGATCGCGAACACCATCGCCCGTAAGCGTCTGTACGAAATGAACGTGGTTATCTCCGATACCGCTGAATACGGTAACTACCTGTTCTCTTACGCTTGCGTACCGCTGCTGAAAGAGTTCATGACCACCCTGCAGACCGGCGACCTGGGCAAAGCGATTGCTGAAGGCGCGGTAGACAACGCCCAGCTGCGCGACGTGAACGAAGCGGTTCGCGGCCACGCTATCGAGCAGGTTGGTAAGAAACTGCGTGGCTACATGACCGATATGAAGCGTATCGCAGTAGCAGGCTAATAAAACCTCGTTATCATCCGGCCCGGTCAGCGCCTCGCTACCGGGCCGTTTTTTTATCTGCGTTTGACCGGATCGCTGGCTCCACTCTCTCATCATATAAATTCATCTTGTTATCATGTAGATAGCTTTTATTTGTACAGATGATCATTTCTGGGATTGCTCGCGCCCATCTTATGTAATATTGTAAGTTACATGAAAACAAACAACTCATTCTCAGCGACGTTGCACATCCTGCTTCACCTGGAGCAGATGGACAAACCTCTGACGTCCGAACAGATGGCCGCCTTTATCGACGGCAATCCGGCGTTCATCCGCAAGCTGCTTGCCGGGCTCAGGGAAAACAACATTGTTTGTGCCACCAAAGGGCACCACGGCGGCTGGCGACTGTGTCGGCCGGTCGGTGAAATCACGCTTTACGATATCTACATGGCGCTCGGCGAGCCGGCGCTGTTTGCGTTGGGCAACCGCAGCGAAAACCCACAGTGCCTGGTCGAGCAGGGGGTAAACCGGGTGATGTCAGAGACGCTCGCCGATGCGCAGACGCTGATCCTCGATCGCTTTAAGCGCCTGACGCTACAGGATATCGGCAGCGAATTTATTAGCTACTTCAACGACAAAGGCCACGACCATGATTGAAAATTTAACCACCTGCCTGATGATTGCGATGGCGGCGAGCAGTATTTCGATGACGGTGACGCAGACGGAGCTGTTTGCTGCATTTCGCGAATGGACGGCGAAAAAGAACGCGCTGATGGGGCACTTGTTCCACTGCTTCTACTGCTTAAGCCACTGGGTGGTATTTGGCGGGATGGCGGTCTATCGTCCGGCGCTGTTGAACAGCGGCTTTGCGCTGATAGATTGGGTGATGACGGCGTTTATCGTGATTACCATTACGACGCTGATTAACGGATTGATGTTTAAGGTGTTCCAGGCGGCGGTTAGCACCCACGTGATGAAGCATAACGCCCAGCAGACGCTGCAATCGCAGAAATAAAAAACCCGGCGTCGCTTCGCTCGGCCGGGCTACGGGCTACCGGTCATTCGTAGCCCGGACGAGGCAGCGCCGACTCCGGGGATGCACCTTAGTTACGGTACAGCACCTTAATAATGTGATAACCGAACTGAGTGTGCAGCGGGCCGGTTGGCTCCAGCACCGGGCAGGAGAAAACCACTTTATCAAACGCCGGAACCATCTGGCCCTGGCGGAATTCACCTAAGTCACCGCCACGTTTGCCCGATGGGCAGATGGAGTGCTTCTTCGCCAGCTTGCCGAAGTCGGCGCCGTTTTTAATCTGTTCCAGAAGGTCCAGTGCCAGTTTCTCTTCTTTCACCAGGATATGCACTGCTGCTGCTGTTTTTGCCATGATCGAGCCTTTCTATTAGCGAGTCTGTAAGGCTGGCGATTTTAGCATGGCTTATCGCCGATACAGCACCTTGATGATGTGATAGCCAAATTTGGTTTTGACCGGCCCGAAAGGCTTAAGTAGCGGGCAGCTAAAAACAGCGGCGTCGAATGGCCCCACCATCATCCCCTGCTTAAATTCGCCAAGATCGCCACCGTTGCGCCCGGAAGGGCAGCGGGAATAGCGTTTTGCTAGATGATCGAAGCTGATTCCTCGCTCCAGTTTGCTAAGGATCTCCAGTGCCAGTTTTTCTTCTTTTACCAGGATGTGCAGGGCTGCCGCGCTCTTTGCCATAAGGTCACTCTTATCGTTGGTTTGCTACCCAACACTTTACCATTCGGCGGGTAAATCTCAGCCTGACTTTCTGCTACAATCCACACCCCCGTGTTTACAGATTGAGCAATGCCCCTATGCGTTTAAACCCCGGACAACAACAAGCCGTCGAATTCGTCACTGGCCCTTGCCTGGTGCTGGCGGGTGCTGGCTCCGGCAAAACCCGCGTTATCACCAATAAAATTGCTCACCTGATCCGCGTTTGCGGCTATCAGGCACGTCATATCGCCGCCGTCACCTTTACCAACAAGGCCGCGCGCGAGATGAAAGAGCGTGTGGCACAAACGCTGGGACGTAAAGAGGCGCGCGGGCTGATGATCTCCACCTTCCACACCCTGGGGCTGGATATCATTAAGCGCGAGTATGCAGCGCTGGGCATGAAGTCTAACTTCTCGCTGTTTGACGATACCGATCAAACCGCGCTGCTTAAGGATCTGACCGAGGGGCTGATCGAAGACGATAAAGTGGTGTTCCAGCAGCTGATCTCGACGATCTCCAACTGGAAAAACGATCTGATGACTCCACCGCAGGCAGCAGCCAGTGCGAAGGGCGAGCGCGATCGTATTTTTGCCCATTGCTACAGCCTGTACGACGCCCACATGAAGGCCTGCAACGTGCTGGACTTCGATGACCTGATCCTGCTGCCGACGCTGCTGTTGCAGCGTAATGAAGAAGTGCGCGAGCGCTGGCAGAACAAAATTCGCTACCTGTTGGTGGATGAATATCAGGACACCAACACCAGCCAGTACGAGCTGGTGAAGCTGCTGGTGGGGCAGCGCGCGCGGTTTACCGTGGTTGGCGACGATGACCAGTCTATTTACTCCTGGCGCGGCGCGCGTCCGCAGAACCTGGTACTGCTGAGCAAAGATTTTCCGGCGCTTCAGGTGATTAAGCTGGAGCAGAACTACCGTTCTTCCGGGCGTATTCTGAAGGCGGCGAACATCCTGATTGCCAATAACCCACACGTGTTTGAAAAGCGCCTGTTCTCCGAGTTGGGCTATGGTCCGGAGCTTAAAGTGCTGAGCGCCAACCATGAGGAGCACGAAGCGGAGCGTGTCACCGGCGAGCTTATCGCCCATCACTTCGTCAATAAGACGCAGTATAAGGATTACGCCATTCTTTATCGCGGTAATCACCAGTCGCGAGTGTTTGAAAAATTCCTGATGCAGAACCGCATCCCGTACAAAATTTCCGGCGGCACCTCGTTCTTCTCCCGCCCGGAAATTAAAGACCTGCTGGCCTATCTGCGCGTGCTGAGCAACCCGGATGACGACAGCGCGTTCCTGCGCATCGTCAACACGCCGAAGCGTGAGATAGGTTCGGCGACGCTGCAAAAGCTCGGCGAGTGGGCGATGACCCGCAACAAAAGCCTGTTCACCGCCAGCTTTGATATGGGGCTGAGTCAGACGCTGACCGGGCGTGGCTATGAATCTCTCACCCGCTTTACCCAGTGGCTGGGCGAAATCCAGCGTCTGGCGGAGCGCGAGCCGATTGCCGCCGTACGCGATCTGATTCACGGCATCGACTACGAGTCCTGGCTGTTTGAAACCTCACCGAGCCCGAAAGCCGCTGAAATGCGCATGAAAAACGTCAACACGCTGTTCAGCTGGATGACGGAGATGCTGGAAGGTAGCGAGCTGGAAGAGCCGATGACCCTGACTCAGGTAGTCACCCGCTTTACTCTGCGCGATATGATGGAACGCGGTGAAAGTGAAGAGGAGCTGGATCAGGTTCAGTTGATGACGCTACATGCTTCGAAAGGGCTGGAGTTCCCGTACGTCTTCCTCGTGGGGATGGAAGAGGGGCTGCTGCCGCACCAGAGCAGTATTGACGAGGATAACGTCGATGAGGAACGTCGTCTGGCCTACGTGGGCATCACCCGCGCGCAGAAAGAGCTGATCTTTACGCTGTGCAAAGAACGTCGTCAGTACGGTGAACTGGTACGTCCGGAGCCGAGCCGCTTCCTGCTGGAGTTGCCGCAGGACGATGTGGTGTGGGAGCAGGAACGAAAGGTGATTACGCCTGAAGAGCGCATGCATAAAGGGCAGGCGAACGTCGCCAATATTCGTGAAATGCTGGCAAAGGCGAAAAAGGGTTAACCAGTAACCCGGCCGAGCGAAGCGACGCCGGGAATATACACAGTGCCCTTCCCGAAGTTGGCGTTACAAACTTTCGGGTAGCCCGACGCCAGCAACCTGCAGCGGCCAGTGAATATAGCTTTGCCACTGGCATTCTTGATCGACCATTTCACGCCCCAGCGGATGCTGTTCCAGCCAACTGTCCGGCAGCGTCAGGGTCAGATTTTCCCCGTCGGCGGTCAGCGTAATTGCGGGCAGAAGATCATCGCGACGACGGCTGGCAAACAGAATCGCCAGACGCAGCAGACGACAAAGATGCTCTGCGACGCGCGGTGGCACGGCGTTCTGCTGGTGGAGCGACGGCAGATTCACGGTGTTGGTCTGATTCAGCAGCAGGGTAGCAAGCAGTTTTTTCTGCGCAGGAGTAAAACCCGGAAGGTCGAGATTACGTACCAGATAGGCCGCATGCTGTGGTGCCTGTTTGAAATCGACGCTGAGGCCAATCTCATGCAGCGCGCAGGCGCTTAATAGCAGTTCGCTGCTTAATGGCTCCAGATCCCAGCTATCTTTTACCTGTTCGATAAAATTCGCGGCCAATTGAGACACGCGATTGGCCTGCTCGATATCGACCATAAAGCGACGCTGAATATTGCGTAACGTGCGGCTACGAATGTCCTCGTCGACCGCCAGATGGAGCATACCGTAGACCAGTCCTTCGCGCAGCGCGCCGCCAGCCAGGGTCATGCACTGGATATCCAGTTCGGTGAAAATGGCGATAAGAATCGCGAGCCCGCTTGGGAAGACCAACGCGCGTTCTAGCGTCAGCCCTTCAATTTCCAGCTCTTCCAGGCGACCGCATTGAATCGCGCGCTGTTTTAGCTGTTGAAGCTTGGCGAGGGTAATGCGTTCATCCATCCCCTGCGCCATCATGATTTCCTGCAGCGCCTGTACCGTACCGGATGCGCCGACGCAGACTTTCCAGCCGTGCTGACGCAGCTCATCGGCAACGGGCTTAAGCACTTCACGCGCGGCACGTTCCGCTTCGTCGAAGTGTTCCTGCGCCAGGTTTCGGTCGGTAAAATAGCGTTCAAGCCAGGTAACGCAGCCCATCGAGAGGCTAAACAGCGAGGTGGTTTGCGCACCGGTGCCGGTGACCAGTTCGGTACTAGCACCACCAATATCGACCACTAAACGACGATCGTCGCCGCCGGTGGTGTGCGCTACGCCCTGATAAATCAGGCGCGCTTCTTCTTCACCGCGAATAACCTGCACCGGGCAGCCGAGGATTTCCTGGGCTTTGGCGATAAAGACGTCGGCATTAACGGCAAGACGCAGCGTCGCGGTAGCCACGATACGAATTTGCGTTGGGGGAATATCCTGAAGACGTTCAGCAAACAGGCGCAGACATTGCCAGCCTCGCTCCATTGCTTCCGTCGAAAGCGTGTTGTCGCGGTTAAGTCCGGCGGCCAGACGTACTTTGCGCTTAATGCGCGTCAGCGTCTGGATGCTGCCCGCCACCTCGCGAACTATCAGCATATGAAAACTATTGGAGCCGAGATCGATAGCTGCATAGAGCGAGGTGGTAGTGAGCATAACGTATTTAACCTGAACGACGACGATTACGCGGTGCACCCGAACGGCGCGGACCGTTACCCTGACGCACGCGCGTCAGACGCAGCGGCTTCGGCAGCTCGGTTAAGAGCGCATCCGGGTTGTACTTACTCACCGGAATAGAGTGGCCGGTGTAGGTCTCAATGGCCGGCAGGTTGAGCGCATACTCTTCACAGGCGAGGCTGATTGAGTGACCGCTTGCGCCCGCGCGACCGGTACGACCGATACGGTGTACGTAGTCTTCACAGTCGTCCGGCAGGTCATAGTTAAAGACGTGCGTGACGGCAGGAATGTGCAGGCCGCGGGCCGCAACGTCGGTCGCCACCAGGATATCGATATCACCGCGGGTGAAATCTTCCAGGATACGCAGACGTTTTTTCTGCGCCACGTCACCGGTCAGCAGGCCGACACGATGACCATCGGCAGCCAGATGGCCCCAGATGTCTTCACAGCGGTGCTTGGTGTTGGCGAAGATAATCGCGCGGTCTGGCCACTCTTCTTCCAGCAGCGTTTGCAGTAAACGCATCTTCTCTTCGTTGGAAGGGTAGAACAGCTCTTCTTTAATACGGTGGCCCGTTTTCTGCTCTGGCTCGACTTCCACGTATTCGGCGTTGTTCATTTGCTCGAACGCCAGTTCACGTACGCGGTAAGACAGCGTTGCGGAGAACAGCATGTTCAGACGTTGGTTGGCCGCAGGCATACGGCGGAACAGCCAACGGATATCTTTAATAAAGCCCAGATCGTACATACGATCGGCTTCGTCCAGCACCACGACCTGGATCGCGCCCAGATTGATATGGTTCTGTTTTGCATAGTCAATGAGACGGCCAGTGGTGCCGATCAGAATATCGACGCCGCTTTCCAGCACTTTCAGCTGTTTGTCATAGCCGTCGCCACCGTAGGCCAGTCCCAGTTTCAGGCCGGTCGCCTGAGCCAGCGGCTCTGCGTCAGCGTGAATCTGTACTGCCAGCTCACGGGTTGGCGCCATAATTAAGGCGCGCGGTTGATTCACCTGGCGGTCAGCAATTGCCGGGTGAGAAAGAAGATAATGAAACGTCGACGTCAGGAACGCCATCGTTTTCCCGGTACCGGTTTGCGCCTGTCCCGCTACATCACGTCCAGCAAGCGTCAGCGGCAAAGCCAGCGCCTGAATGGGCGTGCAATTATAAAACCCTTTGGTTTCAAGGGCTTCAACCACTTTAGGGTGCAGGGCGAAGTCGGAAAACTTCTGTTCAGTTAAATGTGTTTTGCTCATAGTGTGGTAGAATATCAGCTTACTATTGCATTAAGAAAGCGTATCCGGTGAAATAACGTCAACCTTTGTTGGCGAAGTCAACATCAACACCTCGTTGGTTAATGCTACACCAACACACCAGGCTTATTCCTGTGGAGTTATATATGAGCGATAAAATTATTCACCTGACTGACGACAGTTTTGACACGGACGTACTTAAAGCTGACGGGCTGACACTCGTCGATTTCTGGGCAGAGTGGTGCGGTCCGTGCAAAATGATCGCCCCGATTCTGGATGAAATCGCCGAGGAGTATCAGGGTAAACTGACCGTGGCTAAACTGAACATCGATCAGAACCCAGGTACTGCACCGAAGTACGGTATCCGCGGTATCCCTACGCTACTGCTGTTCAAAAACGGTGAAGTTGCAGCGACTAAAGTTGGCGCACTGTCTAAAGGCCAGCTGAAAGAGTTCCTCGACGCGAATCTGGCGTAAGAGATTCAACGTAAGCGTTCAGGGTTCCTGTGTTCTTAATTTGAGCGGAACTCTGGACGCTTGCCATCAGTCGTGCTAAGTTAACTTTGACTTCGTTTTAAACATACCTTGTTTGAATCTGTTTGACCCAAACCTCCCGTTGTCGTTAACGGCGTCAGAGGTTGAAAAATTCCAGGCTTGTCACTCTTTTCCGTCTTGTCGTTTCAGTTCTGCGTACTCTCCTGTGACCAGGCAGCGAACAGACATGAGTTGATGGCCGTAAACAGGCACGGATGACCCTGCCATACCATTCACAAATTAAGTTCGAGATTTACCCCGAGTTTAAGAACCCACACCATTATGAATCTTACCGAATTAAAGAACACGCCGGTTTCTGAGCTGATCACTCTCGGCGAAAATATGGGTCTGGAAAACCAGGCACGTATGCGCAAGCAGGACATCATTTTCGCCATCCTGAAGCAGCACGCGAAGAGTGGCGAGGATATCTTTGGCGACGGTGTGCTGGAGATACTGCAGGATGGATTTGGTTTCCTCCGCTCCGCAGACAGCTCCTACCTCGCCGGCCCTGATGATATCTACGTTTCCCCTAGCCAAATCCGTCGTTTCAACCTCCGCACTGGTGACACCATTTCAGGTAAGATTCGTCCTCCGAAAGAGGGTGAGCGTTACTTTGCGCTGTTGAAAGTTAACGAGGTTAACTACGATAAGCCGGAAAACTCGCGCAACAAGATCCTGTTCGAGAACTTAACCCCGCTGCACGCAAACTCACGTCTGCGTATGGAACGTGGTAACGGTTCTACCGAAGACTTAACCGCTCGTGTACTGGATCTGGCCTCGCCAATCGGTCGCGGCCAACGTGGTCTGATTGTGGCACCGCCGAAAGCGGGTAAAACCATGCTGCTGCAGAACATCGCGCAGAGCATCGCTTACAACCACCCTGACTGCGTGCTGATGGTTCTGCTGATCGACGAACGTCCGGAAGAAGTGACCGAGATGCAGCGTCTGGTTAAAGGTGAAGTTATTGCTTCTACCTTTGATGAACCAGCATCCCGTCACGTTCAGGTTGCGGAAATGGTTATTGAGAAAGCGAAACGTCTGGTTGAACACAAGAAAGACGTTATCATTCTGCTCGACTCCATCACCCGTCTGGCTCGTGCCTACAACACCGTGGTCCCAGCTTCAGGTAAAGTCCTGACCGGTGGTGTGGATGCCAACGCCCTGCACCGTCCGAAGCGTTTCTTCGGTGCTGCGCGTAACGTGGAAGAAGGCGGTAGCCTGACTATCATTGCAACGGCCCTGGTCGATACCGGCTCTAAAATGGATGAAGTTATCTATGAAGAGTTCAAAGGTACCGGCAACATGGAACTGCACCTCTCTCGTAAGATTGCTGAAAAACGCGTCTTCCCGGCTATCGATTACAACCGCTCCGGTACCCGTAAAGAAGAACTGCTCACCACGCAAGAAGAGCTGCAGAAAATGTGGATCCTGCGCAAAATCATCCATCCAATGGGTGAAATTGACGCGATGGAGTTCCTCATCAATAAGCTGGCAATGACCAAAACTAACGACGATTTCTTCGATATGATGAAACGCTCGTAAAATCGGTTTTTTGCCGACGAACGCCACACAATTGTGTGGCGTTTTTGTTTTTAGGAGTTTAGCCAATGGGGGTTAACATTTTTTTCACGGATAATTGTGGTTTACAGCTACAATGATAGTTAGTTTGCAAAATCGGTTATAAATCAGGCAAGTTTCCCCAATATTCATCAGGCTTCCTCTTCTGAAGCGTTGCTATCGTGGGTATACTTTCGCTATTAATATTCGCAGCGAGTATAAATTGTGAGTTTACTGACCGTCGGTACTGACCTGATCAGTATTTTTTTGTTCACCACCGTATTCCTGTTTTTTGCCCGCAAAGCGGCTAAATGGGTCGGTTTGGTGGATAAACCAAACTTTCGTAAACGTCACCAGGGGCTTATCCCGCTTGTGGGCGGCATCTCTGTCTATGCCGGGATCTGCCTCACCTTCGCGATCGCCAATTACTATATCCCACACGCCTCCCTGTACCTTTCCTGTGCCGGTGTGTTGGTACTGGTAGGGGCTCTGGACGACCGTTACGACATCAGCGTCAAAATCCGTGCCACTGTTCAGGCGGCGATAGGCATCGTCATGATGACGGCGGGTCATTTGTATCTGCAAAGCCTGGGCTATCTCTTTGGTTCGTGGGAGCTGGTGCTGGGGCCGTTTGGTTTCTTCCTGACCCTGTTTGCCGTCTGGGGAATGATTAACGCGTTCAATATGGTCGATGGCATTGATGGGTTGCTCGGCGGTCTGTCGTGCGTCAGCTTCGGCGCTATTGGCCTGATCCTGTGGTTTGACGGCCAGACCAGCCTCGCCATGTGGTGCTTTGCGATGATTGCCACCATCCTCCCTTACATCATGCTGAACCTGGGCGTGCTGGGGCGTCGTTATAAAGTCTTTATGGGCGATGCAGGCAGTACGCTGATTGGCTTTACGATTATCTGGATCCTGCTTGAAACGACTCAAGGAAAGCATCATCCGATAAGCCCTGTGACGGCGCTGTGGATTGTGGCTATCCCATTAATGGACATGGTCGCCATCATGTATCGCCGTTTACGCAAAGGGATGAGCCCGTTCTCACCTGACCGTCAACATATTCACCACCTCATTATGCGTGCGGGCTTCACGTCTCGTCAGGCGCTGGTACTGATTACACTTGCTGCCGCGTTGCTTGCGACGATTGGTGTCGCCGCTGAATACACCCGCGTTGTACCTGAATGGGTCATGCTGATACTGTTCCTGCTGGCGTTTGGTCTCTATGGCTACTGCATCAAACGGGCCTGGAAAGTGGCGCGTTTTATTAAACGCATGAAGCGCAGAATGCGCCGAAACAGTGAAAACAATCCAAAATTAACCAAGTAAAACTGGGGTAGTAATGACACAACCATTACCGGAAGCACCGTTGGCAAGTGCTGAGAATGAACTGGATATTCGTGGCCTGTTTCGCGCGTTGTGGTCGGGAAAACATTGGATTATCGGCTGCGCGGTGCTGTTTGCTGCCGTGGTGCTGATTTATACCTTTTTCGCCCGACAGGAGTGGAGTACCACGGCAATCACCGACCGGCCAACCGTGAATATGCTCGGCGGCTACTATTCGCAGCAGCAGTTCCTGCGCAACCTGGACGTGAAGGTTAATCCAACCACCGCCACGCCGCCTTCGGTCATGGATGAAGTCTACAAAGAGTTTGTCATGCAGCTGGCATCCTGGGATACCCGCCGTGACTTCTGGTTGCAGACGGATTACTACAAGCAGCGGATGGTGGGGAATTCTCGTGCCGATGCCGCACAGCTCGACGATCTGATTAACGACATTCAGTTTATTCCCGGTGATGCCCAGAAAAGCATCAGCGATAGCGTGAAGCTCTCTGCGGAAACGGCACCGGATGCGAATAACCTGTTGCGTCAGTACGTTGCCTTCGCCAGCCAGCGCGCCGCAGGGCACCTGAATGACGAACTCAAAGGTGCCTGGGCCGCCCGTACTATTCAGGTAAAAGCGCAGGTGAAACGCCAGGAAGAGGTCGCGCAGGCGATTTTCAACCGCCGTATGCACAGCATTGAAGCTGCGCTCAAAATCGCGCAGCAGCACAATATCAACCGCAGCGTAACCGATATCCCGGCCGATGAACTGCCGGATTCCGAGCTCTCCTTGCTTGGTCGCCCGATGCTGCAAGCACGTCTGGAAAACCTGCAGGCTGTAGGGCCGACGTTTGACCTTGATTACGATCAGGGGAGGGCTATGCTAACGACCCTCAATGTTGGGCCAACGCTGGCGCCAAGTTTCCAGACATACCGGTATTTGCGCACACCAGAGGAACCGGTAAAACGCACTAGCCCACGTCGTGTATTCCTGATGGTCATGTGGGGCATTGTCGGCGCATTGGTTGGTGCTGGGGTAGCACTGGCGCGTCGACGCACGCAGTAAATACCCATCATTTGATGAAGGGCGATGGGCCTGTTTCATCTATAGAAGAGAATCGATGTGAAAGTACTGACTGTATTTGGCACGCGTCCGGAGGCGATCAAAATGGCGCCTCTGGTTCATGCGCTCGCAAAGGATCCTCATTTTGAGGCAAAAGTATGCGTCACCGCACAGCATAGGGAAATGCTTGATCAGGTGCTAAACCTCTTCTCCATCGTTCCGGATTATGACCTCAATATCATGAGTCCAGGGCAGGGGTTAACGGAAATAACCTGCCGGATTCTGCAGGGTTTAAAACCTGTTCTTGAATCTTTCAAACCCGACGTTGTATTGGTGCATGGCGATACGACCACGACGGCCGCCGCGAGTCTGGCGGCGTTTTATCAGCGTATTCCTGTCGGCCACGTTGAAGCGGGCCTGCGCACGGGCGATCTGTACTCGCCGTGGCCGGAAGAAGCCAACCGCACGCTGACCGGGCATCTGGCGATGTATCACTTTGCGCCAACCGAAAACTCGCGCCAGAACCTGCTGCGGGAAAATCTCTCCGACAAGCGCATTTTTGTTACCGGCAATACGGTCATTGATGCCCTTTTCTGGGTGCGCGATCGGGTGATGAACGATAAGGCGCTGAATACAGACCTTTCCCTACGTTTCCCTTTCCTGAATAGCGGGAAGAAGATGATCCTGGTGACAGGGCATCGTCGGGAGAGCTTTGGGCAGGGATTTGAAAAAATTTGCCACGCGCTGGCGGAAATCGCCGCGTCCAACCCAGACGTACAGATTGTCTATCCGGTGCATCTGAATCCAAACGTCAGTGAACCGGTTAACCGTATTCTGGGGCATATTGATAACGTCATGCTGATTGAACCGCAGGAGTATCTGCCGTTCGTCTGGCTGATGAACCATGCCTGGCTTATCCTGACTGACTCTGGCGGTATTCAGGAAGAAGCGCCGTCGCTGGGCAAACCGGTGCTGGTCATGCGTGAAACCACCGAACGTCCAGAGGCTATTGATGCCGGTACGGTACGTTTAGTGGGAACGGATAGTCAGCGCATCGTGGATGAAGTCACGCGGTTACTGCGTGACGAAGAAGAATATCAAAGGATGAGCCGGGCCCATAACCCCTATGGGGATGGCCGGGCATGCGAACGTATATTGTCAGCATTAAAAAATAATCAGGTAACGCTATGAGTTTCTCAACCCTCTCGGTGATCGGTCTGGGCTATATCGGCCTTCCAACTGCGGCAGCGTTTGCTTCACGGCAAAAGCAGGTGGTGGGTGTAGACATTAATCAGCATGCGGTCGATACCATCAACCGCGGCGAGATTCATATTGTTGAGCCCGATCTCGACAGGGTGGTAAAAACGGCGGTGGCCGCCGGTTATTTACGCGCCACGACTACGCCAGAAGCGGCAGACGCCTACCTGATTGCCGTGCCAACGCCGTTTAAAGGCGATCACGAGCCGGATATGGTTTACGTCGAAGCCGCGGCGCGTTCTATCGCACCGGTACTGAAAAAAGGGTCGCTGGTGATCCTCGAATCCACCTCTCCGGTGGGGGCTACAGAGCTGATGGCCGGTTGGCTGGCCGAAATGCGCCCGGACCTGACCTTCCCACAGCAGGCGGGTGAGCAGGCGGACATCAATATCGCCTATTGCCCGGAGCGCGTGCTGCCAGGGCAGGTGATGGTGGAACTGATTAAGAATGACCGCGTGATTGGCGGGATGACGCCGGTATGTTCCGCGCGCGCCAGCGAACTCTATAACATCTTCCTTGAAGGTGAGTGCGTGGTGACTAACGCCCGTACCGCCGAGATGTGCAAACTGACGGAAAACAGCTTCCGCGATGTGAATATCGCCTTTGCTAACGAACTGTCGCTTATCTGCGCCGATCAGGGGATTAACGTCTGGGAGCTGATTCGCCTTGCGAACCGCCACCCGCGCGTGAATATCCTTCAGCCTGGCCCTGGCGTCGGCGGTCACTGTATTGCCGTCGACCCGTGGTTTATCGTGGCGCAAAACCCGGAGCAAGCGCGTCTGATTCGCACCGCGCGTGAGGTGAACGACCATAAACCGTTCTGGGTTATCGACAAGGTTAAAGCTAACGTTGCCGACTGCCTGGCGGCCAGCGATAAGCGCGCCAGCGAGCTGAAAATTGCCTGCTTCGGCCTGGCGTTCAAGCCAAACATTGATGACCTGCGCGAAAGCCCGGCGATGGAAATCGCAGAGCTGATTGCCCAATGGCACAGTGGCGAAACCCTGGTGGTGGAACCGAATATTCATCAGTTGCCGAAAAAGCTCGACGGCCTGTGCACGCTGGTCTCGGTTGAGACCGCACTCGCCAGCGCTGACGTGATTGTGATGCTGGTGGATCACGCCCAATTTAAAGCTGTTAGCGGCGACGCAATCGCCCAGCAGTACGTGGTTGATACAAAAGGAGTCTGGCGTTGAAACGAATTCTGGTAACCGGTGGCGCAGGCTTTATCGGCTCGGCGGTCGTCCGCCATATTATCAGCCACACCTCTGACAGCGTCGTCGTTGTGGACAAACTGACCTATGCAGGTAACCTGGCTTCGCTGGCACCGGTGGCACAAGACCCGCGCTTTGCCTTTGAACAGGTGGATATCTGCGATCGCGCCGCGCTGAACCGCGTATTTGAACAATATCGCCCGGATGTGGTGATGCATCTGGCGGCGGAAAGCCACGTTGACCGTTCTATCGACGGCCCAGCGGCGTTTATCGAAACCAATATCGTCGGTACCTACACGCTGCTGGAGGCCGCGCGTGCCTGGTGGTCGGCGCTGGATACCGACGGCAAAGCGGCGTTCCGCTTCCATCATATTTCAACCGATGAAGTGTACGGCGACCTGCATTCGGTGGATGATTTCTTCACGGAAACGACCCCTTATGCGCCAAGCAGCCCTTACTCGGCCTCCAAGGCCAGCAGCGATCATCTGGTCCGCGCCTGGCTGCGTACCTACGGCCTGCCGACGCTCATTACCAACTGCTCAAACAACTATGGCCCGTACCATTTCCCGGAAAAGCTGATCCCACTGACGATCCTCAACGCGCTAGCCGGAAAACCGCTGCCGGTGTACGGCAATGGTCAGCAGATCCGCGACTGGCTCTACGTTGACGATCACGCCCGCGCGCTCTACCTCGTCGCCACCGAAGGTGCTATTGGCGAGACCTACAATATCGGCGGTCATAACGAGCGTAAAAACCTCGACGTGGTTGAGACTATCTGCGCGTTGCTTGAAGAACTGGTGCCGGAGAAGCCGCAGGGTATCGCGCATTATCATGATCTGATTACGTTTGTTGCCGATCGTCCTGGCCACGATTTACGTTACGCCATTGATGCGGCGAAAATTGCCCGCGAACTGGGCTGGACCCCGGAAGAGACCTTCGAAAGCGGAATGCGGAAAACGGTGCAGTGGTACCTCGCCAACGAAAGCTGGTGGAAACAGGTACAGGACGGCAGCTATCAGGGTGAGCGTCTCGGTCTGAAGGGTTAATTACCCCGGAGGAGGAAAAGCAATGAAAGGCATTATTCTTGCTGGCGGGTCGGGCACGCGCCTGCATCCGATCACCCGCGGCGTATCAAAACAGCTGCTACCGATTTACGACAAACCGATGATCTACTACCCGCTGTCGGTGCTGATGCTGGCGGGTATCCGTGAAATCCTGATAATCACTACGCCGGAAGACAAGAGCTACTTCCAGCGTCTACTGGGTGACGGTAGCGAATTTGGTATTTCATTGCAGTATGCCGAACAGCCAAGTCCGGACGGCCTGGCGCAGGCGTTTATCATCGGTGAGACCTTCCTGAATGGCGAACCGTCGTGCCTGGTGCTGGGCGATAATATCTTCTTCGGTCAGGGCTTTAGCCCGAAACTGCGCCACGTGGCGGCGCGTACCGAAGGGGCGACGGTGTTTGGTTATCAGGTTATGGACCCGGAACGCTTTGGCGTGGTGGAGTTTGACGATAACTTCCACGCGCTCTCGCTGGAAGAAAAACCCAAGCAGCCGAAGTCTAACTGGGCGGTCACCGGCCTCTATTTCTACGACAGCAAGGTGGTGGAGTACGCTAAGCGCGTGAAGCCTTCCGAGCGCGGCGAGCTGGAAATCACCTCAATTAACCAGATGTATCTGGACGACGGCAACCTGACCGTTGAGCTGCTCGGCCGCGGTTTCGCCTGGCTCGATACCGGTACGCACGACAGCCTGATTGAAGCGAGCATGTTTGTGCAGACGGTAGAAAAACGTCAGGGCTTTAAAATTGCCTGTCTGGAAGAGATCGCCTGGCGCAACGGCTGGCTCGACGACGACGGCGTAAAACGTGCCGCCGCGCAGCTGTCGAAAACCGGCTACGGCCAGTATCTGCTGGAGCTGCTTCGTGCTCGTCCGCGCCAATATTGATCCCCTGACGTGGGAGAACCAATTCTTCGGCGTGAACAGTGCCATTGTTCGCATGGCCGACGACGCGCCACCGCTGACCGCTGAACGATTAGCACAATGGTCACGGGTGCAGGCGAAAATCGCCGCGCATCAGGTGGATGACCTTGATGCGCTCCAGTTGCTGGGTTTTCGGCTCGTTGAGGGTGAAGTTGACCTCGCGCTGCCGGTAACCGCCGGTGGCACCACGCTGGCGCAGGTTGCCACTGACGATGATATCCCCGTGTTGCGCAGCCTTGCCGCTCAAGCGTTTGCCCAAAGTCGTTTCCGTGCGCCGTGGTATGCGCCAGAGGCGAGTGGCCGTTTCTATGCGCAGTGGATTGAAAACGCGGTAAAAGGCACCTTTGATAACCAGTGTCTGGTATTTCGCGATGAACGCGGGACTATTCGCGCCTTCGTTTCCCTACGAGAATTAAACGCCCGTGACGCGAGAATAGGCCTGCTGGCCGGTCGCGGCGCAGGTGCAGAACTGATGCAGGCGGCGGTATGCTGGGCGCATACCCGCGGCCTTTCGACGCTACGGGTGGCGACGCAAGCCGGCAATACCGCAGCACTTCAACGCTATATTCGTAGCGGCGCTAACGTGGTTAGCACCGCCTACTGGCTATACAGGTGACTCCATGATTCCATTTAACGCCCCACCGGTAGTGGGTACTGAACTCGATTACATGCAATCCGCGATGGGCAGCGGGAAACTGTGCGGTGACGGCGGCTTTACCCGTCGCTGCCAGCAGTGGATGGAACAACGCTTCGGCAGTGCCAAGGTGCTGCTGACCCCGTCCTGTACCGCGTCGCTGGAAATGGCCGCCATCCTGCTGGATATCCAGCCGGGCGATGAAGTGATTATGCCGAGCTACACCTTTGTCTCCACCGCCAACGCCTTTGTGCTGCGCGGCGCGAAAATTGTGTTTGTTGACGTGCATAAAGAGACCATGAATATCGATGAGACGCTGATTGAAGCCGCCATCACCGACAAAACCCGCGCCATTGTGCCGGTGCACTACGCGGGCGTGGCCTGCGAGATGGACACCATCATGGCGCTGGCGAAAAAATACCATCTGTTCGTGGTGGAAGATGCCGCGCAGGGCGTAATGTCGACCTACAAAGGCCGCGCACTGGGCTCTATTGGTCATATCGGGTGCTTTAGCTTCCACGAAACCAAGAACTACACCGCTGGCGGTGAAGGCGGCGCCACGCTGATTAACGATCGTGCGCTGGTGGAACGCGCGGAAATCATCCGCGAGAAAGGCACCAACCGCAGCCAGTTCTTCCGTGGCCTGGTGGATAAATACACCTGGCGCGATATCGGCTCCAGCTACCTGATGTCTGACCTGCAGGCCGCCTATCTCTGGGCACAGCTGGAAGCCGCTGAACGTATCAATAAACAGCGTCTGTCCCTGTGGCAAACCTACTACGACGCGCTGCTGCCGCTGGCAAACGCTGGGCGCATCGATCTGCCGGTTGTTCCTGAAGGCTGTGGGCATAACGCGCACATGTTCTACATCAAACTGCGTGACGTCGAAGACCGCAGCGCGCTGATTAGCTGGCTGAAAGAGGCGGAAATTCTGGCGGTGTTCCACTACATCCCGCTGCATTCCTGCCCGGCGGGCGAGAAGTTTGGCGAGTTCCACGGCGAAGATCGTTTCACTACGCAGGAAAGTGAGCGTTTACTTCGCTTGCCGCTGTTCTACAACCTGTCGCCGGTCGACCAGCGTACGGTCATTAACACCCTGCTGAGCTACTTCTCCTGATATGTCATTGGCAAAAGCTTCGGTGTGGACCGCCGCGTCCACGCTCGTCAAAATTGGTGTCGGGCTGCTGGTGGTCAAGCTGCTGGCGGTTTCGTTTGGCCCGTCAGGCGTTGGGCAGGCAGGTAACTTTCGCCAACTGGTGACCGTGCTCGGCGTGCTTGCTGGCGCGGGTATTTTTAATGGAGTGACGAAACTTGTCGCCCAGCATCACGATGACCCGGCGCGTCTGCGCCAGGTGGTGGGTACGTCCTCTGCGATGGTGCTTGGTTTCTCCACGCTACTGGCGGTTGTCTTTTTGCTTGCGGCAGCGCCGATAAGCCAAGGGCTGTTTGGCCATACCCATTATCAGGGGCTGGTGCGCCTGGTGGCGCTGGTGCAGTTAGGGATCGCCTGGGCGAACCTGTTGCTGGCGCTGATGAAAGGCTTTCGTGATGCGGCGGGTAATGCACTGTCGTTAATTGCCGGCAGCCTGATTGGCGTGGTGGCCTATTACGCCTGCTATCATTTTGGCGGCTATCAGGGCGCGCTGCTGGGGCTGGCGCTGGTACCGGCGCTGATAGTGATCCCTGCGGCGGTGATGCTCACCAAACGCGGTGTCATTCCTTGGGGCTATCTTAAGCCACAGTGGGATCGTTTGCTGGCCGGTCAACTGGGTAAATTTACCCTGATGGCGGTGATTACCTCCGTCACCATGCCCGTGGCCTACGTGATGATGCGAAACCTGATGGCGGAGCATTACAGTTGGGATGAGGTCGGGATTTGGCAGGGTGTGAGCAGTATCTCCGATGCTTACCTACAATTTATTACCGCCTCGTTCAGCGTCTATCTGTTACCTACGCTATCGCGGTTGACCGCCAAGCAGGATATTGGCCGAGAAATTGGCCGCTCGCTAAAGTTTGTGGTGCCGGCGGTGGCGGCGGCAAGCCTGACCGTCTGGCTGCTGCGCGATTTTGCTATCTGGCTGCTGTTTTCATCGAAGTTCGTGGCGATGCGAGACCTGTTTGCATGGCAGTTAGTCGGCGACGTGTTGAAAGTAGGCGCTTACGTTTATGGTTATTTAGTGATAGCCAAAGCCTCGCTGCGTTTTTATATCCTGGCCGAACTGAGCCAGTTTACGCTGCTAACTGCGTTCTCTCACTGGCTTATCCCGGCGCACGGCGCACTGGGCGCGGCACAAGCCTATATGGCGACCTATATTGTCTATTTCACGCTGTGTAGCGGCGTATTTTTAATTTGGCGTAAACGGCAATGACCGAACTGATACATATTCTGGGATCGGATATCCCTCACCATAACCAGACGGTGCTACGGTTTTTTGCCGATGAGCTGGCCGCAGAGCCCGCGCACGCCCGTCAGTTTATGGTGGTGAGCGGTGACGAGGGCCTGGCGCAGGCGTTTCCTTCGCTGGTGATCGACCGCTATAACGATAAATCCGCGCTGGCAAAGGCGGTGGTGGCAAAGGCGAAAGCCAATCGGCAGCAGCGCTTTTTCTTCCACGGTCAGTTTAATACCGGTATCTGGCTGGCGCTGCTGAGCGGCGGCTTGAAGCCCTCGCAGGTAAGCTGGCATATCTGGGGGGCGGATCTGTATGAAGTTTCCCGCGGCCTGAAGTTCCGCCTGTTCTACCCGCTGCGCCGCATGGCGCAAGGGCGCGTGGGCCGTGTTTTTGCCACGCGCGGCGATCTCAGCTATTTTGCTGCCCGTCACCCGCAGGTGTCTGGCGAACTGCTTTATTTCCCAACGCGGATGGACCCTTCGCTGAATGGGCTGGCGGACGCCGCGCCGCGCGACGGCAAGCTGACGATTCTGGTGGGTAATTCCGGCGATCGCAGCAATGACCATGTCGCGGCATTGAAGGCCGTGCATCAGCAGTTTGGCGATACGGTGAACGTCATTGTGCCGATGGGCTACCCGGCGAATAACGCGGCCTATATTGCGGAAGTCAGTGACGCCGCGCAGGCGCTGTTTAGCAACGAAAATGTACAAATTCTCCGCGAAAAGCTCGACTTTGATGCCTATCTTGCACTGTTACGCCGCTGCGATTTGGGCTATTTTATTTTTGCGCGCCAGCAGGGTATCGGCACGCTCTGTTTGCTGATTCAGGCGGGGATCCCCTGCGTGCTCAACCGGCAGAATCCGTTCTGGCAGGATATGGCCGAGCAGCATATTCCGGTGCTATTCACCGACGATGCGCTGACCGTCCCGGTGGTGCGTGAAGCGCAGCGGCAGTTAGCGCTGGTGGATAAAAACGCCATCGCCTTTTTCAAACCTAACTATCTGGCGCCGTGGCATCGGGCGCTGCAACTGGCGGCGGGGGAAGCGGTATGAGCGAAATGCAGTTTACCGGGCTGTTCGCCGTCTGGCTGTTGTCGACGCTGTTTATCGGCACCCTGACCTGGTTTGAGTTCCGCCGCGTCCGTTTTAACTTCAACGTCTTCTTCTCGTTGCTGTTCCTGCTGACCTTTTTCTTCGGTTTCCCGCTGACCTGTACGCTGGTGTTCCGCTTTGGCGTCGGCGTGTCACCGCCGGACGTGCTGCTGCAAACGTTGCTGATTTCGGTCTGCTTCTATGCGGTCTACTACGTAACCTACAAAACGCGCCTGCGGCCTGCGCAGACCGGCGCGGCGCGTCGGCCGTTGTTTACCATGAACCGGGTTGAAACCAACATCACCTGGTTTTTGCTGATGGTGATTGCGCTGTTTACGGTCGGCACCTTCTTCATGCATAACGGCTTCCTGCTGTTTAAGCTGCACTCCTACAGTCAGATTTTCTCCAGTGAAGTGTCGGGCGTGGCGCTTAAGCGCTTCTTCTACTTCTTTATTCCGGCGATGCTGGTGGTCTACTTCCTTAATCCAACCTGGAAACGGTGGATAGGTTTTCTGATTGCCACCACCGCCTTTGGCCTGTTGACCTACGCGATTGTCGGCGGCACCCGCGCCAACATTATTATCGCCTTTGCCATCTTCCTGTTTATCGGCATCATTCGCGGCTGGATTTCGCTGTGGATGCTGGTGGCCGCCGGGGTGATGGGGATTGTCGGCATGTTCTGGCTGGCGCTGAAGCGCTACGGAATGAACGTCAGCGGCGACGAAGCGTTTTATACCTTCCTCTACCTGACGCGCGACACCTTCTCGCCGTGGGAGAATCTGGCGCTGCTGCTGCAAAACTACGACAAAATTGACTTCCAGGGTCTGGCGCCAATGGTGCGCGACTTCTACGTCTTTATCCCAAGCTGGTTGTGGCCATCGCGGCCGAGCATCGTACTGAATACCGCCAACTACTTTACCTGGGAAGTGCTGAATAACCACTCCGGGCTGGCTATCTCCCCGACGCTCATCGGTTCGCTGGTGGTGATGGGCGGTATGTGGTTTGTACCGCTGGGCGCGGTAGCGGTGGGGCTGATTATCAAATGGTTCGACTGGCTGTATATGTTGGGCAACCGGGAAACCAACCGCTACAAATCGGCCATTCTGCACAGTTTCTGCTTTGGTGCGATCTTCAATATGATCGTGCTGGCGCGTGAAGGGCTGGACTCTTTCGGCTCTCGCGTCGTCTTTTTCATGGTTATCTTTGGGGTCTGCTTGCTGGTGGCAAAACTGCTGTACTGGTTGTTTGAAAGCGCGGGGCTGATTCATCAGCGGCTAAAACGTCCCTCGCACGTTGGAGAAGGACAAAATGGCTGATTCATTAACCGCACCGACTTACACCCTGCGTGGGCTGACGCTTATCGGTTGGCGCAACATGCAGCATGCGCTGGACTACCTGTATGCGGATGGCAACCTGAAGCAGGGCACGCTGGTGGCGATTAACGCCGAGAAGATGCTGACGCTGGAAGATAACGCGGAGGTGCGAGAGCTGATTAACGCGGCGGAGTTTAAATACGCCGACGGTATTTCCGTGGTGCGCTCCGTTCGCAAGAAATATCCCGAGGCGAATGTCTCACGCGTAGCGGGAGCGGATCTTTGGGAAGCGCTGATGGCCCGTGCGGGAGCCGAAGGTACGCCGGTGTTCCTCGTCGGTGGTAAGCCAGAGGTGATGGCGGAAACCGTGGAGAAGCTGCGTAAGCAGTGGAACGTGAATCTGGTCGGCACTCAGGATGGCTACTTTACGCCGGAAGAACGTCAGGCACTGTTTGAACGTATTCATGAAAGCGGGGCGAAAATCGTCACCGTGGCGATGGGCTCGCCGAAGCAGGAAATCCTGATGCGCGATTGCCGTCTGGTACATCCCGACGCGCTCTATATGGGCGTGGGTGGCACCTATGATGTCTTCACCGGGCACGTGAAGCGTGCGCCGAAGGTGTGGCAGAACCTGGGGCTGGAGTGGCTCTACCGCCTGCTATCCCAGCCAAGCCGGATTAAACGCCAGCTTCGGCTGCTACGCTATTTACGCTGGCACTACACCAATAATCTCTGAATTTTCTGCGCGTTACCGGCAATGCATCACGCAGAATATGCGTGATGCATTCACAACCTCGATACTTTATTCCTCATTTCTATTTGCCATTTAAGCCAAATTGTTAAACCATTCGCCTGCCCTGACGATATCTACGTATTTTCTACGTTGATATCCGTATCCGACAGACATCTCATTTTTTTATAAAAAAATAAAACCGGCACCGACCGGATATATGCAAACACAGAGGATCTATGGCAGAGAATAAACCGGAGCTCCAGCGCGGTCTGGAAGCCCGTCATATCGAATTAATTGCCCTTGGGGGCACTATCGGCGTGGGCCTATTTATGGGGGCGGCAAGCACCCTGAAGTGGGCCGGGCCGTCGGTGCTGCTGGCCTATATTCTGGCAGGGGTATTCGTCTTCTTCATTATGCGCTCGATGGGCGAAATGCTGTTTATCGAACCGGTGACCGGGTCGTTCGCCGTTTATGCGCACCGTTATATGAGCCCGTTTTTCGGCTATCTCACCGCCTGGTCATACTGGTTTATGTGGATGGCGGTCGGTATCTCGGAAATTACCGCGATAGGGGTCTACGTCCAGTTCTGGTTCCCGGATATGGTGCAGTGGATACCGGCGCTCATTGCCGTGGGGCTGGTGGCGCTGGCGAACCTGGCGGCGGTGCGCCTGTACGGCGAAATCGAATTCTGGTTTGCGATGATTAAAGTCACGACCATTATCGTGATGATTGTCATTGGCCTCGGCGTGATTTTCTTCGGCTTTGGCAACGGCGGGACTTCCATCGGCTTTAGCAATCTGACCGAGCACGGCGGCTTCTTTGCTGGCGGCTGGAAAGGTTTCCTGACGGCGCTGTGTATTGTTGTGGCGTCCTATCAGGGCGTGGAGCTTATCGGCATGACCGCCGGTGAAGCGAAAAACCCGCAGGTGACGCTGCGCAGCGCGGTAGGCAAAGTGCTGTGGCGTATCCTGATTTTCTACGTGGGTGCAATTTTCGTTATCGTGACCATCTTCCCGTGGAATGAAATTGGCACCAACGGCAGTCCGTTTGTGCTGACCTTTGCGAAAATCGGTATCACCGCGGCGGCAGGGATTATCAACTTCGTGGTGCTGACGGCGGCGCTCTCCGGCTGTAACAGCGGCATGTACAGCTGTGGCCGTATGCTCTACGCGCTGGCGAAAAACCGCCAACTGCCGTCGGCGATGGCGAAAGTCACCAAAAGCGGCGTTCCGGCAGCGGGCGTGAGCGTATCCATTGTTATCCTGCTGATTGGCTCTTGCCTGAACTACATCATTCCTAACCCGCAGCGCGTGTTTGTCTATGTGTACAGCGCGAGCGTACTGCCGGGCATGGTGCCGTGGTTTGTGATTCTGATTAGCCAGCTGCGTTTCCGTCGTGCACACAAAGAAGCGATTGCCAGCCACCCGTTCCACTCGATTCTGTTCCCGTGGGCCAACTATCTGACCATGGCGTTCCTGATTTGCGTCCTGATCGGTATGGGATTCAATGATGACACTCGGATGTCGCTGTTTGTTGGTGCGCTTTTCCTTGTGATCGTGACGCTGGTTTATAAGGTTTTTGGCATGAGCAGGGGCGCGGAAGTGCAAGATTTGCAGAAATAAGAGACAAAATGCGCAAAGCATGAGCAAACGATAATTTTCTTTAAAAAGGCACTAGACAGCGGGGGAGGAAGTCCGTATTATCCGACCCCGCAACGGCGCTAAGCGCCCGTAGCTCAGCTGGATAGAGCGCTGCCCTCCGGAGGCAGAGGTCTCAGGTTCGAATCCTGTCGGGCGCACCATTTACCCGGTGCTGGAGCTGCGGTGGTTCTAAAAGACCGCGTAAGAGGTTTGCAGTGGTGGCTATAGCTCAGTTGGTAGAGCCCTGGATTGTGATTCCAGTTGTCGTGGGTTCGAATCCCATTAGCCACCCCATTATTTGATAGAGTTGTGAAATTGCGAAGGTGGCGGAATTGGTAGACGCGCTAGCTTCAGGTGTTAGTGTCCTTAGGATGTGGGGGTTCGAGTCCCCCCCCTCGCACCACGACTTTATAATGAATTGAATTAATAATTCAAAAAGCAGTACATCGGCGAGTAGCGCAGCTTGGTAGCGCAACTGGTTTGGGACCAGTGGGTCGGAGGTTCGAATCCTCTCTCGCCGACCAATTTTAGACCCTGCAGCGCAGGGTTTTTTATTCAAGACTTAATGTTCTGAATAAAACCGAATTGAACGATAATTCAAAAAGCAGTATTTCGGCGAGTAGCGCAGCTTGGTAGCGCAACTGGTTTGGGACCAGTGGGTCGGAGGTTCGAATCCTCTCTCGCCGACCAATTTTGAACCCCGCTTCGGCGGGGTTTTTTGTTTTCTCTCCCCGCCCAATCGCATCTATTTTTATTACCTCTACAGATTAATCCCGTTGTGAAACAAAGGGGATGTTATCAGTAACTGACTGTGACATAATGCGCCGCGTAGATGCTCATTCCACCTCTTATGTTCGCCTTAGGCCTCATAAACTCAGGAATGACGCAGAGCCGTTTACGGTGCTTATCGTCCACTGACAGATGTCGCTTTTGCCTCATCAGACACCATGGACATTACGTTGAGTGAAGCACCCATTATGTTGTCGAATTAAACCTGTTTAACGCCTGCTCCCAAAAGGAGCAGGCGTTTTTTTATGCCCAAATCGTAGCCCGGCCAAGCGCAGCGCCGCCGGGGCCGCACCGCGGCCAAAAAAAAGGGGCCATTCGGCCCCTTAATAAACGCTTCACCTTACGCAGGCGGGTTATTCTGCAACGTCAGCATCAACCCATCACGACGCATTGCCGCCGCTTCTTCCGGCTGCTTCAGACGGTCAAGCGTATCGGCAAGCCACGCGTAGTCAAACGCGTCCGGGCGCTGTTTGAGCGCGGCGCGGAACGCCAGGCTCGCTTCCTGCCACTCGCCGTGCTTCATTAGCGATTGACCCAGCGTACTCCACAGCAGTGGACGATCGCCTACCGTTTTGATCTGCTGGCGCAGTAGTTTTTCCATCTGCTCAGGGTTATTGGTGTGCAGACGTGGGATCAGCATCACCAGGCGATCGTCATACTGGCGCTTCAGCCCATCGATAATGATCTGCTGCGCGGTGTCATGATCGTCACATTCAATCAGATGATCGGCCATGGCGACCTGTAGCGCTACCTGGTGGCGGGTTTTGCGGCTCTGATTTTTCCACCAGTTACGCAGCCCTTCGCTGCCCTGATCGGCACGTGCCTGGTCCATCAGGCCAATCCACGCCTGCTGTTCCAGTGCGGCGCGGTGCGCGTCGTCGCCGACGTGGGCTTTCGCCATGGACGGAATGATATCCAGCAGTGAGCCCCAGGCTCCGGTCTGGATATAGGCTTGTTCTGCCAGGCGCAGTACTTCAGGGTGACGCGGGGCGACTTCCAGAAGCTTATCAATGCCATGACGCGCTGCGTGATTCTCGTTGCGGGCAAGCTGCAGGCGAACGCGGGTGATTTCCACCGGGATCAGGTCGTTGCCAGCGTTTTCAGCCGCGCGCTGAAGATGCTGATTGGCGCGAGCTTCGTCGCCGCGCTGCTGTGCGGCTTCAGCTGCCAGCAGGTAATTCACCACCGGCTGCTCGGCGTGGTCGGCATTTTTCGACATCAGCTTCTCAACCTGCTGATAGTCGCCTTCCGCCAGCTTCAGCAGCGCCTGTTCGGTCTGCTTACGTGCACGGCGACGCTTACGACCCATAAACCAGCCGCGCGTGTGGGCGCTGGTGCGGAAGATGCGGCGCAGAATCCACTCCAGGGCGAACAGCACCACCATTATCAGGATCATGATAATGACTAAGCCGGTTACGCTGGTTTCAATGTTGTAGTTGTCCGTCTGGATAAGCACATAGCCCTGATGGCCTGCGATCATCGGGCCGACCACCACACCGGCAATCAGCAGTGCAAAGAGTAAAAGAACTTTTAGCATCGGTTACTCTCCTTGTGCTGGGGCGGGGGCTGGCTGCTCGGGTACAGCAGCAGCGGCAGGTTCCGCTGACGTAACGGCAGGCTGTGCCATCAGGTTACGCACGCGGGTCTGCATCAGTTTTTCCAGGATCGGCTGGCTTTGCAGGGTTTCAGGGATGTCCATGGCGATGCTCTGCTGGCTGAGCTGGTCTATCTGATCGAGGAACGTCTTCGTGGCAGCATCGTCGGTGTCGTAGTAAGCGCGTACCCAAGTCGAGACGTTATCCAGCGCCTGCTTGAAGGTTTCATCCTGGTGGCGTGGCACCGCTTGCGACGCGGAAAGAAGCTGGGCGCGGATGTTTTCCCGCAGGTAGATATCCTGATTCGGCGCCAGCAGCGGAACGGCGGTCTCATCGCGGCGGCGAATAGTAATAAAGCTGTCCATAAAGTTCTGCCAGCTTTTCTGCAGGTTCACGCGCCATTCGCTGAGCGACGCCGACAGTTCGCTGTCGTCGTTATCCATCGGTGAATCATCGGTATTGTTGTCTGCCAGACGCAGGTTATCGACCTGGTTGGCGAGCTGATTCACCTTGAGGATAATGCCGTCGTAATCCACCTGTGACACGGCGGAGAGGCTGGCAATATCTTCGGTGATCGCACGGCGAGCGGCGATTAAGCTCGGGTCGTTCATATCCGCCAGGCTGGCGTCTGCGCTTTTCAGCAGCGCAGCGGCGGTAGTGACGTCCTGGTCGCTCCACAGCTTACGTCCGGCCAGCTTCACAAGGAAGTCAGACTGGGCCAGCAGCCAGGTTTTCGAGTCGGTGCCGGAAATAGCCGCCACTTTCTGCTGCATTTCATCCAGCTGTTTCGCCATGTCGGCCTGCTGGGTTTTGGCTTCCTGCAGCTGTTCAGCCTGTTGTTTAAGCGTGGTTTCCAGCGCCTCTTTTTGCGCATCCTGCGTTTTTTGCAGAGCAATAAGCTGATTGGCGAGGGTGTCGCTGGTCTGCGTCTGGTTGACGGCCTGCTGTTTGCCCCAGCCGTACAGGCCTATACCTGCCGCCAGCGCGATGGCGATAGCGACGGCGCTCAGCGCCAGGCTGGTTTTCCCGCCGTTATTTTTCTTCTCAGCATTTTCCGGCTTACGAGCTTCGGGCTGCGGCGAGGTTTTCACCGCATCTTCGGACTCTTCAACCACGGCGGAGTTTTCTTTTTGTTCCGTCATTATGGCTTCCAATTTTGAGAGTTATTGTAGTGCGCGCAGCAGCGCATCGTTGTCTGCGCCATCGGCAACCTGAATATCCTGCCAGCCCAACTCCTGGGCCAGTTTTGCAATACGCTCACTCACCACCAGTAACCGACAGGTGAGCAGCCAGCGCTCGCGGTACCAGAGAGGGATCAGCGTCCAGAGTTGTTGCAGCATTTCGCCGCTGGTCACCACGAGAGTGTTGACGTCTCTCGACTGCCAGCGCATGGCTTCTTCGGCGCCGTCATAGTGGATGGCGCAACGCTGATAGCATTCGCACAGGGTGACATCAGCACCGCGCGCGGTCAGCGTCTCGGCTAGCAGTTCACGCCCGCCGTTGCCGCGTAGAATCAGCGCCTTCTTGCCCGCAATAGTTTGCAATTCAGGTAATTGTAGCAACACTTCGCTAATTTCCCGATCTAATGGGTAGCGAATATCGAGGCCGCTCACCTGATGGAGCGCCAGCGCCGTGGTGCGGCCAATAGCAAAATAACGAGGCGTCGTGGGCCAGTTTTGGCGCTGTTGCTTGAGCTGGGCGTGTGCAAAGCTCACCGCATGCTGCGAAAGGGCAAAAACTAAATCACCTTCCTGCAGTTCACTCAGCGCGGGTGCCAGCCTGTTCAGCTCGCGCCCGGGCGTGAAATCAATCAGTGGAAAATTCCAGGCTACTCGACCCTGAGCGCGCAAACGGCTGACTAACTCTTCACCTTGCGGGGAGGGGCGGGTAACCAGGATGGTCATACGGCGGCATCTCCGTCGTAAACGGCGGCAAGAATCGCGCGAGCCCCGCTATCCAGCAGTTCATCGGCGAGCTCAATGCCCATACGCTCGGCATCTTCAGGCTTGCCGCGTCGCTCGCCGCATACCATTTCGCTACCGTCTGGCGCGCCAACCAATGCGCGCAGCCACAGTTCGCCGTCTTTTAGTTCGGCGTAGCTGCCGATAGGCACCTGGCAACCGCCTTCCAGACGCGTGTTCATGGCGCGCTCGGCGCGAACGCGAATGGCGGTGTCATCGTGGTTTAACGGCGCGAGCAGCGCGCGGGTCTGTTCATCGTCCAGACGGCATTCGATGCCGACGGCACCCTGACCGACGGCCGGGAGCGACTCTTCTGGCGACATCGGTTGACGAATACGATCGTTGAGCTCAAGGCGTTTGAGCCCCGCGACCGCCAGAATGATGGCATCGTATTCACCGTTATCGAGCTTGCTAAGGCGCGTGCCGACGTTGCCGCGTAGCGAGCGGATCACCAGATCCGGACGACGCTTGGCTAACTGGCACTGGCGACGCAGACTGGAGGTGCCGACGATACTGCCTGCCGGGAGATCGTCCATGCAGGCGTAATGATTGGAGACAAAGGCATCGCGCGGGTCGTCTCGTTCGCAGATGGTCACCAGTCCAAGCCCTTCCGGGAACTCAACCGGGACATCTTTCATCGAGTGCACGGCGATGTCTGCACGGTTTTCAAGCAGCGCAAGCTCAAGCTCTTTGACGAACAGCCCTTTACCGCCCACTTTGGCCAGCGGCGTATCGAGGATGATGTCCCCTCGCGTGACCATCGGCACGAGCGTCACCGTAAGCCCTGGATGGCAGGCCATCAGGCGTTCTTGTACATAGTGCGCTTGCCAGAGAGCGAGCGGACTTTGGCGTGTGGCAATTCTCAAAACTTTGTCTAACATGCTTGTTACCGTCGTTATCGTCCATTGACCATCCTAACATTGTTGCCCTAATGATGTTAGTTTTCACGGTCTTCGTAAAAATTCTTGCTGGGAATTAAGGGGTATGCACGAAGCGTGCCTTGAGAGTCAGTAAAGGTAAGCATAAACGGGGTTGTGTTTACCGTTCATTACTGGCACTGTCATGATCGTATGCCGGGGTTTACAGCAGCATTCAATGCTACACTTGTTGTAGTGCAACATTCTTTACGGTCAACCGGCAAGGTGTTAAATTGATCACGTTTTAAACCATTTTTTGTCCGAATTTTGATAATCACAACGGCGGACACAAAACGGTAACGGTTCTTCTTGTTGAAATATTAAAACCTCCGTACCGCTCTGACAGGATACGTCGAGGTTTTGAACATCAGGCGATATGTCTTGTACCTCTATATTGAGACACTGAAACAGAGACTGGATGCCATCAATCAACTGCGCGTGGATCGCGCGCTTGCTGCCATGGGACCTGCTTTCCAACAGGTTTACAGTCTACTGCCGACATTATTACATTATCATCATCCGCTGATGCCGGGTTACCTCGACGGTAACGTTCCCAAGGGCATCTGCCTCTACACGCCTGATGAAACCCAACGCCATTATCTTGATGAGCTCGAGCTGCACCGCGGCATGCCGCCGCAGACCTCCGCAAAAGGTGAACTGCCGATTACCGGCGTTTACTCTATGGGAAGTACCTCATCGGTAGGCCAGAGCTGCTCTTCCGACCTGGATATCTGGGTCTGCCACCAGTCGTGGCTCGATAATGATGAACGCCAATTGTTACAGCGCAAATGCAGCCTGCTGGAAAGCTGGGCGGCATCGCTGGGCGTTGAAGTCAGCTTCTTCCTGATCGACGAAAACCGTTTCCGTCATAACGAAAGCGGCAGCCTCGGTGGCGAAGACTGCGGTTCAACGCAGCACATTTTACTGCTCGACGAATTTTACCGCACGGCGGTCCGCCTCGCGGGCAAACGTATTCTGTGGAATATGGTGCCGGGCGAAGAAGAAGATCATTACGACGATTACGTGATGACCCTTTATGCCCAGGGCGTCCTGACGCCGAACGAATGGCTCGACCTCGGTGGATTGAGCTCGCTCTCCGCCGAAGAGTACTTCGGTGCCAGCCTGTGGCAGCTCTATAAGAGCATCGACTCACCGTATAAAGCGGTGCTGAAAACCCTGCTGCTGGAAGCCTATTCCTGGGAATACCCAAATACGCACCTGCTGGCAAAAGACATTAAACAGCGCCTGCACGATGGCGAGATCGTCTCCTTCGGTCTCGATGCCTACTGCATGATGCTGGAGCGCGTGACCGAGTACCTGAAGGCGATTGAAGATGAAACCCGCCTCGACCTCGTGCGCCGCTGCTTCTATCTGAAGGTGTGCGAAAAGCTCAGCCGCGAACGCGCCTGCGTTGGCTGGCGTCGTGAAGTGGTGGGTCAACTGGTGAAAGAGTGGGGCTGGAGCGAAGAGCGTCTGGCGATGCTCGATAACCGCGCCAACTGGAAAATCGACCAGGTCCGCGAAGCGCACAACGAGCTGCTCGATGCGATGATGCAGAGCTACCGTAACCTGATTCGCTTCGCCCGTCGTAACAACCTGAGCGTTTCCGCCAGCCCGCAGGATATCGGCGTGCTGACGCGTAAGCTGTACGCCGCGTTTGAAGCGCTGCCGGGTAAAGTGACGCTGGTGAACCCGCAGATCTCCCCGGACCTGTCCGAACCGAATCTGACCTTTATCTATGTTCCGCCGGGACGCGCCAACCGTACGGGTTGGTACCTTTACAACCGCGCGCCGAACATGGAGTCCATCGTCAGCCATCAGCCGCTGGAGTATAACCGCTATCTGAATAAGCTGGTGGCCTGGGCTTGGTTTAACGGCCTGCTGACCTCACGTACGCGCCTGTTTATTAAGGGCAACGGTATTGTCGATTTGGCAAAACTGCAGGAGATGGTCGCTGACGTGTCGCACCACTTCCCGCTGCGTCTGCCTGCGCCAACGCCGAAAGCGCTCTACAGCCCGTGCGAAATTCGCCATCTGGCGATTATTGTTAACCTCGAATATGACCCGACGGCGGCCTTCCGCAATCAGGTTGTGCATTTCGATTTCCGTAAGCTCGATATCTTCAGCTTCGGCGAAGATCAGAAATGCCTGGTCGGTAGCGTCGACTTGCTGTATCGCAACTCGTGGAACGAAGTGCGTACGCTGCACTTTAACGGCGAGCAGGCGATGATCGAAGCGCTGAAAACTATCCTCGGGAAAATGCACCAGGATGCCGCGCCGCCGGACAGCGTCGAAGTGTTCTGCTATAGCCAGCACCTGCGCGGTTTAATCCGTACTCGCGTGCAGCAGCTGGTGTCCGAGTGCATCGAACTGCGCCTTTCCAGCACCCGTCAGGAAACCGGCCGCTTTAAAGCGCTGCGCGTCTCCGGGCAGACCTGGGGCCTGTTCTTTGAACGTCTGAACGTGTCGGTGCAGAAGCTGGAAAACGCCATTGAGTTCTACGGCGCTATCTCACATAACAAGCTGCACGGGCTTTCCGTTCAGGTTGAGACTAACCATGTTGAGCTGCCACAGGTGGTCGATGGTTTCGCGAGCGAAGGGATTATTCAGTTCTTCTTCGAAGAGTCGGGTGAAGATCAGGGCTTTAATATCTACATTCTTGACGAGAGCAACCGCGCAGAGGTGTATCACCACTGTGAGGGCAGTAAAGAAGAGCTGGTGCGCGACGTCAGCCGTTTCTACTCGTCATCACACGATCGCTTCACCTATGGCTCAAGCTTTATCAACTTCAACCTGCCGCAGTTCTACCAGATTGTGAAGGTAGATGGGCGCGCGCAGGTGATCCCGTTCCGCAGCCAGGCTATCGTGCCGCCGCCGTCCAATCAGGACAATAACAACGCACCGTTGTTGCAGCAGTATTTCTCTTAATCATGATGCCGGATGGCGGCTCCGCCTTATCCGGCCTACTCGCTTCGTGCCGTTTGTAGGCCGGATAAGGTGTTTACACCTCCATCCGGCAATCCACCTTAGCGGAAGCTAACCTCTTCACCCGCCTGCTGCGTCGCCGCCTGCTCAAGCAGATCCCAGAAGGTTTCGCCGCTGCGGTCGCAAATCCACTCATCACCCTTCAGGTCAAAATGGTAGCCCCCCTGTTTCGTTGCCAGCCACACCTGGTGCAATGGCTCCTGACGGTTAATAATAATTTTGCTGCCGTTTTCAAAACTGATGGTCAGCACGCCGCCGTTGATCTCGCAGTCGATATCGCTATCGCCGTCCCAGTCGTCCAGACGCTCTTCGATGGTCAGCCACAGGGTATCGGCGAGGCGATGAAATTCACTGTCGTTCATTGTTGTTTCCCGTTATTTAGTGATGGCGGCAGTATAGCGTGAAACAAATCACGTTGCAGTCAGGTGCTTAACGCTTGCTTTTGCGCCTTCTCCTGCGATGATAGAAAATAGAAAGCATTGAACTACAGGCATCTTAAGAATGAATAAGATTTTTCGACCGCTGGCAGTGTTACTTGCATTATTTAGCCTCGCAGGCTGCGGCCTGAAGGGCCCACTCTATTTTCCACCGGCTGATAAAACGGCGGCTCCGCCGACGAAACCCGTCACTCAACCGATTCAGAGCAGCTCTCCGGATCGTAACGACCGCGGTGATAACGGCGGCCCGACGCAGGTTAATTACTAATATTACCGTTCCGTTCCGCGCAAATGGAGTAGATGATGCAGTTCTCTAAAATGCATGGCCTCGGCAACGATTTCATGGTCGTCGACGCGGTAACGCAGAATGTCTTTTTTTCGCCCGAGCTTATACGCCGACTGGCGGACAGGCATCTTGGCGTGGGCTTCGATCAGCTGTTGGTCGTGGAACCGCCTTACGATCCTGACCTTGATTTTCACTACCGCATCTTCAACGCTGACGGCAGCGAAGTCTCCCAGTGCGGTAACGGCGCCCGCTGTTTCGCCCGCTTTGTGCGCCTGAAAGGGTTGACCAACAAGCGCGATATTCGCGTCAGCACCGCCAATGGCCGTATGGTCTTAAGCGTGACCGACGATGAGCTGGTCCGCGTGAATATGGGCGAACCGAACTTCGAACCGTCTCAGGTGCCGTTCCGCGCTAACAAAGCGGAAAAGACCTATATCATGCGCGCGTCTGAGCAGACAGTATTGTGCGGCGTGGTTTCAATGGGGAACCCGCACTGCGTGATTCAGGTCGATGATGTCGACACCGCGGCGGTAGAAACGCTGGGCCCGGTGATGGAAAGTCATGAACGTTTTCCAGAACGCGCTAACATTGGTTTTATGCAGGTAGTGAAACGGGACCACATCCGTCTGCGCGTTTACGAACGCGGCGCGGGTGAAACTCAGGCCTGCGGCAGCGGCGCATGTGCGGCGGTTGCCGTTGGCATCCAGCAGGGCTTGCTGGCGGAAGAGGTGCGCGTGGAACTGCCGGGCGGGCGACTTGATATCGCCTGGAAAGGCCCGGGCCAACCGTTGTTTATGACTGGCCCGGCGGCACATGTCTATGACGGATTTATTCACTTATGAAACACGTCGGGGAAGAACAGCAGGACGCTCTCACCACGCTGAATGATGGCGCGGTCGTGGATTATCTGTTGCAACATCCTGAATTCTTTATTCGTAATGCCGCAGTCGTTGAGCAAATGCGCGTCCCGCACCCGGTGCGGGGCATGGTGTCACTGGTCGAGTGGCACATGGCGCGTTCGCGCAACTACATTGCTATGCTGGAAGAGAACATGAGCCAGCTGATGGAGCAGGCGACGGCTAACGAAAGCCTGTTTTATCGCTTGCTGCATCTGCAAAATCGACTGGCCTGCGCGGAAAGCCTGGACGATCTCCTGCTGCGTTTCCATCGCTGGGCGCGCGAGCTGGGGTTGGCGGGCGCATCGCTGCGGCTGTTCTCCGACCGCTGGCGCCTTGGCGCACCTTCCAGGCATACCGATCTGGTGCTTTCCCGTCAGGCCTTTGAGCCGCTGCGCATTCAGCGCTTAGGCCAGGCCAACCACTATCTTGGTCCCCTCAACGGCCCCGAACTGCTGCTGGTGCTTCCTGAAGCGAAAGCCGTAGGATCGGTGGCGATGTCGATGATGGGCAGCGACGGCGATTTAGGCGTGATCCTCTTTAGCAGCCGCGACCCGCACCACTATCAGCCGGGGCAGGGTACACAGCTGCTGCAGGAAATCGCCCTGATGTTGCCGGGCCTGCTGGAACGCTGGATCGAGCGCGTATGACCAGTACCGAGCTAGGGCAAGCCGTTACCCGCTTTCTGCGCTATCTGGGCGTAGAACGCCAGCTTAGCCCCATCACGCTCCTCAATTACCAGCGTCAGCTTGATGCCATTATTGAACTGGTCGAAGGAATGGGCCTACAGAATTGGCAACAATGTGATGCTGCGATGGTGCGCAGTGTTGCGACTCGTAGCCGCCGCAAAGGGCTCGGTGCCGCAAGCCTGGCGCTACGCCTGTCGGCGCTGCGTAGCTTCTTTGACTGGATGGTGGGTCAGGGCGAGCTTCCGGCGAACCCGGCAAAAGGCATCGCCGCGCCGAAAGCGCCGCGCCATCTACCCAAAAATATCGACGTTGATGACGTTAACCGCCTGCTGGATATCGATCTCAACGACCCGCTGGCGGTGCGCGACCGCGCCATGCTGGAGGTGATGTACGGCGCGGGCCTACGTCTTTCTGAACTGGTGAATCTGGATATTAAACATCTGGATCTCGATACCGGCGAAGTGTGGGTGATGGGGAAAGGCAGCAAAGAGCGCCGCCTGCCGATTGGCCGCAACGCGGTGACGTGGATTGAGCACTGGCTCGACCTGCGCGGGCTGTTCGGCAGCGATGAGGACGCGCTGTTTCTCTCGAAGCTCGGCAAGCGTATTTCGGCGCGTAATGTGCAAAAGCGCTTTGCGGAATGGGGTATCAAGCAGGGGCTGAACAGCCACGTTAATCCCCATAAGCTGCGCCACTCGTTTGCCACCCATATGCTCGAATCGAGCGGTGACCTGCGCGGCGTGCAGGAACTGCTGGGCCACGCCAACCTGTCCACCACTCAAATCTATACCCACCTTGATTTTCAACACCTTGCCTCGGTGTACGATGCGGCGCATCCGCGCGCCAAACGGGAGAAATAATGCGTTTTTATCGGCCGCTGGGCGCTATCGCCGCGCTGACGTTTGACCTTGATGACACCCTTTATGATAACCGCCCGGTGATTGACCGCACGATGCAGGAATCGCTGGCCTTTGTGCGCGGCTACCATCCGGCGCTGGTTAACTTCGATGCCCGCACGTTGCAGCAGTGGCGTGATGAACTGTTAAAGACAGAGCCTGAAATTTACCATGACGTCACCGAGTGGCGCTGGCGTGCGCTGGAGTCCGGTATGCGTCAGCTCGGGCTGACGGCTCAGGAAGCCAAAGCCGGTGCCGACGCGGCGATGGCGAATTTCGCCCAGTGGCGCAGCCGGGTTGACGTGCCGCAGGAAACCCACGACACGCTGGCGAAACTGGGCCAGAAATGGCCGCTGGTGGCGATCACCAACGGTAATGCCCAGCCGGAGCTGTTCGGCCTGAGCGACTACTTTCAGTTCGTCCTGCGCGCTGGCCCGGACGGGCGCTCGAAGCCCTTTGCCGATATGTATCATCTGGCGGCAGACAAGCTCAACGTGCCGCTCGGCGAGATCCTGCACGTGGGCGATGATCTGACCACCGACGTGGCCGGTGCCATTCGCTGCGGCATGCAAGCCTGCTGGATCAAACCGGAAAATGCCGATCTGATGCAAACCGCAGACAGCCGTTTGTTGCCGCATGTCGAGATTTCCCGGTTGGCATCTCTGACCTCGCTGATATAATCGTAAGCAACTCTGTATAAATTCCCAGTGTATTTCTGGGACTCTTTTTTTCCGGCGGTGCCAATGGACGTTTCTTACCTGCTCGACAGCCTCAACGATAAACAGCGCGAAGCCGTCGCGGCGGAGCGGACCAATATGCTGGTGCTCGCCGGGGCTGGCAGCGGCAAGACGCGCGTGCTGGTGCACCGTATTGCCTGGCTGCAAAGCGTCGAGAACTGCTCGCCGTACTCCATCATGGCCGTCACCTTTACCAACAAAGCGGCGGCAGAGATGCGCCACCGTATCGCTGAGCTGATGGGCACCTCGCAGGGCGGCATGTGGGTCGGGACCTTCCATGGGCTGGCGCACCGTCTGCTGCGCGCGCATCACCTGGACGCTAATCTGCCGCAGGATTTCCAGATCCTCGATAGCGAAGACCAGCTGCGCCTGCTCAAGCGCTTGATCAAAGCGATGAACCTCGACGAGAAGCAGTGGCCGCCGCGCCAGGCGATGTGGTTTATCAACAGCCAGAAAGACGAAGGGCTGCGCCCACATCACCTGCAAAGCTACGGTAACCCGGTTGAACAGACCTGGCAGAAGGTTTATCAGGCCTATCAGGAAGCGTGCGACCGCGCGGGGCTGGTGGACTTTGCCGAGCTGCTGCTGCGCGCCCATGAGCTGTGGCTCAACAAGCCGCACATTCTCCAGCATTATCGCGAACGTTTTACCAATATCCTGGTGGACGAATTCCAGGATACCAACAACATCCAGTACGCGTGGATCCGCCTGCTGGCGGGCGACACCGGCAAAGTGATGATCGTCGGCGATGATGACCAGTCGATCTACGGCTGGCGCGGGGCGCAGGTGGAGAACATCCAGCGCTTCCTCAACGATTTCCCGGGCGCGGAAACTATCCGTCTGGAGCAGAACTACCGTTCAACCAGCAATATCCTCAGCGCTGCGAACGCCCTGATTGAAAACAACAACGGGCGTCTGGGCAAAAAGCTGTGGACCGATGGCGCCGATGGCGAACCGATTTCACTCTACTGCGCGTTTAACGAACTCGATGAAGCGCGCTTTGTGGTGAACCGCATCAAGACCTGGCAGGACAACGGCGGCGCGCTGACGCAATGCGCCATCCTCTATCGCAGCAACGCCCAGTCGCGCGTGCTGGAAGAGGCGCTGCTACAGGCCAGCATGCCGTACCGTATCTACGGCGGTATGCGCTTCTTCGAACGTCAGGAAATCAAAGACGCGCTCTCCTATCTGCGTCTTATCGCCAACCGTAACGATGACGCGGCGTTTGAACGTGTGGTGAATACGCCAACCCGCGGTATTGGCGATCGCACGCTCGACGTGGTGCGCCAGACCTCGCGTGACCGCCAGCTAACGCTGTGGCAGGCCTGCCGCGAGCTGCTGCAGGAGAAAGCCCTTGCCGGTCGCGCCGCGAGCGCCTTACAGCGCTTTATGGAGCTTATCGACGCGCTGGCGCAGGAAACGGCCGATATGCCGCTGCACGTGCAGACCGACCGCGTGGTGAAAGACTCCGGCCTGCGCATGATGTACGAGCAGGAAAAAGGCGAGAAGGGCCAGACGCGAATCGAGAACTTAGACGAACTGGTGACGGCAACGCGCCAGTTCAGCTACAACGAAGAAGATGAAGATTTAATGCCGCTTCAGGCCTTCCTGTCCCACGCGGCGCTGGAGGCCGGGGACGGTCAGGCCGACACCTGGCAGGACGCGGTACAGCTGATGACCCTGCACTCGGCGAAAGGCCTGGAGTTCCCGCAGGTGTTTATCGTCGGCATGGAAGAAGGGATGTTCCCGAGCCAGATGTCGCTGGATGAAGGCGGTCGCCTGGAAGAAGAACGCCGTCTGGCCTATGTTGGCGTCACCCGCGCCATGCAAAAGCTGACGCTGACCTACGCCGAAACGCGCCGCCTGTACGGCAAAGAGGTGTATCACCGTCCGTCGCGCTTTATCGGCGAGCTGCCGGAAGCCTGCGTGGAGGAGGTTCGTCTTCGCGCTACGGTCAGCCGTCCGGTGAGCCATCAGCGGATGGGCACGCCAATGGCGGAGAATGATACCGGCTATAAACTCGGCCAGCGCGTACGTCACGCGAAGTTTGGTGAAGGGACCATCGTCAACCTGGAAGGCAGCGGCGAACATAGCCGTTTGCAGGTAGCGTTTCAGGGGCAAGGAATTAAATGGCTGGTGGCAGCCTACGCCAGACTGGAAACGGTATAACTTTCAGAAAAATATCATTATTTTGTAACGATATGCTAGCCTTACTGAACAGAAGGTAATTAATCCCGGATAGCGTTTCGTTGCGTGTTGACGGCGTTTTTTTGCTGGCGTAACATGCGCGCACGATTACGCTAAGAGGACAAAGCCTTGGACACACCCAGTAGATGCTGGCTCACCTTCCTGTCATTCAGGAACAACTCCTAAGGCTATCCTCTTATGCTGATAGCCTTAGCGGTTGTCAGCGACTCGTATTTCCCGTCGCATTGAGTCAGGCTGTTTAATGGTCTGAAACCCCTGTAGTTTCTGTGTGCCCACCGGCTGTCCGATAATTTTTTGCATTGGGAGTCCCGGTCATGCTGAGCGCATTTCAACTGGAAAACAATCGTTTAACGCGTCTTGAGGCGGATGAGATCGATCATCTTGCCAGCTCGGTCTGGGTTGATTTAGTCGAGCCTGACGACGACGAACGAAACCGTGTGCAAAAGGATTTGGGCCAGAACCTGGCCACGCGCCCCGAACTGGAAGACATCGAAGCATCCGCACGTTTTTTTGAAGACGAAGACGGCCTGCATATTCACTCCTTCTTCTTTTATGAAGATGCGGACGATCACGCGGGTAACTCCACCGTGGCATTCACCATCCGCGAAGGGCGTCTGTTTACCTTGCGTGAACGCGAGCTGCCGGCATTCCGCCTTTACCGCATGCGTGCGCGTAATCAGGAGATGGCGGACGGTAACGCCTACGAGCTGCTGCTCGACCTGTTTGAAACCAAAATCGAACAGCTGGCGGATGAAATCGAAAACATCTACAGCGATCTCGAAAAGCTGAGCCGCGTTATTATGGAAGGGCACCAGGGCGACGAGTATGACGAAGCGCTCTCGACGCTGGCTGAACTGGAAGATATCGGCTGGAAGGTACGCCTGTGTCTGATGGATACCCAGCGTGCGTTGAACTTCCTGGTACGTAAGGCTCGTTTGCCAGCGAATCAGCTTGAGCAGGCGCGAGAAATCCTGCGAGATATCGAATCTCTGCTGCCGCACAACGAATCGCTGTTCCAGAAAGTTAACTTCCTGATGCAGGCGGCGATGGGCTTTATCAACATCGAGCAGAACCGCATCATCAAGATCTTCTCGGTGGTATCGGTAGTGTTCCTGCCGCCAACGCTGGTGGCGTCGAGCTATGGGATGAACTTCGAGTTTATGCCGGAGCTGAGATGGAGTTTTGGTTATCCTGGGGCGATTATCTTTATGATCCTGGCAGGGCTTGCGCCGTACCTGTACTTTAAGCGCAAGAACTGGCTGTAGTTGTGGCTGTGCCGGATGGCGCTTCGCTTATCCGGCCTACAACAGCACATCAATGTAGGCCGGATAAGGCGCAGCCGCCATCCGGCATTGTCTTTTAGCTCCGACGTCCTCGTCTCTGCGTATAAATCGCATCCATCACGAATATCGCCAGCGCGACCCAGATAAACGCAAAGGTCACCATCTTATCCGCACCCGGCACTTCGCCGTAGAACGTCACCGCCAGCAGGAACATCAGCGTCGGGCCGATATACTGGAAAAAGCCCAGCGTTGACAGGCGCAGACGCGTTGCCGCGCCGGTAAAGCACAGCAGTGGGATAGTCGTCACGACGCCTGCGGCAATCAGCAGCAGGTTCAGCGACCAGGGGTTGCTGCCCATGTGGCTGGTGGCGCTATCGGAGATGCCGAAGAGATAAATCGCGGCCACGGGAAGCAGCCAGAGCGTCTCAAACAGCATACCTGTCTGCGCATCGACGGCGATTTTCTTACGCACTAGCCCATAGAAGGCGAAGCTAAACGCCAGCCCCAGGGCAATGATTGGCAGCGAGCCAAAGGTCCATAGCTGTACCAGAACGCCGCAAATCGCCAGCGCCACGGCTAACCACTGCATCCGACGAAAACGCTCGCCGAGAAAAATCATCCCCAACAAAATATTCACCAACGGATTGATGAAGTAGCCGAGGCTCGCCTCCAGCATATGGTGGTTATTGACCGACCAGATAAACAGCAGCCAGTTACCGCCGATTAAGACTGCCGATAGCGCGAGCAGGAAGATCTTCTTTGGGGTCTTCAGCAGCGTTTTGACCTGCGGCCACTGACGGCTGATGCTGATGAGCGCCACCATAAAGAAAAATGACCAGATAACACGGTGGGTCAGGATTTCATCGGCTGGAACGTAGTAAATCAGCTTGAAGTAGGCTGGAGCGATGCCCCAGATGAAATAGGCGGCAAGGGCCAGAAGTACGCCTTGTCGCGTCTGTTTGGGATCCATTTGAAACATCCATTTCGAAAAAGTAACGCAATTTTACGCGATTCTGGCGGTTATCCCACCATATAAGTCGCCGTGGCGCTGGCGATATGCGTCTTCTCTTCGTTGTGCAATTCAACACGGGCAACGGCAACCTTATTGCCTGCGCGCAGCAGCGTGCTGGTAGCGGTAAAGCGCGTGCCGCGTCCTGGGCGAAGATAGTCGACGCGCAGGTCGATGGTGCCCATCTTTGACAGTCGCTGTCTTAGCTCATCTTCATTGATGGTGTCATGGCGGGCCAGCGTGCTGCCTACGCAGACCAGCCCTGCCGCGACATCCAGCGCCGAGGCAATCACCCCGCCGTGCAGAATACTTTGCGCCCAGTTGCCGACCATCATCGGCTGATTGTTGAAACTCAGCTGTGCGAACGCTTTCTCATAGATCTCCAGCTCCAGATTCAGCGCCCGGTTGAACGGCATGTGATAGACAAAGATTTCGCCAACCAGCTTGAGTGCGGCTTCCGCGGTGAGTTCTGCAGACATAGTAACCTTACATTTTATTGTTAATAAAATGTTGATTTTATGCCTAATGGATGTTGATTTCTACTTTCAGAAAGGTTTGATGAGCAAGAACCGCGTAAACGGGTAGAATACGTGTCAATTTGTTACCCATTACTTATATATCTCAGGGGAAGTTGATTGATGCGGATCTCACTAAGTGGGCTGCTGGCGTTGCTGATGCCTGTCGCGGCGCTGGCGCAGGAAGCGACAATGAAAGACGTGCACGATGCGCCGGCAGTACGCGGCAGTATTATCGCCAACCTTCTACAGGACCATGATAATCCGTTCACGCTCTACCCCTATGAAAGCAACTATCTGCTCTACACCTGGACCAGCGACCTCAACAAAGAGGCGATTCGTTCCTACGATTGGGCTGAGAATGCGCGCAAAGATGAGGTGAAATTCCAGCTTAGCCTGGCCTTCCCGCTGTGGCGTGGCATTCTGGGGGATAACTCGGTGCTGGCAGCCTCCTACACCCAGCGTTCATGGTGGCAGCTCTCCAACAGCGAGGAGTCTGCGCCATTCCGCGAAACCAACTATGAGCCGCAGCTTTTCCTTGGTTTTGCGACCGACTACCGCTTTGCGGGCTGGACGCTTCGCGACGTTGAGATGGGCTATAACCATGACTCCAACGGCCGCTCAGACCCCACCTCCCGCAGTTGGAACCGTCTGTACACACGCTTAATGGCGCAGAACGGCAACTGGCTGGTCGAAGTGAAGCCTTGGTACGTGATTGGCGATACCGACGATAACCCGGATATCACCAAATATATGGGCTATTACCGGCTGAAAATTGGCTATCAGCTGGGAGATGCCGTGTTAAGCGCACAGGGGCAATATAACTGGAATACCGGCTACGGCGGCGCTGAGATTGGCGTCAGCTATCCGATCACTAAGCACGTCCGTTTCTATACTCAGGTGTATAGTGGATACGGTGAATCGCTTATCGACTATAACTTTAACCAGACTCGCGTTGGGGTCGGGGTGATGCTTAACGATCTGTTTTAAGTGAAAATCCTGCGGTTTGTTGCGAGCATGGCCGAAGGAATTCGTCTAAAACGTTGCAGTTTGGCACGCGGGCGCTGAAAATAGCGCCTGTTTTTATTTAACGGTAATGGGGTCAATGTGGCACAGGCGGAAGTTTTAAATCAGGAATCGCTGGCTAAACAGGTTTTGCAAGAGACCTTTGGCTACCAGCAGTTCCGTCCTGGCCAGGAAACCATTATCGACACCGTGCTGGAAGGGCGCGACTGCCTGGTCGTGATGCCCACCGGCGGCGGTAAATCGCTATGCTATCAAATTCCTGCGCTGGTGCTTAACGGCCTGACGGTGGTGGTTTCACCGCTGATCTCGCTGATGAAGGACCAGGTCGATCAGCTGCTGGCGAACGGCGTCGCGGCGGCCTGTATTAACTCCACTCAAACTCGTGAACAGCAGCAAGAGGTGATGGCTGGCTGCCGCAGCGGGCAGATTCGCCTGCTGTATATCGCCCCGGAACGCCTGATGCTGGATAACTTCCTTGAGCATCTGGCGCACTGGAATCCGGCGATGCTGGCGGTGGATGAAGCGCACTGTATCTCGCAGTGGGGGCATGATTTCCGCCCGGAATATGCCGCCCTGGGTCAACTGCGCCAGCGATTCCCTGCGTTGCCGTTTATGGCGTTGACCGCCACCGCCGATGACACCACCCGCAGCGATATTGTCCGCCTGCTGGGGTTGAACGATCCGTTTATCCAAATCAGCAGTTTTGACCGCCCGAATATTCGCTACATGCTGATGGAGAAGTTCAAGCCTCTCGACCAACTGATGCGCTACGTGCAGGAGCAGCGCGGTAAATCTGGCATTATTTACTGCAATAGCCGCGCGAAGGTGGAAGACACCGCCGCCCGCTTGCAGAGCCGCGGCATCAGCGCGGGGGCCTATCACGCCGGGCTTGAAAATAACGTGCGCGCCGACGTGCAGGAAAAATTCCAGCGCGACGATTTGCAAATCGTGGTGGCTACCGTGGCTTTCGGGATGGGCATCAACAAGCCTAACGTCCGTTTCGTGGTGCACTTCGACATTCCGCGCAATATCGAATCCTACTATCAGGAGACCGGTCGCGCTGGTCGAGACGGCTTGCCAGCGGAAGCGATGCTGTTTTACGACCCGGCGGATATGGCGTGGCTACGCCGCTGCCTGGAAGAAAAACCTGAGGGCATGTTGCAGGACATTGAGCGGCATAAGCTCAACGCGATGGGGGCGTTTGCTGAAGCGCAGACCTGCCGTCGCCTGGTGCTGCTCAACTACTTTGGCGAAGGTCGTCAGGAGCCGTGCGGTAACTGCGATATCTGCCTCGACCCACCGAAACAGTACGACGGCGTGCAGGACGCGCAGATTGCGCTCTCCACCATTGGGCGGGTTAACCAGCGCTTTGGGATGGGCTATGTCGTTGAGGTGATTCGCGGTGCGAACAGCCAGCGTATCCGCGAATTCGGCCACGATAAACTGAAAGTCTACGGGATGGGGCGCGATAAAAGTCACGAACACTGGGTCAGCGTTATTCGCCAGCTTATCCACTTAGGTTTCGTCACCCAGAACATTGCTCAACATTCGGCGCTGCAGCTTACCGACGCATCCCGCCCGGTGTTGCGCGGTGAAGCGCCGCTGCAACTTGCGGTACCGCGTATCGTGGCGCTGAAGCCGCGTGTGATGCAGAAAGCGGCGGTAGGCAATTATGACAAACAGCTGTTTGCCAAACTGCGCAAGCTGCGTAAAGCGATTGCCGATGAAGAAAATATCCCGCCTTATGTGGTCTTCAACGATGCCACGCTGATTGAGATGGCTGAACAAATGCCAATCTCCCCGAGCGATATGCTCAGCGTCAACGGCGTTGGTACGCGTAAGCTCGAGCGTTTTGGCCGTGAGTTTCTGGCGCTTATCCGCGCTCACGTCGACGGCGACGATGAGGAGTAGTCAGTTCGCGGAAAAAGTGCAAAGATGGTTGCTCACTGTACTATTTTCCGCGAATTTATCGTCCCGTTTGGTAGGTCTATCATGATTACGCTGTTTCTGACCGTCGCGCTGGTGCACATCATTGCTTTGATGAGCCCGGGGCCGGACTTCTTTTTTGTCTCCCAGACTGCCGTTAGCCGCTCGCGCAAAGAAGCGATGATGGGCGTGCTGGGGATCACCTGTGGCGTGATGGTCTGGGCTGGCGTCGCGCTGCTTGGTCTGCACCTGATTATCGAAAAAATGGCGTGGTTGCACACCATCATTATGGTCGGCGGCGGCCTGTACCTGTGCTGGATGGGCTACCAGATGCTGCGTGGGGCGCTGAAGAAAGAGAAGGTCGATTCAGCCGAACCGCAGGTTGAACTGGCTCAGGGCGGGCGCAGCTTTATGAAAGGCCTGCTGACTAACCTGGCGAACCCAAAAGCGATTATCTACTTTGGCTCGGTGTTCTCACTGTTTGTCGGCGATAACGTCGGCGCGGGCGAACGCTGGGGGATCTTCTTGCTGATTATCCTTGAAACGCTGGCCTGGTTTACCGTGGTGGCGAGTCTGTTTGCGCTACCTGCTATGCGTCGCGGCTATCAGCGTGCGGCGAAGTGGATTGACGGCGTGGCGGGCACGTTGTTCGCGGGCTTCGGCATTCACCTGATTATATCGCGCTAAGTTGTTGGCCCACTCGGTATCGTTATCGGGTGGGCTGTGCGGTGTTTAGTGGCGGAGTTGCTGGAGTTCATCGGGAGAAAGTCCGGTGTTCTCTGATGTTCGATAAGGACGTGGACATAGCCGCTCCCGGTGGTGGGCTGCACCCCGCGACAAAATTTTGCGCGCCGGATTCAGGCATGCCGTGCCGATGCCAGCAGCGCTCCTACCAGCATAAACAGCGAACCAAACACTTTGTTCAGCGCCTTCATCTGCTTCGGTCCTTTAATCCACGCCGAGATCCGCTGCGCCAGCGTGGCGTAACCAATCATCACGATAATATCTACGACGATGGTCGTTATCCCGAGCACCAGATACTGCATAACCTGCGGCTGGTGCGGCACGATAAACTGCGGGAATAGTGCCGCGAGGAACACGATGCTTTTCGGGTTGGTCAGGTTAACGAATACTGCGCGCTGGAACAGCTTGCCACGGCTTTGCGTCTTCGCCAGCGTGTTCAGATCAATGGAGCCTGCAGCGCGCCACTGCTGAATACCGAGCCAGATAAGGTACGCTGCACCCGCCCATTTCAATACCTCAAAGGCCAACAGGGAGCGCGAGAAGAGTGTCCCGAGGCCTACGCCAACCAGCACGATGTGAATAGCCAGGCCGGTTTGCAGACCGGCAATCGATGCCGCAGCTCCGCGATAACCGTGGTTAATCGAGGTGGTCATGGTATTGATCGCCCCTGAGCCCGGAGAAAGGCTGAGAATTATGGATGTGAGCAGGTAGGCGAACCACCATTCGAAGGTCATGAGAAACTCCCTGATTGTCTGTTTTTTTTGCCACAATACGCTACTGGCATTGCATTTGGTCAGGTATCAGAAAAAAAGGATTAACGTGGTCTGCGAGGCGCAATATCCGATGTTTTTCCGGGTAATAGCCCAATAAACAAGAGAAAATACGAGTGCCGTTGAGTGATGGCAAGAAACCGCGACGCATAAACGATGACGTCGCGGTTTCACGTTAAACGTTATTTCTTTTTGGCTGATTTTGCCGGGGGAGATTTAACGACAGGTTTTTCCTTCATGATGGGCACAATCGCTATTTTTACATAATAGTCAGCCCCCATAATTTTACCTCCCCCCAGCCACGGTACGTCTCGAGAGAGCAGTTGGATGCTTTCGCCGTTTTTCACCAGACGGTTCCCGATAGTGTTGCGAAGACTATATCCGCTGGCGGTAATGCTCTCCAGTGTGAGGGTTTTGTTGTCATCGCTGCGATAAAACGTATCTACTGATTTGAGATATTCCGCCGCATAGTTCTGCACGATTGCGACGATATACTCATGGTAAGTCTGAGCGCTGACGGGGCTACTGGCCTGAATATTCTGGGCGGTGACGGCATAAAGCTGCGCGGTTGCCCGCGCGACGGCCATTTTAAATCTGGCATCCTGTATAAATCGTGCCTGGTTAAAGACCACCGACTCCTTTTTTATTGTTGGTGGAGAAGGGGGCGTTTTGCTTTCTGTTTTCCAGAATGCCCACCCGGAGCTTTCAACCTGAGTAGGTTGAGGCGCGGGCACCTCGCTGACCACTTTCTTAAAATAGGCCTGATTGTCTTCGCTTAAAAACACCGAGGTCGCCAACCAGGCAGCACAGGCGGTCTGCCGTTCGTGGAGCGTTCCCGTGGTGGCAAGGTACCCCAGGTCACCGGTCAGACTCAGTTTTTGGATATCTATTTTGTTCTGGCGTAGCTGTCGATTGACGTCTGGTTGCGTGGTATTGCCGCGGGCCAGATCGCAAACCTGTTGCATGAGGAAATTATTACGTTTCCCTGCTAGCAGCGGCGTCAGGTTAAAAAGGGTATCAGTAATAATATTATACGCGGGGGCGCTAATATATTTTATCGGGAGATCCTGGGGTGCGGCAAAGGTAGACGCGCCTGCCAGCAGAGTAAGACCGCCGGCGGCGGTCCTGATAGTCATGTTTCTGCTCATCGAGCTTATTTACCTGTGGTATCGAGCGTCATTCGACGATTGGGCGCCAGACACTGAATCACAGCTGGAGAGGTTTTCCCCGGGCAATAAACACGCGGCATCGCATCACCCATCCCTTGAGTCTGAATAATATTGCCAGAGATACCGTTATCGATGAGCAACTGTTTCACCGATTCCGCACGAGCCTGAGAGAGCGCCAGATTGCTTGCCGGGCTGCCGATACGGTCGGTATAGCCTTTTATCAGAATAAGGTTGCCGTTAGCTTCCGTGTCTTTAAGGTCGGCAGCTAATCTGTTCACTTGCTGAACGCCTTCGTCACTCAGTCTGGCGCTGCCAAAAGCAAAGAGACTTTCGGCATTTAACTCTTGATGTATCTGGGCTGCTACCGGGGCAGCGGCAGGTTTTGCTGGGGTCGACAGACAGTTTTCCGGCAGGAAGTAGAAGCTTTGCGCTTTCATGTCGGAATCAAACAGGACCTTGTACTGACAGACACGTACGGAGTTGTCGGCCTGGGTGAAGTTGAAAATATAGTCCCACTCTTTTACCCGGAAGACGCCTTCATCAAAATGTGGCACACCGATTAATTCATACACTTCGGCTTTGGTCAGCCCTGGGCGCATTTGCTTCAGGTTATCCACATTCACAAAGCTGCCTTCTGTACGCACGGCATCGGTTTTATCCGGGAAAACGGGAGTCTCGGTTTTCCCATCTGAATTTACATCGCTCACCGAACGGGTACAGGCGGTTAATAACGTCAGGCCGCCAACCAGCAAGGCCAGACGCGCATAGTTCGTATAATTCATCGTCAATTCCTTCTTAACGCCCCGGTACGATGTACCGGGGATCTATTGTTTAACTCAGACTTACCACTGATAACCGATGCCGACAGCAGCGCCGATATCACCCTGGCTATTGGTTGTGCCGGACATCTTAGTGACCCATTTGCCGTTGTCAGAGACGGTGGATACGCCAAAGGCAAGGGCAGATTCGCCGCCATAACCGCCTGCGCCCATGCTGAACATGCTGGCCCCTGCAGAATAAGGCTGCGGTAAGCTCGCCATCGCCATTGCGCCTGCGATACCGGCGCTGAGTTTGTCGTCCTGATCGTCAATCATATTTTTCAGGTCGTTAAACTTGTTGTTGGTGTACTGATAAGTCTGTTTCAACTGGCTGACGTTGACCGCATCGGTATCGGCAGTACCGGCCGCGACGTTGGTGATTTGACGCTCACCGCCTGAATAGCCCACAGAAACGCTGTTCTCACGATCGGTGACGGAGTTGGCCCCCAGAGCGACAGAGTTTTCATGGCTGGCGGTGGCGCTGGTGCCAATCGCCGTGCTGTTTGTGGCGCTGGCAACGGAACCCGCGCCCCCTGCGACGGCATCGTTGCCGGTGACGGATGGTTTCGACAGGTTGCTGGTGTTATTCACCTGGAACATGCCGTCCGTACCTTCCGCGATATTGGTGACGCTCTGGTTAACCGTATCGAGCTGGCTTTTGTTAACCGCATCGCTGGCGTTCACACCGTCGGCGACGTTGCTGATGATGGTGCCGCCAGTATGGGTGGATTCATCGTAGGTCTCTCCACCAACGGTGATTTTGCCGTAGTTGATGCTGCCATCTTCGTTGACGTCGTACTTCACGCCGGTGTTGTCGAGCGTGTCGATATTGATCGTCAGGTTTTCCAGCGCCTGATTGGTGGCATACAGCTGGGAACCGTTGATCGCATCAGTACTGGTGGCGCTGATCTGGCCTGCGGCGACGTTGGTGATGGTACGTTCATTACCTTCACTGCCCACGCTGACGGTGCTGGTCGGGGTAGTGCCGGCAAAAGTGTAATCCTGGCCGCGGATGGTGGTGCCGGTAGTGGCAACCGCTTCTCCGGTGGTTGAACCTGCACCCAGCGCGACGTCACCGTCATTGCTGGCAACAGCACCTGTGCCCATCGCTACGCTGTCATTGCCGACCGACAGCGCATCTTGTCCGATAGCAGTACTGCTCGTCCCCGTGGCGACCGCGTCATTGCCCATCGCGATGGAACTCTCGCCATTGGCCTGCGCGTTTGGCCCTACCGCGACAGAGTCGGTGCCATTAGCAGCGGAATCGGCTTTTTCGGAGTTGGCATGGAAGTACTTGCTGCCGCTGTTATAGATTGAGCTGGTGGCTGCATTTAACTGCTGAACGTTGACGGCATCGCTGTCGTTCACCCCCCAGGCGACGTTGGTGATGGTGGTACCGCCGGTTTTGGTGTCGCTATCGTATTCGTCACCACCCAGCGTAATGCTGTTGTAGTTCACCGAGCCGTCGGCGTTGGTGTCGTATTTGACTGCGGCGCCATCCAGTGTGCCGATGCTTAAATCGAGGTTTTCCAGCGCCTGATTGGTGGCATACAGCTGGGAGCCGTTGATGGCATCGGTGCTGGTTTCGCTCAGTTGGCCTGCAGCGACGTTGGTGATGGTGCGTTCGTTACCGGCGCTGCCGACGCTGACGGTGCTGGTTGGGCTGGTTCCGGCGAAGGTGTAATCGGTGCCGCGAATGGTAACGCCACTGGTGCCCACCGCCGCTTCCGTTGTGGAGTCAGCGCCGAGTGCGATATCACCGTCGTTATTGGCCTGCGCGCCGTTACCGAGCGCGAGGCTGTTAACGCCGGCGGAGGTGGCGTTATAGCCCACCGCAGTGCTGCCCTGGCCGGTTGCGTAGGAATCGGCTTCGGTCAGCCCCTCTTCATTGGTGCGGACATAACGAATGCCGGTACCGTTGGCATCGGTATAGGTGGCGCTGGTGTCCCCGGCGATATCGGTGATAACGGTATTGATATCGGTCACATCAGCGTTGGTTTCGTTGAGCTGCGACATGTTGACCGCGTCGCTGTCATCAACGCCACGCGCCACGTTGGTGATGGTGGTACCGCCGGACTGGGTAGCGCTGTTATAGGTATCGCCGCCCAGCGTCACGCTGTTGTAGTTAATGGAGCCGTCGGTGTTGGTGTCGTATTTGACGGCAATATCGTCCAGCCCGGAGACATCGACAGAAATATCTTCCAGTGCCTGGTTGGTGGCGTTCAGCTGTGAGCCGTTGACGGCGTCGGTGCTGGTTTCGCTAAGCTGGCCTGCGGCGACGTTGGTGATGGTGCGTTCGTTACCGGCGCTGCCAATGCTGACGGTGCTGGTTGGGCTGGTTCCGGCGAAGGCATACTCCGTCCCATTAATGGTAACGCTGCTGGTGCCCACCGCCGCTTCCGTTGTGGAGTCAGCGCCGAGTGCGATATCACCGTCGTTATTGGCCTGTGCGCCGTTGCCGAGAGCGAGGCTGTTAACGCCGGCGGAGGTGGCGTTATAGCCCACCGCAGTGCTGCCCTGGCCGGTTGCATAGGAATCGGCTTCGGTCAGCCCCTCTTCATTGGTGCGGACATAACGAATGCCGGTACCGTTGGCATCGGTATAGGTGGCGCTGGTGTCCCCGGCGATATCGGTGATAACGGTATTGATATCGTCCACATCAGCGTTGGTTTCGTTGAGCTGCGACATGTTGACCGCGTCGCTGTCATCAACGCCACGCGCCACGTTGGTGATGGTGGTACCGCCGGACTGGGTAGCGCTGTTATAGGTATCACCGCCCAGCGTGACGCTGTTGTAGTTAATGGAGCCGTCGGTGTTGGTGTCGTATTTCACTGCCTGATCGGCCAGCGCATCAATCGCTTCGTCAGTGGCATAAAGCTGGGATCCGTTGATCGCATCGGTACTGGTTGCACTGATTCTGCCCGCGCCGACGTTGGTGATGGTGCGTTCGTTGCCTGTTTTACCCACGCTCACGGTGGCAAATGGATCTATCCCTGCAAAGTTATAGGTTGTGCCATTTATTTCATAGCTGGCGGTTCCCACGGCGGTATTCGCAACCGAGTTTGAGCCGAGTGCTACGCTGTTGTTAGCAACGGCGTTGGCATTGGTACCGAGGGCTAGCGAGTTAATGCCTGATGATTTTGAATCGGTTCCCAGCGCGACGGATTTTGCCGCAGAGCTTATTGCATTGTTCCCAAAAGCGATGGAGTCGGCGGATTGAGCCTGCGAACCATTCCCCAAAGCAAAGGCGTTATCCCCTTTTGTTTCTGCCGAGATACCGATGGCGGTGCTTCCACTGGCGTTAGCGCGAGCGTTGTAGCCGAGCGCGGTGCTTTGGTTGGCAGTTGCGCTGCTTGAAGTACCAATTGAAATGCTTTGTTCTGATGTCGCGCTACTGGCACTGCCAATCGCCACGCTTTGTTTGCCGGTGGCTTTAGTACCATTACCGAGCGCGACAGTTTGCCCGCCAGATGCCTGACTTTTATTACCAATCGCAATGTTATATTCAGTACCTGAGACGCCGATGTCCGAGACCACGCTGGCGTGAGCGGCGTTACCAATGGCGATATCACCAACGTTATCGGCTTCGGAACCTGTACCCAGCGCTAACGCATTTGTTCCGACCGCAAGAGAGGCCGCGCCGATAGCCGTTGCGCCCTGGCCGCGTGATGTGGCGTAACTGCCGATGGCAATTCCGGCATCAGCGGTGTCGGTAGCACCAGTCAGCGCTGCCACGGTCGCGTGATCGCCCATTGCAATACCGCCGGAGATCGCTGAGGCCGATTCTCCGATTGCGACGTTGGATAAGGGTTTGTCATCGATACTGGTATTTCCGGTACTGATCGTCCCTGTTTGAATCACGCCCGTCATACCGGTGTAAGCGTTAGTGCCGATGGCAACTGAATCATCATCACCATTATTAGTACTCGAGCCGTCAATATAATAAGCATTAGCATTCTGTAGCGGCATTATCGCTAATGCGCCAATTAAGCCTGCAGCTGCTACACTACGACGACTCGTTTTTCCTTTCCCTTTTGCTTTCGCGAATTCACTTACGGCAACCCAGATCCGTAGTGACGGATTCCAGACTAATCGATAGATTTTATTCATGAGTTCTCCCGCCATTCCCTGCGAAATAGCAATATTTATTTTTAATGATTAGGCTTATTTCAGCGCCAAGAGTTCCTGGATAATTAAGGGTTGCTCAAGAGACGTTTTATTTAGCCTGGTTCGGTTTTTATTAAATAACGCTGCTGCCTCCTGGGGCGCATGTTTCACGTATTGAAGGTATCCACCGGCAAAAAACAAACCTTCCGTAAATGCATCTTTCTTGATTGTATCCAGGGTGTTCCAGTTATCTATTGCTGTCAGCAATGCTTCTGGCGATCCTTCACCCATATAAAGCTTGGCAATATCTTGTTCCCATGGATATTGCCATGTATATGACTGCACACGTCGTTGGAGTTCTTTTTGTAATGATATTGGCGTATCTGACCACTGCCGGGCAGTTAGCCATAATAACCATAACTGGGCATAGTCTTTATCACGCTGTCTACCGTTAATTGATATATCTGTAAACGTATTTTGTGCGTCGGAAAGACGGCCCATAGCCACTAAGTTTATTGCAGAAGGTACCGCTGCGATGTCAGATATTTCACGGTCCTTGATGCTGTCGTAAATCACTCGGGCCTGTTGAGGTCTGCCTGCGAGATCCGCGCTAATAGCGCGTTGTAACAGGATTTTAGATGACAGTTCCTGGATGGGAGATGCGGTGGCAGAGTGAGTTAATGCAATCAGTAAATAGATCCCGGTTAATGCAATAATTAACGGTAATGTTATGTTTTTAATAAATGCATCCTGCATGCAAGTATATGTTTTGCTCATAATAATAAACGTCCCATTTTATTATTTTTATGGAAAAACAATTGATTTAATTGTGAATCATTAGGTATACGTATGTGTTATTTTTTTGAATCACTGATGTTTATGAAATCGTGACTTTCATCTTTCTTATAATATAACGGAACGATGTTTTTGCATCTAATTATGTATCCTTTTTTTTTCACATGCTGGATGAGATCCTCGGGCATGTTCAGATGCTTAAATTTTTTCCGCATATTAGTTAACACTTGCCATAAGCGCGTGTTTGATGAGCTAAGATTATTTTCGTCCCAAACGCTTTTTAAAACCTCATCTCTTGCTACAAAATTGTTACGTGCATGGATCAGTAAATACAAAAAAAAACGCATCATTGTGTCATTAAGATATAAAACGCTGAATGTTATGTTGCTGTCTTTTCCACCGGCCATGATTCTATAAATACATTTGTTTTTGATATCAATGTGAAATTCATTTTCTATCAGAAAACCATATAGGTGGTAATCCATTTATAACATCCATATAAATAATCATTAAGTGCGCAAATATATATATCATCAAAAATTATAAAGACATTAATATCAAAAACAATACTGATAAGAACATTGCGTTTAGCCTTTTCATCCGCAAAGGAAAGGACATATTTATGATGATTTTTCTGTATATTTCTTTTTTTATAGAATAATTTCCTAATTGTTGGGGTGTTTTTATATTTTTATTTCAGCCTATGTTAGATGTAATACATTAGCGTAAAATGCTAAATAGGTCGTTATTGTTAGTGATAAATTCCACTTAACCCTTCGGCGATCTCAGTACTCAGTGACGAACTGGACGTGATTCCATGAGGGGGCGTTTGTATGTATTACAGTGATGAGTGACGCTTTAGATTACCGCTGGGTTTGTATTTCTCCGGTGAAGTGTGGACAATCACTGAGGTAGGGGCAGGTAGGGCGGATGTCGTTGAGAGGGTGCGTCTTCTGGCGTCTGCATTCGTCTTTATCATCCGACGGGCTATCTGCTATATACTTGAACATGCTTGCTTTATGAGGGCTTCCGCTTAGCTCGCCCGATAAAGGCGTGCGTTGGTCGTCCCGGAAACAATTATGCCCAGCTATGTAGGATGACATTGCTATGTCGCAACACAATAAGAAGGAATGGGATTCGCGAGAAAGCACTTTTTCTGCCTTTACGCTCGGGCCGCTGATCGATTTCTGGCAACTGCGTGAGGAAGGAAAGATTGTGGGCGCGGACGGCCTCTTGTTGTGCTTTGTTCGTTTTAGCGCGCCGGGTAATCGTTGCGTTGTGGTCGTGAGTCCGGGTCGCGGTGAAAGCTATGTAAAGTACGCCGAAGTGGCTTATGATCTGTTCCGCAGTGGTTTTGATGTGTTAATCCTTGACCATCGCGGTCAGGGGCGTTCGGACCGTATGCTCTCCGATGATCAGCGCGGCCATGTGGTGCAGTTTAGCGATTATGTTGATGATTTTGCCATCTTCTGGCAGCAAGAGGTGTTGGCTGGGCCGTGGGAACATCGCTTTATCCTTGCCCATTCTATGGGGGGAGCGATTGCAACGCAGTTCCTACAACGCTATCCCGATGGCTGCGACGCGATCGCGCTTTGTGCGCCGATGTTCGGTATTATTATGCGCCTGCCGGAATGGGTGGTTAGGCCGCTTCTCGATTGGGCTGAGGGCCATCAGCGTCTTCGGGAAGGGTATGCAATGGGGACGGGGAGATGGCATGCATTGCCGTTTAGCCTTAATGTCCTGACCCATAGCCGTGAGCGTTACCGTCGTAATGTTCGTTTTTTTGCTGATGAACCCCGCTTGCGCGTTGGTGGGCCGACCTATCACTGGGTAAGAGAGGGCATTCTGGCCGGAGAGCAAATTCTTGCGAGCGCCGTGAAAGATGCTTTCCCAACTCTGGTGGTTCAGGCGGAGGAAGAACGCGTCGTTGATAATCGCATGCACGATCGTTATTGCGAAATTCGCGCCGAAGCGGGCCATCCTTGTGATGGCGGTAAGCCGCTTGTCATACAGGGCGCCTATCATGAGATCCTTTTTGAAAAGGACGCTATGCGCTCAGTCGCACTCACTGCCATCGTCGATTTTTTCCATCGACATCGTTAATTCGGCGCCAGCGCCGCACTGTTTAGAGGTTAAATTCGAATATGTACCAGGTTGTTGCATCTGACTTAGATGGCACCTTACTCTCCCCTGATCACCACTTAACGCCTTATGCGAAAGAAACGCTGAAGCTGCTCACCGAGCGTGGCCTGAACTTCGTTTTCGCCACTGGCCGTCACTACATCGATGTGGGGCAGATTCGCGATAATCTGGGGATCAAATCCTACATGATCACCTCCAACGGCGCGCGCGTACACGATGCCGACGGAAAGCAGGTCTTCGCCCATAACCTCGATCGCGATATTGCCGCCGATCTCTTCGGGATCGTGAATGCGAATCCGGATATCGTCACCAACGTTTATCGTGAAGACGAATGGTTTATGAACCGCCATCGCCCGGAAGAGATGCGTTTCTTCAAAGAAGCGGTCTTCAACTACACCCTGTATGAGCCGGGTATGCTGGAGCCGGAAGGGGTCAGCAAGGTGTTCTTCACCTGCAACGACCACGAAACGCTGTTGCCGCTTGAGCAGGCAATTAACGCGCGCTGGGGCGATCGCGTCAACGTCAGCTTCTCCACGCTCACCTGTCTGGAAGTGATGGCGGGCGGCGTGTCGAAAGGGCATGCGCTGGAAGCGGTGGCGAAAGCGATGGGCTATACCCTGAAAGACTGCATCGCGTTTGGCGATGGGATGAACGACGCTGAAATGCTGTCGATGGCGGGGAAAGGCTGCATTATGGAGGGTGCGCACCAGCGCCTTAAAGACCTGCATCCGGAGCTTGAAGTGATCGGCTCGAACGCCGATGACGCCGTTCCGCACTTCCTGCGCGACATGTATCTGCGTTAATTATCAACAACTGGCTATTTAGTGGTCAGTTGTCAACCGGTAACTCCGCTACAATGAATGCTCATCTTCCTATGAGACATTCATTGTGGCGCTCCTGATTATTACCACGATTCTGTGGGCTTTCTCTTTTAGCTTCTACGGCGAGTACCTTGCCGGACACGTCGACAGCTACTTTGCGGTGCTGGTTCGCGTCGGCTTGGCGGCGCTGGTCTTCCTGCCGTTCCTGCGTACCCGCTGGCACAGCCTGAAAACCGTTGGTTTGTACATGCTGGTGGGCGCAATGCAGCTTGGCATCATGTACATGCTGAGCTTCCACGCTTATCTCTACCTCACCGTGTCTGAACTGCTGCTGTTTACCGTCCTCACACCGCTTTACATCACGCTGATTTATGACCTGATGAGCGGCCGTCGCCTACGCTGGAGCTACGCGTTTAGCGCACTGCTGGCGGTGATCGGCGCGGGGATTATTCGCTATGACCATATCACTAACCACTTCTGGACGGGGCTAATCCTGGTGCAGCTTTCCAATATCGTCTTTGCGATTGGCATGGTGGGCTACAAGCGACTGATGGAAACCCGGCCAATGCCGCAGCATAACGCCTTTGCCTGGTTCTACCTTGGGGCGTTTCTGGTGGCGGCGGTGGCCTGGATGCTGCTCGGCAACGCGCAGAAAATGCCGCAGACTCTGCCGCAGTGGGGGATTCTGGTGTTCCTTGGGGTGGTGGCTTCGGGGATTGGCTACTTTATGTGGAACTACGGCGCCACGCAGGTGGATGCGGGCACCTTAGGGATTATGAACAACATGCATGTCCCGGCGGGGCTGCTGGTGAATCTGGCTATCTGGCATCAACAGCCTCACTGGCCGAGCTTCCTCACAGGGGCTGCGGTGATATTGGCCTCACTGTGGGTGCATCGCCATTGGGTCGCTCCGCGTTCTTCACAAACGGCAGATGATCGCAAGCGTGATTCCGCGCTGAGCGAATAAACGCATCCATTACCGGCTGGCGCTGCTCGCCATCGCGCGCGGCGGCGTACAGCCGGCTCCACAGCCCTTCGCCCAGGGTCTTGGTTACAATCAGACCCTGGCGCTCAAAGCTCTCCACCACCCAGTGCGGCAGGGCGGCAATACCCATCCGCGCGGCAACCATCTGCACCAACAGCAACGTGTTATCCACGCTTTTCAGCTGCGGACTTATGCCAGCGGGCTGCAGAAAGTGGCGCCAGATATCCAGGCGCTGGCGCTGTACCGGGTAAATCAGCAGCGTTTCTGATGCCAAATCTTCCGGCGTAATGCGCGCTTTGGTCGCCAGCGGGTGGTCCGGCGACAGGACCAGTCGTACTTCAAAGTCAAACATTGGCGAATAATGCAGGCCGCTGCGCGGCAGGATGTCAGAGGTGAGCACGACATCCAGCTCGCCCTGCTGAAGGGCAGGCTGCGGGTCGAAGGTCACGCCGGACTTAAAGTCCATTTCAACCTGCGGCCACTGCTTGCGGAAATTCTCCAGCGCAGGGGTCAGCCACTGAATACAGCTATGACATTCGATGGCGATGCGCAGGGTCGTCTGCTGCGGCTCGTGGCACGCCTGCAGCGCTTGGGCTATCTGCGGTAGCACCTGGTTTGCCAGCTGCAGCAGGATTTCACCCTGCGGGGTAAAGCGCAGCGGCTGGCTTTTACGTACGAACAGCCGGAAGCCAAGGCGTTGCTCCAGATCGCTGAACTGGTGAGACAGGGCGGATTGGGTCTGATGCAGCGTCGCCGCGGCGGCTGCCAGAGAACCACTGTTCCGCAACGCCTGGAGCGTTTTCAGATGTTTAATTTCGATCATGAAAGTCCTTCACTTCGGCATGAACAATTTGCGCTTGAGGATTATACAGTACATTCACATTATGGATGTGTAAACATCTGGACGGCTAAAATCCTTCGTCTTTTAAATTTATGGTGCGTTGGCTGCGTTTATTCACCCCAGTCACTTACTTAAGTAAGCTCCCGGGGATTCATAAACTTGCTGCCTTCCCTAAATTGAAAATCCAAAGGATTTCAACAATTAAGAGAGGCATATGATGACTATTCAAAACCACACCCTCGGTTTCCCTCGCGTTGGCCTGCGTCGCGAGCTGAAAAAAGCGCAAGAGAGCTATTGGGCGGGTAACGCCTCCCGTGAAGAACTGCTGGCTGTTGGCCGTGAGCTGCGCGCCCGTCATTGGGAACAGCAGAAGCAAGCGGGTATCGACCTGTTACCGGTGGGTGACTTCGCCTGGTACGATCACGTACTGACCACCAGTCTGCTGTTAGGCAACGTCCCGGCTCGCCACCAGAACAAAGACGGTTCCGTCGATATCGACACCCTATTCCGTATTGGCCGTGGCCGCGCACCGACCGGTGAACCTGCGGCGGCGGCAGAAATGACCAAATGGTTTAACACCAACTATCACTACATGGTGCCCGAGTTCACCCAAGGCCAGCAGTTCAAGCTGACCTGGACCCAGCTGCTGGACGAAGTCGACGAAGCGCTGGCGCTCGGCCACAATGTGAAGCCTGTCCTGCTGGGGCCGGTAACCTACCTATGGCTGGGTAAAGTGAAGGGTGAGCAGTTTGACCGCCTGACCCTGCTAAACGACATTCTTCCGGTGTACCAGCAGGTACTGGCCGAGCTGGCAAAACGGGGTATTGAGTGGGTGCAGATTGATGAACCAGCACTGGTTCTTGAACTGCCACAGGCGTGGCTGAACGCGTTCAAACCGGCCTATGATGCGCTGCAGGGGCACGTGAAGCTGCTGCTCACCACCTATTTCGAAGGCGTGACGCCGAATCTGGACACCATCGCTGCGCTACCGGTGCAGGGGCTGCATGTTGATCTGGTACACGGTAAAGATGATGTTGAAGCGCTGCATCAGCGCCTACCGGCGGACTGGTTGCTCTCTGCAGGCCTGATTAATGGTCGTAACGTCTGGCGCGCCGATCTCACTGAAAAGTATGCGCAGATTAAAACGCTGGTTGGAAAACGTGAACTCTGGGTCGCCTCTTCCTGCTCCCTGCTGCACAGCCCAATTGATCTCAGCGTCGAAACCCGTCTGGACGCGGAAGTGAAGAGCTGGTTCGCCTTCGCCCTGCAAAAATGTGGTGAGCTGGCGCTGCTTCGCGATGCGCTAAATACCGGCGACACAGGGTCGCTGGTCGAGTGGAGCGCGCCGATTCAGGCTCGCCGTCATTCAACCCGCGTACACAATGCGGCAGTAGAACAGCGTCTGGCGGCGATTACCGCCAAAGACAGTCAGCGCAATAGCGCCTACCTGGTACGCGCTGAAGCGCAGCGCGCGCGCTTTAATCTCCCGGCCTGGCCGACCACAACCATCGGCTCTTTCCCGCAAACCACGGAAATCCGCGGCCTGCGTCTGGACTTCAAAAAAGGTAACCTGGATGCCAACCACTACCGCACCGGGATTGCTGAACATATCAAGCAGGCGATAATTGAGCAGGAGCGCCTGGGTCTTGACGTGCTGGTGCACGGTGAAGCCGAGCGTAACGACATGGTGGAATACTTCGGTGAACACCTCGACGGCTTCGTCTTCACCCAGAACGGCTGGGTGCAGAGCTACGGTTCCCGCTGCGTGAAGCCGCCGGTTGTCATTGGCGATGTCAGCCGCCCGGAAGCGATCACCGTGGAGTGGGCGAAGTACGCCCAATCTCTGACCGACAAACCGGTGAAAGGGATGCTGACCGGCCCGGTCACGATTCTTTGCTGGTCCTTCCCGCGTGAAGATGTGACCCGCGAAACCATAGCTAAGCAGATTGCGCTGGCGCTGCGTGATGAAGTGGCGGATCTGGAAGCGGCTGGCATCGGTATTATTCAGATTGACGAACCGGCGCTGCGTGAAGGTCTGCCGTTACGTCGCAGCGACTGGGCGGCCTATCTGGAGTGGGGCGTGGAAGCCTTCCGCATTAACGCCGCGGTGGCGCAAGATGACACGCAAATCCACACCCACATGTGTTACTGCGAATTCAACGACATCATGGATTCTATCGCGGCGCTGGATGCGGATGTGATTACCATTGAAACCTCCCGTTCAGACATGGAGCTTCTGGAGTCGTTTGAAGAGTTCGATTACCCGAACGAAATCGGGCCGGGCGTCTATGACATTCACTCGCCGAACGTGCCAAGCGTGGAGTGGATTGAAGCCCTGCTGAAGAAAGCTGAGCAGCGTATCCCGGCAGAACGTTTGTGGGTGAACCCGGACTGCGGTCTGAAAACTCGCGGCTGGCCGGAAACCCGCGCGGCGCTGGCGAACATGGTAAAAGCGGCGCAGAATCTGCGTCAGGCGTAAGAAATTAAATGGAGGCATTTGCCTCCGTTTTGCTTTATATAAGGCTTAGCCTTTTTTCCCATTGTACTGCGCAAACCATGCCAGCATGCGCTGCCAGCCGTCTTTAGCTGACTCTTCATGATAGCTCGGGCGGTAATCGGCGTTAAACGCATGCCCAGCGTCTGGATAAACCACGATGTCTGCTTTTGCATTCGCCGCGCGCAGTGCATGGCGCATGGTTTCGACGGAATCCAGCGGGATACCCGTATCCTCTCCACCGTACAGCCCCAGCACTGGCGCGCTCAGATCGACGGCGATATCTACCGGGTTTTTTGGGTTGTTCAGCGTTTTATCACCGACCAGGCGGCCATACCAGGCAACGGCGGCTTTCAACTGCGGGTTATGTGCGGCATAGAGCCACGTAATGCGCCCACCCCAGCAAAAACCGGTGATGCCCAGGCGGCTCGCGTCACCACCGTTGCGCGCAGCCCAACTGGCAACGTGGTCGAGGTCGGCAAGAACCTGCGCATCGGGAACTTTTGAGACCAGGCCAGCAAACAGTGTAGGGATGTCAGCGTAATCATTAGGATCGCCCTGACGGAAGTAGAGCTCTGGTGCGATCGCCAGATAGCCCTCCAGCGCCAGACGGCGGCAAATATCACGGATGTGTTCGTGGACACCAAAAATCTCCTGCACTACGATGATTATCGGCAGCGGCGCGTCGCTGTGTTTGGGGCGCGCGTAGTACGCCGGCAGCATCTCACCTTGTGAAGGAATAGACGTTTCTCCCGCCGAGATGCTCTCGTCGGAGGTATGAATAGCGGTTGAGGCATGAGGCGAAGCAGCAGGGGCAAATCCAGGTTGTTTGTTGATTGTCATGGCATTCTCCGTACCCTTTTAATGAACTCATAGCCGATTCACAGTGCCTGAATGCGGCGTATTTTTGTGCAGCAGGTGATAACAATAACTTGTTAATGTGATGTGAATCACTAATTGCATGGAATTTAATGTAATATTTTTAACTCTTAGTGATGGTAGTCACGAAAAGATATCGTGGTCTTCTATAAAGTACATTTTTGCTTCTTCTGACAAAACTGAACCACAGAGGAGTTCTTTATGTCCAAGTCTGATGTTTTTCATCTCGGCCTCACCAAAAGCGACCTTCAAGGGGCCACGATTGCTATCGTCCCTGGTGACCCGGAACGTGTGGAAAAGATCGCCGCGCTGATGGAAAAGCCGGTAAAACTGGCATCTCACCGTGAATTTACTTCCTGGCGTGCCGAGCTCGACGGCAAGTCAGTGATCGTTTGCTCTACCGGTATCGGTGGCCCATCCACCTCTATCGCTGTGGAAGAACTGGCGCAGTTGGGTATTCGTACTTTCCTGCGCGTTGGTACCACTGGCGCTATTCAGCCGAACATCAACGTCGGTGACGTACTGGTGACGACGGCTTCCGTTCGTCTGGACGGGGCGAGCCTGCACTTTGCGCCGATGGAATATCCAGCCGTTGCTGACTTCGCGTGTACGACTGCACTGGTAGAAGCGGCGAAATCAGTAGGCGCAACCACTCACGTGGGCGTCACCGCCTCTTCTGACACTTTCTACCCGGGTCAGGAACGTTATGACACCTTCTCCGGCCGCGTAGTGAGAAACTTCAAAGGCTCCATGGAAGAGTGGCAGTCAATGGGCGTGATGAACTACGAGATGGAATCCGCGACGCTGCTGACCATGTGCTCAAGCCAGGGTCTGCGTGCCGGGATGGTGGCTGGCGTTATCGTTAACCGTACCCAGCAGGAAATCCCGAACGCTGAGACGATGAAGCAGACTGAAAGTCACGCGGTGAAAATCGTGGTGGAAGCGGCTCGCCGCCTGCTGTAGTCCGCGTATCGCCAATGTAAAAGGCCGACTTGTTCGGCCTTTTTCTTTTTGCGTAGAGGCTCGCAGGAAACTGCTTTGAAACTGGACGTTTATACAGCACAATTCTATTTTGTGCAGATAACGGGTTTAAGCAGGGGGCGTTGTGGATATTGCCGTAGTGATTTATGCGTTGGTCGCGCTAGCGGGCATGGCGATTGGCTGGCTGGCGGCGAGCTATCGCGTGGCGCAGCAGCGGGCGGAACAGCTAGCCGAAGAGCGTGATGTGTATGGTGAGCTCAGCGCGGCAAAACAGCAAGTTGCCCAGAATGCCCACTGGCGCGAAGAGTGCGAACTACTCAACAACGAACTGCGCAGCCTGCGGGAAATCAACTCGTCGCTGGAGGTCGATTTGCGCGAGGTCACTACGCTGCTGGAGACCACGCGGCAGCACGGTGATGAAAAATACCGTTTGATGCTCAACAGCGAGCAGCGTCTGAGCGAGCAGTTTGAAAATCTGGCTAACCGTATTTTCGAGCAGAGTAACCGCCGGGTAGACGAACAGAACCGTCAGAGCCTGCACGGCTTGCTGACGCCGCTTCGTGAGCAGCTTGATGGTTTTCGCCGTCAGGTTCAGGAGAGCTTTGGTCAGGAGGCGCGCGAGCGTCATACGCTGGCGCATGAAATTCGTAACCTCCAGCAGCTCAACGCCCAGATGGCGCAGGAAGCGGTTAACCTGACTCGCGCGCTAAAAGGCGACAACAAAACCCAGGGCAACTGGGGCGAAGTCGTGCTCACGCGCGTGCTGGAGGCTTCTGGCCTGCGGGAAGGGCATGAATACGAAACTCAGGTCAGCATCAATACGGATGCGAACTCTCGCATGCAGCCTGACGTCATCGTGCGCTTGCCGCACCGCAAAGACGTGGTGGTAGATGCCAAAATGACGCTGGTGGCCTACGAGCGCTACTTTAACGCCGAAGATGATTACACTCGCGAAGCCGCGCTGCAGGAGCATATTGCCGCCGTGCGTAACCATATCCGGATGCTGGGGCGCAAAGATTACCAGCAGCTTCCGGGGCTACGTTCGCTGGACTATGTCCTGATGTTTATTCCCGTCGAGCCAGCATTTTTGCTGGCGCTGGACCGTCAGCCCGAACTTATCAGCGAAGCGCTCAAAAACAATATCATGCTGGTAAGCCCAACCACGCTGCTGGTGGCGCTGCGGACCATCGCCAACCTCTGGCGCTACGAACACCAAAGCCGAAATGCGCAGCATATTGCTGAACGCGCAAGCCGCTTATATGACAAAATGCGCCTTTTCGTGGACGACATGTCAGCCATTGGCCAGAGCATCGATAAAGCGCAGGAAAACTACCGGCAGGCGATGAAAAAGCTCACTACCGGGCGCGGGAACCTGCTTACGCAGGCCGAAGCGTTCCGCCACCTTGGGGTGGAGGTAAAACGCGAGATTAATCCGGAACTGGTTGAACAGGCGACAGCACAGGACGATGATTTTCGTCTGCGTGACGACACAGACACGAATGATGACAATCCGTTAGCCGCAGAACGTCGCTAAGACGCTCGCCGCCCGGGTTTGGTAACGGGGTGGAATCGTAGGGCAATTGCGTCCAATCTGTTACACTCCATGAACATTTTCTTGATAAGCAGGCATAGAGATGGTTGAGGATTCACAAGAAACGACGCACTTTGGCTTTCAAACAATCGCCAAATCACAGAAAGAAAACATGGTGGCGCATGTCTTCCATTCTGTCGCCGCAAAATACGATGTGATGAATGACCTGATGTCATTCGGTATCCATCGTCTCTGGAAGCGTTTTACCATTGATTGCAGCGGCGTGCGCCGTGGACAGACGGTCCTCGATCTGGCGGGCGGCACCGGTGACCTGACGGCAAAATTCTCGCGTATGGTTGGTGAAACCGGCCGCGTGGTGCTGGCGGATATTAACGACTCCATGCTCAAAATGGGGCGTGAGAAGCTGCGCAACATCGGCGTGGTAGGTAATGTGGAATACGTACAGGCTAACGCCGAAGCGCTGCCGTTCCCCGATAATACCTTTGACTGCATCACCATCTCTTTTGGTCTGCGTAACGTCACCGACAAAGACAAAGCGCTGCGTTCAATGTATCGCGTGCTGAAGCCAGGCGGACGCCTGCTGGTGCTGGAGTTCTCCAAGCCGGTTATCGACCCGCTGAGCAAAGCGTATGACGCCTATTCGTTCCACATTCTGCCGCGCATTGGCGAAATGGTGGCGAACGATGCAGAAAGCTATCGCTATCTGGCGGAATCTATTCGTATGCACCCCGATCAGGACACCCTGAAAGGGATGATGCAGAACGCCGGGCTGGAAAACGTTGAGTACTTCAACCTGACTGCCGGGATTGTCGCGCTGCATCGCGGCTATAAATTCTGATAAGCGGGGGCCGTATGCCTTTAAAACCCTTAGTGACCGGCAGTATTGAAACCGCCATTAATGCGCTGCTATGGCGCGAAAAAGCGTTGAAACCTGCCCGTCAGCGTCTTATCGGAAAAGTATTACGCATTGAGCTGAAAGAGTTTTCTTCCCCGCTGGTGCTTATCTTTAGCGAGCGCCAGGTTGACGTAGTTGGCGCGTGGGACGGCGAGGCGGATTGCACCGTCATCACCCGCGTCAGCGTGCTGCCGCAGCTGCGCAACCGCCAACAGCTGACGGCGCTTATCCGCAATAACGATCTGGAAGTGCAGGGCGATCTTCAGGTGGTGCAAAACCTGGTTTCGCTGGCGGACCTGGCGGAGTTCTCTCCCGCAGAATTGTTGGCACCCTATACCGGCGATGTGGCGGCTGAGGGTATCAGCAAAGCGCTGCGCGGCGGGGCGAAGTTCATTCAGCACGGGCTGGCACGCCAGCAGCGCTATGTGGCGGAAACCCTAACGGAAGAGTGGCGACTGGCACCCGGCGCGCTGGAAGTGGCCTGGTTTGCGGAAGAAACAACGGCCGTTGAGCGTGACGTTGCCGCGCTGACGAAACGGTTGGAAAAACTGGAGGGGAAATGACGCCAGGAGAATTACGGCGCCTGTATTTTATCATCCGCACCTTTTTGAGTTACGGGCTTGATGAGCTCATTCCCAAAATGCGTATTACGCTGCCGCTGCGTATTGGGCGTCGGCTGCTGTTCTGGATGCCAAATCGCCATAAGGATAAACCGTTAGGCGAACGTCTGCGCCTGGCATTACAGGAGCTTGGCCCGGTATGGATCAAGTTTGGGCAGATGCTCTCTACCCGCCGCGACCTTTTCCCTCCGCAAATTGCCGATCAGCTCATCATGCTGCAAGACCGCGTGGCACCGTTCGACGGTAAGCTGGCGAAGCAGCAGATTGAAAAATCGATGGGCGATATTCCCGTTGAAAGCTGGTTTGATGATTTCAGCATCGAGCCGCTGGCTTCGGCCTCCATTGCCCAGGTGCACACAGCTCGCCTGAAAGAGAACGGCAAAGAGGTGGTCATTAAGGTTATCCGCCCGGATATTTTGCCGATTATTAAAGCGGACATGAAGCTTATCTATCGGCTGGCGCGCTGGGTACCTCGCCTGCTGCCGGACGGTCGTCGTCTGCGCCCGCTTGAAGTGGTGCGCGACTATGAAAAGACGCTCATTGACGAACTTAACCTGCTGCGCGAAGCGGCAAACGCTATTCAGCTGCGTCGTAACTTCGAAAATAGCCCGATGCTGTACGTGCCGGAAGTCTATTCTGACTACTGCCGCGTTGACATGCTGGTGATGGAACGCATCTACGGTATTCCGGTCTCTGACGTAGAGACGTTGGAGAAACAGAATACCAATATGAAACTGCTGGCCGAACGCGGCGTGCAGGTCTTCTTCACCCAGGTTTTCCGCGACAGTTTCTTCCACGCAGATATGCACCCGGGGAATATTTTCGTCAGCTATGAGCACCCGGAAGACCCGCAGTACATCGGCATCGACTGCGGTATCGTTGGCTCGCTCAACAAAGACGACAAGCGCTATCTGGCGGAAAACTTTATTGCCTTCTTTAACCGCGACTACCGTAAGGTAGCAGAACTGCACGTCGATTCCGGCTGGGTTCCGGCGGATACCAACGTGGAAGAATTTGAGTTCGCTATCCGCACCGTCTGTGAGCCGATTTTTGAAAAGCCGCTGGCGGAGATCTCCTTCGGTCACGTGCTGCTGAACCTGTTTAACACCGCCCGACGCTTCAATATGGAAGTCCAGCCGCAGCTGGTGTTGCTACAAAAGACATTACTTTACGTTGAAGGGGTAGGACGTCAGCTCTATCCTCAGTTAGATTTATGGAAGACGGCGAAGCCTTTCCTTGAGTCATGGCTGAAAGATCAGGTCGGTATTCCGGCGCTGGTTCGCGCCCTGAAGGACAAGGCACCGTTCTGGATTGAAAAGATGCCGGAGCTGCCGGAGCTGGTGTATGACAGTCTTCGTCAGAGTAAGCAGGTTCAGGCGAGTCTTGAGAAACTCTCGCAAAATCTGACGACGCATCACACCCGTCAGGGGCAATCGCGTTATCTCTTTGGTATAGGCGCGGTTTTACTCCTGAGCGGTACAGTATTGTTAGTGAATCGCCCGGAATGGGGCCTGACACCCGCGTGGCTTATGGCCGGAGGAGTGGTGGTATGGTTCGCCGGGTGGCGGAAGACGCGCTGAATTATGCGTCGCTAAGAGAGCGCTGCATAACGTATAATGCGCGCTGATTATTTCATCATCTATCAGAGGAACTTGTATGGGTGGTATTAGTATTTGGCAGTTGCTGATTATCGTCGTTATCGTGGTTCTGCTTTTCGGGACTAAAAAGCTGAGCTCACTGGGATCTGACTTAGGTTCGTCTATCAAAGGCTTCAAAAAAGCCATGAGTGATGAAGACGATACCAAAACCAAAGCGGACCAGGATGCAGATTTCACTGCAAAATCAATTACTGATAAGCAGGAAAGTGCAAAGAAAGACGAAGCGAAACGCCACGACAACGAGCAGGTGTAATTCGTGTTTGATATTGGTTTCAGTGAACTGCTGCTGGTGTTTATTATTGGCCTCGTTGTGCTGGGGCCAAAACGCTTACCGGTAGCAGTGAAGACGGTTGTTGGCTGGATCCGCGCGCTGCGCTCTCTGGCGACAACCGTACAAAACGAGCTGACGCAGGAGCTTAAACTCCAGGAATTTCAGGACAGCCTGAAAAAAGTGGAGAAAGCGAGTCTGGATAACCTGACGCCAGAACTTAAGGCCTCCATGGACGAGCTGCGTGAAGCGGCAGAGTCGATGAAGCGTTCTTACACGGCGAACGATCCTGAAAAGGCGAGCGACGAGGCCAATACCATCCATAACCCGGTGGTGAAGGATAAGGACGCTGTGAAGCCGGAAGTTGCTGAGCCGCACGTCGACGAGCCTAAAGCGTCGTCTGCGGAGGTACCTGCGTCTGACGCCGAGGCAGTAAAGCCCACGGAGAAAGAGAAAGTTCCTGCGGCCGCTGTTCATGATTCATCCCCCGCATCGAGTGATAAACCGTAAACATGAGCGTAGAAGATACTCAACCGCTGATCGCTCATTTGATTGAGCTGCGTAAGCGCCTGCTCAACTGCATCATTGCGGTCATCGTGATTTTCCTGGCGTTGGTCTACTTCGCCAATGATATCTATCAGATGGTCTCCGCCCCGCTGATTAAGCAGATGCCGGCAGGCGCGACGATGATTGCCACCGACGTGGCGTCTCCGTTCTTTACGCCTATCAAGCTGACCTTTATGGTCTCGTTGATTCTGTCCGCCCCGGTCATCCTGTATCAGGTTTGGGCGTTTGTCGCGCCTGCGCTGTACAAGCATGAACGTCGGTTGGTCGTGCCGCTGCTGGTCTCCAGTACGCTGCTGTTCTATATCGGCATGGCGTTCGCCTACTTTGTGGTGTTCCCGCTGGCATTTGGCTTCCTGACGCACACCGCGCCGGAAGGGGTGCTGGTCTCGACCGATATTAAGAGCTACCTCGATTTTGTCATGTCGCTGTTTATTGCGTTCGGCGTGTCGTTCGAGGTGCCGGTGGCGATTGTGCTGCTCTGCTGGGTGGGTGTGACCACGCCGGACGATCTGCGGAAAAAACGTCCGTATGTGCTGGTCGGCGCCTTCGTTGTTGGCATGCTGCTGACGCCGCCAGATGTGTTCTCGCAAACGCTGCTGGCGATTCCGATGTACTGTTTGTTCGAAGTGGGGGTGTTCTTCTCTCGCTTCTACGCTGGGAAGCGGCTGACGCGTGATGAAGACGCGGAAGAAGAACAAGCTGAAGAATAATCACCAACCGCCCGCCAGGGCGGTTGTCATATGGGAGTGATGATGTTTGACATTGGGGTCAATCTGACCAGTTCACAGTTTGCCCGCGACCGCGATGAGGTGGTTGCTCGGGCACGTGCCGCCGGTGTACACGGCATGCTGCTAACGGGTACCAACCTGCGTGAAAGCGAAGAAGCGCAGCGGCTGGCTGAACGCTTTGAATGCTGCTGGTCTACCGCTGGCGTGCATCCGCATGATGCCAGCAGCTGGTCTGCGGAAGTCGCAGAAGCCATCTATACGCTGGTCAATAAGCCGGAAGTGGTGGCGGTGGGCGAGTGTGGTCTCGATTTTAATCGCAATTTCTCTACGCCAGCCGAGCAGGAAGTGGCGTTTACCGCGCAGCTGGCAATGGCCGCTGAACTCGGTATGCCGGTGTTTCTCCACTGCCGCGACGCGCACGACCGTTTTCTCACTCTGCTGGAACCGTGGCTCGACCATCTACCTGGCGCGGTGCTGCACTGCTTTACCGGGACACGGGATGAAGCGCAAGCGTGTCTGGATCGCGGGCTGTCGATTGGCATTACCGGCTGGGTATGCGATGAACGCCGTGGGCTTGAGCTTCGCGAACTGCTGCCGATGATTCCGGCGGACAGGTTACTGCTGGAGACGGATGCACCATACCTGCTACCGCGCGATATGACGCCAAAGCCAGCCTCACGGCGTAATGAACCTGCCTACGTGACGCATATTCTGGCGCGCGTTGCGAAATGGCGCGCTGAAGAGGCGCAATGGCTGGAAGCCGTCACAGACAATAACGCCAGACGGCTGTTTAATATCCACTTTTAAGTCAGGCTTTGCGGAAATCGGTGTTTTTAACGCTCTGCTTAATCTGTTTATTCAGCAGGTTGAGCAGCAGCATTGAACGCGCTTCACCGTCCGGCTCGGCAAAGATAGCCTGTAGCCCTTCGAAGGCACCTTCGGTGATAACCACGCTGTCGCCAGGGTACGGCGTTTCCGGGTCGGTAATATCATCTGACTTAAAGATAGAAAGCTGATGAATAACCGAAGACGGCACCGTTGCCGGGCTCATCCCAAAACGGACAAAATGGCTGACGCCACGGGTGGCGTTGATGGTGGTGGTGTGAATGACTTCAGGGTCAAACTCCACAAACAGATAGTTCGGGAACAGCGGCTCACTGACTGATGTGCGCTTACCGCGCACCATTTTCTCCAGGGTGATCATTGGCGTCAGGCAGTTGACCGCCTGTCGTTCCAGATGTTCCTGGGCACGCTGAAGTTGCCCGCGTTTGCAGTACAGTAAATACCAGGCTTGCATAATGACTCATTTCCGCTGTTTAGCGCGAAAGCATAACAAAAGTGCGGCTAAATCGCGATGTTGATTATTACTGCCCTAATTTACGTTAATTTAACAAAAATACAGCATCACAGGACCATTCGCCGTATACTAAGGCGCTTACCAGGAGGCCAAGAATTACCCCATGAAATACCATGACCTACGCGACTTTCTGACATTGCTCGAACAGCAGGGCGAACTAAAACGCATTAGCCTCCCGGTTGATCCCCATCTGGAAATTACCGAAATTGCCGATCGCACGCTGCGTGCCGGTGGCCCGGCGCTGCTGTTTGAAAATCCAAAGGGTTACGACATGCCGGTGCTGTGTAACCTGTTTGGCACGCCTAAGCGCGTCGCGATGGGTATGGGGCAGGAAGATGTCAGCGCATTGCGCGAAGTGGGTAAACTCTTAGCCTTCCTGAAAGAACCGGAGCCGCCGAAAGGCTTCCGTGACCTGTTCGACAAGCTGCCGCAGTTTAAGCAGGTGTTGAACATGCCAACCAAACGCCTGCGCGGTGCCCCTTGTCAGCAAAAGATTATCTCCGGCGATGACGTTGATTTGTCCCGTATCCCGGTGATGACCTGCTGGCCAGAAGATGCCGCGCCGCTGATCACCTGGGGGCTGACGGTGACCCGTGGCCCGCATAAAGAGCGGCAGAACCTGGGTATTTATCGTCAGCAGGTGATTGGCAAAAACAAACTGATTATGCGCTGGCTGTCGCATCGCGGCGGCGCGCTGGACTTCCAGGAGTGGTGTGCGGCGCACCCGGGCGAACGCTTCCCGGTATCCGTTGCACTTGGCGCAGACCCTGCGACCATTCTGGGCGCGGTAACGCCGGTGCCGGATACGCTTTCTGAGTATGCCTTCGCGGGCCTGCTGCGCGGTACTAAAACGGAAGTGGTGAAGTGTGTTTCTAACGATCTGGAAGTGCCAGCCAGCGCGGAAATCGTGCTGGAAGGTTATATCGAGATTGGCGAGATGGCACCGGAAGGCCCGTATGGCGACCATACCGGTTATTACAACGAAGTGGATAGCTTCCCGGTCTTTACCGTCACGCATATCACCCAGCGTGAAGATGCTATCTACCACTCCACCTATACCGGCCGTCCGCCGGATGAACCCGCAGTGCTGGGCGTGGCGCTGAATGAAGTCTTCGTGCCAATTCTGCAAAAACAGTTCCCGGAAATTGTTGATTTCTATCTGCCGCCGGAAGGGTGTTCCTATCGCCTTGCCGTTGTGACGATGAAAAAACAGTATGCGGGGCATGCAAAACGCGTAATGATGGGCGTATGGTCGTTTTTACGCCAATTTATGTACACAAAATTCGTGATTGTCTGCGATGATGACGTCAACGCACGCGACTGGAACGATGTGATATGGGCGATTACCACCCGAATGGATCCCGCGCGGGATACGGTTCTGGTCGAGAACACGCCGATTGATTATCTGGATTTCGCCTCGCCGGTTTCCGGCTTGGGGTCGAAAATGGGCCTGGATGCCACCAATAAATGGCCTGGGGAAACCCAGCGCGAATGGGGCCGTCCGATTAAGAAAGATCCCGCCGTTACGGCGCGTATCGATGAAATCTGGGACGAGCTGGCCATTTTCTCCGACGATAAATGATAATGATATCCTTTGAGACCTCCACGCCGCGGACAACGCATCCGCAGCGTGAAGTGTGATGAGGAAAAGACCCGACAGAGGGAGCGCATGACAACCTTAAGCTGTAAAGTGACCTCGGTGGACGCCATTACCGATACGGTATATCGCGTTCGTTTAGTACCCGAAGCTGACTTCTCATTTCGTGCCGGGCAGTACCTGATGGTCGTGATGGATGAGCGTGACAAGCGTCCGTTCTCCATGGCTTCTACGCCGGATGAAAAGGCGTTTATTGAGCTGCATATCGGCGCGTCAGAGCTGAACCTGTACGCCATGGCGGTAATGGACCGCATCCTCAAAGAACGTGAAGTGGTTGTCGATATCCCGCACGGTGAAGCCTGGCTGCGTGAAGAAGACGATCGTCCGTTAGTGCTGATTGCGGGTGGCACCGGCTTCTCTTATGTGCGTTCAATTCTGCTGACCGCATTGACGCAAAACCCGAACCGCGAAGTGGCGATTTACTGGGGCGGCCGTGAAGAGAAGCATCTGTACGATCTCTCTGAGCTGGAAGCGCTGTCGGTTAATCATCCGAACCTGCGCGTGGTGCCGGTGGTTGAGCAGCCGGAAGAAGAGTGGCGCGGACGTTCTGGTACCGTGCTGACGGCGGTACTGCAAGATTACGGCACGCTGGCGAACCACGATATTTATATCGCTGGTCGTTTTGAAATGGCGAAGATTGCCCGTGACCTGTTCTGCAACGAACGTCAGGCGCGTGAAGACCGTCTGTTCGGCGATGCGTTTGCCTTTATCTGATAGGCAATAAAAAACCCGCCCCTGACAGGCGGGAAGAACGGCAACTAAACTTTGTTGTGATTGCATGCTGGATAAAACGCGCTGCGTTGCTTTCCGGCATGTTTGCCGGGGGCGCTGCGCTTGCCCGGCCTACAATAATGGCATACTGCGCGCCCCGACTTATGGGGCGCGTTTTTTATACGCGCTCGATAACCGTCGCGATGCCTTGACCTAACCCGATGCACATCGTCGCCAGACCAAACTGGACATCTTTGCGCTCCATCAGGTTCAGCAGAGTGGTGCTGATACGCGTACCGGAGCATCCGAGCGGGTGGCCCAGCGCGATCGCGCCGCCGTTAAGGTTGATCTTCTGATCAATCTGTTCCATCAGCCCCAGATCCTTAATGCACGGCAGGATCTGTGCGGCAAACGCTTCGTTCATCTCAAACAAATCGATATCGTTCGCGGTCAGACCGGCTTTCTTCAGCGCCAGCTTCGAGGCTGGAACCGGGCCGTAACCCATAATGGATGGGTCGCAGCCAACCACCGCCATCGAACGGATACGCGCGCGCGGGGTTAAGCCCAGCTCGCGGGCGCGGCTTTCGCTCATCACCAGCATGGCGGAAGCGCCGTCGGAAAGTGCAGATGAGGTGCCAGCGGTCACCGTACCCGTTACCGGGTCGAAGGCCGGTTTCAGCGTTGAGAGCGCTTCAACGGTGGTCTCCGGACGAATCACCTCGTCATAGTTAAACTGCTTCAGTACGCCGTCTGCGTCATGGCCGCCGGTTGGAATGATTTCATTCTTAAAGGCGCCCGATTGTGTTGCAGCCCAGGCGCGGGCGTGGGAGCGGGCGGCAAACGCATCCTGCATTTCACGGCTGATGCCGTGCATACGGGAGAGCATTTCCGCCGTTAGGCCCATCATGCCTGCGGCTTTCGCCACATTACGGCTCATGCCCGGGTGGAAATCGACGCCGTGGCTCATCGGCACGTGGCCCATGTGCTCCACGCCGCCGACCAGACACACCTGCGCATCACCGGTCATGATCATACGAGCCGCATCGTGCAGCGCCTGCATGGAAGAACCACACAGACGGTTCACGGTCACTGCCGGTACCGAATGGGGAATTTCCGCCAGCAGCGACGCGTTACGGGCGATGTTAAAGCCCTGCTCCAGCGTCTGCTGTACGCAGCCCCAATAGATGTCGTCGATGGCCGCCGCTTCCAGCGCGGGGTTACGCGCCAGCAGGCTACGCATCAGGTGCGCGGAGAGATCCTCGGCGCGCACGTTACGGAACGCACCGCCTTTGGAACGGCCCATCGGGGTACGAATTGCATCAACAATAACAACCTGTTCCATCGTGACTCCTTAAGCCGTTTTCAGCTCACCAGCCGGACGGGCTGGCTCAACCGGTGGATAATACGCTTCGTTATGGCGCGCTTTGTCACGCAGGCCAGCCGGGACTTCATACAGCGGACCAAGGTGCTGATACTGCTGCGCCATATCGAGGTACTTCGCGCTACCGAGCGTATCCAGCCAGCGGAACGCGCCGCCGTGGAACGGAGGGAAGCCGAGGCCGTAAACCAGCGCCATATCTGCTTCTGCCGGGCTGGCGATGATGCCTTCTTCCAGGCAGCGCACCACTTCGTTGACCATCGGGATCATCATGCGGGCAATAATCTCGTCGTCGCTGAAATCGCGCTTCGGCTGACTAACGTCTGCCAGCAGGCTATCCACCGTGGCGTCTTCTTCTTTCTTCGGCTTGCCTTTGCTGTCTTCTTTATAACGCCAGAAGCCCAGACCGTTTTTCTGACCGTAGCGGCTTGCCTCGAACAGCGCATCGATAGCGTCACGATAATCTTTCTGCATACGCTGTGGAAAACCGGCCGCCATCACCGCCTGCGCGTGGTGCGCGGTATCAATACCGACCACGTCGAGCAGATAGGCTGGGCCCATCGGCCAACCAAACTGTTTCTCCATCACTTTATCAACCTTGCGGAAATCCGCACCGTCGCGCAGCAGCTGGCTGAAGCCAGCAAAGTACGGGAACAGTACGCGGTTGACGAAGAAGCCAGGGCAGTCGTTAACCACGATAGGCGTTTTGCCCATCTGGCTTGCCCAAGCGACCACTTTCGCAATGGTGCTGTCTGAGGTTTTCTTACCGCGGATAATTTCGACCAGCGGCATACGGTGCACCGGGTTGAAGAAGTGCATACCGCAGAAGTTTTCCGGGCGTTCCAGCGCATCGGCCAGCTCACCGATGGGAATGGTTGAGGTGTTAGAAGCCAGCACGGTATCTGGGCGCACTTTCTGCTCGGTTTCTGCCAGTACCGCTTTTTTCACCTTCGGGTTTTCCACGACGGCTTCAACGACGACATCAACGCGGTCAAAACCGGCATACTCCAGCGTTGGCTGAATGGTGGAAATCACGCTTGCCAGCTTCAGACCGTTGATTTTGCCGCGCTCAAGCTGCTTGTTGAGCAGCTTGCTGGCTTCGGTCATGCCGAGGGGCAGCGATTTTTCATTAATATCCTTCATGATAACCGGCACGCCTTTCCAGGCGGACTGGTAAGCGATCCCGCCACCCATGATGCCCGCACCGAGTACGGCGGCATGTTTTGGCGGTTCGATATGTTTGGTCAGTTTCTTAGCCTGACCTTTTACGTATTGGTCATTGAGGAAAATACCGACCAGCGCACGTGCCTCATTTGAGTGGGCCAGTGGAACAAAACTTTTGTTTTCCAGATTGAGCGCTTCTTCACGGCCAAAGCGGGCCGCAGCTTCAATCGTTTTCACTGCCGTGATCGGTGCCGGGTAGTGTTTACCCGCCGTCTGCATCACCATCGCTTTAGCGATAGAGAAGCTCATGGTGGCTTCAATCTTGCTGAGCTTCAGCGGCTCAAGCTTCGGTTGACGCTTGGCTTTCCAGTCGAGGTCACCGTTAATCGCCTGACGCAGTACCGCCAGCGCGCCATCGACCAGTTTTTCCTGCTTAACGATTCCGTCGACCAGGCCAATCTTCAGCGCCTGCTCAGCACCAACATCTTTACCGGCAGCGATGATTTCCAGTGCGCTATCGGCACCCAGCAGACGCGGCATACGAACGGAGCCGCCAAAGCCCGGCATGATGCCCAGCTTGGTTTCCGGCAGGCCGATACGCAGATCCGGCGTCGCCAGACGGTAGTCGGTGGCCAGCACGCATTCGCAGCCGCCGCCCAGCGCATAGCCGTTAACGGCAGAGATGGTTGGGACTGGTAAATCTTCCAGACGGTTGAAGACGCTGTTGGCGAAGTGCAGCCACTGGCTGAACTGTTCTTCTGGCACCAGGAACAACGAAAGGAATTCGGTGATATCCGCGCCGACAATAAAGGCCGCCTTTTCAGAGCGCAGCAGCAGCCCCTTCAGCTCTTTTTGTTTTTCGAGGACGTCGAGCGCCTGGCCGAGGCTGGCTACGGTTGCGGTATCTAATTTGTTAACTGAGCCAGGGGCATCGAACACCAGTTCGGCAATGCCATCTTCCAGCCAGTTGAGGTACAGGGTGTCGCCTTTGTAGAGCATGTCAGTCTCCTGAATCCAGCAAAGTGATCTGGTCATACCAGATAATCAGGAGTGTGTATTTTGTGTTAAATAAATGCAAATGAGACTTTAAATATTTGCTGGTCGGATCACGTCCGGCGGAAATCACGCAGGGTGGGAGAGGTGTGCTAATATGCGGGGACTAAAGGGTAAAAAAATCAGAAGGGTAAATCATGGAATCTCTGTCCGCACTCTATAAAAATCATATCGTTACCTTACAGGAGCGAGCACGCAACGCACTCGATCGTTTCAAGCTTGATGCGCTGCTTATTCACTCTGGCGAGCTGATGAATGTTTTTCTGGATGACCACGCCTACCCGTTCAAGGTCAACCCGCAGTTCAAAGCGTGGGTCCCGGTTACTCAGGTACCAAACTGCTGGCTGCTGGTGGACGGCGTCAATAAACCGAAGCTGTGGTTCTACCTGCCGGTAGATTACTGGCACAACGTCGAACCGCTGCCGACCTCGTTCTGGACAGAAGACGTTGAAGTTATTGCGCTGCCAAAAGCGGACGGCATTGGCAGCCAGTTGCCCGCTGCGCGCGGCAACATTGGCTATATTGGTCCGGTTCCGGAGCGTGCGCTGGGCTTAGGCATTGCCGCGAACAACATCAACCCGAAAGGGGTGATTGACTACCTGCACTACTATCGCGCCTACAAAACTGACTATGAGCTGGCATGCATGCGCGAAGCGCAGAAGATGGCGGTTAACGGGCACCGTGCGGCGGAAGAAGCCTTCCGTTCCGGCATGAGCGAGTTTGATATCAATCAGGCTTACCTGACGGCTACCGGTCATCGCGATACCGACGTGCCTTACGGCAACATCGTGGCGCTGAACGAGCATGCGTCGGTGCTGCACTACACCAAGTTGGATCATCGAGCGCCTGCTGAAATTCGTAGCTTCCTGCTGGATGCCGGGGCGGAATATAACGGCTATGCCGCTGACCTTACCCGTACTTGGGCGGCAAACGGCGATAATGACTTTGCTCAGCTGATTAAAGATGTGAACACTGAACAGTTGGCGCTGATTGCCACCATGAAGGCGGGTACCAGCTATGTGGATTACCACATCCAGTTCCATCAGCGTATTGCCAAACTGCTACGTAAGCATCAGTTAGTCACCGACATGAGCGAAGAAGCGATGGTCGAAAATGACCTTACCGGGCCGTTTATGCCGCATGGTATTGGCCACCCGTTGGGTCTGCAGGTGCATGACGTCGCTGGATTTATGCAGGATGACACCGGCACACATCTGGCTGCGCCGTCTAAGTATCCGTACCTGCGCTGCACCCGTGTGCTGCAACCGGGCATGGTGCTGACCATCGAACCGGGCATTTACTTTATTGAGTCTCTGCTCGCGCCGTGGCGTGAAGGTCAGTTCAGCAAGCACTTCAACTGGCAGAAAATTGAGGCGCTGAAGCCGTTTGGCGGCATTCGTATTGAAGATAACGTGGTTATCCACGAGAACAATATCGAAAACATGACGCGTGACCTGAAACTGGCGTAATGGAAAGCTGGCGAATACCGGCCGAGCCGGTCACCTTCGTTGAAGAGATAAAGAAGAGTCGTTTCATCACCCTGTTGGCGCACACCGACGGGGTGGCGGCGGCCAAAGCGTTCGTTGAGTCAGTTCGCGCCGAACACCCGGATGCCCGCCACCACTGTGTGGCGTGGGTGGCGGGGAGGCCGGATGATTCACAGCAGCTTGGTTTTTCTGATGATGGTGAACCGGCGGGTACAGCCGGGAAGCCGATGCTGGCTCAGCTGATGGGCAGCGGCGTCGGTGAAATTACCGCCGTAGTAGTTCGCTACTACGGCGGTATCTTGTTAGGTACCGGTGGGCTGGTAAAAGCCTACGGCGGTGGCGTGCAGCAGGCGCTCAATCTGCTAACAACGCAGATCAAAACGCCGTTAACCGAATATACTCTGCTATGTGAATACGGACAGCTTGCGGGCATTGAATCGCTGGTTGGGCAGTATGCCGGGCAGATTGTTGCCAGTGATTATCAGGCGTCGGTACAGCTCCGTATCGCGCTGCCGCAGGCAAAAGTGCATGATTTTTCCGCAAGACTGGCGGATTTTAGTCGTGGTTCATTGCAATTGTTAGCGATTGACGAATAATCCCCCTCCTGACTTTTTTTGATTATCAAAGGACGCGCCGGAAATGCATTTTCGTGCCATTACTCGAATTGTTGGACTTCTGGTCATCTTATTCTCGGGGACAATGATCCTCCCGGGATTGGTGGCTTTGATTTACCGCGATGGCGCCGGGCGCGCATTTACTCAAACCTTTTTTGTCGCGCTGGTGATTGGTTCGCTGTTGTGGTGGCCGAACCGTCGGGAGAAGGGCGAACTGAAATCCCGTGAAGGCTTCCTGATTGTCGTCCTGTTCTGGACGGTGCTGGGCAGTGTGGGTGCGCTACCTTTTATCTTCTCTGAACAGCCGAACCTGACGGTTACCGATGCGTTCTTTGAATCGTTCTCTGGGTTAACGACCACCGGGGCGACAACGCTGGTGGGGCTGGACTCGCTGCCCCACGCGATTCTCTTCTATCGACAGATGCTGCAGTGGTTCGGCGGGATGGGGATCATTGTGCTGGCGGTAGCTATCCTGCCTATTCTTGGCGTCGGTGGGATGCAGCTATATAGAGCGGAAATGCCCGGGCCGCTGAAAGACAACAAGATGCGCCCGCGAATTGCCGAAACGGCGAAAACGCTGTGGCTCATCTATGTACTGTTGACTGTCGCCTGTGCGCTGGCCCTGTGGTTTGCCGGGATGCCCGCGTTCGATGCGATTGGCCACAGCTTTGCGACGATCGCCATCGGCGGCTTCTCCACGCACGACGCCAGCGTCGGCTTCTTTAATAGTCCCACCATCAATACCATCATTGCTATCTTCCTGCTGATCTCCGGCTGTAACTACGGCCTGCACTTCTCTTTATTAAGCGGACGTAGCCTGAAGGTGTATTGGCGTGACCCGGAATTCCGCATGTTTATCGGTGTGCAGCTGACGCTGGTGATTATCTGTACCCTGGTGCTGTGGTTCCATGACATCTATAGCTCGGCGGTGACGACGCTAAACCAGGCGTTCTTCCAGGTGGTCTCGATGGCGACGACCGCGGGCTTCACTACCGACAGCATTGCGCGCTGGCCGCTGTTCCTGCCGGTTCTTCTTTTATGTTCGGCCTTTATCGGCGGCTGTGCGGGCTCAACGGGCGGTGGTTTGAAGGTCATTCGTATCCTGCTGCTGTTTAAGCAGGGTAACCGCGAGCTGAAACGCCTCGTCCACCCGAATGCGGTATACAGCATTAAGCTGGGTAACCGTGCGCTGCCGGAACGTATCCTTGAAGCGGTATGGGGATTCTTCTCCGCCTACGCGCTGGTCTTTATTATTAGCATGTTGGCAATCATCGCTACCGGGGTAGATGACTTCTCCGCGTTCGCGTCCGTCGTGGCGACGTTAAATAACCTCGGCCCTGGGCTGGGGGTAGTGGCGGATAACTTTGCCAGTATGAACCCGGTGGCGAAGTGGATCCTGATTGCGAATATGCTGTTTGGTCGTCTTGAAGTCTTTACGCTGCTGGTGCTGTTTACCCCAACATTCTGGCGCGAATAACAGGAGTCAGCGTTGAAAACATTAATGCTCTTTTCTACCCGTGATGGGCAGACGCGCGAAATTGCGGCCTATCTTTGCTCACAGCTCAGCGAGCTGGGCGTGGATACCGCGATGGTCGATTTGAATCGTACGGAAAGTATTGATTGGCAGCTGTATGACCGGGTGGTGATTGGCGCGTCTATTCGCTACGGGCATTTCCATCCTGCGCTCGATCGTTTTGTTAAGAAGAACACGGCGGCGCTGCAGGCGATTCCGAGCGCGTTTTTCGCGGTCAATCTGGTAGCACGTAAACCGGAGAAGCGTTCTCCGCAAACTAATAGCTATACGCGTAAGTTCCTACTGCGTTCACCATGGCAGCCAGACACCTGCGCGGTGTTCGCTGGCGCGCTACGTTACCCTCGCTATCGCTGGTTTGACCGCTTTATGATTCGCCTCATTATGAAGATGACCGGTGGGGAAACGGATACCAGTAAAGAAGTGGTGTATACCGACTGGGAGCAGGTAGCTGGTTTTGCCAAAGAATTAGCGCAACTTTCACGCAAATAGGGCGCTAAATCGGCGCATTGTCTGGAAATTGAGCGAACGAAAAGTTTTTTCAGATTTTTGCTTGCGGGATCTCAATTACTCCCTATAATGCGGCCCCACTGAGACGGAACAACGGCAAACAAGCCGCCGGGTCAGCGAGGTTCTCCTGAGAATCTCGACAGAGAAAAGCGAA
>NZ_JBIQOI010000014.1:0-82796 GCF_044197065.1 Kluyvera chengduensis
TTTCGCTTTTCTCTGTTGAGATTCTCAGGAGAACCTCGCTGACCCGGCGGCTTGTTTGCCGTTGTTCCGTGTCAGTGGAGGCGCATTATAGGGAGATACTGAGAAGTCGCAAGCATAAATTCGAAAAAACTTATCGTTCGCTTACTTTTCATTCAACACTCTTATTCTTGCCTAGTTTTTAAACAAAAACGAGCCCAAAAGGGCTCGTTTTCTTCTTTTTGTGACTTACTGCACTGCCACAATCTGGTCGTCTTTGACTTCCAGGCGGATAACTTTGCCTGGAATCAGCTCGCCGGACAGAATCTGCTGGGCCAGCGGGTTTTCAATCTGCTGCTGGATTGCACGTTTCAACGGACGTGCACCATACACCGGATCGTAACCGTTCTGACTCAGCAACTGCAGCGCTTCATCAGACATCTGCGTTTCATAACCACGCTCTTCCAGACGCTGGTACAGACGCTGCAACTGAATCTGAGCAATCGAAGCGATATGTTTTTCACCCAACGGATGGAAGACCACCACTTCATCGATACGGTTAATGAATTCTGGACGGAAACTGTGGCTGACCACACCCAGTACCAGATCTTTCATATGCCCGTAGTCCAGTTCACCGAAGCGTTCCTGAATCAGGTCGGAACCGAGGTTAGAGGTCATGATGACCACCGTGTTACGGAAGTCGACCGTTCTCCCCTGCCCGTCGGTCAGACGCCCGTCGTCCAGAACCTGCAGCAGAATGTTAAACACATCCGGATGCGCTTTCTCGACTTCATCCAGCAGGATGACAGAATAAGGACGACGACGCACCGCTTCCGTCAGGTAACCGCCCTCTTCATAACCGACATATCCCGGAGGCGCACCGACCAGACGAGACACGGAGTGTTTCTCCATAAACTCAGACATGTCGATACGCACCATGGCGTCATCGCTGTCGAACATGAAGTTAGCCAGCGCTTTACACAGTTCGGTTTTACCTACCCCGGTTGGCCCCAGGAACAGGAATGAACCAATCGGACGGTTCGGGTCGGACAGCCCAGCACGGCTACGACGGATCGCGTTCGAAACCGCTTCAACCGCCTCGTTCTGACCAATCACGCGGCTGTGCAGATCCTGCTCCATACGCAGCAGTTTCTCACGCTCGCCTTCCAGCATGCGGGCAACCGGAATACCGGTCCAGCGCGCCAGCACTTCAGCAATCTCTGCATCCGTCACTTTATTACGTAACAGGCGCATGGTTTTGCCTTCAGACTGCGTGGCTGCTTCGAGCTGTTTTTCCAGCTCTGGAATTTTGCCGTACTGCAGTTCAGACATGCGAGCCAGGTCGCCGACGCGACGCGCCTGCTCAATGGCGATTTTCGCCTGCTCCAGTTCAGCTTTGATCGTCTGCGTGCCGGAGAGGGACGCTTTTTCTGCTTTCCACTCTTCTTCTAACTCAGAGTACTGACGCTCTTTATCGCTCAGCTCATCGTTCAACATGTCGAGACGTTTCTTGCTCGCCTCGTCAGACTCTTTCATTAACGCCTGCTGTTCCAGCTTCAGCTGAATGATACGACGGTCGAGTCGATCGAGTTCTTCCGGCTTCGAGTCAATCTGCATACGAATGCTGGACGCCGCTTCATCAATAAGGTCGATGGCTTTATCCGGCAACTGACGATCGGCAATGTAGCGGTGAGACAGCGTTGCTGCCGCCACGATTGCGGGGTCGGTAATCTGCACGTGGTGGTGCAGCTCATAACGTTCTTTCAAACCACGCAGAATCGCGATGGTGTCTTCCACCGAAGGTTCAGCCACGAACACTTTCTGGAATCGACGTTCCAGCGCCGCATCTTTTTCGATGTACTGGCGGTATTCATCCAGCGTTGTTGCCCCCACGCAGTGAAGTTCACCACGCGCCAGCGCCGGTTTCAGCATGTTACCGGCATCCATCGCACCGTCGGCTTTACCCGCGCCAACCATGGTATGCAACTCATCGATAAACAGGATGACGTTGCCTTCCTGTTTCGCCAGGTCGTTCAGCACGCCTTTCAGACGCTCTTCAAACTCACCGCGGTATTTCGCCCCGGCCACCAGCGCGCCCATATCCAGCGCCAGTACGCGGCGGCCTTTTAAGCCTTCCGGGACTTCACCGTTAATAATGCGCTGTGCCAGCCCTTCAACGATGGCGGTTTTACCGACACCAGGCTCACCAATCAATACCGGGTTGTTTTTGGTACGACGCTGCAGTACCTGAATGGTACGGCGAATCTCTTCATCACGGCCGATAACCGGGTCAAGCTTGCCCTGTTCGGCGCGCTCGGTCAGATCGACCGTATACTTCTTCAATGCCTGACGTTGGTCTTCGGCACCCTGGTCATTCACGCTTTCACCTCCGCGCATCTGTTCAATGGCTTGAGTGATATTGGCGGTAGTTGCGCCCGCTGTTTTCAGCAGGTCGGTCAAAGTGCCACGAGACTCAAGCGCCGCCAGAACGAACAGTTCTGACGAAATAAAATTGTCGTTGCGTTTTTGCGCCAGCTTGTCGCAAAGATTCAGTACGCGCATCAGATCCTGAGACGGCTGCACGTCACCACCGGTGCCTTCCACCTGAGGTAAACGGCTCAACGCCTGATCGATAGCAGTACGCAACTGGCCAGCATTAATGCCAGCGGATGTTAATAATGGACGTACCGAGCCCCCTTCCTGATTCAGCAAGGCGCTCATTAAATGAAGAGGTTCGATAAATTGGTTGTCGTGCCCGAGTGCGAGCGACTGGGCATCGGCAAGAGCAAGCTGGAATTTATTGGTAAGACGATCCAGACGCATGACTCCTCCCATACTAGGTCAAATTTGCTACAGGAGATTAAATGAGGTCATCCCTCAATTATTCAAGGTTAAATGACCTGGTCAATGAGAAAAAAATGTCTGCCTTCTGGATCGTCTTGATTCTATAGGTTATATCAGCCAGATGAAACTTGCCATACGACCTGTAGTACGGTCACGGCGATAAGAGAAAAAATCATCCTTTTCGCTGAAGGTACAGCGGTCACCGCCAAAGACAGCGGTCACACCGATATTTCCCAGACGCTGACGCGCCAGCTGGTAGATATCAGCATAGTATTTTTCGCCTGCTGGACGGAATGCGCTAACCGCGTTGGCGTCTTTCGCCATAAACGCATCGCGTACTTCAGGGCCGACTTCAAAGGCCTGCGGCCCAATCGCCGGGCCAAACCATGCCTGAATATTTTCAGGACTGTCTTTGAAGCAAGCCACGGTCTCTTCCAGCACGCCGTCGCACAAGCCACGCCAGCCAGCATGCGCTGCGGCCACTTCCGTTCCCGCTTTATTGCAAAAGAGAACAGGAAGACAATCGGCTGTCATCACCGCACACACGGTCCCGGGCGTATTGCTATAGGAGGCATCGGCACGCTTAGAAGCATACGGCTCACCGGTCAGATGCAAAACGGCGGTACCGTGCACCTGCTCAAGCCACACCGGTTTCGACGGCAGTTTACCTGCCGTGAACATGCGCTTACGGTTCTCTTCCACATGCTCAAGGTTATCGCCGCAATGAGCACCGAGATTCAAAGAATCCCAAGCCCCTTCGCTGACGCCACCCACGCGCGTTGAACTGCAGGCCGCTACGCTTTCTGGCAGCGGCCACTCCGGGACAATGATTTTGGTCATAGCCAGTCTACGTCATCCTTATGTTCTTCAAAGTCGTCGCGCATCACCGCAATCAGATCAACCATATCCTGCGGGATTGGCGCATGCCATTCCATTTCAATCCCCGAGATCGGGTGATAGAGACGCAGCATGGTCGCGTGAAGCGCCTGACGGTCAAACTTACGCAGTACGGAAATGAACTCATCCGATGCGCCTTTCGGCGGACGCGGACGGCCACCGTAGACCTGATCGCCCACCAGCGGATGAGTGATATGCGCCATGTGCACGCGGATCTGGTGCGTACGTCCGGTTTCCAGACGCAGTCGCAGACGCGTGTGCACACGGAAGTGCTCCATGATGCGATAGTGCGTGACCGCCGGTTTACCCATCGGGTGTACCGCCATGTGGGTACGCTTGGTTGGGTGACGGCTGATCGGTTCTTCAACGCTACCGCCTGCCGTCATATGACCAATCGCTACCGCTTCGTACTCACGGGTGATTTCACGCAGCTGCAGCGATTCCACCAGACGCGTTTGCGCCGGAACGGTCTTCGCCACCACCATCAGACCGGTCGTGTCTTTATCCAGACGGTGCACGATGCCCGCACGCGGCACATCAGCAATCGGTGGATAATAATGCAGCAGCGCGTTCAGCACCGTGCCGTCCGGGTTACCGGCGCCAGGGTGTACCACGAGGTCACGCGGTTTGTTGATGACCATGATGTCATCATCCTCATAAACGATATCGAGTGGGATATCCTGCGCTTCAAAGCGGATCTCTTCGTCGATTTCGGCGTCAATAGATACGGTCTCGCCGCCCATGACTTTCTCTTTTGGCTTGTCTGAAACTTTGCCATTTACCTGTACGCGTTGGTCGAGGATCCATTCTTTTATGCGCGAACGCGAATAATCAGGGAACATTTCGGCCAAAGCCTGATCTAAGCGTTGTCCAAGTTGTGACTCGGACACCGTTGCGGTGAGTTGTACTCGTTGTGCCATATACAGCTTCTTCGTTAACGTTGGGTTTTTACGGCTTCGCCGTTTAATATAGTGTGCTATTGTAGCTGGTCTTAATCGGGAACAGGAACTGTGAATATCCCGTATAAACATTTTGAGGAAAGTCAAAACGTCATGACGCGCATGAAATATCTGGTGGCAGCGGCCACGTTGAGCCTGGCTTTGGCGGGGTGCTCTGGTTCAAAGGACGAAGTTCCTGATAATCCGCCTAATGAAATCTACGCAACTGCTCAGCAAAAGCTGCAGGACGGTAACTGGAAACAGGCAATAACGCAACTGGAAGCGTTGGATAACCGCTATCCGTTCGGGCCATATTCTCAGCAGGTTCAGTTGGATCTGATCTACGCATACTATAAAAATGCCGATCTGCCGCTGGCCCAGGCCGCAATTGACCGTTTCATTCGTCTTAACCCGACTCATCCAAACATCGACTACGTGATGTACATGCGTGGCCTGACAAACATGGCGCTGGACGATAGCGCGCTGCAGGGCTTCTTCGGCGTAGACCGTTCCGACCGCGATCCGCAGCACGCGCGTGACGCATTCAATGACTTCTCGAAGCTGGTGCGCGGCTACCCGAACAGTCAATACGTCACCGATGCCAACAAGCGTCTGGTCTTCCTGAAAGACCGTCTGGCGAAGTATGAACTTTCCGTTGTTGATTACTACACTGCACGTGGTGCATGGGTAGCCGTGGTTAACCGCACCGAAAACATGATGCGTAACTATCCGGACACCCAGGCAACTCGCGACGCGCTTCCGAAGATGGAAAACGCCTATCGCGAAATGCAGATGACCGCGCAGGCTGACAAAGTCGCTAAAATCATCGCGGCCAACAGCAAAAACACCCAGTCCTGATTCGGACCATCCTATCAAGCAAAACGGCAGCCCTGTGGCTGCCGTTTTTTTATTCGTATCAGGTCATAGCTGAAGCGGTTTAGCTCCAAGTCATCCTATCAAATATGGCTGTATTTTCCCAAACCGACAAGTAAAAAATCACTTCTTCCTGTCCTGACTCACAAAATGAATGCACTGACAAAAAGTGACAAAATAATGTGATCTTTATCACACATTTTAGCCAAATCCGAGGTATGCTGGAATCACCAAGACGGAAAGACAAGAGGTAAAATTTATGACAATGAACATTACCAGTAAACAAATGGAAATTACTCCGGCTATTCGCCAGCATGTCGCAGACCGTCTCTCAAAATTGGAAAAATGGCAAACCCACTTAATCAACCCGCATATCATCCTGTCCAAAGAGCCACAGGGATTTGTAGCGGACGCCACGATGAATACCCCGAACGGGCATCTGGTCGCCAGCGCTAAACACGAAGATATGTACACCGCCATTAACGAATTGATCAACAAGCTGGAACGGCAGCTCAATAAGGTGCAACACAAAGGGGAAGCCCGTCGCGCCGCAACGTCGGTGAAAGACGCAAGCTTCGTAGAAGAAGTTGAAGAAGAGTAAACTGAACTTTGTACTTTAATGTGTATCACCAACGCGCCTTCGGGCGCGTTTTTTATTGACAGAACGAAAACAGAGCAGGTACTGTAAAACCTCACCACACTAAGGATTTAACCTGTTGTGATACGACTACCGTTTTTCTTCGCATTCTTTTTTACCTTCCCCTGATTGGGAGGCGTTTCGTCGTGTGATAAAGAATGCGAAGACGAACAATAAGGCCTCCCACCTGGGAGGCCTTTTTTATTGATAACAAGAAAGGCAAACATGATGACTTCGGAAAACCCGTTACTGGCAATACGCGATAAGATAAGTGCCCTCGATGAGAAGCTGGTCAGCCTGCTGGCAGAACGCCGCGGCCTTGCCGTAGAAGTGGGTAAGGCAAAGTTGGCCTCTCATCGCCCGGTGCGCGATATCGACCGTGAGCGTGACCTGCTGGAGCGTCTTATCACCATCGGCAAAACCCATCAGCTCGATGCCCACTACATCACGCGTCTGTTCCAGCTTATCATTGAAGATTCCGTCCTCACCCAGCAGACGCTATTGCAGCAGCACCTGAACAAGATTAACCCGCACTCCGCACGCGTTGCGTTTCTGGGGCCAAAAGGGTCGTACTCGCATCTGGCCGCGCGCCAGTATGCCGCCCGTCACTTTGAGCAGTTTATCGAAAGCGGCTGCGTGAAGTTCGCCGATATCTTTAATCAGGTCGAGACCGGCCAGGCCGACTATGCCGTCGTGCCTATCGAAAACACCAGCTCCGGTGGGATTAACGATGTCTACGACCTGCTGCAGCACACCAGCCTGTCGATTGTCGGTGAGATGACGGTGCCTATTGACCACTGCGTGCTGGTGAACGGCAGCACAACGCTTGAAACCATCCAGACGGTCTACAGCCATCCGCAACCGTTCCAGCAGTGCAGCCAGTTCCTGAGCCATTATCCGCAGTGGAAAATTGAGTACACCGAGAGCACCTCGGCGGCGATGGAAAAAGTCGCGCAGGCTAACTCCCCTACCGTCGCCGCATTAGGCAGCGAAGCTGGCGGGAAGCTGTATGGCCTGCAGGTACTGGAGCATTGCCAGGCCAACCAGACGCAGAACATCACCCGCTTCCTGGTGCTGGCACGTAAATCGGTGAACGTCTCCGATCAGGTTCCGGCAAAAACGACTCTGCTTATCGCTACCGGGCAACAGGCCGGTGCACTGGTTGAAGCGCTGCTGGTACTGCGCAACCATAACCTGATTATGACCAAGCTCGAATCGCGCCCTATTCACGGCAACCCATGGGAAGAGATGTTTTATCTCGACATCCAGGCCAACCTGGAATCTCTGCCGATGCAAAAGGCGCTAAAAGAGCTCTCTGGTATTACCCGTTCCATGAAAGTGCTGGGCTGTTACCCAAGCGAGAACGTAGTACCGGTCGACCCGGTTTAACGTTCGATAAACGGCAGCTTCTTCATCCCTGCTACCTCTACCGGCAGGGTGAAGACGGCACCGGAAAGCGGATACTGCGCCACCTCCTCCGCTGACATGTTCTCGCGGGTGGTGGTGATAAAGAGCGTGCGCATATCCGCACCACCAAAGCACACCATCGTCGGGCAACGCACCGGCAAACGATACTCGGCAAGCTGTTCACCCGTCGGCGAGAAGCGTGCCACCCGCCAGCCATCAAACATCGCACTCCAGTAGCATCCTTCTTCGTCGACAGCCGCCCCGTCGGGAATACCTTCCCCCGCGTTAAACCGGCGGAACACCTCACGCCTTTGCGGCTCACCGTACTCATCCAGCGGCGTACGGTAAATCACACCATTTGGCGTATCTGAGGTAAACATCCAGTTTTTATCTTCGCTAAACGCCAGCCCGTTAGCGCCCTGAATATCGCACTGCACCACTTTCGGTCTCAGTTGATTGTCAATCCGCACCAGCAGCGCGCCGTTATAGTCACCCGGTCCCCAGAAGGTTCCGGCATAAAAACGTCCGTCGCGGTCAGTGCCGCCATCGTTAAAGCGCGCCAGCTGCGGGTTACTCGGGTTATCGCACACTTTATGCTGGAGCAGGCCACGGCTGTCGGCAAGCCAGATAGCGCTGCGTAAGGCGACGATAAAGCCGCCGTTTTCCCGCAGCGCAAAGCAGCCCACCTCTTCCGGGAACTGTAAAACCCGGTGCTCTCCGGTCGCTAACTCATAGCGGTGAATTTCACACTCCATGATATCCGCCCAGTAGAGCGCCTGTTCCGCCTCGCTCCAGGTCGGGCATTCCGGCAGGTGCCCGGTATAATCAAACAGCAGGTTTGCGTCAGCCATTCTGTTCATCCCATAAAAAAAGCCAGAGGATTTCCCCTGGCTTTCAAGTATATACAGTTTCGTTATTGCCGACTGTCGTTCGCCTGTCGTAACAGGACGCGGCTCTCACTCTGGAAGCGCTGCGCGTAGTCACCGAACCAGTGTTCAACTTTGCGGAAGCTGTCGATAAACGCCTGCTTGTTCCCTTGCTCCAGCAGGCCAATAGCCTCGCCAAAGCGCTGGTAGTAGCGTTTAATCAGCGCCAGGTTATTGCCAGACGACATAATGATGTCTGCATAAAGCTGCGGGTCCTGTGCGAACAATCGCCCGACCATCGCCAGCTCCAGACGGTAAATCGGCGACGAGAGCGCCAGTAACTGCTCCAGCTGGACGTTCTCTTCCGCCAGGTGCAGACCATAAGCGAAGGTCGCAAAGTGACGCAGCGCCTGGATAAAGGCCATGTTCTGGTCGTGCTCCACCGCGCTGATGCGATGCAGACGCGCCCCCCAGACCTGAATCTGCTCAAGGAACCACTGGTACGCTTCCGGCTGACGGCCATCGCAGTACACCACAACCTGTTTCGCCAGGCTGCCGCTGTCCGGGCCGAACATCGGGTGCAGCCCTAAAACGGGCCCCTGGTGCGCGGAAAGCATGGCCTGTAACGGACCCGCTTTCACCGACGCCAAATCGACAAGAATACAATCCGCGGGCAGCGGCGGCAGCTTCTCGATAATTTGCTCGGTCACGTGGATAGGTACGCTGACAATCACCATGCCAGCATCAGCAACCAGCTCAGGCGCACGCGCCCAGTCATCTTTCTCCAGCGTCCGCACCTGGTAGCCAGAGAGTGTCAGCATTTTTTCAAATAGCCGCCCCATCTGGCCGCCGCCGCCCACAATCACTACCGGGCGCAGCGACGGACACAGCGTTTTAAAGCCTTTATCGTTTTCGCTGGAGTAAGACTCCCGCATGACACGGCGCAGCACATCTTCAATCAAATCGGGCGGCACACCCAGCGCGGCCGCTTCTTTTCGGCGTGAAGCCAACATCGACGCTTCACGCTCCGGGACATAAATCGGCAAGCCATATTTACTTTTGACTTCCCCGACTTCCGCCACCAGTTCCAGACGCTTAGCCAGCAGGCTCAGCAGCGCTTTATCCACTTCATCAATTTGATCGCGCAGTGCGGTCAGTTCAGCAACCATACAATCCTCTTACGCCAGACGAGCCGCCAGATGGCCGCGTAAATCCTTGTCGAGCTCACGCAACAGCGCATCCGTCGCTTCCCAACTGATGCAGGCATCCGTGACCGATACGCCGTATTTCATCTCACAGCGCGGCTGCTCGGAAGACTGGTTACCTTCGTGAATGTTGCTCTCAATCATCAGACCAATAATGGAACGGTTACCGTCCTTGATCTGTGCGACAACGGATTCCGCCACCGCAGGCTGACGGCGGTAGTCTTTATTAGAATTACCATGACTGCAATCTACCATCAGCGATGCGCGCAGTCCTGCTTGTTCCATCTCTTTTTCACACTGCGCCACATCTTCCGGACCGTAGTTCGGCTTTTTACCACCGCGCAGGATCACATGACCATCCGGGTTACCCTGGGTGCGCAGCAGGCAGACTTGACCGGCCTGGTTGATACCGACAAAGCGGTGTGGCATGGCCGCTGCACGCATGGCGTTGATAGCGGTGGCCAGTGAACCATCGGTGCCGTTTTTGAAACCAACCGGCATCGACAGACCAGACGCCATTTCACGGTGGGTTTGAGATTCGGTAGTACGCGCACCAATCGCAGACCAGCTAAACAGGTCGCCCAGGTACTGCGGGCTGTTCGGATCCAGCGCTTCGGTCGCCAGCGGCAGCCCCATGCTGACCAACTCAACCAGCAGACGACGCGCAATTTTCAGACCACCTTCAACATCAAACGAGCCATCCATGTGCGGATCGTTGATAAGCCCTTTCCAGCCAACGGTAGTACGAGGCTTTTCAAAATAGACGCGCATAACCAGGTAGAGGCTATCGCTGACCTCTTCCGCAAGGGTTTTAAATCGACGCGCGTATTCGATGGCAGCTTCAGGATCGTGAATAGAGCAAGGCCCACACACTACCAGCAGGCGCGGATCGCGACCGGCGATAATGTCAGAAATCGTTTTACGTGATTGGGCGATTTGCGCTTCCTGCTCAACGGTGAGCGGGAATTCAGCTTTCAGCTGATCCGGGGTGATCAGAATCTGTTCATCGGCGATATTTACGTTATTCAGCGCGTCTTTTTGCATGATGGCATTACCTGTTATGGCTCGTTTGCGATAGTGGTTTCCTCAATGAGGTGAAGCCACAATATCATAACGAGTAAAGATTTCAATCCAAAATACGTAAATCATTATTTACACCAGCCTGTTTTTAGCAAATAAATTGCCTAATTAATGTAAATATAAAATTACACATACAAAAAAGGCGAACACCTCCGTGTTCGCCCTAAGATAAAATTCACGCCGTAAGACGCTATTCCACCGCTTGTGGTACCCGTTGCGCTAACGCATTTCGCCAGCGCAACCAGTCAATCATGATGAACATCAGCAAACTGGCTCCCATTACCGGTAGCGCCAGGGCGAGCGCAACCGCCAGCAACAGCATGAACGCTCTGGCTGGAAGGGTCAGCGCCAGCCAACTTTGCACTAACGTCTGGACTGGGCTCGCCTGCGATTGTGCTGGACGCTTGATCCACCAAAGGCGATACCCCATAACGATAGCGACGCAAAGCGCGAGGCCAAAGGCGATCAACAGCAGTTGATTAGGTAAGCCGAACAGAATACCCATATGAAAATCCACGCCCCAGCGGGTGAGCTTCGCCATCAACGGAAAATCCGCAAATTGCGTGTAGTCAACGATCGCAAGCGAAGTAGGATCGATAGCCACCGCATCAACCTGCGTCGGCCAACGCCTATCGATCTCCGTTACCGTCCAGGCACGATCGGCGCTGCGCGGCGGTCTGATCTCCAGATGTGTGGCAGCAATCCCCCCTCGCTGCGCCGCCTGCAGGATCGCATCAATCCTGTCTACGGCGATCGGCGGCTCGTTCATGATCATGCCTTGATGGTGACCATGATGCTCAGCATGCGGGTCCATCGCCATGACTTCGCCGCCGTGCAGTTGTGTATTCACCTGCGGCGTTAGCCAACCAAACTCAGCGCGCAGCTTATCCACATTACCGCCAGCCCATTGCGACCAGGTAAGGCCAGTTGCAGAAAACAGCAGCATACCTGCCAGCAGACACCAGCCTAGCGTGACGTGCACTCGCCGGGTATTCTGCAATCGGTTCTTAATACGCCGTTTTGGCCGGGTAACGGCCCACAATAAAATCCCGCCCAGTGCCGCGACCCACATCCACGATGCGGCAAGCTCGCTATAAAGTCGCCCTGTATCCCCTAAAAGCAAAGAGCGATGTGCGTAATCAATCCACTGACGCAGCGGTAAAATGCCGCTGGTTCCATAGACCGTCATATCACCTTTCACCGCGAGTGTGACAGGATCAATAAAAACGGCACGATTTTCTGAGGGCTGTAGTGAAGGGTCAGCAAACATGACTCTTGTTGTCTCCCCTCTTTCCAGAGCCGGACGCACCGCGCTCAGTCGCAGTGGCGCTTCAAGCGAACGTTCCGCAACGGCAATCTGTTCGGCGAGAGAATGTCGCTCGCCGCTCATCTCACTATGAAGTGCCTGACGGTAAATCAGATTCTCCAGTTGAGGCGTGGCGACATACAGCGTGCCGGTAAAGGCCGCAACGAAAATAAAGGGTCCAACGAACAGACCGATAAAAAAGTGCAAACGGCGCAGCAGGTGCACCCATGCCGCCCGCGAGGTGCAGGTTGTCATACTCTTCCTTTATGCAAATAAGAGCGATGTAACGCTAAAGCGCGAGTTATCGTTATTAAGCAGGTAAAGCAGACGGTTCCGGCGGCGCGCGGGTTTCGGGGAATAGCCAGAGGGAGTCACACCGGTGGAAAACCAGCGGCGGGAAAGACGCGGTCGCCACGCGAAGCATCAGTGCGCTTAGCAAAACGCACAGGGCCAGAATCAAGCCAGGAACATGGGTGAGAAGCACGCAGTAGCCGCAGGCCTCGCCGTGATCGATGGGCATACTGTCCGGCGCGGAGTGATGTTCAGACATCGGCGTAGGCATGCTCATTTCATGATGCATACCCGGCATGGCGCTCATCGGCGATTGCTGCAACGAAACTGAGATGAGCGGAGCCACAATAATCAGCGCCATAGCAAACATCGCAAGCCAGGCGGCTCGCTGTTTTAGGGCTGAAATGTTGAAGGCTTTTGTGCTCACTCGACTCTCCTGATACGAGCGGGCATTGTAAATGATTTAGCTAATAACTGTTAACGAGAGGTGCCATTTTTTATGGGGGATTTTTAAATCCGTTAGCGTTACACCGTGCCATAACTGACCACATATATAAAAAAAGGGCCAGCCTTTCGGCCAGCCCTTTTTAACAGGATGTCGCTTGCGCGAATCTTAGTTAAGACGCTTCTAAAGAACGCCTTTAAAAAACAATGATTTATAAAAATAACAATAAGTTACGCACATCCTAGGTATGTTCTGACCCATCCTCGCACATGCTCGGTGGACATTCGGTGGACATAACCAAGCTCAGAGGATTTAGCTCAACTGCTTGTTCAAGATGGTCAGGGGCAAAGTGTGCATACTTCATTGTTTCGCGAATATTTGCATGCCCGAGTATCTTCTGTAGTACCAAAATATTCCCGCCGTTCATCATAAAATGCGCACCGAAGGTGTGGCGAAGTACATGTGTCTTCTGCCCTTCTGTCAGCTCAATATCGGTAAGCAACAGCATTTTTTTGAACTCTTGATAGCAAGGCTTAAACATACGCCCCTGACGTTTGGATAATTTCTCATAAAGCCATAACGGGATCGGAACTGTGCGGTTTTTTTTGCCTTTGGTTTTTGTGAATGTCAGCTTGTGTGGTGAAAGCTGTGGCCGGGTTAACCGTTGAGCCTCACCCCACCGCGCACCGGTTGCCAGGCATATTTCGGCTATCTGGGTCAGGTCATCATGTCCATATTGGTGGCATGCATTTAAAAGCTGTGGGATTTGCTCGAGTGTCAACCATGACATCTCTTTCTCAGCTTCTTTAAAGACGCGAATACCATCAAGAGGATTTGGTAAGCTCCATTCCCCTAACCGCTTCAACTCATTGAAAACCGCTTCGAGATATTGTTGCTCACGATTGACGGTGATTGGTTTTGCTACCCATTTCGCGGGGTCTTTGTGATAGCCGTTATCAATTTTCCCGCTGAGCCGTTGGTCGCGATAATGTGCCCAATCTTTAGCAGTCAGTTGTGAGGCGACCGGGTCACCTAAGCCGTTACAAACAATCTGTAGTTTTGCAAAACGGGATTTGCTCGCGACTAATGCCTGACCGTGAAGATTGTGCCAAAGCTGAATAATTTCACTGAGCTTGCGGCGGTCTTCTTTCTCTGACATCCACGGCTTATTTTTTGCCTCGTCACGATAATATTGCTCGTAAGATACCGCCTCACCTTTAGTGGGAAAGCGTTTACGAACACGGCGGCTCTCGCGCCCATCAACGCGAAAATCACATAGCCACTCGCCTGACGAAAGCTTTTTAACAGTCATGATTAAATACTTTTGCTCAATGTCAGAAAGACCATGCCGACGCATTTGATTTCATCGACAAGACACTCAAACTGAGAGGCTCCATTTTTGACAGTCAGACGATTACCGGGGAGTCGAGCCACATCGTACACATCACAGGTGCCATCAACATCAATAAGCCATCGTCCATTAGCAATATTTTTAGCGTCCAGATCCACAAGCCAGCGCTGGCCTGTTTTTTCGACCAGAACAGGATTATTCACCCCTGCTTCAATCAACGTCTCATCGCAAAACCAAGCGCCGCTCTCCGAAAGCTGCCCCGTCTGGATACTGTATTTCGTAATTTGTTTGAGACCCGCGGGTAAAGAAGTAATTGGCTCTCGTTGTGATTGAGCCTGTTGCTCATTCATGGAACCAACACCAGTCGCCAACCAGTACAGAGATACGCCAGTATCGAGAGCACAGACTATAACCACATCGCCGGGGAAATGGTCACGCCTTACCCATGCGCTCATAGTGCCTGACGGTATATCAAGATGGTCGCCCAGCTCCTTTTGCATGGTAAATCCGTAAGCTTGCATGATGCGCTGCAAAATCTCTTTCCCGCCTGAATTTTGCATAGCCGCCATCAGTCTGATTCCCTTCATGGGGTAGTTGCCCGGCTCAAATCTTACATTTGTAAGTTCAACCCCTTCCATAAGCCACTTAATGTCTGCACCTGTATCTAAAACGCATTGCACGACGTAATCACCAGGTACATTACCGCGCGCAACCCAATTACTGATAGTTGATAGAGGAACTTTAGTTATTTCTGAGTACGCTTGACGAGTCCTAACACCATATGAAATTAGAATTCTTTCAATAACTTGCTTAACATCGCCAACATCATTACCCATATGAGACACCTTTAAATACTCGTTGGGGTATTTACATAAAACCCAAACGGGATTAACCTTTGCCTCAACACACCGCAAATGTGCGAGAACATACCAAAAACAAACATAACCGGAGATATTCACCTATGAATATTCAAATTGCAATCCCTCAAGGCCCGGACTTCATGTCATATGAAGAATTTGCTGAGCAATACGGGTGCAGTCTGAACACCGTAAAAGACATGATTAAGCGCGGTGAGCTGCTGCTTGTACCCCGTACTCGCGAAGGCTGTGCCGGTCGTATCAACATGATCGCATTCCGTACGCGTTTGCTCGCTCAGGCTCTAAATTCTCGTTACGCCGTGTTCCAGTAACTTAATTTTGCAAGTTAGAGGGAGTTTCAGCATGTTAGATTTTCGCGTTTCCTCACATGAACACTTCGAAGATGCGTGTCGAAAATTCGCGGCTACGCACAACGTGAAAGAGCTGGCAATTAAAGCCGGTATAAAGCCGCATACGCTTTACAACAAACTCAACCCGGAACAACCGCACCAGCTCACTCCTCGTGAAATCTGGACACTGACAGACCTGACCGAAGACTCGACTTTAGTCGATGGTTTTCTGGCTCAGATCCATTGTCTGCCTTGCGTACCGGTTAATGAGCTTGCGAAAGATAAATTACAGTCATACGTCATGCACGCTATGAGCGAACTCGGGCAACTAGCAAGCGGTGCAGTAACGACAGAACGCCTGACCCCTGCTCGTAAACAAAACATGATTGCGAGTGTTAATTCAGGGATCCGCATGTTGTCGCTTTCAGCTCTGGCGTTACAAGCTCGCTTACAGGCCAACCCGGCCATGTCGAGCGTTGTCGATACCATGACCGGAATCGGCGCAACATTCGGTTTGGTGTGAGGTGGTTATGCTGACTAAAGAGCCCTCTTTCGCATCACTACTCGTTAAGCAAAGCCCATCGATGCATTACGGCCACGGCTGGATTGCAGGTGATAACGGTAAGCGCTGGCATCCGAGCCGGTCGCAAGCTGATTTACTGGCTGGATTGTCGACCAATAAGCAGGGGGAATCATGGCTCTCGAAGCTGTTGAACTGTCTGCGCCACTGACCGCCGGTGAACGACTGGCAGGTTTGAATCATATCGCTGAGTTACGCGCCCGGTTTTGGGGTGATGGCTGGAAAGAGGTCGAGCAGTTTATCCGCGACATGCGCAATAAACGTGATCCACTGTTTGAAGAGAATAGCCGCGCACTAGCCGCAATATTCTTTCTGGCAAAAATACCGACAGCTCGTCATGAGCTCGAATTAAGTGAGCTGACGACTGACGAGAAAAAAGCGCTTATTACAGCGATGAATCATTTTCGTGCAGTGGTGAGCTTATTTCCAAAACGGCTAACCATGCCGAATTAACCCACAACAGAAATTCATGGCGTAAACCCGCCGGGCATTCTTTTACCTAAATTCAGGAGTTTTTATGAGTCGAACTATTTTCTTATCAACGCCGAGCGGTACTGGCGATGACGTATTGGCGACCCTGTTTAAAGAAGCCAAAAAAGAAGAGCGCAAAGACCGCGCTTTAGCCGTTTCAATCCGTCTAGAGGCTCTGGCCGTTCACATTACCAATACAGATATGAGCGGCAAAGAAGCGGCTGAACTTCTGCGCCGCGAAGCTACTCGCTACGAAAACGAATCTCAGGAGCTGCACTGATGGTTGATGAAACCCAACAGCTCACAGCAAGTGAGCTGACTCGGCTGATTTGGGGGCTAAAAGCGGAAGGTTTTCACGTTCGTCTACTGGCCGGATTGATAGAACTGCAACAACGCCGGGAGGCTGACGAACAGGAGCATCTCAAGGCTCAGAAGTTGGGTGCAGTAGAGGCACTGGTGAAGGTCAGGGCTGTCGGGTTAGCAATGGGCACTCTGGCCGGAATTAATGACCCTGCTGCCGGGAAAGCTTTGTATGAAATGGTGAGCAACATTGTTGACCAGGTATCAATCGGTTATCAGGAGATAAATAAGTGAGTATTCATATCGAGATTGGCGACAAATGGGTAATTACCAGCGACCAGTATCAATTTATTCTCAATGAAAAGAAGGTTGCAAAATCCGGTAAAAAAGCTGGCGAAGAATGGCTCGACACAATCGGCTATTATCCAAAGATTAATCAGCTTATTAATGGATTGCTCCACCATCACATTCAAACCGCTGAGTTAGTTGCTCTCGAAGAGATTGCGGCTGAAATAGAGCTTATAGGGCAAATGTGTGCGGCAGCCTTTCAATATGGGCCTGAGAAATAAATATGGTCGATAACGTGGCTGGGATTATTCATTACCACGGTACGCCTGTATGGGGTGACGCCGGTAACGTTCATCGCATTGCGGTAAATGGTGCCGGTGCGTTTGTATCGTTTGCACGTCCAGACCAATTAGCTGCATCAATTAAATACGCCCTGTCTGTCGCAATTGATAACGGGGCTTTTTCTGCGTGGAAGCGCGGCCTAGTGATTGACTGGCAGCAATTCTATCAATGGCTGATTCCTCATTATCATCACCCCAAGCTTTCATTCTTTGTTATCCCTGATGTGGTTGAGGGCGGCGAGGCTGATAACGATGCGCTCATCGCTAAGTTACCGCGCTGTTTCAAAGATAAGGCCGCGCCAGTTTGGCATCTGCATGAGTCGCTGCATCGTCTGGTTGAGCTTTGCCGTGAGTGGCCGCGAGTGTGTTTCGGCTCGTCGGGTGACTATGCAACCATTAGAACACAGCTCTGGCATCGCAGGATGACGGAAGCGTTTGAGATGATTTACTGCAAGCATAATTTCTCAACCCGAATACACGGACTTCGCATGCTCGATAGCCGGGTTTTGGGTAACTATCCTCTGGCGACTGCCGACAGCACTAACCTCGCATGTAATGTGCCGAAATTCGAGGTCAAATATCCGGAACTCACAAAAGCAATTCGTGAGGCCGATTATGCGAAAAATCTTTCAGAGGATGAGCTGAAAGCCGTCATTCTCAAACGACGTTGCGCCATTCTCAAAAATACTATTGAGGCTGTATCCCCTCCATCGATTGCAAACTGGCAATCAAAAGGGCTGACCCCACTTCAACTGGAGTTAGCTATCGCATGACGAAATACACGTTTGCTTACCCATGGAATGCGCCACGGTCGGCAATAGCCAGCCCTTATCTCACCTATGACCAGCAACAACGCCGCGATCGTATGTTCGCGGCATTGCTGCATGCCCGAAAGGCGCTCGCTCTTCAGCCAGAGTGTGTGCGCTTTGACGTTTACCGTACTGCTGCGGTTCTGGAGCAGAATCAGGGCAGTCAGCGAGCCAATGCTTTTTTAATCAGCTTCTGTAAAAAGGCATTGCCGCGCCTAGAACTGGTCGCAAAAAAATATGAGTGTGCTGGCATTAACCAGAATGTATCTGATGATGTTTTTGGTGGTCAGTTTGATACGCAGTTAATTCAGTATCTGGCATCACGCATGGTCAATATGGTGGCGCGATACAACCGCCTCCCAGATATGGCGCGCGCCGACATTGATTTACTCGCCGCGGATATAGCGAACTTCATTCGTGGTGAGCTTGCCAATATTGATGACAGTGATTTCGGCGAGCTCAAAACGCTTTATACCTGGTATATGCGCGCCGGATTTATCTCACGCCAGTTCAACGTTACCCCTCCCCATTGGGAACGGGTGACAAGCAAAGTTTTCAATCAGGACGACATCGCCCCCGCCGTTATTCGCATGTTTACTGAGTCATGGTGGCGCGGCCGTCTGCGTCGCGTTGCGGCTGCATGGCGCGAACATCTGCAAATTGCCATCGGCAATGTCAGCAAGAAAAAACGCCCGTATGCGAGTAAAAACTGCGTCACCGACTGGCGCGAGCAGAAGCGCCGCACCCGTGAATTTCTCAAAGGGCTGGAGCTCGAAGACGAAGACGGCAACCGCATCAGCTTGATTGAAAAATATGATGGCTCCGTTGCTAACCCTGCTATTCGCCGATGTGAACTCATGACCCGCATTCGCGGGTTTGAAAATATCTGTAATGAGCTCGGTTACGTCGGGGAGTTTTACACCCTGACTGCACCGTCTAAATATCACGCCACGATTAAAGCGGGTTACCGTAACAGTAAATGGAACGGTGCTAGCCCGTCAGACACGCAAAGTTATCTTACTGGCTTGTGGGCGCGAATCCGGGCAAAGCTACACCGCGAAGATATCCGCATTTTCGGGATCCGTGTAGCTGAGCCGCATCATGATGCAACCCCTCACTGGCATATGCTGATGTTTATGTTGCCTGAAGATGTCGAGCGTGTTCGCTTCATCATTCGTCATTATGCGTGGGAAGGAGACCGCCACGAGCTGAAGAGTGATAAAGCCAAAAAGGCGCGCTTTCACGCTGAAGCTATCGACCCGGAAAAAGGAAGCGCGACCGGCTATGTCGCAAAATACATTTCGAAAAATATCGATGGTTATGCACTCGATGGTGAAACCGATGATGAAAGCGGCGAGCTGTTAAAAGAGACAGCACCGGCGGTTTCCGCATGGGCTGCACGGTGGCACATTCGTCAATTTCAGTTTATCGGTGGTGCACCAGTGACCGTCTACCGCGAGTTGCGCCGCCTTGCTGATACCGAGACTGCTCACGGCCTCAGCGTTGAGTTTGCTGCTGTTCATGATGCGGCTGACGCTGGTGATTGGGCTGGTTATGTCAATGCTCAGGGTGGGCCATTCGTGCGCCGTGATGACTTGCAGGTGCGTACATTGTACGAGCCACGCGCCGAGTTTAATCAGTACGGCGAGGAAACTGTCGCCATCCGTGGTGTTTACGATTCTCTTATCGGTGCCGGCACCCCAATTTTGACCCGACTCACGCAATGGAAGATTGTTCCGAAGCACGCAGTTGATTTGGCCGTTGACCTTCAGGACGGCTTCGCCGTCCCTCGGAGTTCTGTCAATAACTGTACGGGGAGCGAAAGCGAGCCACCGGTACTTGATTTATCGAAACCACTAAGTCGACATGAAAAGCGTGAACTAACGAAGCGGCTAAGGAAGCCAAAACCAGCGAAAAGGCCGCCGTACATCCACGGTTCTGAAGAGAAAAACACGGCCATAGAGAAGACTGTCGATGAGATTCGCCTGACCACCGGAATAACCATAAGCCGGGGTGAAGCTCTGCATTTAATGTCTGGCGGCACGAGCTGCATTAATGGCAAATGGCGAAAAGGTTCGGCCAGTGGTGAGATCTTCCCTTCTGCGCCATCCCGGCAGGTAAAGGTCAGCATTCAGAGAGAAAAGACAGAGAAAATACTTAAACGTGTTGAGGAATTGTCTGCAACCACAAGGCGTGTGGATTGCTAAATTACATCTATATCATGCACATACCTAAAACGAATGAGAGATATTTTGCTTTCAATTATTTCTCATAACGTGATACTGTATAAATATACAGTGTATATTTCGGAGGGTTTCATGGTTGGGGAACATATCACCCGGACGCAGCAAAAGTGGGCATGTGTACAATTCATCGCCGAGGTGTCTTTGATTGCGAACTGCAAACCAGCGGATCTAAAGCTCGCCCTGTCTCTCATTGCAGACCTTGCAAACAGTGAAAATAAAGAACCAGAAGAAGATGTTTTCTATAAGGCTGAATAGTCAGAAAGGTGAGAACTGGCTAAGGTGTAAGCAAACTAGCATCCTACTTAGTCATACTTATGAGCAAGGTGCCTGCCAGTTACATCAAGAAAGATAGTAAGAGGAAATGAGTTCTATAGTAAAAAGCAGAATTGATGGTAGAATACAGGATCATTAATTGAATTGTTGGGCATGGTTATCTAAATATGAATGTAGTTGATTTATACTCAGGGGTAGGCGGTTTAAGCTTGGGGGCAACGCGTGCGGGCTTTAATTTAGCCGGAGCCGTTGAAATAGATAAGCATGCTATTTTTTCTCACAAATTGAATTTCCCCAATTCTGCACATCTCCATAGGGATGTTAGTAAACTGACTGCTCAAGATATTTTATCTGAATGTAATGTAAATGAAATAGATTGCATTGTTGGTGGCCCACCATGCCAAGGGTTTAGTTCTATAGGTAAAGGAAATGCTGATGATACAAGGAATGAATTGTATGTACATTTCTTTCGACTTGTGAATGAATTATCTCCAATTTGTTTTTTAGCTGAAAATGTTCCGGGAATTATGAATGAAAAATATAACTCTGTCAGAGAAAAGGCATTTTCATTAGTTAGTGATCGCTACACATTATTGCATCCAATTAAAGTTAACGCTTCAAATTATGGAGCCCCAACAACGCGAACTCGTATATTCTTTATTGGTTTCAGAAAGGATTATCCAATCCAATTAAAGGAATCTGACTTCTTTCCAAAAAATGCAATTGAGCAAACCTTTATTAAAGATGCCTTATATGGCATGCCGCGAATAATAAAAAAAGAATGGCAAGAGGAATCACAAGGTTGGCGTAAAGTAAAAATGGATAGAAAAGGTGGATTCTATGATAGGCTCTGGGGACATATCCCTAACAGAGTTGGAGATCCCGAATCATTAAAAAAACTAGAGGATGGTCTGGTATCAGGATTCTTGGGTACAGTACATTCCGATGAAGTAATGAAGAGATATGACAGCCTTTCTTTTGGTGAAACAGATAAGATTTCAAGATCCCAGCGGCTCGATCCTAATGGTTTTTGTCCTACATTAAGAGCCGGTACAGGTAGTGATAAAGGAAGCTATCAAGCTGTTAGACCGATTCACCCAACGCAAGCACGTGTCATTACTCCTCGGGAAGCAGCCAGATTGCAAGGTTTTCCCGATTGGTTTCGATTCCACCCTACTAAATGGCATAGCTTTAGACAAATAGGTAATAGCGTTAGTCCATTAGTTGCGGAGGCTATGCTATTACCTATATATAATTATTGCTTAAGTATTAAAAAAGAACTTTCGAATACCATGGTACTACCTTGTAGTATTCGATGAAGTTACTAAGGTCTATATTGGCTCCAGCAACACTGGAGCCAATATAGAAACCTAATTCCCTATGAATGTTCTCAACTGTAGCTTCAGGTAATAACGATTCAATATGAATCCTTTCTTTTAAGGACATTGCAGGAACGTTAATATCTTTTGGTTTTCGCCATTCCCCTGCATAAAATGGCCAATTTCTTATTCTCGATGAATCAATAAACTTGGCTTCCTCTTCATCTGAATTTTCTAATACAATGGCTGTTAATGTAACCATTTGCTGACCATCCTTATATACGAAAGATGTTAAAGGATGAATTCTTATATCGTTACGTCCTTTTAAACCATTCCCGACAGCTCGTTTCAATGCATTAATAAGTAAAGTAGGATACTTTTTAAATCCCACATCTTCTTCAGTAGTATCTACTGGCATAAAACTTTCAGTTAATATTTCATTTATCCTTCTGTATCTATAGGGTCTTGGGTCCCGTTCACCCGGATCTTTCCCTAATGTTTCAGGATGTGCATTCAAAGTGATTTTAAAGATATCTTTAGGTTTTAACTTTGTAATTAAATTCACAACTTCATTCAACTGGGCATTGAGTTCAGAAGGCATTGCGTAATCTAACCAAATTATGGTCTTTTCATCAAAGTTATAGCGATTGATGAAATCACCACTCATTTCAGGTCCTTGACCTAATTCTATGCATGATAGTGGTTTATTGAACTGTTGACGGCGATGAACATTTTCATCACCTTCAATAGATATCATCTGATTCACTTTTAAAAGATTATGAACCTGTTTAAAGTCTTCGAGAAATGGTCCGCCAAACCCAATATATACATATTCGGATATGTTTGTATAATTGTTCAATCTTCTCAAGGACTCAATAAACAGATTTCGTTCAATGGCCTTATTTTGCCTTAAATGATATGGGATGCTTCCACCGGTGCTCATTGTTTAGCCTTTTTTAAGTATTCATCAAAACAATATTGACCAATCTCAGTTGGTGGTTGCGTTGCATCTTCAAAAATAAATTCTGAAACTAATTTTATTTCACTAAGCCGGCGACTAAACTTTATCTGACGTAAAGGATCGGTATCCCGTGGCATCGGAAGTTTTGGTTTAAAAACTTGCCCGCCGATAGAACGACGTACTGTAGACCATTTTTCCTGTGGAATTGATTTTGTGAAATCAGTTTCTGTTGTTGATACCATATTTGAAGCAGTGCTTATAATCTGCTTTCTTTCTTCGTTATTAGCTTTCCATTTATAGGTAAAATCAGTAAAGAACTTGAGTCCCTCTCTCATAAAGTCTTTTGTGGAAAGATATAGTTCTGAATTACCATCAACGCCACGTTTAGTTGTCGTAATAGGTAATAACTCGGCTTTTGATGAGGTAAATATCACGACACCAGAAATACCAATGAACTGGGTGTGATATTGAGGAACTCCCGCCTCTCCCCATCCAGTCAGTTTTGATTTATCGGCATGAAGAACAACTCGGTCATTACAAATGATAGTCCAGCCTGCTTTTTCTGTGGTCGAACGGCCTGACAATAAATGTTCTTCTTCCTCATCACTCGGCAAATTACGATAGAAACCAACAGCAACCTTTATTGACACACCGTTGGATTCATTTGTATATATATACGGCGCGATCCCATCAGTATTATCCTTGATAGAATTTTCATCAAAAATAAGAGTTGTGCTGTTTGGTTTTACAAGCTTCCCATTAATTTTAACCTCAAAGCCTTTTTTTATTATTAAACTATAGTGATTAGAGATAATATTTATTAAATCGCTTTCAAAATCGCGATCTTTTGACAATGAAGCTTTGATGTCATTTCTTAAATTATTTATTGTAATACTAACACCAGCTTCACTTAAATCTACATTATCCCTCTCAAGATCTAATGACCAATTATTATCATCAGTCATCCATTCAGGTGATATATTGACTGAAAATTGTTCCACATCTGTCTTGCTTATAATTTGAGCTGACGTTCCCATCTTAAATATGGCACGTTTCATACCTATACCATAAACACCAATGGTAGGTAGTTCCTCCGCTTCCCTTTCTGAAGGTCTACCTAATCTAAAAGCATAGTTCTCCGCAAGCTCTCCTGGAATGCCACCACAGTTATCAACTATTTTGAAGTAGTTTTCGTCAAACTCAATGTGCGCATGGTAACCTTTGTATACATCTGATTTACCAAAGGTCTGCTCGGGTGTAAAGTTATTCTTGCGTAAAACCCCGTCCAAACAGTTATCTAATAAATCCAATATAGAGTCAGATAACTCAATGTCGCGCGTAAGCATTTCCACAAAAAATCTTTTGGCTGGAAAAGCTGTGATTCTAACGTTTGACGAAACCATAATTTATCCCTTTTCCCACTATTGCCCACATGTTGGGCTCTGTGACTGTGTGTAGCTCTAGAAAATTATTAAAATCTAATTCGGCATCGGTAATTCTGCATCAAAATGCATGCAAAAAAAAGTTGTCTGTTCACAACCCAAGATGAGTAGCCAGTAAGCACAGCAGGCTAAATGCAACTGCATTAAAACCGCCCCATAAAGCGGGCAGGCGTGGCGGGGTAAGCATTGCGCACTGAGCGTGGTATTTATTTTATTTTTCCAGCGCCTGAGCGCGGCGCTATGCCGTTTAAATGGCTGAGTCCGGGTCGTAAGGTGTTGAGGTGTGGCGACGGCGTGTCGTGGCGCTGAGGGCGTTGTGTGCGGTGGGGGTAAAGCCGCCACGATGGGCGGCTGTGGTGGGGGTTATTAATCGTCGCCGAGCGAGTATTTTTCGAAGCGGATAATCTCTTCACCCGCCCACTCGTTAAGCTCCATGAATCGCGCCTGTAGCGGCGTGAGCTCGTTACGCACAAAGACCTTTGCCACCTTCTCAACGTCGCCCACTGAGCCGACATTCTCAGGCTTGCCGCCCATCAACTGGAACGGGATGCGATGCGCGTCGAGCAGGTCAGCGGCGCTGACTTTCTTGATATTAAAAAAATCATCCTTCGTCGCGACTTCACTCAGGGGAACAATTTTAATCCCGTCCGGTTTGCCGTGCGGCGCGTAGAAAAACAGATTCTTAAAATTGCCGAGTCCTTTCGAATCACGCATCGCCTTTCGTAGCGCCTCGACGTCGGTGCTGTTCTGCGCCGCATCGGTCACATACATGATGTAACCCGCATGCGCGCCGTTCTGGTAATACTTGCGACGAAACAGGGTCGCCGACTCATTCAGCCAGGCTGAATTGAGCGCGCTCAGATATTCCGGCATCCCGTAAAGCTCCTGATTAATATCAGGCTCGAGCAGGTGGAAGACAGAACCGGCCTTGAACTGGTGCGGCTGCGTATAGCTCTGAATGTACCAATACACGTCATCCTCGATACCACGGCGGGTATATTTCGCCGGTGACGTTTCCAGCTTTAACGGTTTGCCGGTCAGGCCGCGACGCTCTTCGATAAACGCATTACCAAACACCAGATAATCGAGCGCGAACCGGGTGAAGTCCTGACGAGATAACAGCGGGTGCGGGATGTAGGTCGACACCAGAATGTTACGCTTCACGTAAATCGGTGAGCTGTGGTGAACGGCGGCGCGCATGCTCTTCGCCAGCCCGGAGAAACTCACCGGCGGCTCGTACCACTGGCCGTTGTCGATACACTCCACATAATCGAGAATGTCGCGGCGATCGAGTACCGGCGTCGGCTCACCAAAGGTGAATGCTTCCATGCTCTGTGCCGGTGCGGCGGTGAGATTTTCGGTGCGCGGCGGATGCTGGCGCTTGTTGTTGCGTTTCTTACTCATTAGTTCCACTCCATAATGCTGGAAGACTGTTCGCCGGTGGCGGCGGTCAGCGGCTCATTGATTAATACGTGCATGGTCGCCCATGCGAGGTCAGCGTGACTGGCTTCCTCGGTGCGGCTGGCCTCATAGGTTGAGCTGCGGCCACTGCTGGTCATGGTTTTACGAATCGACATAAACGACTGCGTGAGATCGGTTGCGCTGACGTCGTACTCGAGGCAACCGCGGCGAATGGTGTCTTTGGCTTTGAGCACCATTGCGGTTTTCATTTCCGGCGTGTAGCGGATTTCACGCGCGGCCGGGTAGAACGAGCGCACCAACTGGAAGACGCCCTGACCGAGCCCGGTCGCATCGATGCCGATATATTCCACGGTATATTTCTGCGTGAGCTCGCGAATGGATTCGGCCTGTTGGGCAAAATCCATCCCTTTCCACTGGTGACGCTCGAGGATGCGGAACCGGCCACCGGCGACAACCGGCGGCGCGATGACCACGCACCCGGCACTGTCGCCCCGTAATGACGGGTCGTAACCAATCCACACAGGACGGTGACCGAATGGCCGGTCGGCGAAGGGCTGGTAGTCCTCCCATTTTTCGAGACTGTCGACCATACAGCGCTGGAGCTCTTCGAACGGGAATACCGACGCTTTGTCGTCGACGAACTCGCACATAAACAGGTTGCGGAACTCTTCGACGCTGTTTTCGCGCTTCAGCGTATCGATGTTAAACAGGGTGCATCCTTTGGCGAGCGCGTCCTCGATGGTGACAATCTGTCGCCACTGGCCGTCCGGGCAAGCGACGCCCTTCGCGAGTGCGGCGTGACTGATATCGATATCGACGCGCTCGCTCTTGTCATTTCGCCCCTTGTTGAACTGTTCGCCCGACCAGAACGGATAGGCACCGTGTGCCAGCGATGATGGGGTCGAAAAATAGGTCGTGCGCAAGTGCTCCTGTGATGACATGCCACCGGCGACGCGCTTCAGTTTCTGGAAGTTGGGGATCCAGAAGATTTCGTCGACATACAGGTCGCCGTTGTGGCTCTGCGCCGTGTTGGCATTGGTGCCGAGAAACATCAGCTCAGCGCCATTGTTGCCGAGCACAATCGGATCGCCGGTGAGCTCGACGCCAGCCTGTCGGGCAAAGGCGATGATGTATTTTCTGAACACATAGGCCTGTGTCTTACTGGCTGATAAGAAAATCTGGTTGTGGCCGGTCTTCAGCGCCTGTAGTAGCGCTTCACGCGCAAAGTAGAACGTCGCGCCAATCTGGCGGGATTTCAGAATGTGCCGTATGCGGTGCGCCAGCCCCGCGCGCCACCACTCGAGCTGATACTCGAATGACTGGTCGCGGAAAATCTCCTCGAGTTTCTCGATGGCCTCTTCGCTGAAAAAATTCTTTTTCGGCTTCTTCTTTTCCCCTTTGTTGCGGTTTGCCACGTTCGGGTTTAAATCCGCTTCATTGCCGGTCTGGCCGTAGCGGTTAACCCTTGCGAGTCGCTCCATCTGGCGCGCCAGAAAATCCGCGACTTTGAAGTCATGCGGCGTCAGGTCAGGCTTTGCGTAAAGCTGAATCAGCCGCGCCTCGAGCGTGAACTCGACCCGGTTTAGCGGGGCAGTCTCTTCCCATTTATCGCGCTGTTTCCAGCTCTGCACCGTGGGGCGCTTAACCTGCAACTGCTCCGCGATTTGCGGCACGGAATAACCCTGCCAGAACAAAAGCGCGGCCTGTCGTCGCGGGTCGTTGAGTAGTGATGTGTCGGTTGTAGTGGTCATAAAACCTCGCCGTGATGAGTACACGGCAAGGCTAAAGATTCAGGGTGGGTTAATCGCTAACCCCCTGTTGTGTCAGGGGTTGCACTTCCGCAACAGGTGGCTGGTGAGAGGCTGAGTCGGGAAACTACATCCGACCCGATAACCCAACTCAGGACACCTGACTCATGGCTAAAAAAGTTTCGAAATGGTTTCGCATCGGCGTCGAGGGTGACACCTGCGACGGTCGCGTAATCGGTGCGACCGATATTCAGGAAATGGCTGATTCGTATGACCCGCGCGTCTACGGTTGCCGCATTAACCTCGAGCACCTGCGCGGCCTGTTGCCTGACAGCGTATTTAAACGTTATGGCGATGTGGTCGAGCTGAAAGCCGAATTGATTGACGATGATTCAGCGCTTAGCGGCAAGCTGGCATTGCTCGCCAGAATCACGCCGACCGATGACCTCATCGCGATGAATAAGGCCGGACAAAAAGTTTATACCTCAATGGAAATTCAACCGAACTTTGCCAACAGCGGCAAATGCTATCTGGTTGGTCTGGCCGTCACTGACGACCCGGCAAGCCTCGGTACTGAATATCTTGAGTTTTGCCGCACCGCGAAACACAACCCACTCAACCGCTTTAAAGCCAGCCCTGAGAATTTCTTCTCTGTGGCCACGCTCGCCGAGCTGGAATTCGAAGACCAGCCCGAGACCATCATCACCCGTCTGAGCGACACCGTGAAAAGCATGTTTAGCCGTAAACAGGCGAGTGACGATGCGCGATTCGGTGACGTGCACGAAGCCGTAACCGCTATTGCCGAGCGGGTGCAGACCGACGGCGAAAGCGCTGAGGTACGTTTCAGCCAGCTTGAAACCGAGCTCGCTGACGTCAAAAAGGCGCTGACCGAACAGGCCACCACCACCTCGCAGCAATTCAGCACCATCAAAACCACGCTGGAGCACACCGAAGACAAAACGCAGCCGCGCCGCAAGTTAAGCGCCGGTGGCGACGGTGATGCGTCCGGCTCCACGCTGACCGACTGCTAACCCCTGACAAACCCGAAGGAATACAAAACCCATGCGTAAAGAGACCCGTTTTAAATTCAATCAGTACCTGAGCCGTATCGCCGAGCTGAACGGCATCGCGACCAGCGACCTCGACAAAAAATTCACCGTCGAGCCGTCAGTCACTCAGACCCTGTTTGACAAAATCCAGCAGTCGTCCAGCTTCCTGAAGCTCATCAACATGGTGACCGTTGGTGAGCTGACCGAAGAGAAAGTCGGCATCGATGTGACCGGCTCCATTGCCAGCACCGCTGACACCGACGGCGGCGTCGAGCGTAAAACCGCTGATTTTGGCAAGCTGGATGCGTACCGCTATTTCTGCCACCCGGTCAACTTCGACTATCACCTGAAGTACAACAAGCTCGACCTGTGGGCGCGTTTTCAGGATTTCCAGATTCGCATTCGTAACGCCATCATCAAGCGTCAGGCGCTGGATTACATCACCATCGGCTTTAACGGCGTAAGCCGTGCGGCGACCTCCGACCGTGCTCAGAATCCACTGCTTCAGGATGTGGCGATCGGCTGGTTGCAGAAATACCGCAACGATGCGCCTGAGCGTGTTATGTCCAGCGTCACCGATGATGACGGCACCGTGATTTCAAACACCATCAAGGTGGGTAAAGGTGGACATTACGCCAACCTCGACGCGCTGGTGATGGATGGCTTTGAATCGCTGGTCGCGGAAATTCACCGTGAAAACCCGGAAATGGTCGTTATCTGCGGTCGCCGTATCCTGACCGACAAATACTTCCCGATGATTAACAAATTCCAGGCGAACAGCGAACAGCTCGCCGGTGAGCTGATTATCAGTCAGAAAACCATCGGTCAGCTTCAGGCCGTACGCGCGCCGTTCTTCCCGGCAAACAGCATCCTGATCACCACGCTGGATAACCTGTCGATTTATCTGTACGAAGACGGCCACCGCCGCCACATCGTCGAAAACCCGAAACTCGACCAGGTGGAAAACTACGAACAGGTCAAAGTCGATTTCGTGGTCGAAGACTACGAGGCCGGTTGCCTGATTGAGAATATCGAAATTCTCGAGCAGGACGAGACCGCCACGCCGGAAGCGACCAGCGCGGATGTTTTCGCGGCGGCAATAGTCAAAGCTGTGCAGTCGATGACCCCAGCCGCCGCACCGGCCAGCGCGCCTGTCGCTGACGGTGAAGCGTCCCCGGATGAAACCGGCACCACTGACGGCGCGGAGGCGTAACCGATGGCAACCCCCGCACAGCGTCACGCGATGCGGGTCTCGGCTATCAAGGCATCGCAGCGGGAAAACGCCCCGCTGCGTCATGCCTCAGCTTACGAGCAAATGCTCGTCAAGCTGGCCGCAGACCGCCGGACGCTTTCAGACATTCGCTCGAAAGAACGTAAAGCGGATAAAAAACGCGAATTACTCCCGCTGTACCTGCCGTGGGTCGCTGGCGTACTGGCGAGCGGTACCGGCGCACAGGATGACATTCTGATGACGGTGATGCTCTGGCGTCTGGATGCGGGGGATATCACCGGTGCGATCGAGATTGCGCGCTATGCGCTGCGTTTCGGTCTGTCGATGCCGGAAAACCATTCCCGCCCCGCGCCTTACATGCTGGCTGAAGAGGTTGCGCTCGCGGCACTCCGCGCCCGTATGGCCGGTGAGCCTGTCGATGCCGCACAGCTGCTTGAGGTCATCGGCCTGACCGATGCCGCCGATATGCCTGACGAAGTGCGCGCCCGACTGCATAAAGTCACCGGCCTGACCCTACGTGATGCCGGTCAGCTTCCTGAAGCGCTAGGGCATCTGAAACGCGCCTTACAGCTCGACGCTAGCGCCGGTGTTCGCAAGGACATTGAGACGCTCACCCGCGAGGTATTCCCGAAGCCGGTCGCCGCTAAAAAAGCGGAGAAGAAAACCGCCGCGAAAAAGGCACCCGCTAAAAAACCAGATTCACCGGTGAAACGAGGGCGAGGACGCCCGAGGAAAGTCACCGGTTAACCGAACGCGCCCCGCGCCGGGCGGCTCGCTGGTCAATGTCGGTAACTTACCGCAACTGCGACCGGCGACCACCGCCCACCTAATTTTTGAGGTAGTCATGACCCCGATTGTGATGAATAACCCGGCGCAACAGCGCGACCCGATGGTCATCCCGCCGGTGCCGGTTGAGGAGCCGGTAATTAAAAATACCGCCTTTTTCCCGGACGTTGACCCGAAGCGCATGCGCGAAGAAATGCGCCTCGAGCAGACCGTGACGCCGGTGCGTCTGCGTCGTGCGATTAAAACCGCGATGGCCGAGACCAACGCCGAGCTGGCCGAATGGCGTGACCTTCAGCTCGCCGCCGGTTACCCGCGCCTCGAGGATGTGCCGACGGATGAGCTCGACGGCGAAAGCGTCCGGGTCTTCCACTACTTCAACGCCGTTTGCTCAATGACGACTGCGACGCTGTACGAGCGTTATCGCGGCGTCGATGCCAGCGCCAAAGGCGATAAAAAGGCCGACAGCATCGAGGACACCATCGATGAAATGTGGCGTGACATGCGCTGGTCGGTCGCCCGTATCCAGGACAAAGCGCGCTGCATCGTGGGGCAAATCTGATGAACGTCATCGCGCATCAGGGCGACACGCTCGACACGTTATGTCAGCGCCATTACGGGCGCACAGAGGGCGTGGTCGAGGCGGTGCTGTTGGCTAATCCGGGTCTCTCTGAGCTGGGCGTCGTCCTGCCTCACGGCACGGCGGTCAGCTTGCCTGAAGTCGACGCCGCACCGGTATCGGAGACCGTAAATCTATGGGACTGACTGTGGAAAAAATCACGACCTTCCTGACCTACTGGCTGTCAGTGGCGCTGGCGTATTTCGGTACGCAGACGCCGGAACGGCTCGCGCTTTATGTCGGGGGTGGCTGCGCCATTTTTACCGCGCTGGTTAACTTCTGGTACCAGCGCAAGAAATACCGCTATCTCGTCTCGATGGGGATTGATAAGGGGGTTATTCGTGGGCTCATTCGTTAAACGTTGCAGTGTGGCCGTCGTGCTGGCGCTGGCGGCACTGGTGCCTGATTTTCGTTTGCTTCACACCTCGCCGGAGGGGCTCGCGCTGATTGCCGACCTCGAGGGTTGCCGGTTGCGCCCTTACCAGTGCAGCGCGGGCGTGTGGACGTCAGGCATCGGCCACACTGCCGGGGTGGTACCGAAACGGGATATCACCGAAAAAGAAGCCGCCGCGAATCTGGTCGCCGACGTGCTGAACGTCGAAAAACGTCTTGCGGTCTGTGTGCCGGTGGAAATGCCACAGGCGGTCTATGACACGCTGGTCAGCTTCGCCTTTAACGTTGGGACCGGCGCGGCCTGTCGTTCAACGCTGGTTTATCACCTGAATCACCGGCAATGGTGGCAAGCCTGTGACCAGCTCACCCGCTGGGTGTTTGTGAATGGTGTCCGTAATACCGGGCTCGAAAATCGGCGCTTTCGCGAGCGCACATACTGCCTGAAGGGGGCGCAATGAAAACGCTGATTGTGTTGTTAGTGCTGGCCGTGGCCGGGCTCCTGTGGTTGCGTCACGAAAACAGCAACCTGAGCCGCTCTTTTGAACGGGCGAATAAAGTCGCCGGTGACCAGAAAACGGTTATCAGCATGCTGAAAAGCCAGCTAAAAACCGCCCACCGTATCAGTGGTGAAAACGAGACCGCTCAGGTCTTACTGCGCGGCGAACTCATGGAAGCCGGAGCTCGGGCGCAACGTCGGGAACAGACCATCACGAGGTTACTCAATGAAAACGAACAGCTACGCCGCTGGTATAGCGCTGATTTGCCTGATGCTGTGCGCCGGTTGCACCAGCGCGCCGCCTGTGCCGACGCCGGTGATTGTTTACAACGCCTGCCCGAAAGTCAGCCTTTGCCCGATGCCGGGAAGTGACCCGGCCACCAATGGCGATCTAAGCGCGGATATACGCCAGCTCGAAAGCGCCCTCGAGCGCTGTGCGCTTCAGGTCAGAACCGTGAAAAACTGTCAGGATAAAATCGATGTACAAGCCGAAGAGTCTGCGAAAAGCCTTAACTGACGCCGTGCCTGATTTGGCTCGTAACCCGGAAATGATGCGCATCTTTATCGATAACGGGAAATTAGCCTCCACGCTGGCGACGTCGCTGTCGTTTGAAAATCAGTACACGCTCAATGTGGTGGTGACTGACTTCACCGGCGATATCGAGCTGCTGCTCGTGCCGATTCAGGCATGGCTGCGAATTCATCAGGCCGATATCATGACAACCGATGAGGGACGCAAAAAGGGCTTCACCTATTTTGCTGATATCAATAGCAATGACAGCGCCGATATCAGTATCAGCCTGATGCTGACCGAGCGCACCCTCGTCAGGGAGGAAGGGGATAAACTGCATATCGAGACGGTGCCGGAACCTCAGCCACCTGAGCCGCTGGTATGAATGATTTTAAACCGTTCGACGATAAGCTCGCGGCACTGATTGCGGCGCTGTCACCGACCGCCCGGCGCAAGATGGCCGCAGATATCGCGAAGACCCTGAGAACCCGACAACAGCGCCGGATTAAAACGCAGAAAGCGCCCGACGGCACCCCATACGCCGCCCGAAAACGCCAGCCGGTGAAAGCGAAAAAAGGCCGGGTTAAGCGGGAAATGTTCGCGAAGCTCCGTACCAGTCGCTTTATGAAAGCCACGGCGGGAAATGACGCGGCGGTCGTGGAGTTCGCCGGCAAGGTGCAAAGAATGGTGAATGTGCATCAGTACGGCCTCAAAGATAAGCCAGGGCGAAACAGTGCACCGGTGCAGTACGACGCCCGACCGCTCATCGGGTTTAGTGCTGAAGACCGTCAGACCGTGGAAGAAATTATCATCGCTAAATTGTCCGTTTAACGTTGTGCCATCGACAGTAAAACCCGCATCAATTGCCGCTCAGAGCACCGGGCGGCATCCTTCCTTGTATGAATACTCGCGCAAATCTTCAGGATGCTTTACGCCTCCTTCGCAACCTGATTCGCACCGGCGTCATCGTCGAAGTCGACCTCGATGACGGGCGCTGTCGTGTCCAGACTGGCGGCATTACGACTGACTGGCTTCAGTGGCTGACTGCTCGCGCCGGTCGCTCTCGCACGTGGTGGGCTCCCTCTGTGGGCGAACAGGTTTTACTGCTGGCCGTGGGTGGTGAGCTCGATACCGCCTTTGTGTTGCCCGGTATTTTCTCTGATGACCATCCCGCGCCGTCGGCGTCGGCTGATGCATTTCACATCACCTTCCCTGACGGGGCGGTTATCGAATACGAACCGGAGACCGGCGCGCTGACCGTCAGTGGTATCAAAACCGCAGACGTTACGGCGTCGGATTCCATCGCCGTGACGGTACCGATGGTGACCGTGAAAGCCGAGACCCGCATCACCCTCGATACCCCGGAAGTGGTCTGCACCAACAAACTGACGGCCGCAACGCTCGAGGTTACCAAAGGCGGGAAGATGAGCGGCGATATCGAGCACACCGGCGGCACGTTCAAATCAAATGGCGTACAGGTGGATGACCACGGCCACGGGAAAATTCAGCGCGGCGGCGACTGGACTGAGGGCACAAAATGACGACCCGTTACATCGGCATGAATCGCGCAACCGGGCGCGCTATCACTGACGCTGAGCACATCAGTCAGAGCTGTGGCGATATATTGCGAACGCCGCTCGGCTCTCGCGTGATGCGCCGCGATTATGGCTCGCTGCTGTTCTCCCTGATTGATATGCCGCAGACCGACGCGCTGAAGCTGCAAATTATGTGCGCCTGTTATATGGCGCTGCTGAAGTGGGAGCCGCGCATCAGCATCAGCTCGCTGACGGTCGAACGCCAGTTTAACGGCCAGATGATTGTCGACCTGACCGGCGAGACCAAAGACACCGGCAAAACCATTTCTCTAACCATCCCTGTGAGTTGAATTTATGGCAACCATCGACCTGAGCCAGCTCCCCGCGCCTGACGTCGTGGAAACGCTGGATTTTGAGACCATTCTCGCGGAACGCAAAGCGACGCTGGTCTCGCTTTACCCTGAAGAGCAACAGGAAGCTGTCGCGCGTACTCTCGCCCTCGAGTCTGAACCACTGGTGAAATATCTCGAGGAAAACGCCTACCGTGAGGTCATCTGGCGTCAGCGTGTGAACGATGCAGCTCAGGCCTGTACGCTGGCCTATGCGAATAATAACGACCTCGACGTGATGGCTGGTAACAACAACACCGCGCGTCAGGTTGTGACCCCTGCCGACGACAGCACCATCCCGCCGACACCGGCGGTCATGGAATCTGACGCTGATTTACGGTTACGCGCGCAACAGGCGTACGAGGGGCTCAGTGTGGCTGGTCCGGTCGGCGCGTATGAATACCACGGCCGCAGCGCCGACGGGCGTGTCGCTGATGTCTCGGTCGTTAGTCCGTCACCGGCCTGTGTGACCATTACCGTACTGTCGCGTGAGGATGACGGCACGGCACCTGACGACCTGCTCGCCGCTGTAGAGAAAGCGCTGAATGCTGAAGACGTGCGCCCCGTCGGCGACCGGGTGACGGTGCAAAGTGCTGAGATTGTGCCGTACCAGATTGACGCGATTCTTTATTTTTATCCTGGTCCCGAATCCGAGCCCATCCGTCTGGCCGCTGAGGAAAAACTCAAAGCGTATATCAGCGCACAACAGCGCTTAGGCCGCGACATTCGCCGGTCAGCCATCTATGCCGCCCTACACGTTGAAGGTGTGCAGCGCGTCGAGCTGGCCGCGCCACTGGCTGACATTGTGCTCACACAATACCAGGCATCTTATTGCACCGAATACAGCATCGCTGACGGGGGTGCCGATGAGTGATAACCGGCTGTTGCCCGTTGGCTCGTCGGTGCTGGAGGTTGCCGCCGCTCGTGCGGCCGCCGATATCGAGCGTGTGCCGGTACCGCTTCGCACGTTGTGGAACTGGCGCACCTGCCCGGTGCGGCTGCTGCCCTATCTGGCGTGGGCGTTTTCCGTCGACCGGTGGGATGAAAAGTGGCCGGAGGCGACAAAACGCAGCGTCATCGCCTCAGCGTTTTATATCCATCAACACAAAGGCACCATCGCCGCATTACGGCGCGTGGTGGAGCCGCTCGGCTATCTGATTCAGGTTAAGGAGTGGTGGGAGCTTAACGAGGAGCCGGGAACGTTTCGGCTGGTTGTTGGCGTCCTCGAGACCGGCATCACCGACGAAATGTTTCAGGAGCTCGAGCGCCTGATTGCCGGTGCCAAACCGGCGAGCCGCCACCTGACCGGGCTCGCTATCAGCCTGAGTACGACCGGCGTCGCGTATGTGGGGGCGACCTGTTACGACGGCGACATTTTATCGGTTTACCCCTTCACCGCTGAAGAGATTGTCGTCGGTGGTGATTTTTATCCGGCTTCGGCCGTTCATCTGATTGATAACCTGCGAGTAAGCGCATGACGACGAAATACTTTGCCACCCTGACAAATCAGGGCGCGGCGCGACTGGCGAACGCGACCGCACTCGGTCTTAAACTGAATATCACACAAATGGGTGTCGGTGACGCTAACGGCAAACTGCCGACCCCATCACCGACGCAGACCACGCTGATTAACCAGCTCCGAATCGCGGCGATTAACTCACTGAGCGTCGATGACAACGACGCCGGTCAGATTATTGCCGAGCAGGTCATCCCCGAGAATGAGGGCGGTTTCTGGATCCGTGAGATTGGCCTTTATGACGATACCGGCGTACTGATTGCGGTCGCCAACTGCCCGGAGACCTACAAGCCATTACTCACCGAGGGGAGCGGTCGAACGCAGACGATTCGAATGATTCTGGTTGTCTCGAGCTCGGCATCTATCACCCTGAAGGTAGACCCGTCAGTCGTACTGGCAACCCGAAAATATGTCGATGACGGCGTTATCGAGGTAAAGAGCTATGTCGACAAGCAGGTCAAAGCGCATGAGGCGAAAGCGAATCCGCACTCACAATATCTGTTGATTAAAAACGCGTTGAAAGAAATCGCTGAGGCTGGTCTCGCTGATGAGGTTCTCGAAAACCTTGGTTTGAAAAAAAACGGGATCGGCGAGGCACCAATCGGCATTCCGTTTTACTGGTCAGCCGAGGAAATGCCTAATGAGTTAATCCCTGAATGGTCTGAACATGTTTATCTGAAATGGAACGGCGCGACATTTGACCCGGAAGTTTTTCCGATTATGGCGCTGATTAATCCGAGCTGTGTACTGGCTGACGTGCGCGGTGAGTTTATCCGTGTCCGGGACGATGGGCGTGGTATTGATGTCGATCGCGAAATTCTGTCGAGCCAACTGGATGCCGCACCAAATATCACCGGTCTATTCAGAACAGCAATGGATAGCCGATACGCTGGCGGCTCAGGAGCGTTTGCATACTCAACTCAGGGCGCTGCTAACTACCAGGATGCTCAGGCTATCAACAGCAGAGGGTTTAGTTTTGATGCCTCTCGTTCCAGTGAATCATATGGCCGTGACGATTCAACGGAAGTACGTCCACGAAATATTGCATTTAACTTTCTGGTGAGGGCTGCATGATGGGGATTCAGTTTAATGAAAAAGGTTATGTGACGGCCGCCGGGAATGTGCGCGTATATTATTACGATGCAAAATCAAAAGAATATCGTGGCTGGTCTGATGAATATATTCATGTTGGCGTCAGTTTGCCCGGTAATTCGACCATGATTGCGCCCGGTGAGCCCGTCGCTGGTCAGGCGTGGATTTTTGACGATGGTCAGTGGCAGGCATCAGAAGACCATCGAGGCGAAACGGTTTATTCAATTGCTGACCGAAGCGCGGTACGTGTGAACTATCTAGGGGGGCTGAAAGAGGGGTTTGTTTCTGCCTCACCGGCGACCGATTTTGATATATGGAACGGTAGCGAATGGGTAACTGATACCGTCGCACGGCATGCCGCAGCGGTTGAAGATGCTGAACGATATCGAACTGAGCTGATTAATGCCGCGCTGGCGTCTATCGCCGTGATTCAGCTCAAATTACAGGCCGGTCGCACACTGACGGATGACGAACAAAGTCAGCTCAACAGGACTCTGGATTATATCGATGCCGTCAACGCGACGAAAACCGACATTCTCCCGGTCGACTGGCCGACCCTCGATTAATTATCATCAGGCGCTTTTAGTCTCTAATAGCGCCTTTTTTTTCTGCTTTCCCGTTGTGCCATTCCCTTCACATCCCTGACAAATAGCCGCATACAGGCGTAAACCAGACAATATCACTCACCCCAACTAACGGAGTTAAACGGATGAGTGATTTCCATCACGGCGTCGAAGTCGTCGAAATTAACGACGGTACACGCACAATCTCGACCGTATCAACGGCGGTTGTCGGCATGGTCTGCACGGCCAGTGATGCTGACGCCGATATGTTCCCGCTCAATGAACCGGTACTGATTACCAGCCCACAAAGCGCCATTGCGAAAGCCGGTACCAAAGGTACCCTGGCAAAATCCTTACAGGCCATTGCCGACCAGTCAAAGCCGGTTGTTATTGTCGTGCGCGTCGAGGAGGGTACCGGCGACGACGAAGAGGCTCAGGCGCAAACCATTTCAAACATCATCGGAACCACGGATGAGAACGGCAAATACACCGGGCTGAAAGCGCTGTTAACGGCGAAAGCGGTCACCGGCGTGAAGCCCCGCATTCTCGGTGTGCCGGGTCTCGATACTCAGGAGGTCGCGACCGCACTTGCGTCTGTGGCTCAGAAGCTGCGCGCCTTTGCCTACGTCAGCGCATGGGGCTGTAAAACCATTTCCGACGTTATCACCTATCGCGAAAACTTCAGCGCCCGTGAGCTCATGATTATCTGGCCTGATTTCCTCGGGTGGGACACGATGGCCAACGCGACGACAACCACCTACGCGACCGCCATCGCGCTGGGGTTGCGCGCCAAAATTGACAATGACACCGGGTGGCATAAAACCCTGTCAAACGTCGGCGTCAACGGTGTCACTGGTATCAGCGCATCAGTCTTCTGGGATTTGCAGGAATCCGGCACCGATGCCGACCTGCTCAACGAAGCCGGTATCACGACGCTGATTCGTGCCGATGGTTTCCGCTTCTGGGGTAACCGTAATTGCTCCGATGACCCGCTGTTTCAGTTTGAAAACTACACCCGCACCGCGCAAATCATCGCCGATACGATGGCCGAGGGTCATATGTGGGCGGTCGATAAGCCGATTACCGCGACCCTGATTCGCGACATTATCGACGGTATCAACGCGAAATTCCGCGAGCTGAAAACCGGCGGTTACATCATCGATGCGACGTGCTGGTTTGATGCTGAGGCCAACAGCAAAGAAACGCTGAAAGCCGGTCAGTTGCTTATCGATTACGACTATACGCCGGTGCCGCCACTGGAAAACCTGAAGCTGCGCCAGCGCATCACCGACAAATATCTGGCGAATCTTATCTCGTCAGTGAACAGCAAATAAGGAGCCTGACCAATGGCATTACCGCGCAAGCTCAAACTCATGAATCTGTTTATCGACGGGGTGAGTTATCTCGGCGTCGTGCAGTCCGTCACGCTGCCAAAACTGACCCGTAAGCTCGAGAATTATCGCGGCGGCGGGATGAACGGCTCGGCACCGGTCGACCTCGGCCTCGATGACGATGCGCTGTCGGCTGAAATCTCGCTCGGTGGTTTCCCTGATGACGCTATCTGGTCGCTATACGCTGCCACCGGCACGGCCTCTGTCCCGCTGCGCTTCGCCGGGTCTTATCAGCGTGACGACACCGGCGAGACCGTGCCGGTTGAGGTTGTTCTCCGTGGACGTCAGAAAGAAATCGACCTCGGCGAAGCCAAACAAGGCGAAGACACCGAGTCGAAAATCTCGCTTATGTGTACTTACTTCAAGCTGACGATGAATGGCTCGGAACTGGTGGAAATCGACACGGTGAACCTCATCGAAAAAGTGAGCGGCACCGACATGCTCGAGGCGCACCGACAAAACATCGGCCTGTAATTTCTGCCCCGGTCAGCATGGCTGGCCGGGCATCCTGAAACCTGAGTTTAAAGAGAAATATCATGGGAAAAACTAACGAAAATATCGTCACTCTGATTAAACCTATCAAGCGCGGTGAGCAGGTGATTACCGATGTCACGCTGTTAAAACCGACCGCCGGAACCCTGCGCGGTGTTAGCCTGGCATCTGTCGCAAACTCCGACGTCGATGCGCTGATTAAAGTGCTGCCACGCATGACCATGCCGTCACTGACCGAACAGGAAGCCGCCGCGCTGGAGCTGCCAGACCTGCTGTCGTTTGCCGGTAAGGTGGTGGGTTTTTTGTCACCGAGTTCGGCGGCTTAACCTTCCCCAAAAAACTCTCGGTCGATGACCTGATGGCTGACATAGCGGTAATTTTCCACTGGTCGCCATCAGACCTTTATCCCATGAGCCTGACCGAGCTCGTCAACTGGCGCGAAAAAGCGCTACAGCGAAGCGGAAACACGAATGAGTAATAACCTCAAACTCGAAGTGCTCCTGAAAGCTGTCGACCAGGCGACCCGACCCTTTAAAGCGATCCAGACGGCGAGCAAATCGCTGTCTGGTGATATCCGCACGACTCAACAATCCCTGCGTGATTTAAACGGTCAGGCATCGAAAATCGACGGTTTTCGCAAAACCAGCGCGCAACTGGCCGTAACCGGTCAGTCACTGAAACAGGCAAAGCAGGAAGCCGCCGCGCTGGCCGTCCAGTTTAAAAATACTGAAAGCCCGACCCGTGCACAGGCTCGAGCGATGGAGCTCGCGAAAAAAAATGCGGCTGACCTTCAGCTCAAATATAACGGTCTCCGGTTATCTGTGCAGCGTCAGCGTCAGGAGCTCAGTCAGGCCGGGATTAATACCCGCAAACTGTCGACCGATGAGCAGCGACTGAAAACCACCATCAGTGAAACGACGTCACAGCTCAATCGTCAGCGTGAGGCACTAGCGCGCGTCAGTACGCAACAGGCAAAACTGAGCGCCGTTAAATCCCGTTATGAATCCGGGCAGAAGCTCGCCTCTGGTGCGCGTAATGTTGGGGTGGCTGGTGTCGGGATGGCAACCACTGGTGTTGTTGCTGGCGGCGCTGTGCTCAAACCCGGTTTTGATTTTTCTCTGAAGAACTCAGAGCTTCAGGCGGTACTTGGCCTCGATAAAGAATCGGCTGACATGAAGGCGCTGAAAGGGCAAGCCAGAACACTGGGTGATAATACAGCCGCATCTGCGGACGACGCCGCAGCGGCACAAATTATCGTGGCGAAATCCGGCGCGGATAAAGACGGCATTCTCGCGCAGACACCCGCCATCCTGAATATGTCGCTCGCAAATAAAGAATCCATGGAGGATAACGCAAAACTTCTTATCGGGACGAAATCCGCATTCGGTCTCGCAGATGATAAGGCGACACATATTGCCGATGTAATCTCGATGGCCATGAATAAAACACAGGCCACCTTTGCCGGGTTAAGTGACTCACTGACTTATGTCGCGCCAGTGGCGAAAAATGCAGGTGTAAGCCTGGAAGAAACCGCCGCGATGATTGGTGCGCTTCATGACAACAATATCACTGGCTCAATGGCCGGTACCGGTAGCCGTGCCGTATTGAGTCGACTACAGGCACCATCCGGTAAGGCATATGACGCAATTAAGGAGCTGGGCGTCAAAACAATGGATAGCAAGGGCAACACCCGGCCAATCTTCTCCATCCTGAAAGAAATGCAAGCCAGCTTTGAGAAAAACAATCTCGGTACCGGCCAGCGTTCGGAATACATGAAAGCAATTTTCGGTGAAGAAGCCAGCTCGTCGGCCAGCGTCCTGATGGCCGCAGCGGCCAGCGGAAAACTGGACAATCTGACCCGCCTGATTAAAGACTCTGACGGAAAAACCGCCGAGCTTGTCGAGGTCATGCAGAATAATCTCGGCGGCGACTTTAAAGAATTTCAGTCTGCTTACGAGGCGGTCGGGACTGACCTTTACGACCAGCAAGAGGAGTCGCTCCGCAATCTGACCCAAACGGCCACAAAATACGTTTTACGACTCGATGGCTGGATACAAAAAAATAAAGATCTGGCTCAGACCATTGGTCTTATTGCCGGTGGCGCGCTTGCTTTGATTGGTGTTATTGGTGGCATCGGTCTGATTGCCTGGCCTGTTATTGCCGGGATTAATGCCATCATCGCGGCCGCTGGCGCACTCGGTGCAGTAATTACGACAATCAGCGGCGGGGTCATTGCGGCTATTGGTGCTATTACGTGGCCTGTCGTGGCGGTAGCGGCGGCTGTTGTCGCTGGCGCGCTGCTTATCCGTAAATACTGGGAGCCTATCAGCGCATTCTTTGCCGGTGTGGTCGAGGGGCTCATGAGTGCCTTTGCGCCGGTCGGGGAAATGTTCGCACCGCTAGCGCCCATCTTTGTCGGTCTCGGCGAAAAACTTCGCGGCGTCTGGCAGTGGTTTAAAGACCTGATTGCGCCGGTGAAAGCGACTCAGGACACGCTCAACAGTTGTCGTGATGTCGGGGTTATGTTCGGTCAGACGCTGGCCGATGCGCTGCTGATGCCGCTTAACGCCTTTAATAAGCTGCGAAGCGGGATTGATTGGGTGCTCGAAAAGCTCGGCATTATTAACAAAGAATCCAGCTCGCTTGACCAGACGGCGGCGAAAGCCAATGCGGCGACGCAGAACGGCTACAGCCCCGCTATCAGCTCATACAACAGCTATCAGCCGGTCACGGCACCCGCCGGTAAAACCTACATCGACCAGAGTAGGCCAACCTATCAAATCACCGTGCCGGGCAATGGTATGCCGGGAGGTCGGTTGGGTAATGATTTGCAGGATGCATTAGAGAAGTATGAACGTGATAAGCGCGCCAAAGCCCGCGCAAGCATGATGCATGACTAAGGAGACTGATTATGATGCTGGCATTAGGTATGTTTGTTTTTATGCGTCAGACGCTGCCCTACCAGAGCATGCAGCGCAGCGCAGATTATAGCTGGGCGTCAAACTCTCGCATCGGGAAGCGTGACGCTTTTCAGTATCTCGGCGAGGGGGAAGATAAAATCACCCTGAGCGGTGACCTGTATCCTGAGCTGACCGGCGGTAAGCTCACGATGCTGGCGCTGTATGCGATGGCTGAACAGGGGCGCGCATGGCCGCTTATCTCTGGCTCAGGCTGGATTTACGGGATGTTTGTTGTCAGCAATGTCTCGGAGACCGGCACGGTATTTTTTGAGGATGGGTCGCCCCGAAAAATCAGTTTTACCCTGTCATTGACTCGTGTCGATGAGTCGCTCGCGGCGGTATATGGTGATATCGGAAAACAAGCCGAGAGTCTGGTCGGGAAAGCTGGCGATCTGCTGTCGATGGCGGGGGCGTAATCATGCTGGATATTATCACCGGCGCGGGCGCCACACTGACGCCCGACTTTATGCTGACACTGGAAAGCAAAGATATCACAGGCAATATCAGCGACCGGCTGATTAACCTCTCGATGACGGACAATCGGGGATTTGAGGCCGACCAGCTCGACATCGAGCTCGATGATACTGACGGTCTGGTCGCGTTGCCGATTCGCGGTGCGGTATTGTCGCTGTATCTGGGGTGGAAAGGTTTCTCTCTGGTCAGCAAGGGGCGATTTACCGTCGATGAGGTAGAGCACCGGGGTGCGCCGGATACGGTAACCATTCTCGCCCGTAGCGCTGATTTTCGCGGAACGCTCAATTCCCGCCGTGAAGAGTCATGGCACGATACCACGCTCGGCGCTATCGTCAGCTCGATAGCTGAGCGGAACAAATTAACGGCCAGCGTCGCCAATTCTCTTGCGGGGATCCAGATTCCGCATATCGACCAGTCTCAGGAATCCGACGCCGTTTTCCTGACTCGCCTCGCAGAGCGCAACGGCGGCGCGGTATCGGTGAAAGCCGGTAAACTGCTGATGCTCAGGGCGGGAAGTGGCACCACGGCCAGCGGAAAAGCTATCCCTCAGATAACAATCCAGCGTAGCGACGGCGACCGTCATCAGTTTGCCATTGCTGACCGTGGCGCTTACACCGGCGTAACCGCTAAATGGTTACACACCAAAGACCCGAAACCGGCGAAACAAAAGCAGACGGTGAAGCTGAAACGTAAGCCCAAAGAGCAACACCTCCGGGCGCTACAGCACCCGAAAGCAAAACCAGTGAGCAGTAAAGCCACGGCCAAAAAGCAAAAAGAGCAGGAAGCCCGCGAGGGTGAATACATGGCCGGTGAATCTGACAACGTTTTCGCGCTGACGACCATTTACGCGACAAAGGCGCAAGCGATGCGCGCAGCTCAGGCGAAGTGGGATAAATTGCAGCGCGGGGTTGCGGAGTTCTCCATTATGTTAGCGACCGGCCGCGAAGATATTTATCCAGAAATGCCGGTCAGGGTCTCAGGCTTTAAGAGCGTCATAGACGAGCAAGCATGGATAATCAGCAAGGTGACTCATAATCTCGGCGGGAATGGCTTCACGACGGCTGTAGAGCTTGAGGTGATGCTTTCTGATGTGGAGTATGAGGACGAAGGGGGTGACGATTAAACCATGGCATATTGTGAGCTTCAAACGCTCACAGGCAAAAATGCACGCTGTGACTTGCAAATGTAAGTTTTAAGATTATCATTCTCTCAAGCCAGTAGAGGGGGAAAGATTATGATGCACTGCCCATTATGTCAGGATGCAGCTCACGCAAGGTCCAGCCGGTACCTGAGTATGGAAACGAAAGAACGTTACCACCAATGTCAGAATATCAACTGTGGATGCACCTTTGTGACCCACGAGACTCTCGCTCGATTCATTGTGAAGCCGGGCGAAATTGAACCAGCCCCGCCCCACCCGACCCGACATCAACAACATCAGCTTTGGCTTTAGAACCTGCTTCGGCAGGTTTTTTATTATCTGCTATCAGTGGACACCTGTGGACACAAAGCGATTCTGCGTGGTCATTCCGTGGACACAAAAACAAAAAAAGGGGTTAGCCTATCGCTAACCCCTTGTTTTCTAACACGCTTTGGATGCAGCGTGAAAGCGCTATTAGTTAAGACGCTCTTTGATACGAGCAGACTTACCAGTGCGCTCACGCAGGTAGTACAGTTTAGCTTTACGTACAGCACCACGACGTTTAACAGCAATGCTGTCAACAACTGGAGAGTGAGTCTGGAAGACACGCTCAACGCCTTCGCCGTTGGAAATTTTACGAACAGTGAATGCAGAGTGCAGACCGCGGCTACGAATAGCGATAACCACGCCCTCAAATGCCTGCAGACGTTTTTTGGAACCTTCAACAACCCATACTTTCACTTCCACGGTATCACCCGGACGGAAGGAAGGTACGTCCTGCTTCATCTGTTCTTGTTCAAGTTGCTTAATAATGTTGCTCATAATTTAATCTCTTATCCTGGGTAAACTGATATTTGGGGGTCTCAGACCAGCCCATCATGTTTATGTTGCTGTTGTGCGTGTTCCTGTTTGAACTCCGCCAGCAACCTTGCTTGCTCTTCAGTCAGAGCCAGGTTTTCCAGAAGTTCAGGTCTTCTAAGCCAGGAGCGGCCCAGCGACTGCTTCAAACGCCAGCGACGTATCTCAGCATGGTTTCCCGACAGCAGAACCGGCGGTACCTCCATCCCTTCCAACACTTCAGGGCGAGTATAGTGTGGGCAGTCCAGCAATCCATCAGCAAACGAATCTTCGAATGCTGAAGCCTCATGACCCAGTACACCCGGTATAAACCGGGAAACGGAGTCGATCAGCGTCATTGCCGGTAACTCACCACCGCTGAGAACGTAATCGCCGATAGACCATTCTTCGTCAATCTCGGTCTGAATCACGCGCTCATCTATGCCTTCGTAGCGACCACATACCAGAATCAGCTTTTGATTCGTGGCCAGTTCGCTGACGCCCGCTTGATCAAGCTTGCGTCCCTGAGGTGACAGATAAATCACCTTCGCGCCTTCACCTGCCGCGGCTTTTGCTGCATGAATGGCGTCCCGTAAAGGTTGCACCATCATTAACATCCCCGGTCCGCCGCCGTAAGGACGATCGTCCACGGTACGGTGCCGGTCATGCGTGAAGTCACGAGGACTCCAGCTCTGGATGTTCAGCAGGCCATTTTTAACTGCCCGGCCAGTTACCCCGTAATCGGTAATTGCGCGGAACATTTCAGGAAACAGGCTAATTATGCCAATCCACATAGCGCCGTCTTTTACCGTTTATCCGGTGGTTTAAAAACCAGGATCCCAATCTACTTCGATAGTACGAGTAGTGAGATCGACTTTCTTGATAACCTGCCCATCGAGGAACGGAACCAACCGCTCCTTGATACCAAATGCATCCTTCAGGTTTGCCTTAATGACGAGAACGTCATTTGACCCGGTTTCCATCATATCGATGACTTTACCGAGACCGTAGCCTTCGGTGGTTACTACCTGGCAGCCCATCAGGTCTTTCCAGTAATAGCTTCCATCTTCCAGCGCCGGCAGCTGCGAAGAATCCACGATAATTTCGCAGTTCGTCAGCAGATTCGCGGCATCGCGATCGTCAACGCCTTTCAGCTTAATGACGATATCCTGATTGTGGTAGCGCCAGCTTTCCAGCTCAACGGTCTGCCACTGACCCGCCTTCTGGATTAACCAGGGCTGATAGTCAAAAATGCTTTCGGCGTCTTCGGTGGAGGAAAACACTCTGAGCCAACCACGGATACCGTAGGAAGAACCCATTTTCCCCAATACGATCGGATCAACAGGTGCTTGTGCGGTGTGTTGCTTGCTCATCATGACCACCGTGACAGATTAAGCTGCTTTCTTAGCTTCTTTGATCAGCGCAGATACGCGATCAGAGATAGTTGCGCCCTGGCCAACCCAGTGTGCGATACGATCCAGGTCCAGACGGGTGCCTTCTTCAGTCGCAGAAGCGATTGGGTTGAAGAAGCCAACGCGCTCGATGAAGCGACCGTTGCGTGCGTTACGGCTGTCAGTAACAACAACCTGGTAGAACGGACGCTTTTTAGCGCCGTGACGAGCTAAACGAATAGTTACCATAACATCCTCTTGTGTGAATAGAACAACCGGGCCCCATCGAGGGAAGGGGCCCGGTGTCATATTAAAAGCCCGAAAATTTTACTCATTTCTGGGGGAATTGCAATCAACATCTGTCTTTTACCGCACGATAACCAGGGCGTTATCGTAATAGACAGTGCGAAGTCGACGTGTTCGTCATTGCAGCAGTGCGCGACCCGTCGGTCAGCGCACTGCTCAGGAGAGATTAACGGCCAGGGAATCCTGGTGGCATCATCCCTTTCATGCCGCGCATCATTTTCATCATGCCGCCTTTCGACTTCATCTTCTTCATCATGCGCTGCATGTCGTCGAACTGCTTCAGCAGACGGTTAACGTCCTGCACCTGCAGGCCGCAGCCCTGGGCGATACGACGTTTGCGGGAACCTTTGATGATTTCCGGCTTCGCGCGTTCTTTCAGCGTCATCGAGTTGATGATGGCCTCCATACGCACCAGCACTTTGTCATCCATCTGCGATTTGACGTTATCAGGGATCTGACCCATGCCCGGCAGCTTGCCCATCAGGCTTGCCATACCGCCCATGTTTTTCATCTGCTTCAGCTGTTCTAAGAAGTCGTTCAGGTCGAAACCATCGCCCTTCTTCAGCTTAGTCGCCAGCTTCTCAGCCTGCGCGCGGTCAACCTTGCTTTCGATATCTTCGATAAGCGACAGCACGTCGCCCATGCCGAGGATACGGGAAGCGATACGATCCGGGTGGAACGGCTCCAGCGCTTCGGTTTTCTCGCCGACGCCGAGGAACTTGATAGGTTTACCGGTAATGTGACGAATAGAAAGCGCCGCACCGCCGCGCGCATCACCGTCGACCTTGGTCAGCACCACGCCGGTCAGCGGCAGCGCTTCATTGAAGGCTTTCGCGGTATTCGCGGCATCCTGACCGGTCATCGCGTCGACGACAAACAGCGTTTCAACCGGCTTAATCGCCGCGTGAACCTGTTTGATTTCGTCCATCATCGCTTCGTCAACGTGCAGACGACCGGCGGTATCCACCAGCAGCACGTCGTAGAATTTCAGCTTCGCTTCTTTCAGCGCGGCGTTAACGATGTCGATAGGCTTCTGGCCCACGTCGGACGGGAAGAAGTCCACACCAACCTGTTCAGCCAGGGTTTCCAGCTGTTTGATCGCCGCAGGGCGATAAACATCGGCAGAGACGACCAGCACTTTTTTCTTGTGCTTCTCACGCAGGAACTTACCGAGCTTACCGACGCTCGTGGTTTTACCCGCCCCCTGCAGGCCCGCCATCAGCACCACGGCCGGTGGCTGCGCCGCCAGGTTGAGCGTCTCGTTCTCTTCGCCCATCGCCGAAACCAGTTCGCTACGAACGATTTTGACGAACTCCTGACCCGGGGTCAGGCTCTTGTTAACTTCATGACCAACCGCTTTTTCTTTTACGCGATTGATAAAATCACGCACTACCGGCAGCGCAACGTCAGCCTCCAGCAGCGCCATGCGCACTTCGCGCAGCGTCTCTTTTACGTTGTCTTCAGTAAGGCGTCCACGGCCACTGATATTGCGCAGCGTGCGCGACAAACGATCGGTTAAATTATCAAACATTGTCTCTCGCCTGGGGTGGAAACGTGAGTCGCTAGCGCGACAAAAAAACGAAAATTTGCCGGAGTATAACACGACACCGGGGGAGTTGTGATGCTGCGGTTAGCGCTGCATCACGTTACGCCATTCACATCATCCTTCACGCAGGATCTGCGCCTTGATACAACTCGAATGATTTTGCGTATATACTGCATCTCTTTCTTCTATTTGACGACTGCCGACACTTTATGCCTGTTTTTGCCCTGCTCGCGCTTGTTGCCTACTCCATCAGCCTGGCGCTGATCATTCCCGGCCTGCTGCAAAAAAACAGCGGCTGGCGGCGTATGGCGATTCTTTCTGCCACCGTTGCGCTGGTGTGCCACGCGTTTGCGCTGGAAGCCCGTATTCTGCCGGGCGGTGAAAGCGGGCAGAACCTCAGCCTGTTGAACGTCGGCTCGCTGGTGAGCTTGATGATCTGTACGGTGATGACCATCGTCGCCTCGCGAAACCGCGGCTGGCTGCTGTTGCCTATCGTCTACGCTTTCGCGCTGATAAACCTCGCCTTTGCCACCTTTATGCCCAACGAGTTTATTACTCACCTGGAAACCACGCCGGGAATGATGGTGCATATCGGTCTGTCGCTGTTCTCCTACGCCACGCTGATTATTGCCGCGCTGTATGCGCTGCAGCTGGCGTGGATTGACTATCAGCTGAAAAATAAGAAGCTGGCATTCAGCCATGAAATGCCGCCGCTGATGGTCATTGAACGTAAAATGTTTCACATCACCCAGGTTGGCGTCGTGCTGCTCACGCTGACGCTCTGTACCGGCCTGTTTTACATGCATAACCTCTTCAGCATGGAAAATATCGACAAGGCCGTCCTTTCCATCATCGCCTGGTTCGTCTATATCGTCTTGTTATGGGGCCACTATCATGAAGGGTGGCGCGGTCGTCGAGTCGTCTGGTTTAACGTGGCCGGCGCTGGCATCCTGACGCTCGCCTACTTCGGTAGCCGTGTCATTCAACAATTCGTGGGCTAAGTACTAAGGAATCCACTTGGAACATATCTCAACCACCACGCTGATCGTTACGCTGATCATCATGGTGGTCATCTCTGCCTATTTCTCAGGTTCTGAAACCGGCATGATGACGCTGAACCGCTATCGGCTCCGTCATCTGGCAAAACAGGGCAACAAACCGGCGCGTCGCGTCGAAAAGCTACTGCAAAAGCCTGACCGCCTCATCAGCCTGGTGCTGATTGGTAACAACCTCGTCAACATTCTGGCCTCTGCGCTTGGCACCATCGTCGGTATGCGCCTGTACGGCGACCTGGGCGTCGCCATCGCCACCGGGGTTCTCACCTTCGTAGTGCTGGTATTCGCGGAAGTGCTACCAAAAACCATTGCCGCGCTCTACCCGGAAAAAGTGGCCTACCCAAGCAGCTTCCTGCTCGCGCCTCTGCAAATCCTGATGATGCCGCTGGTCTGGTTCCTGAACCTGATTACCCGCATTCTGATGCGCATGATGGGCATCAAAACCGATATCACCATCAGCAGCGCGTTGAGCAAAGACGAACTGCGCACCATCGTGAACGAATCCCGCTCGCAGATCTCACGGCGCAACCAGGACATGTTGCTGTCGGTGCTGGACCTCGAAAAAGTGAGCGTCGATGACATCATGGTGCCGCGCAATGAAATCGTCGGCATCAACATTAACGACGACTGGAAGTCGATTGTTCGCCAGCTCACCCACTCGCCGCACGGCCGCATCGTGCTGTACCGTGACTCGCTGGATGATGCCATCAGCATGCTGCGCCTTCGCGAAGCCTATCGTCTGATGACCGAGAAAAAAGAGTTCACCAAAGAGCTGATGCTGCGCGCCGCCGACGAGATTTACTTCGTTCCGGAAGGTACCCCGCTCAGCACACAGCTGGTGAAGTTTCAGCGCAACAAGAAGAAAGTGGGTCTGGTAGTCGACGAGTACGGCGATATTCAGGGGCTGGTAACGGTTGAAGATATTCTCGAAGAGATCGTCGGCGACTTTACCACCTCGATGTCGCCATCGCTGGCCGAAGAGGTCAACCCGCAGAACGACGGCTCGGTGATTATCGACGGCGGCGCGAACGTGCGCGAGCTGAACAAAGCTTTCAACTGGCACCTGCCGGAAGACGAAGCGCGCACCATTAACGGCATGATTGTGGAAGCGTTAGAAGAGATCCCGGCTGCGGGCACGCGTGTACGTATCGCCCAGTACGATATTGATATTCTCGACGTACAGGAAAACGTGATTAAGCAAGTACAGGTAATTCCGGTGAAGCCGCTTAGGGAAAGCGTGAAGGACTAAAGCATAGCCCCTCTCCCCGCCGGGGAGAGGGTTAAGCGAAGATTATGCCTTCGCTTTTGCGACGGAAACCATCGCCGCGCGAATGGTACGACCGTTCAGGGTATAGCCCTTCTGCATCACCATCAGCACGTTGCCAGCCGCGACGTCTTCGGACTCAACCATCGCAATGGCCTGGTGTACGTTCGGGTCCATTGGGACGTTGATGTCCGCCACAACCTGCACGCCAAACTTCGCCACCACGTCCAGCATCGACTTACGGGTCAGTTCGATACCTTCGATCATCGGTGCCATCTCTTCGTTGTCTTTGTTCGCCACTTCCAGTGCGCGGTCCAGGCTATCCAGCACCGGCAGCAGTTCGTTGACGAATTTTTCCAGCGCGAACTTGTGCGCCTTCTCAACGTCGATTTCGGTACGGCGACGCAGGTTTTCCATTTCAGCCTTCACGCGCAGGACGCTTTCGCGTTCGCGGGTTTCAGCTTCCGCTAACTGCGATTCGAGGTTCGCAATTTTTTCGTCGCGCGGATCCACCTGTTCAGCAGAAGCGTTTGGTTCAACCGCCTCAACTTCTTCGTGCTGATCCATGATAATTTCTTCCGGGGATTGCCCCTCAGGCGTTTTCTGTTCTTTACTACTCATGAATTTCTCCGCGTTTTTTCGCAATCATCTCGCTAACTTGGCTTATTATGGGGATCAGATTCCGGGTTTCAAGGGAAGCTGTCACATTGTCACCCAACTTCGGCACAAGGACATTCAGAAAATGAACAATCATTTCAAGTGTATCGGTATTGTAGGACATCCCCGTCACCCGACGGCCCTGACGACACATGAAATGCTCTATCGTTGGCTGTGCACCAAAGGCTACGAGGTGATTGTTGAGCGCCAGATAGCCAAAGAACTCAAGCTGGATAACGTCCAGACCGGCACGCTGGCGGAAATTGGCCAGAAGGCAGACCTGGCGGTAGTGGTCGGCGGCGACGGCAATATGCTCGGCGCGGCGCGTACCCTTGCCCGCTACGACATCAGCGTTATCGGCATTAACCGCGGCAACCTCGGTTTTCTCACCGACCTTGATCCGGACAACGCGCATCAGCAATTAGCCGATGTGCTGGATGGCAACTTTATTGCTGAAAAACGTTTCCTGCTGGAAGCGCAGGTCTGTCAACAAAACTGCCAGAAGCGCATCAGCACCGCCATCAACGAAGTGGTGCTGCATCCGGGTAAAGTCGCGCATATGATTGAGTTTGAAGTCTATATCGACGAGACCTTTGCTTTCTCTCAGCGCTCAGACGGGCTGATTATTTCTACCCCAACCGGCTCGACGGCCTACTCGCTCTCGGCGGGAGGCCCCATTCTGACGCCGTCGCTGGACGCCATCACCCTGGTGCCCATGTTCCCGCACACGCTGTCGGCACGCCCGCTGGTGATTAACAGCAACAGCACCATTCGCCTACGCTTCTCGCACCGCCGTAGCGACCTTGAAATCAGCTGCGACAGCCAGATAGCCCTGCCTATTCAGGAAGGGGAAGACGTACTCATTCGCCGCAGTGATTACCATCTCAACCTGATCCACCCTAAAGATTACAGCTATTTCAACACATTAAGCACCAAGCTCGGCTGGTCAAAAAAATTGTTCTAATTTTGTCGCCGCCTCTTTACTGGATAAAAATCCAGTTTATACTGTATGAAAACACAGTTATGGGTTTTCATACAGGAAGCGGCTATGTTAGCACAACTGACCATCAGCAATTTTGCCATCGTTCGTGAACTTGAAATCGACTTCAACAGCGGCATGACGGCCATCACCGGTGAAACCGGTGCCGGTAAATCAATTGCAATCGATGCCCTCGGCTTATGCCTGGGTGGCCGCGCCGAAGCCGATATGGTTCGTGCTGGCGCCAGCCGCGCCGACCTCTGCGCCCGCTTCGCGCTCAAAGACACCCCTGCGGCCCTGCGCTGGCTCGAAGAGAACCAGTTGGAAGACGGCCGCGAGTGCCTGCTGCGCCGCGTTATCAGCAGCGACGGCCGCTCTCGCGGCTTTATCAACGGCACCGCGGTGCCGCTGTCGCAGCTGCGTGAACTGGGCCAACTGCTTATCCAAATCCACGGCCAGCACGCGCACCAGCAGTTGGTGAAGCCTGAACACCAGAAAACCTTGCTTGATGCCTATGTCGGTGAGTCAGCGCTCGCACAACAAATGGCCGAACATTACCGTCTGTGGAACCAAAGCTGCCGCGATCTAGCGACTCATCAGCAGCAAAGCCAGGAACGCGCCGCTCGCGCGGAGCTGCTGCAATATCAGTTGAAAGAGCTTATCGAATTCCACCCGCAGCCGGGTGAATACGAACAAATCGACGAAGAGTACAAGCGCCTTGCCAACAGCGGGCAGCTTATCTCCACCAGCCAGCATGCGCTGACCATCCTTGCCGACGGTGAGGACGTGAACCTGCAAAGCCAGCTCTACACCGCCCGTCAACTGGCTGGTGAACTGGCAAGCATGGACGGCAAACTCGCTGGCGTGCTGGATATGCTGGAAGAAGCGGCCATTCAGCTAAGCGAAGCCAGCGACGAGCTGCGCCACTACTGCGACCGTCTGGATCTCGACCCTAACCGCCTGTACGAACTGGAACAGCGCCTGTCAAAACAGATCTCGCTGGCGCGTAAACATCAGATCTCGCCTGAAGCGCTGCCGGAGTACTATCAATCCCTGCTGGACGAACAGCAGTTGCTCGACGACCAGAGCGACTCACTAGAGACGCTGAAACACGCGGTATCGCGCCATCATCAGATGGCAATGGAAACGGCACGCCAGCTGCATGCGCAGCGCCAGGCAAGCGCTCAGGAACTTTCACAGCTGATTACCGACAGCATGCACATGCTCTCCATGCCGCACGGCCTGTTCGATATCGACGTTCGTTTTGAAGAGCAGCACCTGACCGCCGAAGGCGCAGACCGTATTGAGTTCCGCGTCACCACCAACCCCGGTCAGCCGCTGCAGGCGATTGCCAAAGTAGCATCCGGCGGTGAGCTGTCGCGTATTGCGTTAGCCATTCAGGTGATTACCGCGCGTAAAATGGAAACCCCGGCGCTAATTTTCGATGAAGTCGACGTAGGTATCAGCGGCCCAACGGCGGCGGTGGTCGGTAAGCTGCTGCGCCAGTTGGGTGAATCCACTCAGGTGATGTGCGTAACACACCTGCCGCAGGTAGCTGGCTGTGGTCACCACCACTTCTACGTTAGCAAAGAGACCGACGGCGCAATGACCGAAACGCACATGCAGCCGCTGGATAAACGTGCCCGTCTGCAGGAACTGGCGCGCCTTCTCGGCGGTAGCGAAGTCACGCGGAACACGCTGGCAAACGCGAAAGAGTTGCTGGCTGCATAAACTTTTTTGATTTCTCAGAGTCTGAGTTCACAATAAAAACGCCGTAAGACCTGATATCAAAGGTTTCCAACTTACCTCAGGTCTATTATCATCGGCACATTACATATGAGCCGCGTACTGCTCGGGCCCGAAAAGGAATCAAATCACTATGCGCTGTAAAACGCTGACTGCTGCCGCAGCGGTTCTTCTGATGATGACTGCAGGCTGTTCCACTCTGGAGCGAGTGGTTTACCGTCCTGATATTAGTCAGGGGAACTACCTGGTACCTAACGACGTTGCCAAAATCCGTGTTGGCATGACGCAACAACAGGTTGCCTATACCTTAGGTACCCCGATGATGACCGACCCGTTCGGCACCAACACCTGGTTCTACGTTTTCCGTCAGCAGCCGGGGCATGAGTCCGTCACTCAGCAGACGCTGACCCTGACCTTCAACAGCAGCGGCGTACTGACGAACATCGACAACAAACCAGCGCTGACCAAATAAATCAGCGGCGGTGTGTAACAAATGCAAAAAAAGCGCTCAATGAGCGCTTTTTTTATGTCTGCGATCTGCGCAGATTGCCGGATGGCGGCGTTGCCAAATCCTGCCTACAACGTGTAGCCCGGCCGAACGCAGTGACGCCGGGGAACTCCCGGAGTCGGTGCTCTCGCACTTCGTCCGGCCTACAGGGGGGTCAGCTCTTTTGCTGGGCGCGCTGACGGCGCAGTTCTTTCGGGTCGGCAATCAGCGGGCGATAAATCTCTACTCTGTCGCCATCGCGAACCACATCATCAAGCTTTACTGGGCGACTATAGATACCGACTTTATTTTTTGTCAGGTCAATATCATCACGCAGCGTCAGCAGACCGCTGGCCTGAATCGCCTGCTCTACCGTCGAGCCTTCATCCAACGTCACCCGCTGCAGGTACTGCTTTTGCGGCAACGCATACGCCACTTCCACGGCGATTTTATCCGACACTGTACACCTCGCGAGCGCGCATCGTGAACGCCTGCACCATATTCAGCGCCAGCTCTTTAAAGATGCGACCAAACGCCAGCTCAATGAGCTTGTTGGTAAACTCAAAATCAAGCTGGAACTCAATCTTGCAGGCGTCCTGGCTCAGCGGCGTAAACTTCCAGCCACCAATCAGTTTTTTAAACGGCCCATCGACCAGATGCATCAGGATGCTCTGGTTGCTGGTTAACGTATTGCGCGTGGTAAAGGTCTTACTGATGCCTGCCTTAGAGACATCCACCGCCGCCGTCATTTGCGTCGGGCCAGACTCCAGAACACGGCTGCCTGTACAACCGGGGATAAAATCCGGATAGGCATTCACATCGTTTACCAGTTGATACATTTGCTCCGCGCTGTAGGGAACCAGCGCAGTACGGCTAATCTGAGGCATAGCAATTTCCATTCACGAACACGGCGTAAATAGTATCATTTATCTACTGCTAAAAAAAACGGAGGCGGGCTATATCGTGCTAAGATAAGCCATTGCGCCTCGCGGGAGCTTGAGGCAGTGTTATTGAGATAAGCGATAAGTTCAGGACATTATGACAAAGAAAAAAGCACACAAACCTGGATCAGCCACGATTGCGCTGAATAAACGCGCCCGCCACGAATACTTTATCGAAGAAGAATTTGAAGCGGGCCTTGCCCTCCAGGGTTGGGAAGTGAAATCCCTGCGCGCAGGTAAAGCCAACATTGGCGACAGCTACGTTATCCTGAAAGACGGCGAAGCCTTCCTGTTTGGCGCGAACTTCACCCCGATGGCCGTAGCATCAACGCACTACGTTTGCGATCCTACACGCACCCGTAAGCTGCTGCTCAACCAGCGTGAACTGGACTCCCTGTTCGGGCGAATCAACCGCGAAGGTTACACCGTCGTCGCGCTGTCGCTGTACTGGAAGAACGCCTGGTGTAAGGTAAAAATCGGCGTGGCGAAGGGTAAGAAACAGCACGATAAACGTTCCGATCTCAAGGATCGTGAATGGCAGCTTGATAAAGCCCGCATTATGAAGCACGCGGGGCGGTAACCCCGACGCCTCACGGCCTTCTGATAAGATATATTCCCCTTTAACGGGGGGTATATCTTTGCTCCCAGAGGTAACAGTTCGAATAAACAATCAGTTATCTGACGTTCGGCGTTTATATTTCGTCTCATACGAAATAATGACATATAAAAACTATTAACTTTATTTATTAATCAACTCATAAAAATAAAGAAGCAAGATAATAACGATAATCTAAAACTGCATAAACCCACTTAATTATATATGATATATCATATTAATCAGACCACCTATCACCCCCCCTCACTCAAGAAAATATTAGCAAAATCAAAATTCAGACATTTCCTAATGATGGTTTTTGACAGTTTCTAAACGTTATCCCTCCTTAACACTTTATCCCCCCTACCAAAAAAGGCGATCGAGTGATTTAGTATAAAACTAGTGTTAATCAAGGCATTAATCATTCGACAAACCAACACAAAAACCTTTCAAAACTGATAGATAGCTAATAAAAAATATCATTTTAACCACCTTTAAATATCATGTAAGCCATGCTTAACTTGTGAGAACATCTATTTCTGAGCTATACCAAAATCAATACCAAATTAAATAAAGGCTATACATAGCAATATATTAACTTGTTATAAAATAACTTTATCCATTTGAAAATATTTTTTAAGAATCATCCCAGCGTCCATGCCAGCCGTGGGTTGGGGCTTTTTTACCTGAATGAAAGCAATAACAGCTAACCGCATAACTGACTGACAAGAATGATTTTTCAATAGCTCACTATTGCCTGATTCATCCTGAATGGAGTGAAACTATGCGTACCTCATCAATTATTTCCAGGCTCACAACGGTCTCCACCAATGTAGAAGGCGATGTCGTGACATTAAATGCGCCTTCAATTGTGAAGCTGAACCTGGAACGTAGTGAAATTGCCTCAATGGCACGTGTTAATCACGACCTGGTTATCACTCTACATTCAGGGGAAGTCATCACCGTTAAGAATTTTTATGTGAGTACGGACGGACAAACGAGCCAGCTTGTGCTTGAAGACGAGCATGGCGCCCTCTGGTGGGTCGGAGATACGGAGCACGCCGCCAACTTCGTCGAGATTGCCAGTATTGACGAGATTTTAGTTGCCGGCAGCTCGCACTCTGCAGCCGGCGGCGCCATCTGGCCGTGGGTCTTAGGCGGTGTTGCGGCCGTTGGCGCCGGTGTTGCTATCGCAAGCGGCAGCGGCGGCGGCGGACACAGCGATTCATCCGATAACGGCGGTACACAGGGAAAAGCACCCTCAACCCCCACCATTACCTCAGCAACGGGAACGGTAGGTACCTCAACCAGCACGCTGCCGAATAACGGTTGGACTGCCAGCCGCAAACCGGGGCTCTCCGGTACCGGCGAGGCAGGTTCAACGATTCATATCAAAGTAGACGGCACCGAAATCGCTACCGTCATCGTCGGCAAGGATGGGAAATGGACGCTTACGCTGCCGTCCGATCTCCTGGATGGTAGTCATACCATCAACGTTTACGCCACCAACGGTTCCGGCAAAAGCGGCGATTCAGGCAACTTCACGCTTAACATAGATGGGGCAACGCCAGCAGCGCCGGGATTGGATGGTATCGCGGACAATAAAGCGCCGAATATGGGCGCAATTACCCTCGGGTCGCAAACAAATGATACCCAGCCGATTATCTCAGGGACGGGTAAGGCTGGTTTCACCATTACGTTGTATCAGGGAACGACCGTGATCGGCACCGCGGTTGTCGACAGCAGTGGACACTGGAGTATCGCCCCCAATAAAGCACTGTCAGATGGGCTGCATAACGATCTCACCGTGACACAGACCAGCAAAGCGGGCATTGAAGGCGGCACCCTTCTGATCCCCGCTTTCACCGTCGATACCCTGGCACCAGATCAAGCCATCATCGCGACTGAGTCAGTGGACGGCTCTCAAATCACCGGGCAAGCCGAAAAAGGCAGCACCGTTTCTATCTACGACGCTCAGGGTAAGCTGCTCGGTACATCCACCGCGGACATCAACAGCGGCACGTTTACGATAACGCTGCACCCGGCGCAAACTCACGGTGAAACGCTAAGCGCAATCGTCACGGACCCCGCAGGTAATGCCAGCAAACCAACGACTTTCCCTGCAGCAGACACCAAATTCCCTAGTCAGCCGATTATTGTCTCTGTTGATGATGATACTGCCCCTAATATCGGGCCAGTGAGCAATGGTGGCTATACCAATGATAAAACGCCTACGATACGCGGCACCGCAGAAGCGGGTAGCTTTGTCACAATTTATGTCAACGGCATAGCCATGCCACTGCAGGATCCCGCAGATCCTAACGGGAACTGGTACTACGAATTCACAACACCACTTCCCGACGGAGACTATGTCTTCACGGCAACAGCGAACAACGGCATTGGCTCCAGCGGTGACTCACTAAGCTATACCGTGAATGTTGATACCGACCTCCCTGGGCTGAATAACCTGCTGCTCGATTCGAAAGGCCAGGTGCTTACCGGTACCACAGAAGCAGGCAGCACCGTTACGGTGAAAGATAGCAACGGAGCCACCATTGGTACAGGCACCGCAGATTCGAAAGGTGCGTTCACTATTACGCTGACCACGCCACAAAAAAATGGTGAAACGGTGACAGTCTTAGCCGAGGATAAAGCCGGTAATATTGGCCCGTCGACATCCTTCCTTGCGCCTGACATCACACCGCCAGGCGCCCCTACTGGTGTAACCATCGCCAGCAGCGGCGCTGTCCTGACCGGCTTTGCCGAAATGGGCGCCACAATCACTATTAACGATGCCAAAGGTAATGTGATTGCGACAGGAACAGCAAACGGCCCTGGTGGTTCATTTGCGATTCCGTTGGTGCCACCGTTGCTGAACGGCGAAGCGGTGATCGTGACAGCCTCGGATCACGCTCCTGTCCCCAACGTCAGCGCTGCCGCTAGCGCTATTGCCCCAGATATTACGCCGCCGGCTATCCCGGATACCGTCACCGTGAACACCACCGGTACCGCGGTTAGCGGCCATACTGACGCGGGTGCCATCATTACCGTTAAAGATGCAGGCGGCGCAACCATTGGCACCGGCACCGCAGACACCAGCGGGCAGTTTACCGTGACCATTTCACCTGCGCAGGCTAACGGCCAAACCGTCTCGGTGACGGCCGCAGATACCGCGCACAATACCAGCGATCCTGCCACCGCCATTGCGCCGGATATCACAGCCCCGAATGTCCCTATTATCACTTCAGTCATTGACAACGTTCCGGAGGTCGTCGGCCCAATGCAAAATGGCCAGACCACGAACGATCCAAAACCAATTATCACTGGTACCGCCGAAATTGACGCAACCATTAAGATTTATGATAACGGCAAGCCGATAGCCGGGACCTTCACCACGGATGGCAAAGGTGGCTGGATCTTTGCACCGTCGCAGCCACTCGACCAGGGCGCACATCATTTAACCATCACCGCTACCGATGCCGCAGGCAACACCAGTGCCGCCAGCAGCTTTGACCTTACCGTTGACACGGTTTCACCATTAATGCCAACCATCACGCTGGTGCTCGACGATGTTGGGAGCATTATTGGGCCTATTGCGGATAACGGCGTGACTAACGATACGCTCCCGACTATCCGCGGAACCGGTGAGCCGGGTGCCACCATTCAGCTTTGGGATGATACAACGCTGCTGAAAAGCGATATCGTCGTCTCAAGCTCAGGGACCTGGAGCTATACGCTGACGGACGCGCTGGCTGATGCCTCGAAGCACATCTTTAAAGTCACCTCCAGCGATGTTAACGGCAACACCACGAGCTTCTCCAATACCTGGACCATCAACGTTGATACACAGGCACCGCTCGCGCCAACCCTTAACGTCACCAACAACAGCATCGCATTATTGGATGGCGTAGCTACAAACGTAACGTCACCCACCATCAGCGGTAAGGGGAATGCGGAAAACGATACTGTCACTGTCTATGACAACGGCAAGCTGTTGGGTACAGGCATCGTACAATCCGACGGAACCTGGACTATCACGCTCAAGGCTCCGCTAGGCGAAGGCCAGCATAAACTGACGGCAATAGAGAGCGATCCGGCGGGGAACCCCAGCCCATCCACCGAGTTCACGCTCAAAATCGATACGACCGCGCCCGATGCTCCGCAGATTCTGTATGCCGATATCGAGGTAAATAGCACGACTACCACACAGTTGGTCAATGGGGGGCTTACCAAAGATCAGAGCCCACTGCTTCACGGCAGCGCAGAGCCTGGTTCGACCATCACTCTTTACCTCAACGGCCAGCCGTTCACAACCGGGACAACCATTACGGCAGATGCCAAAACGGGGGCGTGGTCCTATGAGTGGCCATCATCACTGCCAGAAGGTTTGAACACGATCACCGCAACGTCAACAGATCCGGCTGGCAACACCAGCGGCATTTCCGGCGTCTTCTCGGTGAACATCGACATTACCAAGCCAATCGCCGTTGAGCCAACGATTACCGACAGCGTCTCGCCGATAGTCGGAGACATCACTTCCGGCTATACCAACGATGCAACGCCAACATTTAAAGGGACCGGTGAAGTCGGAAGCACTATCGAAATCACGATGAAACGCGTCGACGAACTCGGTAATACACTCGGCACAGAAAAGTGGACCACCACGGTAGGCGAAAACGGGTCGTGGACATACACCCCAGATGTTCACCAGGATGGTGCTTATAAGATAAGCGTGATAGAGACTGATGTTGCGGGTAACCCTAGCAACCCGACATCAGAAATTTCGCTCACCATTGATACACAAAAACCCCTCGCGCCAGCAATAACGCTAAGCGTGGACCCAGCTAGCATTATAAACGGCACATCAGAACCTAATGCCGTTATCAATATTTATAACGGTAGTAATACTGCGCCTATCGCAACGACCACAGCCAATGCGCTGGGAATCTGGAGCATTACGCTGACAAATCCGTTGCCTAACGGACAGTATTCGTTGACGGCAACCGCTACCGATGCCGCAGGGAACGTCAGCGACGCGTCCCCCCCATACTCTATTGACACCATTCCACTCACGATCCCTGTTATTACCGCTATCATGGATGATGCAGGCTCAATCAGTGGTCCGTTAGATCTGAAAGCCACACAGATAGTGACCGATGATACGCAGTTGGTGATCACTGGTACGGCAAAACCAGGCAGCACCGTCATCCTTCTGGATACCAACACGTTGATTTCCACCAGCGTGCTTGTCAACCCAAACGGCACATGGTCAATAACGACAGCGGCGTTGTCTGAAGGGCAACATACCTTCACTGCTACCGCCACAATGGGTGGACTCCCGACCGCAGCCAGTAACGCAATAGTGGTCACGGTAGACACCACTCCGCCGACTTTTATTGGCACTCCGGCGATCAGTACTGACGGGGTGACCGTATCCGGCTTTGTCAGCGATAGCTCATTAATTCTTAATGGAATAACGGTCACAATTAAAGATGCGGGTGGGAAAGTCATCGGTACTGGCACCACGGATGCGCTTGGTCACTACAGTATTCAGCTTACCGCAGCCCAGACCGGTGGCGAGCAACTCAGCGCCACGGCTCAGGATATCGCCGGAAACCCAAGCGGGTCCATATCATTCACTGGCTCGAGCAGCGGTCTGCCGCATTTAGCGACGATCGATCAAATTTACGATGATGTCGCGAACAATATTGGCCCTGTACTTCCCGGCCGCAGCACCAATGACACAATGCCACAGCTCAGCGGCACAACTGATATTGGCTCAAGCGTGGCCGTTTATATTGATAGCGTGAAAGTGGGTAATGCGACCGTCGATGCGACAGGTCATTGGACGTACGATATCACCACACCACTCACGGAGGCCTCCCACACCTTCGCGGTTCAGGCGACTAACGCCGTAGGCACCGGTGCCATATCAGCGCCAATCACCATTACCGTTGACCTGCATGCACCTGATGTCCCTGTTATTGTTAATGCGCTCAACGATATCCCTGGCAGCTTAGGCTCTATTCAGTCAGGCGGATTAACCAACGATGCGCGCCCAACGCTCGTCGGTACGGCAGAAAAAAATGCTCTCATTACGGTTTCCGTCGATGGAAAATTCCTCGGCACCACGACCGCCGCCGCCGATGGTTCATGGCGCTTCACGCCAACCTCAGCGCTGGACAGCACAACACATATTTTCACTGCCACCGCCACTGATGATGCAGGCAACGTTCAGGGTTCTTCCCTGGAATACACCATAACGATTGATGCCATAGCACCTGATGCGCCAACCATTACATTGGTACAAAACGATAATGGTGCACCGTTGGTCACAATAGCCAGCGGTGGGGCGACCAATGACACCCGGCCACTCATTAGCGGGACGGCCGAAAAAGGGAGCACGGTCAAAATTTATGATAACGGCAATCTGCTGGCGACCGTAACGGCAGGCCCTGACGGAAGCTGGTCTGTTCCTGGTACCGGTTTAATAAGCACACTGTCAAGTGGCCTGCATAGCCTGACCGCCACCGCGACCGATACCGCAGGCAATACCAGCTCGCTGGGACAACCTTACAACATCACTATCGATCTCCAGGCGCCGAACGCCCCAACGTTCACCTCGGTTATCGACGATGTAGCTGGTGGGATCGTCGGCTCATTGATCAGCGGGCAGCTCACCAACGACAGCATGCCTACGCTCAATGGCCGTGCCGAAGCAGGTGCCACCATTACCATTATGGATGGCCTTAATCCGGTGCAGACGCTGGCTCCGATTATTGCCGACAACAACGGTAACTGGAGCTACACATTTACCACCGCGCTTTCTGATGGTAACCATACGCTGACTGTGAAAGCGACTGACCCGGCAGGCAACACCGGACCGGCTTCTTTACCGTTCACCGTTAACGTAGATGCCACGCTACCGGGCGCCCCTTCCATCACCAATGTGACGGATCTCGGCAACTTGGCTGAAGGCGGCTTTACCAACGGTACGCTGCCAACCATCAGCGGTACTGCTGAACCTGGCAGCACGATAACTATCTACAATGGGAGTACGCTGCTCGGTACCACCACCGCGTCCAATACCATTCCTGGCGCCTGGAGCTTTACCCCTTCTGGGGCCCTTGCTCCCGGGTTAATCAGCATTACCGCCACCGCAACCGATGCGGCAGGTAACACCGGTGCTGCATCAACGCCGCGAACCTTTACCATCGACACCACCGCGCCAAACGCGCCAACGCTCGTCAGCGTTTATGACGATCAGAGCAGCATTCCAGGCAATTTGACGTCTGGCGCGCTGACTCGAGATACCCAACCCACCTTTAGCGGCACAACTGAAGCTAATGCCACCGTTAACCTCTATGATAACGGCACGCTAATCGGCTCCATGACCACCGATAGCTCCGGTAAGTGGAGCATCACACCGACACTCCCACTGGGCCAGGGTAGCCATACCTTTACGTTAAGCGCCGTCGACCAGGCGGGTAACATCAGTGTGAAAACGGGCGGGTTCAACGTGGTCGTCGACTCGGTCGCGCCGCTGAAGCCGGTTATTCTGCAGGTTCTGGATGACAAAGACCCGGTACAGGGTCCCGTTCTGAACGGTCAGTTCACCAACGACAATACGCCAACGCTCAGCGGCACCGCTGAAGCCGGTGCAACGGTCAATATCTACGACGCCAACGGCAACCAGGTCGGCACGACCAAAGCCGATAGTCTGGGCGCCTGGAGCGTAACGACCTCTCAACTAGGCGAGGGGACTCAGACGCTAAATGCCGTGGCTGTCGATGCTGCAGGCAACGTTGGATTGCCGTCCACCGGCTTTACCATCAACATCGATACCGGTAAACCGAATCCTCCGATTATCGGTCTGGTCGTTGACGCCGTGGGTGGCGGTATCTTTGGTAACCTGGCGAGCGGCCAGACAACCAACGATAATCGCCCTGTCATCAGCGGCAGCGCGGAGAAAAACAGTACCGTCAATATTTACGATGGCACGACGTTGGTTGCGACCACCACCGCAGATAGTCTGGGCGCGTGGAGCGTTCCAACACCGCTCGGCGAAGGCCTGCACACGCTAACGGTGAAAGCCGTCGATGCCGCAGGGAACATCAGCGATGCCTCCCAGAGCTTCACGCTGACCGTCGACTCCGTGGCACCAATTCAGCCAGTGATCACCAACATCATGGATGATGCGCCTAACATTGTCGGTCCCGTCGGCAATAACCAATCGACGAACGACACGACGCCTACGCTTAACGGTACGGCAGAAGCAAACAGTACGGTGATGATTTATAACGGCGGCGTCCATGTCACCACCGTGACCGCCAATGGCTCAGGTAACTGGACCTGGACACCAACCACCCCGCTGCCAAATGGAACCTATACCTTTACCGTCACCGCAACGGATGCCGCTGGTAACGTTAGCGCGCCATCCGTTGCGGCGGGAATCATCATTGATACCGTTCCGCCAGCGCTGGTGACCGGTATTGCCATTAACACCGCAGGTAGCCGCGTCACGGGCGTTGCCGAAGCAGGAAGCACCGTCATCGTCACCAACAGCGCTGGCACCACCGTGCTAGGAACCGCGACCGCAGACAGTCTCGGGAACTTTACCGTGACGCTCTCGCCAACGCAGACCAGCGGCCAGTCGCTTCTGGTTTATGCGCAGGATAAAGCGGGGAACAACGGGGGAACCGCAGGCGTGATTGCACCGGATACGCGCGTACCGGATGCCCCAATAATCACCAGTATTTACGATAACGCCCCGTCCTACATCGGCACCATCACCAACGGGCTGACCAACGATCCTCAGCCAACCATCTACGGTACCGCACAGGCTAACGCCACCGTTTCGGTTTATAACAACGGTGTGCTAATGGGGACGGCACTGGCCAACGCCAGCGGTATCTGGAGCTATAAGCCGAGCGTTATCCTGACCGAAGGTAACCACGCATTTACGGCCACCGCCACTAACGCCAACGGCACGGGGGTCACATCAAATCCAGTTTCCGTGCTGGTCGATACCGTCGCGCCTATTGTCACCATGGGCATCAGCGCCGACGGCGGCACGTTGACCGGGACGGCTGAAGCCAACAGTACGATTACGGTTACACTGGCGAACAACACCAAACTCACCACGACCACCAATAGCAGCGGCGCATGGAGCCTGACGCTGCCGGTCCGACAAATTGAGAATCAGGACATTCGGGCCTCTGCTGTCGATGCGGCAGGGAACACTTCGGATTCTGTAAGCATCAAGGCCCCGCTCTTAGCGCTGTCTGCCAGCGATAACGTCGCCAGCCTGGACTTAACCTCAACGTCAACGCTGTCATCGCAGCATTACGATGCCTATGGTCTCCAACTGGTTGGGGCGCTCGGCAACGTGGCTTCGGTGCTCGGCAGCACGATTGCACAGGTGAATTTCTCCATCGCCGCTGGCGGTTCAGGCGACGTGAAAATAGATGCCGCCGCTACCGGGATTGTGCTGACGCTGCTCTCATCGCAGAACATCCTGATTCAGCGCTACGATACCTCGCTGGGTTACTGGGTTACCGTGGTCGATAGCAGCAACAGCAGTTTCGCCAACCTGTTGGCCATCACCAGCAGCGGCGTCACCTTAACCATGAAGGCCTTAAGCGAAGGCAGCTATCGGGTACTCACCTGGAACAGCAGCCTGCTGGCAACCGGGACCTACACCAACCTGGAAGTCTCCGTCGACCAGAGCAGCGCCGGGGTGCTGTCGGGTACAACGTCAACGAACGGCAACGTCATTACCGATGTTGATGGAACCCATGGCGTGGATAACGCCCCGACCGGAACCGTCGTCACCACAATAACCGACGCTAAGGGCGTCGTGCAGACCGTAGGAGCAAACGGTATTGACGTGGTGGGCAACTACGGCACGCTGCATATCAACCAGAACGGTAGCTATACCTATACGCTATTCAACAACGCCACCGGCAGCGTTGTCGGCCACAAGGAGAGTTTCACCTACACCATTGCGGCAAACGGTACGAGCGATTCGGCCCATTTGGTTATCTCACTGGGGCCACAGCCTGCGGCCAGCACCGTTGTCGCCGTGGATAACAGCGCCGCCATTACCTACGATACCGCCGTCAGCTACGTGGACAACAACACGCCGAACCAGGGAGGCTTCTCGCTGATTGGCGTATCGCTTGGCAAAACGCTGAGCCTGAACGTGCTAGCCAACATGACCACCCCGCTCAGTTTCCACGTTCAAGAAGGCTCAACGCGCGTCATGTCGCTCACCGGGAGCGTGGGTGGCGTCACTGTCGGTACCTTTGACCTCTACATTTATCGCTTTAACGCGGCTACCCAGCAATACGATCAATACAAAGTGATCTCCAGTTGGATCCCCGCGTTCCTCGGCGGCAAGTCAAACCCTACTGACATTATTCTGCCGGGCGGCGACTACATCTTTATGCTCAACGGCAACGGCATCAGCGTCGCAACCGGTTATTCCATCGCCTTCAATCAGGACCATACCTACGGGGTCGATAGCCTGCTGGCGACCACCAGCGGCAACGTGCTGACCAACGATGTCGCCCCGACCGGCTCCATCATTACCTTTGTCAACGGCACCGCGATTTCCGCCACGGGCACCACCGTTATCAAAGGGCTGTACGGCACACTGACCATTGATGCGAAAGGGAACTATACCTACAACCTGACCAAAGGCACCGGCGCGGATAGCATCAACACGCCAGAGAACTTTATCTACACGGTGAAAGGGCCAAACGGCGATACCGATTCCGCATCGTTGAGCATTTCGCTGACGCCAAAAGCGCTGAACGCCATTGATGACGTGAGCTCGGCGATGCTCATCAACACCACTCAGGACACCATCGCCTACAGCAGCGGTGCGCTAAATACGGCATCAAGTAACGCGTCAAAAACAGTAGGCAGCAGCTCTACCGATTTCGACGTAGCGGCGAACACCTCCCTTACCTTGTCATCAATCAGCGTCAAGATCACGTCTGGTCTTGCCATCGGGACTTTGGGTTTAACCTGGTCCATCCTCTCAAATGGTGTTGCTATACAGGGGCTGGGCGGAACCATCAGTTCCGTGCTAAACGGAAACAGCTATAATCTCGCGATCCCTCAAGAGTTAGGTGCGGGCCACTATACCCTCGTCATCACCAGTAATTTCACGGGCTCATGGCTAGGTTCAACCATCTCCCTTACCCCAACGTTTAACGGTACTCTCACGCATCTGGATACCTACAACGCTAGCAGCAGCGTCGTGACCGGTAATATTTACGATGGTACCGATGCCGCTGGCGCGCTGGATCAGCTTTCTACCGTTCATACGCTATTAACCATTAGCGGCAACAATAATACGAGCAGCGCATCGCTTGATCCCGCTGGCATTATTACGCAGACAACCGTGCAAGGTTTGTACGGTACGCTAACATTCAAAATTGATGGTTCGTATACCTACACGTTGAATAGTGGAATAAAAGTGTCGTCAATCACCAGTAAAGAGACGTTCACCTACACCCTCAACGATCAAAACGGGCATACCGATTCGGCGACCTTAACGATCAACATGAATCCGCAGCTCACCAGCTCGAGTCAGAACGATCTAATAACCGGTTCGGCCTATGGGGATACGCTGATTTACAAAGTGCTGGCAGCAACCAACTCCGGCGGCAACGGGGCCGATGAATGGACGAACTTCTCCATCGCGCAGGGGGACAAAATCGATCTCCACTTGCTGCTCAGCGGCTGGGATCACCAGGCTTCAACGTTGGGTAGTTTCATCCAGGTCTCAACGGTTGGCGCCAATACGGTTATCTCCATCGACCGTGACGGCGCAGGCTCGACCTTTAAGCCAACGACGCTGATAACGTTGGATAACGTTCATACCACGCTACAGGAGCTGATAGACCACAACAGCATTATTACCGGCTAATAAAAACAACCCCAGGCACGCAGATGCCTGGGGTTAATAAAATAAACAAGCTGTGTTTTTAAAAGGGACAGACAATGGAGATAAAAAAATCCGCCACGGCGCTTATGGCGCTGTGGTTATGTTCATTACACGCTTTCGCCGATACAAACTCGTTATCCTTTGACTCACAGGGGCCAATCAGCTCATCGCTCCCCGCGCTGGATGGCCGCAACGAGGCACTACCGCTTTCAGCCCCGAGTCCTGGGGTGCTGACAATCAACGATGCGGTTAACCGCGCCGTGAGTTGGCACCCTGCTATTCGCGAAGCGGTGGGGAAACTTCTCGCGCAAAAAGATCAGATAGAAGCTGCAAAATCAAAATATTACCCCCAGGTTAGTGCGGGGATGAACAACGGCTACAGCAATACCTATGTCGACCACGGATTCAGCCCTTCGCTGGTGCTTTCCGTTTCTCAGATGCTGTATGACTTCGGGAAAGTCTCAAGCCAGGTGCGGGCTGAACGTGCGGGCGCCGTACAACAACAGGCCAACGTCCTGCTCAGCATTGACGATGTCACACACGACACGGCCACGGCGATGGTTGAAGTGCAGTCCTGGCAGCAAATGCTGGAGGCCGCTAACGAGCAGCTTGAAGCCCTGAACAATATTGGCCGCCTGACGCAACAGCGAAGCGATGAAGGCGCAACGTCGCTCTCCGACGTCGTGCAGACCAACGCGCGTATTGAAGGTGCCCGGGCACAACAATCGCAGTATCAGGCCAATCTCGACACCGCCAGGCAGAAGCTCATGACCCTGCTCGGCTGGGACTCGCTTAACGCCATCAGCGATGAATTCCCGGCTAAACTCGCCCAAAGCTGCGATGCGCCACAGAGCGATGACCGCCTGGTGCCATCGGTACTGGCCGCATGGGCGCAGTCCAATATTGCCCAGGCTAATCTGGACTACGCCGACGCGCAGACCAAACCCACCATCTCACTGGAACCGCAGGTTCAGCACTATCTCAATGACAATTACCCCAGCCATGAAGTGCTGGATAAAACGCAGTACTCCACCTGGGTAAAAGTGGAAATGCCGATTTATCAGGGCGGCGGCCTGAACGCCCGGCGCAGCGCCGCCAGCCATGCGGTTGAAGCAGCACAGTTCACCATTCAACGCACGCGGCTGGACGTTCGTCAGAAGCTACAGGAAGCACGCACCCAGGCCATCAACCTCGCGACGTCGCTGCAGATACAGCGCCGCCAGCAGCAGCTTAGCGAACAAACCCGCGAACTCTACCAGCAGCAGTACCTCGACCTCGGCTCTCGCCCGCTGCTGGACGTGCTCAACGCCGAGCAGGAGGTTTATCAGGCACGCTTTGCCGAACTCCAGACCGTCAGTCAGGTACACCAGCTGCAGCTTACCTGCCTCTATAACAGCGGCAAGCTCCGCCAGGCCTTCAAACTCGAAAGCCGCAGTATTCAGTCTGTGGAGATACAGCCATGACGCAATCCCATCAGCCGCAAGACGAACCGATTGATGACCGCGCGCTAAGCCAGTGGGCGCTTGCCATTTCTCATATCGCTCGCCACTATCGCGTGGCCTGTTCTCCCGGCACCATTCAGGCCAACGCCCCGTGGTTTCGGGGCAAGCCTCGCCAGGTGGCGTTGGGGCAGCTTTCGCGCCAGTCGGGGCTCTCCTTTCATCAGCCGAAGACCGGCGAATTCACGCTCAACCAGTGGCGGCTGCCGATAGTTGCAGAGCTTGAAAGCGGTGAGCTGATTGTCATTGAGCATTTTGATGGCGAAGAGATGCTGGATATTTTCCTCGCCGACGGCAGCGCGCAGAGTAACCGCGTTGCCGCCAAAGACCTGCTGCCGTCTATTCGCTACATCGCCGCCCTGCGCCCGCTCTCCGCCGTACGCGACAGCCGCGTCGACAGCTATATCGCGCGCTTTCGTCCCGACTGGATGAAGCAGCTCGCATTTCAGGATCTCAAACCTTACTGGCCGGTGATGATCGCCGCCTTCTTTGTTAACCTGCTGTCGCTCTCCGGCATCATCTTCTCAATGCAGGTTTACGACCGGGTGATCCCCGCCCAGTCTTACCCTACGCTGTACGTTCTGGCATTTGGCGTACTGTTATCGGTGGTGTTTGGCTTCCTGCTGCGCGAAGCGCGTACCCATATTATGGATATGCTTGGCAAACGCGCCGATATGCGGATCTCCGACCGGGTCTTTGGCCACGCGCTGCGGCTTCGCAACAGCGCCATACCGCGTTCGACCGGCAGCTTTATATCGCAACTGCGCGAACTGGAGCAGGTGCGAGAAATGATCACCTCCTCCACGATGTCGACGATTGTCGATCTCCCCTTCTTCTTTCTGTTCATCGTTGTACTGGGGATTATCGCGCCAGAGCTAGCATGGATAGCCCCGGTTGCCGCCATCATGATGGTGCTCCCTGGCCTGCTGCTGCAAAAAAAGCTGGCGGTACTGGCTAACCAGGCGGCGCACGAGTCGACGCTACGTAACGCAGTATTGGTAGAGAGCGTTCAAGGGCTGGAAGATATCAAGCTGATGCAGGCTGAAAACCGCTTCCTGCAACAGTGGAACAGCTATATCCGTATTACCGGCGAATCGGGGCTACGCACCCGTAAGTACACCCAGGGGTTAATCGGCTGGGGGATGTCGGTGCAAAGTCTGGTCTATGCCGCGGTTATCCTGTTCGGCGCGCCGCTGGTTATTGACGGCAGCATGACGACCGGTTCAATGGTAGCGGCCTCAATGCTGGCCTCACGGATGATTGCCCCGATGGCCGGTCTGTGCGGCGTGCTTGCCCGCTGGCAGCAGATGAAGGCAGCGAAACAGGGGCTCGACAGCATTATGCAGCTACCGACAGAAACATTGCGAGACGAGAGCCTGGTGCATCAGGAAATTTTCCATGGCCATTATCTCTTTGAGAACACTCAGTTTTGCTATCGCCAGGAGGATCAAAGCGTTCCCTTGCGCATCACCCGTCTGGAAATCATGCCCGGTGAACGCGTGGCGATACTGGGACGCAACGGCGCCGGAAAATCCACGCTGCTGCAAGCCATGGCGGGCGGCCTCGATCTTATCAGCGGCGAGCTGCGGTTAGATAACCTCAGCATGATGCAGATTGATATGGCTGACCTGCGGCGCAACATCGGTTTCCTGAGTCAGAACGCCCGGCTGTTTTACGGCACCCTGCGTGAAAACTTAAGCCTGGGTGCGCCGCACACGAGCGATACCGCCATTTTTGAGGCGCTGGAGGTCAGCGGCGGCGCGGCCTTTGTGAAACGTCTGCCCAAAGGGCTCGACCACCCAATCATGGAAGGCGGCAACGGGCTTTCCGGCGGCCAGCGGCAGTCTATTCTGCTCGCGCGCATGCTGCTGCGCTCGCCTAATATCGTGCTGCTTGACGAACCCAGCGCATCGCTGGATGAACACACCGAGCGCGAATTTATCCAGCGTCTGCACGCCTGGCTTGGCAACCGGACGTTGATCGTCGCAACCCACCGCGTTCCGGTGCTCGATCTGGTCGATCGCATCCTGGTGTTAAAGGATGGTCAGTTGGTGATGGATGCTCCAAAAGCGCAGGCTCTGAATACAGAGCGACCGGCAGCGACGGCCAACGGCACGAGGTGGAACAATGAAAACCAATCCGCATGATGCAGCGATCGACGAACTCGATATCAGCCGTGACCGCGCCTTCTCCGGGGCATCGAAAATCATTTTCCTGATTGCGCTGCTGTTTCTCTTCACCGGCATCTGGGCGTGGTTCGGCAAGCTTGATGAGGTTTCCACCGGCACGGGGAAAGTGATCCCCAGCTCGCGCGAGCAGGTTTTACAGTCGCTCGACGGCGGCATTCTTGCTGACCTTACCGTGCGCGAAGGCGATAAAGTGCAGGCTGGCCAGATTGTCGCGCGCCTCGACCCCACGCGCTCGGAGTCCAACGTCGGCGAAAGTACGGCGCGCTACCGTGCGTCGTTAGCCTCCAGCGCGCGACTGTATGCCGAAGTAAACGATAAACCGCTGGTCTTCCCGGACTCACTTAAAGCCTGGCCCGAGCTGATTGCCACCGAAACCCGGCTCTACAAAAGCCGCCGCGACCAGCTCGCCGACTCTCAGGCGGAGCTTCGTGATGCGCTGGTATCCGTGAATAAAGAGCTGGAGATAACCCAGCGCCTGGAAAAAAGCGGTGCGGCAAGCCACGTCGAAGTGCTCCGTTTACAGCGACAAAAAAGCGACCTGGGGCTGCGCATCACCGACCTGCGTTCGCAGTATTATGTTCAGGCGCGAGAAGCGCTGTCGAAGTCCAATGCCGAAGTCGACATGCTGTTAGCGGTGATTAAAGGCCGCGAAGATTCTGTTTCACGCATGACCGTCCGCTCCCCGATGCGCGGGATCGTGAAAAATATCCAGGTCACCACCATCGGCGGCGTCATTCCTCCCAACGGCGAGATGATGGAGATAGTCCCGGTTGACGACCGTCTGCTAATTGAAGCCCGACTTTCGCCACGCGACATCGCCTTCATCCACCCCGGACAGCGCGCACTGGTGAAAATCACCGCCTACGATTACGCCATCTTCGGCGGGCTGGAAGGTGAAGTGGAAACTATCTCCCCGGATACCATCCAGGATAAAGCGAAACCAGATGTCTTCTACTATCGGGTATTTATCCGCACGCATCAGGACTTTCTCGTCAACAAATTGGGCCATAAGTTTTCGATTGTCCCGGGCATGATTGCCTCGGTCGATATCAAGACCGGCGAAAAAACCATCATGGACTACCTGCTGAAACCCTTTAATAAGACCAAAGAGGCGCTACGTGAGCGATAAATGCACAGCCAACGGCCTGTTGCGCCACGTTTTTCACTGGCAACGGCCGTCACAACTCTGTTATACTCGACGTAACACATTGGGGCTGATTCTGGATTCGACGGGATTTGCGAAACCCAAGGTGCATGCCGAGGGGCGGTTGGCCTCGTAAAAAGCCGCAAAAAATAGTCGCAAACGACGAAAACTACGCTTTAGCAGCTTAATAACCTGCTCTGAGCCCTCTCTCCCTAGCTTCCGCTCTTAAGACGGGGATCAAAGAGAGGTCAAACCCAAAAGAGATCGCGTGGAAGCCCTGCCTGGGGTTGAAGCGTTAAAACTAATCAGGCTAGTCTGGTAGTGGCGTGTCTGTCCGCAGGTGCCAGGCGAATGTAAAGACTGACTAAGCATGTAGTGCCGAGGATGTAGGAATTTCGGACGCGGGTTCAACTCCCGCCAGCTCCACCAAACATTCATTCATGATGCATCATGAACTTTAAAAAAGCCTGTAACTTCAACGAGTTGCAGGCTTTTTTGTTGCATGTGTGGTCATGATCTCTGTATGAATCTTGACCTTTTGGCACCATGTTTAGCACCACGGTATCGTGGGGCTAAAAAAGCGTGGTGCTAAAACATGCCTAAGCAACTGAAACCCTTAACAAATGTGGAGATCGCTGGCGCGAAGCCCCGTAGCACGGATTATGAGCTACGGGACGGTGAAGGCCTGTACTTGCTGGTTAAGACTTCAGGGAGGAAGGCCTGGCATTTCGAGTATTATCATCCCGTCACCAAAAAGCGCACCAAAACCAGCCTTGGCCCTTACCCGGTCGTTACACTGGCCATGGCTCGCGAAACTCGCACGAAATACAGACGACTGCTCTGGCAGGGCATCGATCCCCGTCAACACTTAGCAGGGATAGCTGAAGAAAAACGCATCCAGAATGAATGCACGCTGGAAAAAGTTGCGGAACAGTGGCTCAAAGAGAAGAAACGGACCAGCGATCTTAGCGAAGATCACGCCAAAGATATCTGGCGCTCGTTGGAGATGCACGTCTTCCCTTCTCTGGGTAACACGCCCGTCACCGAGATCCGCCCGAAGATGCTCAAGGAGCACCTCACACCTCTGGAAGAACAAGGCATCCTCGAAACACTGCGACGAGTCATTTCACGGCTTAATGAAATCTTCCGCTTCGCCATCTCCGAAGAGCTCATCGAGTTCAATCCGGCTGACAACCTGGTCGCCCGCTTCAAAAAACCGAAAAAGCAGAACATGCCCGCCCTCCACCCCAGCGAGCTGGGCAGGCTGATGCTGGCGCTACAGAATGCCTCTATCCGCAAAGAAACCCGCTGCCTTATCGAATGGGAGCTACTGACCTGGGTTCGCCCCGGCGAAGCCGTCAGCGCCCGCTGGTGCGACATCGACATGAAAAAAGCGGAATGGCGCATCCCTGACACCTTTATGAAGATGAACCGTTCGCACACGGTGCCGCTCAGCAAACAGGCGCTGCGCGTTCTTCAGGTTATGGAACCCGTCAGCCGCCATCGCCCGTGGGTTTTCCCCAGCATCCGCAAACCGCTGGAGCATATGCACCAGCAGACCGCTAACGCCGCGCTTATCCGTATGGGGTTCGGCGGTGAGCTGGTCGCCCACGGCATGCGCAGCATCGCCAGAACGGCGGGAGCAGGCCATTTTCCTCGTGAAGTACTGGAATCTGCACTGGCGCACCAGAAAGAAGACGAGATCGAAGCAGCCTACAACCGCAGCGACTACCTGGAACAAAGGCGACCGCTGATGCAGTGGTGGGGAAACTACGTTGATGCCGCCAGACGGCAGGCGCTGCTCGGTGCAGAAGAACCACTGCAGATCGTGGAAGGAGAATAATGTGACCAGTCCCATTCGTCAGAATCTGTTTGAACGGGAATGTGATATGCCGCTGCTGGAAGCGCGGCATCTCGCCCTTCTGCTTCTCGGCCTCGATGCATCCCAACCAGCAAATGCCCTGCCGGAAGAACATCAGGAAAATTACCGTATCCTGCACGACGCTATCAGCCGCACCATCAAAGCAACGGGCATGGTCAGCGCCCCGGCGAACAAACGCATGTTCTATGCCGATGAGATGTTCGCGCTGGCATGGCGGCTTATTGATGACGAACTGACGCCGCCAGAAATTAAGGCCCGCAGCCTGAAGGCGGTGATGAAACTGTCACGCAACAGCCGTGGCCGCAAGTGGCTGAAGACGCTCGGTGACGACGCGCTACCAGATCTCACTACTTCAGCACAACCTTCCCAACGTGGGATGCATAAACGCGACAAGGCACGGGAGAATACTGCCCGACTCTGCTGGCTACTGGTTCAGCTAGTGGTTGAGGAGACTGGCGGGCGTTATGGGACGTCAGATAAACCAGCTTCTGACCTAATACTTCAAAAGCTGAAAGCGCTGGCGCAGGAGCTGGAATTGTCGTCTGATGGGCTTGGGCGTGGGACGTTTTATGAGGTGTTGAAGATGGGCCGGGATAAAGAGTAGCTCCCAGAAGAGTACAAAATCAAATCACCTTATAAAAATAAACGAAGCATTGAACAAATCACACACGTCGTAATATGTTATAGTAAATTGCCTAGGCAAACTGATTAAAATATTATGGATGAGGGTAATCCCATGCATTTAGAATTTTTAACCATCAAGAATTATAGAAAGTTTCGCTCTACGGATAATAAAGTATGCTTCGTTAAACCAGAAGTTATAGATATGACAACAGAAGGTGAGCAATCAAAATCAGTGATTGCGCCATCGACAACCTTAATAATTGGTAAGAATAACGCAGGTAAAACAACTGTCATCAATGCACTTAAAATGCTATGCGGAAACGAACAACCCTTAGCATCTGACTTTAACTTATCATACTTAAATGAGTTATTTAGTCTTTACAAACGATCTTATAACATTGATCAAGATACAAAGTTCGAACAATTAGAAACACCGACATTAGAGTTTACTTTAGCAATTAAAGTAGATTTCAACGATAATGATTTAATGACGAACCTATCACCTTTTATATCAATTAGTGAGGGTGAGAGTGGAACTTCCGTGAGTATACGCATTGTAGTCAAAATTGTTTATTCTGAAGAAACTGCTTTTAAAGAAGAAGTTAAGAGGATCTTTAATTTAAAAAATTCAGAAGGGAATACACTAGATCATAAACAGCAGTTTGAAATGTTTTACTTAATGCTTTCAAAAGACACTAACTGTTTTAAAAATGAGGGGAATCTTTATCAAACTAATTTTATCGATATATTAGGTGAACCCGCAGAAAAATTCTCACTTAAAAAATTAATTAACATCAAAGAAATAAAAGCCAATCGTCATCTTAAAGAAGGAGTTCTTAGCGATGTTTTCAATAAGATAGTTTCATTTCAATTCACTAATGACACTAAATCTCGCACAGGTTTGGAATCCAGCATTCATCTGATTAACCAGCAAATATCTTTAAGTGTGGGTGCAAAAAGTACTGATATATCACAGGTTCTTTGTGAGATAGAGCACTCAAATAAAGTAGATTTAAATCTATCGGGAAATGTTAGTTATGATGCGATAATGAAAGGACTGATAAAATATAATTTTATAGATGGCGAAGATTATATCCCAGAAGATCAGTTTGGCTTAGGATATATAAATCTATTAAATATAATTGGTGAAATAATTCATTTTGTAGATAGCTATGAAAACAAAAGCCATTTTAGTAAAGTTAATCTACTATTTATTGAAGAGCCTGAAGCATTCATGCACCCTCACATGCAAGAGTTCTTTATTAAACGTATTGATAATGCAGTAAAAAAAGCATTGGAGATAGCAAACAACTCTTCGGTTATAAAAAAAACTCTTCAATGCCAGATAGCTATTACAACCCACTCTTCTCACATCGTTAATAGCAAAATCCATAGTAGCAATACATTCAACAATCTAAATTACTTAACTTCAATAAAAAAATGCACAAAAGCCATTAACCTGACTGATGAATGCGTAGTCTCTAGTGAAGATAATGATGCTAATGAAAAGCTCAAATTTATAAAAAAACATATAAAATACAAAGTTTCAGAGTTGTTTTTTTCAGACGCAATTATCTTTGTTGAAGGTATTACTGAGGAGACTTTGTTACATTATTATTTGGAAAAACATCCAATTCTTAGTAACTACTATATATCAGTATTCAATATCAATGGCGCTCACGGCAAATTATACTTTCCATTAGCCAAACAACTTTGTGTCCCTAGTCTAATTGTGACCGACATAGATATCAAGCGAGAAAAATGTGAAAAATGCAAATCACATAAAGAAAATGAAACTTGTCTAAGATGTGGTCAACAGGCAAAAAATGGGGATATACCTTTCCATCCGGGTACTGCACCAACTTTTTATCAAATCACCAGTCTCAGTGGTCGAACTACGACTAATGCGACACTTAAAGAATTGAACATAAAACTCAAAGATAAATCTGAAGAAGAAGCAGGCCAATTAGATAATATAGAATTCTTTAGTGACGAAAACCTTTACGTTGTATTTCAAAAAGATCCAATCGAAGGCCAATACGCAACTAGTTTCGAAGAGGCTTTAATTTTGACAAATTATAACAACGATGCACTTAATGAAGCACTAAATGAATGTAAACCTGGTATTTATCAAGAAATATTGAATAGTAGTGGTACAAAATCTAATAAAAATTTAATCTCTCACTCTTATAAATTACAGAAAAAACTTTCTGATAGTAAAAGTGATTTTTCTAACAAATTGTTATTTAATTTTCTCTCAGCAGAAGATATTGAAGACTTACCAAAACTACCAAATTATCTTGAGGATGGATTAAAATGGCTTGCATTTAAAATACAAAGAGATAGTGCACCTCCGACAAATGAATACGGTATGGTCGTTAACCAAGATGTTGTAATCCCGAAAATTGAAATTACGGCGGAGATAGCTGATGTTAACAAATGAAATTAAAGAACTGGAGGTGCAAAAAAGCGTCATCAATCATGTTGATAATTTCAACAGTTTTCGTTTCAATGCTGGTGCTGGAGCTGGTAAAACCTATGCGCTGATAGAAACTCTTAAATATGTCACTATAAATAAAATCATAGCTACTAGGAGTTCCCAAAAAATAGCCTGCATTACCTATACCAATGTTGCGGTAAATGAAATAAAAAAACGGTTAGGAAATTCAGAAGTAGTTCACGTTTCAACTATTCACGAAATGTTGTGGGATATAATCAAAAGAGCCCAACCACAGCTTTTGATATGTCATAAGGAGAAGATAATCAATGTGATAGATGACAATAAAAAAGAACTTAATCATTCTGAAAAAGCGAAATTTTTTATCAATCTTGATGAACCCAAAAAGCAAGAATTCATTCAATATATTTTTCAGACTAAAGATATTTTTTATCATTATAAAGATCATAGCGCTGCATCTTTTAGAAAAGCTTATGGGGATTCAACAATTGAGAAACCTTCTCATCTAGATAGTTTTTTAAAAAATGTTTCTAACTTTAAATTCGTTGTCAGTATTTTTTATAAAATACAAAGACTTGAAGAGTGTCTTGCCCGGATTGAATCTAATAAAGAAAATCGTGTTTATTATGACAGTAAGGTCAATATCGATAGACTTCATTATATGAAGTTCAGTCATGATACTCTACTTGAGTATGGGTTAAAACTAGTCAAAACTTATCCAATGCTATGTCGTATTATTATTGACAGTTACCCTTATTTTTTCATTGATGAATATCAAGATACTAATAGTCATGTTGTTGGTTTTTTTAAAACTCTTTATGATTTTTCAAATCAAAATAACAAGAAATGGATGGTAGGTTACTTTGGCGACACGGCCCAGTGTATTTATGATGATGGAGTAGGAGAAAATATCACAAAACTTCATAGCGGACTTTATGAAATAGATAAAATATTCAACCGCCGCTCACATCAACAAATAATTGATGTTGCAAACAAAATTCGCGCAGATAAAATAGTTCAAATACCCATTTCATCAGAGAGTAATAAAGGTTCCGTTATTTTTTCTCATCATCAATCCAAGGAGAAACTGGAAATAGCAAAAGAGTTTCTCTCACATTATAAATCTTATTTAGCTCAAACCAGTAAAGGTAGGGATAATGACGATTGCAAGATCCACTGCCTAGTTTTAACTAATAGGCTCATGGCACAGTTCAATGATTTCGAAAATGTTTACCAAGCATATCAAAACTCAATGATCTATCATGAAAACCTAAATACTCAAGTGTTATCCAAGCAATTAGAAAAACTCCACCCAACCATATTGATTATCTATAACCTAACAAAATTATATCAAGACATTCTTCAAAATAATGTTTCTTATCACTGTATTTTTGGAACTTATGGTGAGGGACTAAGTTTTTCTTCTGCAAATTCAATTTTACGTGAACTGCAAAATAAAGAAATTGTATCACTTAATGACTGGATTGAACTAATAACAGACCGTCTTGAATATAGTGAAGCAAAAAGTTCTCTAGAAAAAATACTAATAAACCGCATTAACTCTGACAAAGAAAAAACCGTGTCCCCCCATTTATTTAAGTCTGCGATTATAAACAGCATAAATGTACTCATGAATAGTATGTCTGAAGATGAAACTGTAGCTGAAGGTAAAATACAGAGTATTTTATCCTTACCAATAAAATCGCTAATGAATTGGATTAATTTTATAGATGGCACAGAGATTGGTGATATTATCTACCACACCTACCATGGTACCAAAGGTGAAGAATACAATAATGTTGCTATTATTTTAGAACATAGCTTTGGAAATAAAGACAAGCTTAAATTTAAAAACTATTTCAAATTTCTTCAAGAAAATAAAGAATCTCGCGCTCATTTGCTAACTGATGATATTTTCAAAGAAAAACATAATAATACTAAAAATTTGCTCTACGTGGCTTGTTCACGAGCAATAAAAAATTTAAGAATATTATATTTAGATGATATCTCAGAAATAAAAGAAGGCATAGAATCAATCTTTGGTCAGAGCAATCTCTGGTTATCAGATTCGGATAACATAACTGTGTAACCTCTTATCTATCAACAATAGATATAGGCATGGTTGTGTAATAGTTATAACTTATGTTTTCTGCAAGTTAAATTCTATACATAACACTGCCTATTTTTCTTATTAAACTATAGACAAAATTAAGTTGTAAAACAATTTATACACGTCGGAGTATTATGCAGGAACACAACCTACAACTGTAGGTTAATGAGAATTCTACATCAGTTAAGCGCAGTGAATGAATTATCGCTAACGGTATTATCTTAAACGCTTATAAAGAACTGTAGACTAGGGCCCGTTGATATGAAACGTTCGTAGTAGTGCATTACGACCCGCTTACCTGCGCAGATTTCATTCAAACATAGGCGATATTAAATAACCCATTAATTTTCAATTAGTTAATTTATTGTCATTATTACTGGCAATAAACAATCATTTTTCGGACTCATTACTTTCTATCCGGACTTATCTTTTTCACCCGGACCTATACCTCCCCTCCCCGTTCCGCGCTATAACCGCCTCGACACTCTGTTCCCGTGAGGTGCAATCATGAAAACCCGTGCTGACAGCAACGATGCTTTTCCCGAAAGCGGCAACGTGCGTATGCGGCAGGTGGTCCAGTTTCTGGCGATGAGTGAATCGTCGGTTTACCGCCTGATTAAAAACACCGACTTTCCCCGTCCCGTCCACCTCTCTTCCCGACTGGTGGTCTTCGATGCCGCTGAAATTCGTCAGTGGCAACAGCGCGGCACCGCCATCCGCTAATCCACGCTCAGGGATGAGCCGACTGATACCCCATCATGAAACGCGCTCCTTTTCTCTGTAAGCAGTCTCCGGACCGCACGCTCGAAGTGGTGATCCTTGCCGGAAGCCTGGCATGGGAGACCTCACGCGTCTGGCGAAAAGATCCCGACCGGGAAGATGATATTCCTCCGGTGGTGCTCGGCCCGGATGAACTGGCCGATCTGGACAACCTGACCATTATCAGGCCCGACACGCTCTACGTCCGGGTACTTCGCACCGGCGATATCCGCGAAGAAGACCTGATGAAAATCGCCGTAAAACTAGCGCACGCGGGTGTACAGATGGCACGACTGATGAGCCCTGACGGTGAGTTACTGGAGAACAGGACCGGGCAGCTTGCACGCCTGCGGCAGGAAAGGCCTTCCGACATCCTGCCGGATCACTTCCGCCTCGATGAAGAAGCGCTATGGTTTGACAAGCTCACCGAACGCCGGGACGGTGAAAGCGACGTCCAGCCCCAGCGCATCTGTTCCCCTCTGCGCGTCACCGCCATCACCTGCGACAGCCATGACGGCAGCTATGGCCGCCTGCTGGAATGGCATACCACCACCGGGCAGTTGCGGCGCTGGGCCATGCCGATGGCAATGCTCAGCGGCAACGGCGAGGAGCTGCGGCGCATCCTGCTGGAGAACGGCCTGACCTACATCTCCACCCGCCCCGCCCTGCGCAGCCTGTTATGTGAATATATCTCGCGGTCACTCCCCGGACGCCGGGTCACCTGCGTGGAGAAAACCGGCTGGCACAACGGCGTGTACGTGCTGCCGGATGAGGTTATTGGCCCCTGTGGCGACAGCGTCATTCTCCAGGGCAGCCACTATCTGACCGGCGGCTTTGCGCAGGCGGGTACGCTGGCGGAATGGCAGGAGCAGGTCGCCGCACTCTGTGCAGGCAACTCACGGCTGGTCTTTGCCGTCTGCTGTGCGCTGGCGCCCCGTTGCTGCGCCTGACCGGAACGGGCGGTGGAGGCTTTCACCTGCGCGGCGAGTCCACCGACGGCAAAACCACAGTAATGAAGGTGGCCGCTTCCGTCTGTGGCGGTACCGATTACTGGCACTCCTGGCGGGCCACCGGGAATGCGCTGGAGGGAATTGCCAGTCGCCACAACGATGCCCTGCTGCCGCTCGATGAACTGCGCGAAGTGGACCCGCGGGAAGCCGGAATGATTGCCTATATGCTGGCGAACGGCCAGGGCAAGGGGCGCGCCCGCACTGACGGCGAAGTGCGCAACCGCAGGCACTGGACGCTGCTGCTGTTCTCCACCGGAGAGCTGTCGCTGGCGGAACACACCGAACGCGCCGGGGAGCGCCTCTACGCCGGGATGGACGTGCGCATGGTACAAATCCCCAGCGATACAGGGAATCATGGCGCGTTTGAACAGCTACACGGCTTTGCCAGCGGCCAGCAGTTCGCCGATACCCTCTGCGACCGGGTCGCCCGCTTCCACGGCACCGCCTTTCGTGCCTGGCTGGCCTTCCTCACCCACGACCAGGACGCCAGCACCACGCTGGCAAGAGAGTTACTTCGCCGCTACCAGACTGCCCTGATGCCGGAGAACGCCGGAAACCAGGTGCAGCGCATCGTGGCCCGTTTTGCGCTGCTGGCGGTGGCCGGAGAGATGGCGACGCTGCAGGGTATCACGGGCTGGCAGGAAGGCACGGCATATGGGGCGGTCCAGATCTGCCTGCACGCCTGGCTGAACGAGCGCGGCCATATTGCTAACCAGGAGGATGAAGGCGTGCTGGCGCAGATCAAGCGGTTCATTACCGCGCACCAGTACAGCCGTTTTGCCTCGTGGGACGGCCCGGACCGCCCGCTGAATATGGTGGGCTTTCGCCGGGTGGAAAAAGATCCGCTGACGGGTGAAGAATACACACTGTTTCACATCCTGCCGGAGGGCTGGCGGGAAATGTGCCGGGGATTCAGCCCCGCCAGAGCGGCCAGATTATGTCTGGAAGCGGAATGCCTGCTGCCCGGCAGCGACGGGAAATACCAGTCGCAGGTTCGCCTGCCAGAGATCGGCAAAGCCAAGGTCTACCGGCTCACCTCCCGCATCCTCAGTATCTGAGTGCAGTCTCGCGTGTCTTGAAAAAAGGTGGTACTGGGTGTGTAAGCATCCCGGCAAAACGACCCATTCACTTTTAGAGATCTTCCGACATACTGATTATGTCCCCTGAGGAGATCGCTATGCGTAAGATCCGATTCACTGA
>NZ_JBIQOI010000015.1:0-57208 GCF_044197065.1 Kluyvera chengduensis
ATGAGAACGTAGCCCGGCCGAGCGAATGCGACGCCGGGGAAAACTGCATAAAATTGAGAGATATCTTCTTCTGTCTCGTGACAGAAGAATTGAGAATCAGGCCTTTATGCCTGAATGTTGCGGAGAGAAAGCATGGCGGGGAATGACCGCGAGCCGATTGGACGTAAAGGCAAGCCTGCACGTCCGGCAAAGCAAAAGGTAAGCCGTCGACAGCTCAGAGATGATGAGTATGACGACGATTATGATGATGATGGCTATGACGATGAAAAGCCTCGCTCGCGTAAAGGCGGCGGAAAGGGGAAAAAACCGCGCGGCAAACACCGCTGGTTCTGGTTCCTGGTAAAGCTGGGCATCGTTTTTGCCGTGCTGATGGCCATTTATGGCGTCTATCTGGATCAAAAAATCCGCAGCCGCATTGACGGTAAAGTCTGGCAGCTTCCGGCGGCGGTGTACGGCCGCATGGTGAGCCTTGAGCCGGATATGCCGATCAGCAAGAAAGAGATGGTGCAGCTGCTGACGGCGACCCAGTATCGCCAGGTCACGGCGATGACGCGCCCCGGTGAATTTACCGTACAGGCCAACAGCATCGAGATGATCCGTCGTCCGTTCGATTTCCCGGACAGTAAAGAAGGGCAGGTGCGCGCGCGTCTGACCTTCTCTGGCGATCATCTGGAAACCATCGAGAATCTGGACAGCAACCGCCAGTTCGGTTTCTTCCGTCTCGACCCGCGCCTTATCACCATGATGTCCTCGCCAAACGGCGAGCAGCGTCTGTTTGTGCCGCGCAGTGGGTTCCCGGATCTGCTGATCGATACGCTTATCGCGACCGAAGACCGTCACTTCTACGAGCACGACGGTATTAGCTTCTACTCAATGGGGCGCGCAGTGCTGGCGAACCTGACCGCGGGTAGAACGGTGCAGGGGGCGAGTACGCTGACCCAGCAGCTGGTGAAGAACCTGTTCCTCTCCAGCGAGCGTTCCTACTGGCGTAAGGCGAACGAAGCCTACATGGCGCTGATCATGGACGCCCGCTACAGCAAAGATCGCATTCTTGAGCTGTATATGAACGAGGTCTACCTCGGTCAGAGCGGCGACAATGAAATCCGCGGCTTCCCGCTGGCGAGCCTGTACTACTTTGGCCGTCCAGTGGAAGAGCTGAGCCTTGACCAGCAGGCGCTGCTGGTGGGCATGGTGAAAGGGGCTTCTATCTATAACCCGTGGCGTAACCCGAAACTGGCGCTGGAGCGTCGTAACCTGGTTCTGCGCCTGCTGCAACAGCAGAAGGTTATCGATCAGGAGCTTTACGACATGCTGAGCGCGCGTCCGCTGGGCGTACAGCCGCGCGGCGGGGTGATTTCGCCGCAGCCTGCGTTTATGCAGATGGTGCGTCAGGAGCTGCAGGCTAAGCTGGGCGATAAAGTGAAAGATCTCTCCGGCGTGAAGATCTTTACCACCTTCGACTCGGTGGCGCAGGATGCGGCAGAAAAAGCGGCAACCGACGGCATTCCGGTGCTGAAGAAACAGCGTAAGCTCAGCGACCTTGAAACCGCGATGGTGGTGGTTGACCGCTTCAGCGGCGAAGTGCGGGCGATGGTAGGCGGCGCTGAACCGCAGTTTGCGGGCTACAACCGCGCGATGCAGGCACGTCGTTCAATTGGTTCTCTGGCTAAGCCGGCGACCTATCTGACGGCGTTAAGTCAGCCGAATCAGTATCGTCTGAACACCTGGATTGCCGATGCGCCAATTGCGCTGCGTCAGCCGAATGGTCAGGTGTGGTCACCGCAGAACGACGATCGTCGCTATAGCGGCCAGGTGATGCTGGTGGATGCGCTGACGCGTTCCATGAACGTGCCGACCGTTAACCTCGGTATGGCGCTGGGTCTGCCAGCGGTTACCGACACCTGGCTGAAGCTGGGCGCGCCGAAAGATCAGCTCAACGCCGTGCCGGCGATGTTGCTGGGGGCGCTGAACCTGACGCCAATTGAAGTGGCGCAGGCGTTCCAGACTATCGCCAGCGGCGGTAATCGCGCGCCGTTGTCGGCGCTGCGTTCGGTGATTGCGGAAGACGGTACCGTGCTGTACCAGAGCTATCCGCAGGCTGAACGTGCCGTTCCGGCACAGGCGGCTTATCTGACGCTGTGGACCATGCAGCAGGTTGTGCAGCGCGGTACCGGTCGTCAACTGGGCGCGAAATACCCGAACCTGCATCTGGCAGGGAAAACCGGGACCACCAACAACAACGTCGATACCTGGTTTGCCGGGATTGACGGTCGTGAAGTGGTGATCACCTGGGTAGGCCGTGATAATAACCAGCCGACCAAGCTGTACGGCGCGAGCGGTGCGATGTCCATCTACCAGCGTTATCTGCAAACCCAGTCGCCTATCGCGCTGGATCTGACGCCGCCGGAAGACGTGGTGAACATGGGCGTAGACGACGGCGGTAACTTCGTCTGCGGCGGCGGTGGCACCCGTATGCTGCCGGTCTGGACCACCGACCCGGATTCACTCTGCCAGCAGAGCCAGCAGGCCATCGAGCAGCAGCAGTCAGCGAACCCGTTTGACTCTTCCTCTTCACAGCCTCAGCAGCAACAGCAGCAGCAGCCGGCGCAGGAGAAGAAAGACAGCGACGGTGTAGCGGGTTGGATTAAGGATATGTTCGGCGGCAACTAAGGTTGCCCCCGGTTCGGTGCCGATCCCGGCGTCACTTCGTTCGGCCGGGCTACAGCCGATTTTGTAGCCCGGACGAGGCGTTCACGCCGACGCCGGGATGGCTCGGTGCCGTATTAGTACTAAGCCTCTGCGTTGCGCAGGGGCTTTTTTATCTCTAAGTTTTTTCTTTTTCTTAACGCCATTATTTCATCTGTTTAATTCTTAACCCCTTAATTCTGGTAGGGACTTATATCGCTTGCTATGCGTGCAATGCATGACCTATTATTTCCATCGTTATAATAATAATTCTCGTTTACGTTATCATTCACTTCATCAGAGATATACCAATGGCGCGTCTTAAAACTGCTCAGCCAACCCACTCGCTGCGTAAACTCGCGGTCGTAGTAGCCACGGCGGTTAGCGGCATGTCTGTCTATGCACAGGCTGCAGAAAAACCAAAAGAAGAAACCATCACCGTTACCGCAGCTCCAGCCGCTCAGGAAAGTGCCTGGGGTCCGGCGGCAACGATTGCGGCGAAGCGTTCCGCAACGGCAACCAAAACGGATACGCCGATTGAGAAGACGCCACAGTCTATTTCAGTCGTCACCAATGAAGAGATGCAGATTCACCAGTCTCGTTCCGTCAAGGAAGCGTTGGGTTACACCCCGGGCGTAGTGGTGAGTAACCGTGGTGCGTCTAACACCTATGATTTTGTTAGCATTCGTGGGTTCACTTCAGTTGGTCTCAGCCAGAACAACTATCTGGATGGTCTGAAGCTGCAAGGTAACTTCTACAACGATGCAGTGATCGACCCTTATATGCTGGAACGCGTTGAGTTGATGCGCGGACCAACTTCCGTTCTGTACGGTAAGAGCAACCCGGGTGGGATCATCTCAATGGTCAGCAAACGCCCAACGACTGAACCGCTGAAAGAAGTGCAGTTCAAAATGGGAACAAACAATCTGTTCCAAACCGGTTTTGATTTCAGCGATGCGCTGGATGATAACGGTGAATTCTCTTACCGCCTGACCGGGCTGGCTCGTTCTAATAACGAACAGCAGAATCATGCGGAGCAGCAACGCTACACCATCGCGCCATCTTTCTCCTGGCGTCCTGATGATAAAACCAACTTTACATTCCTTTCTTATTTCCAGAATGAGCCTGAAACTGGCTACTATGGTTGGTTACCGAAAGAAGGGACCGTTCAGCCGTTACCGAATGGCTCACGTCTGCCTAGCGACTTTAATGAAGGTGCTAAAAACAATAGCTATTCGCGCAACGAGAAAATGGTTGGCTATAGCTTCGAACACGGTTTCAATGACACCTTCACCGTACGCCAGAATTTACGCTTTGCCGAAATGAAAACGGCCCAGCAGAGTGTTTATGGTACCGGTATCTGTACCACTAACACTTTTAACGCCCCATGCCAGGCCATTTCTGCCGCCGATCGCGATCACTATCTCGGACGCGGTACCGTCGTTGATAACGAACGCTTACAGAACTTTAGCGTTGACACTCAACTTCAAAGTAATTTTGCCACGGGGACGGTTGACCATACGTTGCTGACCGGTATTGATTTCATGCGTATGCGTAACGATATCAATGCCAAGTTTGGCACCGCGCCGGCGCTCGACCTCTATAACCCGCAAACCCTGAATAACTTTGATTTCGACTCGGCTGAACCGTATCAGATGAATGAAACCAAACAAACGGGTATTTACGTTCAGGACCAGGCTGAATGGGACAAATGGGTCTTCACTCTGGGTGGCCGATATGATTGGTCTCAGCAAGCGACTACTGTCAGAGAGAACTCAACCACTCCAGTGGGTGGCTACATTGAACGTAATGACCATCAGTTCACATGGCGTGGCGGTGTAAACTATCTGTTTGATAACGGTATTTCTCCGTATGTGAGCTACAGCCAGTCTTTCGAGCCTAACGCATTCGATCTGTATAGCGTGCCACGCATGGCGTTTGCACCATCTAAGGGCGAGCAGTACGAAGCTGGTGTGAAATATGTGCCGAAAGATATGCCAATTGTCATTACGGCAGCGGCATATCACCTGACTAAAACGAATACCCTGACTACCGATCCGAACAACTCTAACCTTCAGGTTCCATCGGGTGAAGTTCGTTCGCAGGGCTTTGAGTTTGAAGCTAAGGCAGCGGTTAATGCCAATATCAACGTAACGGCTTCGTACACCTATACTGATGCTGAGTACACGAAAGACACGAATCTGAAGGGTAACAATGTTGAGCAGGTTCCGCAGAATATGGCCTCATTATGGGGGGATTACACCTTCCACGATGGCGCTCTTTCTGGCCTGACGTTGGGTACCGGTGGTCGCTTTATTGGCTCTAGCTACGGTGACCCGGCAAACACCTTCAAGGTGGGTAGCGCAGCAGTGATGGATGCGGTTGTTAAATATGACCTGGCTCGTTTCGGTATGGCTGGTTCCAGCATTGCAGTCAATGTGACTAACCTGCTCGATCGTGAATATGTTTCCAGCTGCTTCCAGACCTACGGTTGCTTCTGGGGCGCAGAGCGTCAGGTTGTTGCCACCGCAACGTTCCGTTTCTAATCACCTCCAGGGCGCGGGTTTTCCGCGCCCTTTAACATGTTGACGGTTATGCAGGACAACACAACTCATTCTGATACGACCTTTTCTCTGGAACAGGTCGTTTTTCGCGTTCCAGGCCGTACGCTTCTTCATCCTCTCTCTTTAACTTTTCCCGCGGGCAAAGTGACCGGTCTTATCGGTCATAACGGCTCGGGCAAATCCACGCTGCTGAAAATGCTTGGTCGCCATCAGCCGCCGTCGGAAGGGGAGATCGTGCTCGATGGTCAGCCGCTGGCAAGCTGGAACAGTAAAGCGTTTGCCCGTAAGGTCGCTTATTTGCCGCAGCAACTGCCGCCCGCAGAAGGGATGACCGTACGTGAACTGGTGGCGATTGGTCGCTACCCGTGGCACGGCGCGCTGGGCCGCTTTGGCGTGGCCGATCGTGAAAAGGTCGAGGAAGCGATTTCCCTCGTAGGGCTGAAACCGCTGGCGTATCGGCTGGTTGATAGTCTCTCAGGCGGCGAACGTCAGCGTGCGTGGATAGCCATGCTGGTAGCGCAGGACAGCCGCTGTCTGTTGCTCGATGAACCGACTTCGGCGTTGGATATTGCCCATCAGGTGGATGTGCTGGCGCTGGTGCATCGCCTCAGCCAGCAGCGCGGGCTGACGGTGGTTGCCGTTCTGCACGATATTAATATGGCGGCGCGCTACTGTGATTATCTGGTGGCGCTTCGCGGCGGTGAAATGATTGCTCAGGGAACGCCGGATGAACTGATGCGCAGCGACACGCTGGAGCAGATTTATGGCATTCCAATGGGCATTCTGCCGCATCCAGCCGGTGCTGCACCGGTAAGTTTTGTCTATTGATGACTGATTCGAATTTGATAAACCGTCGCCGTTTTCTCGCGGCGATGGCGCTCTCGCCGCTGCTCTGGCAGATGCAAAAAGCGCAGGCCGCACCCGTTAACGCGGAACGTATTGTGGCGCTGGAGTGGCTGCCCGTGGAGCTGATGCTGGCGCTGGGCGTCACGCCCTACGGCGTGGCGGATATCCCCAACTACCGTATGTGGGTCAACGAGCCGGTGCTGCCGGACTCGGTCATTGACGTTGGGCTGCGCACCGAACCTAATCTTGAACTGCTGACCCAGATGAAGCCCTCTATGCTGGTCTGGTCCGCAGGCTACGGTCCTTCACCGAAGATCCTCGCGCGTATTGCGCCGGGGCGCAGCTTTGCCTTCAGCGACGGCAAACAGCCGCTGGAACAGGCGCGACGCTCGCTGCTGGAAATGGCGGAGCTGCTCAACAAGCAGGATGTGGCCCATCGCCATCTGGCGGAGTTTGATGCCTATATCGATAGTCTGAAGCCACGCTTTGCACAGCGCGGTGAACGCCCGCTGCTGCTGATGTCGCTGCTCGACCCGCGGCATATGCTGGTGTTTGGCCCGAATTGCCTGTTCCAGGAAATTCTTGACCGTCTGGGTGTGAAAAACGCCTGGCAAGGCGAAACCAATTTCTGGGGCAGCACGGTGGTCGGTATCGACAGGCTGGCGGCCTACAAAGACGTCGACGTACTCTGCTTTGACCACGGCAACGCAGCCGATATGCGCCGCCTGGCCGCCACGCCGTTATGGCAGGCAATGCCGTTTGTGCGCGCCAACCGCGTGCAGAACGTCACGGCGGTGTGGTTCTATGGCGCGACGCTGTCGGCGATGAACTTCGCCCGCATTCTCGACAATGCATTGGGAGGCAAAGCGTGAAAACGACCCGCTCTCCTTTTGCCGTGATACTACTGCTGGCGCTATTCGTCGTCGCGCTGGTGATGACCTGGTTTAACTTCAACCTGGCGTTGCCCAACGCGCTGTGGTTCCAGGCAATGCGCCAGCCGGATATTAACGCCATTGACCAGATGCTGTTCCACTACAGCCTGGTGCCTCGTCTGGCTATCTCCCTGCTGGTGGGGGCAGGTCTGGGGCTGGTAGGCGTTCTGTTCCAGCAGGTGCTGCGTAACCCGCTGGCTGAGCCGACGACGCTCGGCGTGGCAACCGGCGCCCAACTGGGGATGACAATAACCACGCTGTGGGCGATACCGGGCGTGCTGACTTCGCAGTTTGCTGCCCTGGCGGGCGCCTGTATCGTCGGCGCGCTGGTCTTCGGCGTAGCGTGGGGCAAACGTCTCTCGCCGGTGACGCTGATTCTGGCTGGGCTGGTGGTGAGCCTGTACTGTGGCGCGATTAACCAGCTGATGGTGATTTTCCATCACGACCAGCTGCAAAGCATGTTCTTGTGGAGCACCGGGACGCTGACGCAAACCGACTGGAGCGTGGTACAACGCCTGTGGCCTCAGCTGTTGGGCGGCGTCATGTTGACGCTGCTGCTGCTGCGTCCGTTAACGTTGATGGGCTTGGACGACGGCGTGGCGCGCAACCTGGGGCTGGCGCTGTCGCTGGCACGTCTGGGCGCGCTAACGCTGGCTATCGTTATCAGCGCCTTCCTCGTCAATGCGGTGGGGATTATTGGCTTTATCGGCCTGTTTGCGCCGCTGCTGGCGAAGATGCTCGGCGCGCGGCGTCTGCTCTCTCGACTGATACTGGCTCCGCTGATTGGTGCGCTGATTCTGTGGCTTTCCGACCAACTTATTCTTTGGCTCACCCGCGTGTGGATGGAAGTCTCGACCGGTTCCGTGACCGCGCTGATTGGCGCACCGCTGTTGCTTTGGCTGTTGCCACGGCTGCGCAGCATGAGTGCGCCGTCAATGAATGCCAGCGATAACGTGGCGAATGAACGTCAGAACGTGCAGTGGTTTGCGCTAGGCGGGCTGGTGATTCTGCTGGCGGCGATGTTCGTTGCCCTGTCGCTGGGTCGCGATGCGCAGAGCTGGCACTGGGCCAGCGGTACGCTGCTTGACCAACTGGCGCAGTGGCGCTGGCCGCGTATTGCGTCGGCGCTGATTGCAGGGGTGATGCTGGCGGTAGCGGGCTGTATTATTCAGCGCTTAACGGGTAACCCGATGGCGAGCCCTGAAGTGCTGGGGATAAGCTCGGGTGCGGCGTTTGGCGTGGTCTTGATGCTGTTTGTGGTACCGGGCAACGCGTTTGGCTGGCTGCTGCCGGCAGGGAGTCTGGGGGCGGCGGTGACGTTGCTGATTATCCTGATTGCCGCCGGGCGCGGTGGGTTTTCGCCGCACCGCATGCTGCTGGCGGGGATGGCGCTCAGTACCGCATTCACCATGCTGCTGATGATGCTGCAAGCGAGCGGTGACCCGCGCATGGCGCAGATCCTGACGTGGATCTCCGGCTCAACCTATAACGCGACCGCTGAGCAGGTGGTGCAGTCGGCTATTGCGATGGTGATTCTCCTGCTGCTGGTGCCGCTGTGCCGCCGCTGGTTAACCATTCTGCCGCTGGGCGGTGAGACGGCGCGGTCTATCGGGATGGCGCTCTCTCCAGCGCGTATCGCACTGCTGCTGCTGGCGGCATGCCTGACGGCGGCGGCCACGCTGACCATCGGGCCACTAAGTTTTGTTGGACTGATGGCACCGCATATTGCACGCATGATGGGCTTCCGTCGTACGATGCCGCACATTGTGATTTCCGCGCTGATCGGGGGGCTGATGCTGGTGTTTGCCGACTGGTGTGGACGCATGCTGATGTTCCCGTATCAGGTGCCAGCAGGGCTGCTGTCGACCTTTATCGGTGCACCGTACTTTATCTATCTGCTGAGAAAGCAGAGTCGATAAAAAAGCCGGATGGCGCATGCGCTTATCCGGCCTACAGATTGTGCGATTTACGTAGGCCGGGTAAGGCGAAGCCGCCACCCGGCATGTGTCTCTGACTTACAGCTTCGCAAACACCCGACGCGCCGCGTCAATGGTGTTATTGATGTCTTCTTCGCTGTGGGCGATGGACATAAAGCCCGCCTCAAACGCCGACGGCGCCAGATACACGCCTTCATCCAGCATCAGATGGAAGAAGCGCTTAAAGCGCTCAACGTCGCACTTCAGCACGTCCTGATAGCAGGTGACTTCTTTGCCGTCGGTGAAGAAGATCCCGAACATCCCGCCCACGTTGTTCACCACCAGTGGAATACCGGTTTCCTGCGCGGCATCCAGCAGACCTTGCGCCAGTTGATTGGTCAGGTCAGTCAGCGTTTCGTGTACGCCCGGCTGCGCCACTTCGGTCAGGCAGGCAAAGCCCGCCGCCATTGCAATAGGGTTACCGGAAAGCGTACCCGCCTGGTATACCGGACCGGTTGGTGCCAGCGCGTCCATCACATCGCGACGGCCACCGAAAGCGCCCACCGGCATACCGCCGCCGATGATTTTGCCAAGGCAGGTTAGATCCGGCACCACGTCGTAGTAGGACTGTGCCCCCGCCAGCGCTACGCGGAAGCCGGTCATCACTTCATCGATGATCAGCAGCGCGCCGAACTCGTCGCACAGCGCGCGCAGGCCCGGTAGGAAATCAGCCTGCGGTGGAATGCAGTTCATGTTACCGGCAACCGGTTCAACGATGATGCAGGCAATATCCTGCGGGAACTGCTCGAACGCGGCGCGCACGGAGGTCAGATCGTTATAGGTGCAGGTGAGGGTGTGCTTAGCGAAGTCCGCCGGTACGCCCGGTGAGTTTGGCTGGCCGAGGGTCAACGCGCCGGAACCGGCTTTTACCAGCAGGCAGTCGGCGTGACCGTGGTAGCAGCCTTCGAATTTGATGATTTTGTCACGGCCGGTGAAGCCGCGCGCCAGACGAATGGCGCTCATGGTGGCTTCGGTACCGGAGTTGACCATGCGCACCATATCCATGGTTGGCACCAGTTCGGTAACCAGCTTCGCCATGGTGACTTCCATCTCGGTTGGCGCGCCGAAGCTCAGGCCACGTTCGGCTGCTTCAATCACCGCGTTGCGGATGGCAGGGTGGTTATGACCCAGCACCATCGGCCCCCAGGAACCGACATAATCGATATAGGCTTTGCCATCTACGTCGTACAGATAGGCACCGTCCGCACGCTCGATAAACAGCGGTGTACCGCCGACACCGGTAAAAGCACGTACCGGTGAGTTGACCCCGCCAGGGATAAGTTCACGCGCTGCGCTATAGAGGTTTTCAGATTTGCTCATTGCCAGGATCCTGGTTCGTGAAAAATGTTTTGTCCGCTATTCTAAATTATTCCACAGAAGTTATGAAATTTTTGCCTGATTGCAACAAAGCATTCGTAGCACAATTTTTTCGCGACGTAGCGCACAGGTCTGGGTAAAATGCCCACCCTTCCTATTTGTATTACCAATTAGTGATGACGGAATGAAAGCAGAAATACCCCCTTTAGAGGCACAGCGGATGGTGCGCTTACGCCGCCGCGATGTGGTGCGTAAATTACTGAATCGCGATAAAACACCGCTGATGGTGCTGCTGATGTCCGCCGTGGTGGGCTCGCTTGTTGGGCTGATCGGCGTGGCGTTTGAGCATGCGGTGAACTGGGTGCTGAACGTGCGTATTGGCACGCTGGCGCAGGTTGCCGACCGCTGGTATTTGGTCTGGCCGCTGGCGTTTATTCTGTCGGCGCTGCTGGCCATGTTCGGCTACTGGCTGATGCGACGCTTTGCGCCGGAAGCGGGCGGTTCGGGTATCCCGGAAATAGAAGGCGCGCTGGAAGACCTGCGCCCGGTTCGCTGGTGGCGCGTGCTGCCGGTGAAGTTCTTTGGCGGGATGGGGACGCTCGGTGCGGGCATGGTGCTTGGGCGTGAAGGGCCGACGGTGCAGATCGGCGGCAATATCGGGCGCATGGTTGGCGATATTTTCCGTCAGCGTGATGAAGAGTCGCGCCACACGCTACTGGCTACCGGTGCGGCGGCAGGTCTATCGGCAGCGTTCAATGCGCCGCTGGCGGGCATTCTGTTTATCATCGAAGAGATGCGCCCGCAGTTCCGCTACAGCCTTATCTCCATTAAAGCGGTATTCACCGGCGTTATCATGTCGAGCATTATGTTCCGCATCTTCAACGGCGAAACGCCGGTGATTGAAGTGGGCAAGTTGACCAACGCACCGGTCAACACGCTGTGGCTGTATCTGGTGCTGGGCGTGATTTTTGGCTGCGTTGGTCCGCTGTTTAATACCCTGGTGCTGAAAACCCAGGATATGTTTTTCCGCATCCACGGCGGTAACACGACAAAATGGGTGCTGATTGGCGGCTTGATTGGCGGTGGCTGCGGCGTGCTGGGATTGTTTCAATCGGCAGCGGCGGGCGGTGGATTTAACCTGATCCCGATTGCGGCGGCGGGGAACTTTACCGTCGGTTCGCTGCTGTTCCTGTTTGTGGCTCGCGTTATCACCACGCTGTTGTGCTTCTCCTCTGGCGCGCCGGGCGGGATTTTCGCGCCGATGCTGGCGCTGGGTACCTTGCTGGGTACGGCCTTCGGTATGGCGGCGATGCATTTGTTCCCGGCTTACAACCTGGAGGCGGGGACCTTTGCCATTGCCGGGATGGGCGCGCTGTTGGCGGCGTCTGTGCGTGCACCACTCACTGGGATCGTGCTGGTACTGGAGATGACTGATAATTATCAGCTCATTTTGCCAATGATTATTACCGGACTCGGTGCCACGCTATTGGCGCAGTTCCTCGGTGGACAGCCGCTCTACGCCACGATTCTGGCGCGCACCCTGGCGAAGCAGGAGGCCGAGCAAGAGGCGAAAGCCAGGCAGTCGGCCCCGGAGAATACTTGAACGATTTACCAGGGTATTAGATAATGACCAAAAGAGTCGGGTTATTATTTGCCCAGACCCGCTGTATTAATGGGAGCAAAAAATGAGTGATGACGTAGTGCTGCCGCTGGAGTTTACCGACGCCGCAGCCAAAAAAGTAAAATTCCTGATTGCGGACGAAGACAACCCAAACCTGAAGCTGCGTGTGTACATCACGGGCGGCGGTTGCAGCGGCTTCCAGTATGGCTTTACCTTTGACGACCAGATCAACGAAGGCGACATGACCATCGAGAAACAGGGCGTAGGCCTGGTGGTTGACCCAATGAGCCTGCAGTATCTGGTAGGCGGTTCGGTGGACTATACCGAAGGTCTGGAAGGTTCACGCTTTATCGTAACCAACCCGAATGCAACCAGCACCTGCGGCTGCGGTTCTTCCTTCAGCATCTAAGCGTGTTGACCAAATAAATTGAAAAGCCCACCGAGAGGTGGGCTTTTTGTTGTCATTCTGGCTCCCGGGGCTCCCCGGCGGCGCTACGCTTGGCCGGGCTACACCGGGTGGTAGGCCGGATAAGCGCAGCGCCATCCGGCAATCAACGCCCGTTATCATCCAGCGCAAAGGTTGGCAGCTTCAGGTGCCAGCGAATAGCCGCCAGGCGAATGGCCAGCGTGACCACCATCCCCATCATACTGGCGTTCTCCAGCGGCACCTGGAAAGTGTAATAGGTGGTGGCGTGCACAATCCCGCCGATAATACAGGCGGTGGCATAGATTTCCGTTCGCAGGATCATCGGCACTTCGCGTGCCAGTACGTCACGGATAATCCCGCCCCCCACGCCGGTGACGACGCCCATACAGACGGCGACCAGCGGCCCGGAGTGAGCGATGAACGCTTTGTTCACGCCGATACCGACAAACACCGCGAGCCCCACGGCATCCAGCACCGGCAGCACCCATTTCGGTAGACGGCGCGGCTGACGCACCAGGACAATCGTTAGCATGCTGGTCACCATCGCCACCACCAGGTCCGTGGGATCTTTCACCCAGAATACCGGGCCGTTGGCCAGCGCCATATCGCGAATGGTCCCACCACCGACGGCGGTCACCACCCCCAGTACCAATACGCCAAAAGGGTCCATCCGTAGCTTTCCCGCCAGCAGCACGCCGGAGACCGCGAAAACGATGGTGCCTACAATATCCAGCCAATAGACAAGCATGACCAATTATCCGATTAATTAACCTGCGACAGCGCAGTACAGAGTTGTTTTGCGGCGAGGATAATACGTGGGCTCGCGCGTTCAAACCAGTCACTATTAAGGGGAATAATGGGGATTGTGAGCTGGCTTGCCCAATACTGCTGGATTTTCGGAATCTGACCTGCATCGCCGGCGGCGACAATCACCTGCGGTTTACGCATCAGCACCTGTTCGCGGCTCACCTGAGGCCAGGCTACCCGGCTGTCGGCAAAGATGTTCTGACCGCCGCAGATTTCCAGCACCTGGTTCTGAATGGCGCTTTTGTTACTGGTGAAAATAGGGTTAAAGCCAAACTGCATAAAGACCCGTTTTTTCGGCTTGTTGGCATATTGCGTCTTTAGCTGTGCATAGTCGCTCAGCAGCTCGGTGGCGGCCTGCTCGGCTTTTTCAGGGTGCGGACTCCATTTCGCCAGTTGGCGAAGCGTCGCGGCAATCTCCTCAATACTGTGCGAATCCACCCACAGTACGGTAATACCCAGCGAACGCAGTTGGTTGACCTGGCGTTCGGCATTGCCTTCTTTCCACGCTAATACAAGGTCTGGGTGCAGTGCGACAATACGTTCAAGGTTAATCCCTTGCCAGGAGGCGACCTGCTCTATCGCTTTTGCGGCGGCGGGGTAGTCAGACCAGGCGCTGACGCCAACGGGCGTGATCCCGGCGGCAAAGGCCAGTTCGGTATTAGCAGGGGAGAGGGTAATAACCCGCGGCGCAGCGACAAGCCACGCCGGGGTGCTAAGCAGCAGGGCAAGTAGCCCTGTCATCAGCCGCTTAGCCACGCGCCAGTTTCTGTACCAGCGTTTCGACCATCAGAGTCGACTGCTTCGCGGCAACGGCCAGGAACTCTTCGAAGCTCAGGTGGGACTGCTGATCGGCGACGTCGGAAATTGCGCGAACGACCACGAACGGCACGCCAAAGTTGTGGCAAACGTGGGCAATCGCCGTGGCTTCCATCTCTACGGCAACGGCCTGCGGGAAGTTGTGACGGATTTTAGCCAGCGCGACGGAGCCGTTGATGAAGGCATCACCGCTGACAATCAGGCCGCGCACGGCGTTCAGGTCGAGAGATTTGATGCACTCTTCTGCGGCGGCAACGAGTTTGTCGTCGGCTTTGAATGCCGCAGGGCAACCTGCCATCTGGCCAATTTCGTAGCCGAATGCGGTAACGTCGGCATCGTGGTAGCGCGCTTCGTCAGAAACCACGATATCGCCCACTTTCAGGGTTGGCGCAAGGCCGCCTGCGGAGCCGGTGTTGATAATCACGTCTGGCTGGCAGCGTTCCAGCAGCAGCGCAGCGCCCATTGCGGCGGCAACTTTACCAATGCCGGATTTGAGCAACGCGACCTCTACGCCGTTCAACTGGCCGGTGTAGATTTCGCTACCGCCGATGGTGATAGTCTGACGATTTTCGATTTTGTCACGCAGCAGCGTAACTTCTTCTTCCATTGCGCCAATAATGCCGATTTTCATAGATTTACTCGCGATGTGCCATGTTTAAAGGCATAGTCTATCATGCGGTTCAGGGGAAGCGCATTGCTTGCGACGGAGAGGCTATGGCTAAGATTGATTTTCGCAATAAAATTAACTGGCGTCGGCGCTATCGCTCACCACAGGGTGTCAGCTCCGAACATGAGATTCTGCGCATTTTTGAAAGCGATCGCGGGCGCATTATCAACTCGCCTGCGATACGTCGCCTGCAGCAGAAAACACAGGTGTTTCCGCTGGAGCGTAACGCTGCTGTCCGTACCCGCCTCACGCACTCAATGGAAGTTCAACAGGTGGGGCGTTACATTGCCAAAGAGATCCTGAGCCGTTTAAAAGAGAAAACGCTGCTGGAAGTTTACGGACTCGATGATCTGACCGGGCCGTTTGAAAGCATCGTCGAGATGGCCTGTCTGATGCACGATATCGGCAATCCGCCGTTTGGTCACTTTGGTGAAGCGGCAATTAACGACTGGTTTAGTCAGCGACTGGCACCGAAAGATGCGCTGAGCCAGCCATCAAGTCACGATCGCTGTGAGGTTGCCGACCTGCGGTTGAGAGAGGGCGAAGAGACGCTCAATACGCTGCGCAGTAAAGTGCGTCAGGACCTGTGCCATTTTGAAGGTAACGCGCAGGGGATTCGACTGGTGCATACCCTGATGCGCATGAACCTGACCTGGGCGCAGGTGGGCTGTATCTTAAAATATACGCGCCCGGCCTGGTGGGCGACAGATATCCCAGCGACGCACAGCTATTTAATGAAAAAGCCCGGTTACTACCTGGCGGAAGAGCCCTATATTGAGCGTTTACGTAAAGAACTGGATTTAGCACCTTACAATCGATTCCCATTAACCTGGATTATGGAGGCGGCGGATGATATTTCTTATTGTGTGGCTGACCTCGAAGATGCGGTAGAAAAACGCGTCTTTAGCGTCGAGCAGTTGTATCAGCATTTATATGATGCCTGGCCGGAGCATAACAAAGGTTCGTTGTTTGCTCAGGTTGTCGAAAATGCGTGGGATAAATCTCGTTCAAACTCATTAAGCCGCAGTACTGAAGATCAGTTCTTTATGTATTTGCGAGTGAATACATTAAATAAACTGGTGCCTTATGCGGCGCAGCGGTTTATTGAGAACCTTCCAAAGATTTATCAGGGCGATTTTAACCATGCGCTGCTGGAAGATGACAGCAGCTACAGCCAACTGCTGAAGCTGTATAAGAATGTTGCAAGAAAACATGTATTTAGCCATCCAGAGGTTGAGCAGCTTGAACTCCAGGGCTACCGGGTTATTGGCGGATTACTGGATATTTACGCGCCTTTGCTTAAATTATCCTTAAGCGATTTTAGTGAGCTGGCTGAACAAGAGCGCGTGCGCCACTTGCCTATCGAATCCCGGTTATTTTGCAAGCTCTCAACGCGTCATCGTTTAGCTTATGTTGAAGCAGTAAATAAACTTTCTCGTGATTCCGTCGATTTTCCGGTAATGGAATATTATTATCGTTGTCGCCTGCTTCAGGATTATATCAGCGGGATGACGGATCTCTACGCATGGGATGAATATCGTCGGTTGATGGCAGTAGAATAATCAGAAGTTTTGTAAAGACGCTCAATAAATTTTTACTTTTAGCTGATGCAGTTGCACGGAACTTAGTGCCATAAAGTGAATCTGATAGTCACGAACATAGCAATTTTGCGTAATCTGATATTGAGATTGAAACACATGAAAAAAACCACGTTAGCAATGAGTGCACTGGCTCTTAGTTTAAGTCTGGCTCTGTCTCCGTTGTCCGCTAGCGCGGCCGAGACGGCATCTTCCTCCGCATCCGCTGCGCAGCCAATGCCAAGTCTGGCTCCGATGCTGGAAAAGGTGATGCCGTCTGTCGTCAGCATTAATGTTGAGGGCAGCACAACGGTAAATACGCCGCGTATGGGCCGCAACTTCCAGCAGTTCTTTGGCGACAACTCGCCGTTCTGCCAGGATGGTTCTCCGTTCCAGAGCTCACCGTTCTGTCAGGGCGGTGCGGGCCCAGATGGCGGTAACGGCGGCAATCAGCCACAGCAACAGCAGAAATTCATGGCCCTCGGTTCTGGTGTCGTGATTGACGCCGCGAAAGGCTACGTCGTCACCAACAACCACGTGGTGGATAACGCCAATTCCATCAAGGTTCAACTGAGCGATGGCCGTAAGTTTGACGCGAAAGTGGTCGGTAAAGACCCGCGTTCCGACATTGCGCTTATTCAGATTCAGGATCCGAAAAACCTGACGGCGATTAAGCTGGCGGACTCTGACGCACTGCGCGTTGGTGACTACACCGTGGCTATCGGTAACCCGTTCGGCCTGGGCGAAACCGTGACCTCCGGTATCGTTTCTGCGCTGGGTCGTAGTGGCCTGAACGTTGAAAACTACGAAAACTTTATCCAGACCGATGCGGCCATTAACCGCGGTAACTCCGGCGGTGCGTTGGTGAACCTGAACGGCGAGCTTATTGGTATTAACACCGCAATCCTCGCACCGGACGGCGGTAACATCGGTATCGGCTTCGCCATTCCGAGCAACATGGTGAAAAACCTGACTGACCAGATGGTGAAATTCGGCCAGGTGAAACGCGGTGAGCTGGGGATCATGGGTACCGAACTGAACTCCGAGCTGGCGAAAGCGATGAAGGTCGACGCGCAGCGCGGTGCCTTCGTAAGCCAGGTCATGCCGAACTCTTCAGCGGCGAAAGCCGGAATTAAAGCCGGTGACGTGATTACCTCACTGAACGGTAAGGCAATCAGCAGCTTCGCGGCGCTGCGTGCGCAGGTTGGCACCATGCCGGTAGGCAGCAAAATCAGCCTTGGCCTGCTGCGCGATGGTAAGCCGGTAACGGTGAATCTGGAGCTGCAGCAGAGCAGCCAGACCCAGGTTGACTCCAGCTCTATCTTCAGCGGTATCGAAGGGGCTGAAATGAGCAACAAAGGTCAGGACAAAGGCGTGGTGGTGAATACCGTGAAAGCGGGTTCTCCGGCAGCACAGATTGGCCTGAAGAAAGGGGACATTATCGTGGGCGCTAACCAGCAGGCGGTGAAAAACATCGCTGAGCTGCGCAAAATCCTCGATAGCAAACCTTCTGTACTGGCGCTGAACATTCAGCGTGGCGATAGCTCCATCTACCTGCTGATGCAGTAATCGTGACCTCAACCCTTTCCCCACCCGGGGAAAGGGTTTTTCCCTTCGTAATGTGAAGCACCCCACAACTCCATAGTTCTCAACCGTGCTTTGTGCATTTGCACAGTGCAGCGTTTTTGTATCTTTCTTATCATGTAACCTGCTCACAGGAGGGGTTCATGGCTAGCTGGCATCTTGATACTAAAATGGCGCAGGATATCGTGGCGCGCACGATGCGCATTATCGATACCAATATCAACGTAATGGATGCCCGCGGGCGCATTATCGGCAGCGGCGATCGTGAGCGTATTGGGGAATTGCACGAAGGTGCGCTGCTGGTGCTCTCACAAGGGCGCGTGGTGGACATTGACGATGCTGTTGCTCGACACCTGCATGGTGTGCGTCAGGGGATTAACCTGCCGCTGCGTCTGGAAGGCGAGATAGTGGGTGTTATCGGCCTGACCGGTGAGCCGGAAACGCTGCGTAAATACGGTGAGCTGGTGTGCATGACGGCGGAAATGATGCTGGAACAGTCTCGCCTGATGCATCTGCTGGCACAGGATAGCCGCCTGCGTGAAGAGCTGGTGATGAACCTGATTCAGGCAGAAGAGAATACGCCGGCGCTGACCGAATGGGCGCAGCGGTTGGGCATTGATCTTAATCAGCCGCGCGTGGCGGCGGTCGTCGAGGTCGATAGCGGGCAGTTGGGCGTTGACAGCGCGATGGCTGAGCTTCAGCAGCTGCAAAATGCGCTGACGACGCCAGAGCGTAATAACCTGATTGCGATAGTCTCGTTGACCGAAATGGTGGTGCTGAAGCCGGCGCTTAACCAGTTTGGACGCTGGGATGCAGAAGATCACCAGAAGCGTGTAGAACAGCTGATTTCCCGCATGAAAGAGAATGGGCATCTGCGTTTTCGCGTAGCGCTCGGCAACTACTTTACCGGGCCGGGCAGTATTGCCCGTTCCTACCGTACGGCGCGCACCACCATGATGGTGGGCAAACAGCGTATGCCGGAGAGTCGCAGTTATTTTTACCAGGATTTGATGCTGCCGGTGCTGCTCGATAGCCTGCGCGGTGGCTGGCAGGCCAACGAGCTGTCGCGTCCGCTGATGCGTCTGAAGGCGATGGATAATAATGGTCTGCTGCGTAGGACGTTAACGGCATGGTTTCGCAATAATGTGCAGCCGCTAGCGACCTCAAAGGCGCTGTTTATTCACCGCAATACGCTGGAGTATCGATTGAATCGCATTTCGGAGCTGACCGGGCTGGATTTGGGGAATTTCGATGACAGGCTGCTGTTGTATATTGCGTTGCAGCTGGATGAGCAGAGATGATAAATCTGCATAATGTGTGGTCTGTGTAGGCCTGATAAGCGTAGTGCCATCAGGCAAAAAAAAGCCGGGTGGCGGCTTCGCCTTACCCGGCCTACGAATACACCCACATACTGCTATTTACGCGTCAACTTCTCCAGATCGGCTTCAATTTCGCTGATCTTGTTGGTCACAACGCTTTCGAGATGGCGCAGATCGTCAAGGATCTTACGCTTAAGATCGACTTCAGTGCGATCGCGCTGGCAAATCTGGTCCAGCTCATCAATCACGTAGCGCAGGTTTGGGCTTATCTCCTGCACTTCCTTAAAACCCTGACCATCACCGGCAATGGTTTTACGCTGGCGTGGATATTTGAACTTCACGCTCTTGGCGAAAAACTCACCCTTGTCCTTCTGGAAATAGATTTTCAGGATATCGTTGTTGGCTTCCTGCCGGAGGCTGTAACGATCGATTTCATCGGGATTGGTAATCCCCAGGCTTTTCAAATTATCGTACATAGCGGTACCCCTGATCTAAATTAACTATTGAATAATTAACGAAAAAATCTATTTCCGCCAGCTTACGAATAAAAAAAAGCGGGGTTGCCCCCGCTTTTTCGCATCGTATTAATCGATAGTACGCAGTAGCTCGTTGATGCCCACTTTACCGCGGGTTTTGGCATCCACTTTCTTCACAATCACCGCGCAGTACAGGCTGTACTTGCCGTCTTTGGATGGCAGGTTGCCGGAAACGACAACGGAGCCCGCCGGTACGCGACCGTAGAAGACTTCGCCGGTTTCGCGGTCGTAGATTTTGGTGCTCTGACCCAGGTACACGCCCATGGAGATAACGGAGCCTTCTTCTACGATAACGCCTTCAACCACTTCGGAGCGTGCGCCGATGAAGCAGTTGTCTTCGATGATGGTTGGGTTAGCCTGCAGTGGTTCCAGAACGCCACCGATGCCGACGCCGCCGGAAAGGTGAACGTTTTTACCGATCTGCGCGCAAGAGCCGACGGTCGCCCAGGTATCCACCATGGAGCCTTCATCAACATAGGCACCGATATTCACGTAGGAAGGCATCAGTACGGTGTTGCGAGCGATGAACGCGCCCTGACGAACCGCTGCTGGTGGCACTACGCGGAAACCTTCTTTCTGGAAACGCGCTTCGTCGTAGTCAGCGAATTTCATTGGCACTTTATCGAAGTAGCGGCTTTCCGCACCGTCGATAACCTGGTTATCGTTAATACGGAAAGAGAGCAGAACCGCTTTCTTCAGCCACTGGTGAGTTACCCACTGACCGTCAATCTTTTCAGCGACACGCAGCGCGCCGGAATCCAGCAGGGAAATCACCTGGTTAACCGCTTCGCGGGTTACGGTATCCACATTTGCCGGCGTGATGTCGGCGCGACGCTCAAAAGCGGACTCAATAACGTTCTGTAATTGCTGCATTGTTTCTCTTTCCATTTACTTAAAAAAAATACGTCACCCTTTATCGTTTGGATTGAGGGCTGCTGTCAACCGTTGTTGCACTTCTTGTTGGAGCACATTATTAAGCGCACGCCGGTCGGCGGTGGCGATTATAAATAAATCTTCTACTCGTTCACCAATTGTCGTAATTCTCGCCCCGTGGAGCGAGATCCCGAGGTCGGCGAACACCTGGCCGACGCGAGCGAGCAGGCCGGGCTGGTCGAGGGCAATCAGCTCGAGGAACGATTTCCGGTCGGTGTGGGTCGGCAGGAAATTGACCTCGGTATCGACCGAGAAATGGCGCAGTTTTGCCGCCTGACGACGCGGCTGCGGTGGCTGCCAACTGCGTTGAGTAATCGCCTGCTCCAGCCCAAAACGAATGGCTTCATGGCGGTCGCCGGAGAGCGGGCTACCGTCTGGCTCAAGCACAATAAAGGAGTCCATCGCCATGCCGTCGCGGGTGGTGAAAATCTGCGCGTCGTGCACGCTAAGATTGCGGCGGTCAAGCTCGGCACACACGGCGGCAAACAGGTATGGTCTGTCCGGACTCCAGATAAAGATCTCGGTACCCCCGCGGGTGGCCTGCGGGCTGAGCAGGATCATCGGCTGGGTGAGGTCGTGCTTCAACAGATGACGGGCGTGCCATGCAAGCTGGTTTGGCGTATGACGCACAAAGTAGTTGGCGCGGCAGCGGTTCCAGATTTGGTGCAGCACCTCTTCGTTGATATTGTCCATGCGCAGCAGCGCCAGCGCCTGCATCTGATGATGACGGACGCGTTCGCGCATATCCGGCGTGTTCTGCATCCCGCGACGCAGCTGCTTCTCGGTGGCGAAGTAGAGTTCGCGCAGCAGGCTCTGCTTCCAGCTGTTCCATAGGGTTTCGTTGGTCGCGCAGATATCGGCGACCGTCAGGCACACCAGGAAGCGCAGACGGTGTTCGGTTTGCACCTCTTCGGCAAACTGCTTGATCACTTCCGGGTCCTGAATATCGCGGCGCTGGGCGGTGACCGACATCAACAGATGCTGACGCACCAGCCAAGCCACTAATTGGGTTTCCCGCGAGTTCAGGCCGTGTAGCTCGGCGAACTTCAGGACATCCTGTGCGCCAAGGATGGAGTGATCGCCACCGCGCCCTTTGGCGATATCGTGGAACAGGGCGGCAATCAGGATAAGCTCTGGATGGTTCAACCGCGGCCAGAGATCGACGCACAGCGGGTGGCGCGAACGCGTCTCTTCTTTTGCGAAGCTTTCGAGTTTCAGCAGCACGCGGATGGTGTGCTCATCGACCGTGTAGGCATGGAACAGGTCAAACTGCATCTGACCGACGATATAAGACCACTGCGGCATGTAGGCCCACAGTACGCTGTGGCGGTGCATGGGCAGCAGGCCTCGGCTGACGGCACCCTGGTGGCGAAGCATGCTCAGGAACAGCTCACGCGCTTCCGGGATATAGCACAACGGCTGGCTGAGATGGCGACGGGCATGGCGCAGATGACGTAACGTGGTCGAGTAAATACCGGTAATGCTGCTATTACGCACCATGATGTGGAACATGCGCAGAATGGCCTGCGGCTCGCGGATGAACAGGGTATCGTCGCGCAGGTCGATAAGCGTACCGCGCAACTGGAAATCGTCGTCAATCGCCCGCGGCTTTTCATCTTCAGTGAGGGCGAGAATCGCCTCGTCAAACAGCTGTAGCAGCATGTGGTTCAGCTCGCCGACGCGGCGGGTGACGCGATAGAAATCCTTCATCATGTGTTCGATCGGCTGGTTGCCTTCGCCTTCGTATTTCAGGCGGCGGGCGACGCTGAGTTGGCGGTCGAACAGCAGGCGGTTGTCATAACGGTTGAGCTCAAGATGTAGCGCAAAGCGAATGCGCCATAGCAGGTGTAGGCATTCGTTGAGCTCATTGCGCTCGGCTTCGGTCAAAAAGCCAAAGCTCACCATCTCATCCATTGATGTCGCGCCGAAGTGGCGACGGGCGACCCACTGAATGGTGTGGATATCGCGCAGGCCGCCGGGGCTGCTTTTAATATCGGGTTCGAGGTTGTAGCTGGTACCGTGATAGCGCTGGTGGCGGGCTTCCTGCTCGGCGACTTTAGCCGGGAAGAAGTTTTCTGACGGCCAGAACCCTTCGCTGAAAATATGCTTCTGGAGCTCAAGAAACAGCGCGACGTCGCCAATCAACAGGCGTGATTCAATCAGGTTGGTGGCGACGGTTAAGTCTGATAAACCTTCCAGCAGGCACTCTTCCAGCGTACGTACGCTGTGGCCGACTTCCAGCTTAATATCCCACAGCAGCGTCAGCAGCTCGCCGATTTTTTGTGCCTGCTCATCGGGCAGCTTTTTGCGGCTCAGAATCAGCAGGTCAACGTCGGAAAGCGGGTGCAGCTCGCCGCGACCATAGCCGCCTACGGCGACCAGCGCCGCATCTTCCACGGGGCCAAAACCGTACAGCAGCCACAGGCGTTGCAGCAGCTGGTCAATAAACTCGGTGCGGGCTTCAATTAATTGTTCGGCAGAGATGCCTTCATCAAAGGCGACGCCCAGCCATCGCTGAAACTCATCGAGCCGATTTTTTATATCGGTGCAGTTCAAACTGGTTTCGGGCCAGTCGACCGGATTCTCCGGCTGGCCGGGCAGGGCAGGGAGAATGGTACAAGCCAGTTCAGGTATGGAGTTACTCATCGCGCGCGCCGCCCATAAGAAAAAACTATCACCCATTAAAAAAGCCGGCATTCGCCGGCTTTTCGTTATTCGTTGTGCGAGATTATCGCCGGGATGGTGTCATCCTTGCGTAACGTCAGTATTTCGCAGCCGTTGTCTGTCACCACAATAGTATGCTCGTACTGCGCAGACAAGCTTCGGTCTTTGGTTTTTACCGTCCAGCCGTCTTTCATGGTGCGAATCTCTTTCTTACCGGCGTTAACCATCGGCTCGATAGTGAAGGTCATGCCCTGCTTCAGTACCACGTCGGTTTCACGAGAGTCATAGTGCAGTACCTGTGGTTCTTCATGGAAGCCGCGACCAATGCCGTGACCGCAGTATTCACGCACCACGGAGAACCCTTCCGCTTCGACAAACTTCTGGATAGCCGCGCCAATTTCACGCAGGTTCACACCCGGTTTCACCATTCTCAGCGCCACATACAGGCTTTCCTGAGTTACGCGGCACAGACGTTCGCCCAGAATGGTTGGCTTACCCACGATAAACATTTTGGAGGTGTCGCCGTGGAACTCGTCTTTGATGACCGTGACGTCGATGTTGACGATGTCGCCGTCTTTCAGGTGCTTTTCGTCATCCGGAATACCGTGGCATACCACTTCATTAATGGAGATGCAGACGGATTTCGGGAAGCCGTGGTAGTTCAGGCAGGCGGAGATCGCTTTCTGCTCGTTGACGATGTAGTCATTGCAGATGCGGTCCAGTTCGCCGGTGGTCACGCCAGGCTTCACGTATGGTTCGATCATTTCGAGCACTTCGGCGGCCAGACGGCCGGCAACGCGCATTTTTTCAATATCTTCAGGGGTCTTAATAGAAATCGCCATGGAATATGTCCATCAGTGTCGATTTTTTCGACAATAATTGAGTGTTAGTAATGTCAATGTTAACAGCCCGAGGCGCCTGGTGCCAAATTGAGAATCATTCTGAACTTCGCCTTTCGTGCCCTGCGTCAGAGATAACAACTGTTGGTATCTGCGCCGCTTTTATGGTATAAAGCGCGCCGAACTTCCGCTCATTCTTGTTTTGTCCGGAAGCGACAAATCTCACTTTGTGTAAATAACACACACGTATCGACACATATTCCGGGGTGCCCTTCGGGGTCGGTAATATGGGATACGTGGAGGCATAACCCCAACTTAATCTATAGAGGTTTTAACCATGGCAACTGTTTCCATGCGCGACATGCTCAAGGCTGGTGTACACTTCGGTCACCAGACCCGTTACTGGAACCCGAAAATGAAGCCTTTCATCTTCGGCGCTCGTAACAAAGTTCACATCATCAACCTTGAGAAAACTGTACCAATGTTCAACGAAGCTCTGGCTGAACTGAACAAGATCTCTTCTCGTAAAGGCAAAATCCTTTTCGTTGGTACTAAACGCGCTGCAAGCGAAGCTGTGAAAGAAGCTGCTAACAGCTGCGACCAGTTCTTCGTGAACCATCGCTGGCTGGGCGGTATGCTGACTAACTGGAAAACCGTTCGTCAGTCCATCAAACGTCTGAAAGATCTGGAAACTCAGTCTCAGGACGGTACTTTCGACAAGCTGACCAAGAAAGAAGCGCTGATGCGTACTCGTGAGCTGGCGAAACTGGAAAACAGCCTGGGCGGTATTAAAGACATGGGCGGCCTGCCGGACGCACTGTTCGTTATCGATGCTGACCATGAACACATTGCTATCAAAGAAGCGAACAACCTGGGTATCCCAGTATTCTCTATCGTTGATACCAACTCTGATCCAGATGGCGTTGATTTCGTTATCCCTGGTAACGACGATGCAATCCGTGCTGTGACCCTGTACCTGAGCGCAGTTGCTGCTACCGTTCGTGAAGGCCGTTCTTCTGATCTGGCTTCCCAGGCGGAAGAAAGCTTCGTAGAAGCTGAGTAATAAGGCACGCTCGAAAGAGCCCTTATAAACCAGGTAGTAACACGTTTGGTTAGGGGGCCTGTTTATGGCCCCCTTTTTCACTTTTAAATCTGTGCGGTTTATCGCCGGGCAGATCAAATCTTCCGAGGATTTTAGAATGGCTGAAATTACCGCTTCCCTGGTAAAAGAGCTGCGTGAGCGTACTGGCGCAGGCATGATGGATTGCAAAAAAGCCCTGACTGAAGCTAATGGCGACATCGAGCTGGCAATCGAAAATATGCGTAAATCCGGTGCTATCAAAGCAGCGAAAAAAGCAGGCAACGTTGCTGCTGACGGCGTGATCAAAACCAAAATCAATGGCAACATCGCCTTCATTCTGGAAGTTAACTGCCAGACTGACTTCGTTGCTAAAGACTCCGGTTTCCAGGCATTTGCTGACAAAGTTCTGGACGCAGCTGTTGCTGGTAACATCACCGACGTTGACGTTCTGAAAGCACAGTTCGAAGAAGAACGCGTTGCGCTGGTTGCTAAAATCGGTGAGAACATCAACATCCGTCGCGTAGCTTCCCTGGAAGGCGAAGTTCTGGGTAACTACCAGCACGGCGCACGTATCGGTGTTCTGGTTGCTGCTACTGGCGCTGACGAAGAACTGGTTAAACAGCTGGCAATGCACGTTGCTGCAAGCAAGCCAGAATTCGTTAAACCAGAAGACGTATCCGCTGAAGTGGTAGAGAAAGAATACCAGGTACAGCTGGACATCGCGATGCAGTCTGGTAAGCCAAAAGAAATCGCAGAGAAAATGGTTGAAGGCCGCATGAAGAAATTCACCGGCGAAGTTTCTCTGACTGGCCAGCCATTCGTTATGGATCCAAGCAAGTCTGTTGGCCAGCTGCTGAAAGAGCACAATGCTGACGTCACTGGCTTCATCCGCTTCGAAGTGGGTGAAGGCATCGAGAAAGTTGAGACTGACTTCGCAGCAGAAGTTGCTGCAATGTCCAAGCAGTCTTAATTGCAGTAAAGGAGCCGCCTGAGGGCGGCTCTCTTTTGTGCGCTAAGGGTTAATGCACAAAATCGTCATGTGAGAATCAGCCTGCTCCTATTGGGACGCACTGGCATGGAACGCATGATGTCACCTGAATTTTTACCATCCCAATCGTGACACTCCAGGAAAGAAAATGGCTACCAACGCAAAACCTGTCTACAAACGTATTCTGCTCAAGCTTAGCGGTGAAGCATTGCAGGGGACTGAAGGCTTCGGTATTGACGCAAGTATTCTTGACCGTATGGCGCAAGAGATTAAAGAACTTGTTGAGCTGGGCATTCAGGTGGGTGTCGTCATTGGTGGTGGCAACCTGTTCCGTGGTGCGGGTCTGGCAAAAGCGGGCATGAACCGCGTTGTGGGCGACCACATGGGCATGCTGGCAACGGTAATGAACGGCCTGGCAATGCGTGACGCACTGCATCGCGCCTATGTGAACGCCCGCCTGATGTCAGCGATTCCGCTGAACGGCGTTTGCGACAACTACAGCTGGGCAGAGGCAATCAGCCTGCTGCGTAACAACCGCGTCGTGATTCTGTCCGCCGGTACCGGCAACCCGTTCTTTACCACCGACTCTGCAGCCTGCCTGCGCGGCATCGAAATCGAAGCCGACGTGGTACTGAAAGCCACCAAAGTTGACGGTGTGTTCACCGCTGACCCAGCAAAAGATCCGTCTGCCACCATGTATGAGCAGCTGACCTACACCGAAGTGCTGGATAAAGAACTGAAAGTCATGGATCTGGCTGCCTTTACGCTGGCTCGTGACCACAAATTGCCAATTCGCGTATTCAATATGAATAAACCAGGCGCACTGCGTCGCGTGGTGATGGGCGAAAAAGAAGGCACTTTAATTACGGAATAATTTCCGTTGCGGCCATTTCCGGGTAAGATTCGCGTTTATCCGGCAGAATTGAGATATTCTGTGGCATGATTTAAACGAGACTATACTTAGCGCATTCTCTGCAATGTGTCATCGTCTGGTCTGACTGAGACTAGTTTTCAAGGATTCGTAACGTGATTAGCGATATCAGAAAAGATGCTGAAGTACGCATGGACAAATGTGTAGAAGCATTCAAAAACCAAATCAGCAAAATTCGCACGGGTCGTGCTTCTCCTAGCCTGCTGGACGGCATCGTCGTTGAGTATTACGGCACCGCTACGCCACTGCGTCAGCTGGCAAGCGTGACTGTAGAAGATACCCGTACCCTGAAAATCAACGTATTCGACCGCTCTATGGGCCCGGCCGTTGAGAAAGCGATTATGGCGTCTGACCTCGGTTTGAACCCAAGCTCTGCGGGCACCGACATTCGCGTTCCGCTGCCTCCGCTGACTGAAGAACGTCGTAAAGACCTGACCAAAATCGTCCGTGGCGAAGCTGAACAGGCGCGCGTTTCCGTGCGTAACGTTCGTCGTGATGCGAACGATAAAGTGAAGGCGCTGCTGAAAGACAAAGAGATCAGCGAAGATGACGATCGCCGTTCTCAGGAAGACGTGCAAAAACTGACTGACGTTGCTATCAAGAAAATTGAAGCGGCGCTGGCTGAGAAAGAAGCGGAACTGATGCAGTTCTAAGCTGTGTAAGTTGTGCGATGAACGCCGTACAGGAAGCATTAGTGCTTTGCTGGCGGCGTTTTGCTTTTACTCGTCGTCTTTCAAGCCGCAGGTGCGTTGGCTTTGCTCATTCACCCGAATCACTTACTAGAGTAAGCTCATCGGGCTCGTTCACTTGCCGCCTTCCTGCTGCTTGAAATCCATAGAGTAAATCTATCTACCCGGAATATCTCATGAAGCAATTAACTGTCCTGGGCTCAACGGGCTCTATTGGTTGCAACACGCTGGACGTGGTGCGCCACAACCCTGAACGTTTTGCAGTAACGGCGCTGGTGGCAGGTAAAAACGTCGAGCGGATGGTTGAACAATGTCTGGAGTTCACACCTCGCTACGCGGTGATGGATGACGCAAAGAGCGCCGATGCGGTGAAGATTGCGCTGCGTGAACACGGCAGCCGTACGGAAGTGCTCTGTGGGCAGCAGGCGGCGTGCGATGTGGCGGCGCTGGACGAGGTTGATCAGGTGATGGCGGCCATCGTGGGGGCGGCGGGGCTGCTGCCGACGCTGTCGGCGATTCGTGCAGGCAAAAGTATTCTGCTGGCGAATAAAGAGTCGCTGGTGACCTGTGGACGGTTATTTCTCGAAGCGGTAAAGCAGCATAACGCGCAGTTACTGCCGGTCGACAGCGAACATAACGCTATCTTTCAGAGTTTACCGCAAAGTTTTCAGTCCGACTTAGGGTACGCTGACCTTGAGCAGCATGGGGTGTCATCCATTCTGCTTACCGGGTCAGGTGGCCCATTCCGTGAGACGCCAATCAATGAGCTCGGTGCAATGACGCCGGATCAGGCTTGCCGTCATCCGAACTGGTCGATGGGACGTAAAATTTCCGTCGACTCGGCCACTATGATGAATAAAGGTCTGGAATACATCGAAGCCCGCTGGTTATTTAATGCTTCAGCGAAGCAGATGGAAGTGCTGATTCATCCTCAGTCGGTGATTCACTCGATGGTGCGTTACCAGGACGGCAGCGTACTGGCGCAACTGGGTGAACCCGATATGCGTACGCCAATTGCCAACACTATGGCCTGGCCTCACCGCGTGGTTTCTGGCGCGAAGCCGTTAGATTTCTGCAAGATGGGCGCATTAAGCTTCTCCGAACCGGATTATGCTCGCTACCCTTGCCTGAAGCTGGCGATGGAGGCTTTTGAACAAGGTCAGGCGGCAACAACCGCGCTGAATGCCGCGAACGAAATCTCTGTGGCGGCGTTCCTTGACGGGCAAATCCGCTTTACCGATATCGCGAACGTCAATATGGCGGTATTGGATAGCCTTGATCTCCGTGAACCGCAGAGTGTGGAAGCGGTGTTGGTTATCGATGCTATGGCGCGGGAAGCGGCAACGACGCAGGCGAAACATTTCGTCAGGTAATGAGAGCCGAATCAGCATACAACCCGTCACGGCATTTGTTAGCGTCTGGCTTCAGTGATATAGTCTGCGCCACCCGATCTCAGTGCGTTTTCGCTGCGGGGTCGGGAGAGCCGTGATTTAGCACGGCTTTTTTGCGAGACAAAGATACGTAAAATCGTTCAGGTTTGCCTGGAGGATGAAGTGTATAGCTGTATTCCGGGGTACCGCTCATCCCTTTTCATGGATTAAAAACGCGTTATGTTGTCTGCTAATCAACCAACCAGCGAGAGTCAGCCAGCCCACGGTTGCCGCCATGTGGCAATCATTATGGATGGCAATGGTCGCTGGGCGAAAAAGCAAGGTAAGATTCGCGCCTTTGGCCATAAAGCCGGGGCGAAATCCGTGCGCCGAGCCGTATCCTATGCGGCGAGCAACGGTATTGAGGCATTAACGCTATACGCATTCAGCAGTGAAAACTGGAATCGCCCTGAGCAAGAGGTGAGTGCGTTGATGGAGCTGTTCGTTTGGGCGCTGGACAGCGAAGTGAAAAGTCTGCACCGTCATAATGTTCGGCTGCGGATTATTGGCGATACCCGTCGGTTTAATTCGCGCCTGCAGGAGCGAATTCGTAAAGCGGAAGCGCTGACGGAAAATAACACGGGGCTAACATTGAACATTGCTGCTAACTATGGCGGTCGATGGGATATTGTTCAGGGAGTTCAGCGCTTAGCCGAACAGGTTCAGGAAGGGGAGCTCCGCCCCGATCAAATTAGTGAAGAGCTGCTTTCTCAGCAGATCTGCATGCATGAACTGGCTCCCGTAGATTTAGTAATTAGGACCGGGGGAGAACATCGGATCAGTAACTTTCTTATCTGGCAAATTGCCTATGCTGAACTTTACTTTACAGATGTTCTTTGGCCCGATTTCGATGAACAAGACTTTGAAGGTGCGCTGCATGCTTTCGCTAATCGAGAGCGACGTTTCGGTGGCACCGAGCCTGGTGGCGACAAGGCCTGATGGGGGTAGCTTTTGCTGAAGTATCGCCTGATTTCTGCATTGATTTTAATACCGGTTGTTATTGCAGCCCTGTTTTTGCTGCCGCCCGGCGGCTTCGCTATTGTTACGCTGGTCGTTTGTATGCTGGCGGCATGGGAATGGGGGCAATTAAGCGGTTTCACCTCGCGGACACAGCGCGTATGGCTGGCGGTACTCTGTGGCCTGTTGCTGGCGGTGATGCTCTTCTTAATTCCGGAGTATCACCATAATATCCATCAGCCGGTCGTTGAAACGTCGCTGTGGGCCTCCCTGATTTGGTGGGTTGTCGCCTTGCTGTTGGTCCTTTCCTATCCAGGGTCCGCTGCTATCTGGCGTCAATCCAAAGTGCTGCGACTGGTCTTTGGCATCGTCACGATTGTCCCTTTCTTCTGGGGAATGCTGGCGCTGCGCTCCTGGCATTATGATGAAAACCACTACAGCGGCGCGCTGTGGCTGCTCTACGTCATGATTCTGGTATGGGGTGCTGACTCCGGGGCCTATATGTTTGGTAAGCTTTTTGGCAAACATAAGCTGGCACCGAAGGTCTCTCCGGGCAAAACCTGGCAAGGCTTCTTTGGCGGCCTGGTGACGGCGGCAATTATTTCCTGGGCCTATGGCCTGTGGGCAAATCTGGACGTTGCCCCGTCCACACTGTTAACCTGTTCCATCGTTGCAGCGCTGGCTTCGGTATTGGGCGATCTCACTGAGAGCATGTTCAAACGTGAAGCTGGCATCAAAGATAGCGGGCATCTTATCCCTGGCCACGGCGGGATACTTGACCGCATTGACAGCCTGACGGCGGCAGTTCCGGTCTTCGCCTGCTTGCTGCTGCTGGTTTTCAGGACGATCTAACGGATGGACTTATGCTGAGCATTCTCTGGAACCTGGCCGCATTTATTATCGCGCTAGGGGTATTGATCACCGTACACGAATTTGGTCACTTCTGGGTTGCTCGGCGCTGTGGTATCCGTGTAGAGCGCTTTTCCATTGGTTTTGGTAAAGCGCTCTGGCGCCGTGTGGATAAACGCGGCACTGAATTTGTTATCGCCCTTATCCCGCTGGGCGGTTACGTCAAAATGCTCGACGAGCGCGTTGACGCAGTGGCGCCAGAGATGCGTCATATGGCGTTCAACAACAAAACGGTGGGCCAGCGCGCCGCCGTTATTGCCGCCGGCCCCATCGCCAACTTCCTCTTTGCTATCTTCGCCTACTGGCTGGTGTTCATCATCGGTGTCCCTGGTATTCGTCCAGTAGTTGGTGAAATAACCGCCAACTCCATCGCTGCGGAAGCACAAATTGCACCAGGCACGGAACTAAAAGCGGTGGATGGTATCGAAACGCCTGATTGGGATGCTGTACGTATGGCGTTAGTGGCGAAAATTGGTGATGAAAGCACCACCCTCACCGTTTCCCCTTTCGGCAGCGAGCAGCGGCAGGATAAAATCCTCAATCTGCGTCATTGGGCGTTTGAACCGGATAAACAAGATCCGGTGACGTCGCTCGGTATTCGCCCTCGTGGCGCGCAGATTGAACCAGTGCTGGCAGAGGTGCAATCTGACTCTGCGGCGCGTAAAGCTGGTTTACAAGCTGGGGATCGGATCGTTACAGTCAACGGTCAACCGCTGACGCAATGGATGACGTTTGTCACGCTGGTGCGCGACAATCCAGGCAAAGCGTTACAGCTGGAGATCGAAAGGCAGGGGACTCTCTTGTCTTTAACTCTGATACCGGATACAAAACACGGTAGCGGAAAAGCGGAAGGGTTCGCAGGGGTAGTACCGAAGATTATCCCGCTGCCTGAGGAATATAAGACAGTGCGCCAGTATGGGCCGTTCAGCGCTATCGTCGAAGCCACGGAGAAAACCGGGCAGTTGATGAAGCTGACCGTCAGTATGCTGGGAAAATTGATCACCGGTGACGTCAAACTGAACAACCTCAGTGGGCCGATTTCGATCGCCCAGGGGGCTGGGATGTCTGCGGAGTATGGGCTGATTTACTACCTGATGTTTCTTGCACTCATCAGCGTGAATTTAGGCATAATCAACCTGTTCCCGCTCCCCGTATTAGATGGGGGACACTTGCTGTTTTTAGCGATTGAGAAGCTGAAAGGCGGCCCGGTATCCGAGCGAGTTCAAGACTTTAGTTATCGCATCGGCTCGATTCTGCTGATGCTGTTAATGGGGCTTGCACTTTTCAATGATTTCTCTCGGTTGTAAGAGAGTTAGTTAGGAAGAACGCATAATAACGATGGCGATGAAAAAGTTGCTTATAGCGTCGCTGCTGTTTAGCAGCGCGACCGTGTACGGTGCTGACGGGTTCGTGGTGAAGGACATTCATTTCGAAGGCTTGCAGCGTGTCGCTGTTGGTGCGGCCCTTCTCAGTATGCCAGTACGTCCTGGCGATACCGTCTCTGATGATGATATCAGTAACACCATTCGCGCCCTGTTTGCTACGGGCAACTTTGAGGACGTTCGCGTCCTGAGAGACGGCGATGTGTTACTGGTACAGGTCAAAGAACGCCCAACAATTGCTAGCATCACCTTCTCCGGCAACAAGTCGGTGAAAGATGACATGCTGAAACAGAACCTTGAAGCTTCTGGCGTTCGTGTCGGCGAATCTCTCGACCGTACAACCCTCTCCGATATCGAAAAAGGACTGGAAGATTTCTACTACAGCGTCGGTAAGTATAGCGCGAGCGTGAAGGCGGTTGTTACGCCGTTGCCGCGTAACCGTGTCGACCTGAAGCTGGTCTTCCAGGAAGGGGTTTCCGCCCAGATCCAACAGATCAACATCGTCGGTAACCATGCGTTCAGCACCGAAGATCTGATCTCAACCTTCCAGCTGCGTGACGAAGTACCGTGGTGGAACGTGGTTGGCGATCGTAAATACCAGAAACAGAAGCTGGCGGGTGACCTTGAAACCCTGCGTAGCTACTACCTGGATCGTGGTTATGCCCGTTTCAACATCGATTCCACGCAGGTGAGTCTGACGCCGGATAAAAAAGGTATCTACATCACCGTTAACATCACCGAAGGCGACCAGTACAAACTGTCTGGCGTACAGGTGACGGGGAATCTGGCAGGGCACTCGGCTGAAATTGAGAGCCTGACTAAGATCGAGCCAGGTGAACTCTATAACGGCGCGAAAGTGACCAAAATGGAAGATAACATTAAGAAACTTCTTGGTCGCTACGGCTACGCGTATCCACGCGTACAGTCTCAGCCTGAAATTAACGACACGGATAAAACGGTTAAGCTGCACATCAACGTTGATGCCGGCAACCGCTTCTACGTGCGTAACATCCGCTTTGTCGGTAACGACACGTCCAAAGATTCCGTTCTGCGTCGCGAAATGCGCCAGATGGAAGGCGCGTGGCTGGGTGGTGATTTAGTTGACCAGGGCAAAGATCGTCTGAACCGTCTGGGCTACTTCGAAACCGTCGACACTGAAACCCAACGCGTACCGGGTAGCCCGGATCAGGTGGATGTGGTTTACAAGGTCAAAGAGCGTAACACTGGTAGCTTCAACTTCGGTATCGGCTACGGTACGGAAAGCGGCGTAAGCTTCCAGGCGGGCGTTCAGCAGGATAACTGGTTAGGTACCGGCTATTCCGTCGGTATCAACGGTACCAAGAACGATTACCAGACCTACACCGAGCTTTCTGTGACCAACCCGTACTTTACGGTGGATGGTGTTAGCCTTGGTGGCCGTGTCTTCTACAATGACTTTAAAGCGGATGATGCTGACCTGTCGTCCTATACCAACAAAAGTTATGGTGTAGACGGTACGCTGGGCTTCCCGATTAACGAATACAACTCACTGCGTGCGGGTCTGGGCTATGTCCACAACGACCTGTCCAATATGGAACCGCAGGTGGCGATGTGGCGTTATCTGGACTCTATCGGCCAGACGGCGGGTAAAACCAGCGATGATAACGGCTTCAGCGCCAACGACTTCACCTTCAACTACGGTTGGACATATAACAAACTTGACCGCGGCTACTTCCCGACGGACGGTTCGCGTGTCAACCTGAACGGTAAAGTGACGATTCCGGGCTCTGATAACGAGTTCTACAAAGTCACGCTGGATACGGCTTCCTACTTCCCAATTGATGATGATCATCAGTGGGTCGTGCTGGGTCGTACCAAGTGGGGTTACGGTGACGGCTTAGGCGGTAAAGAACTGCCATTCTATGAGAACTTCTATGCCGGTGGTTCCAGCACCGTGCGTGGTTTCCAGTCCAACACCATTGGCCCGAAAGCGGTCTATTATGGTGCATCCGGTCTGGATAACTGCGACCAGTCTGGTGGCTACTGTAAATCTGACGACGCCGTCGGTGGTAACGCCATGGGTGTGGCTAGCCTTGAGCTGATCGTCCCAACGCCGTTCATCAGTGATAAGTACGCGAACTCGGTCCGTACGTCATTCTTCTGGGATATGGGTACCGTTTGGGATACCAACTGGGAGAACACGGCGGCAATGAAGGCTGCAGGCGTTCCTGACTACAGCGATCCGAGCAATATCCGTATGTCCGCGGGTATCGCATTACAATGGATGTCCCCATTAGGGCCGTTGGTCTTCTCCTACGCCCAGCCGTATAAGAAATACGAGGGAGACAAATCCGAGCAGTTCCAGTTCAACATTGGTAAAACCTGGTAATTGCTCTTTGCAAAGGAATGCAAGTTCAGTGTAGTTTTGCTGGCATTAGGCGATAGCGTCAAGGTGGCTTCGGCCACCAAAAGAACAGTACCCTCGGGTACATATGGGATGGTAAGGAGTATTATTGTGAAAAAGTGGTTAGTCGCTGCAGGTCTGGGTTTAGCAATGGCTGCATCTGCTCAAGCAGCAGACAAAATTGCAATTGTTAATATGGGTAGCCTGTTCCAGCAAGTTGCACAGAAAACTGGCGTTTCCAGCACTCTGGAAAACGAATTCAAAGGCCGTGCTGGCGAACTTCAGCGCATGGAAGGTGACCTGCAGTCTAAAATGCAGCGTCTGCAGTCTATGAAAGCAGGTAGCGATCGCACCAAACTGGAAAAAGACATCGCTTCCCAGCGTCAGACTTTCTCCCAGAAAGCACAGTCCTTTGAGCAGGATCGTCAGCGTCGTACCAACGAAGAACGTGGCAAACTGGTTACTCGTATCCAGACTGCTGTGAAATCCGTTGCTGCAAGCCAGAGCATTGACCTGGTTGTTGATGCTAACGCCGTTGCATTCAACAGCAGCGATGTTAAAGACATCACCGCTGATGTACTGAAACAGGTTAAATAAGTAATGCCTTCAATTCGACTGGCTGACTTAGCTCAGCAGTTGGATGCGGAATTACACGGTGATGGCGATATCGTCATCACCGCTGTCGCGTCCATGCAATCCGCTAAAGCGGGCCATATCACGTTCCTGGTTAATCCTAAGTACCGTGATCACCTGTCTGCGTGCGAAGCGTCGGCGATTGTCCTGACGCAAGAATTACTGCCTTTTGCCAAAGGCGCTGCGTTGGTAGTGAAGAATCCCTACCTGACTTACGCCCGTATGGCTCAAATTTTAGATACCACGCCACAGCCGGCGCAGGATATCGCTCCGAGCGCGGTCATTAGTCCGTCTGCGGTCCTCGGTAACAACGTCTCTATCGGTGCGAATGCGGTGATTGAGTCTGACGTTGTGCTCGGCGATAACGTTGTGATTGGGGCGGGGTGTTTCGTTGGTAAAAAAACGAAAATTGGCGCAGGTTCACGTCTGTGGGCTAATGTCACCATTTACCACGAAGTCGAGATCGGTGAGAATTGCCTGATCCAATCCAGCACCGTGATCGGCGCGGATGGTTTTGGCTACGCTAACGATCGCGGTAACTGGGTGAAGATCCCTCAGCTTGGTCGCGTCATTATTGGCGATCGCGTCGAGATCGGCGCCTGTACAACGATCGACCGTGGCGCGCTGGATGATACACAGATCGGCAACGGTGTTATCATTGATAACCAGTGCCAGATTGCGCACAACGTGGTGATTGGCGACAATACCGCGGTTGCTGGTGGTGTTATCATGGCCGGTAGCCTGAAAATTGGTCGTTACTGCATGATTGGCGGTGCCAGCGTCATCAACGGCCACATGGAAATCTGCGACAAGGTGACAGTAACCGGTATGGGCATGGTCATGCGTCCTATTACCGAGCCCGGCGTTTACTCGTCAGGTATCCCGCTCCAGCCTAACAAGGCATGGCGCAAAACTGCCGCACTGGTGATGAATATTGATGAAATGAGCAAGCGTCTCAAAGCTGTTGAACGCAAGCTTGATAATCAAGACTAATTTTCATCTGTATCGCATGATACTTTCCGGCCTGTCGGCATTCTTGTAATCCGGCAGGCCGTGTTATTATTGCCCCTTAGTATATTTTGACAGGAAGAGTATTTTGACTACTGACACTCATACTCTGCACATTGAAGAGATTTTAGAACTTCTGCCGCACCGTTACCCGTTCTTACTGGTAGACCGCGTGCTGGATTTTGAAGAAGGTCGTTTTCTGCGCGCAGTGAAAAATGTTTCCGTAAATGAGCCGTTTTTCCAGGGCCACTTCCCTGGCAAACCGATTTTACCGGGCGTGCTGATTCTGGAAGCGATGGCGCAGGCAACCGGTATTCTGGCGTTTAAAAGCGTTGGTAAACTGGAGCCAGGCGAGCTGTACTACTTTGCTGGTATCGATGAAGCGCGCTTCAAGCGTCCTGTCGTGCCTGGCGATCAGATGATTATGGAAGTCACCTTCGAGAAAACTCGCCGTGGCCTGACTCGCTTTAAAGGCGTTGCGCTGGTAGACGGTAAAGTGGTTTGCGAAGCGACGATGATGTGTGCGCGTAGCCGGGAGGCCTGATCCGTGATTGATAAAACCGCCTTTATCCATCCTACTGCCATTGTGGAAGACGGTGCCGTTATCGGCGCTAATGCCCACATTGGTCCGTTTTGTATTGTGGGGCCAAACGTCGTTATCGGCGAAGGCACCGTACTGAAGTCTCACGTTGTTGTTAACGGCCATACCACTATTGGGCGTGATAATGAGATCTATCAGTTCGCCTCTATCGGGGAAGTTAACCAGGATCTGAAATATGCTGGTGAACCGACTCGCGTGGAAATTGGCGATCGCAACCGCATCCGCGAAAGCGTCACCATTCATCGTGGCACAGAACAGGGCGGTGGATTGACGAAGGTGGGCAGCGATAACCTGCTGATGATCAACGCTCACGTAGCGCACGATTGTACCGTAGGCAACCGCTGCATCCTGGCCAATAACGCGACGCTCGCGGGTCACGTATCGTTGGATGATTTTGTTATCATCGGCGGCATGACCGCTGTGCACCAGTTCTGCATTATCGGTGCACACGTGATGGTCGGCGGCTGTTCTGGCGTTGCTCAGGACGTGCCACCGTACGTTATTGCTCAGGGCAACCACGCGACGCCGTTTGGCGTCAACATCGAAGGCCTGAAGCGCCGCGGCTTTAGCCGTGAAGCGATCACCGCGATCCGCAACGCCTATAAAGCGTTGTACCGCAGTGGCAAAACGTTGGACGAAGCTAAACCGGAAATCGCCGAACTGGCGAAGCAGCATCCGGAAGTTCAACCATTCAGCGATTTCTTCGCCCGCTCTACGCGTGGCCTGATTCGTTAATGACTGAGCAGCGTCCGCTAACGATTGCCCTGGTCGCCGGAGAAACCTCCGGCGATATTCTTGGTGCAGGTCTGATTCGCGCCCTCAAGGCGCGAGTTCCCAACGCCCGTTTTGTTGGCGTTGCGGGCCCGCTTATGCAGGCTGAAGGTTGTGAAGCCTGGTACGAGATGGAAGAGCTGGCGGTGATGGGCATCGTTGAAGTGCTGGGGCGGCTGCGTCGTCTGCTGCACATTCGCGCTGATCTGACCAAACGCTTTACCGATCTCAAGCCCGACGTCTTTGTCGGCATTGATGCCCCCGATTTCAATATCACTCTTGAGGGCAACCTTAAAAAACAGGACATTAAAACCATTCACTACGTCAGTCCGTCCGTCTGGGCCTGGCGACAGAAACGCGTCTTCAAAATTGGCAGAGCTACCGACCTGGTACTCGCATTTCTGCCTTTTGAAAAAGCGTTTTATGACAAATTTAACGTCCCGTGCCGCTTTATCGGTCATACCATGGCGGATGCCATGCCGCTCGACCCCGATAAAAACGCCGCCAGGGATACGCTGGGTATCGCCCACGATGTGCACTGTCTAGCGCTGTTACCCGGCAGCCGCGGTGCTGAAGTGGAAATGCTCAGCGCTGACTTTTTAAAAACGGCACAGCTGTTGCGCCAGCAGTACCCCGACCTTGAAGTCGTGGTGCCGTTGGTGAATGCAAAACGTCGCGAGCAGTTTGAACGTATCAAGGCCGAAGTGGCGCCGGATCTTTCCGTACATATGCTGGACGGAATGGCGCGCGAAGCGATGATCGCCAGCGATGCCGCACTGCTGGCATCCGGGACAGCGGCGCTGGAATGTATGCTGGCGAAATGTCCGATGGTTGTCGGCTATCGCATGAAGCCGTTCACCTTCTGGCTGGCGCAGCGTCTGGTGAAGACCGACTACGTTTCCCTGCCAAATCTGCTCGCCGGTCGCGAACTGGTGAAAGAGCTGCTGCAGGATGAGTGTCAGCCGCAGGCGTTAGCCGATGCGCTGCAGCCGCTGCTGGCAAACGGTAAGACCAGCCACGCGATGCACGATACCTTCCGCGACCTTCACCTGCAAATTCGCTGTAATGCGGATGAACAGGCGGCAGATGCGGTGCTGGAGCTTGCACAATGATTGAATTTGAATATCCCCACACCCATTTAGTGGCGGGTGTGGATGAAGTCGGCCGCGGCCCGCTCATTGGCGCGGTGGTGACTGCAGCGGTCATACTCGACCCTGCTCGCCCGATTGTCGGTCTGAACGACTCCAAGAAGCTGAGCGAAAAACGCCGTCTGGCGCTGTTTGACGAAATCAAAGAAAAAGCGCTGTGCTGGAGCCTTGGCCGCGCAGAGCCACATGAAATCGACGAACTGAACATTCTGCATGCCACCATGCTGGCGATGCAGCGTGCCGTTGCCGGGCTCTCTATCCCGCCGGAATATGTGCTGATCGACGGCAACCGCTGCCCGGCGCTGCCGATGCCATCCATGGCGGTAGTGAAAGGCGATAGCCGAGTGGCGGAAATCAGCGCGGCGTCTATTCTCGCTAAAGTGACGCGAGATGCTGAGATGACCGAGCTGGATAAAGTGTTCCCGCAGTACGGTTTTGCCCAGCATAAGGGCTATCCAACCGCTTTCCATCTGGAAGCGCTGGCGCAATATGGCGCTACCGAACATCATCGACGCAGCTTTGCTCCCGTCAAACGTGCACTGGGACTTGCGTCCTGATTCGTGTGTCGTGAATAAGTAAACCGGAATCTAAAGATGGCTGAACCACGTTTCGTGCACCTGCGGGTGCATAGCGACTACTCCATGATCGATGGGTTGGCAAAAACCGGGCCGCTGGTGAAAAAGGCGGCCGCGCTTGGCATGCCTGCGCTGGCGATCACCGATTTTACTAACCTGTGCGGCCTGGTGAAGTTCTACGGAGCGGGCCATGGTGCAGGGATCAAGCCGATCGTCGGCGCGGATTTTAACGTTCAGAGCGAACTGTTCGGCGATGAACTCACCCATTTAACGGTATTGGCGGCCAATAACACCGGCTACCAGAACCTGACGCTGCTGATCTCCAAAGCCTACCAGCGTGGCTACGGCGCGGCCGGTCCGATCATCGATCGCGACTGGCTGGTTGAGCTGAAAGAGGGGCTGATTTTGCTGTCTGGCGGCCGTATGGGCGACGTCGGGCGCGGCCTGCTGCGCGGTAATACGGCGCTGGTAGATCAGTGCGTTGATTTTTATGAAGAACATTTTCCCAACTGTTATTTCCTCGAGCTGATTCGTACCGGCCGCCAGGATGAAGAGTCGTACCTGCATGCGGCGGTTGAGCTGGCGGAAACGCGCGGTCTGCCGGTGGTAGCGACTAACGATGTCCGCTTCCTCGAGCCGGGCGACTTTGACGCACACGAAATTCGCGTCGCCATCCACGATGGTTTTACCCTCGACGATCCGAAGCGTCCGCGTAATTACTCCGTGCAGCAATATATGCGCAGCGAAGATGAGATGTGTGAGTTGTTCTCCGACATCCCGGAAGCGCTGGAAAACACCGTTGAAATCGCTAAGCGCTGTAACGTCACGGTGCGTCTGGGCGAGTACTTCCTGCCGCAGTTCCCGACCGGCGATATGACCACCGAGGATTTCCTCGTGGCGAAGTCGAAAGAGGGACTGGAGGAGCGTCTTGAGTTCCTGTTCCCGGACCCGGAAGAACGCGCCAAGCGCCGCCCGGAATATGACGAACGTCTGGACATTGAACTCAAGGTTATCAACCAGATGGGGTTCCCCGGCTACTTCCTGATCGTGATGGAGTTTATCCAGTGGTCGAAAGATAACGGCGTTCCGGTTGGGCCGGGACGTGGTTCCGGTGCGGGTTCGTTGGTGGCCTATGCGCTGAAAATTACCGACCTTGATCCGCTGGAGCTCGATCTGCTGTTCGAACGTTTCCTTAACCCGGAACGTGTCTCGATGCCCGACTTCGACGTCGACTTCTGCATGGAGAAACGCGACCAGGTTATTGAGCACGTGGCGGAGATGTACGGACGTGATGCGGTTTCGCAGATCATCACCTTCGGTACCATGGCGGCGAAAGCGGTTATCCGCGACGTAGGCCGCGTGCTGGGTCACCCGTACGGCTTCGTTGATCGTATCTCCAAGCTGGTGCCGCCCGATCCGGGCATGACGCTGGCGAAAGCGTTTGAAGTTGAACCGCAACTGCCGGAAATTTACGAGGCGGATGAAGAAGTCCGCGCGCTGATAGACATGGCGCGTAAGCTGGAAGGGGTCACCCGAAACGCCGGTAAACACGCGGGTGGCGTGGTTATCGCACCGACCAAAATTACCGATTTTGCGCCGCTATACTGCGACGAGCAGGGCCTGCACCCGGTTACCCAGTTCGATAAGAACGACGTGGAATATGCCGGGCTGGTGAAGTTCGACTTCCTGGGTCTGCGTACGCTCACCATCATTAACTGGGCGCTGGAGATGATCAACGCCCGGCGCGAACGTAACGGCGAGCCGCCGCTGGATATCGCGGCCATTCCGCTCGACGATAAGAAAAGCTTTGATATGCTGCAACGCTCGGAGACCACCGCGGTCTTCCAGCTTGAATCCCGCGGCATGAAAGACCTGATTAAACGTCTGCAGCCTGACTGCTTCGAAGATATGATCGCGCTGGTGGCCCTGTTCCGTCCGGGCCCGCTGCAGTCTGGGATGGTAGATAACTTTATCGACCGTAAGCACGGGCGTGAAGAGATCTCATATCCGGATGTTCAGTGGCAGCATGAGTGTCTGAAGCCGGTACTGGAACCAACCTACGGCATCATCCTGTATCAGGAACAGGTTATGCAGATTGCCCAGGAGCTTTCCGGCTATACCCTTGGCGGCGCGGATATGCTTCGTCGTGCAATGGGTAAGAAAAAGCCGGAAGAGATGGCCAAGCAGCGCGGCACCTTCGAAGAAGGGGCGAAAAGTCGCGGTGTTGACGGCGAACTGGCGATGAAAATCTTCGACCTGGTAGAGAAATTCGCCGGTTACGGGTTTAACAAATCGCACTCTGCTGCTTATGCTTTGGTTTCCTATCAGACGCTGTGGCTGAAAGCGCACTATCCTGCCGAGTTTATGGCGGCGGTAATGACCGCCGATATGGATAACACCGAAAAGGTGGTCGGCCTGGTGGATGAATGCTGGCGAATGGGGCTCAAAATCCTGCCGCCGGATATCAATTCCGGTTTATATCATTTCCACGTTAATCATGACGGGGAAATCGTGTATGGTATCGGCGCCATTAAAGGCGTGGGCGAAGGCCCCATTGAAGCGATTATCGAAGCGCGTAACAACGGCGGCTATTTCCGCGAGCTGTTTGACCTCTGTGCGCGTACCGATACCAAAAAGCTTAACCGCCGGGTGCTGGAAAAATTGATTATGTCCGGGGCGTTTGACCGCCTGGGGCCGCACCGCGCCGCGCTGATGAATTCGCTGGGCGATGCGTTAAAAGCCGCCGACCAGCACGCGAAAGCGGAAGCTATTGGTCAGGCGGATATGTTCGGCGTGTTGGCCGAGGAGCCGGAGCAAATTGAGCAGTCGTACGCAAACTGCATGCCATGGCCTGAACATACGGTACTGGAAGGTGAGCGGGAAACGTTAGGTTTATACTTAACAGGCCACCCGATTAACCAGTATCTCAAAGAAATTGAGCGCTATGTTGGCGGCTATCGCCTAAAAGACATGCATCCGACAGAACGTGGTAAAGTGACCACGGCTGCGGGGCTCGTGATTGCCTCAAGGGTTATGGTCACCAAGAGAGGCAATCGTATCGGTATCTGCACCCTGGATGACCGATCCGGACGGCTAGAGGTGATGTTATTCACCGAAGCCCTGGAAAAATACCAGCATCTGCTGGAAAACGACCGCATACTTATCGTCAGCGGACAGGTCAGCTTTGATGACTTCAGCGGCGGCCTTAAAATGATGGCCCGCGAAGTGATGGACATTGACGAAGCCCGGGAAAAATACGCTCGCGGGCTTGCTATCTCGCTGACGGACAGGCAAATTGATGACCAGCTTTTAAACCGACTCCGTCAGTCTCTGGAACCCCATCGTTCGGGAACCATTCCAGTACATCTCTACTATCAGAGGGCGGATGCACGTGCGCGGTTGCGTTTCGGTGCAACCTGGCGTGTCTCTCCGAGCGATCGTTTACTCAACGATCTGCGTGGCCTCATCGGTTCGGAGCAGGTGGAACTGGAGTTTGACTAATACAGGAATACTATGAGTCTGAATTTCCTTGATTTTGAACAGCCGATTGCAGAGCTGGAAGCGAAAATCGATTCTCTGACTGCGGTTAGCCGTCAGGATGAGAAACTGGATATTAATATCGACGAAGAAGTGCATCGTCTGCGTGAAAAAAGCGTAGAGCTGACGCGCAAAATCTTTGCCGATCTCGGCGCATGGCAGGTAGCCCAACTGGCGCGCCACCCACAGCGTCCGTACACCCTGGATTATGTCCGCCTGGCGTTTGATGAATTTGACGAACTGGCGGGCGATCGCGCCTATGCTGACGATAAAGCTATCGTTGGCGGTATCGCACGTCTGGACGGTCGTCCGGTGATGATCATTGGTCATCAGAAAGGTCGCGAAACCAAAGAGAAAATCCGTCGTAACTTCGGCATGCCGGCACCAGAAGGCTACCGTAAAGCGCTGCGTCTGATGGAGATGGCAGAACGCTTCAACATGCCTATCATCACTTTCATCGACACCCCGGGTGCTTACCCTGGCGTGGGCGCGGAAGAACGCGGTCAGTCCGAAGCTATCGCACGCAACCTGCGTGAGATGTCTCGTCTGAGCGTGCCGGTTATCTGTACCGTTATCGGCGAAGGCGGCTCCGGCGGCGCGCTGGCTATCGGTGTGGGCGATAAAGTGAATATGCTGCAGTACAGCACCTATTCTGTTATCTCTCCGGAAGGCTGCGCTTCCATTCTGTGGAAAAGCGCTGACAAAGCACCGCTGGCTGCTGAAGCCATGGGCATCATCGCACCGCGTCTGAAAGAGCTGAAGCTTATCGACTCTATCGTTCCGGAACCACTGGGCGGCGCACACCGTAACCCAGAGGTGATGGCGGCATCCCTGAAGGCGCAACTGCTGGCTGACCTCGCGGATCTCGACGTGCTGAGCAAAGAAGACCTGCTTAACCGTCGCTATCAGCGCTTGATGAGCTACGGTTACGCATAACGATTTCGTTAAGACCTTGCTGAAAAGGGCCACAGTTTGTGGCCCTTTTTTATGGTCTGCGTTCTTCCTGCGCTATGATAGGTAAAGGATTTCCAGGAGGAACGCATGAATATTATCGCCATTATGGGCCCGCACGGCGTCTACTACAAAGACGAACCGATTAAGGAGCTGGAAGGTGCGCTGCTGGCGCAGGGCTTCAAAATTATCTGGCCGCAGAACAGTGCCGACCTGCTGAAGTTTATCGAACACAACCCGCGTATATGCGGGGTGATTTTTGACTGGGACGAATACAGCGTCGATCTCTGCGGTGAGATAAATCAGCTTAATGAATATCTACCGCTCTACGCCTTTATCAATAACCACTCGACGATGGACGTCAGCGCGCACGACATGCGCATGGCGCTGTGGTTCTTTGAATATGCGCTGGGTCAGGCCGACGATATCGCTACCCGCATCCGTCAGTACACCGACGAATACCTCGATAACATCACGCCGCCGTTCACCAAAGCGCTATTTACCTACGTCACGGAAGGTAAATACACCTTCTGTACGCCGGGGCACATGGGCGGTACGGCTTACCAGAAAAGCCCGGTAGGCTGCCTGTTCTATGATTTCTTCGGTGCTAATACCCTAAAGGCCGACGTGTCGATTTCCGTTACCGAGCTGGGCTCACTGTTGGATCACACCGGGCCGCACCTTGAAGCCGAAGAGTATATCGCCCGCACCTTTGGCGCCGAGCAGAGCTACATGGTGACCAACGGCACCTCAACCTCAAACAAAATCGTCGGCATGTACGCCGCGCCGAGCGGCAGCACGCTGCTGATTGACCGCAACTGCCATAAGTCGCTGGCGCATCTGTTGATGATGAATGACGTCGTGCCACTCTGGTTAAAGCCAACGCGTAACGCGCTGGGGATACTTGGCGGCATTCCAAAGCGCGAGTTTACCCGCGATAGCCTGCAGCAGAAGGTGAACAGCACCGATGGCGCCGAGTGGCCGGTACATGCAGTGATCACCAACTCCACCTACGACGGTCTGCTGTATAACACCAACTGGATCAAACAGACGCTGGACGTGCCGTCTATTCACTTTGACTCGGCTTGGGTACCCTATACCCATTTCCACCCTATCTATCAGGGCAAAAGCGGTATGAGCGGCGAGCGGGTGCCGGGTAAGGTCTTCTTCGAAACCCAATCCACGCACAAGATGCTGGCGGCGCTGTCGCAGGCCTCGTTAATCCACATTAAGGGCGACTACGATGAAGACACCTTCAACGAAGCCTTTATGATGCACACCTCCACCTCGCCAAGCTATCCAATCGTTGCCTCGATAGAGACGGCGGCGGCCATGCTGCGCGGTAACCCCGGTAAACGACTGATTAACCGCTCGGTGGAGCGCGCGCTGCATTTCCGCAAGGAGGTTCAGCGCCTGCGCGAAGAGTCGGACAGTTGGTTCTTTGATATCTGGCAGCCGGAAGCCATCGATGAAGCGGAATGCTGGCCGGTGTCGCCGGGTGAAGCGTGGCACGGATTTAGCGACGCTGACGCCGATCATATGTTCCTCGACCCGGTGAAGGTCACGATCCTGACGCCGGGAATGGATGAACAGGGCAACATGAGCGATGACGGTATTCCGGCGGCGCTGGTGGCGAAGTATCTCGATGAACACGGCGTGGTCGTCGAAAAGACCGGGCCGTATAACCTGCTGTTCCTGTTCAGCATTGGGATCGATAAAACCCGCGCCATGGGGCTGCTTCGTGGGCTCACCGAGTTTAAGCGTGCCTACGATCTGAACCTGCGGGTCAAAAACATGTTGCCGGATCTCTACGCCGAAGATCCTGACTTCTATCGCAACATGCGTATTCAGGATCTGGCGCAGGGGATCCATCGCCTGATCCGCCAGCACGATCTCCCGCGTTTGATGCTACGTGCCTTCGATGTGCTGCCGGAGATGAAGCTCACGCCGCATCGGGCGTGGCAGAAACAGATCAAAGGCGAGGTGGAAACGGTCGCACTGGAAGATCTGGTAGGGCGGGTCTCGGCCAATATGATCCTGCCGTACCCGCCGGGCGTACCGCTGTTGATGCCGGGTGAGATGATCACTGAAGAGAGCCGTTCGGTGCTCGACTTCCTGCTGATGCTCTGTTCCGTTGGTCGACATTATCCGGGCTTTGAAACCGATATCCACGGGGCAAAACGCGATGAAAATGGCGTCTACCGTGTGAGAGTCCTAAAAAGCCAGTGAGGGGTTGCGTGATAACGACCTGCGCGGGTAACGTGCAGAGATAAGGTTAACGGAGAGAAACGATGCTGGGATTAAAACAGGTTCATCACATTGCCATTATTGCGGCCGATTACGCAAAGAGTAAGTCTTTTTACTGCGACATTCTCGGCTTTACGCTGCAGAGCGAAGCCTATCGGGAAGCGCGTGATTCGTGGAAAGGCGACCTGGCGCTAAACGGTCAGTATGTGATTGAGCTTTTCTCCTTCCCGTTCCCGCCGGCGCGTCCAAGCCGCCCGGAAGCCTGTGGCCTGCGTCATCTGGCGTTTAGCGTGGATGACATTGACGCGGCGGTGGCGCACCTTGAGTCTCATGGTGTGGCCTGTGAAGCTATCCGTATCGACCCGTTTACCGACAAGCGTTTTACCTTTTTCAATGATCCAGACGGCCTGCCGCTGGAGCTATACCAGCAGTAAGGCTTGCCACTGAGCGCCCGGCCCGGTAACGTGCCGGGCTATATATCCCATTACGACATCGCCATGACATCATCTTCGCTCGCGCAACGACTCTTACCGCACCGCCAGTTTCTGGTGGCATTTAGCGGTGGCCTCGACTCAACGGTGCTGTTGCATCAGTTGGTCTGCTGGCGTCAGCAGGAGCCAACCCTCTCATTGCGCGCTATCCATATCCATCACGGGATTAGCCAGAACGCCGATAGCTGGGTAGAACACTGCCAGCAGGTCTGCGCACAATGGCAGGTGCCGCTGGTGGTCGAGCGGGTAACGCTGGCACAGAGTGGCAGTGGGCTGGAGGCGGAAGCCCGAACCGCGCGCTATCAGGCGTTTCGCGAGGCGCTCAGGCCGGGCGAAGTTCTCGTGACGGCGCAGCATCTGGACGATCAAAGCGAGACCCTGCTGTTAGCGCTTAAACGCGGCAGCGGGCCCGCTGGGCTTTCGGCGATGCCTACGCATGCTGCGTTTGATGACACGCAGTTAATTCGTCCGCTGTTACATGAAACCCGTGCGGCGTTGCTACACTGGGCGCAGACGCATACGCTGACGTGGATTGAAGACGAGAGCAATCAGGATGATGCCTATGACCGCAATTTCCTGCGTCTGCGCGTCCTGCCGTTACTCAATGCCCGCTGGCCTCACTTTGCTGAAGCGGCGGCCAGAAGTGCGGCGCTGTGCGCTGAGCAGGAACAGCTGCTGGACGAGTTGCTGGCGGATGAGCTTGCGCGACTGCGTACGGACGCCGGGACGCTTGCCATCGAACCGATGATGGCGATGAGTGCGCCAAAACGGGCGGCGATTTTGCGACGCTGGCTGGCGTGGCTCGGTGCGCCGATGCCTTCTCGGGAGGCGATAGCCCGGATATGGCAGGAGGTGGCGCTGGCGCGCGAAGACGCTGCGCCTTGTCTGCGCCTGGGCCACTTCGACGTTCGCCGCTATCAGCAGCAGCTTTGGTGGGTGAGGGCGCAGAAGGGGCAAACGGAGTCGGTGCTGGAGTGGACTGACCGCACGATGCCGCTCGTGCTGCCGGGTGAACTCGGTGAACTGCACTGCATCGCCGGGGGCGACATTCGTCCGCCGCGGGCAGGCGAGTCCGTCTCGGTGCGGTTTAAAGCATCGGGAATGCTACATATTGCCGGGCGCAACGGTGGCCGTAAGCTAAAGAAAATCTGGCAGGAGCTTGGCGTACCGCCCTGGCTGCGCGACACCACGCCGCTGCTATTTTATGGTGACACGCTCATTACGGCTGTCGGTGTTTTTGTGACGGTCGACGGGGTATGCGAAGCAGGTGAGGGTATAGCGCTGAAGTGGGATAAAACGGGCAGCGACGCCGCCCGTGATTGAATCATGATTCGCTAACGACCACGGTCCCGATTTCGGGGTGGCTGAAGCTGGTAATACGGTCGAGGCGCAGTTCGCGCAGTTCACCCGCGCTATCGACGACCAGATATTCCACGTTTTTACGCGATAACAGATCATGAGCCTTGGCTTGCAGCACTTCGCCGTCTTTCAGCTCCAGTGACAGGACGAGGTGGTGCTGGCAGGCGAGCTCAAGGTTGTCATAGTCATCACAATTGATGGGTTGATAAGTATCATTCATCGACATAATCGCTCACCAGTAAGTTTGCCGCCGCATACGCGGCTTTTTCCCTGATTGATTCGGAAATGGCATTATCCGCCGCAACATCGTTCAACACCTTCAGTACACAACCTAGCGCATCCGGGATATACCCCAAATCACCGCTCGCAATCTCTGCGTAGCGTTGACGAATCAACTCACAATAGTTGCCCACGTGCCCTCCTGTCTGCGCTTCAATAAGCCTATGAAGATAATCTCTGTTTAGCAAGGTGACTATATCATACTCATTTAAGCATTATCAGCGGGATGAGTGACGGCAGATGCAATTCGGGACAGCCTTTTGGCCCTGATTTCGCTACAATGAGCCCCATTTTTCGCAGGAGTGAAGTCATGGCGCTGAAAGCAACAATTTATAAGGCGGTGGTGAACGTCGCGGATCTCGACCGCAACCAGTTTCTGGACGCGTCGTTAACGCTGGCGCGTCATCCTTCCGAAACCCAGGAGCGTATGATGCTGCGCCTGCTGGCGTGGATTAAGTACGCGAACGAACGTCTGCAGTTTACCCGTGGGCTCTCTTCTGAGGACGAGCCGGAAGTATGGCTGCGCAACGATCATCTGGGCATCGACCTGTGGATTGAACTGGGTCTGCCGGATGAGCGCCGGATTAAAAAAGCCTGCAGTCTGTCTCAGGAGGTGGCGTTGTTCACCTACAATAGTCGTGCGGCAGAGATTTGGTGGCAGCAAAATCAGAACAAGATGGCGAGCTTTAAGAACCTGGCGGTCTGGTATCTTGATGATGAACAGTTGGCGAAGCTGAGCGCTTTTGCCGAACGCACCATGACGCTACAGGCCACTATTCAGGAAGGCGCTATCTGGCTATCTGACGTTCAGAATAATCTGGAAATTCACCTGACGCCGTGGCAACTGCCAGCATGATTGTTATCTCCCGGCAGGTAAGTATCCCGGACGACGAGCTGACGATTACTGCCATCCGGGCGCAGGGGGCGGGTGGTCAGCACGTGAATAAGACCTCTACGGCGATTCACCTGCGTTTTGACATCCGGGCCTCCAGCCTGCCAGAGTATTATAAAGAGCGCCTGCTCGCAGCCAGCCACCACTTAATTTCTGCTGACGGTGTGATTATTATTAAGGCGCAGGAGTATCGCAGTCAGGAAATGAACCGCGAAGCGGCAATGGCTCGCCTGGTTTCGGTTATCCAGACGCTGACCGCAGAACAAAAAAGTCGACGACCGACGCGCCCAACCCGGGCGTCGAAGGAGCGGCGGCTGACGTCGAAAGCGCAAAAGTCTTCAGTAAAAAACTTGCGCGGTAAAGTTCGCTATTAAGCCGGACGTGGATGTAATAAGAATAAGGATTTGAGGGTGAAAAAAGCGATATTGGCCATTGCGGCCACGGGGATGCTGTTTGGACTTTTCGGATGTAACCATTCGGAAGTGAATACGCTAAAACCGACTCAAGCGGCTGAATTAACGCCGATGCAGCAAAGCTGGCGCGGTGTTATCCCTTGCGCCGATTGCGAAGGTATTGAAACGTCGCTGTTCCTTGAGAAGGACGGCACCTGGGTGATGAACGAACACTACCAGGGCGTGAGCAGTGAGCCATCTTCATTTGGCTCCTACGGTACCTGGGCGCGTACCGCCGATAAACTGGTGCTGACGGACAGCGAAGGCGAGAAGTCATACTATCGTGCGAAGGGCGAGAAGCTGGAGATGCTTGACCGCGAAGGTAATCCGATTGAGTCAAAGCTTAACTATACACTGGAGCCGGTGAAAGCCAGCCTGCCAACCACGCCAATGGCGATGCGCGGGATGTACTTCTATATGGCGGATGCGGCCACCTTCACCGACTGCGCCACCGGCCAGCGCGTGGCGGTAGCGAATAATGCCCAGTTGGAACGTGACTACGCCGCCGCGCAGGGTAGCGACAGCAAGCCGATTCTGCTGGTGGTTGATGGACACTTTACCGTTGAGCCAAATCCGGATACCGGTGCGATGGTGAAAACGCTGGCGACCGATAAAGCCGGAAAATTTGCGCCTGGTAAAGACTGTACCAGCGCGAAGTAAAGGTATTTGTTGGCCTGATAAGCGTAGCGCCATCAGGCAATTCGGTGCCGATTGCCGGATGGCTGCGTAAACGCCTTACCCGGCCTACAACGATAAAAAAAGCCTCGCAAATGCGAGGCTTTTTGTCGACCGGACGAGGCGTTAACGCCGACTCCGGGAGGGCATCGAACGAGTTAGCCCTTAATAGCGTTAACCAGGTAATCAACGATGTCGCCGGTTTTAATCAGCTGCTTCTCGCCGTTACGACGGTATTTGTATTCGATATCGTCGTTATCGAGGTTACGGTCACCCAGCACGATGGTGTGAGGAATACCGATAAGCTCCATATCCGCGAACATCACGCCAGGGCGCTCTTTACGGTCGTCCATCAGCACTTCGATACCCTGTGCACGCAGTTCAGCGTAAAGCTTCTCAGCCAGCTCCTGAACACGGTAGGATTTGTGCATGTTCATTGGCAGAATGGCAACCTGGAATGGTGCAATGGCGTCTGGCCATACGATACCGCGGTCGTCAAAGTTCTGCTCAATAGCAGCGGCAACCACACGAGTTACACCGATACCGTAGCAGCCCATGGTCAGGATCTGGTTGCGGCCATCCTCGCCCTGTACGGAGGCTTTCATCGCTTCGGAGTACTTAGTACCCAACTGGAAGATGTGGCCCACTTCGATACCGCGTTTAATCAGCAGCGTGCCTTTACCGTCTGGGCTTGGGTCGCCAGCGACAACGTTACGGATGTCAGCCACTTCTGGCGTCGCCACGTCGCGATCCCAGTTGATGCCGAAGTAGTGCTTACCGTCGATGTTAGCACCGGCCGCGAAATCGCTCATCACGGCGACGGTACGGTCGATAATCACCGGAATTGGCATATTGACTGGGCCGAGGGAGCCTGGACCGGCTTTCACCAGCGCACGAATTTCTTCTTCAGTGGCGAAGGTCAGCGGGCTTGCAACCTGCGGCAGTTTTTCTGCTTTGACTTCGTTCAGTTCGTGATCGCCGCGAACCAGCAGGGCAACCAGCGGAGACTTGCTGCCTTCCACCGCTTTCACCAGCAGGGTTTTCACGGTTTTCTCGATTGGCAGATTGAACTGCTCAACCAGCTCGGCGATGGTTTTCGCGTTCGGCGTATCAACCAGCGTCATTTCCTGCGTTGCTGCTGCACGTGGTTCTTTTGGTGCCACTGCTTCAGCGAACTCGATGTTTGCCGCGTAGTCGGAGGAGTCAGAGAAGATCACATCGTCTTCGCCGCTCTGCGCCAGTACCTGGAATTCATGGGAAGCGCTACCGCCGATAGAACCGGTGTCAGCCTGTACCGCACGGAAATCCAGACCCATACGGCTGAAGATTTTGCTGTAGGCCGCATACATCGCGTCGTAGGTTTCCTGCAGGGATTCCTGAGAAGTATGGAAAGAGTAAGCATCTTTCATCAGGAATTCGCGGGAACGCATCACGCCGAAGCGTGGACGCACTTCGTCACGGAATTTGGTCTGGATCTGGTAGAAGTTCAGCGGCAGCTGTTTGTAAGAGCTCAGCTCGTTACGAATCAGGTCGGTGATGACTTCTTCGTGGGTTGGACCCAGAACGAATGGACGATCGCCACGGTCTGCAATGCGCAGAAGTTCCGGGCCGTACTGTTCCCAACGACCGCTCTCTTCCCAGAGTTCAGAAGGCTGAACTACCGGCATTAACACCTCGATAGCACCGGCGTTGTTCATCTCTTCACGCACGATCTTTTCGACTTTTCTCAGGACGCGCACGCCGGTCGGCAGCCAGGTGTATAACCCGGAGGCCAGCTTGCGGATCATCCCGGCGCGCAGCATCAGCTGGTGGCTGATAACCTCGGCGTCGGCAGGTGTCTCCTTCAGAGTGGAGAGCAGGTATTGGCTAGTACGCATGTTGTTACGGTTCCAGTTGAACGATCGAACAGGCTCAAGTCGAGCCTGGCACAAAAACAAAAGTGATTTAGTTTACCAGCGAGAAAGGGATGTCAAAAGAGAGCGCGGTGAAATTACCGGGCTTCCAGTGCAAAGACCTCAAATCCTGACGGTGTTACGCGCCAGCGGACGTTAAAGTCCAGCAGCCAGACGGCGTAGGTCTTTCCTTCTTCCTCGTTCTTACGATAGGCCGGACGCGGGTCCTGGGCCAGTACTTCGGCAATAAAACGACGTAAATGCGGGTAGCGTTTTTCCAGACCGATAAGCTGCTGGGCAATGTCATCGCTGAAGGTGACCTCAACATTGGCCTGCGGCGCATCCTGAGCGTAGCTGGCGCGAGCGTCAGGAAGCGACTCGGCGAAGGGTAAGTAGGGCTTAATATCGACTACCGGCGTACCGTCCACTAAATCGAGCCCACCGAGCTCCAGAATGACGTGCTCTTTCTGGCAGCGAACGCCACGCAGCTCAACCAGCGACATCCCGATAGGGTTTGGGCGGAAGGTGGAGCGGGTGGCAAAGACGCCCATCCGTGCATTTCCGCCGAGGCGGGGTGGTCGCACTGTGGGACGCCAGCCGCCTTCCATCGTCTGATGGAAGACGAACAGTACCCATAAATGGCTGAATGCTTCCAGACCGCGCACGGCGTCGGCCTGGTTGTACGGAGGCAGCAGATGCAGCTCGCCACTACAGCTTTTGACCAGCCCTGGTTGGCGAGGTACGGCAAACTTCTCTTTATAAGGAGAGCGGATAACGCCTATTTGTTCAAATGCGAATGGGCTCATTGCGCGCTGACGTTAAGGGCTGAACCTACGCAGACCGCTTGACGGTAGCAACCCGGCGTGCCGCTGGTGACTTCACAGCTGTGCAGCAGTACCGCATTGGCCTTCATTTTAGAGGCGTTGATCTGCATGCGCTTACGTGCCGTTGGGATATTTGGTGGGGAATCCTGATTAGTGCCCTGGCATGAGTCACCGGAAACTTCGCCCAGATCGCGGAACGGCTTACCGACCAGATCTTCAGCGTTGGTGATAATTCTCACCGGCGTAGCGCGTGGCGCTTTCGGTTTCGCGGTCTCCGTTTTCGCGGGGGTCGCAGTGCTTTGAATGGGTTCAACAGGAGATCTGTTTAGCATGGAACAGCCACCTAACAGGAGTGCTAATAAACAGACCGGTAAAGCACGCATAGTAATTCCTCTATTATAAAGGGTAGACCAGGGGGCTATTGAATCAGGTGCTTGCATAAATGACAAGACGGGCATGTGCCCGTCTTGAAAGATACTGCTTAGCGGTATTGCGATTACCAGCCTTTAACAGCGCCGCCGTTAAAGATCTTGTTCGCCGCTTCGTACACTTCGTCAGACTGGTAAGCCTGTACGAATTTCTTCACGTTTTCAGCGTCTTTGTTATCTTCACGCGTAACGATCAGGTTCACGTACGGAGAGTCTTTGCCTTCAACGAAGATACCGTCTTTCGCTGGAGTCAGGTTGATCTGGCTGGCGTAAGTGGTGTTGATAACGGCCAGGGCAATCTGCGCATCGTCCAGAGAACGTGGCAGCTGTGGTGCTTCCAGCTCAACAATCTTCAGGTTTTTCGGGTTCTCGGTGATGTCCAGCGCGGTTGGCAGCAGACCCACGTCATCTTTCAGTTTGATCAGGCCCACTTGTTGCAGCAGCAGCAGGGAACGGCCAAGGTTGGTCGGGTCGTTTGGTACCGCAATCTGGGAGCCCGGCTGCAGTTCATCCAGAGATTTGATTTTCTTGGAGTAGCCCGCGATTGGGTAAACGAAGGTGTTACCTACGGAAACCAGTTTGTAGCCGCGGTCTTTAATCTGCTGATCAAGATACGGTTTGTGCTGGAAGGCGTTGGCGTCGATGTCGCCTTTGCTCAGCGCTTCGTTCGGCAGAACGTAATCGTTGAAGGTAACCAGCTCAACGTCCAGGCCATATTTTTCTTTTGCTACTTTCTGTGCAACTTCAGCAACCTGCTGTTCTGCACCGACAATTACGCCGACTTTAATGTGGTTTGGATCTTTCTCGTCCTGGCCGCAACCAACAAGTGCCAGAGAACCAATCAGGGCCCCAACTGCCGCAAAGGTTTTAAAATTGAACGCCATGCTTAATATCCTTAAACTTTTGAGTTGTGTTGTGTGTAACGCTATTTATGAGTGACTGCTCGAACGATACGATCGCCAGATACTTGAATTAAATAAACCAGAACGACCAGCAATACCAGTACTGTATTCATCACGACCGCATTATATCCAATGTAGCCGTACTGATAGCCAATCTGCCCCAGACCGCCCGCACCGACGGCACCGCCCATTGCGGAGTAGCCAACCAGCGTAATCAGGGTGATGGTTGCCGCATTGACCAGACCTGGCAGCGCTTCCGGCAACAGGACTTTACGGACGATCTGCATCGGCGTGGCACCCATTGCGCGGGACGCTTCAATCAGCCCGGTAGGGATTTCCAGCAGGGCGTTTTCCACCATACGTGCAATAAACGGTGCTGCACCGACCGTCAGCGGAACGATTGCCGCCTGCAGGCCGATAGAGGTACCAACAATAATGCGGGTAAATGGAATCATCCATACCAGCAGGATAATGAACGGGATGGAGCGGAAGATATTCACCAACGCAGAAAGCACACGGTAAAGCTTGCCGTTCTCAATGATTTGCCCCGGACGCGTGGTATATAGAAGCACGCCGACCGGCAGACCAATCACGAAGCCGAAAAAGCCCGACACGAATGTCATTGCCAGCGTTTCCCAGACGCCGCGCGCCAGTAACCACATCATGGCTTCAGACATAACCCAGTACCTCTACTTTTACATGGTGTTGCTGCAGCCAGGCGATGGCCGCTTGCGTATCTTCAGGGGTGCCGTGCATTTCTGTCAGCATAATGCCGAACTTCACGCCGCCCGCGTAATCCATCTGCGCGCTAATAATGTTGTTGTTCACGTTAAAGCGACGTGCGGTTTCCGACAGCAGCGGAGCATCGACCGAATGGCCGGTAAACTCCATACGCAGCATCGGTACGCTATCGGCAGTCTGTGCTTCTTTAAGACGCGCCTGGTAATCTTCTGGAATATCCAGATGCAGCGTGGACTGAATAAATTGCTGTGCCAGCGGCGTCTTCGGATGAGAGAAGACTTCGCTCACCGTATCTTGCTCGATAAGCTCACCGTTGCTGATAACCGCAACACAGTCACAGATGCGCTTTACCACATCCATTTCGTGGGTGATGAGTAGAATCGTCAGACCCAGGCGACGGTTGATGTCTTTCAGCAGTTCGAGGATGGAGCGAGTGGTTGCCGGGTCCAGCGCGCTGGTGGCTTCATCACACAGCAGAACCTTCGGGTTGCTGGCCAGAGCACGGGCAATCGCTACGCGCTGTTTTTGCCCACCGGACAGGTTCGCCGGATAGCTATCATGCTTGTCGCCCAGACCCACGAGGTCCAGCAGCTCAGTGACGCGACGCTTCACTTCTTCTTTAGGCGTATTATCGAGTTCCAGCGGCAGCGCAACGTTGCCAAATACCGTGCGTGAAGAGAGCAGGTTGAAGTGCTGGAAGATCATGCCAATCTGGCGACGCGCTTTAGTCAGCGCCGCTTCGGACAGTGCGGTAAGTTCCTGGCCGCCAACCTGAACGCTGCCTTCGGTCGGGCGTTCAAGCAGGTTGACGCAGCGAATCAGCGTACTTTTACCTGCACCGGATGCGCCAATGACGCCATAAATTTGTCCCGCAGGCACGTGCAGGCTAACGTTGTTCAGCGCCTGAATTGTGCGGTGGCCCTGTTGGAACACCTTGGTGATATTCGAAAGTTTAATCATTAGATTATTTATTATCGGTTAGGAGTTATCCGTGGCATTTTCTTCTGCCAGAGACGGGCGATGACCGTCAACAAAACGGATGTTAAGGCATCTAGACGGCTAAATCAATCTGATTTATGCGATCGGCGCTTTCTTGCCTGTCGAAACATGCGATACTAAAGATACAAGCCTTAATCAGGAGCAACACGGTGGCAAAGTCTGTACCCGCAATTTTTCTCGATCGTGACGGCACGATTAATGTCGATCATGGCTACGTACATGAAATCGATGAGTTTGAGTTTATTGATGGCGTCATCGACGCTATGCGCGAATTAAAAGAGATGGGCTATGCGCTGGTGCTGGTGACTAACCAGTCCGGTATTGCTCGCGGGAAGTTCACCGAAGCGCAGTTTGAAACGCTGACGGAATGGATGGACTGGTCTCTGGCTGACCGTGGCGTTGACCTGGACGGCATCTATTATTGCCCGCATCATCCGCAGGGAACAGTAGAAGAATATCGCCAGGTATGTGATTGCCGTAAACCACACCCGGGAATGTTCAAATCCGCGCAGGAGTTTCTGCACATTGATATGGCTTCTTCTTATATGGTGGGTGATAAAGTAGAAGACATGCAGGCGGCTACGGCGGCGAACGTAGGTACTAAAGTACTGGTGCGTACGGGCAAACCTGTCACCGAGGAAGCGGAAAAGGCCGCGGATTGGGTGATTAATAGCCTTGCAGACCTGCCTGCGGCTATCAAAAAGCAGAAATAAACGACGAAAAGGCGAAAAGGTGAGCGGTTGAAAGAAAAATGCATTTTTCCTCTTGTCAGCCTGAATTAACTCCCTATAATGCGGCCCCACTGAGACGGAACAACGGCAAACAAGCCGCCGGGTCAGCGAGGTTCTCCTGAGAATCTCGACAGAGAAAAGCGAAATTAAACGCTTGACTCTGAAAGAGGAAAGCGTAATATACGCCACCTCGCAACAGTGAGCGAAAGCCG
>NZ_JBIQOI010000016.1:0-36381 GCF_044197065.1 Kluyvera chengduensis
CAGATTGTCTGATAAATTGTTAAAGAGCAGTGCAACACGGCTTTCGCTCACTGTTGCGAGGTGGCGTATATTACGCTTTCCTCTTTCAGAGTCAACCCTCATTTTCAGGTTTTTCTCTTCAACCAACCCGGCTAGTTAGTGTGAAGTGATTCACATCCGCCGTGTCGATGGAGGCGCATTATAGGGAGTTTCCTTGGGGCCGCAACCCTTAAATGACAGAAAAATGACTGACTGCTGAAATCCCCAGCAGAACCCCGCCTTATACCTATTTACACACAGAGTTATCCACAATAAGAAGGATCTCTTTTGAAGATCGCTTGGTTTTATCCCTCATCTATAGAGATGAAATAATGGAATTGAGGGAAAGAGAAAAATTCGCGAGCGTTGCGCAAACGTTTTCGTTACAATGCCCCCGCAAAACAAGGATGCCCCGTAAGGGGCGTTAGCTGAGTTTTTACGCAAGAATTCACCTAACGCTCTCTGTAATAGTCAAATCCAGGGGATTTACCATGCAACAACGTCGTCCAGTCCGCCGCGCTCTGCTCAGTGTTTCTGACAAGGCCGGTATCATCGAGTTCGCCCAGGCACTTTCCGCACGCGGTGTGGAGCTGCTATCGACAGGAGGCACTGCCCGCCTGTTAGCAGAGAAAGGTCTGCCGGTGACCGAAGTTTCCGATTACACCGGTTTCCCGGAAATGATGGATGGACGCGTAAAGACCCTGCATCCAAAAGTACACGGTGGCATACTCGGTCGTCGCGGCCAGGACGATGCCATTATGGAACAGCACCACATTGCCCCTATCGATATGGTTGTCGTTAACCTCTATCCGTTCGCCGAGACCGTTGCCCGTGAAGGCTGCTCGCTGGAAGATGCTGTAGAGAACATCGATATCGGTGGCCCAACCATGGTTCGCTCCGCCGCGAAGAACCATAAAGATGTTGCTATCGTGGTGAAGAGCAGCGACTACGACGCCATTATTAAAGAGATGGATGCTAACGAAGGCTCTCTGACCCTCGACACCCGTTTCGATCTGGCGATTAAAGCTTTCGAACACACCGCCGCCTACGACAGCATGATTGCCAACTACTTCGGCAGCATGGTTCCGGCTTACCACGGCGAAAGCAAAGAAGCCGCCGGTCGCTTCCCTCGTACGCTGAACCTGAACTTCATTAAGAAGCAGGATATGCGCTACGGCGAGAACAGCCACCAGCAGGCAGCCTTCTATATAGAAGAAAACGTCAAAGAAGCATCCGTTGCCACCGCGCAGCAGGTTCAGGGTAAAGCGCTCTCCTATAACAACATCGCCGATACCGATGCGGCGCTGGAGTGTGTGAAAGAGTTCAGCGAACCGGCCTGCGTTATCGTTAAGCACGCGAACCCATGTGGCGTGGCAGTCAGCACCTCAATTCTTGATGCTTACGACCGCGCTTATAAAACAGACCCAACCTCCGCGTTCGGCGGCATCATCGCCTTCAACCGCGAGCTGGACGCTGAAACCGCGCAGGCCATCATCTCCCGCCAGTTCGTGGAAGTGATTATCGCCCCATCCGCGACCGAAGAAGCGCTGAAGATCACCGCCGCTAAACAGAACGTTCGCGTCCTGACCTGCGGCCAGTGGGCACAGCGCGTACCGGGCCTCGACTTTAAACGCGTGAACGGCGGCCTGCTGGTTCAGGACCGTGACCTGGGTATGGTGACCGAAGGTGAACTGCGCGTGGTTTCCAAACGTCAGCCAACCGAGCAGGAGCTGCGCGATGCGCTGTTCTGCTGGAAAGTGGCGAAGTTCGTGAAGTCCAATGCCATTGTGTATGCCAAAGAGAACATGACCATCGGTATAGGCGCAGGCCAGATGAGCCGCGTTTACTCCGCCAAAATCGCGGGCATTAAAGCCGCTGATGAAGGTCTGGAAGTGAAAGGCTCCGCCATGGCTTCCGACGCGTTCTTCCCGTTCCGTGATGGCATTGATGCCGCCGCCGCCGTTGGCGTGAGCTGCGTTATCCAGCCTGGCGGTTCTATCCGCGACGAAGAAGTGATTGCCGCCGCCGACGAACACGGCATCGCGATGATCTTCACCGACATGCGCCACTTCCGCCATTAATTCAGGGAGCAGACGATGAAAGTTTTAGTTATTGGCAACGGCGGGCGCGAACACGCGCTGGCCTGGAAAGCCGCACAGTCCCCACTGGTGGATACCGTTTTTGTCGCACCGGGTAACGCCGGTACCGCACTGGAGCCCGCGTTGCAAAACGTGGCTATCGGCGTCACCGATATTCCGGCACTGCTGAGCTTTGCCCAGAACGAGAAGATTGACCTGACCATCGTCGGCCCGGAAGCGCCGCTGGTGATTGGCGTGGTCGATGCATTCCGCGCCGCAGGCCTGAAAATCTTCGGGCCAACCGAAGGCGCTGCACAGCTGGAAGGCTCTAAAGCCTTCACCAAAGATTTCCTCGCCCGTCACCAGATCCCGACGGCGGAATATCAGAACTTCACTGAGATTGAGCCTGCGCTGGCCTATCTGCGTGAGAAAGGCGCGCCGATCGTTATCAAAGCCGACGGGCTGGCCGCTGGTAAAGGCGTTATCGTGGCGATGACGCTCGAAGAAGCAGAAGCCGCCGTTCACGATATGCTGGCCGGTAACGCCTTTGGCGACGCGGGTCACCGCATCGTTATCGAAGAGTTCCTCGACGGCGAAGAAGCGAGCTTTATCGTGATGGTCGACGGCGAGCACGTGCTGCCGATGGCCACCAGCCAGGATCACAAACGTGTAGGCAACGGTGATACAGGCCCGAACACCGGCGGCATGGGGGCTTACTCTCCGGCCCCAGTGGTAACCGATGAAGTACACCAGCGCACCATGGAACGCATCATCTGGCCAACCGTGAAAGGCATGGCGGCGGAAGGGAATACCTACACCGGTTTCCTGTATGCAGGTCTGATGATCGACAAACAGGGCAACCCAAAGGTTATCGAGTTCAACTGCCGCTTTGGCGATCCGGAAACTCAGCCGATCATGCTGCGCATGAAGTCGGATCTGGTGGATCTTTGTCTGGCCGCCTGCGAGGGCAAGCTGGATGAGAAAACTTCCGAGTGGGACGAGCGCGCTTCGCTGGGCGTAGTGATTGCCGCGGGCGGTTACCCTGGCAACTACAACACCGGCGATGAGATCCACGGCCTGCCGCTGGAATCTTCAACCGACGGTAAGGTCTTCCACGCGGGCACCAAACTCGCGGACGACGACCGCGTGCTGACCAGCGGCGGCCGCGTGCTGTGCGCTACCGCACTGGGTCACACCGTCGCAGAAGCGCAGCAACGCGCTTACGCCTTAATGACCGATATCCACTGGGACGGCAGCTTCAGCCGCCGCGATATCGGCTGGCGCGCTATCGAGCGTGAGCAGAACTAACGGCTGAGCTTTGCCAGCAGCGTTTTGCGCGTAATGCCCAACTGACGGGCGGCTTCAGTTTTGTTGCCGCCCGTTTTTTCGAGCGCTGAGAGAATTACCTCTTTTTCCACCTCCACCAGCGGCAGGATCTCGTCATCGGCCGACGACAAAATCGGTACCGGCGTACCCGCAATCGCCAACGGCAGTTCGCGCTCAGAGATATATTCCCCCGTCAGTAACACCACCGCCCGCTCCACCGCGTTTTCCAGCTCGCGAATATTGCCCGGCCAGTCGTAGTGAATCAGCAAATCCATCGCCTGCGGGGTAAATCCCTGTACCGCTTTACGGTTGCGTTCGGCATAGCGTTTCAGGAAGTAGTGCGCGAGAGCGGGGATATCTTCACGGCGCTGACGCAGCGGCGGCATATCGATGGTCACCACGTTCAACCGGTAATAGAGATCCTGGCGAAAACGCCCGGCGTTGACCTCTTCAGCCAAATCGCGATGGGTCGCGGCAATCAGGCGGACATCCACCGAAATGGTCTGGTTGCTGCCCACGCGCTGCACTTCACGCTCCTGAATCGCACGCAGCAGGCGCACCTGCATCAGCGGCGAGATATCGCCAATTTCATCGAGGAACAAGGTGCCGCCGCTCGCCTCAACAAAGCGCCCTTCCCGCCGTTTATCCGCACCGGTAAACGCCCCTCTCTCGTGGCCGAACAGCTCAGACTCCAGCAAAGATTCATTGAGCGCCGCGCAGTTCAGCGTCACCAGCGGCCCATCGCATCGCGCGCTACTGGCATGCAGGGCTCGCGCCACCAGCTCTTTGCCGGTGCCCGACTCGCCGTGAATCAACACGGTAGCATCAGAAGGGGCAACCAGAGTGATACTGTGCAGCAGCGCCTGCATCGCAGGGCTATCGCCAACCATGCCGAACTGAGTCGCTGGAGAAGCCTCAACCGCGCCGTCAGGCTGCCGGGTATGCACCAGCGCCTGCGCGAGCGTTTGCTGCAGGTTATCAAAGTCTAACGGCTTGATGAGGTAGTCCAGCGCGCCGGATTTTATCGCCTCAACCGCCGTCCCCACGCTGGAATAGGCGGTCATGATCAGCACCGGTATCGACGGATTCCAGGCTTTGATCTCTTTGAGCGTTTCAATGCCGTCCATCTCCGCCATACGAATATCGCAGAGCACTAAATCAAATACCCGCTGGCGTACCTGTTCCAGCGCCTCCCGGCCGTTGTGCGCCAGTGAGACCCGGTATCCCCAGCCGCGCAGCAGCGCCTCAAGAATCGTGCAGTGGCTGACATCATCGTCCACCACCAGAATATCGACCTGTTCTACGCTCATCCTTGCTGTTCCTTTTGTCGCTCATTAACCGGCAGGTAGAGGGTAAATGTGGCTCCCTCGTCGGGACGGCTATCGGCGTGAATCGTGCCGCCATGCTGCTCAATAATGTTCTGTACCACCGCCAGCCCAAGACCGGTACCGTCGGCTTTGGTGGTGAAGTAAGGGGTGAAAATCGCCTGCAGCTGCTCGGCCGTCATGCCCTTGCCGCTATCGGCGACGCTCACCTTCATGCGCCCATCGCTGCACTCACCCGCTGTCACCGTAATTGTACCGCCGTGCCCTATTGCCTGAATCGCGTTGAGATAGAGATTTAGCAGCACCTGATTCAGCCGGTCTGGGTCGGCCTGAATGCAGCGTAGCGCTGGCTGCGGGGTGAACCGCAGCGTAATCTCCCGGTCGCGCGCATCCTGGCTGACCAGCTGTAGCGAGTGGGCGATCACCTCGTTGAGATCCACCGGCTGCCATTTTAAGTGCGCCGGACGTACCAGTTCCAGCAGGTCACTGACCACGCGATTGAGACGGTCAGCCTCTTTCGCCATCACCTGCGCCAGCGCGTAGGCTTCTCCCCCCGGCGGCGTGCGTTCAGCAAAGTACTTCGCCAGCCCTTTAATCGAGGAGAGCGGATTACGGATTTCATGCGCCACCCCTGCCGCCAGATGGCCTAAGGCCACCAGCTTTTCTCTGCGATGGGTCGCTTCCTGTAACAGCTTGCGTGAGCGCTGGTAGCGACGAAACCAGAACTGCGCGAGGATAGTCGCCACCATCACCAGCCCGGCGGCGCACAGCATCACTATCATATTTCGCAGCCCGCGCGCCTGCTCGGCATCGAGCTCACGCACATCAAAGGCGATAAAAATCACCTGCGGGACATCGGCGACGTTGCGCCGCATCATCATGCGCCTGTGGTGGCCGTTGCCGCTGTCCAACGGGCGGAACGTCCGGTAAAGCTCCAGAGCCGGTTCGGGCGATGCAACACGGCGCTCGCTGACGGTGTCACCAACCTGAAGTTCACGCATCTGCTGCGCATCATAAAGCGTCTTGCCCACCTGCTGCGGGTCACTATGGGCCATCACTGTCCCTTGTTCATCGGTAACGGCAAACCACAGCACGCCAGGCTGCCAGGCCATCTCTTCCAACATTGCCTGAAGCTGGGCATGATGCATGCGCATCCCCATGCCGACGCGGGCGCCGGACTCCAGCGCGCGGATAAGCACGCTGCCCTTCTCTTGAATGGCCTGCCGTGCCGACGCGCTTTCCCGCCCATAGTCACGCACGATAAGCGCAGAGAACAGGCAGACCAACAGCAAAATCACGCTAGTCAGCAACCAGCTAATGCCGGTGGTTATCGAATCCTTCTGTAAACGTATGAGGCTCATGGGGCTTCCTTTTCTTTTCCCGTAATCATCCCTCAGCAGAAATCATGCCATTTTTCGCGCCCGCTAAACCGGCCCGCGAACACAAACGTCTTGCTTCAACGAGTAAAAATAACCCGCTGGTTAAGCTTGCGCGGGTCATTTTTACTCGCCCGTCGCCGCGAACGGTCTGAAAACCCCTGCATTATCTCGGTTTTCAGGACTGGCACAGAAGATGCAATAGCTAAGATAACCACACCACAGGAGAATCAACCATGAAACGGAACAACAATCTGACGCTTACTCTCTTAGCCGTTGCAGCCTTCACTTTCACCAGCGGAGCGGCGTTAGCGGGACCACATCACTGGGGAAACAACGGCGATAACGGTGGCTACAGTCAGCTTACCGATGCACAGCAGGCAACGGCCCAGAAGCTCCGTAATGATTTTTATAATCAGACCAGCGCACTGCGACAGCAGCTCACCTCTAAGCGCTATGAGTACAACGCACTGTTGACAGCCGATAAGCCGGATAGCGCCAAAATAGAGAGCGTGGCGCAAGAGATGGAGACACTACGACAGAAGCTGGATAATCAGCGGGTGAAGTTTGATGTGGCCATGGCGCAGGCCGGCATTCCCCGTCACGGTGGGATGGGCTGTCAGGGGGGATACAACGGTGGCGGCCATATGGGCGGCATGAACCGCTGGTAAACCTAGAAGCTCTTTTCGGTCGGCTGCCAGGTGCAGTAGTCTTCGTTCGCCACCAGCAGGAGCTGCGTGCCTTCCGGCGCTTCCAGCCAGGCAATGCTCACTTCGGCGGACGAACGGCTCTGGCGGCTTGCAATATGCCCCAGGGCGCGGGAGTCAAAATCAGGCTTCACCGTTTCGCCTTCACAGGTGGTGACGGAGCCGTCGGCATGCCAGCGCCCCTGACGTAGCACCACTTTCCCCAGCCGCAGCGCGTCGCTGGTCTGGCGGATCTGCTCGGCACGGTAACGATAGAGCGCCACCTGGTCGCTGGAGAGCTGCTGTTTCTGCCCGTCAATTTCGCGCTGCATGAAGCTCAGCTCGCCGTTGCTATCGAAACGGGCGCGGATATGTTCGGACGGTTTGCCGTAGATATTGAGTTCAATCAGCTGCAGTTTGTCATCCTGCCAACGGTATTCGCTGGTCGAGGTGTTGCCGCTGTGCCACGGGCTTAAGGTAGCCAGTAGATGGGTCTCGCCGCCGCTATCTTTACGCCAGATGCGCACCGCACCCTGCGTGTCAGCGTAGCCGCTGGCGGTGAAAGGCGGCAGCGTGCTGTTATGGCTGCAGGCAGTGAGCAACAGTACGCCAGCCAGCGCCGATAAACGGCGCCAGATGAACGAAAGGGGCGAAACCGCCCCTTCTTTAAAACTGTTCACTGCCACGCGGTCTTACTTAACTGCGTCTTTCAGTGCTTTGCCAGAAACAAATGCCGGCACGTTAGCTGCGGCGATTTTGATTTCTTTACCGGTCTGCGGGTTGCGGCCAGTACGCTCAGCGCGGTGGTTCACTTTGAAGGTACCGAAACCAACCAGTTGTACAGCATCACCTTCTTTCAGAGACTCAGTAATAGCAGCCAGGGTGGATTCCAGTGCAGCTTTAGCCTGGGTTTTAGACAGTTCAGCCTTGTCCGCAATTACATCAATCAGTTGAGTCTTGTTCATAAGTTATCCTTACAATGTGTTTATCGCTTGCTAAGCATCGAGTGCGACGAAAATGCCATAAAAGCACTCTCCTGCATACACGCACCGATAGCCACTTTTTTTCGCCCTCCAAATGTAGACCAGACGGGGGGCAGATGTGAAGCCTTCAGGCATTACAATTCAGGCGGTAAATCACGTTTTGTTGTCTCATTGCTGAAAAATTATACCAATATTGCTCTCACCGGCCTCGCGGAGGTCTGCGCGTAGCCCTTTAATCAGTTCAATATCGCGTTCTTCACACTCGGCTAAAAGGCGGAAAATCTCCCACTGAATGTCCCATTCTTGCTCTACAGCAGGGTTCAAACGCAGCTCTTCATCGGTCATTTCGCGACCAGCCTGGGTCATTTCCAGCATCGCGACGGAAGTAATAGAACTCTTACTGACTTCGATCGCGTGCTCGAGCGTTTCACCGCTCAGGCGAGAATGTATTAATTCGCTCAATGCCACGCAGGCATCGATCGCCGGGTAAACGCCGTACATGTCGTAATCGTCGGCTGACGGGATCGCCTCTTCCAGTTTTTCCAGCTGGCTGTCGAAGTTCACTTTCGCGTCTTTGACCGTCAGGGTTTCCCAGATGAGGTCGAGAATGCGGCGGTACACCTGTGGCTCACCAAATTCCGACTCTTTGCAGAACATGGCGTAGTTCGGGTACATGCGTTCACACAGGCAAGCCATGAAGGTGACGTGCTGCCAGCTTTCCAGCTTCTCCAGACGCAGATGAATCGGGTTTTGTAACATGATGAGTTCTCAAATACGGAAATTAGACGCAGTTTACCCGATATGGGGCATTTTTGCTGCAAGCCGCGTAAAAGCCGGACGCTCAGATGCAACAGCATCCGCCCAGCGCGTGGGTTCCGGCAGTCGGTAGCCTTGGGTGCAGCGCTGTACCCACGCCAAAGCGCTCTCGAGGCTTACGCGGTGCCCCGTGGAGATAAACAGCGGGTTGCAGCGCACTTTGCTGCGCCAGACCCATGCCAGCTGCTCGTCTTTGTCGATTAGCGGCGCGAGCGCGCCTGCTTCTGGTGGGAGCGGCTCAAACTTACCGCACAGCCGCTTTTTCGCCACGCCAATGGTGGGAACATCCGCCAGCAGACCAAAATGGCTAGCAACGCCCAAACGGCGCGGATGCGAAATGCCATGGCCGTCGACGAACAGTAAATCCGGCTTTTGCGAAAGCTGCTGCCATGCCGCCATTAATGCCGGGGTTTCGCGAAAAGAGAGAAAACCGGGGATATAGGGCATGGTGGTGGCGATACGCGCCACCTGATACTCCACGAGCTCAAGCGACGGGTACTTCAGCAGTACCATCGCGGCGCGCGTCACTTCGCCGCCCTGCTCAAAGCCGACGTCGGCACCGCCGATCAGATCAGGGGGATCGCTGTTAAAACGATCGTCCCGGATCACCGATGAGGCCAGCTCAAGTTGCTGCGCGCGCAGCGACGCGAGATCCACGTGATTCCCTTAGCGGTGATACTGCGCCGACAGACGGTGCACTGCTTCAACGAAGACGCCCGCGTGTTCTGGCGGCACGTCCTGATGAATACCGTGGCCAAGGTTGAAGACGTGGCCTTCGCCCTGACCAAAACCGGCCAGAATCGTCGCCACTTCTTCTTCAATGCGCGCCGCAGGCGCGTAGAGCATGGACGGGTCCATATTGCCCTGTAGGGCAACTTTATGCCCCACACGGCGGCGCGCATCGGCGATATCGGTAGTCCAGTCGAGCCCCAGCGCATCGCAGCCGGTTTCCGCCATCGCTTCCAGCCACTGACCGCCGCCTTTGGTGAACAGCGTCACCGGCACGCGGCGGCCGTCGTTTTCACGCAGCAGGCCGTCGACGATTTTGTGCATGTAGTACAGCGAGAACTGCTGATAGTCGCGTCCGGTGAGCACGCCGCCCCAGGTGTCGAAAATCATCACCGACTGCGCGCCAGCTTTAATCTGCGCGTTGAGATACAGCGTGACGCTCTGCGCCAGCTTGTCGAGCAGCAGATGCAGCGCTTTAGGGTCGGCGTACATCATCTTTTTAATCACGGTGAAGGCTTTGCTGCTGCCGCCTTCCACCATATAGGTCGCCAGCGTCCACGGGCTGCCGGAGAAACCAATCAGCGGCACTTCGCCCTTCAGCTCACGGCGAATGGTGCGCACCGCGTTCATCACGTAGCCCAGCTCACCTTCCGGGTCCGGAATCGGCAGCTTTTCAACATCCGCTTTACTGGTAATTGGCGAGGTAAAGCGCGGGCCTTCCCCGGCTTCGAAGTACAACCCCAGCCCCATCGCATCCGGAATGGTCAGGATATCCGAGAAGAGGATCGCCGCATCAAGCGGATAGCGACGCAGCGGCTGCAGCGTCACTTCGCAGGCCAGCTCGGCGTTTTTGCACAGCGACATAAAATCACCGGCCTGGGCGCGGGTTGCCTTGTACTCCGGCAAATAGCGGCCTGCCTGGCGCATCATCCATACCGGGGTCACGTCTACGGGCTGGCGCAGCAGCGCACGCAGATAACGATCGTTCTTCAGTTCGCTCATGTTTACATTCCTTTAGCGTTGATGCGCCTATTGTAACATGTCAGTCGTAATCAGCCCGACACATTGCCACGGTATCTTCGATCAGACGACGTGCCACGGTGCCCGGCGGCGGCAGAAGCGGGAGATCGTCATAGCGATACCAGTTGGCGTTAAGCAGCTCTTTGGGATCGATAACGATGTCGCCGCTGTCGTACTCCGCCATAAAGGCGGTCATCAGCGACTGCGGGAACGGCCACGGCTGGGAGGTGATGTAGCGCAGGTTCTTCACCTTAATGCCGCTCTCCTCCATCACTTCACGCGCTACCGCCTGCTCTAAGGTTTCGCCCACTTCGACAAAACCGGCCAGCACGGTATGCACGCCGTTGCGATGGCGAACGTGTTGGGCAAGAAGAATCGAGTCGTCACGGCGAATGGCCACGATAATGCACGGTGCAATCTGCGGGTAATAGCGTTCGCGGCAGTGGCTGCACAACATGGCCCATTCGGTTTTGCTTGGGTGCATGGTGTGGCCGCAGTAGCCGCAGAATTTGTGCGAACGGTAAAACTCCGCCAGCTGCACGCCGCGCCCAGCAAGCTGGAATAGGCCAACGTCCTGGTCAAGAACCTGGCGCACGGTGCCCATATCATGACGCTTCTGTTGCTGAACCAACCACACCGGATCGCCTTCCCACTCGCCAATCTGGAGTGCGTGCTGACCCACAAGATCGAAATTTACCGCTTCGCCATATGGTAATTCCCCACCGGGCAACCATAATTTTTGTTCGTGGCTGACTATCCACCAACCGCGATCCCATTTTTCAATTATACGATCCATATCTCTTGCGCTACCTTTGCTTCACAGGCATGTTGTTAACATTATTATTACATAATGACGTGAGCAGATTTTAATCTTATCGATGCGGGGTCAACCTATGTTAAACCAGTTAGAAAGTCTAAAAGAGCGAATTCATGGACACCACAAACTGGTCGACCGTTGGCTGAATATTCGTAAGCACCTGCTCGTAGCTTACTACAATCTGGTTGGCCTTAAGCCTGGCAAAGAATCGTTCATGCGTCTTAATGAGAAAGCGCTTGATGACTTTTGTCAGCGCCTGGTCGACTATTTGTCTGCCGGTCATTTCAGTATTTATGAACGCATTATCCATAAAATGGAAGGCAACAGTCCGCTTTTAAACGCCAGTAAAATCTGGCCGTTGCTGGACGCCAATACCCAACAAATTATGGACTACTACGACTCTACGCTGGAGAACGCTATCGACCAGGATAACGTGTATGAATTCCAGCAGGCGCTGTCCGATATCGGTGAAGCGCTGGAGGCTCGTTTTCTGTTAGAAGACCAGCTCATCATGCTGACCTTCGAGGCGCTCGGCCCGGATGAAATAAAACGCCCGGCTTGAGATTTGCCGCATTAACGAGTAGTTTACATTCATTACCTCTACCCTAAATACTTCGAGTTGCAGGAAGGCGGCAAGGGAGTGCATCCCCAAGAGCGTACATAAGTACGTGACTGGGGTGCGCGAGCGCAGCCAACGCATCTGCAGCTTGAAGTATGACGGGTACATCTGAGGTTACTTCTTGTCGGAGTGCCCAGTGCGCAAGCACGGGCTGAGACCGTTAATTCGGGATCCGCGGAACCTGATCAGGTTAAGACCTGCGAAGGGAACAAGAGTCAATCTATAGTCGCATCGCCCAAGGGCGATCTTCTCTCTTGCTTCATCCGTCGTCTGACAAGCCATGTCCTTACTTTTATTTGGAATGAGCTATGTCTGTCACTACTAAACCCTCTCGCCGCGAACAGCGCGCCCAGGCCCAACACTTTATTGATACCCTGGAAGGCACCGCGTTCCCGAATTCCCAACGTATCTACATCACCGGTTCGCAGCCGGATATCCGCATTCCGATGCGCGAAATTCAGCTGAGCCCCACGCTGATTGGCGGCAATAAAGAGAACCCACAGTTTGAAGCGAACGAAGCGGTGCCGGTGTATGACACCTCCGGCCCCTACGGTGACCCGGACGTGGCGATTAACGTTCAGCAGGGTCTAGCCAAGCTGCGCCAGCCGTGGATTGCCGCCCGTGGCGACAGCGAAGAGCTGGACGACCGCAGCTCCGCCTACACCAAAGAGCGCCTGGCCGATGATGGGCTGGACGAGCTGCGTTTTAACGGGCTGCTGACGCCGAAGCGCGCCAAAGCGGGTAAATGCGTCACCCAACTGCACTACGCGCGCCAGGGGATCGTTACTCCGGAAATGGAGTTCATCGCCATTCGCGAGAACATGGGCCGCGAGCGTATTCGCAGCGAAGTGTTACGCCACCAGCATCCAGGCATGGCCTTCGGCGCACGTCTGCCGGAGAACATCACGCCGGAGTTCGTACGTGATGAAGTCGCCGCCGGGCGCGCCATCATTCCAGCCAACATTAACCACCCAGAGTCCGAGCCAATGATCATCGGCCGCAACTTCCTCGTGAAGGTGAACGCCAACATCGGTAACTCAGCGGTGACCTCTTCCATCGAAGAGGAAGTGGAAAAACTGGTGTGGTCCACCCGCTGGGGTGCGGATACCGTGATGGACCTGTCGACCGGCCGCTATATCCACGAAACCCGCGAGTGGATCTTGCGTAACAGCCCGGTTCCGATCGGCACCGTCCCGATCTACCAGGCGCTGGAGAAGGTCAACGGGATCGCCGAAGATCTGACCTGGGAAGCGTTCCGCGATACGCTGCTGGAACAGGCTGAACAGGGCGTCGACTACTTCACCATCCACGCAGGCGTGCTGCTGCGCTACGTGCCGATGACCGCGAAACGCCTGACCGGCATCGTCTCTCGCGGCGGGTCCATCATGGCGAAATGGTGCCTTTCCCATCATCAGGAAAACTTCCTCTACCAACATTTCCGCGAAATCTGTGAAATCTGCGCCGCCTACGACGTATCGCTGTCGCTGGGCGACGGTCTGCGTCCTGGCTCCATTCAGGATGCCAACGACGAAGCGCAGTTCTCCGAGCTGCACACGCTGGGCGAGCTGACCAAAATCGCCTGGGAGTATGACGTACAGGTGATGATTGAAGGCCCGGGCCACGTGCCGATGCAGATGATTCAGCGCAACATGACCGAAGAGCTGGAGCACTGCCACGAAGCGCCGTTCTATACCCTGGGGCCGTTGACTACCGACATCGCGCCGGGCTATGACCATTTCACCTCCGGCATTGGCGCGGCAATGATTGGCTGGTTTGGCTGTGCCATGCTCTGCTACGTCACGCCGAAAGAGCACCTTGGTCTGCCGAACAAAGAAGACGTGAAACAGGGGCTGATTACCTACAAGATTGCCGCACACGCCGCTGACCTGGCAAAAGGTCACCCGGGCGCGCAGATCCGCGATAACGCCATGTCGAAAGCGCGCTTTGAATTCCGCTGGGAAGATCAGTTCAACCTCGCGCTCGACCCGTTCACCGCACGCGCCTACCACGATGAAACCCTGCCGCAGGAGTCCGGCAAAGTCGCCCACTTCTGCTCGATGTGCGGGCCGAAATTCTGCTCAATGAAAATCAGCCAGGAAGTGCGCGACTACGCCGCTGCCCAGACCATTGAAGTGGGCATGGCGGATATGTCGGAGAACTTCCGCGCCAAAGGCGGTGAAATCTACCTGAAACGCGAGGAGGCATGATGTACCAGCCCGATTTTCCAACGGTACCGTTCCGCCTTGGGCTCTATCCGGTGGTGGACAGCGTGCAGTGGATTGAGCGCCTGCTGGAGGCTGGCGTGCGCACTATCCAACTGCGAATCAAAGATCAACGTGATGATGAGGTCGAGGCGGACGTGATGGCCGCCATCGTGCTGGGGCGACGCTATGACGCCCGGCTGTTTATCAACGACTACTGGCGATTGGCAATCAAGCATCGCGCTTACGGGGTGCATCTGGGTCAGGAAGACCTGGAAACCACCGACCTGAAAGCCATTCAGGCCGCAGGCCTCCGCCTTGGCGTGTCGACCCACGATGATATGGAGATTGACGTGGCACTCGCCGCTCGCCCCTCGTATATCGCGCTGGGCCACGTCTTCCCAACCCAAACCAAGCAGATGCCTTCCGCGCCGCAGGGGTTGGCGCAGTTGGCAGGCCATATTGCACGCCTGGCCGATTATCCCACCGTCGCCATCGGCGGCATCAGCCTTGCGCGTGCTCGTGACGTGCTGGCGACCGGCGTGGGCAGCATTGCCGTGGTTAGTGCCATAACCCAGGCGGCGGACTGGCGCGAAGCCACGGCGCAGCTGCTGGCAATCGCGGGAGTCGGCGATGAATGACCGCGACTTTATGCGCTATAGCCGGCAGATTTTGCTCGGCGACATTGCGATTGAAGGCCAGCAAAAGCTGCTCGGTAGCCATGTGCTGATTGTCGGATTAGGCGGCCTGGGCTCCCCCGCTGCGCTGTATCTGGCCGGTGCGGGTGTCGGCACGCTGACGCTGGCGGACGACGATGAGGTGCATCTGAGTAACCTGCAACGGCAAATCCTGTTCACCACCGACGATATTGCCCGCTCAAAATCGCTGGTCACTCAGCAGCGGCTGGCGCGGCTTAATCCAGATATCGACCTGGTGGCGCTACAGCAGCGGCTGACCGGCGACGCGCTGCGTCACGCAGTATCACGCGCCGACGTGGTGCTCGACTGTACCGACAACATGGCGACACGCCAGGCGATCAACGCCGCCTGCGTGGCACTCAATACGCCGCTCGTCACCGCCAGCGCCGTCGGCTTTGGCGGCCAAATCATGGTGTTGACGCCGCCGTGGGAGCAGGGCTGCTACCGCTGCCTGTGGCCGGACGATGCGGAGCCGGAACGCAACTGCCGCACCGCGGGCATCGTTGGCCCGGTGGTCGGCGTGATGGGCACGCTACAGGCGCTTGAGGCCATCAAGCTACTGAGCGGTATCGACACGCCGAGCGGCGAACTGCGTCTGTTCGACGGCAAAACCAGCCAGTGGCGCAGCCTCGCACTGCGTCGCGCCCAGGGCTGCCCGGTATGCGGAGGGCGACATGCAGATTCAGTTCAATGATGAAGCGATACAGTGCGCCGAGGGACAGACCGTCAGCGAGCTGCTCATCCAGCTTAATCAGCTTAAACCGGGCACCGCGCTAGCGCTGAACCAACAGGTTCTGCCCCGCGAGCAGTGGCAGCAGCACATCGTGCAGGAAGGCGACCAGATCCTGCTCTTTCAGGTTATTGCAGGGGGTTGATATGTTACGTATTGCGGACAAAACGTTTGATTCACATCTGTTCACCGGCACCGGCAAATTTGCTTCGTCTTCGCTGATGGTCGAGGCCATTCGTGCCTCCGGTAGCCAACTGGTGACGCTGGCGATGAAGCGGGTCGATTTACGTCAGCACAACGACGCCATTCTGGCCCCGCTGGTTGACGCGGGCGTAACGCTGCTGCCCAACACCTCGGGAGCCAAAACGGCCGAAGAAGCCATCTTCGCCGCCCAACTGGCGCGTGAGGCGCTGGGGACAAACTGGCTGAAGCTCGAAATTCACCCCGATGCCCGCTGGCTGCTGCCGGACCCGATTGAAACGCTGAAAGCCGCCGACGCGCTGGTGAAGCAGGGCTTTGTGGTGCTGCCGTACTGCGGCGCGGACCCGGTGCTGTGCAAGCGGCTGGAAGAAGTGGGCTGTGCGGCGGTGATGCCACTCGGTGCGCCTATCGGCTCTAATCAGGGGTTGGAAACCAAAGCCATGCTGGAGATTATCATCCAGCAGGCCACCGTGCCGGTGGTGGTCGATGCCGGGATCGGCGTCCCTAGCCATGCGGCGCAGGCGCTGGAGATGGGTGCCGACGCGGTGCTGGTCAACACGGCCATTGCCGTGGCGGACGATCCGGTGACCATGGCTACCGCCTTCCGCCTGGCGGTTGAAGCCGGGTTGCTGGCACGTCAGGCGGTGCCGGGAAACCGTAGCACGCAGGCGAGCGCCACCAGCCCATTAACCGGCTTTCTGGAGGCGCTGGCATGAAAACGTTCAGCGACCGCTGGCGACAGCTGGAATGGGACGACATCCGTTTACGTATCAACGGCAAAACGGCCGCCGACGTGGAACGGGCGCTCGGCGCTTCACAGCTTAGCCGCGACGATTTGATGGCCCTGCTCTCCCCCGCTGCCGCCGACTATCTGGAACCCATGGCGCAGCGGGCGCAAAAGCTCACCCGCCAACGCTTTGGCAATACCGTCAGCTTCTACGTGCCGCTTTATCTCTCGAACCTCTGCGCCAACGATTGTACCTACTGCGGCTTCTCCATGAGCAACCGCATTAAGCGCAAGACGCTGGATGAAGCGGAGATTGCCCGCGAGTGCGCGGCGATACGCGAGATGGGCTTTGAGCATCTGCTGCTGGTCACCGGCGAACATCAGGGGAAGGTCGGCATGGATTACTTCCGCCGACATCTACCGGATATTCGCCAGCAGTTTGCCTCGCTGCACATGGAAGTGCAGCCGCTGGCAACCGAGGAATATGCCGAGCTGAAAACGCTGGGGCTGGATGGAGTGATGGTCTATCAGGAGACCTACCATGAAGCGATGTACGCGCAGCACCATCTGAAAGGCAAAAAGCAGGACTTCTTCTGGCGGCTCGATACACCGGACCGTCTGGGACAAGCGGGGATCGATAAAATCGGCCTCGGCGCGCTGATTGGCCTTTCCGATAGCTGGCGGGTGGACTGCTTTATGGTTGCCGAGCACCTGATGTGGCTGCAGCAGCGTTACTGGCAAAGCCGATACTCCATCTCTTTCCCACGACTGCGTCCGTGCGCGGGCGGCATTGAGCCCGCGTCGCTGATGGATGAGCGTCAGTTGGTGCAGACGATTTGCGCATTCCGTCTGTTCTCGCCGGAGACCGAACTGTCACTTTCCACCCGCGAATCACCGTGGTTCCGCGATCGGGTTATTCCACTGGCTATCAATAACGTCAGCGCATTCTCGAAAACCCAACCCGGCGGCTACGCCGACAATCGCCCGGAGCTGGAGCAGTTCTCGCCGCACGATGCCAGAACGCCTGCCGAAGTGGCCAGTGCGCTAACCGTTCGTGGCCTACAGCCGGTATGGAAAGATTGGGATAGCTGGCTGGGACGCAGAGCAACCCGCTAAACGTCAACTATACTTCTTCAGGGCAGCCTGCTTTTTTTTGCTGCCCTTTTTCAGATTTTAACGAAATATTGTTTCAATAAAACCTGCTTGTTATAGCGATTAAATCTATATATTTAGAACAAATATTCATCTTTACGCCAATAAAGTATAATTATTGAGTCATAAATATGTGTATTAAATTGCAGTACCAACTCATTCTGGTTCTGGTCTTCTGCAATCTCTCCCAGGAATGGAAACCATGATGAGTTCTCACAGCAGACGGCTGTCATTTACGACCCCCATTTTTATCAGTTTTGCTGGCATTATTCTGTGTTTTATCACTATCGCCACACTGGTGACGATTATCCAGCGCAACGATATTATTCGCGATTATCATAGTATTAATCGCAATTTCACCCATAACATCGCAGTCAATTACTCCGAATCCGTGCTTCATGAAAATGACTACATACTGGGACGCGCGACGACCTATTTAGCTCGCAACGACGAGCTAAACCGGATTGTGAACCTCAATCCAGAGCAAGGGTTGCAGACGATGATGCAGTTGCTGTCCATGATGCCGACGGTCTCTTCACTCTCTATTGCCGATACCGAAGGTCACTACCTGCGTGCGCCTCAGGTGGTGAAACGTCAGAATAGCCCAGAATTTGATGCGACAACTCGTCCCTGGTTCGTTCACCAGGGGGATGCGGGGTTATTCAGCCGTTATACCCCGCCCTATATCGACTTTTTCACCCAACAACAGACCGTAACGCTGGCGAAACCCGTTATTTCAACCGACGGCAAGCTGAAAGGTACGCTGGCATTCCACTTTGATTTAGCCGCAATGAGCCACACGCTGCGTCAGATGAGGCCGCCAGTACAGGGGCAATTCTTCGTGGTAAACCGCCAGGGCCTGGCGCTGCTCCATTCCGATAGCGGCAAGCTTTTCCAGAAAGTCGTTTCGCCGCAGTTGCTCACCAACATGACCGCCGGCGAAGGCGAGGTGTTCGATAAAGAGACCCGCACCTGGTATTACTACTACTCATTTACCAACCCTGACTGGTTTGTGATTTATAAAGTCTCGGCACATACGCTCAGCGTACTGGCGCAGCATGAGAGCATCATCATCTCCTGGGGCTTCGCGCTGGCCGGGCTTATCATCATCACCTTCGGCCTGTATCTGCGGCATGCTTCACGCGGCATCCTGATGAATATCATCAACGCTATCAAAACCGGCGACACACAACGCGCGCCAGGCCTTGAAGTGATGCTGCACAAGGCCATCGAAACCAATAAAGAACGCGAGCGGGCCTATGTGCGTCAAGCCACCGTCGACTCACTGACCGGCTGTAAGAATCGCTGGGCGTTTGATACCGATATTACCGCCTTGATGAATGACCGACAGTCGTTTGCGCTGGCGCTGGTCGATATCGATAACTTCAAATCCATTAATGATACCTGGGGCCATCTCAGCGGCGATATCGTGCTGCGTAACGTGGCGCGCGAAGGTATCACCATTCTGCAGGCACACGGGCTGTCGCTCTACCGTTACGGTGGTGAGGAGTTCGCGGTTATCTTCACCGCTGAACATATCGCCGAGGCTTCTGCGCTGCTTGAGCTGTGGCGGATGAACGTCGCCAATAGAAACTGGCGTGAAGAAGGACTCCATGTGACCTTCAGCGCCGGGCTCGGCGAATGGCATATGGAGACGCTGGATCATCTGGTCTCAAGCGTCGACGAGGCGCTTTATAAAGCCAAACGTCAGGGGAAAAACCGCATCCTGCGTACGACCCACGACGCGTAACCCGGACGAGGCGCGACGGCACCGACGCCTGGGCGGTTCGGTGCCTTGGCACCCTAAACGCCAAAAAATGTAACCGGTTTCAGTTTTTTGAGACGATCTTTGTGATGGCTTACACACAATCGTCGTAAAGCGGTTGTTGATCGTTTCAGCTCGCGATAAACATGATTCATCACGGGTCATGAGGGAGCATTATGAAGAATATCGTTTTATGCTGCGCTGCAGGTATGTCCACCAGCATGCTGGTTCAACGCATGAAGGATGCTGCACAGAAAAAAGGAATTGAAGTCTCAATTAAAGCCGTACCGGTGGCCGAATTTAAAGCGAACATCAACGACGCGGACATCGTGCTGTTGGGTCCGCAGGTGAAGTATGAACAAGCTAAGCTTCAGGCGCTGGCTGACCCACTGGGTAAAAAGGTCGCGGTCATCGACATGATGGACTACGGCATGATGAAAGGCGATGTCGTGCTTGAGAAAGCCCTTAAGTTAATGGAGTGAGAAAGACGTGGAAGATTTAGAATCAATCATCATGGAACTGCTGGTGAACGCCGGTGCCGCACGTAGTTCCGCCTTAACTGCGCTGCAGTTGGCTCGCAAAGGTGACTTTGAGGGCGCGGAAAAAGCGATGGAAGAGTCTCGCGAGTTCGTTAAACTGGCCCATGGTATCCAGACCCAGCTTATCGGCATCGATGAAGGTACGGGTAAACTGCCGGTTAACCTGATCACCGTTCACTCCCAGGACCACCTGATGAACGCGATGGTAATTCAGGATCTGGCGACCGACATGATTGAACTGTATCGTCGTATTCCACTGGTTAGCTAACCAGCCGCAAGAAGGTAGGCCGGATAAGGCGTTTACGCCACCATCCGGCAATTTTCGCGGGTTCTGCCGGATGGCGCTTCGCTTATCCGGCCTACAGCGTGTCCGTATAATTCTGGACTTTACCCTTTCTTCTGCCGGTGGCTTCGGTAGGTATCGAGTACAACGGCAACCACAATCACTGCGCCGGTGATAACGCGCTTGGTTGGCTCGCTGGCTCCTATCTGCGCCAGACCTGCCGCCAGCACGGAGATAATCAGCGCACCGAGGAAGGTGCAAACCACCGACCCTCGCCCGCCCATCAGACTGGTGCCGCCGATCACCACGGCCGCAATCACCTGTAGCTCCATCCCAACGCCACCGTTAGGGTCCGCCGCTTCCAGCCTCGCGATCTGGAAAAGTGACGCCAGCCCAGACAATGCCCCCATCAGGGCAAACACGATCACTTTGTAAGGCGCGGGGTTGATACCCGATAGCCGCACCGCCTCCTCGTTGGTGCCGATACCAATCAGGTGACGGCCAAAAATCGTCCGGGTAAGCACCCCCTGCCCTACCAGAATCACCAGTACGGCAATCACAAAGGACGGCGAGATACCAAACGCAATCGGGTCGGCGAGGAAATCAAAGCTGGAGCCAATATAGGCTGTGCGAGAATCGGTCAGTTGATAGGCACTACCACGCGCCATCTCCAGCATACCGAGCGAGACAATAAACGTCGGGATGCGCCAGATAACGGAAATCAGCCCCGTCAGCGCACCAACAACCGTCGCCACCACAATCCCAGCCAGCGCCGCCAGCCAGGGCGACCAGTGCAGGTTAAGGTAGGTGACGCTCACTACCGCCGCCGAAAGCGCCAGTACAGAACCTACCGACAGATCGATACCGGCAATAATCAGCACGAATGTCATGCCCACCGACATCACCATCAGGTCGGGGATTTGGTTGGCGATGGTGCTAAACGTGTTGAGGCTCAGGAAGTGATCGCTCAAAAAGGAGAACAGGATAATCATCGCCAGCAGCGCGCCGATTAATCCCAGATAACGGCTCAGCCCCCGCCATGTTGCGGCGCGACGGTTAATAGACAGCGTTGAATTACTCATCCTGCAAACTCCCTGTGGCGTGCTGATAGCCAGAAAAAGCGGCGGCCAGAATCGCATCCTGGGTCCAGTCGTCGCGGGTAAAGGTCTCCACCAACTTGCCAGCGGAGAGCACGGCAATACGATCGCAAATCAGCATGAGCTCGCGCAGGTCGCTGGAGACAACTATCAGTCCCTTCCCGCTTTGCGTCAGCTCATTGAGCAGCAGATAAATATCGCGCTTGGCCCCAACGTCAATACCACGGGTCGGTTCATCAAAGAGGATGACGTCGCAGTTACGCTCCAACCATCGGGCAATCAGTACCTTTTGCTGGTTGCCGCCTGACAGACTGTCGACCGCAAGCTCCGTTCCCGACGTGCGAATCCCCAGCCGGGTGATGTATTTCTGCGCCAGCTGTCGCTCTTTGTCCGAATGGAGCCACGACAGGCTGCTGACTTTGTCGCTGTTTCCCAGCGCCGTATTCGCCGACACCGAATGCGGTAACAGCAGACCTTCTCCTTTGCGGTCTTCCGTCACCAGCGCAATACGGTGAGCAATCGCTTCCGAAGGCGAACGAATCGTCACCGGTTTGAGCGGGTCGCCAACCTTCAACTGCCCGCTATCAATAGGGTCAGCGCCAAAAATAGCCCGCATCAGCTCGGTACGCCCTGCGCCAACCAGACCGCTCACGCCCAGTACTTCGCCACGATGCAGCGTCAGTGAGATATCCTGTAGCACCTTCCCGCGCGTGAAATGCTCCACCTGCAGGATCGGGTTGCCCTGTCTGCGGGCGCTAACGTCCAGCGTGCTCTCGAGGTCGCGCCCCACCATCAGAGAAACTAACTGATCGCTGTTATAACGCTTTATATCGTCAGTACAGACCACGTTGCCGTCGCGCAGCACCATGATGTCATCGGCGATTTGTGCCAGTTCATCAAGGCGGTGAGAGATATAGATAAGGGAGACGCCGCGCTGCTTAAAGCGCGTAATCTGCTCGAACAGCAACTCAACTTCGCGGCTGGTGAGCATGGCCGTAGGTTCATCGAGGATAAGAATACGGCTATCGCCAATCAGGTTACGGGCGATTTCAATCATCTGCTGGTGCCCCATTCCCAGTTCACCCACCAGCATATCCGGGTCAAGTGCCTGTAGGCCGACCATCGCCATCACCGGCGTGGACATCTCCCGTAGGCGCTTGCGGTTGATCCACCCACCCCAATGAGGCAGTTGGTCGAGAAAGAGGTTTTCCGCGATAGTAAGCGTCGGCAGTAAGTTGAGTTCCTGCATCACCATGCGGACGCCGAGCTTTTCCGCTTCCTTACGACTGGCGGGGGCATAGGGCTGCCCAAGGTAGGTCATGGTTCCCGTGGTGGGTGAAATCAACCCGCCGATAATTTTCGACAATGTGCTTTTCCCGGCACCGTTCTCTCCGGTCAGTGCCAGCACCTTGCCGCTATATAAACTGAGATTAATATTGGTCAGCACCGGTTCGTTGTAGGTTTTACCCACGCCGGACATTGACAGAATTTCTTGATATTCAGCCATTTCGCGCACGCAACCCGATCTATCGGATCCCTATAAAAACCGGGGCCGTTAACCTGCACCCCGGGGAATAAGCACCGGGTTACTGTTTCACAATCAGCTTGACCGGGGTTTCTACGCTGCCGGAAAGCTCGCTCTGTTTTTTACCGGCTTTTAGCGCATCCAGCGCGGTGTTAATACCAAAGACCGCCTGTTGAGACGCAAACTGATCGGCGGTAGCCAGCACGCGGCCGTCCTGCAGCATCGGCTTAATGGCTTCGATGTTGTCATAGCCAACTACCTGAACCTGCCCACGCTTGCCCGCGGCACGAATGGCGGAGACCGCGCCTAACGCCATGTTATCGTTGTCCGCCAGCAACGCTTTGATGTTTGGATATTCACTCAGCATGGCAGCGGCAATGGTGTTGGCGTTATTCATTTCCCACTGACCGGACTGAACGGAAACCACCTTCATGCCACCAGCAGACATCGCGTCCTGGAAGCCTAACGTACGCTGCTGGGAGTTAGTCGACGTTGGGATCCCTTCGATAATGCCCACCTCATCGCCCGCCTTCAGGTGTTTTGCCAGATAGTCGCCAATATCTTTCGCGCCTTTACGGTTGTTCGGCCCCACGAACGGTACGTTCAGCCCTTTGTCTTTCAGCACCGCCGCATCGAATTGGTTGTCGATATTAATCACCAGAATCCCGGCATCAACGGCCTTTTTCACCACCGGTACCAGCGCCTTGGAGTCAGAAGGGGCGATGATAATGGCGTCAGCCTTCGAGACAATCATCTGCTCGACGATTTGAATCTGACTCGCGGTATCCGTTTCATTTTTGATGCCGTTAGACACCAGGTCGAACTTATCCGCATTTTTCTTTTGGTAATCCTTGGCACCGTTTTCCATGGTCAGGAAGAACTCATTTGCCAGTGACTTCATCACCAGCGCGACCTTTGGCTTATGCGCTGGCGCATCAGCGGCAAAAGCAGGGGTGACCATCGCCGCCGACAGCGCCATGGCGATAGCGGTACCAACGAAACGTGAAAAGACTTTTTTATTCATGATGTTATCCATTTTTATAGGTAGGGTTAGACGCACTACCCGATGGAGTATAGTCAAGCAAAATGCGGGTCAGAGTGAGGCACTGCACAATATCCAGAGAGGTTTTCGGGCGCAGCAAAAGCGGGGAATGCGTAAAAATGGCAATAAAAAAGGCCAGTCCGAAGACTGGCCTTTCAACTTATCGCACTAGCGTGAACGATTAGTCGTTATCAGAACCACCCAGACCTGCGTTCAGCAGTTCTGCCAGGCTCGCGGTCGCTTCTTCTGCACTCACCTGAGGTGCTGCAGAAACTTCGCCCGCCGCACGGCGACGGATACGATCCTGATGGTACGCATAACCGGTACCCGCTGGGATCAGACGACCCACGATAACGTTCTCTTTCAGGCCGCGCAGTTCGTCGCGTTTGCCCGCAACGGCTGCTTCGGTCAGGACACGCGTGGTCTCCTGGAACGATGCTGCAGAGATGAACGACTCGGTTGCCAGAGACGCTTTGGTGATACCCAGCAGATCGCGAGCGAAGGTTGCGCCCACTTTGCCGTTCGCTTCCAGATCGCGGTTAGCAATCTTAACGCGAGAGTATTCAACCTGTTCGCCTTCCAGGAAGTCGGAGCTACCAGCGCTTTCGATGGTGGCTTTACGCAGCATCTGACGAACGATAACTTCGATGTGTTTATCGTTAATCTTAACGCCCTGCAGACGGTATACGTCCTGAACTTCGTTAACAATGTAACGAGTTACAGCATGCACACCACGCAGACGCAGGATGTCGTGCGGCGCTTCTGGACCATCGGAAACCACGTCACCACGTTCTACACGTTCACCTTCGAACACGTTGAGCTGACGCCATTTTGGAATCATCTCTTCGTACGGATCGCTACCGTCTACCGGGGTGATAACCAGACGACGCTTCCCTTTGGTTTCTTTACCGAAGGAAATGATGCCGCTGATTTCAGCCAGGATTGCCGGCTCTTTCGGACGACGTGCTTCGAACAGATCCGCAACGCGTGGCAGACCACCGGTGATGTCCTTGGTACCGCCGGATTCCTGAGGAACACGGGCCAGGGTGTCACCAGAACTGATCTGAACGCCATCTTCCAGCTGAACAATCGCTTTACCCGGCAGGAAGTACTGAGCAGGCATATCGGTGCCTGGGATCAGAACGTCGTTGCCCTGAGCATCAACAATTTTCAGTGCTGGACGCAGGTCTTTACCACCCGCGGTACGTTCAGCAGAGTCCAGTACGACCAGAGAAGACAGACCGGTCAGTTCGTCAGTTTGACGAGTAATGGTCTGGCCGTCGATCATGTCAGTGAAGCGGATGAAACCACTTACTTCGGTGATAACCGGCATGGTGTGTGGATCCCAGTTTGCTACGGTTTCACCGCCGGCAACCTGCTCGCCATCACCTTTAGCCATAACGGAGCCGTAAGGCACTTTATAGCTTTCTTTGGTACGACCGAATTCGTCGATCAGTTTCAGCTCGGTGTTACGGGAAGTGATAACCAGTTTACCGCTGGAGTTCACAACCGACTTCGCGTTGCTGAGCTTGATGCTACCTTTGTTCTTAACCTGGATGCTGGATTCAGCAGCCGCACGAGATGCCGCACCACCGATGTGGAACGTACGCATCGTCAGCTGTGTACCAGGTTCACCGATGGACTGTGCAGCGATAACGCCGATAGCCTCACCTTTGTTGATGATGTGGCCACGCGCCAGGTCACGACCGTAGCAGTGCGCACATACACCAAAGTCGGTGTCACAGGATACAACGGAACGCACTTTAACGGAGTCAACGGAGTTCTCTTCCAACAGATCACACCACTGCTCGTTCAGCAGCGTGTTACGTGGAACCAGAATGTCCGCGGTGCCCGGCTTCAGAACGTCTTCAGCAGTCACACGACCCAGTACGCGATCGCGCAGTGGCTCTTTAACGTCACCACCCTCGATAACCGGGGTCATGGTGATGCCTTCCAGGGTGCCACAGTCGTCTTCAGTCACGACCAGGTCCTGTGCCACGTCAACCAGACGACGAGTCAGGTAACCGGAGTTCGCCGTTTTCAGTGCGGTATCCGCCAGACCTTTACGAGCACCGTGAGTGGAGATGAAGTACTGGAGTACGTTCAGACCTTCACGGAAGTTCGCGGTGATTGGCGTTTCGATGATGGAGCCATCTGGCTTAGCCATCAGACCACGCATACCAGCCAGCTGACGAATCTGTGCCGCAGAACCACGCGCACCGGAGTCGGCCATCATGTAGATGCTGTTGAAGGAAACCTGCTGCTCTTCTTTACCTTCACGGTTAATGACGGTTTCAGTTTGCAGGTTATCCATCATCGCTTTGGATACACGATCGTTCGCCGCAGCCCAGATATCGATAACTTTGTTGTAGCGTTCGCCAGCGGTTACCAGACCAGACTGGAACTGCTCCTGGATCTCAGCAACTTCAGCTTCCGCTTCGCTGATGATTTCGTATTTCTTCTCTGGGATAACCATGTCGTCGATACCGACAGATGCGCCTGAGCGCGCTGCATAGGCAAAGCCGGTGTACATGGTCTGGTCAGCGAAGATTACGGTCGGCTTCAGGCCCAGAATGCGGTAACAGGTGTTCAGCATTTTGGAGATAGCTTTCTTGCCCAGCGCCTGGTTGACGATGGAGAAAGGCAGACCTTTCGGTACGATCATCCACAGAATGGCACGGCCAACGGTCGTGTCTTTCAGGCTGGTGTGCGCAACGAATTCGCCGTTTTCATCTTTTTCGTATTCGGTGATACGCACTTTAACGCGCGCATGCAGAGAGGCCAGACCTGCGCGATAGATACGCTCAGCTTCTTTAGGGCCAGTCAGCACCATGCCTTCGCCTTTGGCGTTAACACAGTCACGGGTCATGTAGTACAGACCCAATACAACGTCCTGAGAAGGAACGATGATTGGCTCGCCGTTCGCTGGGGACAGGATGTTGTTGGTAGACATCATCAGCGCACGCGCTTCCAGCTGGGCTTCCAGCGTCAGCGGTACGTGAACAGCCATCTGGTCACCATCGAAGTCGGCGTTATATGCCGCACAAACCAGCGGGTGCAGCTGAATAGCTTTACCTTCGATCAGTACTGGCTCAAACGCCTGGATGCCCAGACGGTGCAGTGTTGGTGCACGGTTCAGCATTACTGGGTGTTCGCGGATAACTTCGTCCAGGATATCCCATACGACAGCTTCTTCGCGCTCAACCATTTTCTTAGCGGCTTTGATGGTGGTGGCCAGGCCACGCAGTTCCAGTTTGCCGTAGATGAATGGTTTGAACAGCTCCAGTGCCATTTTCTTAGGCAGGCCGCACTGATGCAGACGCAGGTATGGACCTACGGTGATAACAGAACGACCGGAGTAGTCAACACGCTTACCGAGCAGGTTCTGACGGAAACGACCCTGTTTACCTTTGATCATATCAGCCAAAGATTTCAGAGGACGTTTGTTAGAACCAGTGATCGCACGACCGCGACGACCGTTATCCAGCAGGGCGTCGACCGCTTCCTGCAGCATACGTTTTTCGTTGCGTACGATGATATCTGGCGCAGCCAGATCCAGCAGGCGCTTCAGACGGTTGTTACGGTTAATGACGCGACGATACAGATCGTTCAGGTCAGAAGTCGCGAAACGACCACCATCCAGCGGTACCAGCGGACGCAGATCTGGCGGCAGAACCGGCAGAACGGTCAGGATCATCCACTCTGGCTTGTTGCCAGACTGTACGAACGCTTCAAGCAGCTTGATACGCTTGGTCAGCTTTTTACGCTTGGTTTCGGAGTTGGTTTCGTTCAGCTCTTCACGCAGAGTTTCACACTCTTGCTCCAGATCCATGCTCTTCAGCAGGGCCTGGATAGCTTCCGCACCCATCTTCGCGTCGAATTCGTCACCGAACTCTTCCAGCGCGTCCAGATACTGCTCTTCAGTCAGGATCTGTTGACGTTCCAGGTTGGTCATACCGCCTTCGATAACAACATAAGATTCGAAGTACAGTACGCGTTCGATATCGCGCAGAGGCATATCGAGCAGCAGACCGATACGGGACGGCAGCGATTTCAGGAACCAGATGTGGGCAGTTGGACATGCCAGCTCGATGTGGCCCATGCGTTCACGACGCACTTTGGTCTGGGTCACTTCAACGCCGCACTTCTCACAGATCACACCGCGGTGTTTCAGGCGCTTGTACTTACCGCACAGGCACTCGTAGTCTTTTACTGGCCCAAAGATACGGGCGCAGAAAAGGCCGTCACGCTCAGGTTTGAACGTACGGTAGTTAATGGTTTCCGGCTTTTTAACTTCACCGAAAGACCATGAACGGATCATGTCTGGCGAAGCCAGAGCAATTTTGATCGCATCAAACTCTTCGGTTTTAGTCTGCGCTTTCAGAAACTTTAATAAATCTTTCACGGATTTGCTCCCGTCGGAGTTAGCACAATCCACTGCCGGGAATTACCCCGGCAGCAGTGACCTGTTTGAGCGAGGATTACTCGTCTTCCAGTTCGATGTTGATGCCCAGCGAGCGGATTTCTTTCAACAGTACGTTGAAGGATTCCGGCATGCCCGGTTCCATCTGATGGTTGCCATCTACGATGTTCTTATACATCTTAGTACGGCCGTTCACGTCATCAGACTTAACGGTGAGCATTTCCTGCAGGGTGTAGGCGGCGCCGTATGCTTCCAGCGCCCACACTTCCATCTCCCCGAAGCGCTGACCACCGAACTGAGCCTTACCACCCAGCGGCTGCTGAGTAACCAGGCTGTAAGAACCGGTAGAACGCGCGTGCATCTTGTCGTCGACCAGGTGGTTCAGTTTCAGCATGTACATGTAACCTACGGTTACCTGACGCTCGAACTGTTCACCGGTACGGCCGTCGAACAGGGTAATCTGACCAGAAGATGGCAGACCGCCCAGTTGCAGCAGTTCTTTAATTTCCGCTTCTTTTGCACCGTCGAATACTGGTGTTGCGATTGGCATACCTTTCTTCAGGTTTTCAGCCAGACGCAGCACTTCATCATCGGTGAAGGTGTTCAGGTCAACTTTCTGACGAACATCAGAGCCCAGATCGTAAGCACGCTGGATGAACTCGCGCAGTTTCGCGACTTCTTGCTGCTGTTTCAGCATGGCGTTGATCTTATCGCCGATACCTTTCGCAGCCATACCCAGGTGGGTTTCAAGGATCTGACCGATGTTCATACGCGATGGTACGCCCAGCGGGTTCAGTACGATATCTACCGGCGTACCGTTAGCATCGTGCGGCATATCTTCGATCGGGTTGATCTTAGAAATTACACCCTTGTTACCGTGACGACCTGCCATTTTGTCACCAGGCTGGATACGGCGTTTAACGGCCAGGTATACCTTAACAATCTTCAGCACGCCCGGTGCCAGATCGTCGCCTTGGGTGATTTTGCGGCGTTTCGCTTCGAGTTTTTTCTCGAACTCGTGTTTCAGCTCGTCGTACTGCTCAGCAAGCTGTTCCAGCTGATTCTGTTTCTCTTCGTCGGTCAGACCGAGTTCCAGCCAGCGATCGCGAGGCAGTTTGTCCAGCTTCTCAGCTTCGACACCACCGGCAACCAGCACAGCGTAGATACGGCTGAACAGGCCTGCTTCGAGGATCTGCAGTTCTTCAGACAGGTCTTTCTTAGCCTGCTTCAGCTGCATCTCTTCGATTTCCAGCGCACGTTTGTCTTTTTCTACGCCATCGCGAGTAAAGACCTGAACGTCGATAACAGTACCGGAAACGCTGTTTGGTACGCGCAGAGAAGAGTCTTTAACGTCAGACGCTTTCTCACCGAAGATTGCACGCAGCAGCTTCTCTTCTGGTGTCAGCTGGGTTTCACCTTTCGGCGTTACCTTACCAACCAGAATGTCGCCACCGGTGACTTCTGCACCAATGTAAACGATACCGGATTCATCCAGTTTGGAGAGCGCAGCTTCACCCACGTTAGGGATATCAGCAGTGATCTCTTCTGGCCCCAGCTTGGTGTCACGGGACACACATGCCAGTTCCTGAATGTGGATGGTGGTGAAACGGTCTTCCTGAACAACACGCTCGGATACGAGGATGGAGTCTTCGAAGTTGTAACCGTTCCATGGCATGAATGCCACGCGCATGTTCTGACCCAGCGCCAGTTCACCCAAGTCGGTGGACGGGCCATCTGCCAGCACGTCGCCGCGCTCGATTGGCTCACCCAGAGACACGCAAGGCATCTGGTTAATACAGGTGTTCTGGTTAGAACGGGTGTATTTGGTCAGGTTGTAGATGTCGATACCCGCTTCGCCCGGATACATCTCGTCTTCGTTAACTTTGATAACGATACGGGATGCGTCAACGTACTGAACGGTACCGCCACGCTTAGCAACTGCAGTAACACCGGAGTCAACGGCAACAGCACGTTCCATACCGGTACCAACCAGCGGCTTATCAGCACGCAGAGTTGGAACGGCCTGACGTTGCATGTTCGCACCCATCAATGCACGGTTGGCGTCATCGTGTTCCAGGAACGGGATCAGGGACGCACCGACGGATACCACCTGTTGGGTGGATACGTCCATGTAGTCAACCTGGTCGCGGCTGAACAAGCTGGATTCGCCTTTGCTACGGCAAGTTACCAGGTCTTCTACAAAGTGGCCTTCGTCATCCAGGTTGGAGTTCGCCTGAGCGATAACGTAGTTGCCTTCTTCGATAGCAGACAGGTAATGAATTTCGTCGGTTACAACACCGTCGGTCACTTTACGGTACGGCGTCTCGAGGAAACCGTATTCGTTAGTCTGTGCGTACACGGACAGGGAGTTGATCAGACCGATGTTTGGACCTTCAGGCGTTTCGATTGGACATACGCGACCGTAGTGAGTCGGGTGTACGTCTCGAACTTCGAAGCCTGCACGTTCACGGGTCAGACCGCCCGGACCGAGTGCGGAGATACGACGTTTGTGCGTAATCTCAGACAGCGGGTTGTTCTGGTCCATAAACTGGGACAGCTGGCTGGAACCAAAGAACTCTTTCACTGCTGCGGAAATCGGCTTGGCGTTGATCATATCCTGAGGCATCAGGGTATCCAGATCGCCCAGAGACAGACGCTCTTTCACCGCACGCTCAACACGTACCAGGCCAACGCGGAATTGGTTTTCCGCCATTTCGCCTACGGAACGGATACGACGGTTGCCGAGGTGGTCGATATCATCCACTTCGCCTTTACCGTTACGGATATCGATGAGCTTCTTCATCACTTCGATGATGTCGTCTTTGCTCAGGATACCGGAACCTTCGATCTCGTCGCGCAGCAGAGAACGGTTGAACTTCATACGACCAACCGCAGACAGGTCATAGCGGTCTTCGGAGAAGAACAGGTTCTCGAACAGGCTTTCAGCAGCTTCGCGAGTTGGTGGCTCACCAGGGCGCATCATGCGGTAGATTTCTACCAGCGCGCTCAGACGATCGTTGGTTGGGTCGACGCGTACAGTTTCAGAAATGTATGCACCGTGGTCCAGATCGTTAGTGAACAGCGTTTCGATACGCTTGTGGCCAGACTGGCTCAGCTTAGCCAGCAGATCCAGGCTCAGCTCCATGTTGGCTGGGCAGATCAGCTCGCCAGTAGATTCGTCAACGTAGTCTTTAGAAGCGACTTTGCCAGCGATGTACTCAACCGGAACTTCGATATGTTTGATATCGTCTTTTTCCAGTTGGCGAATGTGGCGCGCAGTAATACGGCGGCCTTTTTCAACGTACACTTTACCGTTCGCTTCGATGTCGAAGGACGCGGTTTCGCCACGCAGACGTTCTGGAATCAGTTCCATCTGCAGCTTGTTGTCACGAATTTCGAAGACAACTTTCTCAAAGAACAGGTCAAGGATCTGCTCAGTGGTGTAGTTCAGCGCACGCAGAATAATGGTCGCAGGCAGTTTACGGCGACGGTCGATACGTACGAACAGGTTGTCCTTCGGATCGAATTCGAAGTCCAGCCAGGAACCACGGTAAGGAATGATGCGCGCGTTATACAGCACTTTACCCGAAGAGTGGGTTTTGCCTTTATCGGAGTCAAAGAAGACGCCTGGGCTACGGTGCAGCTGAGAAACGATAACACGCTCAGTACCGTTGATAACAAAGGTACCGTTGTCGGTCATGAGCGGAATTTCGCCCATGTAGACTTCTTGTTCTTTAATGTCTTTTACGGTGCCTTCCGGCGCTTCGCGCTCGTAGATCACCAGACGCAGTTTTACGCGCAGCGGTGCGGAATAGGTCACGCCACGAATCTGACATTCCTGAACGTCAAAGACAGGTTCGCCCAGACGGTAGCTGACGTATTGCAGCTCGGAGTTACCGCTGTAGCTTTTGATAGGGAATACGGAACGGAAAGCAGCTTCCAGACCATACTGACCTTCAGGATCTTGCTCGATAAACTTCTGGAACGAGTCAAGCTGGATAGAAAGGAGATATGGGACATCCAGAACTTGTGGACGTTTACCAAAATCCTTACGAATACGTTTTTTCTCGGTATAGGAGTAAACCATAGGGTTCCTCAGCTCGCTGACAAGTCGACGCATCTGTCCATTGGCAGACAGTTTGTGCAACACTATTTTGTTGACCGGAAAATGGAACACTTTCCGCAATACCTGTTGCTATCACGCTTAAACCATTTCATTGCGATTTACACAGAGCGAGCACCCTGTCGCAATATATTAAGTCGTCGATAGAAACGTGCATTGTCAGGACAACCAGTAGTCAAACAGTGTGAAATGCTACTGGCGCCATACAGCGCAAAATGGCTGGTGACTAAAAAGTCACCAGCCATCGGCCTGATTTCTCAGGCTTCAACTAGAAAAGTTGGCTTATTTAACTTCAACTTCAGCGCCAGCTTCTTCCAGAGATTTTTTCAGTGCTTCAGCGTCATCTTTGCTCACGCCTTCTTTCAGAGCGGCTGGAGCAGATTCTACCAGGTCTTTAGCTTCTTTCAGACCCAGGCCAGTTGCGCCACGTACTGCTTTGATTACAGCAACTTTGTTAGCGCCAGCAGCTTTCAGAATTACGTCGAATTCAGTTTTTTCTTCAGCAGCTTCAGCCGGGCCAGCAGCTACAGCTACAGCAGCAGCAGCGGAAACACCGAATTTTTCTTCCATTGCAGAAATCAGTTCTACAACGTCCATTACGGACATAGCTGCAACTGCTTCAATGATTTGATCTTTAGTGATAGACATTTAAATTGTTCCTGAAAATCAGAATAAGTTTATACGTAAGCAGATACTTTACAAAGAGGACTGCGATTAAGCAGCTTCTTTCGCATCGCGTACAGCAGCCAGAGTGCGAACCAGTTTGCCAGCCGAAGCTTCTTTCATGGTTGCCATCAGGCGTGCAATTGCTTCTTCGTAGGTCGGCAGAGTTGCCAGGCGATCGATCTGCGATGCCGGGATTAACTCACCTTCAAAGGCTGCGGCTTTGACCTCAAATTTTGCATTCGCTTTCGCGAACTCTTTGAACAGACGAGCAGCAGCGCCCGGGTGTTCCATAGAGTATGCAATCAGGGTCGGACCAACAAACGTGTCTTTCAGGCATTCAAACTGAGTACCTTCAACGACGCGGCGCAGCAGGGTGTTACGAACAACACGCATGTATACGCCAGCTTCACGACCTGCTTTACGCAGTTCAGTCATTTTATCTACAGTAACGCCACGGGAATCCGCAACTACTGCAGACAGCGCGCCTTTGGCTACTTCGCTGACTTCAGCAACAATCGCTTGTTTGTCTTGAAGATTTAAAGCCATTAGCTTTGCTCCTGGATGTTTGCCGGAACTCATGTTCCGGAACTCACTTCACTCTCCCCAATGGAGAGAGCGTCTTAATACGGTGAGCAGAAACAAGCCAGAGTATTAAAAATAATCTTAGCGTTCTGTCACCGTCTACGCAGGGCATTAAGTTTCTTGCGAAACACCTGCGGTCTTCGACGGAGGCCTGGATAGGCCAGGCTCCAACGAACAAATCTTTTAGCCGCTAACTATTGTTAGCAAACGTGGGGGTAAGATTGTAGACAAAATCACCGCCCACGTAAAGGCATTAGTTTGCAGCAGCGCTCAGGCCAGCCTGGTCAACTGCAACACCTGCACCCATGGTGGTGGAGATACTAACTTTCTTGATGTACACGCCTTTAGCCTGAGTTGGTTTTGCTTTTTTCAGCGCAACCAGCAGAGATTCCAGGTTTTCTTTCAGTTTGTCAGCGTCAAAGTCCACTTTACCGATGGTGGTGTGGATGATGCCGTTTTTGTCGTTACGATAACGAACCTGACCCGCTTTAGCGTTCTTAACCGCTTCAGCAACGTTAGGAGTTACAGTACCAACTTTCGGGTTTGGCATCAGACCACGTGGGCCCAGAACCTGGCCCAGCTGGCCAACAACGCGCATTGCATCTGGAGATGCGATAACAACGTCGAAGTTCATTTCGCCTTTCTTGATCAGGTCAGCCAGATCTTCCATACCTACCAGCTCTGCGCCAGCAGCTTTAGCTGCTTCAGCGTTAGGGCCCTGGGTAAATACGGCAACGCGAACGGAACGGCCAGTACCGTGTGGCAGTACAGTTGCACCACGTACGTTCTGGTCAGATTTACGAGCATCGATGCCGAGGTTAACGGCAACGTCAACGCTTTCGTTGAATTTAGCAGTGGCCAGCTCTTTCAGCAGAGCAATAGCTTCGTTGATGTCGTACTGCTTAGTAGCATCAACTTTGTCACGGATCACGCGCATACGCTTGGTCAGTTTAGCCATTTCTTAATCCTCCACTACCAGGCCCATGGAACGTGCAGTACCTTCGATTGAGCGAGTCATCGCTTCAATGTCGGCGCCAGTCATGTCGGCAGCTTTGGTCTGCGCGATTTCCTGCAGCTGAGCGCGGGAAATTTTACCAACTTTGTCTTTGTTCGGCTTGCCGGAACCAGACTTAATACCAGCTGCTTTTTTCAGCAGAACTGCTGCTGGAGGCGTTTTGGTAATGAAGGTGAAAGAACGGTCAGCGTAAACGGTGATAACAACCGGAATTGGCAGACCTTTTTCGATGGAATCAGTTTTTGCGTTGAACGCTTTGCAGAATTCCATGATGTTCACACCCTGCTGACCCAGAGCTGGACCAACTGGTGGACTTGGGTTTGCCATACCAGCTGCAACCTGCAGCTTAACGTAGGCTTGGACTTTCTTAGCCATTCTAAAATCCTCTATGTGGGTGATAGCGCCTCTAAGAGGCTCCCCGTGATATAAAAATTCGTTTTACAGGCATGCGCCCATAAAAACAAAAGGCGCGAAATTGTATGTCAATTTCGCGCCCTATGCAACGATTAGATCGATGCTTTTTTGATCGCAGCCTTACGCTTTCTCTACCTGAGCAAAGTCCAGTTCTACCGGGGTCGCACGACCGAAGATAGAGACGGATACTTTCAGGCGAGACTTCTCGTAATCCACTTCTTCAACCACACCGTTGAAGTCAGCGAATGGACCGTCGCTAACGCGAACCATTTCACCCGGTTCAAACAGCGTTTTAGGACGCGGCTTATCACCAACCTGCTGCAGGCGGTTCATAATCGCATCAACTTCTTTGTCGCTGATTGGTGCCGGACGGTCAGAGGTACCGCCGATAAAGCCCATTACGCGCGGAACGCTACGCACCAAGTGCCAGCTCGCGTCGTTCATCACCATCTGAACTAACACGTAGCCCGGGAAGAATTTACGCTCGCTCTTGCGACGCTGGCCGCCACGGATTTCGACAACTTCTTCGGTCGGAACCATGACTTCGCCAAACAGCTCTTCCATATTATGTAATTTGATATGCTCGCGCAGCGAAGTCGCTACACGGCCTTCAAAACCGGAAAACGCCTGAACGACGTACCAACGCTTTTTAGGTGCTTCAGACATCTTAGAACCTCAGGCCAGTGATAAAGGATACCAGGCGAACCAGAATACCATCCAGTCCCCACAGGATCAGTGACATTACCGCAGTGACCGCAGCAACGATCAGCGTAGTGTGCAGCGTTTCCTGGCGAGTCGGCCAAATCACCTTACGAACTTCCGTTCTCGCTTCACGCGCAAACGCAACGGTCGCTTTGCCTTTCGTCGTCAACAGCGCGACACCACCCGCTGCAGCAATAATAATTACTACGGCCAGCGCACGCAGCGGCAGCATCATGTCGCGATAGAGGTAGTTGCCCACGATTGCCACGATAAGCAATACGGCAACAGCTACCCACTTCATCGCTTCCAGGCCGCGCCCGCTCCCTTGAGCTTCGGTATTCGCACTCATAAACCAACCTGTCAGAAGTATTCTACAAACATTTCCACCCCGCGAGAGCGAGGCGATCCAAACCGAAAGTAAGTTTCGGACTAAACGCCCTCTACAGAGCCTGTCTCAGCAATGATTATGGCAAAAATAATCACTGATGAGCCAGGTTCTGGTTCGACAGCGTACAAAAAGGGCATCAAATGATGCCCTTTTATTGCGCATTGCGTCAAATGTTATCAGCAATTAGCTCATTACTTTGGCAACAACGCCCGCGCCAACGGTACGGCCGCCTTCACGGATTGCGAAACGCAGACCGTCGTCCATCGCGATTGGGTGGATCAGAGTCACAACCATCTTGATGTTGTCGCCTGGCAT
>NZ_JBIQOI010000017.1:0-26284 GCF_044197065.1 Kluyvera chengduensis
AGTGCAACACGGCTTTCGCTCACTGTTGCGAGGTGGCGTATATTACGCTTTCCTCTTTCAGAGTCAACCCTCATTTTCAGGTTTTTCTCTTCAACTGAACCGGCTAGTTAGTGTGAAGTAATTCACGTTTGCCGTCTCAGTGGGTGCGCATTATAGGGAACTTTGTTTTTCACACAACCCCTTTTCTCACTTTTTTTTCTAAGTGTCGCTTTTTCACACTTTTTGCGCTGTAAGTGCGCAATTTGCTTAAATTTTGAGATGAGAAACACGCAGATTGGGTCGATAATGGGAAGAAATCTCATTATGACACCGTTTTAAAGAGGTAAACATGTCTGCCGTTTTACGCCGCTATAAAGATTTATTCCCCGTCATCGGCGATCGCGTGATGATCGACGATTCCAGCGTTATCGTTGGCGACGTTCGTTTAGCCGATGATGTCAGCATCTGGCCACTGGTAGCTGCACGCGGTGACGTTAACTACATTCAGATTGGTGCGCGCAGCAATATCCAGGATGGCAGCGTCCTTCACGTCACGCATAAATCAGCGAAAAACCCAGAAGGAAACCCGCTGATCGTTGGCGAGGATGTCACGGTCGGACATAAGGTCATGCTACACGGCTGCACTATCGGTAACCGCGTACTCGTGGGGATGGGTTCTATATTGCTTGATGGTGTAGTAGTAGAAAACGATGTGATGATTGGCGCCGGTAGCCTGGTTCCACAGCATAAGCGCCTGGAGAGTGGCTATCTTTATCTGGGAAGCCCAGTTAAGCAGATCCGTCCGTTGAAAGAGGCCGAACTCGAAGGGCTACGCTATTCGGCCAATAACTATGTGAAGTGGAAAAACGACTATCTGGATCAGGACAACCAAACCCAGCCGTGATTGTCTTCCTGCTGCTCACGAATAAGGTCGCTGGCTTCTTCTTCCAGATCCCAGCGATTCTCACGAAATAACGATAACCACTGTTGGGGTTGCTCTCCACCAAATCGGTGCGTCAGGGCATCGGCCCTGAGTGCACACATGAGCTGCATACCATTTACCAGCGCCGGGAAGCAGACCGCCTGTAGATCCTCTCGCCATTCCTCTCGCTCGGGAAACTGAATAGCCTGATTCATACGCCCAACTCGCGCTTAAGAGAAGCAATGACCGGCTCAACGTTTGGCAGAATACCGTGCCACAGTAAAACGGCATGCGCCGCTTGCCCCACCAGCATGCCTAGCCCGTCGGCATAGCGTTTTGCACCGTGCTGAACACACCATGCCAGAAAGGCTGTATCTCCTTTCTGATAGAACATGTCATAACAGCAAACATGGCTATTAATCAGCGAAGCAGGGATGGGCGGCGTCTCCCCGCCGATACCGCTGGAGGTGGCATTAATAATAAGGTCAAACTCATGCCCTGAAAGTTCAGACATCGCCTGCGCGCTCACACTGCCCGTATGGCAGAATAGCTCGGCTAGCGTCTGCGCCCGGGCATGCGTACGGTTGGTAATGGTCACATTGCAGTCTAAAGAGAGTAGTGGGAGTAGCACGCCACGGGCGGCACCACCAGCACCAATAAGCAGCACGCGATAGCCCGGTTTAATCAGCCTCAGTCGTTCAAGGTCGCTCAACAGACCAATCCCGTCGGTGTTATCCCCAAGAATGCGCCCGTCATCAAGACGCTTAAGGGTGTTGACCGCTCCCGCCAGCGCTGCACGCTCCGTCAATTCATCTGCGCGGGCAAACGCCTCCTCTTTAAAAGGAACGGTGACATTTGCCCCTTTTCCCCCCTGCTGGAAAAAGGTTTCCAGGATTTCAACGAAACCATCCAGCGGTGCCAACATGCGCCCGTAAGGGTGAGTAATGCTCAGCTGTTCAGCAAACTGCTGATGAATGAATGGCGACTTGCTGTGCGCTATCGGGTTACCAAAAACAACGTAGCTTTCCACGGTTTACCCCTGGCGGAAACGTTCGCCCGTCAGGGCATCAAGGATTTCAGATGGATTGAGACGGCCACCCGTTGGCGCATCAACCACCGGGAAGTTATCGCCAAACTGCGCAAGCACTTCTGCGGTTGTTCGGCACGGTGGCTGCCCCGTCAGATTGGCGCTGGTAGAAACCAACGGTTTACCGTAAGCCTCGCAGAGTGCAATCACCACCGGGTGATCCGTGACGCGAACGGCCAACGAGCTAAAGCGACCGGTCAGCCAGTCTGGCGTGGTTGATTTCGCTGGGAAAACGAAGGTCACCGGACCTGGCCAGCGCGCAAACACGGTGGCGCGCTGCTCATCGGTCAGCATGCTGTCATCAATATAAGGTTTAAGTTGTTCGAAGCTTGCAGCAATAAGGATGAGACCTTTATCTACCGGGCGCTGTTTCAGCGCCAGCAGGCTCATGACGGCTTCTTCACTATCGGGATCGCAACCGACGCCAAATACGGCTTCAGTTGGATAAGCGATGACTTCTTTATTATTCAGAGCTACAACCGCACGCTGTACGGCCTCTGATGGCAGGTTTTTATTCACTGATTTGTTTCGCCGGTACCGGCTTTCCACATTGTTTACTGGCACAAAAGCGTTTTACGCCCTGCGCCGTTTTCTTTTCGATAAGCAGCGGGTAATGGCACTCGGGGCATTCCCCCGCTACCGGTGTGAAGTTAATGACAAACTGACAATCCGGATAGCGATCGCAGGAATGGAAGTTTTTGCCATAACGAGAACGGCGCTGCACCAGGTGACCTTGTTGGCACGCGGGACAGACGATGGCCGTTTCATCTGGCTTATCAATAACCTCTGTGTGATCACATTCAGGATACTGACTGCACCCGATGAACATGCCAAAACGCCCCTGGCGCAACACCAGCACGGCGCCACACTTAGGACAAGACTGCCCCTCCAGAATTTTGACGATATGTCCGTCCGCCTGACTTTTCAGGGGACGAACGTAATCGCATTCCGGATAATGGGAACAGCCAAGAAACGGCCCGTGTTTACCGGACCGTATGACCAGTTCGGCCCCGCACTGTGGGCAGGGCTCGTGTTTAGGCACCGTAAACAGTGCTGATTTGACCATAACAACTCTTGATGCCACAAAATGAATTAATGCAGCATACCTTCATTCGTCTCGAAGAGTAATTCTTCCATTTGTTGATAGGCGTTTTCGCAGCCCGGAAGATTGAATAAGACCATCAAAATGACCCATTTCAGCTCTTCTAGTTCAAATTCGGCTGTATCTAACGCCATGACGCGTTCAATAACCATTTCCCGCGTTTCGAGGTTCAGCACCTGAATCTGCTCAAGGAATAACAGGAATCCCCGGCAGCTGGCATCCAGTCGTTGGCTCTCTTCCTCGGTAAAAATACGCACGGAGAGAGGATCGGACGCAAGCTGCATCGGTTCTACGAGGCCTTCCTGATAGTCGGCGAGCTTTTCCAGCCATATCAGCGCGTTGAAGATGTCTTCACGTTCGAACCCTGCATCGGAGAGATCCCGAGTGAGTTTGTCCTGATCTACGCGCATGTCTGTTTCGGTATGGATGTAGGTCTCAAACAAATACATTAGTACGTCGAACATGGCCTGCCCTCCTTAATCGGACATAGCCGCCGGGTACAGCTGCGATCCACCCTGCTAACTCCAGTTCAAGTAGCTGAGCCACGGTTACTGGCACAGGTTGGCCGGCACGTTCAGCGACGACGTCAACAGGTGTTACCTCATCTCCTACGTTAGCCAGGAGCTCAGGAAATGGCAATGCTACACATTCCTTATCTGTGCAATTATTTATCATTTCTGGCTTATCGGGCATATGTCTGTTTAATTCGGGAAAAAGCGCCAGAAAATCCTCAGTTTCCGTTACAGCTATGGCGCCCTGCTTGATAAGCCAATGCGGCCCTTCCATGCCCGGGTTACCCAGCGGCCCAGGGAGCGCATAAACCTCTCGCCCCTGCTCCAGAGCGCATCGCGCGGTAACCAATGAACCACTGCGCAACGCCGCTTCCACCACCAATACGCCGCGGCTTAGCCCGCTAATAATCCGATTGCGACGAGGAAAGTTGTAAGGAGCAGGCGTGGCGTTCAGCGAGAACTCTGACACCAGCGCCCCCCCGCGCTCAACAATATTATCGGCAAGCGCCCTGTGTCGATGAGGGTAAATGTGATTCAGTCCGCTCCCGAGGACCGCGACCGTTTTACCGTCAGCTAGTAAGGCACTTCGATGTGCAACACCGTCGATACCCAATGCAAGACCACTTGTAATAGTGACCCCAAGATGTGCCAACGCCTCACAAAAATAACGCCCCCACCGTTCGCCATAATGCGAATGCTGACGACTGCCGACGACGGCAAGCTGGGGTGTGCTGAGCAGCGCCAGACTCCCCCGCACGCACAGTACCGCAGGATAATCACGGATAGCGCGAAGCGGAGCAGGATAATAGGGAGAATCCGCAAACAGCAAATGGTTGCCCGGCGTTGCGAGCCACGCGACGGCTGACGTCATATCCGCTGAGGTTAAAGAGAAAAAGCGTTCAGTCTGTTTGACACTTAACCCCAACAGATGAAGCGTCTGACGGGTAATTTCGCGTGCCTGGCGAAGCGCACACATGACCTGCAGCATCTCATCGCCGTATAAATCATTTACCTTCACCAGCCGGAAGGCTATCTCTTCTGGCGACATCCTTTCCCCCTTGCCACATGCGGCACCAGCAATCCTTGCGATTGGTCAGTGATGCTGTCAATTAGAGGGGGTTTTGTCTAGAATAGAGGTAATAATCTTTCCTACTCCTGAACAGAACTCTGGATATTTATGGCAGTTTTGCAAGTGTTACATATCCCGGACGAGCGTCTTCGCAAAGTCGCTGCTCCGGTAAAAGAAGTGAATGAAGAAATTCAGCGAATTGTCGACGATATGTTCGAGACAATGTACGCCGAGGAAGGTATTGGTCTCGCGGCAACGCAGGTGGATATCCATCAACGCATCATCGTTATCGATGTTTCTGAAAATCGTGACGAACAGTTGGTGCTAATCAACCCTGAGCTGTTGGAAAAAGATGGCGATACCGGGATTGAAGAAGGTTGCCTGTCCATCCCAGAACAGCGTGCGCTGGTGCCACGTGCCGAACGCGTAAAAATTCGCGCTCTCGACCGCAATGGCAACCCGTTTGAGCTCGAGGCTGACGGCCTGCTGGCTATCTGTATTCAGCACGAGATGGACCACCTGGTCGGTAAGCTGTTTATCGATTATCTTTCTCCGTTAAAACAGCAACGTATTCGTCAGAAAGTTGAGAAACTGGATCGCCTGAACGCGCGTGCCTAAGGATAAGGATTAACGTGTCAGATTCACTACGTATTATTTTTGCGGGTACCCCTGACTTTGCAGCGCGTCATCTTGACGCGCTGTTGTCGTCTGGGCACCAGGTCGTTGGCGTATTTACCCAGCCAGACCGCCCTGCCGGTCGCGGTAAGAAGCTGATGCCGAGCCCGGTTAAAGTATTGGCCGAAGAGAAAGGCATTCCGGTATTCCAGCCGGTCTCGCTGCGCCCTGAAGAAAACCAGAAGCTGGTATCAGACCTGCAAGCTGACCTGATGGTCGTGGTCGCCTATGGGCTTATCCTGCCAAAAGCCGTACTGGCTATGCCGCGCCTTGGCTGCATCAACGTTCACGGTTCTCTGCTGCCACGCTGGCGCGGCGCCGCGCCTATTCAGCGTTCGCTGTGGGCAGGTGATACGGAAACCGGTGTGACCATTATGCAGATGGATGTTGGCCTGGATACGGGTGATATGCTGCATAAGCTCTCTTGCCCAATTACTGCTGAAGATACCAGTGCGAGCCTTTACAACAAACTGGCAGAACTGGGTCCTCAGGGCTTACTCCATACGCTGCATCTACTAGCGACGGGTACTGCAAAGCCTGAAGTTCAGGATGAAACGCTGGTCAGCTATGCCGAGAAGCTCAGCAAAGAAGAAGCACTTGTTGACTGGACGCTCAGCGCCGCGCAGCTCGAGCGCTGCATCCGTGCCTTCAATCCGTGGCCAATGAGCTACATCGTCATTGATGAGCAGCCGGTGAAAATCTGGCAAGCAACGGTGATTGATAAACCGGCGGGAGCTGAGCCAGGCACCATCCTCGAAGCCACACGCCAGGGGATTCAGGTCGCGACTGGCGATGGGATACTAAACCTTATCTCGCTGCAACCTGCGGGTAAGAAGGCGATGAGCGCGCAGGATCTGCTGAACTCACGTCGGGAATGGTTTGTACCCGGCAACCGTCTACTCTGACGGTTCATACCTTTTAAAGCCCGGAGTCTCCGGGCATTTTTATTTTTGCGGTTATGAAAAAACATTTTAATTTACGCAGTATGGCGGCTCAGGCCGTAGAACAGGTCGTCGAAAAGGGACAGTCGTTGAGCAACGTGCTGCCCGCATTGCAGCAGAAAGTTGCCGACAAAGACAAAGCACTGCTGCAGGAGCTTTGCTTCGGCGTGCTTCGTACGCTCTCTCAGCTTGAGTGGATGATCCAGCAACTGATGGAACGCCCAATGACGGGCAAACAGCGCACCGTTCACTACCTGATTATGGTCGGCTTCTATCAGTTACTGCATACCCGTATTCCACCGCACGCTGCGCTGGCCGAAACCGTTGAAGGCGCCGTGGTTATCAAACGTCCGCAGCTTAAGGGACTGATCAACGGAGTATTACGTCAGTTTCAACGTCGTCAGGAAGAGCTGCTTTCTGAGTTTTCGCAAAGCGAACTTCGCTTCCTGCACCCTTCCTGGCTGGTCAAACGCATCAAGAATGCCTATCCGCAGCAGTGGGAAGCCATTCTTGAGGCCAATAACCAACGTCCACCGATGTGGCTGCGCGTTAACCGTAATCACCATACCCGCGATGCTTGGTTAGCATTACTCACCGAAGCCGGCATGACCGGTTTCCCGCACCCGGACTATCCGGATGCCGTACGGCTGGAAACGCCTGCGTCGGTATTAGCTTTACCAGGCTTCGAGCAGGGCTGGGTTACCGTACAGGATGCATCCGCTCAGGGTTGCATGCGCTATCTACAGCCGGAGAACGGTGAACAGATCCTCGACCTGTGCTGCGCGCCTGGGGGCAAGACCACCCATATTCTGGAGGTCGCACCACAGGCTGACGTGCTGGCCGTTGATGTTGATGAAAAGCGTCTGTCACGCGTTTACGACAACCTCAAGCGTCTTGGCATGAAAGCTACCGTTAAACAGGGCGATGGCCGTTATCCAGAGCAATGGTGCGACGAGCAGTTGTTCGACCGCATCCTGTTGGATGCGCCATGCTCTGCCACCGGGGTAATCCGTCGCCACCCTGACATCAAGTGGCTGCGCCGCGATCGCGATATCCCTGAGCTGGCTCAGCTGCAGGCTGAAATTCTCAACGCCACCTGGGCTCACCTGAAGCCGGGCGGTACGCTGGTTTATGCGACCTGCTCTATTTTACCGGAAGAGAACCAGCAGCAGATTGCGGCATTCCTGGCCCGCACACCAAATGCAACGTTGAGCGAAACAGGTACGCCTGAGTTACCTGGCCAACAAAATCTACCGGGTGCGGAAGAAGGCGATGGCTTCTTCTACGCTAAGCTAATCAAGAAGTGATGAGATAACGGGTCGCAACTGATGAAAATTATCATTCTGGGTGCCGGACAGGTTGGTGGCACGCTGGCGGAAAACCTGGTCGGGGAAAATAACGACATCACGATTGTCGATACTAACGGCGAGCGTTTGCGCAGCCTGCAGGATAAGTTTGATCTGCGCGTTGTCCAGGGCCATGCCTCCCATCCTCGAGTGCTGCGTGAAGCAGGTGCCGATGATGCCGATATGCTCGTCGCGGTCACCAGCTCGGACGAAACCAACATGGTGGCCTGCCAGGTCGCCTACTCACTGTTTAACACACCAAACCGTATCGCCCGTATCCGTTCTCCAGACTACGTGCGCGATGCGGACAAACTGTTTCACAGCGACGCCGTGCCTATCGATCACCTGATTGCGCCAGAGCAGCTGGTTATCGACAATATTTACCGCCTGATTGAATATCCGGGCGCGCTGCAAGTGGTGAACTTCGCCGAAGGTAAAGTGAGTCTCGCGGTGGTTAAGGCCTATTACGGTGGGCCGCTGGTCGGTAATGCTCTCTCGACCATGCGTGAACATATGCCACATATCGATACTCGCGTTGCGGCCATTTTCCGCCACGATCGTCCAATCCGCCCGCAGGGCTCAACGATCGTTGAAGCTGGGGATGAGGTCTTCTTTATTGCCGCATCACAGCATATTCGGGCGGTAATGAGCGAGCTTCAGCGTCTGGAGAAACCGTACAAGCGCATTATGCTGGTCGGGGGCGGGAACATCGGTGCAGGTCTGGCGCGCCAGCTGGAAAAAGATTACAGCGTGAAGTTGATTGAACGTAATCAACAACGTGCGGCAGAGCTTGCTGAGAAACTGCAGAATACGATCGTTTTCTTTGGCGATGCGTCGGATCAAGAGCTGCTGGCGGAAGAGCACATTGATCAAGTTGATCTGTTTATTGCCGTCACCAACGATGATGAAGCGAATATCATGTCTGCGATGCTGGCCAAGCGGATGGGTGCGAAAAAGGTCATGGTATTGATCCAGCGGAAAGCCTATGTTGATCTTGTTCAGGGCAGCGTTATCGATATTGCGATCTCCCCTCAACAGGCCACGATCTCAGCCCTGCTGAGCCATGTGCGTAAAGCCGATATCGTCGGCGTGTCATCTCTGCGCCGCGGGGTTGCCGAAGCCATTGAAGCCGTGGCGCACGGTGATGAAAGCACTTCACGCGTGGTTGGCCGTGTTATTGATGAAATTAAGCTTCCGCCAGGCACTATTATCGGTGCGGTCGTTCGTGGAAATGATGTGATGATTGCTAATGACAATTTACGCATTGAACAAGGCGATCATGTGATAATGTTCCTGACCGATAAAAAATATATTTCGGATGTGGAACGTCTGTTCCAGCCAAGCCCCTTCTTCCTCTAATTCCGCAAAGGCGCTCAACAGAGCGCCTTTTTTATTAACCTTCTATTATTTAAGGGTTAATTAATACCAGCATATTTATTATCCCCAATGGAAATTAGATAAACATTTGTTAAACTTATAAACGTTAGCTAGCACAAGGGAGAATAAAATGAGCATTATTAAAGAGTTTCGCGAATTCGCGATGCGAGGAAATGTTGTCGATTTGGCAGTGGGTGTCATTATTGGTGCAGCGTTTGGCAAGATTGTATCGTCCTTAGTTGCGGACATCATCATGCCACCACTCGGGCTGTTAATTGGTGGGATTGATTTCAAACAGTTCGCGGTAACACTGCGCGACGCGCAGGGCGATGTGCCGGCAGTGGTCATGCACTACGGCGTATTCATTCAGAACATTTTCGATTTTGTAATTGTTGCCTTCGCCATCTTTATGGCAATTAAGCTTATCAACAAGCTTAACCGTAAGAAGGAGGAGCCAGCTGCCGCTCCTGCACCAAGCAAAGAAGAAGTGCTGCTGTCTGAAATTCGTGACCTGCTGAAAGAACAGAACAACCGTTCTTAATCAGGCCGCAGAAAGCAGAAAGCCAGTGGTAAAAAAGCGCATCGCTTGTTTGCCACTGGCCTCCCGTCCATACCCCTTACCGTGTTTTTCTTTCCGCAGATAGCTACCTTTCCCTTTCTTATTTTTCTCTACGCGCTGACGAAACAGTGGGTCATGTAATAGGGCTTCGATGGCATTGTCTTTAATCTGCCCCTTCGTATGTTGATAGCGGCTCATAACATCTCCTGATTGTGTGTTTATTACGCGGCGAGTGTAGTCCCAATTATGCAAACACTCAACTCGCATTTTACGATGCACCCGCACCCTCTTCAAGAATGCCAAGGATAGAACAGTGCTGGCTGCTATGTGCAGTTCCACAGCAGGCATCATTCAGCTGTTTCAGCGCACGCTGCATCGCTTGCAGCTCTTCAATACGTGACTCGACTTCACTTAAACGGGCCTGCACGATCCCTTTCGACTCCTGGCAGGTATGATGTGCAGGATCCACGCGGATCGAGAGCAGTTCACGGATCGATTCAAGAGTGAACCCCAGCTGTCGGGCATAGCGGATAAACTTCAGGCGCTGAAGATCGTCCGCTGTATAAAGACGAAAGCCACCTTCAGTACGAATATCATGGCTCATCATCTGCTGTTTTTCATAATAACGCACGGTGTCCGGCGTCACGCCAGCCAGTTTCGACAACTCACCAATCCGGTACATAGCTACTCCTCGTTTATTTTACTCATCAGCTTATCGGCATAGTCACCACGTAGAAAATCAGTGCTTAATCCTGCCTGCTGCAACTTCAGCTCCATCAGCGCTAGCCGACGGCTCAATTCCTGGTAGCGCGCATCTTCCCGACGAATACCCTTCAGCAAATCCGCCAATTCAACGGCCTGCTTACGCTGCTCAAGTTCTGGAGGTAAGCATCCGGCATTCTTCAGCAATCGGTAGCCAGATCGTAACGCTTCGGGGACAGCGGAATCATCGTCAAGCGCCAGTGGTTCACCCTGGCCAGGCAAATTATCAAACTCACCTTTGCGCTGTGCATCGGTAATATGACGTTCGGCCCATTGATCCAGTAACCACATACAACCTCTCCGGAGAAATGAACAGAAAAGATACGACTATTGTAGAAGGGTGGGGGTAGCGAGGATATAAAAAAACCCGCCGAGGCGGGTTTTTTTATTTTACTACAGATTACTCTGCAGCTGCTTCTGCTTTCGATTCTGAACGATCAACCAGCTCGATGTAAGCCATCGGCGCGTTGTCGCCTGCACGGAAGCCACACTTCAGAATGCGAGTGTAACCACCGGTGCGGCTCGCGAAACGCGGGCCCAGTTCGTTAAACAGTTTTGCCACGATCTCGTTATCACGAGTACGGGCGAATGCCAGACGACGATTAGCAACGCTATCAGTCTTGGCAAGAGTAATCAGCGGCTCAACTACGCGACGCAGTTCTTTCGCTTTAGGCAGGGTCGTCTTGATGATTTCATGACGAACCAGTGAACCTGCCATGTTGCGGAACATAGCCTGGCGATGGCTGCTGTTGCGGTTCAGTTGACGACCACTCTTACGATGGCGCATGACCTTATCCTTCTCAGTAAAACCTTAACCTGTGATCCGGTTACTCGTCAGCAATGCTTGCTGGTGGCCAGTTTTCCAGGCGCATGCCCAGAGACAGACCACGTGAAGCCAGCACGTCTTTAATCTCAGTAAGAGATTTTTTACCCAGGTTAGGCGTCTTAAGAAGCTCAACCTCGGTACGCTGTACCAGATCACCGATATAGTGGATAGCTTCTGCCTTGAGGCAGTTAGCAGAGCGGACAGTCAATTCCAGATCGTCAACAGGGCGCAGCAGGATCGGATCGAATTCTGGTTTCTCTTCTTTCACTTCCGGCTGACGTACATCACGTAAGTCAACGAAAGCTTCCAGTTGTTCTGCCAGGATGGTTGCCGCACGACGAATCGCCTCTTCAGGATCGATTGTGCCGTTGGTTTCCATTTCGATGACCAGCTTGTCCAGGTCGGTACGCTGTTCTACACGCGCTGCTTCAACATTGTAGGCAATACGCTCTACAGGGCTGTAGCATGCGTCGACCAGCAGACGGCCGATTGGGCGCTCATCTTCTTCCGAATGAATTCGGGCAGAAGCCGGCACATAACCACGACCGCGCTGAACTTTGATACGCATGCTGATAGCTGCGTTCTCATCGGTCAGGTGGCAGATCACGTGCTGCGGCTTGACGATTTCGACATCACCATCATGGGTGATATCGGCTGCAGTCACAGGGCCAATGCCAGATTTATTCAAGGTAAGAATAACTTCATCTTTACCCTGAACTCTCACCGCCAGCCCTTTCAGGTTGAGCAGGATTTCAAGGATATCTTCCTGAACGCCTTCTTTGGTGCTGTACTCATGAAGTACACCATCAATCTCAACCTCGGTCACCGCGCAACCCGGCATCGATGAGAGCAGAATACGGCGCAGTGCGTTACCCAGAGTATGGCCAAAGCCACGCTCTAAAGGCTCAAGGGTCACCTTGGCGTGCGTCGAACTCACTTGCTCGATATCTACCAGGCGCGGTTTTAGAAACTCTGTCACAGAACCCTGCATTGTGTCCTCTCTTTGGTACTAAGCTTTACTTGGAGTAAAGCTCGACGATCAGGTGTTCGTTAATGTCCGCAGACAGATCAGAACGCTCAGGCTGACGCTTGAACGTACCTTCCATCTTAGCAGCATCAACTTCCAGCCAGGTTGGCTTTTCACGCTGTTCAGCCAGCTCCAGAGCGGCTTTAACGCGAGATTGCTTTTTCGCTTTCTCACGAATGCTAACAACGTCATTCGCTTTAACCTGATAAGAAGCGATGTTAACAACACGACCGTTTACCATGATTGCTTTGTGGCTAACCAACTGGCGTGACTCGGCACGAGTTGCGCCAAAGCCCATACGGTAAACTACGTTGTCCAGACGACCTTCCAGCAGAGCCAACAGGTTTTCACCGGTGTTGCCTTTCAGACGTGCTGCTTCTTTGTAATAGTTACGGAACTGACGCTCCAGCACGCCGTAAGTACGACGAACTTTTTGCTTTTCACGCAACTGCACACCATAGTCAGACAGACGCGGTTTACGCGCACCGTGCTGGCCAGGAGCTTGTTCAATTTTACACTTGGTATCGATCGCGCGAACGCCAGACTTAAGGAATAAGTCGGTGCCCTCACGACGGCTCAGCTTGAGCTTAGGACCCAAATATCTTGCCATTTTCTTTCTCCAACAAACCTGGAAAACGAAGCGTTATACGCGACGTTTCTTCGGCGGACGACAACCGTTATGAGGGATCGGAGTCACATCAGTAATATTAGTGATGCGGAAACCAGCGGCGTTCAGAGCACGAATAGTAGATTCGCGGCCTGGACCCGGACCTTTAACCATAACTTCCAGATTCTTGATGCCGTATTCTTTAACGGCGTCAGCGCAACGCTCTGCTGCAACCTGAGCTGCAAACGGAGTTGATTTACGCGAACCACGGAAACCGGAACCACCGGCTGTTGCCCAACCCAGCGCATTACCCTGACGATCGGTAATAGTTACGATGGTGTTGTTAAAAGAAGCATGGATATGAGCCACGCCATCAGAGACTTGTTTTCTTACACGTTTACGTGCACGAACTGGTGCCTTTGCCATTATTCAATCACCCCGATTATTTCTTGATCGGTTTGCGCGGACCCTTACGGGTACGTGCGTTGGTCTTGGTACGCTGGCCGCGAACCGGGAGACCACGACGATGACGCAAACCGCGATAGCAACCAAGATCCATCAGGCGCTTGATGCTCATGCTAATTTCACGGCGCAGATCACCTTCAACGACAAATTTGGCAACTTCGTCACGCAGCGTGTCGATTTGTCCTTCAGACAGCTCACTGATCTTAACATTTTCAGCGATACCCGCGGCAGCCAGGATGGCTTTAGAACGGGTCTTGCCGACGCCATAGATCGAGGTTAACGCGATCACAGCATGTTTCTGATCAGGAATGTTAATGCCTGCTATACGGGCCACTATGCACTCCTACTATTTAATATGTACGCACCATGCTGAAAAGCCCGTTTTCAGGATACTCAAATGGAAACGTACAGACATACAAAAGATTGGCTGGCTAATCTAGCCAGCTCAACCCAACTTTGCAAGAAAAATATGCGAATAAATCAGCCTTGGCGCTGTTTATGCTTTGGCTCGGCGCTGCAAATCACACGGATGACACCATCACGCTTAACGATTTTGCAGTTACGGCATAATTTCTTGACGGAAGCACGAACTTTCATTTTTACTCTCCGTAACTTCTCGGGCGACCTTTTAGCGGCTATAGCCTTTGAGGTTCGCCTTCTTCAATGCAGACTCGTACTGACTTGACATCATCAGAGTTTGCACTTGAGCCATAAAGTCCATAATCACGACAACAACGATCAGTAGCGATGTCCCACCGAAGTAGAACGGCACTTTCATTGCATCACGCATGAACTCCGGGATCAGGCAGATAAAAGTAATATACAACGCACCAACGAGAGTCAGGCGAGTCATTACTTTATCGATATACTTCGCCGTTTGCTCTCCCGGACGAATTCCTGGTACAAATGCACCGGACTTCTTCAGGTTATCTGCTGTTTCACGCGGGTTGAAGACCAACGCCGTGTAGAAGAAACAGAAGAAGATGATTGCAGACGCATAGAGTAACACATAAAGCGGTTGCCCAGGCTGCAAATACAGCGAAATTGTTGTCAGCCAGTTCCAACCGGTACCGCCCCCGAACCATGACGCGATGGTCGCAGGGAACAGAATAATACTGGAAGCGAAGATTGCTGGGATTACCCCTGCCATATTCACTTTCAGCGGTAAATGTGTGCTCTGTGCAGCATAGACACGACGACCTTGCTGACGTTTCGCGTAGTTTACCACAATGCGGCGTTGACCACGTTCAACAAATACAACAAAGAACGTCACTGCAAACACTAATACTGCAACCAACAGCAACAGGAGGAAGTGCAGGTCGCCTTGACGCGCTTGCTCGATAGTATGGGCAATGGCTGGCGGGAGTCCCGCAACGATACCAGCGAAGATAATGATTGAGATACCGTTACCGATACCACGCTCAGTAATCTGTTCGCCGAGCCACATCAGGAACATAGTCCCTGTAACCAGACTTACAACAGCGGTGAAATAGAATGCAAAGCCTGGATTGATTACCAGGCCCTGCATACCAGGCATATTCGGCAGACCGGTAGCAATACCGATCGACTGGAATATCGCCAGCACCAGAGTACCGTAGCGGGTGTACTGGCTGATCTTACGACGACCAGACTCCCCTTCTTTCTTAATTTCTGCCAGCGTTGGATGAACCACCGTCAGCAGCTGGATAATAATCGATGCCGAAATATACGGCATGATACCCAGGGCAAAGATAGAAGCACGGCTGAGAGCACCACCAGAGAACATGTTGAACATTTCAATGATGGTGCCTCGCTGTTGCTCAAGCAGTTTGGCAAGTACAGCGGCATCAATACCAGGGATCGGAATAAAAGAGCCAATACGGAACACAATAAGCGCACCGATTACAAACAGCAGTCTGCGTTTCAGCTCGCCTAAGCCACCTTTGGCACTTTGAAAATCTAATCCCGGTTGTTTAGCCATCTGCTACTTATTCCTCGATTTTACCGCCAGCAGCTTCGATAGCAGCACGAGCGCCTTTAGTAACACGCAGGCCACGAACAGTTACCGGGGTAGAAACCTCACCAGACAGGATCACTTTCGCGAACTCGATCTGAATACCGATAATGTTAGCTGCTTTCAGCGTGTTCAGGTCAACAATACCGCCTTCCACTTTCGCCAGGTCAGACAGACGAACTTCCGCTGTAATCGCTGATTTGCGAGAAGTGAAGCCGAATTTCGGCAGACGACGGTACAGTGGCATCTGGCCACCCTCGAAACCACGACGTACGCCACCGCCAGAACGAGACTTCTGACCTTTGTGACCACGACCGCCGGTTTTACCGAGGCCAGAACCGATACCACGACCCAGACGGCGACCCGCCTTTTTAGAGCCTTCGGCCGGAGACAGAGTATTTAAACGCATCTCTTACTCCTCAACTTTAACCATGAAGTAAACCGCGTTGACCATACCACGAACAGCAGGAGTATCCTCGCGTTCTACGGTGTGACCAATACGACGCAGACCCAGGCCAAGCAGCGTTGCCTTGTGTTTCGGCAGACGACCGATTGCACTGCGGGTTTGAGTAATTTTAATAGTCTTTGCCATGGTTTATTTCCCCAGAATTTCTTCAACGGATTTACCACGCTTGGCAGCGACCATTTCCGGAGATTTCATATTTTCCAGACCATCGATAGTTGCACGAACCACGTTAATTGGGTTAGTGGAACCATACGCTTTAGCCAGAACGTTACGAACCCCAGCGACTTCCAAGACGGCGCGCATTGCACCACCGGCGATGATACCGGTACCTTCAGAAGCCGGCTGCATGAATACACGAGAACCCGTGTGAGTACCCTTAACTGGGTGCTGCAGGGTGCCGGTATTCAGCGCGACGTTAATCATATTGCGACGGGCTTTTTCCATCGCTTTCTGGATCGCTGCTGGAACTTCACGCGCTTTACCGTAACCAAAACCAACGCGACCGTTACCATCACCAACTACAGTCAGAGCTGTGAAGGAGAAAATACGACCACCTTTTACGGTTTTAGATACGCGGTTTACCGCGATCAGCTTTTCCTGCAGTTCGCCAGCTTGTTTTTCGATGTGAGCCATCTTACACCTCTACCTTAGAACTGAAGGCCAGCTTCACGGGCAGCATCTGCCAGTGCCTGGACACGACCATGATATTGGAACCCGGAACGGTCAAAGGACACATCTTTGATGCCTTTTTCCAGAGCGCGTTCAGCGACAGCTTTACCCACAGCTGCTGCAGCGTCTTTGTTACCGGTGTACTTCAGTTGTTCCGCGATAGCTTTTTCTACAGTAGAAGCAGCTACCAGAACTTCGGAACCGTTTGGTGCAATTACCTGTGCGTAAATATGACGCGGGGTACGATGTACCACCAGGCGAGTTGCACCCAGCTCCTGGAGCTTGCGGCGTGCGCGGGTCGCACGACGGATACGAGCAGATTTCTTATCCATAGTGTTACCTTACTTCTTCTTAGCCTCTTTGGTACGCACGACTTCGTCGGCGTAACGAACACCCTTGCCTTTGTAAGGCTCAGGACGACGGTAGGCGCGCAGATCAGCTGCTACCTGGCCGATCACCTGCTTATCAGCGCCTTTCAGCACGATTTCAGTTTGAGTCGGACATTCAGCAGTAATACCTGCAGGCAGCTGATGTTCAACAGGGTGAGAGAAACCTAAAGACAGGTTTACTGCATTCCCTTTGATCGCTGCACGATAACCTACACCAACCAGCTGAAGCTTTTTAGTGAAGCCTTCGGTAACACCGATAACCATTGAGTTCAGCAGGGCACGCGCGGTACCAGCCTGAGCCCAACCATCTACGTAACCATCACGCGGACCGAAGGTCAGAGCATTATCTGCATGTTTAACTTCAACAGCATCGTTGAGAGTACGAGTCAGCTCGCCGTTTTTACCTTTGATCGTAATAACCTGACCGTTGATTTTTACATCAACGCCGGCAGGAACAACGACCGGTGCTTTAGCAACACGAGACATTTTTTCCTCCGATTAGGCTACGTAGCAGATAATTTCGCCACCAAGACCAGCCTGGCGCGCTGCACGATCAGTCATAACACCTTTAGAGGTAGAAACAACCGCGATACCCATGCCAGCCATAACTTTTGGCAGCTCGTCTTTGCGCTTATAAATACGCAGACCTGGGCGACTAACACGCTGAATGCTTTCTACAACAGCTTTACCCTGGAAATACTTAAGAGTAAGTTCCAGTTCCGGCTTGGTGTCGCCTTCAACTTTAAAATCTTCAATAAAACCTTCTTCCTTCAGCACGTTGGCAATTGCCACTTTCAGCTTGGAGGAAGGCATGGTGACCGCAGCTTTATTCGCGGCCTGACCGTTACGGATACGGGTCAGCATATCCGCGATCGGATCTTGCATGCTCATCTGTCTTTACTCCCGTGATTCAATTGGTAATTACCAGCTAGCCTTTTTCAAGCCTGGTACTTCACCGCGCATAGCGGCTTCACGAAGCTTGATACGGCTCAACCCGAACTTGCCCACATAGCCATGCGGACGACCAGTTTGACGGCAGCGCTTGCGCTGACGAGACGGGCTGGAATCACGCGGCAGAGACTGCAGCTTCAGAACAGCATTCCAACGATCTTCGTCGGTTGCGTTCACATCAGAGATGATAGCTTTGAGTTCAGCGCGTTTAGCGAAGAATTTATCAGCTAAAGCTACGCGCTTTACTTCGCGTGCTTTCATTGATTGCTTAGCCATTCAGTAACCCTACCTTACTTGCGGAACGGGAAGTCAAAGGCAGCCAGCAGAGCACGGCCTTCTTCATCAGATTTCGCAGTAGTGGTGATGGTAATATCCAAACCACGTACGCGGTCGACTTTATCGTAGTCGATTTCTGGGAAGATGATCTGCTCACGGACACCCATGCTGTAGTTACCACGACCGTCGAAAGACTTAGAGGACAAGCCACGGAAGTCACGGATACGTGGAACAGCAATAGTGATCAAGCGCTCTAAGAACTCCCACATGCGTTCGCCACGCAGAGTTACTTTACAGCCGATCGGATAGCCCTGACGGATTTTGAAGCCTGCAACTGATTTGCGTGCTTTGGTGATCAGCGGTTTTTGACCGGAGATTGCTGTCAGGTCAGCTGCTGCGTTATCCAGCAGTTTCTTGTCAGCGATCGCTTCACCAACACCCATGTTCAGGGTGATCTTCTCGACCCGAGGGACTTGCATGACAGAATTGTAGTTAAACTCAGAAACGAGTTTAGCGACTACTTCGTCTTTGTAGTAATCATGCAGTTTCGCCATCGTACTACTCCAAATTACTTGATAGTTTCGCTGTTAGACTTGAAGAAACGGACTTTTTTGCCGTCTTCGAATCTAAAGCCTACACGGTCAGCCTTGCCGGTAGCCGCGTTGAACAGTGCAATGTTAGAGATCTGAATAGCTGCTTCTTTCTCTACAATGCCGCCTGGTTGGTTCAGAGCCGGAACCGGCTTCTGGTGTTTCTTAACCAGGTTGATACCTTCAACGATGACCTTGCCGGAAGACAAGACATTCTTAACTTTACCGCGTTTACCTTTATCTTTACCGGTTAACACGATAACTTCGTCATCACGACGGATTTTCGCTGCCATGATTCGCTCCTTAGAGTACTTCTGGTGCCAGAGAGATAATTTTCATGAACTTCTCGTTACGAAGTTCACGAGTTACCGGCCCAAAAATACGCGTACCGATAGGTTGCTCGCTGTTATTGTTTAAAATAACGCATGCATTACCATCGAAGCGAATGACAGAACCGTCCGGGCGACGAACACCCTTCTTGGTGCGCACCACTACCGCCTTCAGCACATCACCTTTTTTGACCTTACCACGTGGAATTGCTTCCTTGATGGTGATCTTGATGATGTCGCCTACGCCTGCGTAGCGACGGTGCGAGCCACCCAGAACCTTGATACACATTACGCGACGTGCACCGGAGTTGTCGGCGACGTTCAGCATAGTCTGTTCTTGGATCATTTTAGTGCTCCGCTAATGTCAACTACTACTGAGACCCGAATTCAGGTCGTTAAAAAGCCCCATATCGAGGGCGCGGCATTATAACACCGCTTCAACGATAAGGGTAGAAAAAATAAACGGCTCATCGCTGAGCCGTTTATTCGTATCGAGAACGAGTACTGTATTACAGAACCGCTTTCTCTACAACGCGAACCAGCGTCCAGGACTTAGTCTTGGACAGCGGACGGCATTCGCGGATTTCAACCACGTCGCCCATACCGCATTCGTTGTTCTCGTCATGTACGTGCAGTTTGGTCGTACGTTTGATGAATTTGCCGTATACCGGGTGTTTCACCATACGTTCGATAGCAACAACAATGGATTTCTCCATTTTTGCGCTAACTACGCGACCTTGCAGAGTACGGATTTTATCGGTCATTACGCACCCGCCTTCTGAGTCAGTAAAGTCTTAACGCGTGCAACATCACGACGTACCTGCTTCAGCAGGTGAGTCTGTTGCAGCTGGCCACTTGCAGCCTGCATGCGCAGGTTGAACTGCTCACGCAGCAGGTTCAGCAGCTCAGCGTTCAGCTCTTCAACGCTTTTTTCACGCAGCTCTTTTGCTTTCATTACATCACCGTCTTAGTTACAAAGGTGGTTTTGATCGGCAGTTTCGCTGCAGCGAGGCCGAATGCTTCACGGGCCAGCTCTTCCGGAACACCGTCCATTTCATACAGGACTTTACCCGGCTGGATCAAGGCAACCCAATACTCCACGTTACCTTTACCTTTACCCATACGCACTGCCAGCGGTTTCTCGGTGATCGGTTTGTCCGGGAATACACGGATCCAGATCTTACCTTGACGCTTAACTGCACGGGTCATTGCACGACGTGCTGCTTCGATCTGACGTGCAGTCAGACGACCACGGCCAACAGCTTTCAGGCCGAAGCTGCCGAAGCTAACATCCGTACCCTGCGCCAGACCGCGGTTACGGCCTTTGTGCACTTTACGGAATTTTGTACGCTTTGGTTGTAACATCAGCGACGCTCCTTATTTACGGCCTTTACGCTGCTGCTTTTTAGGTTGAGCAGCCGGTTCCGGTTGTTCAACAGCAGCCATACCACCCAGGATCTCACCTTTGAAGATCCATACCTTAACGCCGATTACACCATAAGTGGTGTGCGCTTCAGAGGTGTTGTAGTCGATGTCAGCACGCAGAGTGTGCAGAGGTACGCGACCTTCGCGGTACCATTCGGTACGTGCGATTTCCGCGCCGCCCAGACGGCCGCTAACTTCAACTTTGATACCTTTAGCGCCCAGACGCATTGCGTTCTGTACAGCACGCTTCATAGCACGACGGAACATAACGCGACGTTCCAGCTGAGAAGTGATGCTGTCAGCAACCAGTTTTGCGTCCAGTTCAGGCTTGCGCACTTCGGCGATATTGATCTGGGCAGGAACGCCAGCAATATCAGCTACAACTTTGCGCAGTTTTTCTACGTCTTCGCCTTTCTTACCGATAACGATGCCCGGGCGAGCGGTGTGAATGGTCACACGGATGCTCTTAGCCGGACGCTCGATAACGATACGAGATACGGACGCCTTAGCCAGTTCCTTAGTCAGGTACTGACGTACTTTAAAATCGCTGTCCAGGTTGTCAGCGAATTCTTTGGTGTTCGCAAACCAAGTAGAGTTCCATGGTTTTACAATACCCAGGCGAATACCATTAGGATGTACTTTCTGACCCATTGCTAGTCTCCAGAGTCTCAGCGATCGGACACAACCACAGTGATGTGGCTGGTGCGCTTCAGGATGCGATCTGCACGACCTTTAGCACGCGGCATAATGCGCTTCATGCTTGGGCCTTCGTCTACGAAAATTTTCGTAACTTTCAGATCATCAATGTCAGCGCCATCGTTGTGTTCAGCGTTAGCAATGGCAGATTCCAGAACTTTCTTGACCAGTACAGCCGCTTTCTTATTGGTGTAGGTCAGAATTTCCAGCGCCTGCGACACTTTCTTACCGCGAATCAGGTCAGCAACAAGGCGAACCTTCTGAGCAGAAGAACGAGCATGGCGATGTTGAGCTAAAGTTTCCATCTCTTCCTCCTACCTTATTTCTTCTTCGCTTTTTTATCAGCAGCGTGGCCGCGATAAGTACGAGTCGGTGCGAATTCACCCAGTTTGTGACCAACCATTTCGTCGGTTACAAATACCGGAACGTGCTGACGACCATTATGGACAGCGATGGTCAAACCGATCATGTTAGGAAAGATCGTTGAACGACGGGACCAAGTGCGCAGGGGCTTCTTGTCTCCGCTTTCCACCGCTTTCTCTACCTTCTTCAGCAAGTGCAGGTCAATAAAAGGACCTTTCTTGAGAGAACGTGGCATGGCTTATCCTCTAAAATTATTTGCTACGGCGACGTACGATGAATTTATCAGTACGCTTGTTGCTGCGGGTCTTCTTACCTTTGGTCTGGAGGCCCCACGGGGATACCGGGTGCTTACCAAAGTTACGACCTTCACCACCACCATGTGGGTGGTCGACTGGGTTCATCGCAGTACCGCGAACGGTAGGACGAACACCACGCCAGCGTGCAGCACCTGCTTTACCCAGAACGCGCAGCATATGCTCAGCATTGCCAACTTCGCCCAGGGTCGCACGGCATTCTGCTTCGACTTTACGCATTTCACCAGAACGCAGACGCAGGGTGACATAAGCACCATCGCGAGCAACGATCTGAACGTAAGTACCAGCGGAACGTGCCAGCTGACCGCCTTTACCTGGTTTCATTTCTACGTTATGAACGGTAGAACCAACCGGGATATTGCGCATCGGCAGGGTGTTACCTGCTTTGATTGCAGCATCAACGCCAGACTGAATCTGGTCGCCAGCTTTCAGGCCTTTAGGGGCCAGGATGTAACGACGTTCGCCGTCTTTGTACAGAACCAGCGCGATGTTCGCGGAGCGGTTCGGATCGTACTCAAGACGTTCAACAATTGCCGGGATACCATCTTTGTTGCGTTTGAAGTCAACAATACGGTAAGCCTGCTTGTGACCACCACCGATGTGACGAGTGGTGATGCGGCCATTGTTGTTACGACCACCGGATTTGCTGTTTTTTTCAACCAGCGGAGCAAAAGGTTTGCCCTTGTGCAGCTCTGGGTTGACCACTTTAACGACGTGGCGACGACCCGGAGATGTCGGTTTACATTTAACAACTGCCATTGTATTACTCCTCCGACTTACTCAGCGCCGCCGACGAAGTCCAGATTCTGGCCTTCCTTCAGGGTGACGTAAGCTTTTTTCCAGTCGCTACGACGACCGATACGCTGTCCGTGACGTTTAACTTTCCCTTTAACTACCAGGGTGTTAACGACTTCGACTTCGACTTCAAACAGTTTCTGCACAGCAGCTTTGATTTCTGCTTTGGTCGCGTCTTTGGCAACTTTGAGAACGATGGTATTGCTTTTTTCCATCGCAGCAGACGCTTTTTCAGAAACGTGCGGTGCACGCAGCACCTTCAGCAGACGTTCTTCACGAATCATGCCAGCATCTCCTCAACTTGCTTAACAGCATCAGCAGTCATTACGACTTTGTCGAAGGCGATCAGGCTAACCGGGTCGATACCAGTTACATCGCGTACGTCAACCTTGTGCAGGTTGCGCGCAGCCAGGAACAGGTTCTCGTCCAGCTCACCGGTGATGATCAGCACATCTTCCAGAGCCATGTCTTTCAGTTTCTGTGCCAGCAGCTTAGTTTTAGGCGCTTCTACAGAGAATGATTCGACAACGATCAGACGATCCTGACGTACCAGTTCGGACAGGATGCTTTTCAGCGCGCCGCGGTACATCTTTTTGTTAACTTTTTGACTGTGGTCCTGTGGACGAGCAGCGAAGGTAACGCCACCTGAACGCCAGATCGGGCTCTTGATAGAACCTGAACGCGCACGGCCGGTACCTTTCTGGCGCCATGGCTTTTTGCCTGAACCAGTTACTTCAGCACGAGTCTTCTGAGCACGAGTACCCTGACGAGCACCAGCTGCATAAGCAACAACAACCTGGTGAACCAGCGCTTCGTTGAAATCACGACCGAAGGTAGTTTCGGAAACAGTCAGCGCGCTCTGCGCGTCTTTCAATACTAATTCCATTGCTATCCCCTTACGCCTTCACAGCTGGTTTAACGATCAGGTCGCAACCGGTCGCACCCGGAACACCACCTTTAACCAGCAGCAGGTTGCGCTCAGCGTCAACACGTACTACGTCCAGGCTCTGAACAGTGACACGTTCGTTGCCCAGCTGACCTGCCATTTTCTTGCCTTTGAACACTTTGCCCGGAGTCTGGTTCTGACCGATAGAACCCGGAACGCGGTGAGACAAGGAGTTACCGTGAGTAGCGTCCTGGGTACGGAAGTTCCAGCGCTTAACGGTACCAGCGAAACCTTTACCTTTAGAGGTACCGGTTACGTCAACTTTTTTAACGTCAGCAAACAGTTCAACGCTAATGTCCTGACCAACGGTGTATTCTTCACCATCTGCCAGACGGAACTCCCACAGGCCGCGGCCAGCTTCTACGCCAGCTTTAGCGAAGTGACCAGCTTCCGGCTTGGTTACACGGTTAGCTTTTTTAGCACCAGTGGTAACCTGAACAGCGCGATAGCCATCGTTAGCCAGATCTTTGATCTGAGTAACGCGGTTTGCTTCAACTTCGATAACGGTTACTGGGATAGATACGCCATCTTCAGTGAAGATGCGGGTCATACCCACTTTTTTACCGACTAAACCAATCATTGTATCAACCTCTCAATCGCTCGATGACCTGATTAACCCAGGCTGATCTGCACGTCTACACCGGCAGCCAGGTCCAGACGCATCAGAGCATCAACGGTTTTTTCAGTTGGCTCAACGATGTCAACCAGACGCTTGTGAGTACGAATCTCGTACTGATCACGCGCGTCTTTGTTGACGTGCGGGGAGATCAGAACGGTGAAACGCTCTTTGCGGGTCGGCAGCGGGATCGGACCACGGACTTGCGCACCAGTGCGCTTAGCAGTCTCGACGATTTCCGCGGTTGATTGATCGATCAGACGATGATCAAACGCTTTCAGGCGGATACGGATTCTTTGGTTCTGCATGAGACCAGAGCTCCAATTATTTTATAGACGAAATAGTTACTCCTCAAACCCATTACGATTGATGGGAGAGTGTAACCGTTCTTACAGAGTTCCCCAATTGGGAACATTGTCTGGTATCGCTTTCGCAGTACCGGTGGCTCATATCGAACCGCTGTCAATATTAGACAAGCCCGCGCATTATACACAAATACCCATGCGATGCAACTCGTGTTTATAAATTAATCACTGCATCTTGCGCTGCCGCTCCCAACCGAGCGTGTAAGAATGCAATCTGGCGAGGTTATCTGGATAGTGCTTCGCGAATGCAGCAAATGCCTTTTGCTCGTCTTCTCTTCCCTGCGCACACTACCTCTTCATTCCCTCCAACGGTGCTGACAACATGGCTTTACCCGCCCTCCCCTTCTTTCTTACCTATCTACTGCTAAACGTCTCGCTTTGCTGGCATGACGTACGCAGCGGCCTGCTGCCTAATCGGTTGACCTGTCCTTTGCTATGGTCGGGGCTGCTTTTCCAGCTCTGTCTGAACCCCGCAGAGGACGTAGTGAATGCCCTGTGGGGCGCTCTTGCTGGTTACGCTTTTATGGCTCTTTTGTATTGGGTATACAGAGGAATTCGCAAGCGCGAAGGGTTAGGGTATGGCGATGTTAAGTACCTGGCGGCACTCGGGGCATGGCACGGTTGGCATCAGTTGCCGGGATTACTTCTAGTGGCAAGTGCTATGGCCAGCGTCTACATTGTCAGCGTAGCCTGCTATCGTCACTCTTTGGCAGATATAAAAAACCCGCTGCCGTTTGGTCCATTTCTGGGGGCCGCGGGTTTCACGATGGCGGGCATGTCGGCGTTTAGCCTTCAACCTTAATTTGTGATTGCAGATAGTTTTGCAGACCAATTTTGCTAATCAGATCCAGCTCGGTTTCCAGCCAGTCTATGTGATGCTCCTCTTCAGTGAGGATAGCAATCAGCATATCGCGGCTCACATAGTCATGAACGCTATCGGCGTAGGCAATGGCTTCGCGTAAATCCTTCGCACCGTCCAGTTCAAGCTTTAAATCTGATTGCAGCATCTCTTCGACGTCTTCGCCGATGTGCAGCTTGCCGAGGTCCTGCAGGTTGGGGATCCCTTCAAGAAATAGAATACGCTCGATGTACTGATCGGCGTGTTTCATTTCATCTATGGATTCGTGATATTCAATATCGTTGAGGCGCATCAGGCCCCAGTTTTTGAACATTCTCGCATGGAGAAAGTATTGGTTGATTGCGACAAGCTCGTTTCCCAATAATTTATTGAGATAATTTATTATCTTAACATCACCTTTCATTATATAGACCCTCCGCTTCCACTTATTGAAGCGTAGAACGGGCTACAGGGATGTCAAAAAAGAAATCCGAGCTTAGGCGATCTCTTTGAACTCTGGCATTTGCATTAATTCGTCTTCCATCACCTCTCGCGCAGCGCGAACGCACTTACCACATTGATTTCCAATAGGAATGCATTTTCTTAATTGCTGGAAAGACTGCGGATGAAACTGGCGTACTGCCTGGCGAATTTTTTTATCGCTGACGCCATTACACAAACAAACGTACATAACCACTCCCGTTCAATTTCTGAACAAAGTGTAAGTGAGAATAATTATGATTACAATAGCCAGACGCGAGAAGTCATGTGAAATAAGGGATCAAATCGTGCGGAAAATATTGCGGGGACAAATAACAAAAAGCAAAAAGGGCACCGAAGTGCCCTTTTCAAGTGCAAAACTAATTAATAAATAATTAGCTCATTACTTTAGCAACAACGCCCGCACCTACAGTACGGCCGCCTTCACGGATTGCGAAACGCAGACCGTCGTCCATCGCGATTGGGTGGATCAGAGTCACAACCATCTTGATGTTGTCGCCTGGCAT
>NZ_JBIQOI010000018.1:0-21823 GCF_044197065.1 Kluyvera chengduensis
GGCGTCACAGCCACCTCGGCGGCGTCAGTCCGGAGGCCTTTGAACAGGCATCGTCGTGAGGACAGGAAATGTCTACTGTTGTGGGGTCAGTCCAACGTTTAAACGTTCTACCAAAAAAAGATTCACTGCTAATCAGAGTGAGCGGTTGGTGCGTATTATACGGGTAATTGAACGGGCGATAGCATTGTTTGAGGGTGATAAGGAAGCTGCAAGAAAATGGCTGCATGAGCCAAATCGTGCTCTGAGTTGGAATATCCCTGCTTATATCTTAGCTTCTGAAGTTGGGGCTCAGGAAGTTATTCGTCTTATTATTAGAGTTGAGGATGGCGTGTATTCATAAGCTTATAATTATATAATAGATAAAACTATCTTGTGTGGCCTACTCCCTTCGCTTTTATAATATATTAGCAGATGTCAGTTTTTATCTTTTCGAATAGTTCCAGATTAACTCTAATGAGTTTTATTAAATTAACACCTAAGGTTGTAAATTATGATTTATTGCAAATTTTTATTTTCAATGTGCGTTATTTTTAGTTTTTAGTTTACCATCACTTTGATATCATAAAATATATTTACAGTAAATTATGTCAATGTGTGGATATATATCCTATAGTTAAAATCTCAATGATTGCCTACTGTCATAATTGTATTTGAAAGTATATGCATATTAATGGTGCTGGCAGAGTGTGTTACAAATTGCCTTTGAATTAATGTGTTACCGTTGCAACAAAAGTTTATACTAGGTTTTATTTAATTGTTTTTTAGACACAGTTAAAGAACCCTTGAGTTAATCGTGTGTGGAGTATATTTCCTGGGATATTACCAATTTATAGTTGGTGTCTGTAACTTTTTGGGATACCGGTATATCTATTGCCATGTCCTAAACTCAACGTTAAAGTTTGAGCATTATAAAATAAATGTGAATTGTTTGATTTTATTTATTTTTATTTTTGGGAAATAAATTCATGTATATTTAGAATGTATAATTAGTGTAACATTAATATGTTGCGCATGTTTTTTGCGCGATTATTAAAGCGGATAGTGAGGTCTTTAATATCTTATGAAAATAAAATTGCGCATGTGATTTATGAAAGTCTTGAAATTTTCGTTTTTTTAATGCTAACTTTATTAAGTTTAAATGTTGTGGTCTGTGAAGAACATGATAAATTTATCGATGCATTTCCCCCGCATTTTTAATGTAAATAATTGTGGTAAGAATTTGTTTTAATACCCATTAACTACAACTTTAGCGGAAGTAGATAAAAAGATGGCTTGTATGACGCCTAACTTATCAGTCAGGCGTTCTAATCGGGTAAGATATATTTGTTAATTTTCTACTAATTGAACAACTACTAGCCTACCGCCCTCTTCCTTTGATAAAACAAATTGAGCGTTATTCGTCAGTTCAATTTTTTCCCCAACGGCAATCTTTCGTTTATCCGGTAATGACATAAGCCCATGTATGCCTTCATTTACTAACCACCATTGATCGTTATGGAAAACAAAATAACCAACTCGTTTCCTTTGTGCATCCGTTGTACGCTCATTTGGTGCGATGAGGCGATTCACATGCCACGCGTAGATTGACTGCCCGTTCCAAACCATCAACCGGTGGTCGTCAGGACGATAGCTGCCTTCTTTACGGGAAGAATATAAATTTAGCACGGGTAATTTACCCTTGTACGGCGTACCGCAGTAAGGACATACCGGCTTTGTCTTACCTGAGAAAACGTACCATTTCTGTTCACACCCTTGGTTCTGGCAGGGCTGTATTAGATCGACTGTTTTAACCAGGGCGCTTTCCCACTCATCGGCGGTCGGGCGTTTAGTTGCATCTTGTAGGCCATCAATAAAGGCGCGTTCAAACAAAGGCGTCAGATAAGGGCCCATGATAGTGTAAGGGATTTTCTCCGGATCAGCCCAGGGAAGTGAAAAGGAGGATAGCTGACTGACTTTGACTGCATTACTTTTGTCTGTCGGATGTTCAATGAAGAGTGCCTTCTCACCCATAGATAAGGTCTCATCGCGTACTTCATCCGACATGTCATGTATTTTTCCGCCACGTAGCGGATGACGGAAGAACAAATACATGTAGATAAGCACTGACAGCGCATGACGGTCAGTAGTAATGCTTGGCAATACGCGGTTCGGATCTTCCTTGGAAAGATGGCTGGTTTTCACCACTTCTGGAGCGATAAAATCCGGGGTGCCCACGACGTCGGGAGGATACTTTCCAGGGACAACTAGGCCGTCTACGTCAATGATGCAGGCATGGCCCATTTCTGGATCGATCAGCACGTTTTTATAGCTTAGATCGCTGTGACAGAGACCTGCCGCATGCATCCTTCTGACGGCTCTTGTCAGCAGCAGAGAGACTTTGAGATAGGTAAGTGTATTGCCTCGTTCACGTGAGTCGAGAAATTTATTTTGGTTGCTGGCGCTGGCAAACCATTTGCCTTCTTTTTCCCGACCTTTTATACCCAGAAAATCATCGTTTTTAGAGCCGTATTTAAAGAAAAAGTGGCTCTGGTAGGTTGGAACCACGATACCGATTTTATCCCTATGCTCAACAACGTGGGTCGGCCAGCAAAACAGGTCCTTCCAGTATTCACCACCGGATTGGCCAAAAATGTTTTGCCGGTAGCGCCCGGTGATCATATCAATCCGATCCCGGGCCTGTTCATTCTGCGGTTTATGATAAAAAGCGATGACGTAAGATTTATCAGGCGAAAAGTAAACATCCTTCATCGAGCCCGAACCAATTACCTCGTCAACATACTGGACAGTTTCGCCGTCCTTTGTTTTGCACGTAACGATATTTGCCATATTGATCACCGAAAAAGCGTATCTCTTACCACAACACCGCAATTGTGCGGTCATCATGGTTCCCTGTGGAGAAAAAGTTAAGCCAGTCGCCTAACCTCTCAGGCGCAATACTGGCGTCTGTAAGGACAGGGATGAGCTCATCAACGAGACGGGTCCATTTTTCGTCACTGCGAAGCCCGTTATCCGTCTCGAACAGAGGGTCTGATACGCCGTCTGTCATGAGGATCAAATGAGATACATCATTCCATTTACCGACGCTGATGCGGCCGCCAAACGATGGGTCTGCGATAATGCTCTGGTCAAGGAAGCGGGTTTGTCCTGCGTATTCTCCGCTATCGGGATTTCCCAGTATCCTGACTTTACCGGAAGGGCTGTATGCACCTATCGCACCGTCACCAAGCCAGAATGCGGCCGCAAACAGGTCTTTATCAGTTCGTAGTGCTACAGTTGCCAGTAGGGTTGTTGAATAGGATTTCACCGGTTGTTCTGCACAAATGGCTTCGTTCTGGATACTGTTGACCGCGAGCGTAGCTGCTTGTTTGAAATGATGAAGCATGGCGTTTATGGTTGCCTGCTGATCGCTCCCTTCCCACGCCGTGATGTGCTCCTTTAAATGGATGCCTTTCACTCCACTGAGCTGATTGAAAAGGTAATCGCCAGCCGTTTTGACTACAATCCGGGAGCCTTCCCGGGAATTTACTGCACTACCGGCCCCGTCTGCGACCAGCATGACAGACCATCCTGTTTCCTGGCAGTGATTGATATAGAAGTCGTCATCTCTGAAGCTCCCAGCATGCTCATGAGAGCGTCCTCGGCGACTGGCTGCAGCAATACGTATGTCACTTCTGACCATACCAGCAGCGTCCAGATGGGATTTAGGGTATGGAGCGTCTGCTGGTGGTTCTACCACCTTCCACAGGCTTTTCGGATCGGGGTTGACTATAAAAAGTAGCTTTGTTTCGCATTCGCCGTGCGAAGAGCATGACCAGAGTACTGAAAGCTCAATATCGCCGCTCTCGGTGGGTATACCTGTCAGTAACTCATGTTCTTTGTCAAAGGTCAGGCCAATGTTCCGGGGAAAGATAACGTCCCTGACAGTAGCCTGCTGGCCCTCATCCAGAAGGATAGTAACCGGCGAAGAGAAACGTTCGCTTGCACGGGCATTGGGTATAGTTACTTTCGCTCTCGGGGAAGCGGCAGGTGGCATAGCTAACCCGGCCCGCTGCTGGCATGTCGGTATCTGCCCAGGTTTTAATGTTGTGGATGCTTGGCTTGTGTCTTCGATCTGTGCTGGTTTATTAAATTCGTAATAAGGCATCAGTTTCCAGATCGGAGGATGGGCTTCATTTTCTGGTAGGGTTTGCTTTTCCGGTTTACTGGTTGCGTCGTTGCCCGAGTTATCAGCTTCAGCCCCAACCGTCTGTTGCTGATCGGAAAGGCTGGAAGCAGATGAGACCATAGTTTCTGAGTCTTTATCGCCTTCGCTAACCTGCGTAGATAAACCCTGCGCAAAACTCTCAATTTGCTTTATAAGCCGCATAATCTCGTTGGACAGGGATGGATCCTGCGATGGAAGGAAAAGTCGCCTACCTTCTACAGTGTGACCCAACTCAGACAGCACTAAGCGGATAATCTTCTCTTCAAGTGAAATATCTTGCGGCATCAACCTCTCCCTCTGTTTACGTCGAAGTTAGTGTTTCCGCCATCATTGCCGAATGAAAGACCTTTTTCACACCATGGGCAGATCACGTCATCTGGGCCATTGATGCACAGCAACTTCCCGCATGAGCACATGGCAAATGCACTGGCATTACCACAGTGGGGGCAACCCGGTACGCCATGCAGTTCACTGGTATTTACCTGCAAACCGGTAGCGGTAGCATCTGACCACGTAAAATAGTCCTCATCGATGGGATAGCATCCGGCAATATTAAAGCTGTTCAGATTCAGGTTGAAATCGAGTCCGGAAACCCTTGCTGGTGGCCGTTCATACTTCATCAGGTACGGGCGACGGGTCTTGCTGCAACGACCAGTGAGCGTAACGCAGTTTTCGTCGAAAGCTTTTACAGGCTCGTCTTTGGCAAGACGGACTATGTATTCAGTCTGGCTGAGCTCCGGTTGTTTTTCGTCCCCGATGCTGCGGCTGTGGGCGGTAACCGAGGCCGTGATCCATTTGATGAAGCGGGTAAAGTCACCTTCCTGTGACTCTGTGAAAAGCATGACATTCTCAGTCAGCTGCCGCAGGATATTAAGGTCTGCAGACGGACCCAGGCCAACGGCAATGAGATTCACCTTACTCGCGTAGTGATCCTTCCAGCGTTTAACTTCTGCGGTTGTGTCGTCAGTGGGACGTCCGTCGGTAAGGAGATACACTACGGGTTTCCAGTCCCCCTTAGCCTCATGAGTAGTTTTTCTTACCTGGGTATCAATCTGCACGGTCAACTCACGCAATGCGGCCCCAAGGCTTGTACCGCCGCCAACGGGAAGGCGGGGAGTGTAAAATGAGGCAATTTCGTGCAGAGGCACAATCGTACGCGCTATACCGGCAAACGCGATTACCGAGACCCAGGCTGTTTCAAGTGCGTGTGGATCCTTTCTTAAATCTCCGACGATCATTTGCAGACCATCAGTCATTTTTTTCAGGTTTTCACCGATCATGGACTCCGAACAGTCCAGGACAAAAAAAACGGGAAGGCGTCTCATAATTTTCCTCGTACGGCTGGTAACAGCCAGCAGAAAATGGTTCTGTACAGGAAAGCGCTGCCAGGTAGAGCAGCACCTTTCTGTCTGTCAGAGCACCAGCTGTATTTCTGGTGGAGGAGGAGGAAGTGTATCTGTTCCGGTATTGAACCCTGCACTTGTGCTTCCGGAGGAAACGCTGGCCGAAACCCATTTAAAGAAACCTGAAAATGCGGTTGAATCGAGAGTTTCCAGAGACACAACCTTATCGGTGAGCAGTTTTAAGTGCTCGTGCCCTGCTTTAGGACCAACGGCGCAGGCAATGATGGATCCGAACCCCCGCCCACGAATAGCAGTTACCGCTTCTCCGTACGCCAGAGCATCAGAAGGCGTTCCATCAGTCATCAGGAATACCAGAGGACGCCAGTCTCCTTTAGTATCACCATCTGAGCGATGTACATCACGATCAACACATTGCATCAGGCATTCAAGGGCTGCACCGGTGAAGGTCCCGCCAGCGCTTGGCACCATGATGTCAGAAAACTGGAAGTCTTCCAGCGGCGTGAGAGGAATAAACTCACGCGCCTCATTGTCATAGGTGATAATGGAGATATGAACGCTTTCGAGAGCGTAGGGATCCTGGCGGAGAGCGCTAAGCATCGCCTGAATTCCTACGTTAACGGAATGTATAGACTCGCCGCGCATCGAGCCAGATGTGTCAATAACCAGGTAAACAGGAAGGCGGCGCATCAGATGTAATTCCTCAGGTGCGAGACAAACGAATCTGATTCTGAGGGCTCACCAATTGCCCTGAGTTTCCAGCCAGTAGGCTCGCGTAGCAGCTCGGCAAAAACCATGGATCGCTGACTAGCGAAGGCGGGACCACCAGAAAGATCAAATCGTGCCATTTCAATATTACGGGCATCTACTGCCCGGATGAAGGCATTCTGAACTTTACCAAAATGCTGCTGTAGTTTTTCACCATTGTAGATCTGGACGATGAACACAATTTTTTCGTACTGAGCATCAAGGGCATTCAGGCGCACAATAATTTGCTCATCGTCACCGTCACCGGCTCCAGTTCGGTTATCGCCCGTCAGCCAGATATTTCCTGACTTATGGCGAAGGCTGTTGAAAAAGATGATATCGCCATTCACCAGAGTCGGTTTACCATTTTCCACATTGCCAAGATCGGTTACCTTTCCGGCTGAATTACACAGGAAAGCGATGACATCAAGGTCGTATTCTTCTTCTTTCTTGCCGAAGATGCCGCCAAGAAAACCTTTCTTTTCCTCATTAATATCCCAACCGAGGCCGATCGTAACGGATGAGAGATCGTATTCATTTTTTTTCAGGCTTACACCCTGGCCTTTGCTCAGACTGACAGACATGACATCCCCTTAATCAATAAATTATAAGACCACATTCACTTCTGGTGGCGGCGGTGGCAGATCTTCAAGACCGATCACTTCTTTTTTACCAGACTCCACTTTCTGACTGCCTACCGAAATGCTCGCACTAACCCATTTAAAGAAAGCTTTAATTGTTGAACTGTCAGCCGTATCCAACTGAACCACGATTTCAGTGATTTCTTTGAGGACGCTGGTATCGGCATCATGCCCGGCTGCACATGCCACAACAACACCGGTTCTGGCTGCTTTAAAGTCCTTCAGGCCCTTACTCCAGTCATCAGTCGGACCTCCATCCGTCATCAGGAATACAAGAGGACGCCAGTCACCTTTCGTGTCAGCAGTCGTTTTCTGTACTTCCTGGGCAATGGAGTTGGCCGTGAGGGAAAGCGCTTCGCCAAGAGACGTGGTGCCGCTGGCTGCTAATGCTGGCATCTGGAAACCCAGTAGGTCTGTCAGGGGGACTGCCTGTCGGGCTGAAGAGTCAAAGGTGATCACTGACACGAAAGCTGTTTCAAGTGCATACGGATCCTGTTTCAGTGTGGTAAGTAGCGTCTGAACGCCATTCTTGACCGCCTCGATAGGCTCTCCATGCATGGAGCCGGAGGTGTCGAGTAGCAGATATACGGGTAAACGTCTCAAATGTAATTCCTTCTTAATAGACCGGAAGAAGAGAGTAGTTTCAGGAAGATGCCAGAGTTTGTTGATTTGATAAAACGGGACAGCATCTGTCGGATGGGGATTATATACTCAGGAGCAAGTTCAAAAGCTGCATTAGAGTAATCTGTTAACCACCATTTAATTACAGACATATGAATGGCCTCTTATCAACAGAAATAATTCAGACCGGACAAGAATATAAGGCTTCTGAAAAACTCCGGCAAAAATAAACTGTCATGTGCATGAAAATCATCATACATCACAGAACTACATGAATGGAGTGTAAAGCGCGCAAAGATTGATGTGCAGCACAAGAGGATGCTAAAAGGGCAGGTTTTGTAGGCAGAAAGGCACTGCTGGTATTGCGAGGGGATAATCGACGAAAACTATGTCAGGCCGATACAGATGTGAAATATGACAAAACCGGGGTTTTTTGCCCCGGTCTGAGATTTAGCATCATCAGGACTTTTTTGCGCTATATTCTTTTATCAGTTTGTCAACAGAGCACAAAGCCAGCGTCTCAACCGCTTCACTTCGGGTGGTTCCACTCAGCGCAGCCAGACGGTCAATTTTCCTTAAAATCCGCATGCGTAGCGATAATGACACGGCTGTTTTTTTATCCTTGTCGAGTATTACCCTTCCTGTAGACTCACCGGTTTTCAGTTCAGCATTCTGTGAGAGCGCTTCATTCATCCGGCGCAGTGTCTTTTTATCCAGCTGGCCCGGATTAACGAGATGATAGGAATGACCTGCCTTGCTGTATTTGATTTCCGCAGAATATGACTCGCGTAGTTCTTTGAGTGCCCGGGTTAATGTCGGCTCTGAGCATTCCAGACTGGTTATAATGTCGGCAGCGGGAACAGGCTTTCCGGTGCCAAGTAAGTTGGCAAGCTTAAAAATCCGGGCCTGTCTGGTATTTAATTGCATCGTTAGATTTAGCCTGCTTAAAGGGTTAGTGGTTCAATAGGCTGAAAAATGAATGTACTGCTCATCTTTCGAATAACCGGGTGATCGCCTAACGCTTCAACCGGATCAATGTGTTCTATGCCTTCAAAATTTACTGAAGATATCTGGCGGCGGGTGCATTTGCAGGACAGAATATACTCGTCCTCCAGATAGCCGGTCCGCTTACTGACTCGTTGTGTAAAGCCTGACACAATCACGTTGTCGAACGGTAGCGTATGTAAAACGATACCAACCAGGCGGAACAAGCAGCCGTGGACGTGGCGTGCATAGTTTTCGCGTAGGGCTTTTTGCGTCATAGCTTTTTCCGTCAGCTCCGTACCCCGGGTATTGACGCCGTAAATCTTATCAGGAAAATCTTCAATCTCAGCTAAATCAACATCCAACAGGACTGTTGATTGTTCTGGCCTTACTTCAAATGCAACAAGCGTTTCACGCGGCCATTCCGTTTCTGCAAGCACACCCGCCAGGTATGATTCGAAAAACGCTGCGTCTGTCCGGAACTGCTGCCGGGCATCTGCCTGAGCCGTGACGAGCCGTTTTTCATGTTCTTCAGCCTCAAACTTCCAGTTTGCATACTGTTCGGCCCAGGCCGTCCGTTGTTGCTGGTACCGGTGCTGTCGAAGGGTATTCTCACGCTCCACATCAATCAGCTCCTGCTGCCACCGGCGAAGATTTTCGGCGTGGCGCTCAGCTTTAGCTGTTTCCGATTCAAACCATTTACCCAGAAAACTAATGCCTTCGTTCCCCGCAGGCTTTTCTGGCAATGCACGGTATTCTGGCTTTTCAGGACGCACCGGTGCCGGAACCTGAAAAGGCGACGTTCTGTTATGCAGGTATACTGCTTCCAGTTCTGCCCAGCTGATGCCTGTTTTTGGATCCGGCGTCAGTTCGTGAGTATTACGGATTGCGCTCACCGCTGACATTAGTTCAGCAGCTTCCTGCTCAAGCGCCTGTCTGAGCCCCGGGTCGGTTGCCGTCCGGTTTCCACCTCCGGAACGCGCGGCCCGGTCAAGGCGGGTACGGTAGCTCAGCCCGGTACCGGGCAAGCCCAGATTGGCATAGGTCCCCCGGCTACCAAAAGAAACGGAAGCACCTCTCGGGCCGACACTCAGACTCGGTGCACCGTTACTCAGGTTGAGGCGAACGCCAGGAATAATGTTGATCGACTTTCTGAACCTGAACCCCATTATGATTTCCTTAATGATGCTGAGTCACGGTAAGTAATCTGATTCCATCGGTACTTTGCTCGTTCTGTAATCCGTAAAAACGCGCTCTGTCCAGAATACCAGCCGCCCAGCGGCGATGTGTGGCGGGTTCACACATTGCCCCCTGCGACTTAAACACTGCCTGGGTAGAATTCAGGATCCGCAGAGCGTCAGAGTGCTCACCCTGAGTGACCATCAGCGCGTTTTGAATGACCTCTATCTGACCCGGGTGAATGGCTGTTTTCCCAACAAGCCCATGTGCCATATCAAGAGCCAGCTCTCTGGCCATAACGGCATGATCGTCAATATGCTCACACACGGGCGCGGTCAGGGCAAAATCACGCGGTCCGAAGACCGAAACGAGCATTTTAATGACGTAGCCCATCGGACTGTCATACAGCGTCAGGTCCCGGGGACGGCGAAGCGACACAACATTCATAAGATCGTTGCCGCCGATTCGAAGCGCAATAATGCGGTCGTGGCAGGGATGTTCCTCAAGACGAGTAGCCAGCTCGCGCATCTGAACCACGTCAAAGACGTCTTCTGTTTCCAGCGTTGGCATCATGCACAGGTGAGTCCCGCCCATGATATCCCACCATTCAGCTAACGAACTGAGGGTAAATTTCGGCAACACAAACCCGTCGACAGCGGAAAGATCATAATGCGCTTTTAACCATTTGCCCATTTCGGCATGCCGGGGGCGAATGAACACCAGAGGCCAGTCATTTTTACCCAGACTACGCATGCTGTTACTGAGTTCGTGCAGCAGTTGCTCAAGGTTTTTGAGGGCTACAGGGATGTCTGCTTCACTGACAGCATCCTCCAGGCAAATCACCAGAGAGCGCAAACCCGGGATTTTCCCGTGCAGGACGGCATCAGCAATATCTTCCCGTGTTGCAGGCATGTATAGCGTGGCTCCAAGATTCCAGGGAGTAAGACGATTTTTCATCAGAGCACCTTCTTGATAATGGTTACAGCCCGATACTGGCCGAGGGTTCCCCCCATTTCTGTAACAACTATTCCCTTTTCACGAGCAAGCCCTACAAGCAACGCAACGTCCGGGTCGTCAATCGAACGCACAAATACATGGTCCGGTACCCGACGTAATACAGCCCGGGTTGCTTCAGCAATACCGGGTTTAATACGATTGACGCTGTCCACTTTAAATTCATCGGCCAGGAACGCGATAACGTCGCGACTTGTCTGCCATAAGGTCCGGGCTGATACTGTATTCCAGCTCAGAGGAGCGAGGGATGACGGTGTTAACTTCTTACGGAAATGAGCGACGGTATCGACCAACATCTGGCTGCATTCGAATTCACTGAGATGCTCGCAAACCATGCACCCATGTAATCCTTCAGAGGACCATACTGACCGGGAGATCAGGCCTGACACCGGCGCACCCATGATGCCAAAAGGAATGAGCCAGTCGTCATCACTGGCTGCAAGCCAGGAACAGCCACAGGGATCGGCCAGGACAACCAGTCGCGGCTGCTCAGAATAGCCCGGGCGATCTTTCAGTGCGCGTACAAGCTCTCCGGTAATTGCGCCTTTACCTGTCCATCCGTCAACAAAGACAATACCGCTGATACCATGCCGCTCTTCAATGACGTCGAGGGCTGCACTATCAATTCCACGATCCCGGATGATGCTGATACCGTAATGCCATGAGGTTTTCCCCATGTCACGCAGGGCCTGGTGCAGCATAACGCCGAGCGGCACGCCAGCTCTGACAAGACTGGCCAGTACAATGGGCTCATCACCGAAGCGTTCGGCCAGAGCAATAGCGAGCTGTGTGACTTCTTTTGCAAGTCTTTCTGCGCCCCGATCCAGCGCCCGGTGAAACAAATCAAGATGCCATTGTGTTGGCGCTGGCTCCTGGCTGAGCATGTCCGAATAATGTTTCTTCCCGGACTGAATCAGCTCTTCTTTTTGATCAACCGGCGTCATCTCAATGACAATCGGCTTCAGCAGAAATTCCACGTCACCGGGCTGGTATGAGCCGGTAAATGTTTCATGTGGCTGCATTTTAATTTTCTCCAAAAATTCGCTGTGAAATGGCATCTGCAAACTGACTCTGACGCGGGATGCCAAACCAGCTGCACAGTTTCATAAAACGATGATCGCTCAGGCTGTCGCCCAGACCAATTACGGGGAAAACTCCGCGTTCAGCCCGAAGTTTTTCAAGCAGCCAGCTGACGGCCAGCCCTTTCTCAACCGGGGTGGGAAGCCAGGCCACGTTATTACTGTTGCGGTGGATGTAGAAGCCCTCAGTCGGAAACACCGTTTCTATCTCATCTGCAATGGCATTGAGTTCGTCAAGGCGGGTGCTGTCGCGGTGTTTCATCACCATATAAACCGCCGTTTCACCGTATTCGAAGTTCAGCCTTGCCCAGGCATTGATCCCTTTTGCGTCCATCATTTCAGTGATCAGACGCTGCATCGATGTCAGCTTTTCCTGGTAGGGAGCCAGCTCGCCGAGCATATGAGCCTTCCACTCCTCGTCGGGTTTGCCTTCAGGCGTGAGAATGACGGCCCCGTGCGTGGTGATAGCCCAGGAGTTGAAAGGGATCCGGACGCGGCTGATTTCTTCAGTTCCCCTTGCGGTTACGGGAATGAGTTCAGCCTGCTCCAGGAGCCAGTCCACTAACATGGACTGTTCTTCCGTCATAAAGCTTCGTGGATTCAGGGTGCGATCAACGGCACCGGTACGAAATGGCTCCAGGGCCAGCTCGTGCACCATTTTACGACGGGTCTGAAAGAGCGTGTCGTCAAGGTCGCTCAAAACAATGGGTTTATTCATAGGTAACAATCTCCACGACGAGTGCAACTTCAGCCAGTGCTTTAAGAAGCTGCGCGTCAATACTTTCTGCGGGTGTCTCAGTACACACAAGAATGCGGTCAAACTGCTGGTGCGCGACGTTATAGACAAAATTGGGGATGCCCAGCCCGTAGTTATCCGTAAAGGAAATTGCGGACTCAATGGCATAACCCACGGCGATAGGGGAGCGGGTGGTCGAACCATAAAATGCTTGTGCTCCGGCAGCTTCGAGCCGTTCAGCAAGCAGGAACGGCTCCCAGACGAATTCCCCTGTCCCGAGAACCAGAACACGCTCCCCCTTGCGGACGGAGACCTCATGGCCGAGATCGGCCGCAGGGGCGAGCATCCCCAGTCGACCCCATGACTGTTTTCCCTGAATGTCCCATTCTCCGCGTGAAGTTACGTTGACCTTCGGCATGTCCGGGACAGGTGCATCTGGTAATGGGGTCCATCCCCACTGACCGCTTACAAGAGAAACCGAAGTGACGGGTAAGGTGCTGCGCTCGGACAGGGCATTGCCACTCCAGTCGGTAAGCGTAACGGCGATAACCTGTTCAATATGTTGAAGCTTGCCGGTATTACGCAGGGCAGAAAGCAGGTTAATAAAGGTATTACCGGTGGTTGCCTCGTCATCAATCAAAACCAGCGTTCGCGCGTTGGTAAGACGACGTCTTTTCTCTTCATCATCCGGCAGATAGATCAGATGATCGGTGGCGTGGCTGTGTTCTTCCTTGAACTCGCAAAGCAACGTGCCATCAACCGGGTGACGGGTAGAGGTCAGATATACAGATTCACGATGCTGGTGGAGCACTTCATCAAACACACCGGCCCCAAGCCCAACGGCGGTTTCAGCCATACCGATAAACAGTACGGGCCCTGTCAGCGTTGAGGGGAACTGGCTGGCAAGCTGTCTGTACGCCTGCCGCATGACTGAGGGTGGCACGGGAATGTGCCTGCCGAGTACTTTGCTGACAAACAGAAAGGCGCGTTTCGGGTTACGTCTTTCAGCGATATCAAACAGGTCATCGAGCGAAACTTCCCCCTGGTCGCGGGTTACCTGAATCGTACCGCATGAGAGGGTACGTCGATAAATCATATCTTCGAGGGCATCAGACATAAACACGCCTTAATTCAGAAGGTTAGAGAGTGAATCCGGGTAAACGATGACATCTGTGATGGATCTCACTGCAACCGGAGAAAAGGTATTTCTGGCGCTCTGGATCACCGCATCTTCAGACATCAGACCGAGCTTAAAGGCAGCAAACAACCCGGGAAGGTTCACCCCGCTGTGAAGGGTATAACCCACCCCACCTGACGGACGCATGTTGGTTTCAAGCAGCACCGGGTTGCCATTCACATCGTTTCGCGTCTGAACGTTAACCAGCCCGTCGGCCTTCATCACCCGGGCGCAGTCACACGCCAGTTCCCAGGCGCTTCCTTCGTTTACCAGATACTGGATAGCCCCTTCCTTACGGCGTCCCACGGCTGCGAGTATTTCGCCCTTATTTGCGAGGATATCGACAGAGAACTCCGGGCCTGGCAGGTATGGCATCAAAACAAGGGGGTTAAACGACTCAGAAGCCGATGCTGCTGCAATATACTGTTGCGGACTGACCAGGCGATGTTCTGGATGATTAAAGACGTCCATGGGTGAAGCATTGTCATCAAAGCGCCAGAATCCCATGCCATAGATACCCGTTACCGGCTTCACGCATGGCGGGCTGTCAGAAAACGGAGGGGTCAGGAGGTGCGCCTTTAACTCTGCCAGGGTATTCACGCGCCAGGATGGCACTACCGGGAGCCCGTTTTGCACCATGAACTGAGCAAAAGTAACTTTTTCGTCAGCAAGAGTTAGCCAGTCGACGCCCGTTGCACCAGTAGTAAGGGTGGCTCCGGTCGACTCAATGGCTGTGCGGTGTTCTTCAAACCACTGGCTGTTACGCCCCGTATGAATATGGTGGATGCCATGGTTCAGGATCGTTTCCTGAATAAACTGAAGTCGTTTTTGAGGGTCTTTCGGTTCAGTCAAAGAATAATCGGCAACGGAAAGTATTTCATTTCTTTCGTTACGGTGGGAGGCAAAAATGGTAATGGCAAAGTTATTTTTTTGTGCAAATGATTTTACCCCTTGAATAATATCTCGCTGCGAGGACAATCCCTCCATAAACCAAATATTTCTGCTCATCGTTTTAATTATCCGGAACGTAATGTAAATTTATGATTGAGATGTGAGTCTATGGGCCTCATTGCGATATGTCAATCATAATATGATTCAGTACATCTTTGAATAAAAGTGATTTTGTGTTTTCGGTGTTGTTGTTATAATGTTGAATATAAACGTATATTTATTATTTAATACAATATGTTAAAAGTATTTTATTTTGTATTTTTAGAGAAAAAGCCAAAATTTCGCTTGTCAGAGAACTTCATCATGATATGATTTTTTTGTCAGTTAATAAACATACCTTTGATTGCCACGGTCATTACCATTTTAAGGAATAAAACATGGTTTCATTAAGTAAGAACCAGACGGTATCACTCAGCAAAGAATCGACTGCATTAAACCAGCTTCAATTTGGTCTCGGTTGGGATCCAGTGAAGAAAAAAGGTCTTCTTGGAGGATTGTTCGGAGGCAATGACTCAATCGATCTCGATGCTGGCTGCGTATTAATGGACAGCAACGGTAATACAATTGACACTATCTGGTTCCGCAAACTGAAATCCACATGTGGCGCTGTTATTCACAGCGGCGATAACCTGACCGGTGAGGGTGACGGTGACGATGAAGTGATTAACGTCAGCCTTTCTCGTCTACCAGCAAATGTTGAATACCTGGCGTTTACGGTTAACAGCTTCCGTGGTCAATCGTTCAATGACGTCGAAAATGCGTTTTGCCGTGTGGTCGATCAAACCGGTAAAGAGTTGGCTCGCTATAAACTGACTGAGCAGGGCTCACATACCGGGATCGTCATTTCATCGCTGCGCCGTAATAACGGCAAATGGGACTTTACCGCGCATGGGCATGCCTGTCGCGGCCGCACAATCGACGATATGCACTCCGATATCGTTTCAACGGTTATCTGCTAATGAATCTGACTCCGGGGGGCAATGCCCCCGTTCCAGCCCAGGAGCTGCGGGTTCGGGTCACTTCAGGAGGCCCGGTTGATGCTTCTGCATTTCGCCTGTACACAGACGGGAAAGTCCAGGGTGATGCTGACATGGTGTTCTACGGTCAGCCACGTAATGATGATGGTACCATCAGCCTGGCCAGTGAAGGTCAGTATTCAACGTTTACTGTCGCGCTCAACCGGCTGAAACCTAATGTACAGAAAATTGCGTTCACCGTGACCTGTGACGGTGGGCAGACGGTATCTGGTCTTCGTGATCTTTCCATCGACGTGGAGCAGGGGGCAACTAGTCTGGTTAGTGGCATTGTTGAACTGAGCGGCCGTCAGGAAGCAGCCTTAATTCTGGGTGAATTTTACCGTCGTAATAATGACTGGAAATTCCGCTTCGTTGCACAGGGTTTCCACGGTGGGCTTAAACCGCTGGCAGAACATTTCGGTGTAAATATTGCCGACGAGCCAGCCCCTGCAGCTCCGCCCCCTCCGGTTGCAACCCCTCCGAAAGCTGAGACAAAAATCAGCCTGAGTAAGGTATCTCTGACAAAAGAGAAACCTGCAATCAGCCTGACCAAACGGGATAACTTCGGTGAAATTCGGATTAACCTGAACTGGCACCGGGGCAGCAGCAAATCCGGATTTGCAGGCATGTTCGGCTCTAAAGGAATAGACCTAGACCTGGGAGCTTTTGTTGAGCTTCAGGATGGTTATAAGTCGGTCATTCAGGCGCTGGGTAATGCTTTCGGTGATTATCGCGATGAGCCTTACGTTCAGCTGAAGGGAGATGACCGGACGGGAGATGTATCAGACGGTGAATGGCTGCATATCAATGGCCGTGAGTGGAAGCATATCCGTGAAGTGCTGATATACGCCTTTATTTATGAAGGTGTTCCTAGTTGGGATAAGACAGATGGTGTGGTCACAATTCATGTACCGGATCAGCCTCCCATTGAGACCCGCCTGACAGAGGGTGAAAACCGTCGCACGTTGTGTGCTATTGCCAGACTCGTAAACGAAAACGGTGCGATTAAAGTCGAGCGTATTAACCAGTATTTCAAGGGACAGGACGAAATGGACCGGGCATTTGGCTGGGGATTTCGCTGGAGCGCCGGTTCTAAATAACACTGCAACAAAGGAAACAGGTATGAGTTTTTTCGACAAAGTTAAAGATGCTATTAACTCCGGCCGGGACGAACTGACCCGCCAGGTTGGCCGTTTCAAAAACAAAAAATTTATGCAGGGCACCGTTGCTGTCTGCGCCCGTATTGCAGTATCCAGTGACGGCGTGAGTTCTGAAGAAAAGCAAAAAATGATGGGTTTTCTGCGCTCTTCGGAAGAACTAAAGGTCTTCGATACCAATGAAGTGATCGAGTTCTTCAATAAACTGGTTTCAAGCTTCGATTTCGATGTGGAAATTGGCAAGGGAGAAACCATGAAATACATCCTGGCGCTGAAAGATCAGCCTGAGGCCGCTCAACTGGCCTTACGTGTTGGTATTGCTGTTGCGAAAAGTGACGGTAACTTCGATCAGGATGAGAAACTGGCCTCCCGCGAGATCGCGATCGCGTTGGGTTTCGACCCGGCTGAATTTGGCCTCTGATCCACATCCCTAAGGGTAAAATATGGTTTCAACACACATCGGTTTCCCGACTGAAACTGTCATTGTTTTCATTGCGCTTTCAGTCGGTGCCCTCTTTATTGATTTGTTTATGCACCGTGATGACAAGCCTATCTCACTGAAGAGTGCGGCCCTCTGGTCTGTATTCTGGGTTGTGGTTGCGATGGCATTTGCCGGTTTCCTCTACATTCACCACGGTGCTGAGGTTGCCAGTCTGTTTGTCACAGGTTATGCGCTGGAGAAAGTGCTGTCGGTCGACAACCTGTTTGTCATGATGGCCATCTTCTCCTGGTTTGCCGTTCCGGATCGTTATCGCCATCGTGTTCTCTACTGGGGGATCATTGGTGCCATTGTCTTCAGGGGCATTTTTGTCGCCATCGGTACGAGCCTGCTGAGTTTGGGGCCGTACGTTGAAGTCATCTTTGCTATCATCGTTGCCTGGACGGCGGTCATGATGCTTAAAAGCGGTGATGACGATGGTGATATTGAAGATTACTCCCAGCATCTGGCTTACCGCATGGTTAAACGCTTTTTCCCCATCTGGCCGAAGCTCAGAGGTCATGCTTTTCTGCTTAACCAGAAGGAAGTGGATGCCGAACTGGCGAAGCCAGAAAACAGCGACGTGACCATTGGCCGTGGTAAAAAGATGGCGCTGTATGCTACTCCGCTATTCCTGTGTGTTGCCGTGGTTGAACTCTCTGATGTGATGTTTGCGTTTGACTCGGTACCGGCAATCATTGCCGTTAGCCGTGAACCGCTGATTGTCTATAGCGCCATGATGTTTGCTATTCTGGGTCTGCGTACTCTGTACTTTGTCCTTGAGGCACTGAAACAGTATCTGGTTCATCTGGAGAAGGCCGTCATCGTGCTGCTGTTCTTCATCGCAGCGAAACTGGGTCTGAATGCGACCGATCACATCTGGCATCATGGGTACAGCATCGCGGCCACAACCAGCCTGTATGTCGTGCTGGGTGTTCTGGCGCTGGGTATCATTGCAAGCGTTATGTTCCCAGGCAAATCTGAATCTGAGGAAAAGGGGAGCTAATCCCCTTAAGTGTTAACCTGAACAATTACTAATCGAAGAGGTTATTTTATGAGTGTTTCTCTTTCCAAAGGCGGGAACGTCTCCCTGAGTAAAGCAGCCCCGTCAATGAAAAACGTCCTGGTGGGCCTTGGCTGGGATGCGCGTTCTACTGACGGTCAGGATTTTGACCTGGATGCTTCAGCATTTCTGCTGGCCGCTAACGGTAAAGTGCGCGGTGACGCTGATTTCATTTTCTACAACAACCTGACGTCTTCTGATGGTTCCGTGACGCACACCGGTGATAACCGTACTGGTGAGGGCGATGGTGATGATGAATCGCTGAAAATTAAACTGGACACAGTCCCGTCTGACGTAGACAAGATCATCTTCGTTGTGACAATCCATGATGCCCAGGCTCGTCGTCAGAGCTTTGGTCAGGTATCCGGTGCGTTTATTCGTCTGGTCAATGACGATAACCAGACTGAAGTTGCTCGCTACGATTTGACAGAAGATGCGTCTACTGAAACTGCCATGCTGTTCGGTGAGCTGTATCGCCACAATGCTGAGTGGAAATTCCGGGCAGTGGGCCAAGGTTATGCTGGTGGTCTGGCATCTGTATGTGCTCAGTACGGCATTAACGCGTCCTGATTGAAAAGTTACTTTTCATAACTGGGGCTGTTGATTCAGCCCTCATCAAACTGTTTGCAGGAGCTAAAAATGGCAGTTTCTCTCGTAAAAGGCGGTAACGTATCTCTGACCAAAGAAGCACCAACCATGAATGTAGCGATGGTTGGCCTGGGCTGGGACGCCCGTGTAACTGACGGTCAGGGTTTTGATCTGGATGCTTCCGTATTCGCAGTAGGTGAAGACGGTAAAGTGCTTTCAGATGCCCATTTCATTTTCTTCAATAACAAAACCAGCCCTGACGGCGCGGTTGAGCACCAGGGTGACAACCGTACCGGTGAAGGCGACGGAGACGATGAGCAGGTTAAAATCGACATGACCAAAATTTCAGCAGACATTAAAAAACTGGTGTTTGCCGTTACCATCTATGATGCCGAAGTGCGTAAACAAAACTTCGGCATGGTGAGCAACAGCTTCATGCGTGTTTACAACAACGACAACGGAGCGGAAATTGCCCGTTTCGATTTGTCTGAGGACGCCTCGACCGAAACCGCAATGATCTTTGGCGAACTGTATCGCCATGGTACCGAATGGAAATTTAAAGCCGTAGGTCAGGGGTTTGCAGGCGGTTTATCTGCATTGGCAACCCAGCACGGCGTAAACATTTAATAATAAAAATAAATTCAACCCGGTGCTGTCACCGGGTTTTTTATAGGTGTTATCACATGGCAAAGAAAAAAGATGATGGTTCAGCTGTAATACTACTTTTTGTTGTGGCTTTTTTTGTATTCTTGCCGTTCCTGATATTCGGGATATTTTTCTACCGGAAACTAAAAAGAAAATATTCAGCAATCCCTAATACTCAGCGCGTATATGATATTGGCGTTCTGTTTAAAACATTGGGTGCCTCTGTCGCTGTTATTGTTTTTTCAGCACTGCTCGTTTTTCAACTTAGTGTACTTCCTGTTAAATTTGTATCGCCGGAAACATCACATTATATAGTAATAGTTATGTTATTTCTCTATCCGGTTGTAATGCTCTGGCCAATGAAAAAAATGGCGGAACGCATCGCTATAGAATATTTCGGTATAATTTTCAACGATAATGATCGAACGATAATTCTTCCAGCAGATATAGGCAATATGGGATTGGGTGATTGGCTCCGTCTCAAGTTTCTAAGTAGAATGGGCGAGCAGGATAGCATTGATATTAGAAAAATATCGAATATCACACGCGAGAAAGGTGTCAACTTCTATATACATGGTGATTTCGGATCCCGACGCATCAACTTCTCGAACAAGCAAAAGCGTGATGAGTGTATTTCAGCTCTTCAGGCCAGAACCCGCGTAAAGGGTGGCAGAGACTACGGTTATTAAACAAGGAACAGAGTCATGCAATTACAGTCAGGTCAAAATATCCTTCTATCTTCATCATCAATCACGCTTAATCTGCGATACCCGGTACGTCCCGGCTTTAACGGTGAACCCGACACTTGCGTTTTTTTGCTCAACGCACAAGGTAAGGTGAGTGGTGATAACGATTTCATTTTTTTCAATAACCTGAGTTCACCTGAGGGGGCTGTAGAACTGACACTAGGGACGCAGCTATCAAGCGTTCATATTGAGCTTAGCCACGTTTCCTTGTCTGTTCAGAAAATAGCCGTAACCCTCGTAATTGACGGAAGCGATACCATTACAGGCTTGCAGCACCTGAATCTTCAGGTCCCCGGGTTCGCATCGTTTGATCTCGAAACAGTAGGGCGTAGCGAGAAAGCTATTATTGTGGCGGAGGTGTATCGCCACAACGGCAACTGGAAGCTCCGGGCGCTTGGGCAGGGTTTTAACGGTGGACTTGAGCCTTTGGCCATTAGTTATGGCGTTGATGTAGCACCGACAGCTCCGCGGCCAGCACGTATCAGTCTGGAAAAGAAACTTGAAACCAAATCTCCACGACTTGTAAGTCTCGCTAAAAAGGCCTCAGTCAGTCTCACTAAAAATAAGCTGGACACCCTAGAGGCGGCAGTTGCGTTTGTTCTTGATGCATCTGGCTCAATGAGTGGCCAGTTCAGTAAGGGCAACGTTCAATCCGTTCTGGACCGCATCGCCATTCTTGCCGCTCAGTTCGATGATGATGGTGAGATGGATGTCTGGGGGTTTGGAGAGAAGCATAAGAAGTATCCAAACGTCACTCTGGATAACCTTGACGATTATATTCAGACCATTCGTGGATCCGGAAAGCGTTCAGCCTGGGAAAATTTGCCTGGACTTGGAGGGACTAACAATGAGCCGCCGGTAATGGAAGAAATTATTGACTACTTCAAGGACTCAAAAATCCCGGTTTACATAGTCTTTATTACTGATGGAGGGATAAGTAAAACCGGGGCAATTAAGAATGCTATACGGCGCTCAGCCAACTACCCGATCTTCTGGAAGTTTGTCGGCCTAGGTGGAGCAAGTTACGGAATTCTGAAAAATCTAGATGATTTTACAGACCGACGCGTTGATAACACCCATTTCTTTGCAATGGATGATTTTGGCGCTATCAGTGATGAAAAATTATACGATAACTTACTAGAAGAATTTAGACCGTGGATAAATGAAATAAAAAAACTAGATATCCTTTAGTTCACTTCAGGATAAGCCTAAATAGAGGATACTGATACTGGCAAGAGACCTAGGTAGGAAAGATTGCCGGGTCTTAAAGGTATCAAAGCGAACCACTAGTCATGAAAGAGATAGTTACTACCGTGAAAGTTATCCGGATACACTGTAAGTATCCCGGCAAAACGACCCATTCACTTTTAGAGATCTTCCGACATACTGATTATGTCCCCTGAGGAGATCGCTATGCGTAAGATCCGATTCACTGA
>NZ_JBIQOI010000019.1:0-7645 GCF_044197065.1 Kluyvera chengduensis
CCCCCCCCCCCCCCCCCCCCCCCCCCCCCCCCCCCCCCCCCCCCCGCCGGGAAATCTCACATTATGTGCGTTTCTTCAATTGCGTCACCACCAACTGGTGGCGGGCGTTGTAAAACTTCCGGTAGGTCAGATAGCAGGCAATAATGGTCGACAAGCTGGCGGTTGAGAGCAGCATAAACGTCACCATAATCTGATACTTAATCGCTTTTACCGGGTCTATACCGGCAAAAATCAGCCCGGACATCATCCCCGGCAGACTCACCAACCCCACAGTTTTTGCCGAATCCACGGTCGGGATCAGCGACGCACGAATACTTTCACGAATCAGGCGTGCAGAGGCCATTTTCGGCGTTGCCCCCAGACTCAGCTTCTCCTGAATCTGCTGCTGCTCGGCGCTAAAGCGCTGCCCCAGGTTGTTGTAGCACAGCCCCACCGCAATCATCGCGTTCCCGGCAATCATCCCGGAAATCGGGATCACCTGCATCGGCACAAAGGCAATCGAGCCGGAGAACACCAGCACCGCCAGCGTTAGCCCCGCGCCGGTGGTAATGGCAATAAACGATGACACAAAGGCTTTATCAATATACTTACTGCGCTTTTGGGCGTTGTACGCCGCGTTGAAGCAGATAAACAGCACCATGCACAGCGTCAGCACCGCGTGATTAACATTGAAGATATACTTCAATACATAGCCGACGATAATCAGCTGCACCACCGCCCGGCAGATACTCCAGATAATGTCTTTTTCCAGCGCCAGCTTTTCCCGGTAGCTCACGATGATGGCCACCAGTACCAGCACCATTGATAGCGCCAGCGATTGGTTAGTGATGATATGTTCGCTATTCATTGCCCGCCTCCCTATGCGAAGGCAGCGTCACCACTTCATCCGCATGGCTGATTTCATCTTTATCGTGCGTCACCCACAGCACGGCAATCTGCTGCTCGCGCACGTACTGATGAATAATCTCGTTCACGTTCTTTTTGTTTTGCTCGTCCAGCGCGCTGGTTATTTCATCCAGCAGCAGCACCTTCGGTAAAAATTGCAGGTTACGAATGAGCGATACCCGCTGTTTTTCCCCACCGGAGAGATCGTTAATCGATTTTGACAGCGTCTCTTCCGGCAGGCCAAAGCGTGCCAGCTGCGTCAGAAAACGATCCGGTTCAGGACTTTTATTGCGTATCTGCCACGGGAAAATAAAGTTGTCATAAACCGTATCGCCAAACAGCGCCGGGGTTTGTGCGCAGTAGGAAACCTGCTGGCGGTAAGCCTCCGGGGTTAATGCATTGATATCCTGGCCTTCAAATAGAATCTTCCCATCGGTGGGTGAAAGCAGCGAGGCGATAATTTTTAATAAGGTGCTTTTGCCGCAGCCGGAGGGCCCGGTAATCAGCGTAAATTCACCGGGGGCCACGCTTAAATTAATCTTATCAAGGACCGTTTTCTCACCAATATGAAAGCTCACCTGCTCAAGCTGTAAAATCGCGCTATTTTCCTTCATTGCTTTATTTTGTCCTGATGCTGACTTTTGTGCCCTTAGTGTAACCCCAATTAATTTCAGGGGGCGAATTTCCCCTGCATAGCCGATATACTTGAACAGGTTACGGACAGTTAAACAGGAGGTTTTATGCTGATATTTATCCCGGTTCTTATCTTCGTCGCGCTGGTGATTGTCGCGGCGGGCGTCAAAGTTGTGCCTCAGGGCTACCAGTGGACGGTCGAACGCTTTGGCCGCTATACCAAAACGCTGCATCCAGGGTTAAACCTGGTGGTGCCGTTTATGGATCGCATCGGCCGCAAAATCAATATGATGGAGCAAGTACTCGATATTCCATCTCAGGAAGTTATTTCCAAAGATAACGCCAACGTCTCAATTGATGCCGTTTGCTTTATTCAGGTCATTGATGCACCAAAAGCGGCCTATGAGGTCAGCAATCTTGAATTGGCCATTATCAACCTGACGATGACCAACATTCGTACCGTCCTCGGTTCGATGGAGCTCGACGAAATGCTCTCCCAGCGTGACAACATCAACACGCGCCTGCTGCATATCGTCGATGAAGCGACTAATCCGTGGGGCATCAAAATTACTCGTATCGAGATTCGCGACGTGCGTCCACCGGCAGAGCTTATCGATGCGATGAACGCACAGATGAAGGCCGAACGTACCAAGCGCGCCTATATTCTCGAAGCCGAAGGTATCCGTCAGGCGCAAATCGTTAAAGCCGAAGGTGAAAAACAGGCGCAGATCCTCACCGCTGAAGGTGAGCGTCAGTCAGCGTTCCTGCAGGCGGAAGCGCGTGAACGTTCTGCGCAGGCAGAAGCCACGGCAACGAAGATGGTTTCTGAAGCGATTGCTGCCGGTGATATCCAGGCGGTGAACTACTTCGTGGCGCAGAAATACACCGATGCGTTACAGCAGATTGGCTCCGCTAATAACAGCAAAGTGGTGATGATGCCGCTGGATGCCAGCAGCCTGATGGGTTCAATCGCCGGGATCGCCGAGCTGATTAAAGACAGCGCCAGCGAACGGAAATCATCATGATTGCGCTGGTGCTCACGCACCCGCATCTCTTCTGGCTAAGCCTTGGCGGGTTGCTTCTGGTTGCCGAAATGCTCGGCGGCAGCGGCTACCTGCTGTGGAGCGGCATTGCGGCGGCGGTCACCGGCGCCATTACCTGGCTGCTGCCCATTAGCTGGGAGTGGCAGGGTGTGCTGTTTGCCGTGCTGACGCTACTGGCGGCGTGGCTGTGGTGGAAGTGGTTGACCCGGCGAACGAACCGTCAGCGACCGGTTGAAGGCCAGCTTAACCAGCGCGGCCAACAGCTGCTGGGCCAGCGCTTTACGCTGGATAGCACGCTGGTGAACGGTCGCGGCCATATGCGGGTTGGCGATAGCTCCTGGCCGGTTGCCGCTGACGACGACCTGCCCGTCGGTAGCAAAGTCGAGGTGATTGCGGTGGAAGGGATTGTCCTACGAATCAGGCTCTCCCCTCCTCGCTAGGAATCAGGACTGGGTTTTACGGTGGCAGCAGCCGGAAAGATTATCAATAATCGGACAATCGGCGCTGTCATCTCCCGGGCAGGATGCTGCCAGCGAGAGCAGTTGATCGCGCATCGCCTGCAGGTCGCTGATGTGGCGCTCAATGTCCGCCACTTTTTGCAGCGTATAGGCTTTCACATCCGCGCTATGGCGCTTTGGATCGTTAAACAGATTCACCAGTTCGCCGCACTCTTCAAGATTAAACCCAACCTGTCGTGCCTGACGCAGTAGCGTAAACTCATCAAGGTGTTTCTGCGTGTAGCTGCGGTAGCCGTTTTCACTGCGCAGCGGCGGCGTGACCAGCCCCTTCTCTTCATAAAAACGAATCGCTTTGCTGGTTAAGCCGGTTTTTTTGGCAACATCACTGATATTCACATTTCCCCCTTGACCTTCCCCTTGCTGGAAGGTTTAACCTTCACAACTGTAGACCATAAGGTGAATTTGGTCATCCATTATTGAGGAAAGTGATATGTCTCAAACCATCGATCTAGCCCTGGACGGTCTGTCCTGCGGCCACTGCGTAAAACGCGTGAAAGAGAGCCTGGAACAACGCCCTGACGTTGACCATGCGGAAGTGACTATCGAAGCCGCCCACGTAACCGGCAGCGCCAGCGCCGACGCGCTTATCGAAACCATTAAACAAGCCGGTTATGGCGCGGAGTTAAGCCACCCAAAGGCTAAACCGCTGGCAGAGTCATCACTCCCGTCGGAAGCACTGACAGCGGCCACCCCTGAGCTTCCGGCAGCACAGGAACTGGATGACAGCCAACAATTGCTGATCAACGGTATGAGCTGCGCCAGCTGCGTTTCCCGGGTACAGAATGCGTTGCAGGCCGTACCGGGCGTCGTACAGGCACGGGTGAACCTGGCGGAGCGCACGGCCCTGGTGATGGGCAGCGCCTCCGCCGGGGATTTAGTCCAGGCGGTGGAAAAAGCCGGCTACGGCGCGGAAGCGATTGAAGACGATCTCAAGCGCCGCGAACGTCAGCAGGAAACCGCCCTCGCGACCATGAAGCGTTTTCGCTGGCAGGCGATCGTCGCCCTGCTGGTCGGCGTACCAGTCATGGTATGGGGGATGATCGGCGACAACATGATGGTCTCCGACGATAACCGCTCCCTGTGGCTGGTCATCGGTTTAGTCACCCTGGCGGTGATGATGTTTGCTGGCGGTCACTTTTACACCAGCGCGTGGAAAAGCCTGAAGAACCGTACTGCCACGATGGATACCCTCGTCGCGCTGGGTACCGGCGTTGCGTGGCTCTATTCGATGAGCGTCAACCTGTGGCCGCAGTGGTTCCCAATGGAAGCCCGCCACCTTTATTATGAAGCCAGTGCCATGATTATCGGTCTGATAAATCTGGGGCATATGCTGGAGGCTCGCGCACGCCAGCGCTCCTCCCGGGCGCTGGAAAAACTGCTCGACCTGACGCCGCCGACCGCTCGCGTAGTGACGGAAGACGGTGAGAAAACCGTGCCGCTGGCCGACGTTCAGCCTGGCATGATCTTACGTCTGGCAACCGGTGACCGCGTTCCGGTTGACGGTGAAATCAGCCAGGGCGAAGCCTGGTTTGATGAAGCGATGCTGACCGGTGAGCCTATCCCGCAGCAAAAAGGCGACGGTGACAGCATTCATGCCGGTACCGTGGTCGAAGACGGTTCAGTCCAGTTCCGCGCCAGCGCCGTAGGTAGCCACACCACGCTGTCGCGCATTATTAAAATGGTCCGTCAGGCGCAGAGCAGTAAGCCTGAAATCGGCCAACTGGCAGATAGAATCTCCGCCGTGTTCGTGCCGGTGGTGGTCGCCATTGCCATTTTTAGCGCCGCCATCTGGTACTTCTTCGGCCCGGCGCCGCAGATTGTCTACACCCTGGTTATCGCCACGACGGTGCTGATTATCGCCTGTCCATGTGCGTTAGGTCTGGCAACGCCGATGTCGATTATTGCCGGTGTCGGCCGTGCCGCAGAATACGGCGTACTGGTGCGTGATGCCGATGCATTGCAGCGCGCCAGCGAACTGACCACGCTGGTATTTGATAAAACCGGCACGCTGACCGAAGGCAAACCGCAGGTCGTTGCGGTCAAAACTCTCGGGGCGATTAGCGAAGCCACCGCGCTGCGCCTCGCCGCCGCACTGGAACAGGGTTCTAACCACCCGCTGGCCCGCGCTATCGTGGAGAAAGCCGCCGAAAAATCACTGCCGCAGGTTAACGCCTTCCGCACCCTGCGTGGGCTGGGCGTGAGCGGCGAAAGCGACGGACATACCCTGCTGCTCGGCAACCAGGCGCTGCTGCATGAACATCAGGTTGTCACCCGCGAGCTGGACGATGAAATGGCGCAGCAAGCCGCACAGGGCGCCACGCCGGTGCTGCTGGCCATCGATGGCAAAGCCGCCGCGCTGTTCGCCATTCGTGACCCGCTGCGCAGCGACAGCGTTGCCGCGCTGCAACGTCTGCACCGTGAAGGCTACCGTCTGGTGATGCTGACCGGGGATAACCCCGTCACCGCCAACGCGATTGCCAAAGAAGCGGGTATTGATGAAGTGATTGCAGGCGTACTGCCGGACGGTAAAGCGCAGGCGATTAAAGACTTGCAGGCGCAAGGCCAGAAAGTGGCGATGGTCGGCGATGGTATCAACGATGCGCCAGCGTTAGCGCAGGCCGATGTGGGTATCGCCATGGGCGGCGGCAGCGACGTAGCGATTGAAACCGCGGCGATTACGCTGATGCGTCATAGCCTGGTTGGGGTCGCCGATGCACTGGCGATTTCTCGTGCGACGCTGCGTAATATGAAGCAGAACCTGCTCGGGGCATTTGTCTATAACTCGCTGGGTATTCCGATTGCCGCGGGGATCCTCTGGCCGCTGACCGGGACGCTGCTGAACCCGGTGGTTGCGGGGGCTGCAATGGCGCTCTCATCGATTACCGTTGTGAGTAACGCTAACCGCCTGCTGCGCTTCAAACCTAAACAGTAATCTACCGTCCCTCCCGCCACCGGGAGGGACGCGTTTGCACCTTTCCCTCCATCGCGCTAGCATGAGATTTTCCTTCCAGGGAGCGCGGATGAGCCTGTTAAATCAACTACAACGCCTGTGGCGCACGCTGCGCGGTTCCCCCTACAGTTGGCCCGCGCTGGACGTCATACTCCCCGGCGGTCGCCATCTGCATCTGGTGGGCAGCATTCATATGGGCACGCGCGACATGGCGCCGCTTCCTGCTAAGCTGTTGAAAAAACTTCATCAGGCCGATGCGTTAATCGTCGAAGCGGATATCTCCGGTAACGAGACCCCTTTCAGCGATTTACCAGAATACCCGCCACTTCGCGAACGACTCAGCGAAGCGCAGTTCAGCCAGCTTGAAAAGCTCAGCGACGAACTGGGCATGCCGCTGTACCGCTTCGATACCCAGCCGCTGTGGCAGGTGGCGATGGTGCTGCAGGCCACCCAGGCGCAAAAGCTGGGTCTGCGCCCGGATTACGGTATTGATTATCAGCTCCTTCAGGCCGCGCGCGAAATGTCGCTGCCGGTGCAGGAACTGGAGGGGGCCGACAGCCAGATAGCCCTGCTCTGCCACCTTCCTGATGGGGGAATGGCGTTGCTTGACGATACGCTGACCCATTGGCACACCAACGCCCGGCTGCTGCAGGTGATGATCGGTTGGTGGTTAGAGCAGCCGCCGTCTAACGGCACGGCGTCGCTGCCCAATACTTTTAGCCAGTCACTGTATGATGTGCTGATGGTGAAACGCAATGAAGCCTGGCGCGACGCGCTGCTGGCGCTGCCGCCTGGACGTTATGTGGTGGCCGTGGGAGCGCTACATTTATACGGAGAGGGCAATCTGCCGCAAATGCTGAGATAAAAAAATGGCCAATATTTCTATTGGCCCGTCAAAGAGGAATTTCATCATTATTATTATCCCGGAGTTCGCACTCCGGATCTCTCGATTGTCGCTCAAAGTTGCCGCAACTGCCAATACCTATTGCGCAAGATTATACTATTTTTTAGTCCGTTTTAGGGCGTATGCTGGTTGCATATCACGTCTGTAGTAAGAAGGAACGTTATGACTCCCGCAGTTAAGCTACTCGAAAAGAACAAGATCCCGTTCAGTATCCACACCTACGATCACGATCCGAATGAAACTAATTTTGGCGATGAAGTGGTGCGTAAACTCGGCCTGAATGCCGACCAGGTATACAAAACACTTTTGGTTGCGATGAACGGCGACATGAAACAACTGGCGGTGGCGGTAACGCCGGTCGCCGGGCAGTTGGATCTGAAAAAGGTCGCGAAAGCGCTTGGGGCAAAAAAGGTCGACATGGCCGACCCGATGGTTGCCCAGCGCGTGACCGGTTATCTGGTGGGCGGTATCAGCCCGCTGGGGCAGAAGAAGCGTCTACCAACGGTGATTGATGCGCCATCGCAGGAATTTGCCTCTATTTATGTCTCCGGTGGGAAGCGCGGGCTGGATATTGAGCTGGCGGCGGTGGATTTAGCGAAGATTCTTGGCGCGACGTTTGCGGATATTGCGCGCCGGGATTGATCGTGTGGCCGGTTTACCCGGCGGGGGGGGGGGGGGGGGGGGGGGGGGGGGGGGGGGGTGGGGGGGGGGG
>NZ_JBIQOI010000020.1:0-4394 GCF_044197065.1 Kluyvera chengduensis
GGTAGTGTGGGGTCTCCCCATGCGAGAGTAGGGAACTGCCAGGCATCAATTAGTGAAGAAGCCCATCCTGACGGATGGGCTTTTTTGCGTCTGTGCGAAAGTAAAAGTGCGGTGAAAACGCCTTATCCTGCCTATTGTTTATACCAACTTTGATATTTTCTCCCTCTACATAACAGCAAGCCTTCCCCGAGCAGATACGGTAAACTATCGGCGATTTAGCATCAGGAAAGCAGCTATGACCCATTCCCTAAAACCCTTGAATACCTTCGGCATTGACCACTGTGCAAAGCACATCGTATGCGCTGAAAACGAACAACAATTACTGAGCGCCTGGCAGCAATCTACCCGTGAAGGGCTGCCAGTTATGATCCTGGGTGAAGGAAGTAACGTCCTGTTTCTGGAAGATTATTCCGGTACGGTGATCCTTAACCGCTTGAAAGGTATTGAGGTTAGCGAAACGGCTGATGCATGGCATCTGCACGTTGGTGCGGGAGAGAACTGGCATAATCTGGTTCGCTACGCGCTGGATAACAACATGCCTGGCCTTGAAAACCTGGCGCTTATTCCTGGCTGCGCCGGATCATCCCCTATTCAAAATATCGGTGCCTACGGTGTTGAGCTGCAACATGTCTGCGAATATGTTGATTGCATCGAACTTGCTACCGGTGAACCTAAACGACTCAGCACGAAGGACTGTCAATTCGGCTACCGTGACAGTATCTTCAAACACGCCTACCAGGACCGTTTTGCTATTGTTGCCGTTGGTTTCCGGCTCACGAAAGTGTGGAAACCCGTGTTAACGTATGGCGATCTCACACGCCTTGACCCTGAAACGGTGACCCCGCGTGAAGTATTCGACTCCGTTTGCCATATGCGTATGACTAAACTACCCGACCCAAAGGTCAACGGTAACGCGGGCAGCTTCTTTAAGAACCCAGTTGTTAGCGCTGAGTATGCGCAAGCGCTGCTGACCAACTTCCCGAAAGCACCTCATTATCCTCAGGCTGATGGCAGCGTTAAGCTAGCAGCTGGCTGGCTTATCGATCAGTGCCAGTTAAAAGGTCATGTTGAGGGTGGTGCGGCTGTACATCAACAGCAAGCGCTGGTACTGGTCAACATCGACAGCGCGAAGAGCAGCGATGTGGTCAGGTTAGCACACTATGTCCGCCAGCAGGTGGGTGACAAATTTAACGTCTGGCTTGAACCTGAAGTCCGCTTTATTGGACAAGCAGGTGAAGTAAATGCGGTTGAGGTAATCAAATGAAAGATAATACGGTGCCATTAACGCTCATTTCCTTGCTGGCCGATGGTGATTTTCACTCCGGGGAGCAGTTGGGGGAGACGCTTGGCATGAGCCGCGCGGCGATCAACAAACATATCCAGACGTTACGCGACTGGGGTGTTGATGTCTTTACCGTTCCCGGTAAAGGCTACTGTCTGCCGGAGCCAATCCAGTTATTAGAAGCGGATCGGATTCAACGTGCTGTGGATTACGGCGATGTGGCCGTACTGCCGGTTATTGACTCTACCAACCAATATTTGCTCGATCGCATTGGTGAATTGAAATCCGGTGATGCCTGTGTGGCTGAATATCAGCAGGCAGGTCGTGGCCGCCGTGGTCGTAAGTGGTTCTCACCGTTCGGTGCGAACCTCTATCTGTCCATGTACTGGCGCCTGGAGCAGGGGCCCGCCGCTGCGATTGGCCTAAGCCTGGTTATCGGTATTGTCATGGCCGAAGTATTACAGAGTCTGGGTGCCGATAAGGTTCGCGTGAAGTGGCCAAATGACCTCTATCTTAACGACCGCAAACTTGCCGGTATTCTGGTGGAGTTGACCGGAAAAACCGGTGATGCTGCGCAGATTGTCATTGGTGCCGGGATTAACCTGGTGATGCGCCGTGTCGAAAACGATGTCATCAATCAGGGTTGGATTAACCTGCAGGAGGCGGGGATCATTATCGATCGTAATGTCCTGGCGGCGAGGTTGATCAATGAACTACATGATGCGCTGCACCTCTTTGAACAGGAGGGATTAGCGCCATATCTGTCTCGTTGGGATAAATTAGATAACTTCATTAACCGCCCTGTGAAATTAATTATTGGCGATAAAGAAATATTTGGTATTTCCCGTGGGATCGATACTCAAGGTGCTTTATTATTGGAGCAGGAAGGGGTAATTAAACCCTGGGTGGGCGGTGAAATTTCGCTACGTAGCGCAGAATAAAAAAGGGAGCCGCGGCTCCCTTTTCTTTTATCCCGATTATTTCCGCAGACGAACTTGCTCAACAGAGTGGTTGGCGCTTTTGGTCAAAATCAGGCTTGCACGCTCGCGCGTTGGTAGGATATTTTCGTTTAAATTCCTTAGGTTAATCTCATTCCACAATGACGTCGCAACATTAATCGCCTCTTCTTTAGAAAGCTGTGCATAGTTATGGAAATAAGAATCCGGATCGGTGAAAGCACCTTCACGGAATTTCAGGAAACGATTGATATACCAGGATTGTAATAACTTCTCCGGGGCATCGACATAAATAGAGAAATCAACAAAATCGGAAACAAATACATGGTGCGGATCGTGGGGATAATCCATTCCGCTCTGCAATACATTGAGACCTTCCAGAATGAGTATATCGGGGTGGGTCACCGTTTTATCGCCATCAGGAATAACATCATAAATAAGATGGGAATATACCGGTGCCGTCACGTCCGGCACACCTGACTTCAGGTCTGAAACAAACTTCACCAGTCGATGCATATCATAAGACTCTGGGAAGCCTTTCTTCTTCATTAACCCGCGTTCTTTCAACACCTCATTAGGGTGCAGGAAGCCATCGGTGGTGATGAGCTCAACGCGGCGGTGTTCTGGCCAGCGGCTGAGAAGCGCCTGGAGAACACGAGCGGTTGTACTTTTACCTACCGCCACGCTGCCAGCGATGCTGATGATATAAGGAATACGCTGGCCATTGGTGCCAAGGAACTGTTCCAGCACCGCCTGGCGACGGAGGTTAGAACTGATATAGAAGTTCAGTAAACGTGACAACGGCAAATAGATCTCCGCCACTTCCTCTAGCGACAGATCTTCGTTGATACCTTTTAAGCGTGTAATTTCGCCTTCAGTCAGGGTCATTGGCACGGAATCGCGAAGCGCCGCCCACTGGCTACGATCGAACTGTAGATAAGGTGTCATTAACGTTTGCTCTTGTTTTCTCATAAGCATGTTCTGGCTGCCACGCTGATAACACGCGACGCTTCACATTAAGTTAATCAGGACAATGGGCAGGAGGTTAACACCAGATGGAATATAAAAAGAAGAAAAAATCCAAATGAGTGGTGCTTTCGTGAGAAAACCCCAGAGTTTGTTGCCAACTCAACCGCTGAGCGTAAGTGATAGGTAATAGTAAAGAAGCGAAGCTGCTAATGATGACAGCGAGTCGGGTACGAGCTGACCTGAAATGGCATCAGCAAGCCGCAGAGAATAGAGAGAATTGCGCTATTTTTGTTCATGAAAATGCCATTTTGCTGAGTTTTTACGCGCGAACGCACAAAACATGAGCGATAGAACATTTTATGCAAATTTTTAGTTGCATGTCGCCGCAGGTCTCCATAGAATGCGCGCTACTTGATGCCGACTTAGCTCAGTAGGTAGAGCAACTGACTTGTAATCAGTAGGTCACCAGTTCGATTCCGGTAGTCGGCACCATCAAGTACCTGGTGGGGTTCCCGAGCGGCCAAAGGGAGCAGACTGTAAATCTGCCGTCACAGACTTCGAAGGTTCGAATCCTTCCCCCACCACCACTTTCCGGCTAAGCATTGCGAAGCCAGAGTTGGTCGGTAAAATGACGAACTCAAACAAAGAAAAGAGAGCAATCTCTTTTTTTTGGCACAGAAAGAACTGGGTAGCCGAGTTTTAGGATGCGGGCATCGTATAATGGCTATTACCTCAGCCTTCCAAGCTGATGATGCGGGTTCGATTCCCGCTGCCCGCTCCAGACGTGCTGATATGGCTCAGTTGGTAGAGCGCACCCTTGGTAAGGGTGAGGTCCCCAGTTCGACTCTGGGTATCAGCACCACTTCTCTTCTCCCTCCCGTTTCTCTCTGTTTAAATTAATGCATTCAACATTTCAGGCTTTTAGTCTGGTTGATGTGGTGATATCACCGATTTATCCGTGTATTAGAGGGACTATCGATGTCTAAAGAAAAATTTGAACGTACCAAACCGCACGTCAACGTCGGTACTATCGGCCACGTTGACCATGGTAAAACTACCCTGACTGCTGCAATCACTACCGTACTGGCTAAGACCTACGGCGGTGCTGCTCGTGCTTTCGACCAGATCGATAACGCACCAGAAGAAAAAGCTCGTGGTATCACCATCAACACTTCCCACGTTGAATA
>NZ_JBIQOI010000021.1:0-1121 GCF_044197065.1 Kluyvera chengduensis
CATGGAGCTGAAATCAGTCGAAGATACCAGCTGGCTGCAACTGTTTATTAAAAACACAGCACTGTGCAAACACGAAAGTGGACGTATACGGTGTGACGCCTGCCCGGTGCCGGAAGGTTAATTGATGGGGTTAGCGGCAACGCGAAGCTCTTGATCGAAGCCCCGGTAAACGGCGGCCGTAACTATAACGGTCCTAAGGTAGCGAAATTCCTTGTCGGGTAAGTTCCGACCTGCACGAATGGCGTAATGATGGCCAGGCTGTCTCCACCCGAGACTCAGTGAAATTGAACTCGCTGTGAAGATGCAGTGTACCCGCGGCAAGACGGAAAGACCCCGTGAACCTTTACTATAGCTTGACACTGAACACTGGTCCTTGATGTGTAGGATAGGTGGGAGGCTTTGAAGTGTGGACGCCAGTTCGCATGGAGCCAACCTTGAAATACCACCCTTTAATGGCTGGTGTTCTAACGTAGACCCGTAATCCGGGTTGCGGACAGTGTCTGGTGGGTAGTTTGACTGGGGCGGTCTCCTCCTAAAGAGTAACGGAGGAGCACGAAGGTTAGCTAATCCTGGTCGGACATCAGGAGGTTAGTGCAAAGGCATAAGCTAGCTTGACTGCGAGAGTGACGGCTCGAGCAGGTGCGAAAGCAGGTCTTAGTGATCCGGTGGTTCTGTATGGAAGGGCCATCGCTCAACGGATAAAAGGTACTCCGGGGATAACAGGCTGATACCGCCCAAGAGTTCATATCGACGGCGGTGTTTGGCACCTCGATGTCGGCTCATCACATCCTGGGGCTGAAGTAGGTCCCAAGGGTATGGCTGTTCGCCATTTAAAGTGGTACGCGAGCTGGGTTTAGAACGTCGTGAGACAGTTCGGTCCCTATCTGCCGTGGGCGCTGGAGAATTGAGGGGGGCTGCTCCTAGTACGAGAGGACCGGAGTGGACGCATCACTGGTGTTCGGGTTGTCATGCCAATGGCATTGCCCGGTAGCTAAATGCGGAAAAGATAAGTGCTGAAAGCATCTAAGCACGAAACTTGCCCCAAGATGAGTTCTCCCTGACTCCTTGAGAGTCCTGAAGGAACGTTGAAGACGACGACGTTGATAGGCTGGGTGTGTAAG
>NZ_JBIQOI010000023.1:0-862 GCF_044197065.1 Kluyvera chengduensis
GACACCTTCGCAGGCTTACAGAACGCTCCCCTACCCAACAACACAGAGTGTCGCTGCCGCAGCTTCGGTGCACAGTTTAGCCCCGTTACATCTTCCGCGCAGGCCGACTCGACCAGTGAGCTATTACGCTTTCTTTAAATGATGGCTGCTTCTAAGCCAACATCCTGGCTGTCTGAGCCTTCCCACATCGTTTCCCACTTAACTGTGACTTTGGGACCTTAGCTGGCGGTCTGGGTTGTTTCCCTCTTCACGACGGACGTTAGCACCCGCCGTGTGTCTCCCGTGATAACATTCTTCGGTATTCGTAGTTTGCATCGGGTTGGTAAGTCGGGATGACCCCCTAGCCGAAACAGTGCTCTACCCCCGAAGATGAATTCACGAGGCGCTACCTAAATAGCTTTCGGGGAGAACCAGCTATCTCCCGGTTTGATTGGCCTTTCACCCCCAGCCACAAGTCATCCGCTAATTTTTCAACATTAGTCGGTTCGGTCCTCCAGTTAGTGTTACCCAACCTTCAACCTGCCCATGGCTAGATCACCGGGTTTCGGGTCTATACCCTGCAACTTAACGCCCAGTTAAGACTCGGTTTCCCTGCGGCTCCCCTATTCGGTTAACCTTGCTACAGAATATAAGTCGCTGACCCATTATACAAAAGGTACGCAGTCACACCCCGAAGGATGCTCCCACTGCTTGTACGTACACGGTTTCAGGTTCTTTTTCACTCCCCTCGCCGGGGTTCTTTTCGCCTTTCCCTCACGGTACTGGTTCACTATCGGTCAGTCAGGAGTATTTAGCCTTGGAGGATGGTCCCCCCATATTCAGACAGGATACCACGTGTCCCGCCCTACTCATCGAGCTCACA
>NZ_JBIQOI010000024.1:0-632 GCF_044197065.1 Kluyvera chengduensis
GGCGCTTACCACTTTGTGATTCATGACTGGGGTGAAGTCGTAACAAGGTAACCGTAGGGGAACCTGCGGTTGGATCACCTCCTTACCTTAAAGAAGCGTTCTTTGAAGTGCTCACACAGATTGTCTGATGAAAATTAGCAGTAAAAATCTCTGCAGGCTTGTAGCTCAGGTGGTTAGAGCGCACCCCTGATAAGGGTGAGGTCGGTGGTTCAAGTCCACTCAGGCCTACCAAATTCGCAAGAATTGTCGGTACAGAGATTAGCATTTTGCGATGGGGTTATAGCTCAGCTGGGAGAGCGCCTGCCTTGCACGCAGGAGGTCTGCGGTTCGATCCCGCATAGCTCCACCATCCTTTACTGCAACAAACCCAAGAAAACTTCAGAGTGTACCTGAAAAGGTTCACTGCGAAGTTTTGCTCTTTAAAAATCTGGATCAAGCTGAAAATTGAAACAGCACACTGAACTCTGTTCTCCGTAATAAGAACAGACTGAGGTGTGTTTGAGTCTCTCAAATTTTTGCAGCACGATGATGGATCGTAAGAAACATCTTCGGGTTGTGAGGTTAAGCGACTAAGCGTACACGGTGGATGCCCTGGCAGTCAGAGGCGATGAAGGACGTGCTAATCTGCGATA
>NZ_JBIQOI010000025.1:0-548 GCF_044197065.1 Kluyvera chengduensis
ATAGGAGGAGCGTATGGGCACACCACGATTTACACCTGAATTTAAGGAAGAAGCCGTCCGTCAGATAACGGAGCGCGGTTATTCTGTTGCTGAAGTATCCGACCGTCTGGGCGTTTCTGCGCACAGCCTCTACAAGTGGCTACGGGCTATCAAGCCTGATAACAGCGAACAGCATGCCCGGGATTTACTGGAAGCTAAAAGCGAGATCCTGAAGCTCAGGGCACAGCTGAAGCGCACTGAGGAAGAACGGGATATTCTGAAAAAGGCCGCGCGGTACTTTGCAAGGGAGCCCGACTGAAGTACCGCTTTATCAATGAGCACCGCACTGTATGGGGTGTCATGACGATGTGTCGGGTGTTGTGCGTTGCCCGGGCCGGGTTTTATGCGTGGCTGCATAATCCGGTCTCTGCGCGGGATAAAGATAACCAGCGTCTGCTGACGCTCATCCGTGATTCATATTCCCTGAGCGGTGGCGTCTATGGCTATCGTCGGGTTCATGGCGATCTGAATGAGATCGGTGAAACCTGCGGCAAAAACCGGGTGGGCCG
>NZ_JBIQOI010000026.1:0-513 GCF_044197065.1 Kluyvera chengduensis
TGAGACAGGTGCTGCATGGCTGTCGTCAGCTCGTGTTGTGAAATGTTGGGTTAAGTCCCGCAACGAGCGCAACCCTTATCCTTTGTTGCCAGCGGTTCGGCCGGGAACTCAAAGGAGACTGCCAGTGATAAACTGGAGGAAGGTGGGGATGACGTCAAGTCATCATGGCCCTTACGAGTAGGGCTACACACGTGCTACAATGGCATATACAAAGAGAAGCGACCTCGCGAGAGCAAGCGGACCTCATAAAGTATGTCGTAGTCCGGATTGGAGTCTGCAACTCGACTCCATGAAGTCGGAATCGCTAGTAATCGTAGATCAGAATGCTACGGTGAATACGTTCCCGGGCCTTGTACACACCGCCCGTCACACCATGGGAGTGGGTTGCAAAAGAAGTAGGTAGCTTAACCTTCGGGAGGGCGCTTACCACTTTGTGATTCATGACTGGGGTGAAGTCGTAACAAGGTAACCGTAGGGGAACCTGCGGTTGGATCACCTCCTTACCTTAAAGAA
>NZ_JBIQOI010000027.1:0-499 GCF_044197065.1 Kluyvera chengduensis
CACTTCACCTACATATCAGCGTGCCTTCTCCCGAAGTTACGGCACCATTTTGCCTAGTTCCTTCACCCGAGTTCTCTCAAGCGCCTTGGTATTCTCTACCTGACCACCTGTGTCGGTTTGGGGTACGATTTGATGTTACCTGATGCTTAGAGGCTTTTCCTGGAAGCAGGGCATTTGTTACTTCAGCACCGTAGTGCCTCGTCATCACACCTCAGCGTTAAAAGAAGTCCGGATTTACCTAAACTTCCCGCCTACATGCTTAAACCGGGACAACCGTCGCCCGGCTAACATAGCCTTCTCCGTCCCCCCTTCGCAGTAACACCAAGTACAGGAATATTAACCTGTTTCCCATCGACTACGCCTTTCGGCCTCGCCTTAGGGGTCGACTCACCCTGCCCCGATTAACGTTGGACAGGAACCCTTGGTCTTCCGGCGTGCGGGTTTTTCACCCGCATTATCGTTACTTATGTCAGCATTCGCACTTCTGATACCTCCAGCA
>NZ_JBIQOI010000028.1:0-416 GCF_044197065.1 Kluyvera chengduensis
ATCCCGGCAAAACGACCCATTCACTTTTAGAGATCTTCCGACATACTGATTATGTCCCCTGAGGAGATCGCTATGCGTAAGATCCGATTCACTGAACACCAGATCATCGCCGTATTGAAGTCCGTCGAAGCCGGACGTACCGTCAAGGATGTGTGCCGTGAGGCCGCTATTTCGGAAGCCAGTTATTACAACTGGAAGGCAAAATATGGCGGGATGGAAGCGGCCGATATTAAAAAAATCAAAGACCTTGAGGATGAGAATCGACGTCTGAAACAGATGTTTGCTGATCTCAGCCTTGAGTGCCGGGCACTGAAAGACGTCATCGAAAAAAAGCTTTAAAACCAGCGATAAAGCGTGAACTCGTCAGCTATCTGACGGCACAATTTGCCATGAGTTTACGCCAGGCCTGCAGGACG
>NZ_JBIQOI010000029.1:0-412 GCF_044197065.1 Kluyvera chengduensis
GGCGCTTACCACTTTGTGATTCATGACTGGGGTGAAGTCGTAACAAGGTAACCGTAGGGGAACCTGCGGTTGGATCACCTCCTTACCTTAAAGAAACGTTCTTTGAAGTGCTCACACAGATTGTCTGATGAAAAGTAAATAGCAAGGCGTCTTGCGATTGAGACTTCAGTGTCCCCTTCGTCTAGAGGCCCAGGACACCGCCCTTTCACGGCGGTAACAGGGGTTCGAATCCCCTAGGGGACGCCACTTGCTGGTTTGTGAGTGAAAGTCGCCGACCTTAATATCTCAAAACTTACCTTCGGGTGACGTTTGAGATATTTGCTCTTTAAAAATCTGGATCAAGCTGAAAATTGAAACAGCACACTGAACTCTGTTCTCCGTAATAAGAACAGACTGAGGTGTGTTTGAGTCT
>NZ_JBIQOI010000030.1:0-398 GCF_044197065.1 Kluyvera chengduensis
ACTGCTAAGTCTACCTGTACTGGCGTTGAAATGTTCCGCAAACTGCTGGACGAAGGCCGTGCTGGTGAGAACGTTGGTGTTCTGCTGCGTGGTATCAAACGTGAAGAAATCGAACGTGGTCAGGTTCTGGCTAAGCCAGGCTCTATCAAGCCGCACACCAAGTTCGAATCTGAAGTGTACATTCTGTCCAAAGACGAAGGCGGCCGTCATACTCCGTTCTTCAAAGGCTACCGTCCACAGTTCTACTTCCGTACTACTGACGTGACCGGTACCATCGAACTGCCAGAAGGCGTTGAGATGGTAATGCCAGGCGACAACATCAAGATGGTTGTGACTCTGATCCACCCAATCGCGATGGACGACGGTCTGCGTTTCGCAATCCGTGAAGGCGGCCGTAC
>NZ_JBIQOI010000031.1:0-379 GCF_044197065.1 Kluyvera chengduensis
AGGGCAATACCTGGAACCATAAACGTGTTCACCGGATTTACTGCCTGCTGAAACTGAATTTTCGTCGCAAGGGAAAACAGCGGCTGCCAGTGCGTAATCCAGCACCACTGGCGACACCGCAAGCATTAAACCAGAGCTGGTCCATCGATTTTATGCACGACGCCCTGGTCTGCGGCAGACGCTTCCGGACCTTCAATGTGGTGGATGATTTTAACCGCGAAGCATTGGCGATAGAAATCGACCTGAATATCCCGGCTCAGCGAGTCATCCGGGTGCTGGACAGGATCGCGGCAAACCGCGGCTACCCGCTGAAGATGCGGATGGACAACGGGCCAGAGCTGGTCTCACTGGCGCTGGCACAATGGGCCGAAGAACATGG
>NZ_JBIQOI010000032.1:0-375 GCF_044197065.1 Kluyvera chengduensis
AAGAAACATCTTCGGGTTGTGAGGTTAAGCGACTAAGCGTACACGGTGGATGCCCTGGCAGTCAGAGGCGATGAAGGACGTGCTAATCTGCGATAAGCGTCGGTAAGGTGATATGAACCGTTATAACCGACGATTTCCGAATGGGGAAACCCAGTGTGTTTCGACACACTATCATTACGTGAATACATAGCGTAATGAAGCGAACCGGGGGAACTGAAACATCTAAGTACCCCGAGGAAAAGAAATCAACCGAGATTCCCCCAGTAGCGGCGAGCGAACGGGGAGCAGCCCAGAGCCTGAATCAGCATGTGTGATAGTGGAACGGTATGGAAAGGCCGGCGATACAGGGTGATAGCCCCGTACACAAAATTGCAT
>NZ_JBIQOI010000033.1:0-370 GCF_044197065.1 Kluyvera chengduensis
GCTCAACTTCGGAACCGGTCGCAATCAGGATGATCTGCGGCTGGCCATCGCTGTCTTTCAGCACGTAACCACCACGCGCCACGTTCGCCAGCTGCGCTTCGGTACGGTCCTGTTGCGCCAGGTTCTGACGGGAGAGGATCAGCGCGGTTGGGCCGTCGTGACGCTCTACGCCGTATTTCCACGCAATCGCGGATTCAACCTGGTCACATGGGCGCCAGGTGCTCATGTTCGGGGTCACGCGCAGGGAGGCAATCTGCTCTACCGGCTGGTGAGTCGGGCCATCTTCGCCCAGACCGATAGAGTCGTGGGTGTAGACCATCACCTGGCGTTTCTTCATCAGCGCCGCCATACGCACCGCGTTACGGGCATA
>NZ_JBIQOI010000034.1:0-347 GCF_044197065.1 Kluyvera chengduensis
GCTGCGACTGATGGCCCTATGCCACAGACTCGTGAGCACATCCTGCTGGGTCGTCAGGTAGGCGTTCCTTACATCATCGTGTTCCTGAACAAATGTGACATGGTTGATGACGAAGAGCTGCTGGAACTGGTTGAAATGGAAGTTCGTGAACTTCTGTCCCAGTACGACTTCCCAGGCGACGACACCCCAATCATCCGTGGTTCTGCTCTGAAAGCGCTGGAAGGCGATGCAGAGTGGGAAGCGAAAATCATTGAACTGGCTGGCTTCCTGGATTCTTACATCCCAGAACCAGAACGTGCTATCGATAAGCCGTTCCTGCTGCCAATCGAAGACGTATTCTCCATCTC
>NZ_JBIQOI010000035.1:0-340 GCF_044197065.1 Kluyvera chengduensis
TAGAGGCCCAGGACACCGCCCTTTCACGGCGGTAACAGGGGTTCGAATCCCCTAGGGGACGCCACTTGCTGGTTTGTGAGTGAAAGTCGCCGACCCCAATATCTCAAAACTTACCTTCGGGTGACGTTTGAGATATTTGCTCTTTAAAAATCTGGATCAAGCTGAAAATTGAAACAGCACACTAAACTCTGTTCTCCGTAATAAGAACAGACTGAGGTGTGTTTGAGTCTCTCAAATTTTTGCAACACGATGATGGATCGTAAGAAACATCTTCGGGTTGTGAGGTTAAGCGACTAAGCGTACACGGTGGATGCCCTGGCAGTCAGAGGCGATGAAGGAC
>NZ_JBIQOI010000036.1:0-312 GCF_044197065.1 Kluyvera chengduensis
TGACCCCATGCCGAACTCAGAAGTGAAACGCCGTAGCGCCGATGGTAGTGTGGGGTCTCCCCATGCGAGAGTAGGGAACTGCCAGGCATCAAATTTAGTGTGCTGATATGGCTCAGTTGGTAGAGCGCACCCTTGGTAAGGGTGAGGTCCCCAGTTCGACTCTGGGTATCAGCACCAGTTTTTCGGGTTAAAGTTTGGCACTTAGTAAAGAATTTGTCTGGCGGCTGTAGCGCGGTGGTCCCACCTGACCCCATGCCGAACTCAGAAGTGAAACGCCGTAGCGCCGATGGTAGTGTGGGGTCTCCCCATGCG
>NZ_JBIQOI010000037.1:0-299 GCF_044197065.1 Kluyvera chengduensis
GACAAGTTCGCCGCTTATGCGAAAGCTTTCCCGCAGGAAGCCGCAGAGTTCACCCGCCGTATGAAAGGTGACATGCCGTCTGACTTCGACGCGAAAGCGAACGAATTCATCGCTAAGCTGCAGGCTAACCCGGCGAAAATCGCCAGCCGTAAAGCGTCTCAGAACGCGATTGAAGCCTTCGGTCCTCTGCTGCCTGAATTCCTCGGCGGCTCCGCTGACCTGGCACCGTCTAACCTGACCATCTGGTCCGGCTCTAAGGCGATTAACGAAGACATCGCGGGTAACTATATCCATTACGG
>NZ_JBIQOI010000038.1:0-269 GCF_044197065.1 Kluyvera chengduensis
GGCCAGCCGCAGATCATCCTGATTGCGACCGGTTCCGAAGTTGAGCTGGCCGTTGCCGCTTACGAAAAACTGACCGCTGAAGGCGTGAAGGCGCGTGTGGTATCCATGCCGTCTACTGACGCCTTCGACAAACAGGACGCGGCTTACCGTGAATCCGTACTGCCGAAAGCGGTCTCTGCGCGCGTGGCAATCGAAGCGGGCATCGCCGACTACTGGTTCAAATACGTGGGCCTGAACGGTGCTATCGTTGGCATGACCACCTTCGGTGA
>NZ_JBIQOI010000039.1:0-252 GCF_044197065.1 Kluyvera chengduensis
TGACAACGGCATCTCCATCGACGGCCACGTTGAAGGCTGGTTCACCGATGACACCGCTAAACGTTTCGAAGCCTACCACTGGCACGTGATCCGTGGCATCGACGGCCACGATCCAGAAGCGATTAAACGTGCCGTAGAAGAAGCGCGTAAAGTCACTGACAAGCCATCCCTGCTGATGTGCAAAACCGTTATCGGTTTCGGTTCACCAAACAAAGCGGGTACTCACGACTCTCACGGCGCACCGCTGGGTGA
>NZ_JBIQOI010000040.1:0-242 GCF_044197065.1 Kluyvera chengduensis
GAACCAGAACGTGCTATCGATAAGCCGTTCCTGCTGCCAATCGAAGACGTATTCTCCATCTCCGGTCGTGGTACCGTTGTTACCGGTCGTGTAGAACGCGGTATCATCAAAGTTGGCGAAGAAGTTGAAATCGTTGGTATCAAAGACACTGCTAAGTCTACCTGTACTGGCGTTGAAATGTTCCGCAAACTGCTGGACGAAGGCCGTGCTGGTGAGAACGTTGGTGTTCTGCTGCGTGGTAT
>NZ_JBIQOI010000041.1:0-239 GCF_044197065.1 Kluyvera chengduensis
TGACTGGGGTGAAGTCGTAACAAGGTAACCGTAGGGGAACCTGCGGTTGGATCACCTCCTTACCTTAAAGAAACGTTCTTTGAAGTGCTCACACAAATTGTCTGGTAAATGATGAACTTCTGAATGTACTTTCGAGTGCATTAAGAAGTTTTGCTCTTTAAAAATCTGGATCAAGCTGAAAATTGAAACAGCACACTGAACTCTGTTCTCCGTAATAAGAACAGACTGAGGTGTGTTTG
>NZ_JBIQOI010000042.1:0-230 GCF_044197065.1 Kluyvera chengduensis
GGCTGGCTGTATCTGGCGGTGGTTATCGATCTCTTCGCCCGTAACGTGGTTGGCTGGTCGATGAAGCCCACTCTCTCTCGCGAACTCGCGCTGGACGCTCTGATGATGGCCGTGTGGCGTCGAAAACCGGACGGTGAGGTTATCGTACATAGCGATCAGGGCAGCCAGTACGGCAGTGACGACTGGCAGCGCTTCTGCCGGGCCAATAACCTGGCACCGAGCATGAGCCG
>NZ_JBIQOI010000043.1:0-229 GCF_044197065.1 Kluyvera chengduensis
AAAACTCAAATGAATTGACGGGGGCCCGCACAAGCGGTGGAGCATGTGGTTTAATTCGATGCAACGCGAAGAACCTTACCTACTCTTGACATCCAGAGAATTTGCTAGAGATAGCTTAGTGCCTTCGGGAACTCTGAGACAGGTGCTGCATGGCTGTCGTCAGCTCGTGTTGTGAAATGTTGGGTTAAGTCCCGCAACGAGCGCAACCCTTATCCTTTGTTGCCAGCGG
>NZ_JBIQOI010000044.1:0-229 GCF_044197065.1 Kluyvera chengduensis
CCGCTGGCAACAAAGGATAAGGGTTGCGCTCGTTGCGGGACTTAACCCAACATTTCACAACACGAGCTGACGACAGCCATGCAGCACCTGTCTCACGGTTCCCGAAGGCACTAAGCTATCTCTAGCAAATTCCGTGGATGTCAAGAGTAGGTAAGGTTCTTCGCGTTGCATCGAATTAAACCACATGCTCCACCGCTTGTGCGGGCCCCCGTCAATTCATTTGAGTTTT
>NZ_JBIQOI010000045.1:0-226 GCF_044197065.1 Kluyvera chengduensis
AACGGCAAACAAGCCGCCGGGTCAGCGAGGTTCTCCTGAGAATCTCAACAGAGAAAAGCGAAATTAAATGCTTGACTCTGAAGCGGGAAAGCGTAATATGCACATCCCGCGCCGCTGACAAAAGCGAAGCGGCACTGCTCTTTAACAATTTATCAGACAATCTGTGTGGGCACTCGAAGATACGGATTCTTAACGTCGCAAGACGATAAATGAATACCAAGTCTCT
>NZ_JBIQOI010000046.1:0-217 GCF_044197065.1 Kluyvera chengduensis
TGATGGTGGTGGGGGAAGGATTCGAACCTTCGAAGTCGATGACGGCAGATTTACAGTCTGCTCCCTTTGGCCGCTCGGGAACCCCACCACTGGGGTAATTCAAATTGTAGGTAAAGCTTAGAGATGGTGGTGGGGGAAGGATTCGAACCTTCGAAGTCGATGACGGCAGATTTACAGTCTGCTCCCTTTGGCCGCTCGGGAACCCCACCACTGGGGC
>NZ_JBIQOI010000047.1:0-214 GCF_044197065.1 Kluyvera chengduensis
GGCATGTCACCTTTCATACGGCGGGTGAACTCTGCGGCTTCCTGCGGGAAAGCTTTCGCATAAGCGGCGAACTTGTCGTTCCAGGCGGCTTCTTTCGCCTGGCCTGCGGCTTTCGCATCCCACTGTGCATAGATGTCAGCCGGGATTTCAAACGGACCGTATTTCCAGCCCAGTTTTTCGCGGGTCAGCGCCACTTCGGCTTCACCCAGCGGTG
>NZ_JBIQOI010000048.1:0-208 GCF_044197065.1 Kluyvera chengduensis
TCAAATGAATTGACGGGGGCCCGCACAAGCGGTGGAGCATGTGGTTTAATTCGATGCAACGCGAAGAACCTTACCTACTCTTGACATCCAGAGAACTTAGCAGAGATGCTTTGGTGCCTTCGGGAACTCTGAGACAGGTGCTGCATGGCTGTCGTCAGCTCGTGTTGTGAAATGTTGGGTTAAGTCCCGCAACGAGCGCAACCCTTAT
>NZ_JBIQOI010000049.1:0-207 GCF_044197065.1 Kluyvera chengduensis
TTTTACCAGCCCGATACCCGACGTGATGAACCGGTGATCTGTGCGCTGACTGAACTGGCAGAACGCTATCCGCGCTACGGTTTTAAGAAGTTGTTCCAGCTGCTGCGCAGGCAGGGCAATACCTGGAACCATAAACGTGTTCACCGGATTTACTGCCTGCTGAAACTGAATTTTCGTCGCAAGGGAAAACAGCGGCTGCCAGTGCGT
>NZ_JBIQOI010000050.1:0-207 GCF_044197065.1 Kluyvera chengduensis
TTTTACCAGCCCGATACCCGACGTGATGAACCGGTGATCTGTGCGCTGACTGAACTGGCAGAACGCTATCCGCGCTACGGTTTTAAGAAGTTGTTTCAGCTGCTGCGCAGGTAGGGCAATACCTGGAACCATAAACGTGTTCACCGGATTTACTGCCTGCTGAAACTGAATTTTCGTCGCAAGGGAAAACAGCGGCTGCCAGTGCGT
>NZ_JBIQOI010000051.1:0-200 GCF_044197065.1 Kluyvera chengduensis
ACGTTGGACAGGAACCCTTGGTCTTCCGGCGTGCGGGTTTTTCACCCGCATTATCGTTACTTATGTCAGCATTCGCACTTCTGATACCTCCAGCACCCCTCACAGGACACCTTCGCAGGCTTACAGAACGCTCCCCTACCCAACAACACAGAGTGTCGCTGCCGCAGCTTCGGTGCACAGTTTAGCCCCGTTACATCTTC
>NZ_JBIQOI010000052.1:0-200 GCF_044197065.1 Kluyvera chengduensis
ACGTTGGACAGGAACCCTTGGTCTTCCGGCGTGCGGGTTTTTCACCCGCATTATCGTTACTTATGTCAGCATTCGCACTTCTGATACCTCCAGCATCCCTCACGAGACACCTTCGCAGGCTTACAGAACGCTCCCCTACCCAACAACACAGAGTGTCGCTGCCGCAGCTTCGGTGCACAGTTTAGCCCCGTTACATCTTC